>NZ_JAPCHX010000001.1 GCF_026107415.2 Microbacterium sp. MPKO10
CTGACATTCGCTATCAATCAATCAAAGGAATCCCAACCCAGACAAAAAGCCCAGGCCGAGGTTCAAAAATTGGCATTTGACATGTGCACGCTATTGAGTTCTCAAGGACCAGACGCATCTGAAGTGATTCCTTGCGGAATCTGCCTCAGAGCAACCTCATTACTTTACCACACCCGAACGGAGCCTGACGCCGTCAAAGCCCGGTGAGATCTGTACAGATTCACTGTGCTTCCGACTCACGCAGCCTTTGCGGTTCGGGTGGATTCTCCATCCTAAGCCGTGATTCACGGCTCGACAAGACTCGAATAGAATCTTGGGAGAGTTTCGCCGATTGAGGCCTGTGAGCTCTTCGGCTCTTCAGCACCTTTGTGGCGACAGATGAATACTTTACGCAGTCTCCGGGCTCGAGCCAAATCCCACCAGCATCCCGGGCGTGTCGCCTTAAACCGGACAGTTTCGCCGTCCGCGACGACGCCGAACGGTCACCGATACACGGCTTCGCTTTCGTCGCGCTGACGCTCATATTCATCGCGCTCTTCGCGGTTACGGGCTGCAACCTTGCGCCCCCGTGCGGCCGTCCACGCACCGAACCAGATGGGGATCTCACGACCCAGGAGGAATGCGGCGATGGCGGGCCAGGTCAGCAGGTTGTCCCAGATGAATTCGAGAACACGATTCGAGGGAACGCTCATGGCGTCCTGCACCAAGAGTCCACCGATCCACCCGACATACGCGAACACGGCAACCAACAGTCCACCGAGAATCCACGACCACCACCCGGCACGGTTGACAAGCAGAGCCACGACGATGAGCCCAATGAAGAACATGCCCACGGTGATCAGCAGTGCCGGTGACAGGAGCGTCCCGAGGAGGTCAATCTGTTCTCCTGCGAGAACGTCGAGCAGTGTCAGTACCCCGAACATCGCGGCGGCAAAGAGTACTGCCTGAATTATTCCGATACCGATTCCGGCCCAGCGATTGCCCCGGCGCTTGGGCGCGGTCGGGAGTTCGACGAGCGGTGGTCCTGCCAGCGGATCGTTCACCGGCGCTGCCTGCGTCGGTGCGGGGGAGCTGCGTGTCGGCTCGGGCCCCGTGAGCAGATGCTCTGTTGGCGCGTTGTCCGTGTATGCGTCGGTCACCGCGTGGTCCGACCCCGGTGACGGTGCGGGGCGCGCGGCGGGAGCCTGCGGGTACACGTCGGTCTCGACCGCGTCGTCCGTATTCGTCGACCGTTCATGGGCTGCGGCCGGCGGTTCGTCCGGCGTCGATTTCGGTCCGCCCGTCAGTGACGTCGCGTACGGATTCCTGCGGGCGGGCTCCCCGCGATCCGGGTCTCCCCCGGATCGGCTATGGACAGGAGTCGTCGGCGGCTCCGCGCCGTCATGAGAGCTACCGGTCGATGCAGGTGGTTCCGGAGCGTTGTCTGACCGATCGGGAATCGGTGGATGCTGGGATTCCGCCGGATCCGGTGCAGGCTCCGACGACCCCGGAGCATCCTCTGGTGTCCTGGCAGTTTCGGGTGCGTTCGGCGCGTCAGCGGAATCGGAGCGAGACGCGTCGGCCGGTGCCTCCGGGTTCGGAGCCGGGGAATCCTGTCCCTGCTCACGCGTCGGATCACTCGGATTCGAGTTGGGGTCGCTCATGGCAGCCTCCTCGGCGGTCACGTCCAATTGCGGTCACTCTACTGCGAGCCAGGCGGACCGAAGCAGCTGCCTGGGCGTGTCGGTGCTATCAAGAGCCGATGCTCAGGCAGCATCCTCCGACCCGGGCCAGATTGTCTCAACGATGTCTGGCGTGTAGCCGTTGGGAGCGAAGTTCACCCACGACGTGGCGACCCACAGCCCCTCGCGGAAGAAGTGGGATTCTCCGACGTGCCCTCCACCATCGGCGAACGAGATGATGCATCGGGTCCCGCCGAGTTCGTCGTGGCAGTCATACCCCTGAGCATCCATCCTCGCGCGAACCGAGTCCTGCGTACCGGCATCGATTCTCGTGATGCTCGTCGTGAGTCCGTAATCGCCAGCGTAGCCCCAGCTGCAATTCAGATGATTCGTTCCGGCGATCACAGCAGCCAGTTCCTCGTCTTTGCTGCCTACGTTGTCGGCGACGGACGGGTCGTTCAGCGGCATCCCCGTGCCTGTGAGGTAGTCATACATCTCGGCAGAGTAGATCTCGTCGCACGACGTCGGATTGGGACCAGCCGGTGCGGGCTGGGGCTGATTCTGAGGAAGCGGCCTGTCCGGTTCGGGAGTTGAGGACTGCGCAACCGGCGCCTCAGTGCCTGAGTTAGCAGACACCAGAGAGGAGACGAGTGCTCCGCTGGCCACGACGAGGACGGCGATCACGATAGTGGCCACGATGAACCACCGACGTGCCGTTGTGCGTCCACCACCTTGGTCAGTCATGACTTGTCTCCTCGTCCACACCGATCCTATAACCCGCAGACGGACCGTCAGCCCCCGCGTTCGCGGGGCGATGCCCTGCACCATCAGCAAAGCGGAGGGCCCCACAGGGACCCTCCGCTTTGGTGTGGGCTGTTAGCTGTACGTGCCCGGGTTGAAGTCGTCGCTCGAGAAGCTGTCGAAGTCGACGAAGGACAGGTCGGACTCGCTGAACGTTCCGTCATCCGCGAAGATGCGGTTCGGGTAACGCTCAGCCTTCGCCTCTTCCGTCGCCTCGACCGAGACGTTGCGGTACTTGGCGAGGCCCGTCCCAGCCGGGATGAGCTTACCGATGATGACGTTCTCCTTGAGACCGATCAGCGGGTCACGCTTGCCTTCCATAGCCGCCTGCGTGAGTACGCGAGTGGTCTCCTGGAAGGACGCGGCAGACAGCCACGACTCGGTGGCGAGGGACGCCTTGGTGATACCCATGACTTCCTGACGGGCGGACGCCGTGCGCTTGCCCTCGGCCAGAGCCGCGCGGTTGAACTCGTTGTACCGCGAGCGGTCGACGAGCTCACCCGGCAGCAGGTCGGTGTCGCCGTGGTCGACGACGGTGACCTTGCGGAGCATCTGACGGACGATGACCTCGATGTGCTTGTCGTGGATCGGGACACCCTGCGACCGGTACACACCCTGCACTCCGCCGACGAGGTGCTTCTGGACCTCGCGGACGCCCTGCACGCGCAGAACCTCCTTGGGGTCGGTCGCACCGATGTGCAGCGGCTGTCCGAGCTCGACGTGGTCGCCGTCCTCGACGAGGAGCGTCGCACGCTTCAGCACCGGGTAGACGACGGGCTCGTCGCCGTTGTCCGGGGTCAGGATGACCTTTCGGCTCTTCTCTGTCTCTTCGACAGTGACACGGCCGGCAGCTTCCGCGATCGGCGTCGCGCCCTTCGGGGTACGAGCCTCGAAGAGCTCCTGAACACGCGGCAGACCCTGAGTGATGTCGTCAGCCGATGCCGAACCACCCGTGTGGAACGTACGCATGGTGAGCTGGGTTCCCGGCTCACCGATCGACTGAGCGGCGATCGTTCCGATGGCCTCACCGATGTCGACGAGCTTGCCGGTCGCCAGCGAGCGGCCGTAGCACGCAGCGCAGACGCCGATGCTCGACTCACAGGTCAGGACGGAGCGGACCTTGATGGTCTCAATGCCGGCCTCGACGAGACGGTCGATGAGAACGTCACCCACATCGTCTCCTGCCGAAGCCACGACCGTGCCTTCAGCATCAACGACGTCGGACGCCAGTGAGCGAGCGAACACCGAGTTCTCGACGTTCGGGTCGCGTACGAGCGTGCCCTGCGAGTCGAACGAGGCGATCGGGAGCTCGAGGCCCTTCGACGTTCCACAGTCCTTCTCGCGAATGATGACGTCCTGCGAAACGTCGACGAGTCGACGCGTCAGGTATCCGGAGTCGGCGGTACGCAGTGCGGTGTCGGCAAGACCCTTGCGGGCACCGTGCGTCGCGATGAAGTACTCGGCCACCGACAGTCCCTCGCGGTAGCTCGAGATGATCGGACGCGGGATGATGCCACCCTTCGGGTCGTTCACCAGTCCGCGCATACCCGCAATGTTGCGGATCTGCAGCCAGTTACCACGGGCACCAGACGACACCATGCGGTTGATGGTGTTGTCCGCGGGGAACCCGTCGCGCATGGCCTGCGCCACCTCGTCGGTCGCTTCCGTCCAGATCTTGATGAGCTCCTGACGACGCTCAGCGTCTGTCGTGAGGCCCTTGTCGAACTGGCTCTGAACCTTCGCCGCGAGCTTCTCGTGCTTGGCGACGATGTCCTTCTTGCTCGGCGGTGTGAGGATGTCGCTGAGTGCGACGGTCACGCCCGAGCGAGTCGCCCAGTGGAAGCCAGCGTCCTTGATGTTGTCAAGGGTGGTCGCCGTGTCGGTCTTCGAGTAGCGCTCGGCGAGGTCGTTGACGATCGACGAGAGCTTGCCCTTGTCGGCCACCTCGTTCACGAACGGGTAGTCGGCCGGCAGCGCCTCGTTGAAGATCGCGCGGCCGAGCGTCGTCTCGTAGATGAACGGCTCGTCCTGCACGAAGCCCTCAGGCTCCTCACCGGCACGGAAGTGCAGACCGTGGAGGCGAATGCGGATCTTCGCGTTGAGGTGCAGCGTGTGCTGGTCGTGCGCGAGGATCGCCTCGGCGATGCTCGAGAACGCGCGGCCCTCCCCCACAGCACCCTCGGTGAGGGTTGTGAGGTGGTGCAGACCGATGATCATGTCCTGGCTGGGCAGGGTCACCGGGCGGCCGTCCGATGGCTTCAGGATGTTGTTGGACGCGAGCATGAGCACGCGAGCCTCAGCCTGAGCCTCGACCGACAGCGGAAGGTGCACGGCCATCTGGTCACCGTCGAAGTCGGCGTTGAACGCGGCACACACGAGGGGGTGCAGCTGAATGGCCTTGCCCTCAACGAGCTGCGGCTCGAACGCCTGGATGCCCAGACGGTGCAGAGTCGGAGCACGGTTCAGCAGCACGGGACGCTCGCGGATGATCTCCTCGAGAACGTCCCAGACCTCGGGACGTGCACGCTCGACCATGCGCTTCGCTGCCTTGATGTTCTGAGCGTGGCTCAAGTCGATCAGGCGCTTGATGACGAACGGCTTGAACAGCTCGAGCGCCATCTGCTTCGGCAGACCACACTGGTGCAGCTTGAGCTGCGGGCCGACGACGATGACCGAACGGCCAGAGTAGTCGACGCGCTTCCCCAGGAGGTTCTGACGGAAACGCCCCTGCTTGCCCTTGAGCATGTCACTCAGCGACTTGAGCGCGCGGTTGCCAGTTCCCGTGACGGGACGGCCGCGACGACCGTTGTCGAAGAGCGCGTCGACGGCCTCCTGCAGCATCCGCTTCTCGTTGTTGACGATGATCTCGGGAGCACCGAGGTCAAGCAGACGACGAAGACGGTTGTTGCGGTTGATCACACGACGGTAGAGGTCGTTGAGGTCGCTCGTTGCGAAGCGCCCTCCGTCGAGCTGCACCATGGGGCGGAGCTCCGGCGGGATCACCGGGACGACGTCAAGAACCATCGCGGCAGGCGAGATGCTCGTCTGCAGGAAGGCGTTGACAACCTTGAGGCGCTTGATGGCGCGGATCTTCTTCTGACCCTTGCCCTCGGCGATCTGCAGGTGAAGCGACTCGGCCTCGGCCTGCAGGTCGAAGCTCGCCAGACGCTTCTGAACACCCTCGGCGCCCATGTAGGCCTCGAAGTACAGGCCGTAACGGTCCTGCAGCTCCTGGAAGACAGCGTCCTCGGGCTTGAGCTCGCCAACCTTGAGGTTGCGGAAGTCTTCCCACACACGCTCGAGCTGACCGATCTGCTCGTCGTACGACTTGCGGAGCTGCGTCATCTCCTTCTCGGCAGCATCCTTCGTGCGACGCTTCTGGTCGGCCTTCGCGCCCTCTTCCTCCAGCGCAGCAAGGTCGTCCTCGAGCTTCTTCAGCCGGTCGGCGATCTGCGAGTCACGCTGGTCGGAGAGCGTCTTGAGTTCGAGACGGAGCTCGTTCTCAAGCCCCGGCATGTCAGCGTGGCGAGCTTCCTCGTCGACGCTGATCACCATGTAGGCGGCGAAGTAGATGACCTTCTCGAGGTCCTTCGGCGCCATGTCAAGCAGGTAGCCGAGGCGCGAGGGAACACCCTTGAAGTACCAGATGTGGGTGACCGGAGCGGCAAGCTCAATGTGGCCCATGCGCTCACGGCGGACAGAGGACTTGGTGACCTCGACTCCACAGCGCTCACACACGATGCCCTTGAAGCGCACCCGCTTGTACTTACCGCACGAGCACTCCCAGTCACGGCTCGGGCCGAAGATCTGCTCACCGAACAGGCCGTCTTTCTCGGGCTTCAGTGTGCGGTAGTTGATGGTCTCAGGCTTCTTGACCTCGCCAAATGACCAACGACGGATGTCGTCGCCGGTCGCCAGGCCAATGCGAAGCTCGTCAAATGTTGTTGCGTCGAGCAATTTCTCTCCTGAAATTCTCTGAAGTTTCTACAGTGGCCAGGCGCTTAGATCTCGTCGATCGACGAGGACTCGAACCTGGAGGAAATGTTGATCCCGAGCTCCTCGGCGGCGCGGAACGCGTCGTCGTCGGTGTCGCGCAGGCTCACCGCGGTGCCGTCGGCCGAGAGGACCTCGACGTTCAAGCACAGCGACTGCATTTCCTTCATGAGGACCTTGAAGCTCTCGGGGATGCCGGGCTCCTGGATGTTCTCACCCTTGACGATCGACTCGTAAACCTTGACGCGTCCGAGGATGTCATCCGACTTGATCGTCAGGAGCTCCTGCAGCGCGTACGCGGCACCGTATGCCTCGAGCGCCCAGACCTCCATCTCACCGAAGCGCTGTCCACCGAACTGCGCCTTACCACCGAGCGGCTGCTGGGTGATCATCGAGTACGGTCCGGTCGAACGTGCGTGGATCTTGTCGTCGACGAGGTGGTGCAGCTTCAGAATGTACATAAACCCGACGGAGATCGGCTCCGGGAAGGGCTCGCCCGAACGACCGTCAAAGAGACGGGTCTTTCCGGTCGAGTCGATCATGCGCTCACCGTCGCGGTTCGGCAGGGTCGCGTCGAGCAGACCAGCGATCTCGTGCTCTTCCGCACCGTCGAACACAGGCGTAGCGACCTTCGTCCCCGGCTCGCCCTCACGGGTGACCTCCGGGAGTCCCTTCGCCCACTCGGGGTTTCCTTCGACCTTCCAGCCCTGGTTGGCGATCCAGCCGAGGTGGGTCTCGAGAACCTGACCGAAGTTCATGCGGCCGGGGATGCCGAGCGGGTTCAGGATGATGTCGACCGGAGTTCCGTCGGACAGGAACGGCATGTCTTCGACCGGCAGGATCTTCGAGATGACGCCCTTGTTGCCGTGACGGCCAGCGAGCTTGTCACCCTCGGTGATCTTGCGCTTCTGGGCAATGTAGACGACAACGCGACGGTTGACGCCCGAGCCGAGCTCGTCATCGCCCTCTTCCGCGTCGAACTCCTTGACGGCGATGACCGTCCCGTTCTCACCGTGGGGCACCTTGAGGCTGGTGTCGCGCACCTCGCGGCTCTTCTCGTTGAAGATCGCGCGAAGCAGGCGCTCCTCGGCACTCAGCTCGGTCTCGCCCTTCGGCGTGACCTTCCCGACGAGGATGTCGCCGGGGTGCACCTCGGCGCCGATTCGGATGATGCCGCGCTCGTCGAGGTCCTTGAGGAGGTCCGGGCTGACGTTCGGCAGATCGCGAGTGATCTCTTCCTTGCCGAGCTTGGTGTCGCGGGCGTCGACCTCGTACTCCTCGATGTGAATCGAGCTGAGTGTGTCGTCCTTCACCACGTTCTGGCTAAGGATGATGGCGTCCTCGAAGTTGAGGCCCTCCCACGGCATGAATGCCACGAGCAGGTTCTTTCCGAGTGCCAGCTCGCCGTTCTCGGTCGAGGGGCCGTCGGCAATGATCTCGCCGGCCTCCACGCGGTCACCCTCGTTGACGATGACGCGGTGGTTGTAGCTGTTGCCCTGGTTCGAGCGAATGAACTTGTCGAGGTAGTAGGTCTTCGTTCCGCCCTCGTCGAGCTGGAGCGTGACCGTGTCTGCCGAGACCTGTGAGACGACACCGGCCGACGTTGCGGTGATGACCTCACCGGCGTCGATGGCCGCGTAGCCCTCCATACCGGTTCCGACGTACGGCGACTCGCTGCGCAGCAGCGGCACAGCCTGACGCTGCATGTTCGCACCCATGAGGGCACGGTTCGCGTCGTCGTGCTCAAGGAACGGGATGAGCGAGGTTCCGACCGAGACCATCTGGCGCGGCGACACATCCATGTATGCGATCTCGTCAACAGGAACGAGGTCGACGTCGCCGTTCTCCTTGCGCGCAAGGACGCGGTCGTCACGGAAGGTGCTGTCGTCGTTCAGCACCGCGTTGGCCTGAGCGACGATGTAGTCCTCTTCTTCCATCGCCGTCAGGTAGTCGACCTTGTCGGTGACCTTGCCGTCGACGATCTGGCGGTACGGCGTCTCAATGAAGCCGAACGCGTTGATGCGCGCGAACGTGGCGAGCGAGCCGATCAGACCGATGTTCGGGCCTTCAGGGGTCTCGATCGGGCACATGCGGCCGTAGTGCGAGGGGTGGACGTCGCGAACTTCAACGCCAGCGCGCTCACGCGAGAGCCCGCCGGGCCCGAGCGCCGAGAGGCGACGCTTGTGCGTGAGACCCGCAAGCGGGTTGTTCTGGTCCATGAACTGCGACAGCTGGCTCGTTCCGAAGAACTCCTTGATCGCGGCGACGACGGGGCGCACGTTGATCAGGGTCTGCGGCGTGATGGCCTCGATGTCCTGCGTCGTCATGCGCTCGCGGACGACGCGCTCCATGCGCGAGAGACCGGTGCGAACCTGGTTCTGGATGAG
Organism: Microbacterium sp. MPKO10; assembly: GCF_026107415.2. Taxonomy (GTDB): domain Bacteria; phylum Actinomycetota; class Actinomycetes; order Actinomycetales; family Microbacteriaceae; genus Paramicrobacterium. The sequence continues at coordinate 8,843 of NZ_JAPCHX010000001.1, forward strand.
CTCGCCGACGGCCCGAATGCGGCGGTTGCCGAAGTTGTCGATGTCATCGACGTCGAGGCGGATGTCAGCATCCTTGCCGTTGCGACGGCCCACGTAGGACGTCTCACCTGCGTGCAGGCGGACGAGGTACTTGATGGTGGCCACAACGTCTTCGACGGTGAGCACCGACGAGCTGAGCGGGGCTTCAAGACCGAGCTTCTTGTTGATCTTGTAACGGCCGACCTTGGCGAGGTCGTAGCGCTTCGGGTTGAAGTAGAAGTTGTCGAGAAGCGCACGAGCGGCTTCGGCGGCAACCTGCTCGCCCGGGCGGAGCTTGCGGTAGATGTCGCGAAGGGCGTCCTCCTTAGTGAGGATCGGGTCCTTCTCAAGTGTCGACGCGATCGACTCGTAGCCGGCGAACTCCTCGAGGATCTCTTCGCTCGTCATGCCGAGCGCCTTGAGGAACGTCGTCACCGACTGCTTGCGCTTGCGGTCGACGCGAACGCCGACCTGGTCGCGCTTATCGATCTCGAACTCGAGCCACGCACCGCGGCTCGGGATGATGCGCGCCGAGAAGACGTCCTTGTCGCTGGTCTTCTCTGGCGTGCGCTCGAAGTACACGCCGGGGCTGCGGACGAGCTGGGACACAACGACACGCTCGGTGCCGTTGATGATGAACGTGCCCTTCTCGGTCATGAGCGGGAAGTCGCCCATGAACACCGTCTGGGTCTTGATCTCACCCGTGAGGTGATTCATGAACTCAGCCTCGACGTACAGCGGAGCCGCGTACGTCTTGCCACGCTCAGTGCACTCTTCGATGGAGTACTTCTCAGGCTCGAGGTACGGGTTGGCGAACGAGAGCTGCATGGTCTCGCCGAGGTCCTCGATCGGAGAGATCTCTTCGAAGATCTCCTCCAGGCCCGAATCGTTCGGCAGATCCTTGCGGTCAGACTCCGCCGCGTTCGCGACGCGGTCCTTCCAGTTCTCGTTGCCGACGAGCCAGTCGAAGCTTTCCGTCTGCAGAGCCAGAAGGTCTGGGACGGTCAGCGTGTCACTGATCTTGGCGAATGAAGGCCGGGATGCGTTGCGGCCATTCTTGGATGTGGTGGTGGTTGCGTTGCGCGCAGCAGCCAAGGGATATAACCTCCGTGGGCCCCGTCGGGCCAAGTTACTGTTAGTAATGGAGTACTCGCCTCACGCCATGTGAAGTCGTGCGTCATGCGAAACACGATGCACTGGGCCGACCGCAATATGAAGGCATGGTAGAACGTCGAGGGAGCGCAAAGATCAAGTGTATGCCGTTTGACGCGCCGTGTCCACTGTGGTTCTTGACGATCGGCAATCTCTCAGGTATAAACAGGGCGCTCGCCCGGCAGCATCCGGATTTCTTCGGCGTCATCACGCGCCCGGGACGACAGTCAACGGCCCCTCCTCCGGCGTCGGGACCTCGAATCCGTCGAAGAAACGGGCTGCGGTATCGGCGCTCAGCATGACATCGTTAGGGCCCGAACCGCGTCGCTCGCTGACACGCCGCAGTGCGACGTCTCGCGGCGTGTCCACATAGACGGTCTCGGGGACGATGCCATAGGGCGCGACGAACGCGCGGTAGGCATCGCGAACCGCCCGCGTCGAGAACGAGAAGTCAAGGACCACGTCGTGGTTCGCGATGAGAAGTTCGGCGAGCCGCTCTCGCAGAAGTGCGTCGATCTCATCAGCATCCTGAACCGAAATCGGATGAGAGCGGAAACCACGCTTCCACGCCTCGTCGTCGATCGACAGACGCGTGAAGGAGTCGGTCTCGACAAGACGCATCGCCACCGCGGTCTTGCCTGACCCGGCGGGCCCGCACATGAATACAACGCGACTCACCATCTGATGCTCAACCCGCGGGATCACGCGCGACACCACTCTCGCCCGCGGCAATGTGGTCGCGGATGCGCCGAGGGCCGACCTCTGCCAGAGAACACGGACGTGACGGAACAACACGGCGCCTTACGCATGACGGAACTCGACAGCCTGCCCCGGGCGCACCTGAGCGAAAACATCAAGATCTTCGCTCGCGACCACGGCGAGCACCGGGTAGCCGCCCGTCACCGGATGATCGGCCAACAGCACAGTGGGCTGCCCGGACGGCGGAACCTGGATGCTGCCAGCCACCATGCCCTCGCTCGGCAGCTCATCGCCGGCGTCGCGCATGAGCGGGTCGCCCGTCAGCCGCGCGCCGACCCGGTTGGACGCTGCACCCACCAGCCACGTGGTGTCGAAGAACGCCTCGAGCGCAGCATCCGGAAACCAGTCGTCGCGCGGGCCTCGCGTGACCGCCACCTCGACGCGTCCATCTGTTGGTGGACTCCACGGTGCGATCTCCAGCGCTGGAATCGGCGCCGGCGGGATGCTGCCGACACGCACCTCGTCTCCGGCAGCCAACGGCTCCGGGCCGAGACCGGAGAGCACATCGTGCGAACGAGACCCGAGCACGACATCTGCATCGACGCCGCCGCGAACGGCGAGGTAGGCGCGCAGGCCGTGCTCGGCGGCGGCCACCCTCAGTGCCTGCCCCGCGCGCACGCGCACAGCTTCGTTGGGGTCGGCCGGTTCGCCGTTCACCGTGATCGGACACCACGCCCCCGTGACGGCGACCCACACGTCGGCATCCGTGCGCGCCTCGAAGCCGCCGACCGTGATCTCGAGCGCCGCCGCCCCCTCGTCGTTGCCGAGGAGCCGGTTCGCAAGCGTCAGCGCACCGCGGTCGAGGGCGCCCGAATGCGGCACCCCAATGTGCGCGAAGCCCGGGCGGCCGAGGTCCTGCACCGTCGTGAACGGACCGGCCTCCAGAACAGTGAGGGTCATCGTGCCTCCCGAAAGACAACGCGCGCACCCGGTTCGAGCAGGGCCGGATGCTCGCGCTCGACGTTCCACAGGTCGGCATCTGTGCGGCCGATCAGCTGCCAGCCTCCGGGCGACGACCGCGGATAGACGCCGGAGAACGCCCCGGCGAGGCCGACAGAGCCGAGGGGAACGGCCGTGCGCGGAGTCTCGCGCCGCGGAACGGCGAGCCGCTCATGATCGGTGACCAGATAGGCGAACCCCGGGGCGAAGCCGCCAAATGCGACGCGCCACGTCGACCCGGTGTGGCACGCGATCACGTCGCGCTCGCTGAGACCCGTGTGCCGGGCAACCTCCGCGAGGTCGGCACCGTCATACTGCACATCGATCGGCACCGGCGGGCCGTCCTCGGTGGCGGAAGGCGGCACGGGAACAGCATCCTCCAGCCAGCGGCGCACCGCGGCCACACCGCTCGGGCGCGCAACGGTGACCAGGATCGTGCGCGCGGCAGGCACGACGTCGACAACGGCATCCGGGCGCCGGGCGAGTCCGCGATGCAGCGCCATCACCTCGTCGAGCGACGAGCAGTCCACCAGCAGCGCACGGTCGCCGACAGGCCGGATGCTGCGACGCTGCGCCGTACTCATGACACCACCGCCGGTGTTGCGCGGTCCGCCGCGTAGATGCTGCGACGTCGTACTCTGCTCATCGCGACACAACCCCCATCGCGACACCGAGCAGACGGAGTTCCCGACGCCGACGGGGCCGTCGCTCCGATGCCCCTGATGCGAGACCAGCCGCATGAATGCTGCGGGCACTGTAGGTTCTGCGGGCACTGTAGGTTCTGCGGGCACTGTAGGTTCTGCGGGCACTGTGGGCGCTGCGCGCACTGTAGGCGCTGCGGGACGTCGTTGCTCTCACAGGCTCACCGCCTCGATCGCAATGCCGTCACGCTCGAGTGCCGCACGGACATCGGCCGCCATCTGCACGGCGCCCGGCGTATCGCCGTGCACGCACAACGAGTCGACGTCGAGACGTACGCGCTCTCCCGTCGCCGCGATGACCTCGTGCTCGGCCACGATGGCGACGGCGCGTTCTGCGACAGCATCCGGAGCCAGCAGCGCTCCCGGGTCGTTGCGCGGCACGAGCGTGCCGTCCGCGCGGTACCCGCGGTCGACGAATGCCTCCCTGATGAACCGCAGACCATGGGCGGATGCTGCGTCAGCGATGCGCGAGTCGGGCAGCCCCATGATCGGAAGCGCACAGCTTCTGGCGACGGCCTCGGCGACAGCGTCGGCACGCTCCGGGTCGCGCGCGATGCGGTTGTAGAGGGCGCCGTGCGGCTTCACATAGCGGACGGCTGTGCCGGCAGCATCCGCGATCGTGTTCAACGTTTCGATCTGCTCGACGACATGGCTGACCAGCGTCGCCCGGTCGATCTCACTGTCGACGCGGCCGAAATTCTCACGGTCGCGATACGAGACATGGGCGCCGACCACGACGTTGTGCCGAACCGCGAGTTCGCACGAGCGGCGCATGCTGTCGGCATCACCCGCGTGAAAGCCGCACGCGACGTTGGCACTCGAGATGTGCGCGAACATGGCGGCATCGTCTGCCGTCGGCTGCCCGTCGACGGTCTCACCGAGGTCGCAGTTGAGATCGATGCGCACGGTTCCAGGCTACCGCGGGGCGCGGTGTCGCGGATGGTGCATGGGGAGCCTCGCGGCAGGAACTCGCTGCGCATTTTCTGTCCTGTGCGGAAAATTTGTGCTTCCGCGGAAGGACATATTTTCCGTAAGTGACAGGAAATGCCGAGGCATCGGCACGGCGGCCCTCGGGATAGAGCACCCCGCAGACGCACGGGACGGAGTGCACCGTAGACCCACGGGACAAAGCACACCGCAGACCCACGAGGCAGAGTGCGCCGTAGACTCACGAGTGTGAGCGAGAGTTCTTCCATCGTGTTGTCGGGCAGTGGCCTGACAGCATCCATCGAGCCGGATTCCTTCGTGGACGGCGCCTTTCAGCTCATCGTCGACGGCACGCCGCAGTCGCACGTCAATATGCGCGATCCGCGCGAGCTGTTCTTCGAATATGTGCGCCGCATCGGGCACGTCGTCGACCTCGTCCGCCCGCCCGGCTCACCGATCACCGCCGTGCACCTCGGCGCCGGCGCGCTCACGCTCCCCCGCTACGTCGATGCGACACGACCTGGGTCTCGGCAGCAGGTGATCGAGCTGCAGCGCGACCTCGTCGATTTCGTTCGCGAGCAGCTGCCCTGGCCAAAACGTGCACAGATCCGCGTGCGCTACGGAGATGCTCGCGAGGTTCTCGGCAAGCTACCCGCGGGGTTGCACGGCACCGTCGACTTGGTGATCAGCGACATTTTCAGCGGATCGCAGACACCGGCTCACGTGACGAGCACCGAATTCTATGCGATGGCGAAGTCGTTGCTGAGCGATGACGGCATCCTCGCCGTGAACGTCGCCGACGGCCCAGGTCTCGCGTTTGCACGCAGCCAGGCAGCAACATTGAGCGCCGTGTTCGGCGAGGTGGCGGCGTTTGCCGATACTCAGATTCTCAAGGGACGTCGGTTCGGCAACGTCGTGCTTATCGCGTCGCGGGCCCTTCTGCCTCTCGACATGGTGCCGCGGCTGCTGGCCGGCGGACCGTACCCCGCCAAGCTGGTGGCCGGCCGCGAACTGCGCGACTTCATCGCCGGTGCCCGCGCCGTGACCGACGCCGAGGCGATTCCCTCCCCCGCGCCGTCCCGAAACGTCTTCGACATGTGATCATGCCTCTTCACGCATATGCCAGACGGATGCTGTCGCTCGGCGTCGCGACAGCGGCATCCGCTCTGGTCCTCACCGGGTGCGTGACCGAGAACACCGCGGTGCCGACCCCCACGGAAGCCGGCGTGATTCCGAACGGGGAATACGAGGTGCTCACCACGGGTCTCGATGCTCCGTGGTCGATCGTGCCGCTCGAGCACGGAGCGCTAGTGTCACTGCGCGACGAGGCGGAAATCGTGTACGTCGATGGCGACGACACCACGGTGATCGGCACCGTTCCTGCCGCCGCACCTGCCGGCGAGGGCGGTCTGCTCGGGCTCGCACTGCTCGACGAGACAGCCAGCACAATGGGCACGGACGCGGGCAGCACCGAGAGCGCAGACGACGGCTACACGGCACCCTCAGAGAGCACGGCTGGCATTGCCGGCCTCGGCGACACCGCAGAGCAGAGGGGCAGCACAGAGAGTGCGGCGATCAGAGACACTGCGGACGACGTGCGCGATGCGGGCGGCACGTGGCTCTACGCGTACGTGACTACGGAGACCGACAACCGCATCATTCGCTTCCCCGTGACGGGGCTCCCGGACGCCCCGCGCCTCGGGGACGGCGAAGCCGTGCTCACGGACATCCCGAAGGCGGCGGTCCACAACGGTGGGCGGCTCGCCTTCGGCCCAGACAGGATGCTGTATGCCACGACCGGTGACGCCACGGGAGGCGACATCGCCCAGGTCGTCAATTCACTCGCGGGGAAGATCCTGCGCATGACGCCCGAGGGCACGGTGCCAGACGACAACCCGTTCGACGACTCTCTCGTCTACTCGATGGGGCACCGGAACCCCCAGGGCCTCGCGTGGACGGACGACGGCACGCTGTGGGCAAGTGAGTTCGGCCAGAACACGTGGGATGAGCTGAACCGCATCGAACCGGGCGGGAACTATGGCTGGCCCGTCGTCGAGGGCCACGCCGGCGATGACCGCTTCATCGACCCCGTCCTCCAGTGGTCGACAGACGAGGCCAGCCCGAGCGGCCTTGCTGCGGTCGGCGACACCCTCTTCATGGCGGGACTCGGCGGTGAACGGCTCTGGGTGGTCGACACACGCGGCGACCCGACAGCATCCGCGTTCTTCACCGACGAGTTCGGGCGCATCAGGGACGTCGTGGCGACGGCATCCGGTTCTCTCTGGCTGCTCACGAACAACACAGACGGACGCGGAAATCCTCGCGCTGATGACGACAGGCTGATCGACATCCACCTGATCAGGGCGCGCGAGGGTTAGCCTCGATCACGAGGTCGGCGTCACGAGACGAAGGAGAGCGCTCTGGGAATCATACTGGGCTACGACACCACCACACTGCGCGAAGAGGTGGATCTTAAAGCCGTCGGCGAGCGCCTTGACAAGCTCGGGGAGATGCGCAGCCTTGAGGCACTGTGCGAAAAGGCGTGGCTACTCAAGGTGGCCGGCCAGCTTGACGAGGCCCTCGACACCGCAAATGCCGCCGTCAGACTTGCGCGGTTCACGGGCAACCGCCGCGACCTCATGAGACCCCGGATGCTGCGTGCACAGGTTCTGCAATTCCGCACCGAGTTCGAGCCGGCACTGCACGAACTGAACTCGCTGATCGAAGAAGCACACACGCACGAATGGCAGTTGTACGAGGCCTTCGCCCTGCAGCACCGAGGCAAGGTCTACTTTGATCAGGGGGAGTACGCGCTCGCCCTCGAGGACTTCAGGGCAGCCGTGCAGATTCGCCGGGCCGCGGGCGCGTCTGAGGCGCAAATCGAGTCGTCGCTTGTCGCCATCACCGCCACAGAATCACGTCTTCCCGCATAACCCACCGGTCGACTGCTCACCAAACGTCGGTGGGGTGTCTTACCGTTAAGGCATGGCAGATCTCGCCCGTGTCAGGGTGTGGGCGCACGCGCTCATCTCCCTCCACCTCGATGCGTCGTGGACATTCGCGTTCGACAACGCGAAGAAGCGAGCGGGGCTGTGCAATTACACGACGCGACGCATCTCGGTGTCGCGATACCTCGCGTCGCGCTATGACGATGACGAGATCCATCAGGTACTCCTGCATGAGGTGGCACACGCGCTTGCGGGGCCGAAGGCCGGCCACGGCCCTGGCTGGGTGAGCATCGCCCGCGACATCGGCTACGAGGGGCAACGGCTGCACCGCGGTGAGATCGCCGACGAGCTGGCACCGTGGGTCGGCGCCTGCCCGCGCGGACACCGGCTGTATCGCTACCGCGCCCCCACGCGCCGCGTGTCATGCGGCGAGTGCTCACGGCGGTTCGACCCCGCGTTCGAGATCGTCTGGACCAAACGCGTGATCACCCCGGAGACCCGGCGCAAAGCGGCGCTCAACGCGACGTGACACAGGGCGATCGACGATACCCCGCTCACCGGATGAGGGCATGCGCCGTGATGGCCGACAGCGTAGATCTGAGTGGTGCCAGATCTGAGTGGCACGAGGCCGGAGTGACGCCGCCCGGTGGGCGAGGGCGACCACTCAGGCGCGGCGGAAGGCGAGCGGATCAGCGAGAAGTGGCGCAAACGCGAGCTCTGCAGCGCCGATCATCACTCGCCGCGATCTCAGGCGCGCACGCGCCAGAACGACCGAGCGGGAGTGCCCCGACATCGAGCGCAGTTTGAGCTCACCGCCGAGGCGCTCATCTGACACCGTCAGCAGGGCGCCCAGGTAGCCGCCGAGAACAACGACCTCCGGGTCAAAGATGTTGACGAGGTTGGTGAGCGCGATCGACAAGAAGCCCAGCTGTCGACGAACCTCCTCGAGCACGGCGTGGTCGCGTGTGACCCCGAGCTCGATGTCGAGCTCGTGCTCATCGGCGCGCGTCAGGCCGAGGATGCCCAGGATTCCCTGCAGGTTGACCTCGGTCTCAAGGCATCCGATGCGACCGCAGTGGCATCGGCGACCGTTGCTGTTGACCATGATGTGGCCGAGCTCGCCGGCAAAACCGGAGGTTCCGCGCAGCGGCTGGCCATCGATGATGACTCCACCGCCGATGCCCGAGGCGCCGCCGTCAACGAAGACGAGATCTTTGGCGTCCTTCGCCGCGCCGAAGAGATTCTCGGCGATCGCACCGACCGAGGCGTCGTTCGCGATGAAGATCGGCAGCTGGAACGCCTGCGCCATCGGGGTGGCCAGATCGACGTCTCTCCACCGCAGCTGCGGTGCATTCACGATGCGCCCCGTCGCGGCGCTCACCAGTCCGGGAACGGCGACGCCCACACCGACGAGGTCGTAAGACTGCTCGATCTCACCGCGCATTCCCTCGACGATCGAGTGAGCGGCACGGACGGCTTCCGCCGGGCTCGGCACGCGCGCACTGTCGAATCGGACGCTGCGGATGATCTCTCCACCGAGTCCGATCAGCCCGATCGCGACGCTGCCACGCTCGGGGTTCACGGTGAGCGCGGCGAGGCGCGGCTCCGGGTGCACTCGCAGGCTGGGCCGCCCGATTTGACCGACCACGGTCTCGGGCTCCCCCTCATATGCGAGGCCCGCCTCGACAAGTTCGGCGACAAGCACGGCGATCGTCGACCTGTTCAACCCCGTGCGCCGTGTCAGCTCGGCGCGACTGCACCCGCCGTTGCGGTGCAGCATCTGCATCAGCATCGACAGATTGAAGCGTCGAAGCTGGTCGTTGCTGGTTCGTGAACCAGACGAGGGAGCGGTGCGTTCCCGCACGCCTTCGTCGCGACGGGTCATCGCCCCGCTCCCCTCTGATCCACTGTGTGCTTTCAAGTCCCTTCGAGACTAGCTGCGGCTGCCGCGTTTTTTATTGAAGATGTCGAACGCGACGGCCAGAAGAAGCACAAGACCCTTGATGGCCATCTGCCAGGCGGCATCCACCGACAGAATAGACAGTCCCATATTGAGCACACCCATCACGAGCGCACCGATAACCGCACCAACCACGGTTCCGACCCCGCCGGTCACGGCAGCCCCTCCAATGAACACGGCGGCAATGGCGTCCAGCTCATAGTTGGTGCCCGCCGACGCCACGGCTCCACCGGCCCGAGCCGTCGACACGACACCGGCGAGACCCGCAAGCAGGCCCATGTTCGTGAGGATGAAAAAGTCGATCCACCGTGTCTTCACACCGCTCATCATCGCGGCGAATCGGTTGCCTCCGATCGCGTATACGTGGCGGCCGAAGACCGTGTTCCGGAGGAGGAACGTGTAGGCGAGGATGATCACCGCGAGGATGATGAGGATGTACGGTGTTCCCGCGTAGTCGCTGAGCAGCCAGGCGAGAGCAAGAATCGCCACAGAGGCGATGCCGAGCTTGATCCAGAACGAGACGAGCGGTTCACGGGCCAAGTCGAGACGACGCTGGGCGGCGCGAGCGCGAGACTGCTGAAGGATGAGCAGGACGACGGCGACGGCCCCGAAGACGAGGGTGAGGGCGTCACGACCACCCAGCTCGCCCAGCCAGCCGGGGAACCAGCCCGCTCCGATGGCGACGAAACCTTCGGGAAGGCCACTGATCGTTCCGCCTGTGAGGAGCACGAGGGTGAGTCCGCGGAAGAGGAGCATCCCTGCCAGGGTGACGATGAACGCCGGGATGCCGACGAAGGCGACCCAGAATCCCTGCCAGGCCCCGACGAGCGCTCCGACGCCGATCGCGACGATGGCGGCGAGCCACCAGGGAAGTCCCCATTGTTGTATGGCGATCGCTGCTATGGCACCGACCATGGCGACAACGGAGCCAACTGACAGATCAATATGACCGCCGATGATGACGATGACCATGCCGACGGCGAGAATCAACACATAGGCGTTCTGCTGGATCAGGTTGTTGATGTTTCCCGGAAGCAGGAGGCGCCCATCGGTCATGATCTCGAACAGCAGGATGATGACCGCGAGCGCGGCCAGGATCCCGTACTGCCTCAGATTCACCGAGATGGACGGCCGCTTTCGCGGCTTCTTCCCTGGTGCCGGTGTGGTGGGTGCTGTCAATGTTGACGTGCTCACGACGTCAGTCCTTTCCCGCTGTCATGTACTCCATGAGCACTTCCTGCGTTGCCTCGGCCCGGGCGACCTCGCCCGTCAGCCGGCCTTCGGATATTGCGTAGATGCGGTCAGAGAGCCCGAGCAGTTCGGGCAGCTCAGACGAGATGACGACCACGGCTTTGCCCTGCGCCGCCAGCTCGTTGATGATTCCGTAAATCTCGTACTTGGCGCCGACGTCGATGCCGCGCGTGGGCTCGTCGAGAAAGAGCACGTCAGGCCCCGTGAAAATCCACTTCGAGAGCACGACCTTCTGCTGGTTTCCGCCGGAGAGCTTCCCCGTGATCGCCGAGACCGACGGAGCCTTGATGTTCATCTTCTCGCGATACGAGTCCGCGACCTTGTGCTCGCGATTGCGATCGACGATGCCACCGCGCGAGAGCTTGGGAAGCGCCGCTGACGACACATTCTCTGCGATGTCCTTGATCAGGTTGAGTCCGTAACGTTTGCGGTCCTCCGTGGCATACGCGATGCCGTGGCGGATCGCCTCGCCCACGGTGCGCACCTGGATCTCCGAGCCGTTCTTGTAGACCCGACCCGAGATTCGTGTGCCGTACGAGCGCCCGAAGACGCTCATCGCCAGCTCGGTTCTGCCCGCGCCCATGAGGCCAGCGAACCCAACGATCTCCCCGGCACGCACCGAAAAGGACGCTCCGTCGACGACCTTCCGCGACGTGTCGACCGGGTGATAGACGGTCCAGTTTTCAACACGGAGAACTTCGTCTCCAATGTCGGGATCCCGCGGGGGAAAGAGGTTGTTGAGGTCACGTCCGACCATCGAGCGAATGATGCGGTTCTCGGTGGCCTCCGGTTCAGACATCGAGAACGACTCGATCGTTTTGCCGTCGCGGATGATTGTGACGCTGTCGGCAATGCGCTTAATCTCTTTGAGCTTGTGCGAGATGATGATGCTCGTGATTCCCTGCTCACGCAGCTGTTCGATCAGCCCGAGCAGGTGTGCGGAATCCTCGTCGTTGAGCGCGGCGGTCGGCTCGTCGAGAATCAGCAGCTTCACGTTCTTCGAGAGCGCCTTCGCGATCTCCACAAGCTGCTGCTTGCCGACGCCGAGTTCGAGAACGGGCGTCGAGGGGTTCTCACGCAGACCAACGCGTTCGAGCAGCTTTGCCGCTTCGGCGTTCGTGGAGTTCCAGTCGATCACTCCGCGGGTCTGCTGCTCGTTCCCGAGAAAAATGTTCTCGGCGATCGACAGGTAGGGACTCAGCGCGAGTTCCTGATGGATGATGACGATGCCGTCGCGCTCGCTGTCGTTAATCGACCGGTATCCGACGGAGTGGCCGTCGAACTGGATGCTGCCGGTGTACGTTCCGACCGGGTTGACGCCGCTCAAGACCTTCATGAGCGTCGATTTTCCCGCGCCGTTCTCACCGCAGATTCCGTGGATTTCACCGCGGCGGACGTCGAGTGAGACTCCGTCGAGTGCCTTCACCGGTCCGAAGCTGATCGCAATATCTGACATTGTCAGGATGCTAGGTGGCTGCATAGGGATTTCCTTCATTGTCGTCGGTGACAAACCGTGTGCGGCCGGCGCTGTGCGCCGGCCGCACGGTCTCACAGGCCGAGCTCAGAGGCGTCGATGAAGCCGCTGTCGATGATCTCCTCCTGCACGTTGTCCTTCGTCACGACGACGGGGTCGAGCTGAGCCGTCGGAACGTCGAGCTTCCCGTTATCGTAAGTGACGGTCGTGGACACGTCGTCGCCCGCGACGATCTCCTGGATCATCTCGAACACGGTCTGGCCGAGCTTGCGGGTGTCTTTCAGCACCGTCATCGCCTGCTCACCGTCGAGGATCGCCTTGACGTTCGCCGTGTCAGCATCCTGACCCGTGATCAGCGGGTAGTCCTCACCCGGCGTGTAACCCGCGGACTTCAGCGATGCCTCAATGCCGATGGCGAGGCTGTCGTTCGGCGAGAGCACGACGTCGACCTTCTCGTCACCCGAATAGAACGAGGTGAGACGGTTGTCCATCTCGGCCTGTGCCTTGTCTGAGGCCCAGCCCTGGATGCCGATGGACGCCCACTCGTCGTTCGAAGCGGGAGCCTTACCGCTCGGCACGACCAGCTGACCATTTTCGACGTACGGCAACAGGACGTCCCAGGCGCCCGAGAAGAAGAACTTCGCGTTGTTGTCGTCGGGGCTGCCCGCGAACGGCTCGAGGTTGAAGGGACCCTCGCCGTCGTCGAGTCCGAGCTGGTCGACGATGAATTCGCCCTGCATCTTGCCGACCTTCGCGTTGTCGAATGTCGCGTAATAATCGACGTCTTCCGTGCCGTTGATGAGGCGGTCGTACGAGATGACGACGGCATCCTGTGTCTTCTTCGCCTCGCTGAGCACGGGGGCGAGAACTTCACCGTCGATGGGAGCGACGACAAGAATCTTCGCCCCGCCGGCGATCTGGTTCTGAATCTGGCTGATCTGCTGGCTGGTCTTGTTGTCTGCGTACTGCAGGTCGACGGTGCACCCGTCGTCTTTGAGCAGTGCTTCAAGCTGCTCGCCGTCATTGATCCAGCGCTCAAGCGATCGCGTCGGCATCGAGATGCCGACGTTGCACTCAACAGCGCCGTCTGAGGTTGATCCCTCTGCGTCGGACGAACAGGCGGCAAGCCCCGCCGCCATGAGCCCGACGGCTCCGAGGGCCAAAGCCTTCTTGGTGATGGACATGTGCTGATTTCCTCTCTGAAATGCGATCACGTCATTGCCACGCGGTGAGGCGCTCACGAGATGTCTGCCGAACGTTCATGCTCGGACTGGCATTCCGCGTAGCTTTGTTGACGGAGAAAACATAGCTGACATTTTTGTCTTTGTCTACGCCGGGAACAAAAAACGCCGCGAAAAAATAGCCCGAAGAGTCGGCGAAGTCCGCTCTGCCCAGCACACGTCTCACAAGAGGGCACATTCGTTGCGTGACACACCAAACGGATGCTGTGACACACAGTAAACGTCGACGGCGCAGGGTTTTTGTCACACACGGCTGGTGCAAACAGCATCCGTGATCTAATATGTTGTGCAGATCGACAAATCATCGACGATGCTGACACAGACGGAGTTTCACATGAGCCCCACACCCACACGCGACGATAAGTTCTCATTCGGACTCTGGACGATCGGGTACAACGGAACCGACCCGTTCGGCGGGCCGACCCGCGCTCCCCTCGACGTTGTTCACGGGGTTGAGAAGCTGAGCGAGATCGGCGCCTACGGCCTGACCTTCCACGACGACGATCTCTTCGCCTTCGGCTCGACAGACGCCGAGCGCCAGACGCAGATCGACCGCCTCAAGCAGGCACTTGCCGACACCGGAATCGTGGTTCCGATGGTCACGACAAACCTCTTCTCGGCCCCGGTTTTCAAAGACGGCGGCTTCACGTCGAACGACCGCGCCGTTCGCCGCTTCGCCCTGCGCAAGGTGCTGCGCAACATCGACCTCGCCGCCGAACTGGGCGCAAAGACCTTCGTCATGTGGGGCGGCCGCGAAGGCGCCGAGTACGACACGGCGAAGGATGTTCAGGCGGCCCTCGAGCGCTACCGCGAGGCCGTCAACCTGCTCGGCCAGTACGTGACTGACAAGGGCTACGACATCCGCTTCGCGATCGAGCCGAAGCCGAACGAGCCCCGCGGCGACATCCTGCTGCCCACGCTCGGCCACGCCCTTGCGTTCATCGAGACGCTCGAGTGCCCCGAGCTCGTCGGCATCAACCCCGAGGTCGGACACGAGCAGATGGCCGGCCTCAACATGACGGCTGGAATCGCCCAGGCGCTGTACCAGGGCAAGCTCTTCCACATCGACCTCAACGGCCAGCGCGGCATCAAGTACGACCAGGACCTCGTGTTTGGGCACGGCGACCTGCAGAACGCCTTCTCGCTCGTCGACCTGCTCGAGAACGGTGGCCCGAACGGCGGACCGTCGTACGACGGCCCGCGTCACTTCGATTACAAGCCGAGCCGCACCGAAGACGAGAACGGCGTGTGGGATTCGGCACGTGCCAACATGCGCTCGTACCTTCTGCTGAAGGAGCGCGCTGCTGCGTTCCGCGCCGATCCCGAGGTGCAGGAGGCCCTGGCCGCCGCGAAGGTCGACGAGCTCTCGACGCCGACCCTCGGCGACGGTGAGACCTACGACGCTCTTCTCTCCGACCGCGCCTCCTTCGAGGACTTCGACGCCGACGCCTACTTCAACGGCAAGGGCTTCGGATTCGTGCGCCTGCAGCAGCTGACGATCGAGCACCTGATGGGCGCTCGCGGCTGACAGCATCCGACCTGCCGCGCATGGCCACCACGGCGAGCACCAGGGTGGCCATGCGCGGTTTGTACGCTGAGGGAAAGGCACAGCCATGACGCTTGTCGCGGGTATCGACTCATCGACGCAGAGCTGCAAGATCGTAATTCGGGATGCCGCAACGGGCGCCGTCGTGCGCCGCGGCCGGGCACAGCATCCCGAGGGAACGGAAGTGCCGCCCGCCGCGTGGTGGGACGCTTTGAGGAGCGCTATCGCAGATGCCGGCGGCATCACAGACGTCGCAGCAATCTCCATCGCCGGGCAGCAGCACGGCATGATCGCGCTCGATGCCGAGGGGGTGGTGATTCGCGACGCGCTCCTGTGGAACGATACGCGCAGTGCTCCCGCGGCCCGCGACCTGATCGACGAGGTTGGCGCCGACGCATACGCCCGTCGCGTGGGTGTTGTACCCGTCGCGTCGTTCACCGGCTCCAAACTGCGGTGGCTGCGTGATGCCGAGCCCGAGAACGCGGCGCGCGTCGCTGCTGTCGCACTCCCCCATGACTGGCTGACCTGGCGGCTGCGCGGTTACGGCCCCGTCGGAGAATCACCTCTCGGCCCGCAGCTCGACCAGCTGACGACCGACCGCTCCGATGCCTCCGGAACCGCCTATTGGTCAGCCGAACACGAGTCGTACGACCTTGAGCTGGCCGAGCGTGCTCTCGGGCACCGCGTCGTCCTCCCGCGCGTCCTCGGCCCTGGCGAACGCGCGGGGACAACACCGGACGGAGCCATCGTTGGTGTAGGCGCGGGTGACAACGCCGGCGCGGCACTGGGCCTCGGCGCAGCATCCGGTGATGTCGTCGTTTCGATCGGCACGTCGGGAACCGTCTTCGCCGTCGCCGACAGACCGACGCGCGACGACTCGGGCACCGTCGCCGGTTTCGCCTCCGCGGACGGGGCCTACCTTCCGCTCATCGCAACGCTCAACGCCGCCCGCATTCTCGATGCCGTGGCTGGCGTTCTGGGCGTCGACCACGCCGCACTCGGCGCCCTCGCTCTGCAGTCCGCCCCGGGAGCAGGCGGACTCGTTCTGCACCCCTACTTCGAGGGCGAGCGAACCCCGAATCTACCCGACGCCACCGCGACCCTCTCGGGCATGACACTGAGCTCGACAACCCGCCCGGGCCTCGCCCGTGCCGCCGTGGAAGGTATGCTCTGCGGCCTCGCCGATGGCCTCGATGCGGTGCGCGCGCAGGGCGTCAGAGCCGACCGCATCCTGATGGTGGGCGGAGCCGCCCAGAACACCGCCGTGCAGCAGATCGCCGCGCAGGTGTTCGATATTCCCGTCGTCATCCCCGAGCCCGGCGAATACGTGGCTGACGGCGCGGCCGTCCAGGCGGCCTGGGCTCTGACGGGCGAGCGCCCGGCATGGACCGTGGCGATCGCGGCCGAGCCGACCGCCGACCATCGTGCGATCATCCGGGAGCAGTACTCCGCGCGCTCCTGATTGACGCAGCCGGTACCGGTCTTGGTAACGTTTCCTCAAGCATTGTGACGAGGAGAGCGATGGCGCCCGACCAGCACCGCGGCCGATCAGGCCCCACACATCCGACGATGAAGCACGTCGCCGCACGCGCTGGCGTCGGGCTCTCGACGGTCTCACGTGTCGTCAACGGTGACCCACATGTCAGCGCGGCAAAAATCGAGGCAGTTCACCGAGCGATCGACGAACTCGGCTATCGCCGCAACGAATCGGCACGCCAGTTCCGCACCGGCGCAACCGAAACCGTCGGGCTCGTGATCGAGGATGTGACAGACCCGTTCTTCTCGCAGCTGACGCAGTCGGTCGAAGACGTCGCGCGCGATCGCGGGTCGATGCTGCTCGTCGCCTCATACCGGCGCGAGAACGACCGCGCGCGGCAGATCGTCCATGCCCTGAGCGCGCGCCGCCTCGAGGGCATCGTCGTCACCCCGTCCGAGCGCGGCGACGTCAGTTACTACGCCTCGGCACTGCAGTCCGGGCTGCAGATGGTCTTCGTCGACCGACCGGCTCCCGACCACATCGCGGATGCTGTCATCAGCGACAATCGCGCCAGCTGCCGAGACGGCATCGCGCACCTCATCGCGCAAGGGCACCGCCGCATTGCTTGTCTCAGCGACCGCGCGCACCTCTACACCACTGTCGAGCGCCTCGCCGGTTACAAGGACGCGCTCGCGGCGGCCGGCATTCCGTACGACCCCGCCCTCGTGCACTCGTCTGTTCCCGACGATGGGCAGCATCGCGTCGCGGTCTCGCGAATGCTCGATTCAGAGAACCCACCAACCGCGATCTTCACCTGCAACAACCGTGCGACGATCACTGTTCTGAAGGCGCTCAGCCTCCGGCGCGAGAAACCCGCGCTCCTCGGCTTCGACGATCTCGAACTCGCCGGATCGCTGACTCCGGGTCTGTCCGTCATCGCTCAAGACCCGTTTGCCATGGGCCGAATCGCGACAGAACAGCTCTTTCAGCGCATCGACGGCTACCGCGGCCCGGCGCGCACGACACTCCTGCCCGCAACGCTGCACTCGCGCGGCTCGGCGGAACGCGGCCCCGAAGGCTGACGGCAGACCAGGCGGACACGAGTGCCGGACATCACGATTCGATAATTACCACGGCGTCGGACTTGCGTTTGGCAACGTTTTCATACTTGAATATGAGAACCGAAGAACTCGGCATTGCACAGTTCCAATGGAGGAAGCACCATGCGCAAGAGAATGTCCATTCTGGCCGGCGCCCTCGCTGTCGGCCTCGCACTCACCGGGTGCTCGTCAGGGGGGTCGAACGGATCCGACCCCGACAACCCCGACCAGGTCGAGGTATTCACCTGGTGGGCCTCGGGATCTGAGAAGGCGGGCCTTGACGCCCTCGTCAAGGAATTCAACTCGCAGTACCCCGACATCGAATTCATCAACGCGGCAGTTGCCGGCGGCGCCGGCTCGAACGCGAAGGCAGCGCTGGCCTCACGCCTGGAGTCCGACAACCCGCCAGACACGTTCCAGGCACACGCGGGCGCCGAGCTGTCCGACTACATCGCCGCTGAGCAGATCCAAGACCTCAGCGGACTTTACGAAGACCTTGGCCTGAACGAGGTCTTCCCCGCCGATCTCATCGATCGACTCACCGTCGACGGCAAGATCTACTCTGTTCCGAGCAACATCCACCGTGCCAACGTCACCTGGGTCAACACCGAGGTGCTCGAGAGCGCGGGCATCGACCCGACGAAGGCTCCGGAGTCGATTGACGCCTGGATCGCTGATCTGCAGAAGGTCAAGGACTCCGGCGTCGATGCACCGCTCGCGATCGGTACCGAGTGGACGCAGATGCAATTGCTCGAGAACGTTCTGATCGCCGACCTCGGCGCCGACGGCTACGCCGGGCTCTGGGACGGATCAACGGCGTGGGACAGCGATGGCGTGAAGACCGCTGTAGACCACTACGACCAGCTCATGGACTTCGTGAACCAGGACTACGCCGGCCTCGACTGGGATGCCGCTTCGCAGATCGTGATCGACGGCAACGCCGCCTACAACGTGATGGGCGACTGGGCGGAGGCTGCGTTCACGCAGGCGGGCCAGACATGGGGAACCGAGTACACGACCTGGCCGACGCCCGGCACGGACGGCGTCTTCGACTTCCTCGCCGACTCCTTCACGCTCCCCGTCGGAGCTCCCCACGAGCAGGCCGCGAAGGACTGGCTGACCACGATCAGCTCAGCCGAGGGACAGAAGGCCTTCAACACGGTCAAGGGCTCCATCCCGGCCCGCACGGATGCTGACCCCGCCGACTACGGCGAGTACCAGCAGAGCGCTATGGAGTCGTTCGCCAACGACACGATCGTCAGCTCGCTCGCGCACGGCGCGGCAGCCCCGATCGCCTGGTCGAGCGACATCTCGTCCGCCGTTGGTAAGTTCGGCAGCGACCGCGACCAGGATGCCCTGATCTCCGCGCTCGTCTCAGCGGCAGAATCAGCGCTGTCCTAAGAAACCACCTGACGGGGCCCGGCCGGCCATTCCACGCTGGCCGGGCCCCGGGATGCGAGGAGAACCGCAACCGTGCGCAAAGGCATACGCAATTGGGGCCCGCCGGTGCTGCTACTGGCACCGAGCCTCGTCCTTGTCGCGATTTTCGTCTACGGACTGATCTTCGCGAACATCCAGACCTCGATGACCGACAGGCACTCCCTCGCCTCCGAGGGAGCGTTCGTCGGCTTCCAGAACTACGTCGCACTGCTCACCGAGGGGCGGTTCCTCCATTCGCTTCTGAACCTCGTCGTGTTCACCGTCGTGTTCATCGCGGGGACGATGATCTTCGGCTTCATCTGGGCCTGGCTCCTCGACAAGGGAGTCAACGCCGAGGGAGTGTTCCGCTCCGTCTACCTGTTCCCGATGGCTGTCTCGTTCGTCGCCTCCGGTGTCGTCTGGCGGTGGCTGCTCAACAGCGCTGAAGGCGACAGGGCTTCGGGGCTGAACCGGATGCTGCAGACATTCGGTCTCGACTTTCTGCAGAACTCGTGGTGGAACGAGCCGATCTGGGGAATGGCCGCCATCGCGATGCCCGCGATCTGGCAGCTCTCCGGCTACATCATGGCCCTGTTCCTCGCCGGCTTCCGCGGCATCCCCGATGAGCTCCGCGAAGCGGCCCGCATGGATGGCGCGAGCGAGTGGAAGCTGTACCGCCACGTGATCTTCCCTCAGCTCAGCCCGATTGCGCTGTCGGCGCTCATCATCGTCAGCCACATGTCGCTGAAGGTGTTCGACCTGATCATGGCCGTCACGAAGGCGATTTACCAGACCGAGGTCCCCGCGACCTACATGTGGGTGGCCCTGACCTCCAACGACTACGCGAAGGCGTCAGCGATTGCCACGGTGCTTTTGATCATCGCCTCGCTGTTCATCATTCCCTACCTGATTCATACGATGCGCGAAGAAAAGAGGTCGTCATGAGCGAGGCAACCCAGACTGACCTCTCCAGCGGAGTCGCCGCGTCGTCGTCCGCCGGTGGCGCGCCGACGGGGAAAGGATCCCAGTTCGTTCTCGGCCGCACAGCCAAGTACGCCCTGCTGCTGTTCTTCGTCATCATCGTGCTCATGCCGGTGTACGTGCTTCTCGTCACCAGCTTCAAGCCGCCGGCCGACGTCAACCCCGAGTCGTCCTGGGGCCTTCCCCTGCGGTGGCCGTGGGAGTCCGTGAACGGTGGGCCGACCGGTTTCGACAACTGGATCACCGCGTGGGACGCCCTCGCACCCGCACTGGGTCGCACGTTCCTTCTGGCGATCCCCGCGGCGCTCATCGCGGCGATGCTGGGCTCGATGAACGGCTTCGTGCTGTCGCGGTGGCGCTTCCCGCATGCGAGCCTTGTGTTCACGCTGATCCTCTTCGGCATGTTCATTCCGTACCAGGCCGTGCTGACGCCGCTCGTGCAGATGAAGACCGATCTCGGTCTGCCGAGCAATATCTCGACGCTGCTGATCGTGCACGTCATCTACGGTCTGCCGATCTGTACCCTCATCTTCCGGAACTACTACGAGGGCATCCCGATCGAGCTCATGGAAGCCTCGCGCATGGACGGCGCCGGGATGCTGCGCAGCTACGCATCGATCGTGCTGCCACTGTCGCTTCCCGGCTTCGTGGTGACGATCATCTGGCAGTTCACGAGTGCGTGGAACGACTACCTGTTCGCTCTGTTCCTCACCGATGTGCAGGGAGGCCCCGTGTCTCTCGCGCTGAACAACCTCGCTCAGGGGGCACAGCTCGCCAACTACGGCGCGGCCATGGCCGGTGCGCTGATCGCGTCGTTCCCGACGCTTCTGGTGTACATCATTCTCGGCAAGTACTTCATCGGCGGCCTCATGAGCGGATCCGTCAAGAGCTGACGACACTCCGCTCCGTCTGCGCATCGTTCTCGGTCGTTCGCCCCAGGTTCTTGCCGGGAAGGACGACCGAGAGCACGACGGCGACCGCGGCGAATCCACACGCCCACCAGAACGCCACGTCGAAGGCACGGGCGGGTGAGGATGCTGTCTGAGCGACACTCTGCAGGATCACCGTGAGCAGGGCGACGCCGACGGCTCCGCCAATCTGCTGCGCGATGCGCGTCAGGATGCTGGCGTGTGGAATCTCGTCATGGACGAGGCCGACGTATGCCACGGTCATCAGCGGCATCGTGACGGCACTGAGCCCGAACCCGCGTACGAACAGCGCGGCGAGGAGGACCCAGAGGCTCGTGTCGGCATCGGCGAAGGCAAACGGCAGCGTCGAAGCGCCGACGACGGCGAAGCCGACGATCGAGACGGTTCGGGCTCCGAAGCGCTCCGTCAGCTGGGCCGCGGCGAAGCGGCTGAGCAGCGCCCCGACACCCTGCGGGATCAGCAGGATCCCCGCACCGAGTGCATCAGCTCCCCTGATGTCCTGCCAGAACAGCGGAAGCAGAACGAGAGCACCGTAGAGAGCGGCACCCGAGAGGAAGAGGAGCGCCGTCGCCGACCACGTCTGGCGGTGTTTCAGCACACGCACATCGACAAGTGACTTTGCCCCGCGACCGGCAGCCCAGAAGGCGAAGCCGATCAGCAGGGCAAGCCCCGCGCCGATCGGGACGATGGCGTCGACGCGCAGGAGTCCGCCGTCCTTGGGCACATTCGCGAGCCCCCAGAGCAGCCCGACCAGTGCCGGGGCGAGAAGGAGCAGGCCGACGAAATCGAGTCGTGCCCGCTCGGCGCCGTGATGATCGGCCGGGAGCACGCGCCAGGCCAGGACCAGGCCGATGACGCCCACCGGTAGGTTGACGAGGAAGAGCCAGCGCCAGTCTCCCGTCGACATCAGAAGTCCACCGATGACGGGCCCCAGAATGGGTCCCAGGGCGGCGGGCAGCGACACCGTGGCCATGAGCTTGCCCAGGTTCTCTCCTTTGGCTGCCTGCATGACGATGGTCACCATGAGCGGAAGCATCACTCCCCCGCCCAGGCCCTGCACAACGCGGAAGACGATGAGGCTTGTCACTCCCCAGGCGCACGCCGAGAGCAGTGATCCCAGGAGAAACACGGCGAGTCCCGCCAGCCAGAGCCGTTTCGCACCGAGGCGCTTCTGCAACCAGCCGACGAGGGGAATGGCCACGCCGAGTGCGAGGAGGTATCCGGTGCTCACCCACTGAATGGTGGCGATCGAGGCATCGAGGTCGCTCGCCAGGTCGCGCAGCGCCACACTGACGATCGTGGAATCGAGGATGACGGCGATGCCGCCGACGAGAGTGACGATCGCGATGATCAGCACACCGCGATCAAGCGGTGTGCGTGTTTTCTCAGCGGACACGAGAGGCTCCTTAAGATGCGCATGTGTATCTAACAGGATCAGCGTACGCCGATGCGATAAGATACACAAATGATTCCTATGGATGATGAGCCGGCGACCCGGCGCCGCGGGGCGGAGCTCGAGAATGCCATCCTCGACGCGTCGTGGGATGTTCTGGTGAAGCGCGGATACAACGACTTCACGTTCGAAGCCGTCGCCGCCGCAGCATCCACGAGCCGACCTGTGCTCTACCGACGCTGGCGTGACCGCACCGAGCTGCTTATCGCCACCCTCGGGCGGGTCCGCGAGCTCTCGCCTACGACGATCCCTGACACCGGGAATCTGCGCGACGACAGCGTCGGCCTGCTCGTCAACGCGAACACGTCGCGAGCCGAGATCGTTGCCGTCCTCAGCGCTCAGCTCGCCGGGTTCTTCACCGACACGGGACTGAGTATCGCCGATCTGCGAGCGCGCACCGGAATCGGCACACAGTCATCTGTCGAACGCATCGTTGAGCGTGCTGCGGCCCGACGTGACCTGGACGTCGCCTCGATACCGAAGCGAGTCCTCGATGTGCCGGCCGACCTTTTTCGGCACGAGCTGCTTTTCACGGGCGCCCGCGTGCCGAGAGATGTCATTGAGACCATCGTGGACGACGTGTGGCTGCCGTTGCTGCGGCAATATGGCGTTCCGGGTGATGCCTGACAACGGACGATGCCACCGCCGGTGAGCGAGCGGTGGCATCGTCCGAACTGACGGTGGTGTGACTACTTCATCGTTCCCTGCGAGACCGAGCCCTGCAGCTGACGCTGGAAGATCACGTACACGATCAGCACGGGGGTGATCGTGATGATGACTGCGGCGAAGAGCGCACCGAAGTTCACGGCATAGCCAGCGGAGGAGGCAAACGAGGCCATCCCCTGCGACAGCACGTACTTGCTCTTATCGGTGTTCAGCGCGATCGGCAGGAGGAACTGGTTCCACAATCCGAGGAAGTTGAAGATCGCGACGGACGCCATTCCCGGCTTCGCCATGGGCAGCATGACCTGGAAGAACGTGCGCCACTCACCGGCACCATCGACGTACGCTGCCTCCTGAATCTCGTCCGGCAGCCCCTTGAAGAAGGCGAACAGGAAGAACACGGTGAACGGCAGTGCGAACGCCACGTACGTCAGCGTCAGACCGGGAAGCGTGTTGAGCAGCCCGATGTTCTTCAGAATGAAGAACAGGGGAACGATCGCGAGGAAGATCGGGAAGGTCAGCCCCGCGAGCATCAGGTAGTAGATCGCCTTGCTGCCGGGGAAGGTGAAGCGCGCGAGAACATACGCGCACATCGCACCCAGCACCATCACGATGACCAGCGCAAAACCGACGACGAGGATCGTGTTGAAGAACATCCCGCCGATGTCGTACTCGGTCCACGCAGAAACGTAGTTCTCGAAGTTCCACTCCGCCGGGAGCGCGAACGGCGACGCGAAGATCTCTTTCGTCGTCTTGAACGACGTCATCAGGGTCCAGAGCATCGGCAGCACGACAATGATCGACCAGATGATGAGCATCGCGTGCGATGCCGTGCCGACCGCGCGGTCCCCGCGGCTCAGCTTCGTCTTGCGCAGGGAGCGAGCCAGATCGTTTGGCTGCACCGTCTGCTTTCGGGTTTCGGTGATGTGACTCATCGACGGCCTCCGTCTTCCTTGCCACCGGCCAGGCGGTTCACGGTGAACACGACAGCGGCGAAGATCAGAGTGATGGCAGCGAGAATGACACCCATCGCGCTCGCGTAGCCGAACTTGCCATGCGAGAACGCGGCCTCGAACAGGTATTGGCTCATCACTAGTGTTGAGTTGGCTGGCCCGCCATTGGGGTTCAGGGCAGCCATATAGACAAACGCGTCAAGCGCCATGATGCCGACGTAAATGTACGCGGTCTGGATGTTGTCGCGAATCAGCGGGATCGTAATCGAGACTGCTGTGCGGAATCGTCCCGCGCCATCCAGCCTGACCGCCTCAAAGGTTTCGGCGGGAATTCCCTTGATGGAGGCGATGAACAGCACCATGTAGAAGCCGACGAAGCCCCAGATGATCACGAATACCGAGACACCCATCGCTGTTCGCTCGTCGCCGAGCCAGGGGAACGACTCGAACATGTCGAGCCCGAACATCCGCAGGAAGCCGTTCACGAGCCCTTCGGGCCCGAAGATTTGCGCCCACATGAGGCCGATGATGATTCCGGGAATCACGTAGGGGAAGAACGACACGACGCGGTAGAAGCTCGATGCCTTGAGACCGCGAGTCTGTCCGTGGCTCGGACCGCCGACGGTGATCATCGTGGCGAAGAGCAGGGCGAGCGACAGCGTGATCAGCGGAACCACGATGGCCAGGAAGATGTTGTTCCCCATGGCCTTCATGAACTGGTCATCCTGAAAGAGGTTGACGTAGTTCTGCACTCCGATGAAATTCATCGTTTGAGAGAAGCCCGACCAGTCAGTGAGTGAATAATACGCGGCCTGGACGAACGGCGAGATGACGAAGATCACAAAGATCGCCAACGGCAATCCGAGAAACACCGCCATAAAGCTGACGTAATCGAACGTGAGCTTACGCCGGCGCCGCCGGGGGGCCTTCTGGCCCCCCGGCTTGCCCAGGGTCGCGGCTATCGCGTTCCCCGGGTCGGCACCGGCCGCTGTCACTTGACTTCCACCTTGTCGATCGAATCGTCGTTGCGCACCTTGTCGGTGATCTTCTGAAGACCATCCGTCAGGTCTGCAACGCTCATCTTGCCGGCGAGGAACTGGTTCCACAGCGTGAGCTGGTCGCCATTCATGCCATACAGGTCGACGAACTTCCAGTTGTAGATGTTCTCACCAGCCGCGTCGAGCATGTCGGTCTGCGACACGAGTGCCGTCGAACCGAATCCGTCATCGGGAACGAGCCCCTTGACGATCGTGGGAGCCAGCTTCGTCTTGGCGAAGTTGGTTGCGGCGTCCTTCGAGAGCATCACACGCAGCAGTTCCTTACCGCCGGCGACGTTCTTGGCCTGGGATGGCACGATGAAGGGCTCACCGGCCGTGGCACGCACGGCTTCGGCGGGCATCTTGGCGTTCTCATCGAGGGCGGGCGTCGGGAAGCCCGTCATCTCAAAGCCGTCTTTCGTCTGATCCTTCATCTCGTTCTCGATCCACGAGCCCGAGGGGTAGAGGATCGCCGCCTGGTCCTGACTCCACTGCGCTTGAGCCGCCGTGAACTGCGTTCCCGCACCACCCGGCTTCACATACCCGGCGTCAATGATCTCTTTGAAGGCATTGAAGACGTCTTGAATGGCTTGCTTCGACCAGC
Organism: Microbacterium sp. MPKO10; assembly: GCF_026107415.2. Lineage (GTDB taxonomy): Bacteria > Actinomycetota > Actinomycetes > Actinomycetales > Microbacteriaceae > Paramicrobacterium. The sequence continues at coordinate 34,375 of NZ_JAPCHX010000001.1, forward strand.
AGCCTTCCTCAAGGTTCTCCAGGGCGAGACGAACTTCGTCGCCACCCTGCTTGATGGCGGCACCGATGGACATCGTCTGGTAGTAGGTGGCGGCTTCCTTGCCCCAGCAGAACAGGTACTTGCCATCTTCCTTCGCCTTGGCGCCGAGGTCCTTGAGGTCGGCCCACGTCGTGGGAACCTCCCAGCCCTTCTCTTTGAAGAGGCTCGCGGAGTACCAGACGCCGTAGATCGTCATGACGTAGTTCACCGCGGCGAACTTGTCGCCGTACGTGCCCGGGTCGAGCGCCCCCGCATACAGCGTGTCGCGGATCGTGTCGCCCTCGAGGTTCTTGGCGTCGATGACGTCGGTGAGGTCTTCGATCTGGTCCATGATGGTGCTGAACCCGATCTGGTCGGCTCCGGAGTTGTCGATGAGGTCTGGCGGGTTTCCCCCGACGAATCGTGGCTGAAGCTCCTGGGTGATCTTGGTCGATGCCGAGACCTTTGTGGTGACGCCGTCATGGTTCTTGTCGAGAACCTTCGCGGCGTACTCAACGTAGTCGACGCCGTAGCCGCCGTCGAAGATGACGGCATCAATCTTGGTGTCGGTGGCGAGGCCGAAGGGGTTGTCTGCGGTGACGTCCCCCTTGGGTCCGGCATCGCCGCCTCCTCCGCCGCCGCCCGTGGCGCACGACGCGAGTGTTGTGGAGAACGGGATCAGCACCGCTGCTGCCACCGCTCCCCGCAGGACGTTCCTGCGATTGACAGAGACGTTTTCGATATTCATCGTGGTGTCTACCTTCCAGTTTCAGGGGGTGTTTCGGGTGTGAGACGGCCGAGATCGTGTGCTGTGACTCGGCCGCGCGCCCTCAGGCGCCTCGGCGGATCCGATCGCGATACAGATCCTCCAGTGCATGATTGTGCTCGTCACCTCCAGGGATGTTCGCCGAGATATACATCGGGGGCACGCCCCCCGATTCTGAGAGACGCTGGGCTACGCCAATCGTCAGCAGCTGCGCGATGAACGCCGCCGTGATCGATGAGATGGCGCCAGCCGAGACGCCGTCCGCGATCTCGAGCGTCGCGTCGCCGTATGGCGCCAGGTTGTCGATCACTACATCCGCGATTTCACTGAGACGCTTGCCACTCGGATGCTTCGGCTCGACGGCCGCGGTGTGCTGAAGGCTCGTGACGGCGATGACCGGGTGCCCCAGTTCTTTCGCCTTGAGCGCGACGCCGACAATTGAGCCGTTGACACCCGAGTTCGACGCGATGATGAAAACGTCGTCCGGCCCGGTTAGCGACACGTCGAACAGTTCGTCGACCACACCAGCCTGCCGCTCCAGCCCGGAGCCGATGAGCTCGTCTGCGCTGCGCCCGCCCCAGAGAGCGATGTCACGCAGGGCGATCTTGTTGGTCGGGATGAGCCCGCCGGCACGTCCGGCGATCTCCATGGCGAACGCTTCGGAGTGCCCCGTCCCGAACGCCTGCACAACACCGCCCGCGTCGATGGCGCCGACCATCAGCGCGATGGCCTCGTCAAGCGCCCCCGCCTCAGCATCCGTCGCAAGCGTTGACAGCCGCGATGTCGCTTGGGCGAGAAAATCGGTGGGTGAGACAGTCATTCGGTGGGCTCCTTGATGCGCAGTGTTGGTCGGTCGTGTGTGCGGGTCGGACGCTGAGGGCGACGATGCCCTGAGACGGCCATAGCGGATGCCGCAAGCCGCGTCGCGGTGTCAGCGAAGCTCTCTTGCGCGACGAGGAGATAGATCAGGTCGAGCACCATCAGCTGCGAGTGCTTGGCAGAGAGGTCATCCGGCTGCAGGTACGGGTCCGGTGCTGCCGTTCCGAGCGTGACATCGGCGACGTCGGCGAGCGGCGAGGTCGACTCGTGCGTGATGGCGACGGTGAAAGCACCGGCGGATGCTGCCTGCGAGAGCATCTGGATCGTCTCGTCTGTGCGCCCGGAGTTCGAGATTCCGATGGCCACCGAGTTCTTCGACTGCAGCGCAGCGCTCGTGAGCCCGCCGTGAACTTCCTGCCAATAGTGCGCGCTCACGCCGATGCGGTAGAGGCGCGCCTGCAACTCTTCAGCCATGACGCCGCTGCCGCCGATGCCGTAGATGTCGAGGTGCCGGCACGTCGCGATCGCCCGCGCAACGCTCTGCACCTCGTCGAGATCGACGAGACCCGCCGTCGTCTCGAGCGCGCGCACGTGCTCGTTGAGAAGAGTCCTGACAACCTCGCGCGGCGTGTCTTCCGGATGAAACTCGCGACCGATGTCTGCCCGCCAGGATTCGTGCGCGTCGCCGCGCCCGATGTCTGAGGCGACGCCCACACGGAACTGCGTGTAGCCGGAGTAGCCGATCACCCGGCAGAATCGCGTCACCGTCGCGGCCGAGGTTCCGGCCTTTTCAGCCAGTTCGGTGATCGAGAGGTCAATGGGCGCTGACGGTGTCTCGAGAAGAACCTCGGCGATCTTCGCCATGGCCGCAGGCATGTCGGGCAGGCTCGCCTGCACACGGCTGGAAACAGTCGTACCGTTTCCGCTGCCGTTGACCTGTGACACCATTGCCTTCATGAAAACTCGCTCGCCGTTGGGAGATTTGTATGAAAACTATTCTTATTCTGGGCGAACGTCAACTCAGCTCCAGTCACGAATAGGTAACGAACATGCTTCAGATCGGTCTTGATGCGGGCGGAACGTCCACTCGCGCGACAGTCGTCACAGCAGATGGCAGATGTGTCGGATACGCGAAAGGATCCGGCGGAAACCCGATCTCATCGGGGAAAGAGCGAGCACTCGCGTCGATCACAACGACGATTGATCGGGCACTCGAGCAGGCAGAAAGCAGCGTCCACGACGTCGACGTCATCGTCGCGGCAATGGCGGGGAGCAACGCAGACGATCGGCAGGGATGGTTGCTCGAAGCACTCGCCGCTCGAGGCTTCTCTGGCCGTCTGGGAATCGATTCCGATCTTCTCGCAACATATTTTTCAGGGGCATTTTCATCATTTGGATACGCCATCGTGTCCGGAACCGGCGCCGCCGTCATCCGGGTCGAGAACGGCCAGCTTGCCGCGACGAGCGACGGTCTCGGCTGGCTGCTTGGCGATGCCGGAAGTGGCTTCTGGATCGGCCACCAGGTCACGCTTGCCGCCCTCGCCCACGTTGACGGGCGGGGGCCGGCGACGGCGCTGACACCCCGCCTGATGGATGAGCTCGGTGTCGCGCCAGGCGGCACACGCTCGAATGGCCGACCCGCCGAGCTTCCGCGGATGATCGGCGCCCTGTATGCGATGCGGCCCGTTGAGCTCGCACAGTTTGCGCCGCTGGCCTTCGCCGAATCAGAGGATGCTGTGGCCCGCAGCATCCTCGACCAGGCGGGTACACTGCTGGCACACTCGGTCGACGCCGTGCACACGCAGCCAGGACCCCTCGTCATTGGCGGAAGCGTGCTCGCGCAGCCCGGGCGGCTGACCACGACCTTCCACGACGAGCTGGCCGCGCGCGGCATCACACCCGAGATCTCCCCCGTCGCCGATGGAGCGGTGGGCTCGGCCCTCCTCGCCCTGAGGGAGGCGGGAACCAACATCACAGGCGACCTGTATCACTCAGTGACGGACAGCCTCGCCCGCCTGCGCTGATACCGGGCACGGCCCCGTACCCGTCTTCCCCGATCCACTGCCGGGCACATGCCGGCCGGGGCGTTCTCTGCCACAATAGGAGAGACACAGACGAAAGGGTGTGGCGATGTCGATGGAACTCGTGTTGTGGCTGATCCTCGGTGCGATCGGAGTCGTCGGCGGTGGTCTCGGGCTCGCAGCCAGCATCGCACTCGCACGCGGCGGATACCGCGGCTAGCCGTACACTCGTCTCCATCACCGCGTGCTCACACGTGCGCGCCGACGCGTGAGGAGCCGTCGTGGAATCAGCATCCCCCGTCACCCTGAATGATGTGGCAGACGAGGCAGGAGTCTCGCTGGCCACAGCATCCCGTGTTCTCAACGGCAGCACGCGCAAGGTGGCCGACTCGTACCGCGAACGCGTGATGGCGGCCGCCCAGAGGCTGGGCTACGCGCCGAACATCTCGGCACAGGCGATGGCGCGAGGGCGCGCGAACATCATCGGGCTGCTCGTCGGCGACATCGCGGACCCCTACTTCTCGGCGATCACGTCCGGCGCTATGGCGGCAGCCGAGGAAGCTGGTCTTGTCGTGACCGTCGCCGTGACCGGGCGGGATGCTGAGCGAGAGCTCAGGACCGTGCGGGCACTGCGCGGGCAGCGGCCCCGCGCGATCGTGCTCGCCGGATCACGGTTCTCAGACGCAACGCTCGACGACGAGTTGACGGCAGAGCTCGACGGGTTCCGGTCGACGGGCGGACAGGTCGTGTTCATCAGTCAGAGCGGCCTCGGGTTCGACACCGTGCGAATCGAGAACACCGGCGCCTCGCGCGATCTCGGGGAGCGCATGGCCTCGCTCGGCTACCGACGCGTCGCCATCGTGGCGGGCCCGGAGCCCCTGATCACATCGACCGAGCGCGCCGCCGGTTTCGCCGAGGGGTTCGCGCGGGGCGGGGGCGAGATCGTGCGCACGGTGCGTGGCGACTTCAACAGAGACGGCGGCTTTGCGGCGGGTGAGCAGCTGGCAGCATCCGGGGTCTCTGACATCGACATCGTCTTCGCCGCGAGCGACATCATGGCCGTCGGGGCGATGTCTGCCCTGCGGCAGGCCGGAGTCACGCCGGGAGCGGACGTCGGAATCGCCGGATTCGACGATATCTCGACGGCGCGGGACGTCACTCCCCCACTCACGACCGTGGCGATCCCCCTCGAGTCGATCGGGCGCAGCGCCGTCGAGCAGGCCCTGCGCACCGACGGCGGGGAAGCTCCGGCCCCCGTGAGCGGGCCCATTCTCGTGCGGGAGAGCACCCCTCTGCGCACGTAGTGTCTGCGCGGTGATGGCGTCAGCTGGCTGGTAGACCACGTGTTCGCCTGCCTGAGCGGGCGACGGTGAACTGCGCGCAACCAGCCCGACCCCACCCATGAGCCGTCTCGCGAGAGCACGCCCGCTCGGCCCTGCCGCACGATGATGCGCGCGCCCGACCGGGCCGTCAGCCGATCGACAGCCCCGTCGAGAGCACGAGCAGGTTGACAGCCACGATGATGACGGCGATCACGATGCCCGTGACCGGCACGCGCGGCAGAGTCAGCGGTTCGCTTGCCACGGACTCCGGCTGACGCTTTCGCGCTCCTGTTGTAAACGGCATCGCCATGGGCGAGAACACTCCGAGGGCGAAGGTGCCCATGAGTACAGCGAAAATCTCGCCTCCCGAGAAGTTGCTGCCCGCGATCAGCAGATTGGCACCGCACAGTGCCAGCATTACAAGGGTGCCGAAGATCCAGGGGTAGAACGTGAAGCAGCGCAGAGCATCCAGGTCGCCCGACGTGTGCCGCAGGGCGACGGAGGCGAAAGCGCGGGCGAGCAGAACGTAGCCGAGCGCCCCGACGGCGAAGCAGGCAAGAGAGACGACGACCGGCGCCCCGAGCGATTCGGCCGTCGTGCCCGTGTCACCGACTCCGAATGGGGTGAGCACGAGGTAGCCGACCCCCTCCATCACCGAGGTGAAGGCCACCCAGATCCAGAGCAGGTGCGCAAAGCCAGCCCGTCGACGAAACGGCTGGATCGCGAGCGCCAGCACACCGATGACAAGGCTGAATGCCGGGCCGGTGAGCGCTGCGATGGCAGCATCCGCAGTGTCTGGATCAGGGTGATGCGTGACGCCGAACGGATACAGTTCGTTGCCGTAGCCGAGCGCGAACCCGGCCACGACGTGCGACAGCTCGTGCAGTAGCACGACGATGAGCTGGGCGGCGATGAAGGCGACGGTGACAGAGAATATGACGGTTCGGCGCGATGCGGTCATGGTTTCTACCTTTGCGCGATTTGCCGAGCACGACAAGTGTGCAGCGCCTGGAGACAGCCTGAACCGCAGCGGGCGGCGGAGTCCCGAGCAGGCCACATCCGCCGCGCGCATCACGTCAATTCTCCGGATGCTGTCGGGGAGAGCGACGCGGTCGATTTCCCCGTCGTTGCTGTCTCACAAAATCTGTCCTACACTTTGGTAAACGCTTTCCCGCCACCGTTTGCGCGGAACCCGAAATCGACAGAAAGAGCTTCACGTGTCAGAGACGACGATCGGCATCATCATGAACGGCGCTTCCGGGCGCATGGGCTACCGCCAGCACCTGTTGCGCTCCATCCTCGCGATTCGCGAGCAGGGCGGGGTGCTGCTTTCCGACGGCACTCGGGTTCAGGTGAAGCCGATTCTTGTCGGCCGCAGCGAAGCGAAGCTCGCCGAGCTGGCCCGGCGACACGACATCGCCGATTACACGACGGACCTGGATGCCGCTCTGGCCGACGACCAGTGGCAGATCTACGCCGACTTCCTCGTCACCAAGGCCCGGGTTCCGGCGCTGAAGAAGGCGATCGCCGCGGGCAAGGCGATCTACACAGAGAAGCCGACGGCCGAGACCTTCGAAGACGCCCTCGAGCTCGCCCGCCTCGCCCGAGACGCCGGCGTCAAGAACGGCGTTGTGCACGACAAGCTCTACCTGCCGGGGCTGCGCAAGCTGAAGCGCCTGATCGACTCGGGCTTCTTCGGGCAGATCCTCTCGGTGCGCGGCGAATTCGGCTACTGGGTGTTCGAGGGCGACTGGCAGCCGGCTCAGCGCCCGAGCTGGAACTACCGCTCAGAGGACGGCGGCGGAATCATCGTCGACATGTTCCCGCACTGGAACTACGTGCTCGAGAACCTCTTCGGCCGTGTGAAGACCGTGTATGCGCACGCCACGACAGAGATCCCCGAGCGCGTCGACGAGAACGGCAACCGCTACACCGCCACAGCCGACGACGCCGCGTACGCAGTATTCGAGCTGGACGGCGGGGTCACCGCACAGCTGAACTCCAGCTGGACGACGCGGGTGAACCGCGACGAGCTCGTCGAGTTTCAGGTGGACGGCACGCACGGCAGCGCTGTCGCCGGGTTGTTCGGCTGCAAGATCCAGCCGCGAAATGCCACGCCCAAGCCCGTGTGGAACCCCGACATCCCCGACACCCACGACTACGACGCCGACTGGCTTGAGTCGCCCGCAAACGACGAGTTCGAAAACGGCTTCAAGGTGCAGTGGGAGGAGTTCCTGCGCCACGTGCTCGAAGACGCACCCCACGAGTTCGACTTCCTCTCGGGCGCACGCGGCGTGCTCCTCGCCGAAGAGGGTCTCAAGAGCTCGGCAACAGGGCAGCGCATCGCACTCCCCGACGTCCAGATCTGAAAGGCGCACCCATGGCAGACTTCACGCTGATCGACACCGCCGGTGCCGTCTCGACGGCCGCCGTGAACCAGGCACCCGACTACCAGAAGCCGAGAGCCGCATTACGCGCGCGGACGGCTTTCGCAGCGTCCCATGTCATTCCGCACGCCTGGGCCGACAACACGCCGGGCCGGCCGGCCGAGATCGACTGGGACGCGACTCTCGCCTTCCGCCACCATGTGTGGTCGTGGGGGCTCGGAGTCGCCGACGCGATGGACACGGCACAGCGCAATATGGGGCTGGATGCTGCCGCCACACGCGAGCTGATCACGCGCAGCTCAGCCGAGGCACGCTCGGTCGGGGGCACGCTCGTCGTGGGCGTCAGCACGGACCACGTCGACGACACGGTGCTCACACTCGACCAGATCGTCGACGCCTACACCGAGCAGCTGCAGCACGCTGAGGATGCCGGGGCCGGAGTCGTGCTGATGTGCAGCAGGCACCTCGCCCGGGCGGCGACATCTGCCGCCGATTACGAGAGCGTGTACGCACGCGTGCTCGCGGCAGCATCCACCCCCGTCGTGCTGCACTGGCTCGGCGAAGCATTCGACCCGCAACTTGCCGGTTATTTCGGCGCCTCCGACTGGCAGACGGCAGCAGACACGGTGCTGCGGATCATCGAGGCGAGCGACGGACGCGTCAATGGCGTCAAGATGAGCCTTCTGAACGCCGAATCCGAAATCTCGGTGCGCCGCCGTCTGCCCGCGGGCACCACGATGTACACGGGCGACGACTTCAACTACGTCGACCTCATCGCCGGGGATTCAGAGGGCCACTCCGACGCGCTCCTCGGTGCGTTCGCCGCCGTCGCGCCCTCGGCATCGGCCGCCATTCAGGCGCTCGATGCCGGGGACGAGGCGCTGTACCGCAGCATCCTGGCCCCGACTGAGGCGCTGTCGCGGCAGATCTTCGCGACCCCCACCTTCTATTACAAGACCGGTGTCGCGTTCCTGTCGTGGCTGAACGGGCACCAGTCCGCGTTCTCTATGGTGGGCGGGCTGCATTCGGCACGCAGCCTCCCGCATCTGTCAGAGATCGTTCGGCTGGCCAACGACTCGGGAGCCCTCGAGCGACCCGAACTCGCTGCCGCCCGCTGGAACGGCCTTCTCGCACAGAACGGAGTCACCGCATGACGCACCCCCGACTGTCGCTCAACCAGGCGACGATCAAGTATGCCGACCTCGACACAGCACTGCGCGTCACCGCCGATGCCGGTTACCAGTCCGTGGGGCTCTGGCGCGAACCGGTGCAGGAGGTCGGCCTGGATGCTGCTGCCGCGATGATCCGCGATTCGGGCCTGCGCGTCTCGAGCATGTGCCGTGGCGGATTCTTCACCCCGCTCGAGGGGCCGGAGCGTCGCCGCGCGATCGACGACAACAGGCGCGCGATCGAAGAGACGGCACGGGTCACGGATGCTGCAGCTGACGGGTCTCGTGCGGTGCTCGTGCTGGTGGCCGGCGGGCTGCCCGGTGGTTCTCGCGATCTGATCGGGGCGCGTGAGCGGGTCGGCGAGGCGCTGGCCGAGCTTGTCGAGCCAGCGCAGGCCGCGGGCGTGCAGCTGGCGATCGAACCGCTGCACCCGATGTACGTGTCGGATCGCGCCGTCGTCTCGACGCTCGGGCAGGCGCTCGACATCGCCGAGCCCTTTCCTGCCGAGGCCGTGGGCGTCGTCGTCGACACGTTCCACATCTGGTGGGACCCTGACGTACTCGCCCAGGTCGCACGCGCGGGGGCGGCGGGGCGCATCGCCAGCTACCAGGTCTGCGATTGGGCGACGCCGCTGCCCGCCGATGTGCTGCTCAGTCGGCACTACCCCGGCGACGGTGTCATCGACTTCGCGCCGCTGACGCGCGCGGTCACCGACGCCGGCTACACGGGCGACGTCGAGGTGGAGATCTTCAACCAGGAGATTTGGGACACGGATGCCGCGACAGCGGCCGCGCGTACGGCCACTGCGTTTGATACAGCCGTCGCGCCGCACCTGTCCTGACGCGGCACGTCAGGCGTGAGCCGTAGTACCTGGCGTGGCGCGCATACCTGTCCTCAGACGACGCACTGGCCTGGCACGCCGCACCTGGCCTGACGCGCCACACCTGGCCTGACGCGCCACACCGGCAGCATGTCGCGAGCTCGGCCCCCGCCCGCACGTGCGCCCCGTCGTCGTACATGCGTCGTCGCGTCGCACCGGCCCGGTCGGGCTCAGCTCTGAATTGGGGACCAACTTCGCCCGAGGGCTCGGCAGCGGCTTACGCTGGGGACAGGCACCGGCCCGCACGAGCCGGGCAGACCCGAGAACATGGCCGAATGGCGCGGGCCGCACGGCACGATGAGGCGACACGATCAGGCGACACCAACCGTTCAACACATGACCGAGCGGCACGTTCAAGCGTCACGACAAGACGTCACGACAAGGCATCACGACCAGGAATCACGACCAGACCACACGAGAGGATCCGCATGCAGCAGCACATGCGCGCCGGGCTGTGCTCGGTGACATTCCGGCAGTTGGCCCCGGACGACGTCATCGATGCGGCCGTCGGCGCCGGACTCGAATCGATTGAGTGGGGAGCGGGAACCGACGAGCACGTAACGCCGGGCGATTCGGCAGCAGCCGCCTCGCTCGGGGAGCGCACGCGCGATGCGGGGCTCGCCGTCGCCTCGCTCGGCGGGTACTTCCGCTGCCGCAACGACGAGTCGATCGAGCCGCTGCTCGACTCCGCCGTCGCCATCGGAGCCCCCCGCGTACGTGTCTGGGCAGGCACCGTCGGCTCAGCGGATGTCGATGACGCCGAACGTGCACGCATCGCCGACAGGCTCACGGATGCCGCGGACCGCGCCGCCGCGCAGGGCATCGAGCTCGCCCTGGAGTATCACGGCCGCACCCTCACCGATACAGTGGAATCGGCGCGCGCGCTGCTTCAGACCGTGGCACACCCCAATCTCACGACGTACTGGCAGCCGACGCAGGGCGCCGACGACGACGTGGCGATCGGCGAGCTCGAAGCCGTTGCCCCGTGGGTCTCGACGCTGCACGTGTTCTCGTGGTGGCCCCGCGCCGAGCGACTGCGACTGAGCGAGCGCGCTGCGCTGTGGCAGCGCGTGTTCGCGCGAACAGCATCCCTCCCCCATGTCACAGACGCACTCATCGAGTTTGTGCCGGACGACGACCCCGCGCTCCTGCCGGCCGAGGCGGCAACGCTGCGCGGCTGGCTCGACGCTCACGACCGGGGATAATGGAGGGCGTCCCGACGCCAGACGAAAGAACCCGATGATGACTCCTCCCTCTGCCGCAGCGGTGTCCGCCGAGTGGCTCGTCACGCACTTCGCGGGGGCGACCTCAAGCGACATCATCGACGCGGTCGAAACCCCGCCGAAAGCTCGGATCACGTCGGGTCATGCGCCCCTCGGTTTCGACAGCCGCATACGCGCCAGCATCCTGGCCCGCTCCCTGCCGCAGAATCAGCACTCATGGCACGGCTGCGGCTGCACTGGGATCGTATGCGCCCAGGCGTTCACGGACGGCACGGGTCGCCTCGACGAGGTGCCGCAGGGCGGGCTCCGCCTCGCCGAGTTGCCGTTCCGTGAGCCCACAATCCGGCACCACCCACAGGTGCTCGGCGTCGACCTCGCTCAGGATGAGCAGTAGGCGCTCCTCAATCTCAGCGACAGATGGAATGTGCGCCGTCCGCACATCGTAGACACCGGGGGCCAGGTCACCACGGTCAGCACCGTCCAGGCCGGTCAGGGCGTCCCACGGGCGGGGCACGGATGCTGAAATGACACGCGCTGCCTCGAAACTCGTGACATCGGCGTCAAGCTGGGTCACCGCCGCACGAATGGCGTCGACGTTCGAGGTGCACACATGGGCCTGTAGGTGCGTGCCGGGGCGCGCACCGCCCGTCGCCAGCCGGAACGCCCGGACGGGCCAGGCGTTCGCTGCCGATCCATCGTCGGGGCGCAGGTCACGCAGCGCAGGCTCGTCGACCTGGATGATCGACAGCCCGGCTTCCTCGAGATCGGCGATTTCGTCGCGCAGCACGAGTGCGATCTGATCTGCTGTCTCGGCGAGGGGCTGATCGTCGCGGACGAACGAGAGCGACATCAACGTCGCCGGCCCCGTGAGAATTCCTTTGACCGGCTTGGCCGTGAGCGTCGTCGCAAACCGTGTCCACGCCACCGTAATGGGGCGCACCCGCGATACGTCTCCCCAGAGAATCGCAGGGCGCGCGCACTGTACCCCGCGCGTCTGCACCCAGCCGTACTGTGTGTTCTCGAACCCCTCGAGATTCTCGGTGAAGAAAGTCACCATGTCAGCTCGCTCGGCTTCCCCATGCACGAGCACGTCGAATCCGAGCCGGTCCTGAAGCGCGATGACCTCACCGATGGCATGCTTCATCGCCGCAACGTATTTCTCAGCGCTGTCGACGCCGCTACGGTACCGCGCCCGGGCCGACACGATCTCATCCGTCTGCGGGAATGCCCCGATCGTTGATGTCGGCAATACGGGCAGGTCGAGTGCCGCGCGCTGAACCGTGCGCCGCTCCGACCGCGGCACACGGTGCCGGTCTCGTTCGTTCACCGAGTTGATCCGTTCACGCACAGCCAGATCGGTGCGGCCCTGTGCAGCCTCGCGATCAGCGAGGGCAGCGGATGCTGCACGCAGCTCACTCGCGACCGACGCAGACCCGTGCTCAAGGCCCGCCGCAACGATCCGCACTTGCTCAACTTTCTGATCGGCGAACGCGAGCCATCGGGCGACGCGGGGATCGAGCTCCGTCTCAAGAGTGACGTCATGCGGTACGTGGATCAACGACGCCGACGTTGACACGCTGACAGTGCGGGTGAGACGGCGCGCTTCCGCGGCTGAGGCGAGTGCCCGTTCGAGGTCTCCGCGCCATACGTTCTGCCCGTCGATGACACCGGCGACGATCGTCTTCTCCGCGAGCCGGGCACGCGTCACGTTGTCGATGCGACGAGGAAGCGGGCCTGTGACCAGGTCCGCGCCGATCGCCTCGACCGGGGTGGCGGCGAGGACGGCAAGCGTATCGCCGATCGGTGCGTATGACGTCGAGACGAAGAGCCCCGGGCGATCAGCGACTGCACCAAGCGCGGTATACGCGGCGGTCGCGGCAGCGAGAACACGGGGTGTTGCGCCAGCGCCGACGATCGCGGGCTCGTCGAGTTGGACCCAGTCTGCTCCGGCGGCTCGCACGCGCGACAGAAGCTCGGCATACACCGGAACGAGTTTGCCGAGGAGTCCGAAGGGGTCCGCGGCCGCGGAGACATCGCGGTCAGGGGCACTGAGCTCTAGGAGCGTAACCGGGCCGACGAGAACGGGGCGCGTGGCGTAGCCGGCGACGCGCGACTCATGCGCGTCCCTCTCCAGGCGCACACTGTTTGCCGCGAATCGCGTGGACGCTCCCACTTCAGGAACGTAATGTTGAATGAGCGAGCCAAACCAGGATGCGCTCTCGAGGGGACGTACCGCCCCGTCCCCACGGGTCAGTCGATCGGCCACTTCCCAGGGGTTGTCCTCCGGACCCACGATGCTCTGAAACCGTTCGGGAAGCGCACCGACTGCAATGGCGGTGTCGAGAACGCCGTCCGTCAGAGGAAGCGGGTCGGGGATCGACGAATTGCGGGCAGAGAGTCCGAGCTGTGCCAGACGTTCTCTTGTACCCGATCGAATCTCGTCGGCATCAGCCTGGAGCGTGGCGAGGCTGATCCGACCCTCCGTATACGACTCATGAGCGGCAGCGAGTTCACGACGAGGCCCGATTCGCGGATAGCCCAGAATCGTGGCCGCCGGAAATCCGTGCGCCCTCATGTCGCGTCCTTTCTGCGTAAAACGGGACCGTGTGGCACGAAACTACGTCAGCTCAACGCAAACCGGAACTATGTGTCGCAATGTTTCTTCGATATGACGCCGTGTGTCCGAAGGATCTTTACAAAACGTCAATCACCGGTCATGCTCACCGTCGGGCGCTCCGAACACAGACACCAGAGGACCACACGGGCACTCTGATTGTTTTCACTTTGTGATCTGGAATATTCCGGTTGTGACATGCGCTCCATTACCATAGGAGTGCAGCTGCGCGCGCATTCGGCGCGCCTCTGGGGGGATGGGCCATGACAACTTCGACGAGCAAGGGCACGACAGCTCAGTCGATCGACGACGCGAAGAAGACGCGGCGCAAGCGCCGTGGGCTGCGCCTGGGACTCGGCTTCGGCATTCCCGGCGCCCTCATCGTTGCTGTTGCAGCCGTGAGTTCTGTCGTTCTGATTGCCCCCGGTGTCAGTGCCGCGGGGACGACAGTCGGCTGGCACACCGCGGACCTCGCCGCTGAAGCAGTGTCTGAGCAGCTGGCCGCGAGCGACATCACGATCACAAGCGATGACGGCAGCGTGACGCTGACCGGTGCCGACCTCGGCGTGAGCGTCGACGCAGCATCCGTGGCCAGCGCCGCACACGACGCACGGCCGCTGTGGAACGTGACGACGTGGAACTCCGGCCCCGTTCCCGTCACGATCAAGGTCGACGAAGACACGGCACTTTCGGCCCTACGCGAGGCCGCTCCCGAGATCTTCACGATGCCCGAGAACGCCTCGATCGCCTTCGACTCCGAGGCCATCGCCTACACGGTCGTGGATGCTGTGGCCGGCACCGGCCTCGATTTCGACGCGTTCGCCGCCGACCTGTCGTCGGTTCTCAGTAGCGACTCACACTCCAACTCCGACGACATCGCGGTGACCGCGACGTTCAATGACGTTGAACCCGCAATTACCACGACGTCGGCGCAGCACGAGGCCGAAACGCTCAACACGATGCTCGCCTCGGCAGGCTTCTACATCGGCGACTCCAAAGTCGTCGGCGTCAAGCCAGCCACCGTCGCCTCGTGGCTCACGGTCGAGAACGTCGACGATGCCGTACATGTCTACGCCGATCAGGCGGCCATCGAAGAAGTCGTCGCCGGTCTTCCCGAAAAGGTCAACCGCCCGGCCGTCGACGAGAAGGTCGTGACGAACTCGGCGGGAACCCACCTGCGCACCATCCAGGAGGGACAGGACGGCTGGAAGCTTGACAGCACGGACGGCGTTGCCGCTGCCTACGCCGAGCAGCTCGCCTCGGGTAACAGCGTGTATCAGCTCGATGTGACGACCGATGAGTCCGAGACGATCGAGCTGTTCCGCAAGGTCGAGGTCGACAAGAGCGCCGGCCAGGTCATCATGTATGAGAACGACAAGGTCGTCTCAACGTTCCCCGTCGCAATCGGCAAACCGGGGACGCCGACCGATGAGGGACACTTCACGGTATACGCGCAGCTCACCATTCAGGACATGGGCTGTGTTCCTGGCTATGACTACTGCACCGAGGACGTCCCCTGGATCTCGTACTTCAACGGAGACCAGGGCTTCCACGGCACGTACTGGCACCACAACTTCGGTGCCGGAGCCATGATGAGCCACGGCTGCGTGAACATGACGATCGAGGCCGCGAAGCAGATGTATTACTTCGCGCAGGTGGGAACCGAAGTGTGGGTGCACGCCTGACCGGCGACCGCCTCAGGGGTGCGGGACGCGCCTCGTCGAGTCTCGTTCGACGAGATCCGGCACGATAGCTGCCCGCGGTGCCGCGGCTTCGTCGTCAAGCTGGGCGAGCACCATGGCCATCACATCGTGGCCGAGGCTGACGAAGTCCTGGCGCACCGTTGACAGAGGCGGCGAGAAGTGCGCGGCCTCGGGAATGTCATCGAACCCGACGATCGAGAAATCCGCGGGAACTTCCCGCCCGCTGTCGCGGAGACCATGGATCACACCGAGCGCCATCTGATCGTTGGCGACGAATGCCGCCGTCGCTGTCGACTCGCCTAGTGATCGCCCGTACTGGTACCCGCTCGCGGGAGACCAGTCCCCCGTCAGAATCTCGTTGGCGACGAGTCCGCGAGCCGAGAGTTCGTCTCGCCACCCCCTGATCCGCTCGCGCGCTTCGAGAGACTGCGCCGGTCCGGAGACGTGGCGAATATCTGAATGACCGAGCTCTGCGAGATGCGCAACGGCCGTGCGCGCCCCCGCATAGTGGTCGATCGCCACGGATGCTGCCCGACCCTCCGCGTGCGGAGCGACGACGATGAGGGGGACGCCGAGTTCCTCGTGCGCCAGCGAGGCGACATCGCTGGCTGTCGCCGCAATGAGCACGAGGGCTTCGACGTTCTGTCGAAGCAGGAGTTCGGCTGCGGAGCGCAGCGCCCCAGCATCCGCTTCCAGCATGCTGGCAATGCTCACGGCGTAACGCGCTTCGCGTGCTGCCTCGTTGAAATAGAGCAGTGTGCTCGACGGCCCGTAGTCCGGCCCGCCCGTCTGGATGAGGCCGAGCGTGCGCGAGCGCCGTGTGACGAGAGCCCGGGCGGCCTGAGACGGCGTGTAGCGCAGCTGCGCAATCGCCTTCTCAACCCGCTCACGGGTCGACGCCCGCACGTTCGGCAGGTCGTTGAGCACGCGCGAGACCGTCTGGTGCGAGACTCCGGCCAGGCGCGCGACATCGAAGATGGTGACAGGCCGGTTCTTGCCGTCGTCTGCGACTACCACCTGTCTGACGTCCCCTCATCGAATGGGCTGCTGCACAAGTCCCCGGAGCCCGCAGGCTCGTGCGCATGCCCAGAATATCGCGCCGGGCGACAGCATCCGCCCCATGCTCGCATCGCCCGGCCCGTGATCTGTGTGTCAGCCACGTCTGAGGGTCAGAACCTTCTGCAGCACGATGAAGATGAGAAGCAGCGCGCCGATGAAGATCTTCGTCCACCACGAGGTGAGTGTTCCGTCGAAGGTGATCAGCGTTTGGATTGTGCCAAGCACGAGCACGCCGAGAACCGAACCGAGAACCGACCCATAGCCCCCGGTGAGCAAGGTTCCGCCGATGACCACGGCCGCGATCGCATCGAGCTCGGTTCCGACCGCAGTGAGGGCATACCCGGAGAGCGTGTAGAACGTGTAGAGCACACCGGCCAGGCCGGAGCAGAAGCCCGAGATCGCGTAGACGAGCACCTTGGTGCGCGCGACAGGAAGCCCCATCAGCGTGCTCGATGCCTCCGAACCACCGATGGCGTACACCGTGCGTCCGAACCGCGTGTACCGCAGCAGGATCACGGCGATGATCACGACCAGGACGGCGACGATCACGCTCGGGGTGATGCTGAGGCCGAAGACGCGCAGCCGGGTCTGGCCCATCATCGTGAAGAAGGGTGCCTCGATCGATATCGACTTGGCGCTGATCACATAACAGAGCCCACGCGCCAGGAACATCGCCGCGAGCGTCGCGATGAACGGCTGAATGTCGAAGTAATGCACCATCACGCCAACGAGCAGACCGAGAACTGTTGTCGACACGAGAATCAGCGGAATGATGACCCCGGCAGGGAGCCCCGATTGTGCCATCGACGCCGTCATCATCGTTGCCAGGGCGAGCACGGCACCCACGGAGAGGTCGATGCCCGCCGTCAGAATCACGAACGTCATGCCAACGGCGAGAACCACGAGGTGGGCGTTGTCGATCAGCAGGTTCACGACGATTTGCGGGTTCGTGAAACCGCGGTACTGCGACATGCCGTAAATGAACATGCCGACAAGCAGCAACCCCGTCACGATCACCGGACCGTACTTGGGGTTCGTGAAGACATCCCGGATGCTGTGGAGACCACGTGCGGAACGCGCGATCGTTCCTGGCGTGGACTCGGGCTGTGTGCGAGTGAGCGTCATGATGCGGCCACCTCCGTGCGCAGGACCCGGCGTCGTCGCCAGGCGTTCAGGTATTCGGCGGTCTTCGGCGATTGCAGAAGACACACGGCAGCAACGACAGCGGCTTTGAAGACCATCGTCACGATCGGTGGGATGCCGACGGTGTAGACGGTCGTGACGAGCGTCTGAATGACCAGCGCGCCGACGACCGTTCCCCAGAGCGAATAGCGCCCGCCCATCAACGATGTTCCGCCGATCACAACAGCGAGAATCGCATCGAGTTCGATGAACAGACCCGTGTTGTTGGCGTCTGCAGCCGTCTGACTACTCGTGAGAATCAGACCGGCTACGGCGGAGCACAGCGCGCAGAACACGTAGACGAGAATGAGCAGACCACGTGCCCTGATACCGGCCATGCGGCTTGCCCGCGCATTGATGCCTGTCGATTCGATGAACAGGCCCAACGCGGTTCGGCGTGTGAGCAGGCCGGCGAATGCGACGGTCACTGCCGCCGCGACGACAGCAAACGGCACGCCGAAGATCACCCCGGAGCCGAGGTAACGAAAGGCGTCACTCGACACGGTGATGATCTGCCCCTTCGTGATGAGCATCGCAATTCCGCGCCCCGCGGTCATCAGAATCAGCGTCGCCACAATCGGCTGGATGCCGATCACCGCCACCAGTGCGCCGTTCCAGATGCCCAGAACGAGCGACACGGCGATGGCCGTCCCGATCGCCACGATGGTGGTTCCCACGCTGTCCGGGTTCGGCGACCCAAGAATGATCGCGGCGGCGACTGCTCCGGCAATCGCACAGACGGAACCGACAGACAGGTCAATGCCCTGTGTCGCAATCACAAGGGTCATGCCGATCGCGATCATCAGGGTCGGTGAGCCATTGCGCAGAATATCGATGACGCTGCCGTACAGGGCACCCTCGCGAATCTGAATCGTGAAGAACCCGGGAAAAGCAATGACGTCGATCACCAACAGTGCCAGGAGCATCGCGATCGGCCAGAACAGCTTCGACGAGGTGATGCGCTTGAGCAGTGTCATGATGCGTCCTCCAGGTCCTGTCCCTCGGCGATCACGGCGAGGACGTCGTCGGTCGTGAGAGTGTCATTGTCGAGAACCGCGACGAGGCGACGGTCGCGCATCACAGCGACCCGGTGGCTGAGGCGAAGAACTTCGTCAAGCTCGGCCGAGATATAGATCACGCCCATGCCGTTCTCGGCCAGGTTGACGACGAGCTTCTGAATTTCGGCCTTCGCCCCGACGTCGATGCCCCGTGTGGGTTCGTCGAGGACGAGCAATCGCGGCGCGATCGCCAGCCATCGAGCGAGCAGCACCTTCTGCTGGTTTCCACCGGAGAGGGTGCGCACGAGAGCATCCGGATTCGCCGGCTTGATTCCGAGTGTGCTGATATAGCTGTCGACGAGTTCGTTGCGGCGCTTGGCCGAGAGCGGGCGGAACCAGCCACGGTCGGCCTGCAGGGCCAGAATGATATTGTCACGGATGCTGAGTTCGCCGAGGATCCCCTCGGCCCTGCGATCTTCGCTGGCGTAAACGACGCGATCGGACAGCGCCCGACGCGGGGTCCGGAATTTGACGGGCGACCCCGCAAAGCTGATGGTTCCCGAATCCGACCTGTCGATGCCGGTCAGGAGCCGGGCAAGTTCGCTGCGGCCGGAACCCAGAAGACCGGCGAAGCCGACGACTTCGCCCTCGAGGACGCTGATGTCCGCCGGGTGGACGGCACCTCGCCGGCCGAGGCCCTGGGCCTCGATGATCGCGGGGATGTCCGATTCCTGCGTGTCCTCGGCGTCATCGGACGACCGCTTTTCGAGAGCATCGAGAACTGTGATCTCTTTGCCGATCATTTTCTGCACAAGGTCGATCCTCAGGAGTTCGTTCGTGAGGTACTCCCCCTCGAACCGTCCGTTACGCAACACGGTCAGTCGGTCGGAGATCTCGTAAACCTGGTCGAGAAAGTGCGAAACGAAGAGAATCGCGACACCGTCGTCCTTCAGCTTCCGGATGATGCGGAAGAGTTCTTTGACCTCATCAGCGTCGAGGCTGGACGTCGGTTCGTCGAGGATCAGAACCGTGGCGTTGATGCTTGTCGCCCGAGCAATCGCGACGAGCTGCTGCACCGCGAGCGAGTGCGAACTGAGAAGCGAGCCCGGGTCGATGTCGATACCCATGCGCGTCAACACCTCGGCCGCGTGCGCTCGGCAGGCCGCCCAGTCAATGCGACCAGCTCGGCGCGGTTCGCGCCCCAGCACGATATTCTCGGTGACGGTGAGGTTGGGAAGCAGGTTCACTTCTTGGTACACCGTCGAGATTCCCGCATCCTGCGCAGCCGCCGTCGAGGCGAAGGTGACGGGGCGCCCGTCGAGAAGCGTCGTCCCCGAGTCCGGGCGATACACGCCGGTAAGCGCCTTGATGAGCGTTGATTTCCCTGCCCCGTTCTCACCCATGAGCGAATGCACTTCGCCGGGGAACATACGGAAGCTGACGTCGTCCAGCGCCTTAACGCCGGGAAAGGTGATCGAGATGTTGGTCATCTCGACGATGGGAGCCGTTGTGGACATCGCGTTATCTCCTCTGATAACACTGTGTGCCGGGCCCCGTCGGGGCCCGGCACGGTGTGATCAGTACTTGCGGTCGGGAAGGGCTTCCTTCGCCTCTTCCTGGGTGAATGTCGTCTCTTCGGTGACAACGCGCTTCTCGACGTCCTCACCGGCAGCGACCTTCTTGACGAGCTCGACGAGCTGGTCTCCGAGCAGCGGGTTGCACTCAACGATGAAGTTGATCTTTCCCTCGGCCAGCGCGGTCATCCCGTCTTTCACCGCATCGACGGTGATGATCTTGATGTCCTCGCCCGGCGTGAGCCCGGCCTCTTCGATTGCTTCGATGGCTCCCAGTCCCATGTCGTCGTTGTGCGAGTAGATCACATCGACGTCGGAGTTCGACTTGAGGAGCGCTTCGGTGACCTGCTTGCCTCCGGCGCGTGTGAAGTCACCGGTCTGCGAGGCGACGATCTCGAACTTGGAGTCGTCCTTGATCACATCAGCGAAGCCTTCGGCACGATCGATCGCCGGAGCGGCACCCGTCGTTCCTTCGAGCTGGATGATCTTCACGGGGTCATCGGAATCCGCATACTCCTCGACGAGCCACTCCCCTGCCTTTTTGCCCTCTTCGACGAAATCACTGCCGAGGAATGTCTCGTACAGCGAGTCATCTTCAGAATCAACGGCCCGGTCGGTGAGGATCACCGGAATACCGGCGTCCTTCGCCTCTTGGAGCACGGCGTCCCAGCCCGACTCGACGACAGGGGAGAACGCGATCACGTCAACACCCTGCTGAATGTACGAGCGGATCGCCTTGATCTGGTTCTCCTGCTTCTGCTGGGCATCAGAGAACTTCAGCTCGATTCCCGCTTCTTCAAATGCGCGTTTGACGTCCTTCGTGTTCGCCGTGCGCCATCCGCTCTCGGCTCCCACCTGAGCGAAGCCGACGATCAGGTCCTCCGGAGCCTTCTCGCCGCCATCGCCACCGGATGCTCCTGCGGAACACCCGGTCAGGGCGAGCAGCATGGCGCCGGCCGCCGCGAGTCCGGTCACAAACTTCTTCACACTAAACCTCCTTGTTCAGCCGCGACCGATTTGGCCGCTCCGGCACCAGTCGCAGTTCGCCTGAGCACCTGCCAGAATGTTAGCGCTCACAATTCACATGTGACAAGCATTCAACATCACGAATCGGTAACGTGCTGAACTATGGGGTTCCGCGGCGAGAAGCCCGATGCTCCTGAAATGTGAGCGTTCTAAACCCCACATCGCTAACAAACGATCGTCAGCACTTCCCCCGTCCGCTCAATGCATGGCGCCGCCAGAGCGCCCCCTGCTCGCTCAGCACATGGCAGGGTCAAAGCGTCAGAATGCGCTCGAGGCGCGGCCCGGTCAGGTCGCCCGCCGCGAGCGCTGCCCGCACGCGGCCGTGAACAACCGCCAGAGCCCCATCGGCGAGCGCCGCGGCGTCATGGGGCCCCGCGGAGATGACGACGGCCGCGCCTGCGCCGGCGATCCGCGAGACCAACTCGATCCGTGCTGCGCGATCATCGGGGCCGAGCCCGAGAAGCGGCTCAGCGATCAGCACCACACGGGCTGGTCCGGTGACGAGGCTCTCCAGCATCCCCTCGAACTGGTCCCTCGACGGCGGCCTGCCGACGCCAACAGCCTGCAGCAGTGACGCCGTCGACACCGGGCGGTACTCGCGGCCGGCGTCGATCACCCCGGTGCGCGAGAGGGTGCGCAGGCGCTCCGCCGAGACACGACTCGGGAGACCAC
Source organism: Microbacterium sp. MPKO10 (assembly GCF_026107415.2). Lineage (GTDB taxonomy): Bacteria > Actinomycetota > Actinomycetes > Actinomycetales > Microbacteriaceae > Paramicrobacterium. The sequence continues at coordinate 55,809 of NZ_JAPCHX010000001.1, forward strand.
CAATGAACCCCACCTCGTAGCTCAGGGGGTGCTCGGTCGTGAACACCGCTCCGTGCTCGAGGGCCGCTTCGCGGGACAGCCCCACAATGTCGGTTCCGGCGACGGTGACGCTCCCCGAGACGATCTCGCCGTAGCCGCGCCCGCTCAGGCTCGCCAGCAGCTCATGCGCGTGTGTTCCCGCCAGAGCGAGCACCCGGCCAGCGCGCGCCTCGAACGAGATGTTCTCGAACACCGGGCGATCCGCCCGCACCGGGTGGCGGACGGTGACCTCGCGCACGTCAAGCAGAACGTCCCCTGCCGGGCGGGAAGTCACGGGAGCTATGGAGTCGCTGATCCCGAGCGCAGCGCTGAGACCGGCAGCATCCGTCGGTTCGAACGGCCCCCGCAGGCGTTCGTGATCGGCCACGAGCACCTCGTCGACATCCGGATGTAAACCATCGAGCGTTGTCAGCGCTACCACCAGCGGGATCCGACGCGAGGCCTCGACCAGGGCATGTTGCCACCGGATGCTGTCAGCGAGCACAAGCTCCTCGTGCGTGTCGTCCACCAGCACTGCTGGCTCCTCGCCCTGCCTGGCCAGCGCCACGGCCCGCGCGAGCTGCACCAGGCGCGCGTCGACGACGTCGAGGGTGTTCGCCGGCGCCCGGACATCGCCGCGCCACCCGACAGCATCCAGGCATTCGATCGCCTGCGCCTCAAGCTCCCGGCGCCGAATGAGGCCGAAGCGCGTCGGCTCATGACCGAGCATGACATTCTCGGCGATGCTCTGATGCGGGCTCGGCGCGCCGCCGGGAGTGAAGCGATAGCCGGGGAGCGCGTCGGGCAGTCCGCCGAGCACGATTTGCAGGCGCGCCATCAGAGCTGTGCCGTTGACTGCCGCACGATCAGACGCGGTTCGATCGTCTCGACGGGCGCGCCCGCGGAGTCATCGATGTCGTTGATGAGACGGGCCACGGCGCGCCGCCCCACCTCGGTGAAGTCCTGGCTCACTGTGGTGAGCGGGGGCCAGAAGTGCCGTGCTTCCGGAATGTCGTCGAACCCGACAATCGACAGATCGCCCGGAACGTCGAGGCCTCCCTCGCGGAGCGCGTGGATCAAGCCGAGTGCCATCTGGTCGTTGCTGGAGAACACGGCTGTCACACGGGGATCCTCCCGCAGCCGGCGCCCCACGCTGTAGCCGAAGTCTGACGACCAGTCGCCGATCAGGGGCGCTTCAGTGGTGATGCCATGTGCTGCCATCTCTTCGACGAACCCGCGTGTGCGCGCCTCGGCCTCGATCCAGTCCTGCGGTCCCGCCACGTGGGCGATGCGTCGATGCCCCAGTTCGACCAGATGCCTCGTCGCCAGCCGGGCGCCCAAGACCTGGTCAACGGCAATCACGTGTCGGCCAGCTTCTGCTCGCTGATGGACCGCCACATACGGCACGCCAAGCGGAAGCAGGCTGAGCGTATTGAGTACGCGCACCTGCGGGGCGACGATCACGATGCCATCCACCGCCTGATTCATGAGGTGGTCGAGACCGGCACGGATCTCGTCGTCGTCTGAGCCGCCGAGGTTCACCGTGCTTGCAAAGTATCCGCTGTCTTTCGCTGCGATCTCCACGGCCTTGATCATCGTAGCCGGGCCGTATTCAGATCGGTGCGATGCGAGGATCCCGATCGTGCGCGATCTGCTCGTCACGAGTGCACGCGCTGCGCGGTTTGGGCGATAGTTGAGCTCGGTCATCACCTCAAGGACGCGCTGCTTCGTCTCATCGCGCAGGCTCGGGTGATCGTTGATGACACGCGACACGGTCTGATGGCTGACGCCCGCGGCTCGGGCGACGTCTCGCATATTGGGAGCGCGACGTCGTACGTCGTCTGTAGCCATGGGCCCCCTCATCACGCGATCCTGCGGATCAAATCTACGATGCCGGGGGCCGATGTGACAACGTCACATCGACCCCCGGCATCCGCAGTCACAGATTTCGGGTGCTCAGTCTGCGGTAGCTGTTGATCCGAGGAGCTCGCGGACGCGACTGGAAACCCGGTGGAACTCCCCGGTCTCGAGCACACTCGCGTAATCACGCTCCGGGGCGAGATCGACGGTGTGCTCTTCAACGATGCGTCCCGGCCGCGCACTCATCACGACCACCCTGGTCGCCAGGTATACGGCTTCGGCCACCGAGTGGGTCACCAGCAGAACAGTCGTGTTCGTCTCACGCCAAATGCGGTTGAGCTCAACGTTCATCTTCTCGCGTGTCAAGGCATCGAGGGCACCAAATGGCTCGTCCATGAGCAGCACATCCGGCTCGTGCAATAACGCACGGCACAGAGAGACACGCTGCTGCATACCTCCCGACAATTCGTGCGGCAACGCCTTCTCGAACCCACCAAGCCCCGTCATCTCAATCAGTTGATCTGTGCGTTCGTTCGCGGCACGCATGTCCATTCCTCGCATCTCAGCTTGGATCAGGATGTTTCCGCGCACGCTACGCCAGTCCAGAAGAGCAGCTCGTTGGAAGACGTATCCGATGTCCTGCCGAGGAGCGTCAACCCGACTACCGCGGAGCTGGATCTCGCCATGACTCGGCTTAGTCAGGCCGGCGACGGCCTTGAGCAGCGTCGATTTGCCGCAGCCGGATGGTCCCGCAATCGCGATGAACTCACCTTTCTGAACATCGAGATCAATGCCGTCGAGCGCGTTGACACGTCCGCGCTTAGAGGCAAACGTCACAGCCATATCAGCGATCGAGACAATCTGCGAGTCTGTACCTTGCTTCGCCATTGGACTTCCTTCCGGTGTGAGGAGCGTCATGGTCACTTCCCCGGTGAGAATGACGCATCGAAGTAGCCTTCGACGTCACCACCGCCGTCGATGAGCCCGGCGTCCGTGAGGACCTCGATCGTCGACTCCCAGTCCTCCTCTGCATTGACCCCGGGGGCGTCGCCCTCTGTCGCATTCGTGTGGAGCAGCTTGATCGTCTCATTCCACTGATTGAGGAGCACGTCCTGGCTGGGCAGCTGGGGATCCTTGCCCTCCATCGAGGCGACGGCTGATTCGGGATCATCGGTAGCCGCTTCGAAAGCCTCTGAGGTTGCTGCGACCATGGCGGATACCAGGTCTGGATCGCTCGAAATCGTGTCCGTCGGTGCGACGAGCCCGTTGCTGAAGAAGTTCAGCCCCGCATCTGAATAGCGAAGGTAGCGGACGTCCTTGCCGCTCTCCTCAGCGATTGTTGGGCCCTGGTCGTGCGCGAAACCGATGAGTCCATCGACCTTTCCCGAGAGCATGGCAGCCATCTTGCCTGCCGCATCGAGGTTCTGTTGCTTCACGTCCCCCTCAGAGAGGCCCACTGCTTCGAGATAGGCGGGGAAGGTCGTCGTTGGAGCATCACCTGCCGAGACAGCAATCGTCTTGCCCTTCAGATCCTCCGGCGATTCAATTCCCGAATCGGCAAAGACCTGTACGGCCGACGGCGTTGTCTGGAGAAACACTCCGACGCTCTTGATCGGCACGCCCTTGTCAATGTTGGCCAGCACAGCAGGGGTGTCGGCCCAGCCGAAGTCCACTTGCTTCTGGCCAACAGCCTGTGCCGTCTTTGTGGACCCTTGACCGGCCTTGATGGTGAGGTCGATTCCATGCTCTTCGAAGATCCCCTGCTCGACGCCGTAGTAGAACGGCGCGTGCTCCCCATACGGGTACCAGTTGAGCATGAGCGTGACTTCGGTCGTGCCCTCACCGCCCCCGGACGACTCGGCGTCGCCGGACCCGCTGCACCCGGTGAGCGCGAGTGCTGATGCGGCGATCCCGGCAATTGCTGTTAGTGCTGCTTTTGACTTCTTCATCGAAAGCCCCTTTTCTTGGTTTGTGAGTATTCAAAGTCGAACTGTGGTGGCGCCGAGGTCTCGCTTCGACGAATGCCACGGGATGAGGAATCGCTCGGCGACTTGGATGAGTCCGAAGAGAAGAACACCCATGAGCGACATGATGATGAGTGCGGCAAAAAGCATCGCCGTATCAAGGTTTCCGTTGGCTTGAAGGATCACGTAGCCGAGCCCTTCATTCGCGCCGACGAATTCTCCGACCACCGCGCCGGTGACAGCGAGCGTCGCGGCAACTTTAAAACCCGACAGAAGCTCGGGGAGCGCAGCAGGAAGCCGGACCTTGATGAACGTCTTAAAGCGCCCGGCACCCATGGTGGACGCGAGTTGAAGAACGTCCGGATCTGCCGACCGCAGGCCCGAAAGGCCAGAGATCACGACGGGGAAGAACGCCATGAGCACAGCGACGAGGATCTTCGGGCTCGCCCCAAACCCAAGCCACACGATAAAGAGTGGGGCGATGGCGATCTTCGGAACAACCTGGGCGAACAGGATCACGGGATAGAGCGTCTTCTCGAGGCCACCCGAATAAACCATCACCACCGCGACCGCGAGTCCGATCACAATGGCGATGACGAACCCAACAACTGTCTCGTATGTCGTGACCCACGTGTGCTGAGCCAGATAAGCAGCATTGTCGGCAAAAGCCGCCCATGTGTCGACCGGCGAGGGGATGATGTACGGCTTGACCCATCCGGCCTCCGTCACCACCCACCAGACAACCGCAAGCGCGACGACGAACACGATGGGATGCCAGCTCCGGCTCCACCAGCGTGCGAACGCTCCTGGCTCAGACTTCTGTTCTGAAAGAGCCATCATTTCTGTGCCGGGTTGCGTCGATAGAGCCGCCATTGCCACTACCTCGTTCTCGTCGATGAGTTTGGGAAAGCGTATTCCGAGTACGCCACCGATACTAGGTTGAGCATCGAGCGGTGTCAATTCTCCCGACGTTTCTCCCCGGCTCTATTGAGGCGTGTCAGCCGATGTCGGGCGTGAGGTGAGAAGACTCGTCAACGGATGCCGCGACTCGCGGCGCCGCGCAGGCGGCTCCCACCGCAACTGCCGCGGTGAGGGCGAAAACGGCTGCAAACGCCATCGCGCCCGAGGTAAAGACGGCGAAGACAAGTCCCGTGAGCGCCAGCGAGAGGGCACCTCCTAACGAGTCAGCTATCGAGATGGCCGAGCTGTTGAAGCCCTGCTCGCGAACCGTCGAGTATGCAAGCACCAATACGGACGACCTCGGATAGACAAGACCCATGCCTGCACCACCTACCGCCCAGCCGATGATGATCAACAACGGGGGCAAGTGAAGAGCTGCCGTGATGCAAGCAACCGCCATTGACGTGACGATGAGCAGCGTTCCGACGCGGGCAAAAACGACGCTCGGCACCCGCGACCCGATGCGGCCCTGGACAACAGAGCCTCCCGACCAGCTCAGTGCGGCGAGAGTGAGCGCGAGTCCTGCGATGCTTGGGCTGAATCCGAATTCCCGCGTGAGCAGATAGGGCACATACACCTCGGCGCCGATGAATGCCGCTGAGGCGAGGCCACGCAGACTGATTACTGCCGGAAGCCCTCGTGCCGCTCTCAGCGCGCCGCGAGGCATCAGACGTGTTGCTGACGCGATCGCCAGTGCACCAAAGCCCGTTGCGAGAAACCAGCCAATAACCGGCGCAGTTCCGAGAAGGCTCACCCCGAGCACACCGCCCGCGGCAAGGCCTGCGAACCCTAGTCGAGCCCAGGGGATCGGTGTCGTTTCCACACGCGGCCGATCAAGTGATCGCAGCGCGGGAATCACCATGGACAGCGCCAGGCAGACAAGCGCGACGACGCCGAGAAACACCCAATGCCAACTGAAGATCTCGGCGACTGCTCCAGCGACGAACGGCCCAACGAGCGAGGGCACCACCCAAGCCGCCGCGAATGCAGCGAAGATCCTCGGATGCAGTTCGGCCGGAAATACGCGGGCGACGACGACGTAGACTGCAACAGTCAGCCCACCTCCCCCAAAGCCCTGCAGCAGCCGTCCCAAGACAAAGACCGCCATCGAACCAGCCACACCGGCAACGAGCAATCCGATGGTGAACAGGGTGACCGAGGCGTATAGAGAGAGAACGGGTCCGCGCCTATCGGCCCAGCTTCCAGCCCCGACCATGCCGATAATGCCCGTCGCGAGCGGACCGGCGAAGGCGAGCGCATAGAGCGCGTCGCCCCCGAGGTCAGCACTCACGACGGGCATGACGGTCGTGATGGCCAGGGATTCGAACGCCGAGAAGAAAACGAGCGCGACCGTTCCCGTCGTCACCCAGCGATATCTTCTTTTCAGGATCCCGATCGCACCATGGTTCTCGTCGACCGTTTCCCCGCCTGTCACATGTACAACCGTAGAACCTCAACTATGGTTGAGGTCAAGCACAGTGGAAGGGATCCGAGTCATGCCGCAGCTTCCCGGAGGAAAGCACCACGACCTGACGATCGGCGAGCTGTCGAAACGCAGCGGCGTCACAGCATCCGCCCTGCACTTCTATGAACGAAACGGGCTCATCACAGCCGAGCGGACGGGCGGCAATCAACGCCGCTATCGCCGAGACACACTCAGACGCGTCGCGTTCATCCGCACGTCACAGCGTGTCGGCATGTCGCTGGCCGACATCAGGGCCGCCCTCGACTCGCTTCCGGACGGCCGCACCCCGACCAAGCGCGACTGGGCGCGGCTCTCGGCCGGGTGGCGCGCCCAGCTCGACGAGCGCATCGCCGCCCTGCAGCACCTGCGCAACGACCTCGACGGCTGCATCGGCTGCGGCTGCCTGAGCCTCAAGAACTGCTCGCTGCAGAACCCAGACGACTCACTCGGTGAGGCCGGGACGGGACCGCGGCGCTGGCCCGAGGTGGCTCCGCCTCCCGCGTAGCCGCGCTGAGTGGAAGCGGTCGGGTCAGCGCTTCTTCGACGTGCGGGCGAGCGCGCCATCAACGTCGGCAAGCAGATCATCGACGTCTTCGATGCCGACAGAGAGCCGCACGACGTTCTCGGGCACGGCAAGATCTGTTCCGGCCACGGACGCATGCGTCATCGCACTCGGATAGTTGACGAGCGACTCGACTCCGCCCAGCGACTCGGCGAGCGTGAAGACGCTCAGTCGCTCGGCGAAGCGCCGCGCCGCCTTCTCTCCTCCGGAGAGCGCGACAGACAGCATCCCGCCGAATCGCGACATCTGCTGCGCCGCCAGCGCGTGCCCCGGGTGCGACTCGAGGCCCGGGTAGTAGACACGCTCCACGCCCGCGCGTCCCTCGAGGAACTCGGCGATTTTCTGCGCGTTTGCCGAGTGGCGCTCCATGCGGACGTCCAGCGTCTTGATGCCGCGCGAGGTCAGGTAGGCATCGAACGGACTCGACACCGCACCCGCCGCGAAGTGTTGGAATCGCACAGTCTCGTACAGCGCGTCGTCGTTCAGAACGATGGCACCGCCGATCACGTCGGAATGCCCGCCGAGGTACTTCGTCGTCGAGTGCACAACGACGTCGGCACCGAGCGCGAGCGGCTGCTGCAGCGCCGGAGTCGCAAACGTGTTGTCCACGACGACGGTCACTCCGGCGGCATGCCCCACTTCAGCCAGCTCGGCGATGTCTGTCACTTTCATGAGCGGGTTCGACGGCGTCTCGACCCAGAGCACCTTCGTCTCGGCGCGCAGCGCACCCTGCACCTCGCGCAGGTTGCCCAGGTCGACGACGGAGTGTGTGACGCCCCACGCGTCGAAGATCTTCGCGATGAGCCGGTATGTTCCGCCGTACACATCGTTGCCGATGACGATGTGATCGCCCGGCTTCAGGATGCCGCGCAGCAACGCGTCTTCAGCAGCCAGACCGGACGAGAACGAGATTCCGTGCGCGGCCCCCTCAAGCGCGGCGAGCTGCTGCTCGAGCGCGGCCCGCGTCGGATTGCCCGCACGACCGTACTCGTAGCCCTCGCGCAGGTTGCCGATGCCGTCCTGCAGGTGCGTCGACGTCAGGTGGATCGGCGGGATCACCGCTCCCGTTGTTCGATCCGGCGCCTGTCCGGCGTGAACGGCGCGAGTGGAAAAGCCAGGGTGTGTCGACATGAGGTCCTTTCATGCGCTGCCTCGTGCGGCAGCATCCGGTATCGATCAGCTGCTGAAGAAGGTGAGGAGGTCCTGGCGCGTGAGCACGGCCACCGGGTTGCCCTCGTGGGTGACGAGAAGAGCATCGGATGCTGTCAGCTCGGCACGTGCCGCCGCGACAGTCGCTCCGGTTCCGACGAGGGGAAGGGGGTCGCCGATCACCGACGACACGGCATCGTTCATCGCGGTGTCGCCCGAGAACACGCGCTCGAGCAGATCGCTTTCGTTGATCGAGCCCGCAACCTCTCCCATCACAACGGGCGGCTCAGCCGTGAGAACCGGCAGCTGCGAGACGCCATATTCGGTCATGATCTGAATGGCGTCGCGCACCGTGTCTGTCGGGTGCACGTGCACGAGCGCCGGCAGTTCGCCGGTCTTGCCTGTGACGACATCCGAGATCGTGCGTTCCTCGGGGTCGTCGAGGAACCCGTATGAGCGCATCCAGTCGTCGTTGAAGATCTTGCCGAGGTAGCCGCGGCCACCATCGGGCAGAAGCACGACGACCACAGCATCCGCGGGCAGGTCCTGCGCCGCCTTGAGAGCGCTGACGACGGCCATGCCGCTCGAGCCGCCCACCAGCAGCCCCTCCTCGCGGGCGAGGCGCCGGGTCATGGCGAACGACTCGGCATCGCTCACCGCGATGACCTCATCGACGACGCTCGGGTCGTACGCGCCCGGCCAGAAGTCCTCACCGACTCCCTCGACGAGGTATGGTCGCCCGGAACCACCCGAGTACACGGAGCCGTGTGGATCCGATCCGATGATGCGCACGGCACCGTCCGAAACCTCACGCAGGTACCGTCCGGTCCCCGTGATGGTTCCGCCGGTGCCGACGCCCGCGACGAAGTGCGTGACGGCACCATCGGTATCGCGCCAGATCTCAGGGCCGGTGGTTTCGTAGTGACTGCGCGGCCCGTTCTGGTTGAAGTACTGATTGGGCTTGAAGGCGCCGGGAATCTCACGCGCGAGCCGGTCGGAGACCGAGTAATACGAGTCGGGGTCGTCCGGCGCCACCGATGTCGGCGTGACGACGATCTCTGCCCCGTAAGCTGTGAGGACGTTGCGCTTGTCCTCCCCCACCTTGTCCGGCAGCACGAACACGCAGCGGTAGCCGCGCTGCTGCGCGATAAGCGCGAGCCCGACCCCGGTGTTTCCCGACGTCGGCTCGACGATGGTGCCGCCCGGCTTCAGGTCGCCCGCCTCTTCGGCCGCATCGATGATGCGCTCGGCGATGCGGTCCTTCGAGGAGCCGCCCGGGTTGAGGTACTCCAGCTTCACGAGCACGGTTGCGGCAATGCCCTCTGTCACCCTGTTGAGCTTGACGAGAGGGGTGTCACCGATGAGATCAGTGATGGATGAGGCGTACTTCACGTGAGTGTATCCGTTTCAAGGTCGTGTCGCTTCTGGCGTCGCTTCGAGCCTAATACGCGCGCCCTGGGCATGGATGACTATGACGGATGCTGTGACACACCGTGCCCGCCCGACTGCTCGCGGTACATTCGCGCGTACACGCCGTCGGCCTGTACGAGTTCGTCGTGTGTGCCCTGTTCGGCGATGCGTCCGCCGTCGATGACCAGGATGCGGTCAGCGCCAACGATCGTCGACAGCCGGTGGGCGATGGCGATCGTCGTGCGCCCCTGCGATGCGGCGTCGAGTGCCCGCTGCACAACGCGTTCCGAGAGCGAGTCGAGCGCGCTGGTCGCCTCGTCGAGCAGCATAACGGGCGGATCCTTGAGCATCACGCGGGCGATCGCGAGGCGCTGCTTCTCACCGCCGGAGAGCCGGTAGCCGCGTTCCCCCACCGTTGTGTCGTACCCTTCGGGGAACGCCGCGATCGTGTCGTGGATGTTCGCCGCTCGCGCGGCGACTTCAAGCTCAGCATCCGTCGCCTCCGGCTTCGCGTAGCGCAGGTTCTCGGCGATCGACGCGTGAAACAGATAGGTCTCTTGACTCACGATGCCGATGTTGTCGATGATCGACCCCTGTGTGAGCTCCCGCACATCGTGCCCCGCGAATCGCACTGTTCCGCTTGAGGCATCGTAGAGCCGGGCAACCAGATACGAGATCGTCGTCTTGCCCGCTCCGGACGGGCCGACGAACGCCGCGAACTCGCCCGGTTCGATGGCGAACGAGACAGAATCGAGCGTGGGCCGTGACTTCTCGGGAGCATCCGGGTAGCGAAAGCTCACGTTCTCGAAGCGCACACTGCCGATTGGGCCCGGAGCATCGGCGACATCCACGGCGTCCGGGCTCTCGGTGATCGCGGGTGCGAGGTCGAGGTATTCGAAGATGCGCGCAAACAGAGCGCCGGAGGTCTGCAGGTCGAGGGCGACGCGCATGAGGCTCGTGAGCGGAAAGAGCAGGCGGGACTGCACGGTCGTGAACGCGACGATCGCGCCCGCCGTGATGTCACCGATTCCGCCGGTGATGAGGAACCCGGCGCACAGATACACGATGGCGGGAATCGACGACATGAAGATATTGACGAGGGCGAAGAATCCCTGACCGCTCATCGCCTGCCGCACCTGCAGACGGATCTGCGTGCGGTTCGCGTCGCTGTAGCGGTCGATCTCGGAGCGCTGCCTGTTGAAGGTCTTCGACAGCAGAATCCCCGAGACGCTGAGGGTCTCTTGCGTGATCGCTGTCATGTCGGACAGCGATTCCTGTGCCTGCCCGGCAATGCGCGCCCGGACCTGGCCGACGCGTCGCTGTACGAAGACGAGGATGGGCATCAGGATCAGGGCGACGACGGTGAGCTGCCAGCTGATCAGCACCATCGCGACGAACGCGGCGATGACGTTCACTGTATTGCCGAGCACGCTCGAGACCGTGTTCGTCAGTGCGTTTGCGACGCCGCCGACGTCGTTCTGCAGGCGCGATTGGATCACCCCGGTCTTCGTGCGAGTGAAGAAGCTCAGCTCCATCGCCTGCAGCCGCTCAAACAGCGTCACGCGCAGCTCGCCCATCACACTGTTGCCCACGGAGGCCGTCAGGTACGCCTGCCCGACCCCGAGCCCGGCAGACAGCACATAGAGGCCGATCATCGCCGCGACGATGACGCCCAGAGCGTCGAGGTTCGGTGACCCGGATGGCGGAAAGAGCCCCACGTCGAAGGCGTCCTCGACGAGCAGCGGCGGAATCACCGAGATCGCCGCGGTGACGAGCACGACGGCGACGGTGAGCGAGACCGCGAGCTTATGCGGCCGGAACAGCGCCATAATGCGGCGGAAAAGATGCGGAATCTGCGGTGCGCTCGCGTTCTCCCTCTTCAACGCGTTGGCGTCTGCACGCGCGGCGCCGCCCACAGGTCGACCGCCGCGCATGCTCATGCCCTCACCTTATGCAGATGAGGGCATGAGTGTGGGCGCGAACGCGACGCTTTCGGCGAACGCGCCGGTCAGCCCTTCGTCGACCCGGCGAGCAGACCACGTACGAAGTACCGCTGCAGGCTGAAGAACACGATAAGCGGCACGATGAGCGAGACGAAAGCGGATGCTGTCAGCCTCTGCCAGTCCTGACCGCGCGTTCCGGTGAGCTCTGCCAGCCTCTGCGTCAGTGGCGCAACATCTTGCGTTCCTCCCGAGAAGATCAGGGCAACGAGCAGGTCGTTCCAGACCCAGAGGAACTGGAAGATCGCCACCGAGGCGAGCGCCGGCATCGCCAGCGGAATCACGATCCGGAAGAAGATCTGCGCGTGGTTCGCGCCGTCCACTCGTGCCGCCTCGATCACATCGCCGGGAATCTCGGAGATGAAGTTGTGCAGCAGGAAGATCACGAGCGGAAGCCCGAAGATCGTGTGCGCCACCCAGATGGAGAGGTAGCTCTGCTCCGGAATCATCGGGATGATGTCGTGAATCACACCCTGAATCGGCTTGAGCAGCTGAACGGTCAGCTGCAGCAGGGGCAACAGGGCCATCTGCAGCGGAACGATCTGCAGCGCGAACACGAAGATGAACAGCCAGTTCGACCCGCGGAAGCGAATCCACGCGAAGACATACGCCGCCATGGCGCCCAGGATGATCGGGAAGATCGTCCCCGGAATCGCGATTGCGAGCGAATTAACGAAGTACGCGCCGAGCTGCGGTGATGAGGCGGATGCTGAGAGCAGCACCTCCTGGTAGTTGTCGAGCGTGAAGCCCGGGTTCTGGAAGATCGTCCACCAGCCTGTCGACTGAAGCAGCTCGGCGGGGCGGAATGACGAGACGAAGAGCCCGAACGTCGGGATCGTCCAGATGACGGCGATGATCAGCGCGAACGCTGATGCTGTGCGCGAGGTCAGGCGGCGCCTGACCCGCTTGCTCGGCCCCTGGTCGAAGCCGTCCTTGCCTGCCTTGCCGGGCGTCGTCACCGCGGCGGTCGTTGGTGTCGTGCTCATCGGATCTCCCTCTGCTGCCGAAGCACCCTCACGTTGTAGACGACGATCGGGAGCACCATGATGAACAGCACGAGCGCGAGTGCCGACCCGCGCCCGGGCTCGTTCGCACGGAAGGCCTGGGTGTACATCTCATTGGCGACGACGCTCGACCCGAAGTTACCGGCCGTCATCGTGCGCACGATGTCGAACACCTTGAGCGTCGCGATCGTGATCGTCGTGACGACGACGACGAGAGAGCCCCGGATGCCGGGAAGCGTGACGTTCCGGAATCGCTGCCACGCATTCGTGCCGTCAAGTTCTGCCGCCTCAAGCTGGTCGGCGGGGATCGCTTTGATCGCTGCCGAGAGCACGACCATGGCGAATCCGGTCTGAATCCAGATCATCACAATGATGAGCAGGAATGTGTTAATCGGGCTCGACTGCAACCATTGCACGGGGTCGCCACCGAACCACACGACGATCTGATTGAGCAAACCGATCTGATCCCGGTCGCCTGCACGGTAGTCGTACACGAACTTCCAGATGACGCTCGCTCCGACGAACGAAATCGCCATCGGCATGAACACGAGCGCCTTGTAGACCTTCTCGCCCCGAGACTTATCAATGAACACGGCGTAGGCGAGGCCGACCGCCGTTGAGATGGTGGGGACAAGAATGACCCAGAGCACCGTGTTGAGCAGGGTCTGGAGAATCGTCGGCTGGGTGAACATCCAAATGAAGTTGTCCACGCCGTTCCACTCACCATTGCGATTCGTGAATGACAGGAGCGTCGTGCGAATCGCCGGATAGATGAGGCCGACGGTGAGGAGGATCATCGCGGGGGCAAGAAAACCGAGGATCTGCCAGACGGTCTTTCCCCGTCTGGGCGCGCGCCCGAGGAGGAGCAGGAGAATCCCGATCACCGCCGCGAAGATCGCCAGGCCGCCGACCAGCTGAATGATCTTTCCGATGAGATCAGCAGTCGTCATGGTGAGACGCCTTTCCGTGAAGCGAGAGTGAGTGTAGGTGAGGCGCCAGCTGGCGCCTCACCTACACTCAGGGCGTTCAGCTGCTGGGCCAGCTGGACTCGATGGTGTCCGTGACATCCTCCGAGCTCTTGCCGTTCAGCCACTCGATGATGCCCGTCCAGAACGACGAGGCGCCCACGGCGCTCGGCATGAGGTCAGAGCCGTCGAAGCGGAACACGGTGTCCGGGTTCTGCAGAATCTCGACGCTGTCCTTCAAGATGTCGCTTCCCGCGTTCTCCGGGTCGAGACCCGAGTTCGCGCTGATCACACCGCCGAGCGAGACGCGCTTGTTCGCCCACGTGTCGCTCGACAGGTAAGCGCGAACCGCTTCAACGGCGTCGCTCTCGGTGAACGCGACGACGAGCTCTCCGCCGCCGGTCACGGCCTGACCCGCGTCTGCGGATGTCGGCGGCATCAGGAACGCATACACATCACCGTCAGCGGCGACCTTCGTTCCCTCGGGCCAGAAGCCCTCATAGAACGATGCCTGGTGGTGCAGGGAGCATTCGCCGTCAAGGATCGGGAGTCCCGCGTCACCGAATGCCGTCGAGATGATCGTCGAGACATCGCCGAGTCCGCCGTTGACCATGTCAGGGTTCTTCAGGTACTCGCCTGCGGAGTCGAAGGCCTTGACGATTGCCGGGTCGTTGAACGGGATCTCGTGTTCAACCCACTGGTCGTACACGTCCGGTCCGGCCTGGCGGATGACGAAGTCTTCGATCCAGTCCGTCCCCGGCCAGCCGCTCGCCTCGCCGGATTCCATGCCGGCACACCAGGGCTTGTGGTCACCTTCGGCGGCGATGGTCTCGCTGAGTTCCTTGAGCTCGTCGAGCGTGGTCGGGATCTCGTATCCCTTTTCCTCGAACTCACTCGGCGAATACCAGATGTAACCCTTGACACTCGCCATGAGCGGGGCGGCGTAGAACTCGCCGTCGTAGGTGCCGTAGGTCTTCCAGTCTTCCGACCAGAACTCGTCAACGTGGTCTTCCACAGCCTGCGATGCCGGTTTGAGGTAGCCGCCCTCGGCGAGCGTGTTGAAGAGCCCAGGCTGCGGAACGATGCCGATATCGGGAGCGTTTCCGGCCTTCGCCTGTACGGCGATCTGAGTCTCGAACTCCTGCGAGCCCTGATAGTTGACCTCAATGCCCGTGCAGGCAGCGAAGTCCTGCCAGGTCTTCGTCATGAGGTCGGCCTCGGTGTCAACGATGGTGCCCGCGATCGACACCGACTCGTTCTCGAATGTGCCGTACTCCTCGTACGGTGCGCAATCGACGTCCTCTTTGTCTTGGGCCGCGATGTCGCCCGTGCACCCCGTGAGCGCCAGGCCGGCGACTCCGGCAAATGCTAATGGGATGAGAACGCGTCTGCCGCGCTGTGTGAACCTCATCGTTATCCTCCTCGTCGAGTGATGCAGGGCGGGTGGTGTTACCCGAGAAACCGTCAGGAACCGGTTCCAGTTCATAACCTACTTGGCTCTCATCAGACGCACAAGCCATCAAGATCACAAATGGATATCCCCTTGGTTTCCCTCTCATCCCAAATGGGAGCGCTCTCACTGCCCGTTGCGTTTCGGGAATCGGTTCCAGAACGATCCAATCTGCGGTACTGTCGCCTCGGGCGAGAATCCCGGTGACACCGGATGTTCGCACCGTGTTCCATAGAAGCCGACGGAGGACACCATGAGCGCTCTCGCTGATGTTGCCAAACTCGCCGGCGTCTCCAAATCGACGGCGAGCAGAGCGCTCTCGGGCGGCGGGTACGTCTCGGAGGCGACACGGCAGAAGGTCTCGGCTGCCGCCGCGAAGCTCGGCTATGTGGCGTCGAACACGGCAGCGAGTCTCGTCACGGGTCGCACGAAGTCCGTCGGCGTCATGATTCCCTTCATCTCACGCTGGTTCTTCGGCGAGGTCCTCGAGGGAATCGAGTCCGAGCTGCGTACGCATGGCTACGACATGACGCTGTACAACGTGCACCCCAGCGAGCGGAGCGACGACGTCTTCGACTATTTTCTTGCCCGCCAGCGCTTTGACGGCGTCATCGCCGTCGCCGTCGAGCCGGCCGAATCCGACGTGCGTCATCTGCGCGGGCTGGGTCGCCCCCTCGTTGGCATCGGCGGCCATATTCCGGGGATCGCCTCCATCGCCATCGACGACGTGGGCGTCGCGCGCCTGGCAACGGAACACCTAGTGGAGCTCGGACATACCGACATCGTCCATATCGGAGGGGACTCCGGCCCGCGCACCGATTTCTCGGTTCCACGCAAGCGACGTCTCGGATACGACCAGGCGATGGATGCTGCCGGGCTCCCGCACCCGCGGATCCTCGACGCCGATATGAGCATCCCCGGCGGCTACGAGGCAGCCGTCGACGTACTCACTGATGCACGCAATCGCCCGACCGCGGTCTTCGCCGCCTGCGACGAGATCGCGATCGGGGCAATCATCGCCGCGCGAAGGCTCGGCATCGATGTTCCGGGCCAGCTGAGCGTGATCGGCATCGACGGCCACGAGTGCGCGCCGATGTTCGCCCTCACGACGTTCGAGCAGTCACCTCGCGATCAGGGCAGCCAGATCGTCGACACGCTCCTGTCCGCGATCGACCGCGGGGTCGAGCCGGCCGCGGGCGTCGTCTTTCACCAGACACGGCTCAGGGTGCGCAACTCGACGAGCGCGGCACCGACGCGCTGATCACCGTCAGGAGGCGTCACCCGCCGCGATCGCTGTGGCCTCTTCAAGCTCGCTCTCGATCGACGTGTTCACCCGTCGCAGCACGCGATGGCCACCGAGCACGACGAGGAACGAGATGAACGCGGCACCCGCGGCAACGTAATACGGAACGGGAGCACCGAAACCATCGGCGAGCATCGTCGCAGCCGTCGGGGCGATAGCCCCACCCACGAAGCGCACACCCGAGTAGGCTGACGAGGCGACGGATCGCGGCAGGTCCGTGGCCTCCATGACCGATTCCGTGAGCACGGTGTTGAGGACGCCGAGCACGAGGCCGCCGAAGACGATGCAGCCGATCAGGCCGGGGATGCTGTCGATGAAAATCCCAGCGGCGACGAGCGTCAGCGCCAGTAGAGCGAGCGCGATGCGCAGGACGGTCGTGCGATGCAGACGTGCCGTCAGGAACGGAGCGAGGAAGACGCTCGTGATCGCGAGGCCGACCCCCCAGCCAAAGAACGTGAAGCCGAGGCCCATAGCGGGAAGCCCGAGGGGGAACGGCGAGTAGGCGAGCAAAACGAAGAACGCCATGTTGTAAAACAGTGCAGCGATCGCGAGTAGTCCGAGTGCCGGCCGTCCCAGTGCGCGGAATGGCGCTGACAGGGGAATCGGGTCAACGCGCGCGTTGGCGCTGGAGTCCGTCTTCAGCAGAGTGACAATGGCGATGAACCCGAGGGCCATGAGCACGGCAGTGCCGAAGAACGGTCCGCGCCAGCTGATGTGACCAAGCAGGCCGCCGAGCAGCGGCCCGATGGCGATGCCGAGGCCAAGCGCGGCCTCGTAGAGAATAATTGCTGCGCTTGATCCCCCGGCGGCAGCACCGACGATCGTCGCGAGAGCCGTCGAGATGAAGAGTGCGTTTCCCAGCCCCCAGCCGGCGCGGAACCCGATGACAGCCTCCACGTCGTTCGAAAGCGCGGCAAAGAGGGCGAAGGCGACGATCAGCACCAGCCCGAACATGAGAGTGCGCTTAGCCCCGAGCCTGCTCGACAGCCAGCTCGTGAAGAACATGGCGAGGCCGGTGACGGCGAGGTAGCTCGTGAAGAGCATTTCCGTCTCTGTCGGTGTGGCCTGAAGGTCTTCGGCAATGCTCGGAAGAATCGGGTCGACGAGGCCGATGCCCATGAACGCGATGACTGCAGCGAATGCCACTGCCCATACGGACTTCGGCTGCTTCAGGATGTCACGCATACCACCGTCAGAGGCTGCTTTCACGAGAGAGGATCTCCTTTAACTTGTTGAAGTGACACCACCAACTGATGTCCGGTCATTCACGATCTCGAGCGTGCGAGTGATCACGCGTACGTCCTCCGCGCTGAGATCGGCAAAATACGGGGCGAGGGAACGCGCGAGGGCACGGCGCCACTCATCGAGCGCAGCGACACCGCTTTCCGTCACGTCGAGCACCTGCGCTCGCGCATCGTCCGGATCGACAACCCGGCTCGCCCATCCCAGCTCAACCAAGTGCTGGACGATCTTCGTCATCGTCGGCTGCGTCACACGAGACTGCCGTGCAAGTTCACCGAGCCGTGTCGGCCCCAGAGATCGGAGCGCCGAAACAGTGCGCCACACAGCGGGGTTCTGCGGGTCCACAAGAGCCTGCGCGGCAAGCCGAGTGAGCCGGTGCGCCGATACGACGAGTTCACCGATGAGTTCTTCCGGCCCGCTGTCGCCTTCGGAGCGCGAGCCGTCGATCATATCTGCCATTATCTATATAGCCTATCTATAGATCAAACCAACGTTAACCACAGAAGGCTCTGCTCCCACGGGGAGCAGAGCCTTCTGGAATCACGATTGTCCCGGCAGGGACGTGATTACTTGAGTGTGACAGTGGCGCCGGCCTCTTCGAGAGCAGCCTTCGCCTTGTCAGCGGTCTCCTTGTTGGCACCCTCGACAACGGGCTTGGGTGCACCATCGACGAGACCCTTGGCGTCGCCGAGGCCGAGCGAGGTGAGCTCGCGGACGACCTTGATGACCTGGATCTTCTTGTCGCCAGCGGCCTCAAGAATGACGTCGAATTCGGTCTGCTCCTCTGCCTCTTCCTCGGCAGCGGCGCCACCGGCGGCCGGAGCCGCACCAGCAACGGCGACGGGAGCAGCAGCGGTGACCTCGAAGGTCTCCTCGAATGCCTTGACGAACTCGTTGAGCTCGATGAGCGAGAGCTCCTTGAAGCCCTCGATGAGCTCCTCAGTTGACAGCTTTGCCATTGTTTTCTCCTTGTTTTTCGTTACTCACCGCTGTAGTAGGCATACGCCTTACGCAGCGGACTCCTGCTTTTCGCGCAGCGCGTCGACCGTGCGAACGGCCTTCGACAGCGGTGCGTTGAACAGATATGCGGCTCCGAACAGCGAGGCCTTGAAGGCACCGGCGAGCTTCGCCAGCATGACTTCGCGGGACTCGAGGTCGGCGAGCTTGCCTACCTCTTCGGCGGTCAGAGGGTTACCGTCGAAGTAACCACCCTTGATCACCAGAGAAGGGTTCGCCTTGGCAAAGGCACGCAGACCCTTGGCGACGGCAACAGGGTCACCGTGCACGAACGCGATAGCGGACGGTCCGGTCAGGTCATCGTTGAGCGATGACAGGCCCGCGTTGTTCGCAGCGATCTTGGTCAGCGTGTTCTTCACCACGGCGTAGGTTGCGTCCGCACTGATGGACTTGCGCAGCTCCTTGAGCTGCCCCACAGTGAGGCCGCGATACTCGGTCAGCAGAACGGCAGTCGAGCCCTGAAACTTCTCAGTGAGCTCGGCAACCGCGGCTTCCTTGTTCGCCATGGCCACTCCTTATGTATGCGTACGCGCGTCGCGGAAGCGACGCGCCCTGACACCGTGGTGGCTGCGTTCATGAAAAAAGCTCCGGCACAGGAGGCGCGGAGCTGATGCAGAGAACTGCGAAAACTTCGATTCCACCTGCGCGGGCCGTTCTCGAAACGAGAACCTTCGTGCGTGCGCACTTCTGCGCACCACAGACCAACGGTCTTCGGTACGACAAAGATTACGCGACCGAGACAGCAATGACAAATCCACGGGGCCGCACCCTTGACGCACCGTCCGCGAATTCCTATTCTTTCCATATTGCAAGAGTTAGATTTTGCCATATGGAATTTCAAGGGAGATGCCATGACGACAGCAGACGACGACGCACGCCCTGAACCAGGCACCGACGGCGCCGAGCCCATCTGGAACGGCGTGGATGCCGACTTCTACCTTCCACAGGAAGACAGTCGCGGGTGGTTCGGATTCAAACGCCGAGCACGCGATTCCGACACCTCAAGGTAATATCCGCGATGCGAAAAGGGATTTCCGAATTATTGGACGTTGCCACTCGGGCAGGGTAGAATCTCAGCACGCCGTCGTTGACGGCGCAGGGCGGCGCCAATCGGCGCGTATTCCCACCGTATGACGAGGTACGGCGGTTCGAGGCGAACGCCACCTCGGATCGACAAGGAGCCTGACACATGGATGTGACCGTCAACGGGCAGAAGCGCTCGCTCTGCGGGATCCGCGCTCATGAGAACGCGCTGGATTGGCTGCGTGCCAACCGGCTGACCGGCAGCAAAGAGGGCTGCGCTGAAGGTGAGTGCGGTGCGTGCGCCGTCATGGTGGCGCAGCCAGACGGCACAGGCGGCAGCAGATGGACAAGCGTCAACTCCTGCTTGATTCCCGCCGCGGCTCTTGACGGCGGCGAGGTCGTGACGTCGGAGGGTCTCGCCTCGGATGACGCGCTCCACCCGGTTCAAGAAAAGCTCGCCGAGGCCGGCGGCTCCCAGTGCGGCTACTGCACGCCGGGCTTCGCCTGCAGCATGGCCGCCGAGTACTACCGCGGCGACCGCACCCCCTGCGAGCATCCCGAGGACGGCGAGCACGGTGAGAACGGCTTCGACCTGCACGCGCTGAGCGGCAACCTGTGCCGGTGCACGGGGTATCGCCCCATCCGTGACGCCGCATACGACCTGGGACAGCCTGCCGCAGACGACGCGCTGGCCGCCCGGCGCGACAGCGCACCGCCCGAGCCCGCCGCAACGGACTACGCCGCCGATGACGGACGCTTCGTGCGACCAGCATCCCTCGCCGATGCCCTAGCGATGATCGCTGATGATCCCGACGCCGTGATCGTGGCCGGCTCGACCGACTGGGGCGTCGACGTGAACATCAAGGGACGCCGCGTGCCGCTCGTCGTCGCGATCGACAGCCTCCCGGAGCTACGGGGCCTGACGATGGACGACTCGGTCATCGAGATCGGCGCCGCCGTCACGCTTTCCGAGGCCGAACGCTACCTGGGCGGTCGCGTTCCGCTGCTTGCTCAGCTGTTCCCGCAGTTCGCCTCGCGGCTCATCCGCAACCGGGCAACCATCGGCGGCAACATCGGCACGGGCTCCCCCATCGGCGATGCCCCGCCCGCACTTCTCGCGCTCGACGCGAGCGTGGTCCTGGCCTCGGCGCGAGGTGAACGCATCGTTCCCCTCTCCGAGTACTTCACCGGCTACCGACAGACGGTGCGCGCCGGTGACGAGCTGATCCGCGCCATCCGCATTCCCCTCCCCCTCGCGACGGAGACCGCATTTCACAAGATCGCGAAGCGCCGCTTCGACGACATCTCCAGCGTCGCCGTGGCATTCGCCGTCGACACAGAGAACGGCATCATCACCCGGGCCCGGATCGGACTCGGAGGCGTTGCCGCAACGCCGATACGTGGGCTGCGCACCGAAGATCTGCTCGTCGGCAAGCCATGGACGGCCCAGACGGCGCAGGCTGCCGCAGCATCCCTCGCCGGTGAAGGAACACCCATGAGCGACCACCGTGCGAGCAGCGAGTACCGCAGCATCATGCTCTCGCAGGCGGTGCTCAAATTCTTTGCCCAGGCCGCGGAGCACGAGGAGGTGGGAGCATGAGCGCCCTGTCGGAACGCCCAGAGAATCCCGTCGTCGGGGTCCGCGAACCCCACGAGAGCGCTGTCGGTCATGTCACGGGAGCCGCTCTGTACACAGACGACATCGCGACGCGCAGCGACGCCCTCACCGCGTGGCCTGTCCAGGCACCGCACGCCCACGCTCGCGTCATCAGTATGAATGTTGAGGGTGCGCTCGCGGTTCCAGGTGTCGTCCGCGTGCTGACGGCAGACGACGTCCCGGGCATCAACGATGCGGGCGTCAAGGGCGATGAACCGCTCTTCCCGACCGAGGTCATGTACTACGGTCACGCCGTGTGCTGGGTGCTCGGCGAGACGCCCGAGGCGGCTCGACTGGGCGCCGCCGCCGTCGACGTCGAGTACGAACCGCTCCCCTCGCTCATCACGGTGCGCGAGGCAATCGAGGCCGAGTCGTTCCAGGGCCCGCAGCGGCTCACCCGCCGCGGCGACGCGGATGCTGCTCTCGCGGCGGCTCCGCGGGTGTTCGAGGGCGTCACGGAGTTCAGCGGCCAAGAGCACTTCTACCTCGAGACCATGGCGTCGCTCGCCTACTACGACGAGGGCGGCACGCTCTACGTTCAGGCTGGCACGCAGCATCCGTCTGAGACGCAGGAGATCGTGGCGCATGTGCTCGGCCTCTCGAACAACGAGGTAGCGGTGCAGTGCATCCGCATGGGCGGCGGCTTCGGCGGCAAGGAGATGCAGCCACACGGACTCGCCGCAATCGCGGCGATCGGCACGACCCTCACGGGGCGGCCCGTTCGCCTCCGGCTCAACCGCACGCAGGACATCACGATCACCGGCAAACGCCACGGCTTTCACGTCAGCTGGACGGCGGGCTTCGATGACGACGGGAAGATCCTCGCGCTCAAGGCAACGCTCACCGCAGACGGCGGCTGGAGCCTCGACCTCTCCGAGGCCGTGCTCGGGCGCGCCCTGTGCCATCTCGACAATGCGTACTGGATTCCCGACATCGAGGCGCTCGGGCGCATCTCGAAGACGAACAAGACGTCGCAGACGGCGTTCCGCGGATTCGGCGGCCCTCAGGGAGTCTTCGTGATTGAGGACATCATGGGTCGCTGTGCCCCCGAACTCGGCATCGACCCGGCCGAGCTGCGCCGACGCAACTTCTATGTTGCCGGTCAGGCGACCCCCTATGGTCAGCCCGTGCGGCACCCGGAGCGGATGCACGAGATCTGGGACCAGGTGCTCGAGAACGCGAGCTTCGGCGAGCGCAGCGCCGAAATAGCCGCGTTCAATGCGACGCATCCCCACACGAAGCGCGCGCTGGCCGTCACCCCGATCAAGTTCGGCATCTCGTTCAACGTTGCCGCGTTCAATCAGGCCGGCGCCCTTGTGCTTGTGTACAAGGACGGCTCTGTGCTGATCAACCATGGCGGCACCGAGATGGGCCAGGGGCTGCACACCAAGATGATCCAGGTCGCGGCGACGGCGCTCGGCGTGCCGCGCTCCGCCGTGCGCCTCGCCCCGACGCGCACAGACAAGGTGCCGAACACGTCGGCGACAGCCGCGAGCACCGGTGCCGACCTCAACGGCGGCGCTGTCAAAAACGCGTGCGAGCAGATTCGCGACCGCATGGCTGGCGTCGCTGCCACCATGCTGCGCGCCAACCCGAGCGACGTGCGCTTCTCGCAGGGGAAGGTCACGGCGCTCGGCCAGCACGACACGGTCACGTTCGACGACGTGGCGCAGGAGGCCTACCTGCAGCGGGTCCAGCTGTCAGCATCCGGGTACTATCGCACCGAAGGGCTGCACTGGGACGCCGAGGCCTGGTTCGGCTCGCCGTTCAAGTACTTCGCGTACGGAGCGGCCGCCACCGAGGTCGAGGTCGACGGGTTCACGGGTGCGTACCGCATTCGCCGGGTCGATATCGTTCACGACGTGGGCGACTCACTCTCGCCCATCATTGACATCGGTCAGGTTGAGGGCGGGTTCGTGCAGGGCATGGGCTGGCTGACGCTCGAGGATCTGCGTTGGGATTCCTCGGACGGCCCGGGGCGCGGCCGCCTGCTCACCCAGGCGGCGAGCACGTACAAGCTGCCGAGCTTCTCGGAGATGCCCGAGGAGTTCAACGTCACGCTCTATGACCGCGCGCACGAGGACGGCGTGGTCTACGGGTCGAAGGCCGTTGGCGAACCACCGCTCATGCTCGCGTTCAGCGCTCGCGAGGCGCTGCGCCAGGCGGCTGCCGCGTTCGGCCCAGCCGGAACGATGTGCGAGCTGGCCTCGCCCGCCACGCCGGAGAACGTGTTCTGGGCGCTCCAGCGTGCCGCCGCGCTCGCTGACGATGCCCGCCCCGATGCCTCTGAGCCGAGCCTCGCGAGGGCATGATGGACTGGCTCAGAGCCGTTCAGGCTCTGCGCGACCGCCGCGAGAGTCACGTGCTCGTGACTCTCGCGAGCGTGCGCGGGCATACCCCGCGTGACGGTGGCGCCAAGATGGTCGTCTCGGCATCCGACACCTGGGGCACGATCGGCGGCGGCAACCTTGAGGCCACGGCCACCGACCGTGCGCGTGCGATGCTGGAGTCTGGTGCCGCGTCACCCGAGCTGATCACGCTGAACCTGAGCGATAAGGCACCGGCGGAGTACGGCGTGCAATGTTGCGGAGGGGAGGTCACGATGCTTTTGGAACCCCTGCGGCAGTCGCCGTCGGTCGCCATCTTCGGCATGGGCCACGTCGGGCACGAGCTCGCGCGCATCCTGGCACGCCATGACCTGCATCTCACGCTCGTCGATTCACGAGAGGATGCTGTCGCCGCCGACGGTCTCACCGGGATCGACGGCGGCACCGCCACGATCGACGTGCACCACGCGGCTGTTCCAGAGTCTGTGCTGCGGCTGCTCCCCGAGGGCACGCACGTGCTGATCATGACGCACGATCATGCCGAGGACCTCGCGCTGTGCGACCTGGCACTGCGCACTGAGGGGCTCGCCTCGATCGGCCTCATCGGCTCAAGCGCCAAGTGGGCTCGGTTTCGCAAGAAGCTCACCGAGGCTGGGCACACGGCCGACGAGATCGAGCGCATCCAGACGCCCATCGGCATCGACAGCATCCGCGCAAAAGAACCGGCTGCGATCGCCGTGAGCGTCGCAGCCGGTCTTCTGAGCCGGTTCGAGAACTAGCCTCCAAGCAGTGCCGTGATCGGGCCGCGCACGAAGTAGAGCACGAACCCAGCAGCGACGAGCCACAGCAGCCAGTGCACCTTACGCGCTCGGCCTGCGGCCACGTTGATGACGGCCCAGCTGATGAAGCCGATCCCGATGCCGTTGGCGATCGAGTACGTCAGCGGCATCGTCACGATCGTGAGGAACGCGGGAAGCGCCACCGAGAACTTCGTGAATTTGATCGCCGTGATCTGCGCCATCATCATGGCCCCGACGACGACGAGCGCGGCGGACCCGACTTCCATGGGCACAACGCCGGTCAGCGGTGTGAGAAACATGGATGCCAGGAACAGCACACCCGTGATCGCGCTGGCGAATCCGGTGCGCGCCCCCTCGCCGATGCCGGATGCCGAGTCGACGAACACGGTGTTCGACGACCCCGACGTCGCGCCGCCGGCGATCGCTCCGGCACCCTCGATGATGAATGCGGCACGCAGGCGCGGGAACGTTCCGTCCTTATGCGCGAGGCCAGCCTGCTTCGCCAGTCCCGTCATCGACCCCATCGCGTCAAAGAAGTTCGTGAACACGAGGGTGAACACCAGCATGGTGGCCGCGAGCGCACCGATGCGCTCGAACGAGCCGAACAGATCGAAGTTGCCGACGAGAGAGAAGTCGGGAACCGAGACGACAGTCGACGGCAGCGCGGGCACGTTGAGGTGCCAGCTGCCCGGCGCTCCAGGCTCCAGTTTCCAGATCGCCTGCGCGATGATGGCGAGCACTGTCGAGACAGCCATGCCGATCAGGATGCCGCCCGGCACCTTGCGCGCGACGAGGATGCCGATCAGCAGCAGTGCAATGACGAAGATCGCCGTCGGCAGTGTGGCAATGCTGCCGCCGACGCCGAGCTGCACGGGAGTTCCCTCCGCCGCCGTGACGAAGCCGGAGTCAACGAAGCCGATGAACGCGATGAACAATCCGATGCCGACGGTGATCGCCGCCTTGAGCTCTTTCGGGATGGCCCGAAAAATCGCTGTGCGGGCTCCCGTCGCCCCGAGGACGACAATGATGATGCCGTTGAGGATCACAAGCCCCATGGCCTCGGGCCACGTCACATCGTGGATCACGGACACAGCGAGGAACGAGTTGATCCCGAGCCCGGCCGCAAGCCCGAAGGGCAGGTTCGCGACGACGCCGAACAGCAGCGTGATGACGCCGGCGGTGAGGCCGGTGACCGCGCCGACTTGAGCGGCGGGCAGCCACCCTCCCGCGACGTCTGTGGCCGCAGCATCCGCCGAATATCCACCGAGGATCAGCGGGTTGAGAATGACGATGTAGGCCATCGTCACGAAGGTGACGATGCCGCCTCGTATCTCACGGGGTATCGTCGAGCCCCGCTCGGTAATCTTGAAGAACCGATCGAGGAGCGAACGCGAACCGGGCTCGCCGCTGTCGCCGTCGTGTGCGCGTGTCTCAGAACGTGTCTGTGTCATGACGGCCTCCTCAATATTCGATGCGGTTCGCCGTGATGCCCCATTCGATGAACGGAGCTGTCCTCGTCTGATCGTCAAGCGGAACCGCCGCGACCGGGAGCATGCTGTCGCGCACCTGAGGCTCATCAAAGAAGCGGTAGAACGCAGCGTCGTCAAAGCCGGCGCGTGCCGCGTCGTCGCGGTTCGCTGCGAACACGATGCGGTCGAGGCGTGCCCACAACGATGAGGCGAGGCACATGGGGCACGGTTCGCAGCTGGTGTAGAGAACGGCACCGCTGAGGTCGAAGCTTCCCACTCCGGTGCAGGCCGCCCTGATCGCGGAGACTTCAGCGTGCGCTGTCGGGTCGAGGTTCGCGGTGACCCGGTTGACTCCGGCGAACTCCTGGCCATCTGCTGTGACGATCAGAGCGCCGAATGGGCCGCCCTGCTCCTTCACGTTCTGCGTGGCAATGTCGATGGCACGCGCGAGATACTTCTCGTCGCTGCGCGTCGTGGTTTGAACGGTCATCGTCGTCCGTCACCTTCCTGATAGGGAATCCGGACGACACGGGGCGTGAAAACGGCTCAACATCGACCGGGTAACAGTGAATTGTGTTGAATCGCATTTGTCACGGTAATCATCATCGACGAGCGTGTTGCGGGCGAGATTGAATCTAACAGGAAGAAAACCATCTGTCCAGATTTTTGAAATCTTAATTTTGAATAGTGGAAACTATACCCGTCCGCAGTGTTACGGTGAGAGAGCTACCCGGAGGTGATCGTGGCCACAGACCCTGCGCGTGAGACGACATCGTCTGGCGCCCGCTCCACCCCGCTCTCGCTGCCAATGCCGGCGCTTCGCCGACCACGCGCACCGGGAGCACCTTTCGACGCCGATCGCCGCGGTCGGAGTCTGCGTGACCTGCGCATCTCGGTGACCGACCGATGCAATTTCCGCTGCGTCTACTGCATGCCGAAAGAGATCTTCGGGCGCGATTACGCCTTCCTCGAGCGCGAGGAGCTGCTCACGTTCGAGGAGATCACGCGCATCGCACAGGCGGCAGCGCGCGGCGGGGTGCGGAAGATTCGCCTCACCGGTGGTGAGCCGCTGCTGAGACGAGGGATCGAAGAGCTCATCGCGATGCTCGCCGAGATCCGGACGCCGGAGGGTGCCCCACTCGACATCGCGCTCACGACAAACGGCTCCGCTCTCGCCGTCAAGGCTGACGCACTCAAGGCGGCGGGGCTCGACCGGGTGACCGTCTCGATCGACTCCCTCGACGAGCGGACCTTCCAGGCTATGAACGACGTGAAGTTCCCCCTCGCCCGGGTGCTCGACGGCCTCGAGGCCGCCCACCAGGCCGGACTCGGACCCATCAAGGTGAACATGGTCGTCAAGAAGGGGCTCAACGACAAGGATGTCGTCCCCATGGCGCGCTACTTCGCCACCACGCCCTACGTGCTTCGTTTCATCGAGTACATGGACGTCGGGTCGACGAACGGATGGCGGCTCGACGACGTCGTGTCGGCGGACGAGATCATTTCGCGCATCTCGGCAGAGATGCCGCTCGAACCACTGGAGTCGACGGCGACAGGTGAGACGGCGTCGCGCTGGCGTTACAGCGACGGTTCGGGCGAGATCGGTGTGATCGCCTCGGTCACGCAGGCGTTCTGCTCAACCTGCACGCGCGCACGCATCTCTACGGAGGGGCAGCTCTTCACCTGTCTGTTCGCCGATGCCGGCTACGACCTTCGAGCGTTGCTGCGTTCCGGGTGCACCGATGCCGAGCTCGACGGAGCTCTCGGCGGGATCTGGGCGAATCGAGCCGACAACTATTCCGAACGCCGTGCGAGCCTGACACCGGGCTCACGGCGCAAGATCGAGATGTCCTACATCGGCGGTTGACCTCGGTTGGAGAGAGCCCATCAGCGCTCCGTTGCGTCGCCGTCCGCGGTCAGTGTCGGGATCTCGACACCCTGCGTGTCGAGAAGCTTTCCGCCCTCGACATGGTCGCCGTCCTCGAGCGCGCGGACGAGCTCTGCGGGTACGGCACGCGCGGGCGCCGAGGCAAAGACGCTGCCCTCGCTCGTCGACCGGCGCCCGATGTGGTTGAACACGATATTCAGCAGCAGTGCCATGACCGTGGCCGAGCTGATTCCTGACTGGAAGATGACCTGGAACCAGCTGGGGAACTGCGCGTAGATCGTCGGCTGAACAAGAGGCAGCATGCCGAACGACAGTGCAAGCCCCACGATGATGAGATTGAGGTTGTTGCGGTAATCCACCTTCGACAGCGTGTTGATACCACTGGCCGCCACGGTGCCGAACAGGGCGATTCCGACTCCGCCGAGCACCGGTGTGGGGATCGCCGCAACAACGCGCCCCAGAACAGGCAGAACGCCGAGGACGACGAGCACGACACCACCGGTGGCGACGACAAATCGGCTCGACACCTTCGTGATTGCCACGAGACCGACGTTCTGAGCGAACGCGCTCTGGGTGAAGGAGTTGAAGATCGGGGACACGGCGCTGGAGATCATGTCGGCGCGAAGGCCGGCAGCGATGCGCTTCTGTGTCACCTTCGTCTTCACGACCTCGCCGACGGCAAGGATATCCGCCGTCGTCTCGGTGAAGGTGACAAGGATCACGATGAGCATCGAGATGATCGCCGCGATGTCGAACGTCGGGAGTCCAAAGGCGAACGGTGTCGGCACCGCGAAGATGGGGCCGTCCAGCACAGCGGAGAAGTCGGCCATGCCGAGCAGCGCGGCGATGATCGTCGACAGCACGAGCGAGAGCAGAATCGACAGCCGCGAGATTGCCGGGGTGCCGAACTTCGACAGAACGACGATGAGGGCGAGCGAGAGCGCGGCCATGCCGATGTTCGCCACAGAGCCGTAGTCGGGCGCCTCGGCGTCGGCCCCCATCGCCCAGCCGCCGGCGACGGGGAGCAGCGAGAGCCCGATGGCCGTGATGACGACACCCGTAACGACGGGCGGGAAGAACTTCACGATCATCGCGAAGAACGGGGCGACGAGCAGCCCAATGACTGACGAGGCGATCACCGCGCCGAAGACACGTGGAAGGCCGCCTCCCCCGTCAAGAATGGCCGTCATCGTGGCCACACCCGAGAACGAGACGCCCTGAACGAGCGGAAGCTGTGATCCGAAGAACGGCACGCCGAGCGTCTGGAGCAGCGTGGCGAGCCCGCCGATGAACAGACAGCAGGTGATGAGCAGTCCGACCTCGGCTGTTGACAACCCGGCCGCCTGGCCGACGACGAGCGGCGGGGCGATGATTCCCCCGTACATCGTGAGGACGTGCTGGATGCCATAGGCAAGCGTTGGCCACGCCTTGAGCTTCTGGTCTTCTGGCCGTGCGCCAGCATCCGTCGTCTGTGAGCGTGATCGACCCATTGTGCTGACCCCTCTGTCCGCAATTCGTCGCACTATTTCAGATAGTGAAATATCAATTCCACTCAATCAATTGAGTGAAGCAGTGGTTCCGCACGGTGTCAAGCAGCGAACCGCCGCCTCCCGTGAAGACTACCGGGCCAGCGGCAGGCTGATCCGGAAGATCGTCTCCCCCGGCTCGCTCGTCACACTCGACTCGCCCCCGTGGGCAGCGATGACTCCCTGAACGATCGCGAGGCCGAGGCCGGTGCTGCCCGTGGTGCGGGCTCGTGACGAATCCCCGCGCACAAAGCGCTCGAAGACCGTGTCGATGGCGTCCGGGTCAATACCCGGGCCATCGTCGGTGACAGTGATGACCGCGTGTTCCGCACCAGCATCCGACAGCTCCGTCACGACCGTCGTTCCGGCCGGAGTGTGCACGCGCGCGTTTGCGAGCAGGTTCACGATCACCTGGAAGAGCCGCCCCTGATCACCGCGAACCGTGACCGGATGCTCGGGCACAACGACGCGCCACTCGTGATCACCGGCTGCGGCACGGGCATCCGAGACGGCATCTTCGACGAGCCCGGACAGCTCGACGGCTGCGTCATCGAGCTGTCGCCCCTCGTCGAGCCGCGCGAGAAGCAGAAGATCCTCGACAATATCCGTCATGCGCCGGGATTCAGATTCGATGCGCCCCAGCGCGTACGAGGTGTCGTCGGGGATCGTCTCGCCGCTCATTCGCGTCAGCTCCGCATATCCGCGGATCGATGCGAGCGGCGTCCGGAGCTCGTGGCTGGCGTCAGACACAAACCGGCGCACCTTGTCTTCGCTGCTCTGCCTGGCCTGCAGCGCGTTCGACACGTGCTCGAGCATGCGGTTGATCGCCAGGCCGACCCGACCGACCTCCGTGTGGGGGTCGGTATCGTCGTCCGGGACCCTGACGGCGAGCGCGACGTCTCCCCTGTCGAGCGTCATCGTCGACACCGTCGTCGCGGCAGCAGTCACCCGCTCAAGAGGGCGAAGCGTCAACCGCACGAGCCCGTACGCTCCCGCACCCGAAAGCACGAGTGCGCCCAGCGCGACGATGGCGACCACGAGGATGAGCTCCGAGATCGTCGCTTCGATGTCAGCCAGCGGCAGCCCGACAATGATGGCGACGTGCTGGTCAAGCGGCACAGCGACGACGCGGTAATTGCCGAGCGACGTGCCGAGCGAGATGCTCGTAGGGTGTGTGCCGATGTCGCCGGCCTGCAGGGCGGCGAGCTGCTGGTTGTCGAGATAGGGGCTATTGAGGTTCCGGTCGAGATAGGCGCCGGCGACGACGGTTCCGTCGACGCTCACGGCACCGAGGGTGCCGATGGACTGCCCAAGTGAGCCGATGAAGTCCGGGCCATCCGTGGAGTCCGGCGCGTGCTGACCGACGGATGCTGCCGCCCGCGCGCCCGCCTCGACAAGCTGTCTGTCTATGCGGTTCAGCAGAATGGACTGCAGGCTGAAAACGCTGACGAGCCCGATCACCAGCGCCGAGAGCGTGATGAACGCAACGGTCGCGAGCACGAGGCTGCGCCGCAGCGGTCGCTGCTGATGGCGGCCCACGTCACACGGCCTTCAGCATGTATCCGGCTCCCCTGACGGTGTGGATCATCGGCTCACGGCCGGCATCAATCTTCTTCCGAAGGTATGAAATATAGAGCTCAACGACGCTCGCCTTGCCGCCGAACTCGTAGCTCCACACGCGGTCGAGAATCTGCGGCTTGCTGAGAACCCGTCGCGGATTGCGCATGAGGTAGCGCAGCAGCTCGAATTCCGTCGCGGTCAATTCAATGGGGTCTCCCCCGCGCGTGACCTCATAGCTGTCTTCGTCGATCACAAGATCGCCGACGGTGATGATGGAATCGGAGGCCGTCGCCGATTGCGTGGCACGCCTGATCAAGCTGCGCAGGCGCGCGACGACTTCTTCGAGGCTGAACGGCTTGGTCACGTAGTCATCGCCGCCGGCGGTCAAGCCTGCGATGCGGTCGTCGAGAGCATCCTTAGCCGTCAGGAAGAGAACAGGAACGTCGTCACCATCGGCGCGCAGGCGGTGCAGCACGCTCATCCCGTCGAGATCGGGGAGCATGATGTCGAGCACGATCACATCGGGCCGGAACTCACGAGCCTTCGCCAGAGCCTCGTGGCCGGTGGCAGCGGTCTGGACATCCCACCCCTCATAGCGCAACGCCATCTTGATCAGATCGGTCAGGCTCGCCTCGTCGTCGACCGCGAGCACACGGATCGGCGTGCCGTCCACGCGCGTCAGTTTCGTCGTCACGGGTTCGGATGCTTCGGGATACATGCTCATGACTCCAGTATCCGCGGGAACCTATGAAGCAGCTATGTGGTCGCCATGCGATTCCCGTGGGTGTCGATGACGGCCGCGGAACGCCGCCGCCTGAGGGTTCGCCGTGAGTGCGGCATCCTGGCAGGAAATTAGTTGCGCTATGTCAACCATAAATTCTATTGTTGACGAATACAACGATCTGATCCCTCTCTGGAGCTCCCCGCGTGACATCATCTTCCACCGCCCTCCCGCCTGCCGCTTCCCGCGCAAAAATGTCGCATCGTGAGGTGTTGCAGGCCCTCTCCGGCCTCCTCACCGGCATGTTCGTGTCGATCCTCGCCGGCACTGTCGTCAGCAGCTCGCTGCCGATCATCATCGCCGACCTCGGAGGTTCCCAGGCGTCATTCACCTGGGTGGTAACCGCAACGCTTCTGGCGACGACCGTGTCGACACCGATCTGGGGCAAGCTCGCCGACATCCTCAACCGCAAACTGCTCATCCAGATCGCACTCGTGGTCTTCGTCTCCGCGTCCGCAGCTGCGGGCTTCTCGCAGGATCCGGGGATGCTGATCACGTGCCGCGTGTTCCAGGGGCTGGGTGCCGGCGGACTCACCTCGCTCAGCCAGATCATCATGGCCGACATCCTCAGCCCCCGCGAGCGCGGCAAGTATATGGGGCTCTTCGGCGCGGTCATGGGCGTCGGCACGGTCGGCGGCCCGCTCATCGGTGGGTTCCTCACAGACGCCATCGACTGGCGCTGGAACTTCTTCGTCGGCATCCCCTTCGCCATCATCGCGATCATCCTGCTCCAGAAGACACTTCACCTGCCCCGTCGCCCCCAGAAGCGCGTCACGATCGACTACCTGGGCACCGTGCTGCTGGCCGGAGGCGTCTCGCTTCTGCTGATCTGGGTGAGCCTGGCCGGCAACCAATTCGACTGGTGGAGCACGCAGACGTTCCTCATGGTCGGGGGCTCGCTTGTTCTGCTCGCCATCTTCATGATCGTCGAGTTCCGGGCCGTGAACCCGATCATCCCACTCACCCTCTTCAAGAACCGCACATTCACGCTCGCCGTCATCGGCAGCATCTCGGTGGGCGTCGCCATGTTCGGCACCGCGGTGTTCCTCAGCCAGTACATGCAGCTCGCCCGCGGCGCGACAGCAACGGAATCGGGGCTCATGACGATCCCGATGATCGGCGGGATGCTCGTGTCGTCCACGGTCGTCGGAGCGATCATCACCCGCACCGGAAAGTGGAAGCGGTACATGGTGACCGGCTCGATCATGCTGACCGCGGGCATGTTCCTCATGAGCACGATCCGGTACGACACGAACTTCGTGCTCGTCTCGGCATTCATGGTGCTGCTCGGCGCCGGTGTCGGCATGATCATGCAGAACATGGTGCTCGTCGTGCAGAACGCCGTCGACCCCTCCGAGCTCGGCGTGGCCAGCTCCGGCGTCGCCTTCTTCCGCAGCCTCGGGGGCACCGTCGGCATCTCAGCGCTCGGTGCTGTTCTTGGCTCGCAGGCGACAAGCCTCATGGCCGACCGCACGGACGACTTGATGGCCGCCATCGCGAAGCTCGGCGAGAAGGGCGCCGCCGTTGCCGATCAACTCTCGGGCGGGCAGCTTCCCGCGATGAGGGACCTCCCTGACAGCATCCGGGTCATCATCGAGTCCGTGTACGGGCAGGCTGTTGCCGACATCTTCCTCGTCGCCGCGCCGCTCGCGATTGTGACGATCATCACCGTGGCACTTCTGCCGAATCTGAGCCTCAGCGACAAGACCAACCACGAGCGACTCGCCGAAACTCCGGCGGACGAGGCCGGCGAAGAGATCGCGCAGCTGGCCGAAGCGACGGTCGCCGCCGAACCGCGCACCGGTCAGCTCGACGTCGTCACGCCGCCCGCAGGCGACGAGCAGAATGGGCGCGAGGCGGACGCTCGTTAGAATGTGGGCCATGGCGGATCAGCACGAGGCCGTCGCCTCGGATCATGACAACGCGATCAGCGACGTCGAGCGGGAGTTCACCGCGATGTACACGCAGATGCGTCGCGTGCTGATCGCCCGCGCCGAATCTGTGCACCCCGAGCTCACCGTCTTCGGGTACAAGCTGCTCCGTGAGCTCGACCGCGGCGACGACCTGCAGCAGAGCGTCATCGCCGAGCGCCTCCTGTCGGACAAGGGCGCCGTCAGCCGCGTCGTGCGCCAGCTCGAAGATCTCGGGCTCGTCACGCGCACCCCCGACCCGTCGGACGGCCGGGCGCAGCTCGTCGGGATCACCGACAGCGCTCGTGCCGGCCTCAGCTCGGTCTCGGAGGACAACCGCTCGGTTCTGCGCTCGCGACTGACGCTCTGGGAGATCGACGAGATCCGGCGCCTGCGCGACCTGCTGGGCAAGCTGAACGAGACGATGGCCGAACGGGAACAGGCGCGGCACGACGAGCGTTGAACCGAGCATGGATATCGTGCTCTACACCTCGGCGTTCTGCGCGCCATGCACGGCGGCGCGGCGGGCCGTGGCCGAGGTTGAGCGGCTGGTTCCCGTCGTGACGACGCGCGAGCGTGATGTCGCCGCGCACCCGGAGTCGGCTGAAGCCGACAGCATCCGGGCCACGCCCACGCTGCTGCTGCGCTCGCCCAGCGGTCGCGAGGTGTTCCGCGCCGAGGGTGCGCCGCGTGTCAACCAGCTGCTCACGGCCGTCGCGCTGCACATCGACGACGCGTGAGGCACGCACGCGGGTGACCGCGATGGCGCCCAGTGCGGCAGCGATGATGATCGATGACGCGACGCAGACGTACCCGGTGACCGCGACAACTCCCCCGATCTGATGCGGATTGAGGAAGTCATACGGGTACCACCCCGTCACGGCGCCGCGCGCCATTGTGTATCCCAGCCAGGCCAGAGGCAGACCGAGAACTCCGCGGATGCTGCGCCAGGGGAGCGTCCCCGTGCGCCGTGACGCCAGCCACAGCAGGGCGAGGCTCACCGGCGCCCCGAGGTGCAGCACCTCGTTCCCCCAACTGTCGGGGGCCGTGGACACGGGCCGGAGGAACGCGTTGTAGACGGCGCACGTTGTCATCGTGTAGGCGACAGCGACAACGAGGAGGCGGCGGTACCACTCCGGGTCGCTCTCGAATCTCCACGCTACGACCGACCCCAGAACGAGGATCAGGGCCGCGAGGGAGTTGGAGAGCGTCGTGAAATAGCTGAGGTAGTCAGCGAGGTGCTCGAGGGGAGTCATGTGCAGCAGGTGGGCTGTGCGGATGAATTCGTACCCGAGCGCACCGACGATGACAACTGCTAAGGCAGCGCGGACAGCACCCTCGCGTGCACGCATGCCCTCATGCTATGCGGTGGCGCGCGGCCGGGGTAGACCCCGTGAGGGGGTCTAACCCCGCGGTGTCACTGGTTGCTGAACGCGGCGTCGAACGAGGCAGTGGGCTGTGCCCACAGCAGCGAGCGGATGTACCCAACGGCCTCCTTCGCGCCGTGCAGACGATCCATCCCCGCGTCCTCCCACTCGATCGAAATGGGGCCGTCGTAGCCGATCGCGTTGAGCGCGCGGAAGGCGTCCTCCCACGGCACATCACCGTGCCCTGTCGACACGAAGTCCCATCCGCGCCGCGGGTCGCCCCAGGGCAGGTGCGAGCCGAGAACGCCGGCGCGACCCTGCGCGGGGCGCATGCGCGTGTCTTTGCAGTCCACGTGGTAGATGCGGTCGCGGAACTCCCAGATGAATCCGATCGGGTCGATCTGCTGCCACATCATGTGGCTCGGGTCCCAGTTGAAGCCGAATGCCTCGCGGTGCTCGATCGCCTCGAGCGTGCGCACGCTCGTCCAGTAGTCATACGCGATCTCGCTCGGGTGAACCTCGTGGGCGAAACGAACGCCTTCCGCATCGAACACGTCGAGAATGGGGTTCCATCGGGTCGCGAAGTCTTCGTAGCCGGCGTCGATGACGGATGCTGGCACGGGCGGAAACTGCGCCACATATGGCCAGATCTTCGACCCCGTGAATCCGACGACGACGTCGACGCCGAGCTTGCGTGCGACGCGCGCCGAGCGCTTCATGTCTTCGGCGGCACGCTGCCTGACGCCCTCGGGGTCGCCGTCGCCCCACGTGGACGGGCGGACGATCGCCTGGTGGCGGAAGTCGATGGGGTCGTCGCACACCGCCTGTCCGGTGAGGTGGTTCGAGATCGCGTAGACCTGCAGGCCATGGCGGTCGAGGATCTCGAGGCGGCTCTTCAGATAGGCGTCGTCTTCGTCGGCCCGCTCGAGGTCGAGGTGGTCGCCCGAGGCGGCGATCTCGAGGCCGTCGTAGCCCCACTCGGACGCCAGCCGCGCCACCTCCTCGAACGGCAGGTCAGCCCATTGCCCCGTGAACAGTGTGACGGGGTGCGTCGATTCGTTCGTCATTGTGTGTCTCCTTTGTGCCGTGGCGGCTTTCAGCGCCGCGCCCGTGGCAATCTCTGCAGCTGCGGACATCTTGTCAGGGTGTGCGCCCCGAGGTTGTCCGCACCTGCAGACCTTTCTCTGAGTGCTCCGTGTCGGAAGCTGTGGCAAGGCCCCGCGCTCGGCGCAGGATCAGCGCACCTGAGTGAGTTTCTGCGCCTCTGCGGTCACGATTGCCTGCCGCGGCGTTACAGCAGGCCCGCAGGTATGCAGAGCGCCGCGGTCGGTCCAGAGTCACGGGTGACTCTCTGAGGCGGCGGGGGCGACGTCGACCCACGCGTCGGACGCGGCGGCGTTCATCACAGCATCCGTGAGCCGCACGGCGCGCAGCCCATCGTCAAAGCGCGGCAGCCCCTCGGGTGAGGCACCGCTGATCGCCGCATACGTGTCGCTGACGAATGCGTTGAAGGCGTCTTGGTAGCCCTGCGGGTGGCCGGCCGGCACCGTGCAGAGCCTCGCGGCATCCGGAGCCAGCTGATCGGCGTCGCGCGGGACGACGAGGCTGCCGACGCGGCGCCCGACCCACAGGGTCTCGGGATGCTCCTGCTCGAATCCGATGCTCTCTGCGCTGCCGGCAATCTCGATGGTCAGCGCGTTCTTGCGCCCCGGAGCGGTCTGCGACACCAGCAACGTGCCGAGCGCGCCTCCCGCCGTCTCAAGAACAACGGCGGCGGCGTCCTCGGTCGTAATGCCGGTGTGCTCGGCGCGGTCGCCGAAGAAGGTGCGCGTCGTGGATGCGAGCCGTGTCACGCGGTCGCCCGTGACGAACTCGATCAGATCGATCAGGTGCGATCCAATGTCGGCGAACGCCCGCGAGCGCCCGCCTGCGGCAGCATTCACGCGCCAGTTGTCGTCTGTGGAATCCAGCATCCAGTCCTGCAGGTACGACCCGCGGATGCTGAGAACGCGACCAGCCTCGCCCGAGGCGATGCGCGCCCGAGCATGCCGCACCAGCGGATGGAAGCGGTAGACGAAGGGCACTGTCGCAACGATTCCGGATGCTGCGTTCACAAGGCTCTCGGCATCGGCGACGGTCGTCGCCAGCGGCTTCTCGCAGATGACCGGCAGCCCCGCCTGCAGCACGGCGAGCGCCTGCGGAGCGTGCAGAGCGTTCGGCGTGCAGACGTGGACGACATCGACGTTCTCGATGAGTGCCGAAACATCGTCGAACCCGCGCTCGATGCCCAGCTCGTCCGCGACCTGCCGCGAGCGCTCGGGCGAGGAAGCGACGATGCCGGTCAGCTGCGCCCGGGCGGCACGCGCCGCTCGGGAGTGGACGGCGGCCATGAAGCCGCCGCCGAGGATGCCGACGCGGAGCGGGGCCGTCACTGCGACACCGCTGCGCGACGCGGGTCCCACCCTTCCGGAAGCGCGGGCTGTAGCTCGACGGTGCTCTCCACGGTGACGGGCATGCCCGACTCCGAGGCTTCGATCGTCGATACCATGACGTCGAGCACGTGGAACGCCTGCTCGCCCGACGCACGCTCGGTGCGCTCCTCGCGGATCGCCTGCGCCAGTTCGGCGACGCCGGTTCCGCGTGACGTCGTCGTGCCCGTCGAGGGGATCGTGTCGATGTCGTCGCGGCCGCGGTGCACGACCAGATCCCCCTCGAAGGTGTTCGGGTCGGGGACGACGAGCGTCCCGTCAACGCCGGCCACCTCAAACTGGGTGCGGCCGAGCTTCGAATCGAAGCTGAAGATGCTCTGCGCTGTCTGGCCGCTCTCGAACTCATACATCGCGGCGACGTGAGTCGGGACGGTGACGTCGAAGCTCTCGCCCGCACGTGGACCGGAGCCGATCGTGCGCGTGGCGCGGGCCTTCGACGCCGATGCCGTGACGCGCGCGACGGGGCCGAACAGCTGCACGAGCGTCGTGATGTAGTACGGGCCGATGTCGAAGAGCGGACCCGCGCCGTCCTGGAAGAGGAAGTCGGGATTCGGGTGCCACGACTCCGGGCCCGGGCTCTGCATGAGCGTGAGCGCCGTGAGCGGTGCCCCGATCGCTCCGGACTCGAGCAGTCGGCGTGCCGACTGGATCCCGGCGCCGAGGAACGTGTCGGGCGCCGTCGCCACACGCTTTCCCGCCGCGCGGGCGGCGTCGAGCAGTGTGCGCCCCGACTCGCGGTCGAGAGCGAAGGGCTTCTCGCTCCAGACGTGCTTGCCCGCGGCGATGGCCTGCAGAGCGACGTCAACGTGCACGGCAGGGATCGTGAGGTTCACCACGATCTCGATGTCGTCGTCAGCGAGCAGGTCCTCGACGGTTCCGGATGCCGCGACACCGAAGGCCTGCGCCTGCGCGGCGGCACGATCGGTGTCGATGTCCGCGACGAACCGAACATCGAGGTCCGGGAACGTCGTGAGGTTCGTGAGGTACTCCGTGCTGATCGTTCCGGCGCCGATGACGCCCACTCCGACCCGGCTCATGCGCTGACCTCGCTCTCCAGCGAACGCAGGTACCCGAGGCTGGCGATGACCGCCTCGAAGCGGTCGCCGCGCGAGTCGTCGAGCTCAATCACGCGGAGAGCATTCGGTGCCGCCGCGAGAATCGCCGGAATGTTGAGCGAGCCCTGGCCCACCGCGACCTGGTCTTTCGTCTCGGCGGTCGCTGGCCCGTCTTTGACGTGGATCGCGACGACGCGGTCGCCGAGGCGGCCGAGCAGCTCGACCGGGTCAGCCCCGCCGACGGCAACCCAGTACGTGTCGACTTCGAGCACGACAGCCGGGTCGAGAAGGCTCGCGAAGTGCTCGAGCGCGGTGACGCCGTCGATCGTGCTCTCGATCTCGTGCGCGTGATTGTGGTAACCGACGGTGATGCCGTGCTCGGCGGCGATGACCGCTGCCTCGTTGAGGCGGCGCGCGGTGTCGGCGATGTCGTCTGCACTCTGCCACTTCTCGGGAGCGACGAACGGGTCGATCACTGTTGTGATGCCCAGGGATGCTGCGGCAGCAGCGACCTCGGCGATGCTGCCGTCGGCGATGAAGCCCTGATGCGTCGTCGGGGCACCAAGCCCCGTGCTGGTCAGGGCGTCGCCGAGCCCGTCGAACCTCGTGAAGGCGAAGGGCTCGACGCGGTCGAACCCGGCATCGGCCAGACGCCGAAGCGAGCCGAGCAGATCCTCGGCGATCGCTTCGCGCACGGTATAGAGCTGCACTGATATTGCGGACGTAGTCACGGGTCTCCTCGCTGAGCGATGGCGGTTTGCCTGTCTCCGCTTCTATTCAAGGACCACTTCTGTTTTCTGTCAAGCAAAAGTTCACTATTTCGCATCAATAGTGGCGTATGGTTTACTCACAACATGGTGACTGTCACGGGACGCACGGCCCCGCGCGCCGCGTCGGCGGGCGATCTTCTGCAGATCTTGCGCGATGGCGTTCCGCGCACCAAGGCCGAGATCGCCGCCCTCACCGGGCTGTCGCGCTCCACGGTCGCCACACGCATCGACGCACTGCTTGCACGCGGCCTCGTCGAACCGGCGGGCGAAGCCGTGTCCTCCGGCGGCCGTCCCCCCTCGCGGATCGCCTTTGCGGCAGCATCCCGCCTCGTGATCGGCATCGATCTCGGCGCCACGCACGGCGTCGTCGCGATCGCCGACCTCGCTGGAGGCATCCTGGCGGAAAGCTCAGCAGCGATCCGCATCACTGACGGCCCCGAATCGGTTCTCGACTGGGCCTGCACCGAAGCGCTCGCACTGCTGCACCAGGTCTCCCGCGACGTCGCCGATGTTCTCGGGGTGGGTGTCGGGCTGCCCGGCCCCGTCGAGCACTCCACGGGCCTGCCCGTGAACCCACCGATCATGCCCGGCTGGGATCGCTTCGACGTTCCGGCGTTCATCAGATCGCGCATTCCCGTCACCGTCCTCGTCGACAACGATGTGAATATTCTCGCGCTCGGCGAGCACGCCGTCTCGTGGCCCGACTCCGATGAGCTCATCTTCGTCAAGGTGTCAACCGGCGTCGGCGCTGGGATCATCATGGGCGGAGAGATTCAGCGCGGGGCACGAGGCTCTGCCGGCGATCTTGGTCACCTGCGCCTTCCGATCTCTGACGGCACAGACGCTCCCGATCTGGAGGACATCGCGGGTGGACCCGCAATCGCCGCACGCCTCGGCGGGGCCACCAGCTCAGACGTCGTCGAGAGCGTGCGGGCCGGCGACCCCGAGGCGTTCGACGCCGTGCGTCAGGCCGGGCGTGATGTCGGCGAGGTACTGTCCGGCGTCGTCAACCTGCTGAATCCCTCGGTCATCGTCATCGGGGGCAGCATCGCGCGGGCGGGCGAACACCTGATCGCGGGAGTACGCGAAGTCGTCTATCGGCGTTCGATCCCGCTCGCCACACAGGATCTCGCGATCGTCACCTCACGCGGCGGTGAGTCGGCGGGCGCGCTCGGGGCGGCGATCATGGTGATCGGAGCAGCGTTGGCCCCGGAGGCCATCGACGAGATCCCCGCGCGCTGATACAGCATCCGGATGCCGCAACGCGGGCTGCTTGTCAGGGGAAGCCCCTCTGCCGGGTGACAATGGAGAGGTGCATTCCCGTCTCACCAGCCGCATCATCGCCGATTCGAGCGACCGCGTCGGTTGGCTGAGGGCCCGTTCGCGCGGAATCACGGCAACGGATGTCGCCAAACTGTCGACGCCGCACTCCATTCAGGTGGCCGCGGATGCGAAATTGAATGGCACAGGCTTCACCGGAAATGCATACACGGACCACGGGCGGCGGCGCGAACCCGAGATTGCCGCGTGGGTCGCCGCGACGCACGGAATTCAGCCGTCGTCGGCACTCTTTCGGGCTGAAGTGGAGCATCGCCATCTGGCCACCCCGGACGGCGTCACATCGACGCCGGACGACCGCGTCATGCTGGCGGAGATCAAGACGACGACAAAGCCGTGGCGGTCGATCCCCCGCAACTACCTGCGCCAGGTGTGGTGGCAGCAGTATGTGCTCGGCGCCGAGCGCACGCTCGTGGTGTGGGAGCAGCACGAGAACTTTGTTCCCATCGGCGACGAGCCTCTCTGCCAGTGGGTCGATCGCGACGAGACGCAGATCTCTCGGCTCATCACGCTGGCGAATCAGCTCATTGACGAGCTCCACCGTCGCACCGCCCGCTGAGTCGAGACGCCGGTCGCCGTCATCGCGCACACGGCCACGCAACTCTGTCATACGCTGAAGTGACCTGCGAAACGACCCTCGACACGGAGAATAGTGGACACGACGACACCCACCACCGAGACTGCCCCTGCTCACACGCCCTTCCGCGTCGGAATCGTCGGATACGGCAACCTCGGTCGCGGCGTCGAGGCCGCGATCGCGAAGAATCCGGACATGAGTCTCGTCGGGATCTTCTCACGGCGACCGCCGTCGAGCATCGCGCCGCTTGATCCCGCGGCATCCGTCTTCTCGATCGATGACCTCGCCGGCCGCGAGAACGACATCGATGTGCTGATTCTCTGCGGAGGGTCGAAGTCCGACCTGCCCGAGCAGGGCCCAGAGCTCGCCGCACGGTTCAACACCGTCGACAGCTTCGACACGCACGCCCGCATTCCCGAGTACTTCGAGCAGATGGATGCTGTCGCCCGTCGCGCCCAGAACACAGCGCTCATCTCGACGGGCTGGGATCCCGGCATGTTCTCGATGAACCGGCTGTTCGGCGAGGCGCTTCTGCCCGACGGAGAGACGTACACCTTCTGGGGGCGCGGTCTCAGTCAGGGGCACTCAGACGCCGTGCGCCGTGTTCCGGGAGTCGCGGCCGGCGTGCAGTACACGCTCCCCTCGAGCGACGCCATCGACGCCGTGCGGCGCGGCACCCGCCCAGAGCTCACGACGCGCGAGAAGCATACGCGCGAGTGCTTCGTCGTGCTGGAGGAGGGCGCGGACTCTGAAGCCGTGCGCGAAGCGATCGTGACGATGCCGCACTACTTCGCCGACTACGACACCACGGTGACTTTCGTCACCGCCGAGGAGCTCGCCCGTGACCACTCGGCGATGCCCCACGGTGGGTTCGTACTGCGCAGTGGACGCACGGGTGACGGTCACTCGCAGATCATCGAGTACAGCCTCGCACTCGAGAGCAACCCGGAGTTCACGGCGAGCGTTCTCGTCGCCTACGCCCGCGCCGTTCACCGCCTCAGTCTGATGAAGCAGCATGGCGCCGTCACGCTGCTCGATGTCCCGCCCGGTCTGCTGTCGCCGAAGTCAGCTGCGCAGCTGCGCGCCGAACTGCTCTGAGCAGGCGGGTCACGGCTCCCGCGGCGGCACGCGTACGCCCTGCTGTGGCAGACTGCGGGTATGACCGAGAGCACCGCCGTACCTGAGACCATGACCGCAATCGTCGTCGATGAGCCGGGCCCCGCGACGACGCTGCATCCGGCAACGGTCCCGGTGCCTCCGGCCTACATCGGCGAAGTCCTCGTGAAGGTCGCCGCGGCCAGCGTCAACCCCATCGACACAAAGATC
Organism: Microbacterium sp. MPKO10; assembly: GCF_026107415.2. GTDB lineage: Bacteria > Actinomycetota > Actinomycetes > Actinomycetales > Microbacteriaceae > Paramicrobacterium. The sequence goes on from NZ_JAPCHX010000001.1 coordinate 98,041, forward strand.
CGGTCGGGTGCGAGCCCCACGGCGAAGGCCCTCGCCTACCCCGCAACGCTCGGTCACGATTTCAGCGGAACGATCGCACGCGCGCCGTACGAGGCCCACCCGCTGCAGCCCGGCACCGAGGTGTACGGCATGACGCGGCTGCCCCGTTACACCGGAAGCCACGCCGAGTATGTCTCGGCGCCCACGCTGTGCGTCGCGCCCAAGCCGCACTCCCTCTCCCACGTCGAGGCCGCGTCCGTTCCGCTTGCCGCGCTCACGGCGTGGGGCGCCGTCGTCGATGTCGCCCGCGCCCACCACGGGCAGCGCATCCTCATCCATGCCGGCGCGGGTGGCGTCGGCCAGTTCGCCGTGCAGTTCGCGCGCTTCTTCGGAGCCGACGTCATCTCCACAGCATCCGGACGCAACGTCGATTTCGTGCGCTCGCTCGGCGGATCCACGGTCATCGACTACACGGCTGCCCGGTTCGACGACGAGCTCAGCGACATCGACGTCGTCATCGACCTCATCGGCAACGTCTCAGACGACACCGGGTCGCGCTCGCTGCGGGTGCTGAAGCCCGGCGGCCTCTTCGTGAGCGTGCCGACAGGGTCGTTCCCCACGATGCACGACGAGGCGGATGCTGCGGGCATCACCGCCACACGCTTTACTCTCACGCCGAGCGGCGACGTGCTCGCGAAGATCACGCGCCTCATCGACCGGGGCGAGGTGCGGGTGCACATCGACAAGACATACGAGCTCGCGGATGCTGCAGAAGCACACGCCGCCGTCGAGTCTGGCCACACGCGCGGCAAGGTCGTGCTGACGGTCTGACTGCCGGCCCCTCTCACCGCCGGAGCCCGCGGTGCCCGCGCCGGGCTCAGTCGCGCAGCACGGCCTGCATGACGAAGTCGTCGCACCACCGGTCGCCGACTTTGAAGCGCCGCGTGCCGACGACGGAGAAGCCGGACTTCTCGTAAAAGCGCACGGCGCGTGAGTTGAGCTGGTTGACACCGAGCCAGACGCCACGGGCTCCGTGGGTGAGGGCGGTGTCGAGTGTTGCGCGCATGAGCGCACCCGCAGCGCCGCTGCCGTGTGCCCGCGAGCGCACGTACACCTTGTTGAGCTCGACGGCGGGGCGTGCCGTGACCGCTTCATCAACGTGTGGGTCACTCGGCGGCCTGTCGATCAGCAGGGTATACCCGACAAGCGCACCGTCGTTCTCGGCAGCGAGGAGCACCTGCGTTGGGTCAGTCAGAAACGATTCGAAGCGCTCGGGCGAGAGGTTCTCGCGTGTGAATGCGTCGATGTCTTCCGGTGCCATGTCCGGCGGGCAGGCCAGTCTGAAGGTCTCGACAGCGAGTGCCGAGAGTTCTGCGGCGTCTGAGGCGTCCGCCTGCCGTACTGCGGTCACAGTGGCCAGCCTACCTGCGATTCGTGCGGGCAACCATGCCTGAGAAGCGCAAGACCCCCGCCGCGAGTGCGACGGGGGTCAAGAGTGTCTGTGCGATCAGATCGCGTTGACGTCAAGCGGGATGCCGGGGCCGAACGTGGTCGAGACGGCACCCTTCTGAATGTAACGACCCTTCGAGCTGGTCGGCTTGAGGCGCACGACCTCTTCGAGAGCTGTGTTGATGTTCTCGGCGAGCTGGCCGGCCGAGAAGCTTGCCTTGCCGACGACGAAGTGCACGTTGGCGTGCTTGTCGACACGGAACGCGATCTTTCCGCCCTTGATGTCGTTCACGGCCTGGGCAACGTTCGGCGTGACGGTGCCGGTCTTCGGGTTCGGCATGAGGCCGCGGGGTCCGAGGACCTTTCCGAGGCGTCCGACCTTGCCCATGAGCTCCGGCGTCGACACGGCGGTGTCGAAGTCGGTGTAGCCCTCGGCTACCTTCTCGATGAGCTCGTCGCCGCCGACCTCGTCAGCGCCCGCCTCGATGGCGGCCTCGGCGGCCGCGCCGGTCGCGAACACGATCACGCGGGCGGTCTTACCCGTGCCGTGGGGAAGGATCACGGTACCGCGAACCATCTGGTCTGCCTTGCGGGGGTCAACGCTGAGCTTCAGCGCGACCTCGACCGTCGAGTTGAACTTCGACGAGCCGGTCTCCTTCGCAAGGGCGACGGCGTCGGTGGGTGTGTAGAACTTTCCAGCCTCGATCTTCTCGGCTGCGGCCCGGTAGGCCTTTGACTTCTGTGCCATGTTTTTCTCCTGTTGAGAATGTGGTCATCTGCGCCTGGCCGGCGCTGCCACTGATGTCTGGGGGAACGAGTGTTACTCGACGGTGATGCCCATGGAACGAGCGGTGCCGGCGACGATCTTCTTCGCGGCGTCGATGTCGTTCGCGTTGAGGTCGGCCATCTTTTGCTCGGCGATTTCCTTCACCTGGTCCTGGCTCAGCTTGCCGACCTTTGTGGTGTGGGGAACTCCGGAGCCTTTCTTGACTCCCGCAGCCTTCTTGATGAGCTCGGCTGCCGGCGGGGTCTTGAGGATGAACGTGAACGAACGGTCCTCGTAGACGGTGATCTCGACAGGCACGACGTTTCCGCGCTGCGACTCGGTCGCGGCGTTGTACGCCTTGCAGAACTCCATGATGTTGACGCCGTGCTGACCGAGCGCCGGGCCGATGGGCGGGGCGGGGTTGGCGGCGCCGGCATTGATCTGAAGCTTGATCAGACCAGTTACCTTCTTCTTCGGTGCCATGTTTCTTCCTTCTTCTGGTTATCGAACTCCACCGGATGTGGTGGATGCTCTCCCGACGGCCCTGGCCGGGCCGCGGTAATCCGGTCGGGTGCGTGGAAGCATCCGACCGAGGTTCTAAAGCTTGGTGACCTGGTCGAAGCTGAGCTCGACCGGCGTCTCACGCTCGAAGAGCGAGACGAGCACGGTGAGCTTGCCGCTCTCGGGCTTGATCTCGCTGATCGTGCCGGGCAGACCCGCGAACGAGCCTTCCTTGATCGTGATGGTCTCGCCGACCTCGAAGTCGACCTCGGCGGGAATCGGGCGGGCGGCCGCCTTGGCACCGCCGGTGCCGCCGGTCTTGGCCGGAGCGGTCTCCTTGACCTCGACGAGGCTCTTGAGCATGTTGAATGCCTCCTCGAAGCGCAGCGGGACCGGGTTGTGAGCGTTGCCGACGAAGCCGGTGACGCCCGGCGTGTGGCGCACGACCGACCAGCTGTCCTCGTTGAGGTCCATGCGGACGAGCACGTAGCCGGGGACGCGGACGCGGGTGACCATCTTGCGCTGGCCGTTCTTGATCTCCACCACGTCTTCCATGGGGACCTCGACCTGGTAGATGTAGTCCTCGACCTCGAGCGTGCCCTTGCGCTGCTCGATGTTGGCCTTCACGCGGCGCTCGAATCCGGCGTACGAGTGGATGACGTACCACTTACCCGGCATCATGCGAAGTTCGGTGCGGAACGCCTGGTACGGGTCGACCTCGGGCTCTTCCTCGTCTTCGACAGCGTCAGACTCCTCGGCACCCTCGGCGGCGGGCGTCTCTCCGAGAGCGTCGAGCGCGGCATCGAGAGAACCCTCGACGTCATCGCCTTCGACGTGCAGCGCACGGTTCTCGGCGGGCTCGACGGCCTGCTCGTTACCGGCGAGGACGTTGCCCTCCTGGGCCTCGTCGACCTCCGACGACTGCTCAGCCGCGGTTGCCCAGTCGACGTCGTCTCGGTTTCTCTCTGACACTGAATTCATTCCATTTCTTGTCGTGCGGCGACGCTCCCGTCGGTGTGCGGGGTCGGCGCCGTATGAGTTGACTCGGTCAGACTCCGGGGGTTCCGAAGGCCAAGATCACGAGCCAGCTGAAGAGTTGGTCAAGTCCGAACACGAGCGCCATCATGAAGATCACGAAGACCAACACGACGCCGGTGTAGCTCCACAGCTCTTTCTTGGTCGGTGTGACGACCTTCTTGAGCTCGCCGATGACCTGCTTCAGGAACAAAACGATCCCGGCGAAGGGTCCGCGCTTTGCGGCGCGATCCTTCTTCGCTGCAGCGACGACATCCTCGCTGGGTGTGTCGATTACTTTTCGGGCCAACGTGTTACACCTTTCGTGTGCCGATGTTCGTACATCGACGCGCAGGGCGGACAGGACTCGAACCTGCAACCTGCGGTTTTGGAGACCGCTGCTCTACCAATTGAGCCACCGCCCTATGAGTGGGGTTGCACCTACTCTAGGGGTGAAATCTGCACAGCACCACTGAACCAGGTGCACCCTTTCGGATGCTGAAATAGGCACAGAAAAGCTTGGCAGACTTCAACTACCTTGCATAAGTGTACGCGACGACGGAACCATCTCCAAGCTGAGTCACGCCGCCATTCGCATTGGCGCGTGCAGGGCATCCGCGGCAGATGGGGAATCGGCGTCACGACTGACCGCGCCCCGTGGAAAGATGGAGATATGTCGTTACCGCGCAGGGTCTCCATCGTCCTCTTCGACGGGTTTGAACTCCTCGACGCCTTCGGCCCGATCGAGCTTCTGAGCCGTCTGCCCGACGAGTTCGCCCTCACGCTCGTGGGGCCGGCTGCGGAGCCCATCCGCAGCTACCAGGGCACACGCACCGTCGCCGACGTCAGCTATACCGAGGCCGAGGCCCCGGACATCGTGCTCGTTCCCGGCGGCCAGGGCACCCGATCGCTCGCCGGAGACCCAGGCTTTCTGCGCTGGCTTCACGACTGGGCCGGCGACGCCCGGCTCGTGACGTCGGTGTGCACGGGGTCGGCGCTGCTCGCAGCATCCGGGCTCCTCGACGGATTCCGCGCCACGTCGAACAAACGCGCCTTTGCCTGGGCAACGCAGTTCGGCAGTGACGTGACCTGGGTGCCGCAGGCCCGCTGGGTGGCGGACCGCACTCGGTGGACGTCATCGGGCATTGCCGCCGGCATCGATATGACGCACGCGCTCGTCGCCGACATCGTCGGACCGGATGCTGCCGCCGAAGCTGCCGCGAGCATCGAGTACTCGCCTCGCACCGACCCCGACGATGACCCGTTCGCGCGGGCAAACGGTCTGGCGTGACAGGAGGGACGTCGCGGCCCAGCCTCGCGCTCGGCGTCTACCTCGCCATCGCTTTTGGGCTCTCCTGGATCGTCGCACTGCCGCTGTGGCTGAGCGGCGAGGGGCTTGAGCATCCCGCGTTCGGCACGATCTCGCTCTGCATGATGCTGACGCCCACGGTGGCGGCGCTCGCGACGGTCTTCGCCATCGAGCGCCCGGATCATCCGGCCGAGTCGCTCGGGCTGGTTCCCCTGCGCCCCGCCGGACGGTTTCTCGGGTTTCTGGGGCTCGGCCTCGCGGTACCTGTCACTCTCGTGTTCGCCGCGCTCATCGTCGGCAGCGCGCTCGGCGTGTACCCGGCGGACTTCGCCACCTTCTCGGCGTTTCGCGATCTGCTCGCCCTGCAGTCGGGCGGGCAGCCAGCCCTCCCGATCGGCACGCTCGTCGCCCTGCAGTTCGTGAACGTCGTGCTCGGCAGCATCCTGAATCTGTTGCCCGCTCTCGGCGAAGAGTTGGGCTGGCGCGGATGGCTGCTGCCGCACCTGCTCCGATTCGGCACGATCCCCGCGCTGCTGATCAGTGGTGTCATCTGGGGGCTCTGGCACGCTCCGCTGATTCTGCTGGGCTACAACTACCCGACCGCACCCGGCTGGCTCGGCGTTCTGATGATGGTCGGCATGTGCATCACGATGGGGTCCGTATTCGCGTGGCTGCGCATCAGGTCGCGCTCCATCTGGCCCGCGGCTCTCGCGCACGGGACGCTCAATGCCTCGGTCGGGCTCGTTGTGGTGTTTGCGCGCTCGGGGTCGACGGTCGACACCGTGCACGCGACGATCCTCGGCTGGTCCGGGTGGATCCTTCCGGTCATCCTCGTCGTCACCCTGATCGCAACGGGACAGTTCCGGTGGCCCGCGGCTCCTCCGCTCCGTCGTCGCCGCTTCTTCTGACGACCTGACGGCCGTCGCTCAGCTCCCGTCGCCGGAGCCCGCATCTCCCGGGGTGTCGGGAATCGCATCGAGCGGCACGATCATCGGCTTGCCCGTCACGGGATCGTCGACGCACACGGCACGCAGGCCGAAGACCTCGTGCACGAGCTCTGCCGTCACGATATCGGCCGGTGCACCCTGCGCGACGATGCGCCCGTCACGCATCGCAATGACGTTGTCGGCATAACGGAACGCCATGTTGAGGTCGTGCAGCACGGCGACAAGCGTGTAGTTTCCCCGCGCATGCAGGCTGCGGCACAGGTTGAGCACGTCGATCTGGTGGGCGATGTCGAGAAACGTCGTGGGCTCGTCGAGCAGCAGAAGCTGCGTCTGCTGGGCCAGCACGAGTGCCAGCCACACGCGCTGGCGCTGCCCTCCGGAGAGCTCGTCGACGGAGCGATCGGCCAGATGGACGATGTTCGTCGCCTCCATCGCCTCGCGCACGGCGTCCTCGTCGGCGTCAGACCACTGACGCAGCAGGCTCTGGTGGGGGAAGCGCCCGCGTGAGACGAGATCGAAGACCGAGATCCCGTCGGGCGCGATCGACGTCTGCGGCAGAAGGCCGAGCCGTCTCGCGACTTCCTTCGACCCGTACTCGCTGATCGCACGGCCGTCGAGGATCACCTGACCCTCCGTCGGCGCGAGCAGCCGTGACAGGGCACGCAGCAGCGTCGATTTTCCGCACGCGTTGGGGCCGATGATCGCCGTAAATGAGCCGGCGGGAACAGAGACGTCGAGGTCTTTCGAGATCACGCGTCCGTCGTATCCGAGCGTCAGCCCCTCCGCGGCAAGCGTCTGCTGCGCGATCGTCACGGCTACCTCCGCTCGGTGGGCTCTCGGGTGGGCCATGCCCCGTCCGCACGCAAACTTAGCACAGCCTAACTTTGAGGCGAATGGATGCTGTCACATCGCCCATTTTCAAAAGAACCGCCCAGTTTTCGACCCACCTCCCGCGCGAACGCATCCGACAGAGGATGTGGGCCCGCGGGCTCGAGAAAAACCGTACTTTTTCGCAAACGGGTAATGTCGCATCATTTTTTCCACAGAATTGTGGCCCAACTCCTGTCGCCGAGGCGCACAGTAGTAATTACCCCGCAACACAACCGCGAAGGAGGACATCATGACAAGCACTCGTATTGTGCGCGACACCGATCAGACGCCCGCGGCTGTGGAACTTGCGGCGGCATGGAGCGAAGACCCGTTCTGCCACCTCACTGTTCCGATGGACTAGCCCTCGCGGGCGACGCCAGAACAGTCGCACGGCATACCCGCCAATGCGATGATCGCGTAGAACGCTTTCAACAGATCCGGATGCTGCGGCCCACTGTGGGCCGCAGCATCCGTTCTTTTCTGCCAGCTGACGCTGTACGGCACAGTCAGCTTCCTGTTACTGGCACATCTGCGCGTGCTTTCTGGCGAGCAGCAAGAGTCTGCAGCCAGCTTTCATAAGGCAGCGAGTCGCTGAGAGAACGTCGCGAGAGCGTCAGCAATCACGTGCACATCGTCCACATCGCCATCGGTCGACAGTCGCTCAACGATCCACGTGCGTGCAAGCGTGGAGGCCGGAACGCCCTCGCGCTCCGCTACCACTTCCAAAGCAGCAACTTCAGCCTCGGTCAGACGGATCGAGTACACCCGTGCACGAGCGCCTCCCGGTCTGGTCGCGACGGTACCGGCTCGCTCCGGAGCGTCTTTATTGGCCTCTGCGTGTTCGGCTTCCTCGCGAAGAAAGCCTGCGGTGTCGGTCATCAGCCTGTCTCCCAGTCGTTGTATTTGCGTCGGTCGCGCGCGCTTGATTTCCAACCGTTCACTCCGTATGTGACCCCGGCCTCGGTCGTGAATGTGATTATCGTGAGCAATCGTCCAGCCGACCCTGCCCAGCCGATGGTTCGAACGCTCTTCCCCGATTTACTCGCCGGGTCGGGATCCAGAACCAGCCTCGCCGGATCAGTGAGTGCCTCGTCAGCCTCGTCCGGTCGAACACCGTGACGCACCTCCATGTACGTGCCTCTGTACGTCCAATCCGCCACCCCGCGTATGCTCACAGTGTACGACGTTTCGTAGTACACTGCACGATCTTTCCTTGGGTGTGCGGGTGACCTGCCGCGCCCGAACGGGAGAAAACGTTGCGGGCAGGTCCCGTGGTTGCGCTCATCCATCCCAGCAAACCGGCTACGACGAATGTGTGCTGCGCTCCGGGGCTCGGACGTGGAGCGTTACACTCCCCGACAGGGCTGTGGACGACGATTCAGCGTCACAATGAATGCGGTCCCGGGCGGGCCTGGGAGACGAGAGCCGTACGCGATACCCTCGTTGTGTGGCTACGACACCGAGACTCTCTCAGAAGATCACTGCAATCGCCGAGTCGGCGACGTTGAAAGTCGACTCCAAGGCCAAGGCGCTCAAGGCGCAGGGCGCCCCCGTCATCAGCTTTGCGGCGGGCGAGCCCGACTTCCCCACCCCCGACCATGTCGTCGAGGCGGCTGTCGCGGCGGCGCAGGACCCCGCGAACCACCGCTATACGCCGGGCAAAGGCCTTCCCGACCTGCGCGAGGCCGTCGCCGCCAAGACGCTGCGCGACTCGAAGATCGAGGTCAGCCCCGACCAGGTCATCATCACCAACGGCGGCAAGCAGTCGGTCTACGAATCGTTCCAGGTTCTGCTCAACCCGGGTGACGAGGTCATCGTGCCCACCCCGTATTGGACGACCTACCCCGAGGTGATCGGGCTGGCGGACGGCGTCGCCGTCGATGTGTTCGCCGATGCCGAGCACGGGTACAAGGTCACTGTCGAGCAGCTGGAGGCGGCACGCACCGACCGCACGAAGGTGCTGCTGTTCGTCTCACCCTCGAACCCGACGGGCGCCGTCTACTCACCGGACGAGACCCGCGCGATCGGCGAATGGGCCCTCGAGCACGGTATTTGGATCATCACTGATGAGATCTACCAGAACCTCACGTACGACGGCGTCGAGGCGACGTCCATCGTCGCCGCCGTGCCCGACCTCGCCAACCAGACGCTGCTGGTCAACGGCGTGGCGAAGAGCTACGCAATGACCGGGTGGCGCGTGGGCTGGACGGTGGGGCCGACGGATGCTGTCACAGCGATGACCAACCAGCAGTCCCACCTGTCGGGCAACGTCAACAACATCGCGCAGCGTGCCGCGATCGCTGCGCTGAACGGCTCACAAGAACCGGTCGAGCAGATGCGCCAGGCATTCGACCGCCGTCGCCACGCGATCGTCGAACAGCTGAACCTCGTGAACGGCTTCTCGGTTCCCACCCCGCAGGGGGCGTTCTATGTGTACGCCGATGTCTCCGGCGTGATCGGGCGCGACATCGACGGCGTGACGCCACAGAGTTCTCTCGAGGTCGCCGACCTGATGCTCGAAAAGGCACAGGTTGCCGCCGTTCCGGGCGAGGCGTTCGGCCCCAGCGGCTACCTTCGGTTCAGCTACGCGCTCGGCGACGAGCCACTGCGCGAGGGCGCCCAGCGCCTGCAGAAGCTGTTTGCCTGAGCGAACGGATCATACGAGGCGGCCGGGTGCGACAGCATCCGGCCGCCTCTGTCTGAGCGACCGGCAGGCTGCCCCGCTGTCGGCATGGCTCACGGACACTCGCTGACTCACGGGCGGAACCGCGCCATGAGCATCAGATAGTGAGCTGCACGTCAGATTGCAAGCGGCGCGGCAGATCGTCTCGAGCGACGCGTCAGAGCACGATCGCGAGCACAATGCCCGCGATGATCACGGCAAGAATCGCGATGATCGCGACGACGATCCACGGTGAGATCGTGGAGCGTGCCGGTGCTGGCTTCTGTTCGGGCGACGCACCGTACGGCTGCGACGAATTCGGGAGGTTCCTGACGACGGGGCCCTGGCCTGTCCACGGTTCGCTGCGGCGAGGGGCCGAGCCCGGGCGATCGCGCTTCTCCGCAGCATCCGGATGCTGGTTCGGCTTGTTCTCGCTCATGGGCTGCCTTTCGGGTGAGTCCTCTCTCAGCCTATCTCGCGGCAGCGGCCTCGTGCTGAGGCGCTCGGGGAATGGTCAGGAGTTCACGAGGCGGTGCCCCACTTCAGCATCGGCATCGGCATCGGCATCGATTCTGCGCGGCCGCACCCGCTGAGACGCTCGAGCACAGGTGGGTGACGGGCGCCCTATGACAGGGTCATCGTGAACTGGTCCACGATCTTTTGCGCAAAGCCCTCATGGTCGAAGGACTCAGCACCCAGGCACGAGATCGTGATGCCGTACGAGGAGTCCTGCCACATCATGCCGCGGGTGAGCTGCATGAAGAAGCCGCCCGCGTAGTCGAGCCGGCGGCCCGCGAACTCGATCGTATTGCCGTCGGAAACGGGCATCTCGACGACGAAGTCGTCGCCGTGATCGTCGAGATCCGGAAACTGCGCGAGCAGGTTCGCCTCACTCAGCTCGAGGTCCCGCGTCGTGTAGTAGCCGTCGTTCTTGTCCGGCTCCGGGTCGCCGAAAATGTAGATCCATTTGGGCTCCGCCGTCATGTTGCAGACCGGATCGTCGCTCAGCCAGTACTCACCGAACTTGTCATCTGTGCTGTACCAGTTGTCTGCCAGGTGCTCCTCGAACGTGACGTCCTGCTCGAAATACGCGTAGCTCGACAGCGGATACACACCATCGACGGGAGTGGAGTATGGGGGCGGGTCGTAGCTGGGCGGCTCGCCGAGCCCGGTCTCGGTGGGCTGCGGCGTCGGCGTTGCGCCCCACGGCGCCGTCGGTGCCGCGGTCGGCACGGCAGCAGCATCCGGTGGCGCCTTCGGCAGCGTGCTCGCGACAAGACTCGACACGGCGATCACGGCGATGACCGTGAACGCTGTGATGCCCGCACCCGCGACAATCCAGCCCCACACACGGCGACGCTTCGACGGCGGAACCGGGCGGTTCTCATCGTCCGGGCCGTTCACGCCTTTCGGGACAGGTGGCGGAGTGAAGCTCATGACCGATCAGAGTTCGACGTCGATGAGGACGGGCTCGGGCTGCAGCGTGATGCCGAATTCGGACTGCACGCGTGCCTGGACGAATCGAGCGAGCGCCGCGATGTCGTCGGCACGGGCGTTGCCCTGATTCGTGAGGGCGAGCGTGTGCTTCGACGAGATCGCCGCCCGCGAGCCGGGCAGGTGGAAGCCGCGCGAGATGCTGGCGTGCTCGATGAGCCAGGCGGCGCTGAGCTTCACCTGGCGCTGCGGTGCCGCGGTGATCGGCGGCGGCGCGATCACATCGCTCGACCCGTCGAGCGGAATGACCGTGGCGCTCTCGTCAACGTCACCGAGCGGCCAGCGCGGAGCGTCGGTGGGAAGCGCGTGGGTGGCGGATTCGGCCACGATCGGGTTGGTGAAGAATGATCCGGCGCTCCATGTGTCACGGTCGGCGGCGTCGAGAACCATGCCCTTGGAGCGCCGCAGCGCCAGAACAGCGTCGCGGGTGCGCGCGAGCTCGACGCGGTCGCCGAGGTCGACGTCGAGGGCCTTCGCCAGCTGCGCATAGGCGATCGGGAGGCCGCGACCGTCGGCGGACTCCGTGAGCAGCAGATCGACCGAGAGCACGACGGCCTCGCGGTCAGCATCCACGCCGCCGTGGCGTTTGAGGACGGATGTGCGGTATCCGAGCCCCAGCGCGGACGCGGGAACGTGCGTGCGCTCGCCGGTCTCGTAGTCGAGAAGCTCGACGCCGAAAAGCACGCTCGAGAGCTCCTGCCCGTATGCGCCGATGTTCTGAATGGGGGCCGCGCCGACGGAACCGGGGATGCCCGAGAGCGCCTCGATGCCGGCGAGGTTGTTCTCGATCGCGTACGCGACGAGATCGTCCCAGGTCTCCCCCGCCTGCACACGCAGCACGACTCCGGCGTCGGTGGTGATGCGCTCGATACCGCGCGTGCGCACGAGCACGACGGTTCCCTCGATGCCGGCATCCGCGGCGACGGTGTTGGAGCCACCGCCGAGCACCATCCAGGGGTCGTCGCCCTGCCACAGCTCGGTCAGCTGGTCGACGAGCTCGTCCGGATCGGTGGCCACCAGCATCCGCTCGGGCGCGCCTCCGACGCCGAGCGTGGTGAGCTCGGCGAGGGGCGTGGGCTCGGCCAGTTCACTCACCGCAGATCCACGGCCACCTGTGCCTTGCCGAGCACGGTGGCAGAGTCGAACGAAACGGTCAGGTCGATGCGCGCGGTCTGAGCCTCGACGTCGACGGCGCCCACTTTCGCGGCGATCGTGACATCGGCTCCGCTCTGCGGGTCGACGACGACGGGGCGGGTGAACTTCACCTGGTAGTCGGTCACGCGGGCGGGGTCGCCGAGCCAATCGACGACCGGCTGCACGGCCACGCCCATCGTCAGCATCCCGTGGGCGATCACGCCGGGCAGATCGACGGATGCTGCCACGTCATCGCGATAGTGAATGGGGTTGAAGTCCCCCGAGGCACCGGCGTAGCGCACGAGCGTGTCGCGCGTAAAGGTGACCTGGCGTTCAGCGACGACGTCGCCGACGGTCAGCTCGGCTGCGGGCGGGGCGGATGCTGCGGTGCTCATTCGTCTCCTCGCACAACGAGAGTGGAGATCGCGGTGACGACGTGGTCGCCGGATGCGTCGGTGATGACCGTGTCGGCCGTGACCATGGAGTGCGGCCCGAGGGTCTTGATGCTCGACACGGTGAGCTGTGCTGTCAGTTCGTCTCCGGCGACGACAGCGCGAGTGTAGGTAAAGCGCTGGTTGCCGTGGACGACGCGGCTGAAGTCGATGCCAGCGTCGGGCTCGGCGAGCAGCTGCGCGAGCGTCTTCTCCTGCACCACGACGGGGAACGTCGTCGGGGCGACGAGGTCCGCGTGGCCTGCGGCACGTGCGGCATCGACGTCGAGGTGGATGTCGTTCGTCGCGAGCACGGCATGCGCGAACTCGCGCACCTTCTCACGCCCGACGAGGTACGGATCGGTCGGGGGCAGTGTGCGCCCCTGCAGTTCGGGATTCACTGACACAGGGGCCAGCTTACCGGGAGCCTGCTTGGCACGTGCCGAGAAACGAGGCTAGCGCTGAGCATCTTCTGAGATCTTCTGCCTCAGGGCCGCCACGTCTGCTTGCCGCACCATGAAGCCCAGCGAGACGATCTTCCTGCCGTCCGCACGAGTCGACAGCACATCGCCGTCCGTCGACAGGTCTGCGAGCGAGGTGATCGGGTAGCGCTTGAGCACCATGCCGAGAGGATTCCGCACCTGAACCTCGGTGGCAGTAATCGACACAGACGGGTTCACGAGCATCAGGACGCCCAGAACCATCAGAATCACCCCGGCAACCGCCTGGATCACCTGCGGAGTCACCAGCATCAGAAGCAGATTGAGCGCTCCGATGACGACAAGCGCGATCGGCAGAGGCTTCGAATATCGAATCGTCAGAATGCTCACCCGTTCCACTTTACTGAGACCCGGCTCTTGACAGCCAGGGCAGAGCTACCCGTCTGTCTGCGCACTCGCGTCACACGCAGTACGCGTGCTCCGTCCAGAGATGGAACGTCGCATACGCTCGACGTGGCCGCCAGGCTTCGCCCCGCGCCATCGCCTCGCGCACGTCGGCGGCCCCCATCGCACGCCGCAGCACGAGGTCGCCGGCCGGGAACGCATCGCGATCGCCCACTGCGCGCACCGCGAGGTAGTCCGCTGTCCACGGGCCGATGCCCTTCAGCCCGAGCAGGCGATGCCGGATGCTGACAGGGTCGCCGTCGAGCGTCAGCCCGGACGCCAGCTCGGTGACGACCGTATGCAGTGTCGCCGCCCGCGAGCGCGTGAGCCCGATCGCGTCGCGGATCGTCGCCGGATCAAGCGCGGCGATCTCGGCAGCATCCGGGAAGTGCCGAAAACCCGTCGCCGGGTCGTGCGTGGCGAACGCCGCGACGAAGCGACGTTGAAAGGTGCGCGCGGACGCGAGTGAGACCTGCTGACCCAGAACGGCGAAGCAGGCGGCCTCGAGATCGTCGAGGTGACCGAGGATGCGCAGGCCGGGACGTTTGCTGATGAGCGGGCCGATGACGGCGTCGTCGCCCAGCTGCTCCGCCGTCTCGGTCGGGTCGACGTCGAGGTCGAGCCACCGCCGCACCCGACGCTCAAGGGCGGCGTCAACCGGCAGCGAACTGCTGAGCGCAACGTGGTCGTCGGCGAACGTGACGCGGAGAACTCCGGTGCGCCCGTGGTGCCGGATGCCGCGCTCGATGACAGCATCCTGTGTCTCACCCGTCGTGTTCTGAGCTGTCTTGTTTTGAGCCGTGCCAGTGACCTCGTCGACAGGCTTCGACTCGGTTGTCCTGCGCCCCGCACGAGTTCGGGCACACTCCGTGTGTCCCGGTGCGTGGCGGGCGCCAGTGGGCTCGGGGGCGTCGATTCCGGGTACCGCATGTGTGCGCTGCGCGGCGAGCAGCGCGTCGACGTCGTAGGGCGATGTGAACGCCAGCGTCTGTGCGTGCGGGAGTTCGGGCATCGGTCAGAACAGCCTGTCTGTGGCCGGCGACGAATCGCGTTCGAGCGAGAGCAGAAACCGCTTGCGTTCGAGCCCGCCCGCGTAGCCGGTGAGCGATCCGTCGGCACCGATGACGCGGTGGCACGGAACGATGATCGAGAGCGGGTTGCGCCCGTTCGCCGTGCCGACAGCGCGCGAGAGGTTCGGGTCACCCAGCTCGGTGGCAAGGTCGCCGTAACTGCGCGTCTGCCCGTACGGAATGTCGCGCAGCAGCATCCACACGCTCTTCTCGAATTCGGTGCCCTCGGGGTCGAGCTCCATGTCGAAGCGTCGACGCTCCCCCGCAAAGTACTCGTCGAGCTGGCGTGCGGCGACAGCGAACGCCGCGTCGTCGCGCGGGCCGAGCTCGTCGCCTCCGTGTGCGTGGCGTGGCACATCCATCCACACCGCCGTGAGGTTCGCGCCACCGGATGCTGGTCGACCCACCAGCGTGAGCGCGCCGATCGGTGAGTCGACGACGCTGTGCAGAACGGTCATGATGCCTCCAGTCTCCCGCATACGGCCGACGGTGTGGCGACCGGGCGCCCGCAGGACGGGTACAGGTGGCAGACGCGTGGGCGGCACGATCTGTGAGGCGCGGTTGGGAATCCTCGAGAGACGCCGCACCGGCAGCATCCGCACTCTCGGCGTTCGGCCTGCGGTAGTCCACGCTGTCACAGCTGGTGGCCTGCCTGACGACCGCTGCGTCTGCCACGGAGGGCCGCCGGCGAGCGGCCTCGCGCTAGCGGGTCCGGATCGCCCGGATCGACAGCTGCACGGCGATCGCCACGAGGAAGGCGGCGAACAGGATGTTGCCGAGCATCGGATCCACAGCGCCGGCCACGATCGCGCCGAGTGAGGTGGTCAGGCACGCGCACAGCCCGATCGTGAGCGCCGCCGGAATGTCGACGTTGCGGCGGCGCGAGTTGCCGATCGTCCCCGAGATCGCCGTGGGAATCATCACCGCGAGCGAGGTTCCTTTGGCGACGAGATCGCTCGCTCCGAACAGCAGAATGAGCATCGGGACGATGACCGCTCCGCCCCCGATGCCGAGAATTCCCGACAGGATGCCGACGACAAGACCGAGCACGAGCAGCCCGATGACCGGCAGAACGCCGAGGTGAATATCGGCGTCACGCGAGGGTATGACGAAGAACAGCGAGACGACGACGATCAGCAGGAAGACGATGAACGCCCACTGCACGATCTTCTTCGGCAGCTTATGCAGCAGCACGCTGCCGATCTGCGCGCCGACGATCGACCCGATGCACAGCACGATGGCGGCGATCAGCGCTACGTCGCCATTGACGGCATACGAGATCACCCCCGCGACTGAGATCGGAACAATCGCCGCGAGCGATGTGCCTGCCGCGCGCTTCTGCCCGAAGCCAGCCAGTGTGATGAGCATCGGCACGATCAGAATGCCGCCGCCGACGCCGAAGAGCCCCGACATGAACCCGGCGATGAGACCGATTGCGACGAACCAGAGCCAGTCGATGCGTCGTCTCATTCAGCGGTGCCCCTCACTTTGTCAACGCCACACAGACTATCGCGGTCGCACCGCGTCACGCGCCATGGTCGAATAGAGTCATGCTTCCCACAGCGCCAGACCCCCGCATGATCCGCTCGGGCGATATCGAGATCGCCACCTATGAGATCGGTGATCCGGATGCTCCGCCCGTGGTCCTCGTGCACGGCTTCGCCTCGAGCGCCGAAGCCAACTGGGTCCTCACCGGGTGGACGCGCGAGCTGACACGCGCCGGCTACCGCATCATCGCGCTCGACCACCGCGCCCACGGCCGCAGTGACAAGCCGCACGATCGGGAGGCCTACAGCATGAGCCTCCTGCGTGACGACGTGTACCGCACAATGGACGCCTACTCGATTTCCACGGCGCCCTGGATCGGATACTCGATGGGGGCACGCGTCACCTGGTACGCCGCGCTGACGAAGAACGACCGCATCAGCCGTGCGGTTCTGGGCGGCATCCCAAAGGCTGACCCATTCGCGCGCCTCGACGTCCGGCAGGCTCGGGGCTACACCGAGATGGGGCTGCCGATTTCGGATGCTGTCACACGCACGTACATGCAGATGGCGTCGGAGCAGCGTGACAACGATCTGTTCGCACTCGTCGCGCTCGTCGAAGGGCTTCGCGGCGACCCGGATGCCGCGATCGAGGAGCCTCCCGCACAGCCGCTGCTGATCGCTGCCGGAAGTGACGACGCGATCGCGGCGGAAGCACGCAGCCTCGCCGATGCGACGCCGAATGCCCGGTTTCTCGACCTGCCGGGCCGCACCCACTTCAATGCGCCGACCTCCGGAGTCTTCCGCCGCGCGGCCATCGAGTTTCTGCGGGAGGACGCATGATCCACAGCTACGTGGCTGTCGGCGACAGCTTCACCGAGGGCGTCGGCGATGACCGCCCGGGCGGAACCGTGCGCGGCTGGGCCGATTTCGTGGCGATCGGGCTGCAGGCAGCATCCGCCGACCCTGTCGGCTACGCCAATCTCGCGATCCGCGGGCGCAAGCTGGGTCCGATCATCGACGAACAGCTGGAGCCCGCCCTCGCACTCGGCGCAGACATGCTGACGTTCAACGGCGGCGGCAATGACATCATGCGGCCGCGCGTCAAGATCGATTGGGTCGTCGAGCGCACGATGGACGTGGTCGACCGCACACTCGCCACCGACACGCGACCGGTCATTCTGGCGGGAGCCAACCCGTCGCGGCAGCTTCCGCTGGGCCGGGTGATCCGGGGGCGCGGTGATGCCCTCGCGGACGCCGTCGCCGATGCGCTCGGGGGAACGGGTGTGCTGTTCGTCGACAACTGGCACGACGAGCAGCTTGAGGCGGCCCGCTACTGGTCGGCCGACAAGCTGCATCTGAACGCGCTCGGTCATGCCCGGGTCGCCGCGAATGTGCTTGAGGCGCTTGGCGTCGCTGTTCCGTCAGAATGGGGCGTCGACGAGGTAGCGGATGCTGCCGAGGGCGAACGCCGCACATTCACGTACTACCGCACGTACGTTCTGCCGTGGATCGGGCGCCGGCTGACCGGGCGCTCGTCGGGGGACGGCCGCGAGGCAAAGCGCCCCACGCTTCAGCCGGTCAGCGCACCGAGCGAGTAGCTGGCTCTGCGCCGCTGCCGGTCTGCGCGGCGAGCACGGAGGCGTCGCCCTTTGGCTGAACGGAGCGATTCAGCCCCCGACGCCGTGCACAAATTCGGAATTTGTTCGCGACACGCCGTGGTAAGCGTATTCCAGCACGGCGTGTCGTCCAGATCTCCGAATTTGTGCACACGTACCGCGCGGACACCCCCTGCACACACGGAGTCACTCCGTGACGTGGGCTGCCCCCCAGTCGCCGCCCTTCAGGTGTCACTATGTGCAGCATAGAGCGCTGAATAATGACAACTTCGCCACCTGAAGCGCAGGTCCAGGTCAGCTGACGTGGACCGCTCCGGTTGCGCCCTTCTCAGCATCCGACATCACGTGTGAGACAAACGGGTAGGTGCCCGCCTCGGGGAACGTGAGCTCGACGAACCCGCCCTGCGCCGGTGTCAGGCCCAGCGCTTGGGAACCGCCGACGCCCGTCGACCCGCCGTCCTTCAGCGTGTAGTCTCCCTCTTTCCACACCGTGTGGAACTGCCCGCCGATCACGTGGAACGACGAGGTCACGTTGGGCCCGGCGTTCAGCACCCAGAAGCGCACGGTGTCCCCCGCCTGCACCTCGAGCGGCACGTCGCGATACTGGTTGGCGTAGCCGTTGAATGCGACGATGTCGGGCAGCTGTGTGGCGACAGCATCCGGATCGACGGGCCCGCCCTGACTGCCGAGGTAGAACTCGGACTGCACCATCACGAACTCGTGGTCGACGGGGGCGAGGTCGGGCGGATCGATGATCACGGCGCCGAACATGCCGTTGGCGATGTGGCTCGACATCGGCATCGTCGCGCAGTGGTACATCCAGATGCCGGCGCGCGTCGCCGTGAACGTGTACTCGAGGCTCTCGCCGGGCATGATCGTGCGCATCGGCTCGTCGGGGGCGAGCACGCCGGCGTGGAAGTCAATGGAGTGCCCCATGGTGCCGTCATTCACGAGTGTGACTTTGAAGGTGTCACCGACCGAGCCGCGCAGCACCGGGCCGGGCGCTGTGCCGTCGAACGTCCAGAGGGTCTGCGTCACGCCGGGAGCCACTTCGGTTTCTTCTTCGGTCACCGGAAGAGTGATCTCGTGCACGGTTCCGGCGGGTGCGGGATCGAGCTCGGCGTCGTAGGGGACGAAGCCGGCGTCGGGCGACAGGTGGAAGTCCAGGTCAGCCGCGGCGCTGTCGCCAGCATCCGATGTTGTACCGTGATTGTGGTGGCCGTCGGCCGCGTCATCGCTTGCATCCCCGGCCCCGACAGCGACGACGCTCAACTCCATGCCCATGGCGCGGTGGCCCGTGACGGAGCACCAGCCCTCCATGTCTTCCGAGATCACGCCGACGTCGATCGTCTCGCTGTCTCCCGGTGCCAGGCGCTCCGAGCTCACCCCGTTGGCAAAGGTGAGGTCGTGAATGTCTGTTCCGGTGTTCGTGAACTCGACGACGAGCTCGTCTCCCGCGGGCACCTCGAGAACGTCGGGCACAAAGCGCATGCCGTCGACCGTCACCTCGATCGTTGTGGTTTCACCGGTCGCCTGGGCCTCCGAACCGGCGAGCGTGTTGATGCCCGCCGCTGCTGGGTCGATGGCGATGCCCCCGGCGACAGTGAGAAGAACGACGGATGCTGCCGTGACCAACTGGCCGCTCACGGCGCGCTTGGGCTTCGCCTGCCGTGGTTTCGCGCCGATGCGCAGCTGCTCCCCCGGCGTGTGCGTTGCCGGAGCCGGCTCGGTCTTGCGCTCGCGCAGCCCCACGATGATCCCGCGCACGGCGAGAACGACGACCGTGATGAACAGTGCGAACACGACGACGCTCAGCAGCACCTTCACGACGCTCGGAACCGGGAGCAGGTAGGCGACCATGCCGATGTTGATCGTCGCGGCGCGGAACACGGCACCGCGGTCGAGTTCGGTCTCGGCAGCTTTGCGGGCGTTCGGCCGCCCCATGATCACCGGCAGCAGGTAGCTGAGGGCGCCGAGGACGATCTGCACGGCGAAGCCCGCGACGAACGGCTGCACGATCCAGGCGAGCCGGTCAACAGCTTCGTCCCAGCCGGAGGCACTGCCCACGCCCGCGGCGAGGAAGCCCGCAGATACCGCGAGCCAGCACAGCGCCGCACCGATTGAGAGGCCGGCATAGCTCAGCCGCGCAGCATCCTTCGTCTGTCTGATTCCCTCGAACAGCACCAGCGCCAACGCGCACAGCCACACCACAACGCCCGCGGCGACGAGGGGCAGCACGCCCGCGCCCGCACCGACGAGCACCAGCACCAGCCCGAAGATCGAGATCGTCAGAACGAGCGGCGACCGACGGCCGTCCGTCGGCCGCATGCGCGCGTGCAGCACCGTGGGCCAGAACAGGATCACCGTGCCGAGAACCGTCGTTCCCACCCAGCCGAGCAGGTTCACGGCGACGTGGGCGACGAAGAGGCGGCCGCGCAGCGGGTCGTCGGCGAGCAGCTGTGACATCCAGAACCCGAGTCCGACCCCGACCACGAGCCACAGCGCCGACACCGCGTAGAACCGCACGAGCGGACCGAAGCGCGAGGTGAGCGCGCCGCGAAGCTGCAGCGTCATTATCGTGGCATGTGTCAGCGCGGCCGCGGCCACGAGCGCCGCGCCGGTGAGGATGACCGGCAGTGCGTCCGCCAGGATTCCCGCCACGACGCAGACCGCCCCGACGGTGTGCAGGCCAAGCCGGATGCCGAGGCCGAGGCGCCCTCCCGGCGCCTGTCTGCGGGTCAGGGTGTCGGCGAAATGCTGACTCCAGATGAGGATCGCTGTGCTGACGGCGCCGAGCATGGTCAGGTGCACCATGAGCCAGGTGCTGTGCGGAAGAACCCGGTGCGCTGACACGGCGACGATGGCCGCCAGCATCCAGAGGCCGAGCACCGAGTTGGTGATGATGTACCAGGTGCGACGCTCAAGAGTGCGCATGAACTTCTCCCTTCGGCCGAGCCGCCAGCACGGCTGAGGTCACGGCGCAGAACAGGAACAGCAGGATCGCCGCGACATTGCCGATGCCTCCCGCCTGAACGACGACGACGATGCCGCGCACGTCACCGAGAACGCGGGCGATGAGCGAGAGCTGCAGCAGCACGATCGGCGCGTAGAACCAGGGCCGGTACGGCAGCGCAGTGCGCAACACGGCGGGCAGGATCACCGAGGCGTGGGCCATGATCATCGACATCACAAAGCCGAGAAGCACGGCGTGCGTGACGATGTCGTGCGACGCAGCATCCGGTTCGCCGCCCGCCAGCAGCATCGCCCCGGCCACGGCCAGCCAGGCGTATCCGCACAGAAGGCAGGCCGCCATGTACCGTGCTGCTCCGGTCGAGGTGATTGTGACGCGCGCGACGTCGACGATGAGCAGCCAGGCGACCAGCACGAGCAGAGCCGCCCCCAGCACCGTGTGCGCGATGCCTGGCCACAGCACGGTGGCCACGGATGCTGCCGCCACGACGAGCGCAAGGGCGAGCCCCACGTTTTCACCCCGCGCGGTCAGCCCGCCCACGCGGCCAAGCTCGATGCGTTCTCCCACGATTGTCAGCACCAGGAACATGGCGGCGACGAGGCTGACACGGTCGAAGGGTACGCCGACGCCCCAGAACACGGCGGCGATGAGGCCGCACACGGCGGCGAGCACCTGCACGCTCGTGGCGACGGCTGCCTGCCGCAACCAGATGAGACGGTAGATGACGAGCATCAGCGCCAGGCCGAGAACGGTCGCCGTGCGCCCCACTGCCACGGGCAGCGGGGTGATGAGCGACAGTGCCCCCAGGCTCAACAGCAGCGGTGCGGCGAAGGCCCACGCGCGCCGGATGGCCACCGCTCGCTCGAGGACGACGAGGGAACCGACGAAGCCGAAGAGCATGGCCGGGGCGTGAGCGGCACGGAGCGCTTCAGCATCCGTGAACCAGAGGCCCATGCGCGAGAGCCCTGCAGCCATGCCGATGAGGAGGGCGACTCCGGCCGGCGCCACGAAGGCAAGCCGCCCGGCGCGCACGGCTCCAGGGCCTACGGAGGCGGGCGCGCTGCGGGGAACGGGCGCGGGGTTCTGCACGACTCCAGCCTACCGTCGCTGTTCTACGCCGTGTAGAGCTTTGGGGAGCTCTCCGCGCACACGAAAGGGGCCACCTCTTCGACGTGACGGTTCGCGTCTCGGAGGTTGGAGCTCTCCGCGCACACGAAAGGGGCCGCGGCACGCGCCGCGGCCCCTGAAGCACGAGGGACTACTGCTGCAGAGCGAACTGCAGGTCGAGCGTGATGGAGACCTTGTCGCCGAGCGTCATGCCGCCGGCCTCGATAGCTGCGTTCCAGTTGACGCCGAAGTCCAGACGGTTGATCGTCGTGGTTGCCGTGAGTCCCGCCTTTGTCGCGCCCTGGGCGTCGATGACGCCGCCGAACTCGCCGGTCAGCGTCACAGGCTTGGTGACGCCGCGCAGCGTGAGCTCGCCCTCGACGGTGAAGTCGTCACCGTCGTTCGAGACCTTCGTCGAGCGGAACGTCATGGTCGGAAACTCGTCGACCTTGAAGAAGTCGTTGGTGCGCAGGTGGTTGTCGCGGTCGGCCTGGCCGGTGTTGACGCTCGCGACGTCGATCGTCGCCTCAACCGAGCTGTCGGCGGGGTTCTCGGCGGTGACGACGGTGGCATCGACAACGTCGAAGGTTCCACGAACCTTGCTGATCATGAGGTGCTTGACCGAGAACTCGACCTTCGAGTGCATCGGGTCGAGCTTCCAGGTGCCGGCAATGTACTGGGGGTGAACGAGTGTGTTTTCAGTCATGTATCTATGCAACTGCATAGAGTTCTCTTCTATTCCTTGCCGCGACAACTTTTTTGAGAAATTTTTGCTGCGTTACCCCGGCCCCTCCTCTCGCCTCGGTGTTCAAGTGGCGCAATTGTCACTAAGACGCGCCAGCAAGAACCAATTGCGACATATGAACGCCGTGGGCCGCCGCGGGCGGCGCGCCATCCCTCAGGTGGCGTTCCAGAGGTCGCGATAGTAGACGAGGCGCTCCCTGTCCGGCCTCAGACCGTAGGCCTCGATCAGCGCGTCCTCCCAGCCGGGTCCGTAGTTCCACTCCGTGCTCATCGAGGCAACGGCGATGTCGGCCCAGCGGTCAGCCACGCCCAGTGCACCAAAGTCCACATGTCCGGCGAACTCGCCGTCGGCGTCGAGGAGGGTGTTGGGGCAGCAGGCGTCGCCGTGACAGACGACGAGGCTGTCAGCATCCGGTGGCTCGACCAGCGCATCAGACACACGGATGCCGCGGCGAGCCGCGTTCGCGATGCGGGACTCCACGCTCCAGTCGAAGGGGCACGCGTCGACGGGAAGCGCATCGTGCAGCACTCGAAGCCCGCGGCCGACAGCGGCAACGGCAGTCTCGGGCTCGGCGATCCAGCGTGGAGCGACAGCGCTCTGTCCCGGGAGGGCAACCGTCACCAGCCATTCGTGCGTCGCATCAGAACCATGTTCGAGTACACGCGGGACGCGCGCATACGTTCCCGCCCAGGCGAGGCGTTTGGCCTCAGCATCCATCGATGTCTCGTCTCCCCGCGGACCCCATTTGACGTAGCGGTCTTCCGTGCCGCCCGGCGTCGGCCCGACCCGGAAGGTCAGTCCACCGAGCGCATTACGCCAGATGGGCTCGAGGCGTGCTCCCCCGGCAAGCAACATCACACGGTCGGGCACCGGAACCGGAGTAAGAGGAATGGACACGAAACTCCTTTGCGCCCTGTCGATGCTACTGGGCGGATCACAACGCGTGTAAAGAAAATCTTGACACCGTGAGCATGTAAAGAGAAAATTGACACATGACACAGATCACGGTGACGACCGAGGCGGCTCGCTCGTCGGCAGCTGAGGCGGAGGCCCGTGCCCGGGCGCTCGACAAAGCGCTCGACGACGGCGACGCCAGAACGATCATCGCGGCCGCGGTCGAGGTGAAGAGCACGGCTGATTCAGCCCTCGCTGCCGCCATCCGCGCGGCGCGGGCTCACGGCGCCACATGGCAGCTCGTCGGTGATGCTCTCGGCATCACCCGGCAAGCCGCCTTTCAGCGATTCGGCCGACCGACCGACCCGAGAACAGGAGAACCCATGGATACGCAACCTTTCCCCAACGCCCCTGAACGTGCGCGCGGCGTCTTCGCAGATCTGCAGAGCGGCCGCTGGGACGCCGTCACCACACACTTCGACGAGACGATGCTCGAGAAGCTGGATGACAACGCCCTCTCAACCATGTGGGCACGTCTTGTCGCAAGATTCGGAGAGCTGGAATCGATCGGCTCTGCCTCACCTCAGCGAGCGGCAGATCTCACGGTCACCGACGTCGCTCTCTCGTTCGAGGCGGCCGAGATGGTCGGCCGCCTCTCATCGCGTGAGAACGGCGAGGTTGCTGGCCTGTTCATTCTGACTCCCGAGCAGGCGCGCAGCCTCTGACCGGACAAGGAGATGGTGAAAATGTCGACCAACGATTCGCAGACCGATGCCGCAGAGGTACTGCCTCGCCGCGTTCCCTGGCGTGCGGTCGGAGTATTTCTCATCGTGAGCTTCGGGCTCGCCTGGGCCGTGATGCTGCCGATCTGGCTCGGACCACGAACGATCGACACACCATTTTTCTACCCACTCGCTGTGGTCATGATGTACACACCGACAATCGGCGCTGTGGCTGCGATGCTGCTGTTCCGGCGCCCACCGCGCGGACATCGCACACGTTTTCTCGGAATCACACCGCTGCGCCCCGTAAAATCCAGCATCCTCATGTCTGGCGTGGCGATCCTCGGCAGCCTTGTCGTGATCATCTGCGGGGCATTGCTTGCATCCGCACTCGGGTTTCTCGTCATCGACCCCGTGCACTTCTCAGGACTGCGCGAGCAGATGATGGCAACAGTCGGCGAACGCGCCGGAGAGCCCGCAGCCGCCGCGATTGCGCAGGTTCCGGCCGTCGCCCTCGTGATCTCCCAGGTCAGGAACGCTCTTCTGGGCTCCGTGGTCAACGGTGTGGTGACAGTCGGTGAAGAAGTGGGCTGGCGAGGCTGGCTACTTCCGACTCTTCTGCCGCTCGGCACGTGGCGGGCGCTTCTGCTCACCGGCGCACTCTGGGGGTTGTGGCACGCTCCGATCATTCTGCTGGGATACAACTTCGGACTCACGAACGTGTGGGGCGTGCTGATGATGGTGGCCGCGGCCATGGTGCTGGGTACCGTCATCGGCTGGCTGCGGCTGCGGACGGCGTCACTCTGGCCCTCGGTGTTCGCACATGCAACGTTCAACGCGGCTGCCGTGCTCGTTCCGTCGACTCTCGTTGCCGCGGGGCATTCCGTCGACCCGGTCTCGGCCACGGGGGTTGCGTGGCCGACGTGGATCGTTCTCGCCGTCCTCGTCGTGTTTCTTATCATCACAGGTCAGTTCTCGAGGCGTAAGCTGCCGACGGTGCGCCTCGCCCCGTCGACGACGAACTCGGCGGAGCCGAGCGCCGTGTAGCGACGCCCACGCGAGATTCAGGCAACGAGCATGACGCCGCCGAGCGCGATACCCGCGACGACGAGGGTGCTGCAGGCGGCGAGGGCGAACGGCTTTGGCCCCACCTTCACGAGATTGCGGATCTTCACCCCGGCACCCAGCGCGAACATGGCGGCCGAGAGCAGCGCATTCTGAACGACGGATGCTGCGTCTACGACGATCTCCGGAACGATGCCCGTCGAGCGCAGCACGACCATGACGATGAAGCCCGCCACGAACAGCGGCATGATCGGCGGACGCTTTCCTCCGGTGCCAGCGCTCTGCCTGCGCTGCACCGCGCTGATCACTGCCATCACCGGGGCGAGCATGAGCACCCGCGCAAGCTTGACGATGACGGCGACGCCCAGCGCTCCCCCGCCGATGATGCCGCCGGCTGCGACGACCTGCGCGACCTCGTGGATGGAGCCCCCGGCCCAGAGACCGGCATCGAGTGTGCCGAGCCCCATTGCACCAGCAGCGAGCGGGACGAGCGGGATCATCAGTGTGCCAAAGAGCACGACGAGGGCGATCGCGGTCACGACCTCTTCATCGTCGTCAGGCTCGACCACGCCATCGACCGCGGCGACCGCGGCAGCACCGCAGATCGAGAATCCGCACGCGATCAGCAGCCGCTGCGTGAAGCCGATTCCGAACAATTTTCCGAGCAGCAGCGTCGAGACGATTCCGCCGACGACAATGGCGATCACGACGACGATCACGCCGGCGCCGAGCCCGAGGATGTCCCCCACCACCAGCTGGAGGCCCAGCAGCACGACGCCAAGCCGAAGAAGCTTCTTCGCCGAGAACGCCAACCCCGGCTCGAAGACCGGGTGCACTGGCGTGAGGTTGCGCAGCAGCATCCCGATGACGATGGCGATCAGAAGCGCGCTCACCGCCGGCACAAAATGATTGACGGTCAGTGCGATCACGACGGCGATGGCACAGAGGCCCAGGCCGGGGAGGACAGGAGGGAGAGGGTTTTGGCGACCGGGGCGCTGTGTGGCGCCGGTGCGCTCAGAGACAGGATGAGACATGGTGTCCAGCGTGCCCGGGCTGAGACCGCGGCAGAATGCCCAATTTCTGTCAACGTCATATCATTGCGATATGGCACAGCTCCCTGACCTCTCCGCCCTCGCACTGCTGTGTGCCATCGCCGAGCACGGCAGCGTCAGCCGGGCCGCCGCCAGCATCGGCATGGCACAGCCCAATGCCTCGCGCACGCTCCGGCGACTCGAGGCCGATTTGGGGTTCCGGCTTCTTGATCGCGGCCCGCGCGGCTCGACGCTGACGGAGGAGGGGGCGATGGTCGCCGACTGGTCGTCGGATGTCGTCGCGGCGGCCCGCACGCTGCAGACCGCGGCGTTGGCGTTGCGTGAGTCCCAGCAGTCGCACCTGACGGTTGCCGCAAGCAAGACCGTCGCCGAAGCGTTTCTGCCCCGCTGGCTTGCGGCGCTGAGAGCGGAGCGCCCGCAGCTCGAACTGCACCTGGCCGCGCAGAACTCGGAGGAGGTTCAGGATGCTGTCGAGTCGGGCAGCGCCGACCTCGGCTTCGTCGAGTCGCCCTCCGTTCGCCGCGAGCTGCGCAGCACAGAGGTGGCGCGCGACCGCCTCGTGGTGATCGTGGCTCCACAGCATCCCTGGGCTCGTCGTCGGCGCCCTCTCACCGACGCCGAACTCGCGCGAACCCCTTTGGTCGTCCGTGAGCCGGGATCCGGCACCCGCACAACCTTGGAATCGGCGCTCGCTCACCTCGATCCGGTTGCCCCGACGCTCGAGCTCGACAGCAATGCCGCGGTGCGCATCAGTGTCGCCTCGGGCGCCGGGCCTGCCGTGCTCAGCGAGCTCGCTGTTGCCGACGCGGCACGAGCAGGTGGTCTTGTCGTCGTCCCGACAGAAACCGAATTTGCCCGGCGCATGCGGGCAGTGTGGCTGCCCGGCAGCGTTCATGACGCGGCCGAGCTGCTCATCGGCATCGCCCGGCGCACCTGCGTCACGCATGTGCGACCCGTCTGAGCTTCGCACTCGCCCATGACGATGACGACGCGGCCAAATCGATTCGCACCGATGCCCGTCTCCATCGATAATGTTCAGATGCTACGTCGGCGCACCCGCACCTCATTACGGCTGATCGCCGATGCCCTCGGGTCGTTCGAGGCTGACCCGGCAGTGAGTCGTCTGGCCGCAGCCTTCGGGGGCGACCCCACCCACATCACCGACCGGCGCATCGGCGAGCCCGGGTATCGCTCGAGGCACCTGCACTTCTCGTCTGGCGGCGAGATCGTCACGCACGACGAGGCCGTCGTCTCGGTGACCCTGCACGTCGCACCGACGCCGACCGCCCCGCAGGGAGTCACGCTGAATCATTGGTTCGCGAATGTCGACAATGACGCGACACTCGACGATCTGGCGGCTGCGCTGAAGACGACTCCGAAGTACACGGGAGAAGGCAGCCGGCAATTCACGCTCGAAGGCCTTGATGTGTGGAGCATCTTCACAGAGTCACGCCTGGAAGAACGGGGTAACCTGCTCCGCCTCTTGTTCCGGACTGCGCGCCAGGAACTGGAGCACAGCGACACGCACGAACAATGCCCCACGTGCAGCAACCTTCTTGTCCGCAGGGGAGGTGAGGGCAGCGGGGTCGCCGTGGATGACACCGTTGCCGCTCTCTCACACGCACTCGAGCACGGCCTCGTCACGGAAGATGAGTCGTCTGTCGCGCTTTCTGACCTCCTGCCGCTTCACACCTCGGGGCTGATGGATGCCGCCGAAACGCGGCTCACCTGCACAGCGTGCGGGCGAGTGCTGTGCCTCACGACCTTCCGCAACGCCGATCCGACATTCGAGTACGTCACGTGGGGCGCCGCGAGCACGCGCCCACTCGACGAGATCCCGCCTGTCGAGCAGTGGGGCGACGCCGCGAGAATCGCCGCAGAGAGCGGGCGCATGCACCTCGTGGATCACCTCCCAGGGGGCTGGTTTCTCGTTGAGCAGCGCGGCGAGCTCTTCCTCGACGCCCGGTACAGCTGCGGACCAACCGACTTCTCTGCCTTGATTCGCCTCGACGACTCCGAACGCGAGGCTTACAGAGCCGAGGGTGCCGACTACATCTCAGATCTCGCCAGGAGAATCGACAACAGCGGTCCCTTCCAGAAGGAGTCGCCGTATTTCTCGCGTGACCTCTACCGCACATCGAAGCGGGATCGGTACAAAAATGAGGTCAATAGGGCGGTCTCTCACGTCACCTGGATGGCTCAGCAGCGTCGCCGCCGTCGCTGATAACGCACGCGAGCCGACCGTGACCGGTCAGAGGCTCTAACCGCTCCCCAGCGCCCGGTAGAGTCTCTGTCGTCACATTCGAAGTCGGAACAAAGGAGTTCTCTATGTCGACGCCATCCGCGCCCGAGAAGACCTCGCGACGGCGAAGCGTCATGCGCCCCATCAACCGCTTTCTTGAACGGTGGATACCTTCGGCACTGACATTCGCGATCGTCCTGACGATCATCGTCGCGATCCTGGCGGTAACGCTCACGCAGACGAGCCCCGTCGATGTGGTCAAGGGATGGGGCGACGGTCTCGCGGGTCTGCTCGCGTTCATCACGCAGATGTGCCTGATTCTGCTGCTCGGATATATGCTCGCCAATACCCGCCCCGTGCGCAAGCTGCTCGGGTGGCTGGCGAGCGTGCCGACGGGGCCCGGAACGGCGTACGTTTTCGTTTTCGTCGTCGGTGCGATCGCGAGCCTCATCACGTGGGGACTCGGGCTCATCGTGGGCACGCTGCTCGCGCGCGAGATCGCCGTTCAGTCGCGCAAGCGCGGCTACAAGGCGCACTTCCCTCTGCTCGTCGCCGCCGGCTACTCGGGCTTCGTCGTGTGGCATATGGGCTATTCGGGCTCCGGCCCGCTCACAGCCGCAACGCCCGATTCGTTCCTCGCTCCGGCCCTCGGCGGCGAGGTCATTCCCGTCTCGCAAACGATCTTCTCGTCGTGGAACATGCTCGCCGCCCTCGCGGTGATCGTCGTCGTCGCGCTGCTGTTCTTCCTCATCCGCCCCAAGAGCGGTGACCCGATCTACGAGCTGCCCGAAGCAATCGGATCTGAAGAGCAGGATGCCGCTGGCGATGCCGTCGTCACTCCCGCAGACCGCATCGATGCCTCCCGCATCCTGACCTTGATTCTCGGGCTGGCGCTCGTGGCCTACCTCGTTGTGCATTTCGTGCAGGGTGGAACGCTCACGCTCGACATCGTGAACTGGTCGTTCCTCGCGCTGATCCTGCTGCTGGTGAAGAACCCGTTCGAGCTGATCCACCTGACGAAGAAGGCTGCGTCGAATGTCGGCGAGATTCTGCTGCAGTTCCCCCTGTACGCCGGCATCCTCGGCATCATGTCGTCTTCTGGGCTGATCACGCTGTTCTCAGACGCGTTCGTGTCGATCTCGACGCCGACCACGTTCGGTGTGCTCGCGCTTCTCTCGGCCGGTATCGTCAACTTCTTCGTGCCTTCGGGCGGCGGGCAGTTCGCGGTGCAGGGCCCCATCATGATCGACGCAGCGAACCAGCTCGGCGTTGACCCCTCAATCGCGATTATGGCCGTGGCATACGGCGACCAGTGGACGAACATGATTCAGCCGTTCTGGGCGTTGCCTGTACTCGCGATCGCCGGGCTGAAGATGCGCGACATCCTGGGGTACACGTTCGTCACGCTGCTGGGCTCCGGTGTGGTGATGGCCGCCGTGCTCATTCTCGTGAGTCTCTGAATCGCAGCGCCCTGCCAGGCGAGACGACAGAACCCCCGGTCGCGATGACCGGGGGTTCTTGCGGTGTAGCAGGAGCGGGACTCGAACCCGCGACCTCACGATTATGAGTCGTGCGCTCTCACCAACTGAGCTACCCTGCCGCACGACGCTCCGAAGAACGACGAGCCCCGAGTCAGGATTGAACTGACGACCCCTTCCTTACCATGGAAGTGCTCTACCACTGAGCTATCGGGGCATCGCCCGCTGCTTCCCGCAACAGGCAACCGCTAAAGAATATCAAACCTTTGAGCGGTTCGTGAACACGGCGCCTTCACATCAGCACCGTCGTCGTCTCACCAACCAAGACGTGCGGCGATAGCGTCCGCTGCGTCACTCGGGAAGCCATCCCAGCCGGGCTCGAGCACATCCCGTGCCACGTCGAAGAGGCCATGCGCAGCAGACTCGACATCCTGCGCGAGGGCGGTATCTATCCGCGCAGCGAGCTCGGGGTAACCGCGTTCAAATCGACGAAGCGGATCGGTCTTGTCGCGGGAGCTCGGGAGCTGCGAGGGAATTCGGGCGCGCACCACTCGGGCCAGCAGCTCGACAGCCCAGCCCCGCACGAAGTTCGAACCATTGAGAACCTCCCCGCGACGTGCGCGACCAACTCCAATCAGAAGCTTCACCAGAACGAGCCGCATGTCGTTCGCCGCGCGTTCCTCAGAAGGCGCAGCGAGCCCGTCGCTGGCGTTTGCGCGATCCCGAGCAACCGCGATGATCCGTGCAACGATGCCTTCACTGTCATAAACGATCAGAGCGTCGTCGGCCAACGCGCCAGTGAGTTCGTCGGCTGTTGCCGCCGCGAACTCAAGAATATGACCGTCTGAATACACGACAACGAACCCGATATCGCCTTCACGCCCGAGCAGCACGCTTTTCTCGAATCGCGGCAGCCAGCTCATATCGCGGCGCACGTCGCGCTCGCGGCCCGGTTCAAGGAGCACGAAGAAGTCGTGATCAGACCATTCGTCGCGACGAGTCGCATCTGCCGCTGAGCCGAGCAGCACCAATCCGATTACACCGTCTGTCTCACGGCACGCCTGCTCCAGCTCGTCGCTCAGGCGAGAGAATTCCTCAACGTTCCGCACGCTCAGGCTCCTGCCGTCTGCCACACCGAGAAGTCAGGACCAGTGCCCGACATGCGGATGCTGTCGCCCTCTGTGCTCAGCACCAACCCGCCGAACAGCTGCTCGACAGCATCCGGCGTCGGAATGACCTCGGCAGGCAGATCGACGCTGACGTCAGCGCGCGCTGCCACGATCAGCAGGCTCTCGTCGCCGTCTTCGCGCACGTACGCGAGCGCGTCATCGCTCACGTGCACCCAGCGCATTCCTCCGCCGTTGAGAGCTGAATGCTTGCGGCGCAGGGCAATCAGCTCCGAGTACAGGTCGATGGTTCCGGATGCTGCATCCGCAGCGTGCCACGGTATCGGCGTGCGCGAATGCTCGCCGTCGACCCCCGTGAGCCCGAACTCGTCGCCGGCCCACACGACGGGGATGCCAGGAAGCGTCACAGACATCCCTGCCGCGACCGGGAGTGTGCCCGGCAGCGCGCGCGTGAGAAACCGCGGAGTGTCGTGCGTGTCGAGGGCGTTCATGTTGCCGAGGCGCACCCGCCACGGGAACCCGGCGGTGAACTGCCGGTGGGCCGCATAGAGCTGCCGCCCGGTGTACCGGGGAATCGTCTGCATCGCCATGCCGAGCCCTCCCCCGGCATCCGCGAGCGGCTCAGACAGCCAGCCCCACAGCGGTCGGGTGAAGTTCGCATACGTCATGGCACCGTGCCATGCGTCTCCGTGGAAGTCGCTCGATGCGTCGTTTGTCGACTCGGCGAGCAGGATCGTGTCGGGATTGATCTCGGTCATTGTGCGGCGAATGGTCTGCCGCACCTCGGCGTTGAAGTCATCGTCGCCGAGCCGGCCCGTCATGTTCGCGACGTCGATGCGCCAGCCGTCGAGGGAGTACGGCGGTTTCAGCCACCGCGCGACCACCGAGTCGGCTCCCTCGATGAACCGTCGGCGCAGCTCTCGCGAGTTCCAGTTGAACTTGGGCAGGCTGGGCACGCCGAGCCACGACTCGTAGCCATCGTGCTCGGCATCGCGCCAGTAGTAGAAGTCGCTCTCAACAGCATCCGGATTCTTGTGGGCGGCGACGAACCACTCGTGGGCGTCACCGGAGTGGTTTGTTGTGAGGTCGCCGATCACGCGAAGCCCGCGCTCGTGCGCAGCCTCAACGAGGCGGATCAGCGCCCCATTACCGCCGAGCAGCGGATCGACCACGTCGAAGTTCGCCGAGTCATACCGGTGATTGGAGCGCGCGGGGAAGACCGGCGTCAGGTAGATCATCGTCGCCCCGAGTCGCTCAAGGTGATCGAGGTGTTCGATGATCCCGTCGAGGTCGCCGCCGTAGAACTGCGTCGACCGCGCCTCGGGGTCCAACCGCACCTCGTCGTCCCACGCGGCGGGCACCGCCCACTCGGGGGTCGGTCGCGCGTCCGCGGCATCCGAACGGGCGAATCGATCGGGGAAGATCTGATAGAGCACGGTCGACGCAGCCCAGTCGGGCGGTGCGTCATACGTGACGAGCAGAAAGTCCTCGCTGTCGAGGGTCTCGGTGTCGAAGACGCCCCGGGCATTCACCCACAGATCGGTGCCGGTCGCGGTGCGCAGCAGCCAGCGGTACCCATGCTCACGCGAGGCGACAGTCACGTCGGCGCTCCACCAGTCCCAGCCAAGAGCGGATGCTGTTCGCCGGGCGACAGCAAAGACGGGCTCTCGGTCCGGATTCGAACGAACGCGCACACCCTTCAGCTCGCCCAGCGCCTGGGGCACGCGCAATCGAACGCGCACCGTCTCGCCGAGACGCGGATGCTGTGTCGAGACGTACAGCGGCGAGCCGTCGTGGTGCGGCAGCAGCGGAAGGTCGGGCAGCTCGGTGGTCATGGGGACTCCTACTTCACGGAACCGGCGACGAGGCCGCCGACGATGTACTTCTGCAGGTAGAGGAACAGTGCCATCACGGGCAGTGCGGCGAGCACGGCACCCGCCGCGAAGACGCTCCAGTTGCTCGTGAACTCCTGCGAGACGAACTGGTAGAGCCCGACGGCCAGGGTCTGCTTCTCGGGCGAGACCAGCACGACGCTGGCAATGACGAAGTCGTTAGTCGTGGCGATGAACGACAGCAGCCCGACGACCGCGAGAATCGGCGAGACGAGCGGCAGGATGATCGTGAAGAACACGCGTGCGTGCCCCGCCCCGTCGATCTTTGCCGCTTCGTCGAGCGCCGTCGGCACCGTGTTGAAGAAGCCATACATGAGGTACGTGTTCACGCCCAGCGCGCCGCCGAGGTAGACCATGATGAGGGCGACCTGGTTGTCGATGCCCAGAATCGGGAAGATCTCGCCGATCGTGTTCAGCAGGAGGAAGATCGCGACGACGGCGAGAAGCTGGGGGAAGATCTGCACGACCAGCAGCGAGACGAGCCCGAACC
This sequence comes from Microbacterium sp. MPKO10, assembly GCF_026107415.2. GTDB lineage: Bacteria > Actinomycetota > Actinomycetes > Actinomycetales > Microbacteriaceae > Paramicrobacterium. The sequence goes on from NZ_JAPCHX010000001.1 coordinate 131,439, forward strand.
GGCGCCCTCTGAAGCGCATGCGGCTGAATGCATATGCGGCAAGCGCCCCCAAGAAGACCGTGCAGACCGACGCCGTCAGGCCGATGAACAGCGTGTTGCCGAACCATGCTGCATACGGCTGCTGCGGAGATGTGAACAGCGTCACGTAACTGTCGAGGCCGATCCTCGCGAAGAGACCGTTTGAGCTCAACAGCGTCCCATTCGGGTTAAGGGATGCTGAGAGCACATACAGCAGCGGGAATACGGCGTAGATGATCACGATGATTCCGACGAGGTGTCGCCATCCGGTGGCGCGGAACCAGCGGCCGGCGCTGACGGGTCGCTTGCCCGGGAGGGCAGCCGGGTTCGTGGGAACGGCCTGTCGGGTCGCGGGCGATGCGTTCTGTGTGCGGCTCATGTCAGTTCAGATCCTCCAGCGCCTTGGTCTGTTTGAAGCTGATGATCGCCACGAGCGCCACGACGACGAAGATGATGATCGAGAATGCGCTCGCCAGTCCGTAGTCGCTCGTCGCCCCGTCGAACGCAACCTTGTACACCATTGAAATGAGAATGTCCGTGCCGCCGACGTTGATGCCGGCAGCGGCGTCACGGGGACCACCCTCAGTGAGCATGTAGATCAGGTTGAAGTTGTTGAAGTTGAAGGCGAACGACGAGATCAGCAGCGGCGCAATCGAGACCAGGAGGAGCGGGAGCTTGATCAAGCGGAAGACCGCGAACGGTTTCGCCCCGTCGACCGTTGCTGCCTCGGTGAGCTCATCGGGAATCGACTGCAGGGCGCCCGTGCAGACGAGGAACATGTAAGGGAAGCCGAGCCAGAGATTGACCCACAGGATGCTGAGTTTCGCCAACCATGTGTTGGTCAGCCAGGGGATGGCGGCTCCGCCGAAGAGCACGTCGTTGACGAAGCCGAAGTCTCGGTTCAGAAGCCCAGCCCAGACGAGCGCCCCAAGAAAGCCCGGGAACGCGTAGGGCAGGATCATCACGACCCGGTAGAGCTTGCGCCCCTTCATCCGCATGTCGTTGAACACGATCGCGAGAAAGAGGCCGAGCGCGAAGGTGGTGAGAACGCTGAGCAGGGCGAAGGCGAACGTCCAGATGGTGACGCTGATGAGCGGGCCGCGGATGCTCTGCTCCGTGAACGCCTTCGTAAAGTTCTCGACCCCGACGTTGATGCTCCACCCCGGCATGAGCTGCTCGCCGCTCTCGGCAGTGAACGCACCGACCCCGGTGTCTGAGTAGACGGTGCCCGTCTCAGTGTCGGTCATCGTCCCGGCCGCCTCATCGTATTCAAGCGTCGAAACATACAGGTACGCCTTGGAGCCGTCTGGGGTGCGAAGGGCTCCGTCGTTCGGATCGTCGGAGATCTGCACCGTCATCGCGGCGATCTCCTTCTGGTGTTCGAGAATGCCGGCGAAGTCGAGACTCGTGTAGCCCGGGAGGCCGACAGCGACGCCTCCGGACATCTCCGCGTCGCCAACGGAGCTCAACGGGGTGTCGTCATCACCAACGCTGACCGTTCCGTCTGGTGCCGTGACCAGAAAGCTGTAGTTACCGAGTTGTTCGAGCACCGTCAGGTCATACGCCGGTGAGTCGGGCACGCGCTCCTGGGCCGACTGCACGAGTGCCATGACGGCATCCTCTTTCGTGCTGTTGTGTCCCGTACCGTAGTTCGTGAAGGCGATGTAGCCCGTGTAGCCGATCACGAACACCTGGAAGATCAGCAGAAAGACGAGCCCCGGTGTGAGGTATTTGGCGGGCAGCCAGCCGCGGGTGAAGTACACGACGTTGACGACGGCCGCGATGACGAGCACGACGGCAAACACGATCCACTGCCGCTGCGTCATGGCGACGAACAGCGCGAAGAGCGAGATCGCATCGACCACCGCGATGAGGGCGATCTTGATGATGAGAGAGAGGATGCCGCCTGAGGCGTGTTCCGCGATCTGCCGCGCTCGGCGCCGCTGGCGCAGTTCGCGCCCGCTCGGGGCGTGTGGTGTCTGAGTGCTCATGATTCCCTGTGCTCGTCGGGTAGGCGATGCCGACCGGGTACCTGCCCGGTCGGCATCGGGGAATTACTCGCCGTCGATGGCGCTCTGGATGTCGTCGGCCATCGTCGTCCACAGCTCGGCGGGGTCGCCCTTGCCGTTGATGATGTCGGCCTCGGTCACACCCCAGTACTGCCATACCGCACCCATCTCGGGGATGTTCGGCATCGGGACGCCATTGGCACCGACCTCGCCGAAGGCCGCGGTGATCGGGTCAGCGCTGGCCTCGTCGAACGCCGCGGTCAGTGCTGGTGCACGGTTGCCAACCTTGTACAGCTCAAGCTGCACGTCTTTCGTGCCGATGTAGTTGGTGAGGAACTCCGTGGCCGCGAGCACGTTCTTGCTCTTCGCCGAGACGTAGAAGCCCTGCACGCCGACGAACGGCTGAGCGGGCCCGCTGCCCGGAGCGGGGATCGGGTCGACGGCGAGGTCGATGCCCGCTTCTTCAGCAGCGCCCACGTTCCACGGGCCGGTGATGAGGAAGGGCGAGTCGCCACTCACGAACTTCTCTTTGGCGATGTCGCCGTCGACGGTCGTCGGGAGCAGCCCCGCTGCGCCCTGCTCGGCCAGCCAGTTCGCGAATTCGATGCCGCCATCGTTGCCGATCTGCAGGTCGTCAGAGTTGTAGCTCCCGTCGTCGTTGGTTCCGAACACCGGGGCGCCGAACGAGGTCTGGAACGGGTAGAGGTGATACGGGTCGCTCTCTTCACCGACCTGCACAAGGAACGGGAACTCTGTTCCCGCGTCTGTGCCCATCTGCACCATGTCGTCGTAGCTCGCGGGTGCCTCCGGTGCGAGCTCCGTGTTGCGCAGCAGCGCGATACTCTCGATCGAGTACGGCACGCCGTAGGTCTTGCCGTCGTAGCTCATCGCCGTGATCGCGACGTCCTGGAAGTCACCGGCGGTGTCTCCGAGTTCGATTGGCTGCACGACGCCGTTCGTCACGAAGTCGCCGAGCCAATCGTGCGCGCCGATCGTGATGTCCGGCCCTTTCCCAGTCGGAACCTGCTGAACGAACTGCTCCTGAATCTTGCCGAAGTCTTTCTGAACGAGCTTCACCTTGATGCCCGACTCGTCTTCGAACGCCGCGGCGACATCCTTCAGGACGGGCGCGCGGTCGGCGTCGACCCACACGGTCAGCGTCGTGGAGCCATCCTTCTCGCTCGCCTCGTCGCTGCCTCCGGACGAGCATCCGGTCAGCGCGAGCGCTGCCACCGCGGTCATCGCGCCAAGGGCGAGAATGGGGTTCTTCTTCACCGTCATTGGTGTGCCTTTCGATTGCTGTGTGCCTGTGCGGCTCGTGGTGCTCTTCGTGCATGATGCTTGTCACGTTCGATGTGTAAGCGTTTACACTATTACATGAGCAATCCCTAAAACACAAGCGCGAGGGTGCAGTTGTCGCGCCAATAGAGGAAGCTACTCGCGCGCCTCATCAGTAAGCGTTTCCATAAATGCCGAATGCTCCCGTACAGTAGTCGCATGACTCATGCCACCGCACATTCACCCGATGCGCCCCTCGACGCCTCGGCGACCATCGACGGCGCCGAGTGGTGGCGCTCCGCTGTGATCTATCAGATTTATCCGCGCTCGTTCGCCGATGCGAACGGTGACGGCATCGGCGATCTGCGCGGAATCACCTCACGCCTCGATGCACTGAAGCACCTCGGCATCGATGCGATCTGGCTCTCACCGTTCTTCGCCTCACCGCAGAAGGACGCCGGCTACGACGTTGCCGATTACCGCGCCGTCGACCCACTCTTCGGCACGCTCGACGACTTTGATGAGATGACTCAGGCTGCGCACACCCGCGGCATCCGGGTCATCGTCGATCTCGTCCCCAACCATTCCTCCGACCAGCACGAATGGTTTCAGCAGGCACTCGCCGCACAGCCCGGATCGCCAGAGCGCGCTCGGTACATGTTCCGTGACGGGCGGGGGCCGAACGGCGATACAGCACCCAACAACTGGGAGTCCATCTTCGGAGGGCCGGCCTGGACGCGCATTGTCGACGATGACGGCACACCGGGCCAGTGGTACCTGCACCTGTTCGATTCCAGCCAGCCCGACTTCGACTGGTCGAATGCCGATGTGCGTGCCATGTTCCGCGACGTACTGCGTTTCTGGCTCGACCGGGGCGTCGACGGGTTCCGTATCGACGTCGCGCACGGTCTGGTCAAGGCGGACGGCCTCCCCGACTACACCCCGCCGCAGAGCGCCGGGAGCATGGGCGGCACAGGCAAAGCGGATGCTGACCTGCCGCCGTATTTCGGGCAAGACGGAGTTCACGAGATCTACCGGGAATGGCATCAGGTTCTCACCGAGTACGACGGCGAACGCGTGCTCTGCGCCGAGGCCTGGGTAGATCCGCTGTCGACGATGGCGCTGTGGGTGCGTCCAGACGAGATGCAGCAGGCCTTCAACTTCCCCTACCTCGAGACCCCGTGGAACGGGCCTGCGTTGCGCGCCGTCATCGACGAGTCGATCGCCGCGTTCTCTGCGGTCGGCGCGCCGAGCACCTGGGTGCTCTCGAACCACGATGTCGTCCGCCACGCCTCGCGCCTCGCGCTGACCGAGGACAATCCGCAGGGCCACGGCATCGGACCGAAGACCACGGACCGTCCGGACACGGAGCTGGGGCTGCGGCGTGCACGCGCAGCATCCGCTCTCATGCTTGCCCTTCCGGGCGGCGCCTATCTCTATCAGGGTGAAGAGCTCGGGCTGCCCGAAGCGATCGACCTGCCCGATGATGCGCGGCAGGACCCGACGTGGTTCCGCACGCACGGCACCCGCTACGGTCGAGACGGGTGCCGCGTGCCGCTCCCGTGGGAGCCCGGCGCACCGGCATACGGGTTCAGCGAGACAGGTGCGTCTTGGCTTCCGCAGCCCGCCGATTGGGATGCCTACGCTCGCGCCAGCCAACTCGGCGACCCCGCCTCGACACTCGAGTTCTACAGCCGAGCGCTTTGGCTGCGCGCCACCCATCAGCTCGGGCTCGGTGCCCTTGAGTGGCACGACGCGGGTGACGACAGCATCCTCTGGTTCGCCAACGGCCCGGTCACGGTCGTCGCCAATACGGGTGACTCGGATGCTGCCACGCCGACGTCTCTCATTGAAGCCACGCGGATCCTCACCAGCGTTCCGCTGTCGGGTGACGACGTCATCCCGGCGGACACAACGGTCTGGTACCTGACGCCGTAGAGGGTGAGGTGCCGCCGCGGCGGCGCCTCACTCGAGCCCGGCGCTTCACCTCACACAGACTTCACCCCACACAGCAGAAAACCCGGCCGGAGCCGGGAGAGTGATGACGAGTGCCGTGCTTAGTTGGTGTTTTCGTAGAGCCACGCGAGCGGGTCGACGTGCGTGGTTCCGTTGATGAGGATCTCCAGGTGCAGGTGGGCACCGGTCGAGATTCCCGTGCTCCCGGTCTTGCCGATGATCTGGCCGACCGAGACGTGGTCGCCGACCTGCACCGTGCGTGAACCGGGGATCATGTGCCCGTAGAGGCTATGGATCATCTGGCCGTCGATGACGTGCTCGATAACGATCTTGACGCCAAAGCCGCCGCCGGCGTCGGTCGACTCGACGACAACGCCATCGGCGATCGACTGGATGGGCGCCCCGTAGCCGGGGTTGAAGTCCTGGCCGAGGTGGTTCGTCGAGCAACCAAGCGAGCAGCCGGCGCGGGGGCCGTAACCGCTGCCGATGTGCACGCCGACGGAGAACGGCCACTGAACTGTTCCGTTCGGATCGTTCGTGAACGTATCTTCGGGGTTGATCCCGAGCGAGGTCGCGGTCTGAGCAGCCGACAGCGCGCCGTAGGTGTCACGGTGAACGCTGAGATCGGCTGATGCTGTGTTCACCATCGACTGCGCGTCGCCCGGCGCCGACGTCTGCGATGCCACGAGCGCCTCACGCTTCTGCGCCTGCACATCGTCTGCGCTCAGCAGGGCGTTGGCGGGGATGGACGTGGCAACGGTCATGAGGCCGACGGCGAGGAGAGCGCTGATGCTCATGGTCTTCGCGGCGATGCGGCGAATGGAACGCGGCGGGCGCGGTGCCTCGATGGGGTCCGACGACGAAGCGCCGTGACGTCCGCGGCGGTCGGCGGCGGGCTCAGCAGACTCGTCACGGGTCGGGGTCTCGGCCTCGTCCGCGGAGTCCGTCGACGTGTCGACAGGCTCGTCCTCAACGGGCTCGTCCGGCACCGATGACTCGTCGATCGGGAATGCGCCGGCAATGATCTGCTCGAACGACTCGGTCGTTGTCGGGACAGCGTCGGGAGCGACCTCGTGAGCCTCCGCGTCGACCGGCTCAGCATCCGCGTTCTCAGCATTCGCTGCCGATGCCTCGGGGGTCCAGATCTCTGCGGGCTCGGACACCATCGGTCCGGCGTCTGGCTCGGAACTGTTTTCAGGCGTGTGAAGGGCGCTCGTGCCGTCTGTCTCGGCCAGCTCGGCCGGTTCAGCCTCGATGACCTCTTCCGTGCCCTCAGTTGTCGCGGTGGCGGCGTCGAAAATGTCTGCGAGCTGCCGCCCTGCGTCGCTGTCGCTGCGGGGCGCTATTGCCTCGCTCGCGGCGACCTCTTGGATCTCCTCGTCACGGGTCGGCTCCGCGATGGCCTGCTCTGCGCTGCCCGGTGCCGCAGTGCGCCGACGGCCGCGCCGCGTAAGAGGAGGCTCGGCAGGAGCGTCCGGCTGTGACGACAGAGCCGATGACAGGCCGTGTGAGCGGGGCTCGGATGCCGCACGGCGCTCGCGGCGCGTCAGGAACTCCGTGTTGGCCGGCGTCGTCGATGACGAACCGTCAACCAGATCGGCAACCCCTGACGACTGCGCCTGCATACGCGCGGCCTGCGCCTCACGCTCACGGCGAGCCCGACGCGATTCGAATGCGGCTCCTGTGTGAGGGGTCGATGCGGTGCCCGAGGGGTCGAGAACAGATTTGTTCTCTTCAGAGGCACGGCTCGACACAGGCAGACGGACTTTCTTCGCTAGGGGGCACAGCTGTCGCTACGCACGACAATGGGGGCTGTCGTTTTGTAACGGATTGGTAAACAGTAGCAAAGGGAGGCTGAATATTTCCAGACCGCGACGCGTGTTTGTGAAGTCCCCCAAAGGGGGAACAACGCACCTCAGGGCTTCTCGCCTGTCATGACGGGCGAGAACGCCAGCCAGACAAATTTTCCACTCGGGCCATAACCTTCAAGTGTTAGTTCAAAGAATGCGCGTGCTGGCGCCACGGCAAACATGCGACCGGATGCTGTGTCTAGAGACCCGTGATCGGCGTTATCCCGCGTTGTCCGCACCTGCTCGTCTCACCGAATCCCGTGATGAAGAACGTCCCCTTGCATCACACACGACTCCCGAGAACACTGGGGAGTGTTCCGACGTCGTGAACGTTCGCTCTGCACCGAGGCGTCACAGCGATCCTCGGTCGCACCCGATGAGAGGAGAGCATATGAGCACGACAGGTAAGAAGGTGGCGGTTCTCGCCACGAACGGTTTCGAAGACAGCGAGCTGACCAGCCCCTGGAAGGCGCTCGTCGACGCGGGAGCCATCCCCACGATGGTCGCTCCGATTGCCGACAGCATCACGGGCAAAAACGGACATGCGCAGGATGTCGACATGCTTGTTCGCGAGGCGAAGCCCTACGATTTCGACGCCCTGCTGCTGCCGGGCGGCGTGGTGAATGCCGATAGCCTCCGGCTCGACCACGACGCCGTCGCGTTTGCGCGGGGCATTTTCGAGCAGCACAAGCCCGTCGGCGTCATCTGCCACGGAGCATGGATTCTCGCCGACGCGGATGTCCTCGCGGGCCGGACGCTGACGAGTTACCCGAGCCTCCGGACGGATCTGACGAACGCGGGAGCCACGTGGGTCGATCAGGAGGTCGTCGTTGATCAGGGGCTTGTCTCCAGCCGAACGCCCGATGATCTTCCGGCGTTCAACGACAAGCTCGTAGAAGAGGTCGGCGAGGGCCAGCACAGCGGTCAGACGACCTGATCAGACTGTGCGCTCAGAGGCTTCCAGAACGTGCACGGGCGACGGGGGTTCTTCCCACCGCGCGGCCTCAGCCAGGCATTCGCGGAAGGCACGGACCGCCGGATGCGCGCTTCGCCCGGCTCGCACCGCTGTGAACAGCATCCGCTGAGGGTCACCGGGCAACCCGAAGATCTGCGTGCCACCCAGATATTGAGCGGCAATCAGCGCCGGAATGAAGGCGACGGCGTGCCCGGTCCGCGCCAGGTGTGCGTGCATGAGCGGGTCCGGGGTATCGAAACGGACAGTCGGCTCAAACCCGGCGGCGCGGCACTCCATGCGCGCCCAGGCTCCGGTGGGCGCACCCACCGGGTCGAACGCCCACGGAGCATCGGCCAGGTCGCGCAACACGCGCGGACGCGTGCTCAGGGGGCCGCTCTGTGGCAGAACGAGCCTGAGAGGGTCGCTGAGCAACTCAGCGCGGTCGACGCCGTCGCGCACTGGCTCCGGCATCCCCGGATACTCCTCCCCGAGAATGAGGTCGAAGTCGTGCGAGAGCAGCCCGTCGAAGGCGGGACCCACCTCGCGCTGCGTGATCTCCACTGTCACGTCCGGGTGCCGCTCGGCCATGAGGGTCAGCGCCGTCGGAGCGAACGACAGCACAACGGTCTGAAACGACGCCACTTTCAGCGTGCCGCTCACGCGTTGATTCGCCGTTGCGAGTTCGGCTTCGGCTCGCTCGAGCTGCGCGAGAACCTCCTCGGTGTGGGCAACGAGCGTCAGGGCCTCGTCGGTGAGCCGGACCCGGCGTCCGACTCGCTCCAGCAGCGTCACACGGCATTCGCGCTCCAGCAGGGACAGCTGCTGCGATATCGCAGACGGCGTGTACGAGAGCGCACGCGCCACTTCGGCCAGCGTGCCGAGACGGTGCAGCTCTCGCAGCATCCGCAGTCGTGACAGTGACAGCATGAGCACCCTCCCGTTCATTTAGTTCACCTAATGCTAATAGGTAATGAACGATCGCTAGACTTAAGTTTTGGTCCGGGCGACGCTGGAGGCATGCACACGCTTCTCCGCAATCCGGTGTCTGATGACTGATGCACGGCGCTCAGCGTCCGGCGTCGCGCTCGTTCTCGGCTCCTGCGTCTCGCTGCAGTTCGGCGCTGCTTTGGCCACGCAGCTCTTTCCTGACCTCGGATCCTGGGGAGTGACGGCGCTGCGCCTCGGCATCGCCGCCTTGGTCATGCTTCTCGTGGCACGGCCGCGTGTTCGCTCGTGGACCGGTGGGCAGTGGCGCGGAGTGATCGTCCTCGGCATCGCGATGGCGGGAATGAAAGGCTTCTTCTACGCATCCATCGGGCTCATTCCGCTGAGTGCCGCCGTCACGATCGAGTTCGTCGGCCCGCTGCTGCTCTCTGCACTTCTCTCAGGGCGTCGGCTCGATGCACTCTGGCTGGCGATCGCGGCTCTGGGTCTCGCCGCCATCGGCGTTGAGAGCATGGCCGGTGTCACCGCCCTCGACCCCCTTGGCGTCGCGTTCGCGCTGATCGCCGCGGTCTTCTGGATGGGCTACATTCTCGCCAGCGCGCGTGTTGGTAGCAGCGTTCCCGGTCCGTCTGGCCTCGCTGTGGCGCTGGTAATCTCTGCGCTGGTCGTGCTGCCGTTCGGACTGCCCGGCATCGTGGCCGCAACGTTCGACGCCCGGGTGATCATCCTGGCGATCGCAACAGCGGTGCTCGCCTCAGCGCTCCCCTACTCGCTCGAGCTGTCTGCGCTGCGACGACTCCCACGTCACGTCTTCAGCATTCTGCTCAGCCTCGAGCCCGTCGCCGCCGCATTCGTCGGGTGGATGCTACTGCAGCAGCCCTCGGGACTGCTTCGGTTGACGGCCATCGCGCTGGTGATCGTCGCGAGCCTGGGCACCACGATCTCTAATACGGCGCGTCCTACACCTCCTACAGCGAGGACGCGATCGTCCCGTCGAGAGAGAACATCCCCGAGCGCTGTCGGTGCGAGACGCGGCGAATGATGCAGCCACCTATCGAGCGCAGCGTCAGCTACGTCGCGACTCAGACGTCAACGATGTCCCGACTCAGAAAAAAGTGGCGAGTGAGGGATTCGAACCCCCGAAGTCGATGACAGCTGATTTACAGTCAGATCCCTTTGGCCGCTTGGGTAACTCGCCAGGGGCGCGCTCGACCAAACTTGTACAGCCAACCGAAGGCGCCACAGAAATATTAGCCGTTCAGACGGCGTGGACGAAATCGGGCCACGCCGCGCAGAATCATGGCTGGCGAAGAAGCGCTCCCTCGTGGCGGCAGGTCGCTGCGGCGACCCTCATCGCACGTTCCAGAACCTCACCCCAGGCGTCGGGTGACGACGGAACACCCGCTGTCACGAGCCCCGCCGCAACGGACGCGAGAACCGCATCCCCCGCGCCCATCGTGTCGATGACGGCACCGGGAAGCTCAGCGATCGGGCGCGCGATCGTCACCTCTCCCGTGCGCACGATGGCGCCGTCGCGACCCGCCGTCCCGACCACGTGCGGCACCCCGGCGTCGGCCAGACGAGCGACGAGGTCGTCGAGCTCTGTGCCATACAGCATCCGGGCATCATCGTCGCCGACCTTGATCAACGCACTGTGCTCGGCGACGCTCTCGAAACCACGCACGAAACGCTCGCGCGAATGCAGCATCCCCTCACGCGGGTTGGGGTCGACGACCAGACGCCGATCACCACGGGGCAGGGATGCCGTGAGCTCGCCCACCTGCGCAAGATCGTCGAATGGGAAGCAGCTGACCACCGTGAACGATGCATCGGCGATGACGGCCCTCGCCTCGGCCCCGAACTCGATTGCGCGCTTCTGCGCCGCCTCGTTGAAGATGTAGCGAGGCTCGCCGTCCGTGCGGTCGCTGATCGCACGCGAGCTTCCGTTGGGCCCGATCGTGCGCACGAAGCCCACACCGTGCTGGTGTAGAAACTCGGCGATCCGGGCACCGTCAGCATCGTCTCCGACCATCGCGATGAGAGTCGCGGGCACGCCGAGCCGGGCGAGGCCCACGGCGACGTTGAGCGCGGCACCTCCCACGAAATCCCGGGTTCCCGTCTCATCACGCAGTTCGTCAATGAGCGCGTCACCGATCACGGCAACCGGGGCAGACATCGTGTGCATATCGGTCAATGTACACGGCTCAGTATGCTGGTGCTGATCACGTTCGTGCTGATCACAGGCAAGGAGCGCAATGGCCGGGATCGACGAGGTCGCCCAACGGGCTGGCGTCTCGACAGCGACAGTCTCACGCGCGCTGTCCGGGCGCGGCTACGTCTCTGACGCCACACGCGAGCGCGTGCAGGGCGCTGCCTCCGAACTGGGATACGTCGTCTCGTCGACAGCATCCGGTCTGGCCTCGGGCCGCACCCGGAACATCGGCGTCGTCGTGCCGCTGCTCAGCCACTGGTACTTCTCGAGCGTCGTCGAGGGCGCCGAAACTGCTCTGCTGCGTCGCGGATACGACACGACCCTGTACAACCTGACCGGCGGTGATGCCGAGCGCCGCAGCGTGTTCACGCAGTTCCTGCTGCGCAAGCGAGTGGATGCTGTCATCGCCATCAACCTCGAACTCACCGTCGATGAAGTGCGCGCGCTGCACGATCTCAACAAGCCGCTCGTCGGTATCGGTGGGCCGATCCCCGACGTGCCCACGCTGGCCCTCGACGATCTCGAGGTTGCACGACTCGCGACCTCTCACCTGACGGGGCTCGGGCATCGGCGCATCGGGCACATCGGCGGCGAGCGCGAATTCGACGTGGACTTCCACCTGCCGACGACCCGCAGGCAAGGATACGAAGCCGCATTGGTCGACGCGGGGATACCCGTTGAGGGTTCGCTGTTGCAGCCGGCAGATTTCACCATGAACGGCGGCTACATCGCCGCGAAGCAGCTGCTCGGTTCACCGCGCGACCGGCCGACCGGCATCTTCGCCGCCTCGGACGACATGGCGATCGGGGCGATCCTCGCCGCCCGTGATCTGGGGCTCGTCGTTCCGCGCGACGTGTCGATCGTCGGTGTCGATGACAATCAGTTGGCGCCGTTCTTCAACCTGACGACGATTGCCCAGTTCCCGCGGAATCAGGGGGAGATGGCCGTCAATCTGCTGCTCGCCGAGCTGGGCGAAGAGACGACGAAGCCGAGCGATCTCAGTCTGCCGTTCGAGCTGGTCGTGCGCGGGTCGACGGCACGCCCTCAGGAGTGACGGCACGGTCAACGCGCCCAGTGGGACGCTCAGCGCCACGAATTGTGTGGCGGCGTCTCATATTTGCGTCGCCACCACACAATTTGTGGCGCTCATCGGCGTCCCAGGACTCGGGAGGCCACCACAGGGTGTGCGTCTACGTCAGGTCGGAAGGATGTTCTCGACGAGAGCGCGCTGAATCGCCAGGCGTTCTTCGCGGGTGATCGGGTTGCCCGGTGCGTCGGGCCGACTCTGCCAGGGTGCGGGGCCATCGGGATGCCGGTACTCGACGCCGAGCGCGTCAAGCCGGCGCCTGTGCTGATCGAGCCGCGCGTGAAAATCGGGGAGGTTCTTCTCGGCGGACCACACGGCCTCGGCGAGCGCGCACAGTCTCGGAAACAGCATGTAATCGAGCGAGCGCGAGGAGTCGATGTGCTCGCTCCACATGTTCGCCTGACCGCCAAGCACATGTTCCGCTTGTGCGGGCGTGAGCTCGGCGGGCAGCGGGTCAAACGCATAGACGTCGTCGACCCCGAGCGGAAATCCGACAGGAATCGGCTCGCCCGGGTGATCTGACTGCCGGTAGTCGAGATATACCTCCGTGTCGGGGCACACGACCACGTCGTGGCCGGCACGGGCAGCCGCGATCGCGCCATAGCTGCCGCGCCACGAGGCGACGGTAGCGCCCGGGGCCAGGCCTCCCTCGAGAATCTCGTCCCACCCGTACGCCCGCCGCCCGCGACGGCTCAGGTGTGCGTCGATCTGGCTGATGAACCAGCTCTGTGCGGCCTCGCCATCGGGCAGACCGCGTTCGCGCATCAACTCCTGCGTGCGCGCATCGCTCTGCCATTCGTCCTTCTTCGCCTCGTCACCGCCGATGCCGATGAACGTCGAGGGGAAGATCTCAATCACCTCGTCGAGAATGCGGCAGAACGCCGCCACCGTGGCGTCTTCGAGGTTCAGCACACGGGTGCTGATTCCCCAGTGTGCCCATGGCTCCGCGGGGGCCGCGCCGATGCCCCACTCCGGGTAGGCGGCGAGCGCTGCCTGCACGTGCCCGGGCATCTCGATCTCGGGAACCACGGTGATGCCGCGCTCGGCTGCGTAGGCGACGATCTCGCGGGCGTCGTCTTTCGTGTACCAGCCGCCGTGCGGCCGCCCCGTCGTGGTCGCGTTCGGGCCGTGGCCGCGCTGGCTGTCGCTGCGCCATCCGCCGCGTTCGGTCAGCAGCGGAAACGCGTCGATGTGCAACCGCCACCCCTGGTCGTCCGTGAGGTGCAGATGCAGGGTGTTGAGCTTGTGCAGCGCCATCACGTCGATCACCCGCATCACGTCACGCGCGGGCCGGAAGTTGCGGGCAACGTCGAGCATCAGGCCACGCCAGCCAAAGCGCGGTGCGTCCGCGATCACGACGTGAGGCAGCATCCAGCCGACATCGTCGACGATGGCGCGACGATGAATCGCGGCGGGCAGCAGTTGAAGCAGACTCTGCGCACCCCACAGGATGCCGCGCGGTGACCCCGCGCGCACAGACACGCCGCTCTCATCAACCGTCAGCTCATACTGTTCGTCAGCGAACGCGCCGTCCAGGCTGAGCTCGATCATGCCCTGCCCCGGAGCGACGCTGTCGAGAGCGAACCCTGTTGCCGGCTGCAGAAGCCGGCGTAGCTGTGCTGCTTGCCGGGCAAGCTCCGCGGGTGCCGCGATGGTCGCTGACGACGTCAGTTCATACGTGCCCGGCTGTGCTCGCACTTCGCGGGATGCCGGAATGATCGCGATGTCGGAAGTCACCATTGCCACCTTGTCGTTGCGTTATTTGCACAGTAGATTGCAGAGTGCGCTCAAACACCGTATTCTCCGAGACGTGGAGGTGTCAATGTGGACGTGACGTGTCTCGGCGAGATGCTCATCGTGTTAACCCAATCTGCCGCCGAGCCGTTGGAACGCACAACAACGTTTACGCGCTCGCTGGGCGGAAGCGAGTTGAACACCGCAATCGCACTTGCCGAGCAAGGAGCCTCCGTCGGCCTGGCCACGGTGGTCGGTGATGACGGTTTCGGCCGCTACGCCGCAGACACCGCCGCGTCACGGGGGATCGACACGTCAGGAGTCGTCGTCGACGACGAACACGCGACGGGGCTGTATGTCAAAGAGCTCGGCGATGGCGACGCGAGCCGCATGCACTACTTCCGGGCGGCTTCGGCCGGAAGCCTCCTCTCGCCCGCGATCATCCGGCGTCCGGCGATTGAGTCGCTGCTTGAGTCGACACGAGTGATACACACCACGGGCATCACCGCAGCACTCTCCAAGGGAGCGCACGATGCGATCTCCCTCGTCGCCCTCGAACGGGGAGAGCGCTTGATGAGTTTCGACGTGAGTTGGCGATCAGCGCTCTGGCGCTCACGTCATGACGAAGCCTCAGAGGTGCTCGGCACCTTCGTCAGCACCGCCGATATCGTCTTCATGACGAGCCAGGATGCTGTTCGCGCTTTCGGAACCGACGATCCCGCCGCTCTCCGCTCGCTGTTTCCCGAGCCGCGCTGGCTGATGATCACCGGCTCAGAGTCTGTGACCGCGTTCGAGGGCGACGAACGACTGGATGTCCCGCGGCCAAGACAGACGGGTGTCGATGCCATCGGCGCATCAGACGCATTCTCCGGCGGTGTTCTCGCGTCCCTACTTCGCGGAGAGTCGACGGCGAGCGCTGTGGGCGTCGGCCTGCTCCTTGCCACACGTGCGAGCGCGACGACGTCCGATCACCTCTTACCGGCGTCGTAACTTCGACGTCGCCGCGTGTGCGGTATTCGGCGACCCTTCACTGACTCATACGTGAGCCGCAATGACTCAGAGACAACGGGCATCTGCCGTTGCACAACGGCGGCGAAGAGAATGTCGATGACGGCAAGCTGCGCGATACGACTCGACATCGCTGCCGAGCGGTACTCGTCTTCTCGTGAGCGTGTGCGAAGCACGAGGTCGCACGTCAATGCAAGCTCGGACTCCGGGTCGCTCGTGATCCCGATCGCCGTGCCGCCAGCCTTCTGCCCTACAGCAATCGCCTCAATTGTCTCTCTCGTCTGCCCGGAGTGTGAGATGCCGATGATCACGCCGCCCGGCCGTTGCAGTGCGGCAGAAGCCATCGTCAGGTGATGATCGGCAAAATGGTGCGATGGAGCGTCCACACGCTGCATTTTCATCTGCAGATCTGCGGCGACGAGCCCGCTCGAGCCGCTGCCGACGACGTCGATACGCGTTGCCTTAGCCAGTGCCGAGACGGTCGTCTCAACCGTCTCGGCATCCAGATGTTTTGCGGTCTCTTCAATCGTCATCGATTCGCGATAGCCGATCGTGGCGATGATGTCGCTGACCGAAGCATCCGTCGCGATCGGACCGCCATCGACAGAAAAGCGCTCGCGCCTGACGTACTCTCTGCTCGTGGACGTCGCGAGTTCCAGGCGAAAGTCCCGATATCCGGCGTAGCCGAGAGACTGGGCGAAGCGGGCGACGGTTGCCTGCGAGACGCCGCATCGCTGCGCGAGCTCGGTGATGGTGAGCGCAGCAGTGCCCTCGGGGTCAGCGAGCATCGTCTCAGCAACGCGCGCCTCAGCAGCGCTCAGGTTCGGCAGTACTCGACGGAGCGATTGCACAACGTCTTCGTCGGGCACGTCCCCTCCTGTTCCTCATCGAGAATTTTCGCGTGTGAGCGCGTCGCGAATAAATCCGTCGGCTTGTGCAAGTGCGGCACGTGCGTCGGCAGCTGGAAGGCCGGCGAGCAGGGCGACAATCGCAGTCTTCACTGATCCGTCTGCGGCATCCAGCTGATCAGCGGCGTGTTCCCTGCTGCAGCCTGTTGCACGCATGATTGTACGCTCAGCCCGCGCACGGAGCTTTTCGTTCGTGATCTGCAGGTCGACCATGAGCGTGCCGTACGTCTTTCCCAATCGCACCATCGTCAGGGTGCTCAGCATGTTCAGAACCATCTTCTGCGCGGTGCCGGCTTTGAGGCGCGTCGACCCTGAGATGATCTCGGCGCCGACGACGACCTCGATCGGCACGTCGGCCGCTCTCCCCAACGCCGATCCGGAGTTGCATGCCAGGCCAACGGTCAACGCGTTCTGCTCGCGAGCGTATTTCACGGCGCCCAGCACGTACGGGGTGCGACCGGATGCTGAGATGCCCACGACCGTGTCGAGTTCCGTGACGTCGCGCTGCGCCATGTCCTGCGCTCCGAGCGCACTATCGTCTTCTGCCCCCTCGGCCGCCGAACGGATAGCGCCGTCCCCGCCCGCAATGACGCCGATGACACGGTCGGGGTCTAAGCCGAACGTCGGCGGAATCTCGCTCGCGTCGAGCACACCGAGCCGGCCCGGTGTTCCCGCGCCGACGTAGATGAGGCGACCGCCGCGTCGCATGCGATCAGCGATGCCATCGATGGCGCTTGCGATCTCTGGTTCCGCCCGCGCGACCGCGGCGGCAACCGAGGCGTCTTCTCTGTTCATCGCCCGCACCAGTTCGGTCGTGCTCTGCGCGTCAAGGTGCGAATACTCGTCATTCACCTGTTCGGTGTCGAGTCCGCCGATCTCGCGGTGCACTGCGACAGAGGCGTCGCCCTGTTCCTCGGTCATTTCATGTGCCTTTCTCGAATTTGCATCTCACCGATCGATGAGACTCTGGTGTTCGCCGCCCATCCGGCGGGTGTGGTGACGCCAGCCACTCGGGGGCCAACTTTCGGGTCAAGCGCGATCGGTATCGCATGTGCGCTGAAGTATCCTACGAACGCGAAGAGCAGAGACTCCTTGTGAATCGGATCGATGCCCCGCTCGGCGCTCGTTGTCAGTGTGCAGCCGTCTTCGGCGAGCGCATCGCCCATCGAAGCCATCAGCGCAGAATTGCGCACGCCCCCGCCGGACGCGATGAGCGTGCTCGCGCCTCCGGCTCTTCTCAGGGACTCGGCGACAGTGCGCGCGGTGAGCCGCACCAGCGTCGCCAGCAGATCATCGACCGGGACGTCGCCACCGAGTGTGTGAACGGCAGCGTCGACGAAGTCGAGGGCGAACGTCTCGCGCCCCGTGCTCTTCGGGGGTGCCTGCGCAAAATACGGGTGCCCCTCCATGATCTGCAGCAGATGTCGATTGACCCGCCCGGATGCTGCGCGATATCCGTCGTCGTCGAAACTCTCTCGGCCCGACGTTGCACGCATCACGACGGCGTCAAGCAGTCCATTCGCGGGGCCGGTGTCCCACCCCGACGCTGTTCCGACTGGCGTGATCCGGCTGATGTTTGCGATTCCGCCGAGGTTGAGCGTGGCGATGGCTTCGCCCGAGTGCGCTGCTTCTGCCCCGAGCCAGGCTCCGTCGAAGACCGGCATGAGCGGTGCGCCGGTGCCACCAGCCGCAATGTCGGCGGCGCGCAGGTCGCTCACCACGGCCGCCCCCGTGCGCTCGGCGATCACGGCAGACCGCCCGAGCTGCAATGTTCCTCGTGTGCGACCGCCCTCCACCCAGTGGTAAACAGTCTGACCGGGCGCGACGACGAGATCAGCTTCGTGGCAGCCGGCACGAATCACAGCATCCGCGAATGCCTCGCCGATCTGCACGTCAAGACGTGCCACCTCCGCAATGCTCACAGGCTCGCCGAGCGCGATGGCAAGCACACGGTCGCGCAGGGCACTCGGCCACGCGACGTCCGTGAGAATGAGCGGTGTCATGTCGGTGACGCCCGCCCGCTCATCAGTGACAATGTCGACAAGTGCCACATCTATGGCGTCGGCGGAGGTGCCCGAGTGCACGACGGCGACTCTCACCACGTATCTCCCGTCTGTCTCGCCGCGGTCATCCCTTCACGGCTCCGGCGACAAGACCATTAGACAGCTTGCCCTGCACCAGAACGAAGAAGATCATCACAGGAATGGTGATCACCGTGGATGCGGCCATGACAGCACCCCAGTCGTTGGAATGCAGACCGAAGAACTGCTTCAGCCCAATAGCTACTGTGTAGTTCTGGTCTTCACCGCCGAGCAGCGTCATGGCAAAGATGAACTCGTTCCACGCCGTGATGAACGAGAAGATGCTTGTCGCGACCAGCCCCGGCGCGACGAGCGGCAGCAGCACCGAGCGGAACATGCGCCCCCAACTCGCGCCGTCGAGATACGCGGCCTCTTCAAGCTCGACCGGCACAGCGGCGACGAAGCCGCGCAGCATCCAGATACCGAACGGCAGCGAGAACGCCAGATACACGATGACGAGGCTTGTCAACGTGCCGAGCAGTTGCAGATCGCGCACCTGAACGAACAACGGAATGACGAGTGCTTCGAGCGGCACCATCTGCACGGCGAGGATCATCATGAGCATGCCCGTGCGGAAGCGGAACCGGAAGCGCGCGACGGCGACGGATGCGAAGAGGGCAAGCACCGCAGAGATCAGCACGGTGAAGAACGCGACCACCGCTGAGTTCCCCAAGAAGCGCAGGAAGTTGCCCTCGGTGAAGACGAACTCGAAATTGACGAACGAGAATTCGCGAGGGAGGAGGGACTGACCACCGCTCGATGCTCGAGCATCGAAGGCACTGGAGACCATCCAATAAGCGGGAAACAGCGTGAAGATCAGCAGCAGCGTGACGAGAACGGCCTTGGTGATCTTTCGCCCGAGAGTCTGTCGCCTCACAGTTCGTCCTCCTTCAAGAGGTAGCGCACATAGATGGCGGTGACGATGAGCAGCAGCAGGGTAAGAAGCACGGCGATGGCTGAGCCGAACCCGTAGCGGTTCTGACCGAACGATTCGACATACGACCACACGCCAAGGTTGAGCACTTCGCGGTTTGACCCGGACCCGCCCGGCATCAGATAAATCTGTGCGAATACCTTGAAGTCCCAGATCGTCGAGAGGATGAACACAACGGCGAAGACCTGCCGAAGGCTCGGGAAGATGATCTGGAAGAACCGGCGCACGGGGCCGGCTCCGTCCATCTCTGCGGCCTCGAGCATCTCCTGCGAAACACCGAGCAGGCCGGCGAGCACGGTGACGGCGACGAACGGGAAGCCATGGTGGATGATGTTGATCACGACAATGGCGTAGAAGGTCACGGGATTGGTGAACCAGTTGAACGGCTGATCCATGAGTCCGATGCCCTGCAGCATCGAGTTCACGAGGCCGTGATCGGCATCGAAGATCCAGATCCAGACGTAGGTTCCTGTGACAGCGGGCATCGCCCAGGCGACCATGATGGCGCTGCCCACGATGAGCCGCCACACTCTGCCGAGTGAAGCGAGCAGCAGTGCGACAAGCGTTCCGAAAATCACCGTGCCGAGAACCGCGACGATGGCGAAGCCGACGGTGTTCGGCAGAACCACGGTCCACAACTGACTGTCGGTGAAAATCTCGACGTAGTTGCCGAAGCCGATCCAGTTCGGCTCTCCGCTGACAATTTCGCGCAGACCGTAGTCTTGCAGCGAGAACAGGAAGACGCGGACGAGCGGCCACAGCAGAAGCCCCGCGAGCACGATGAGCGCGGGGGCGAGCAGAAGCCAGGGCCGGGTTCGGACGATGAGCGGCGTTCGCCGTCGCGGTGGGGCCGCGGGCGGACGCCGTCCGCCCGCGGCCTTGTGTGGTGTTGTTACCGCCACGAAGGGTTACCCTTCTTCGTTCATGATGCTGTCCATCTCGTCGGCAGCATCTTGTGTCGCCTGGTCCACCGTCTTCTGCCCGGACAGGATCGCCTGGATCATCGCGTTGACGGTCTTCTTTGCCTGGACCGCGCCGAACGTGGGCGTGACAGGCACAGAACCTCCGCCGTCGACCATCTGCGTGGCGAACGGCTTCACGAGCGGGTCGTCCGACCCCATCGACTTTTCAAGCAGTGAGGTCTGGCCGGGGAAGTAACCGGTCTGCTCGCCCCACTTCTCGGCGAACTCACCCGTTGTCATCATCTCGACGAATTGGAAGGCAAGGTCTTCGTTCTTCGTCGTATTGAAGATGCTCAGGTGCGATCCACCGAGCACAGATGGCGCAATCCCGCCGTCCTGGCCGGGGATGGGCGCCGCGGCGAACTTACCCTCGAGGTCGGGGTTGTCCTGCACGACCGTCGCCGGAGTCCACGACCCTTGAAGGGCCATCGCCACGTTGCCCTGCGTGAAGTTGTCGAGGACGTCCGTCTCGTTCCACGTTGTCGCTCCGGCGGAGGAGAAGCCGTGCTCGGTGGCGAGGCCAGTATAGAAGGCAATGCCCTCGCGCGATTCGGGGCTCGCGAGACCGGACTCCCACGTGTCACCGTTCAGCTCCGAGATCTCGCCGCCCGCACCCCATACCCAGGGGTAGACACCGAACTCGGCGTCACCGGGGACGGCGAACGGGATCATGTCGGGCTTTGCTTCCTTGATGGCGTTTCCCACCTCGACGATCTCGTCCCACGTGGTCGGTGCTTCGAGCCCCAGCTCGTCGAAGACGTCGCTGCGGTAGATCAGTGAGCGTACGCCCGCGTACCAGGGCATGCCGTAGAGCTCTCCGTCGTACGTGCCCGATTCGACGAGCCCGTCGACGAGATCATCGCTCAGCCCGGCCTCGTCGACTTTCTCGCCGATCGGCATCAGTGCTCCGGCGTCGGCGAACTCGGCTGTCCACGTCGTCCCCGTCTCAGCGACATCCGGCGTGGTTCCACCGGCGATCGACGTGACGAACCGGTCGTGCGCGTCTGCCCACTGAACGTACTCGACGTCGAGAGTTGCTCCCGTCTTCTCCTTAAACGCATCTCCGACCTCGTCGAAGAAGGCTTCGGAGTCCGGGTTCGTTCCCTGCATGATCCACACGGTCAGGGTGTCGCCGTCCGACGAATCGGAGCCTCCCCCTGAGCATCCGGTGAGCGCGAGGCCAGCCGTTGCAAGTATCGCAAACGGCACGAGTCGCTTCTTCATTTGTCTCCTCGTTGACACATAGAAAAGGAGCGTCGCGCGCTCCACGAATTGGTGATGAAAATAATCTTCACAGAAGAACGGAAGTTTGTAAACTTCTCTCACAAATGAGCAAAAGTCTCCTTCCGACTGACCGCTCCAGGTCAGACTTCGCGGAAGAAACGGGTCAGTAGCTCACCGCATTCGCGCGCCCGTACGCCGGGCACGACCTCAACCGTGTGCATGAGTCTTCGGTCGCGCAACAGGTCGTGGATGCTGCCCGCGGCACCCGCTTTCTCATCCCACGCCCCGAAAACGACAGTGGGAATGCGCGCCGCGAGGATCGCGCCCGCACACATGACGCACGGCTCCAAGGTGACGACGAGGACGGCATCGTCAAGCCGCCATTCCCCGCGCGTCGCTGTTGCCGCGCGAATGGCCTCGATCTCGGCATGAGCCGTCGGATCCGAGCGCGCCTCCCGCGCATTTCGCCCGCGGCCAATCACGGCCCCCGCCGCGTCGACGATCACGGCGCCCACCGGAACATCACGGGTCTGCAGCGCTGCCGTCGCCTCGTCGAGAGCGAGGCCCATCAGCTCCTCGTGATGCGGGTCGACGCCGAGCGGCATCCGGATTCTCCCTCTTGTGCTTCACCGTGCCCATGTGGGCTGTAGGTTTAACAGTATGCGAGTGCACGTTGCCGATCATCCGCTCATCACCCACAAGCTCACGGTGCTGCGCAACAAAGACACGTCGTCGCCGACGTTCCGGGCCCTGACGGACGAACTCGTCACTCTGCTTGCCTACGAGGCGACCCGCGGTGTGCGCACCGAGCCCGTGGATATCGAAACGCCCGTGACAACCACGACCGGGCTCAAGATCAGCACGCCTCGCCCGCTCGTCGTACCGATTCTGCGCGCCGGGCTCGGGATGCTGGACGGCATGGTCAAGCTGCTGCCCACCGCTGAGGTGGGCTTTCTCGGCATGGTGCGCGACGAAGAGACGCTCCAGCCCATGACCTACGCCGAGCGGCTGCCGGACGACCTCTCAAACCGCCAGTGTTTCGTTCTCGACCCCATGCTCGCGACCGGCGGCTCCCTGGGCGCGGCCATTCAGTTCCTCATCAATCGCGGCGCCGTCGACGTCACCGCCGTATGCATTCTCGGCGCACCCGAAGGCCTTGAGCGTCTCAAGCGCGAAACGGAGGGGCTCGACGTCACAATCGTTCTGGGTGCTCTCGACGAGCGGCTCGACGAGAACGGTTACATCGTGCCGGGACTCGGAGACGCCGGCGACCGCCTCTACGGGCTCGTCTGACCCGTCACTCGCTGTTCTCCCTCAGCCCCGCGATCCTCCGTGGGTCGGGAGCACGAACGTGTAGCACGTCCGTGACCGGATGTCGTCGACAGTGACCCGCGCACCCATGTGGAGCGCGCTCGGCCGTAAAAGGTTCTGTGAGCAGCAGCATCCGGCGCCCATCACTGCAAAATAATCTGCATCCTGATTCGTTTTCACTCGCAGAATCATCATTGTTACGCAGTCAAACGTCATTTACTGCAATGATTTGACACACCGATTCGCGCACGGTTTAGATTGATGTCATGACACACAGCACGCGCACCCTGAGCTCCGTCGAGTTCCGTGGGAATGCCGGGTCGATGATGGCCGGCATCGCTGCTGTCATGTGTTGTCGAATGTGCCGCTAACCACTTTCCACTCGCGCCACACATCACCGGATGCTGTCAGCATCCCTCACTTTCGACACCACAGTTACCTCGCCGGGCCCCGACAGACGTTGGAGCGGCTGCGGCGACGCATACCCATCATCTAAGGATCTTTCATGTCACTCGCTACTGCTTTCCCCCAGTCCGCCGCCCAGACCGCGCCCGCCGAGAACCGCTCTCGTGCGCTCCGCGCCGTGCCCGCTGCTCCCGAGCCTCGCGGGTTCGCCCTCTACGTCGGTCTCGACGAAGACGCCGCGCGTGCTGCCGGCACGTCGCTCGGCGCCATTGTCGAAGCCGTCAAGAAGACCATCGACGAGCTTGCGCCGGCGGCACAGTCGTACGCTGCCGTCGCACTGGCACCGGCCGGCGTCGGAGGCCGCGACGTTGATGTCGTGCGCCTCGCCCTGCAGGAGCCCACAGCTGTTGCGCGCAACAGCGCAGGCGACATCGAGGAAGATGAAGAGCTCGACCGCGCACACGCGGGCGTCGTGATCGACATTTCACGCAAGCGCGTCGTCCTCGACAACGCGACCGCCACGCTGACCTACAAGGAGTTCGAGCTGCTGCAGTACCTCGTGCTGCGCGAGGGTCGCACGATCGAGCGCATCGAGCTGATCAATGCGCTGTGGTCCGAACACGAGGGCGACATCCCGAACGAGCGCACCATCGACGTGCACGTACGCCGCCTGCGCTCGAAGCTCGGTCGCTACGAAGACATCGTTCGCACGGTGCGCGGTGCGGGATACCGCTTCGACCGTCACGCCGACGTCTCGATCCGGCACGCCTCGACGCCGTCGCCCGACCTCTTCTAAGCGGCGATCACGCGGCGCCTGCACCTGTAGGCATGCCGGGGTAGCCGTCAGGCGTAACCCACAGCTGGGCAGTGACGATCTCCCGGCCTGCCGCGAGCGCGTTGCGCAGGGATGCGGTGTTGCCCGGGTGGATGTGCCCCCAGAGCACGTCGCCGGTGTTCGGCAGCCGTCGCGCTAGCTCGCGAAGTGTGGCACGGCCGATTCCGCGCCCGCGGTGATCGGCATCGATGCAGATCTCTTGCATGCAGTGCCCGCGCAGCCCGAAGGAGTCATCACGAATAGCGGCGACGACTCCGGCCGAGTCGCCATCCACTCTCACGTCGAAGAGCAGCCCTTCCGCCGCGCACTCCGCCAGCGATTCTTCATCCTCCGGCGTCGCCCAGTCGGCAATGCTCGGGCGGGATGCTGCCAGCTCAGCGTAGATGGCCGAGACACGCTGCGCCGCAGCATCTGATTCGATCGTCTCGAGCGCCACGAAAGGCTCATCGTCGTTCGACGTTCGCACAGTCAGATCAGCGACCTGCCCTGCGACAATCCACATATCCACCGTCGCTGTGGCCTCCCCTGACGCGGCGAGCTCGGGTATCAGGGTGCGCGGTTCAGGGGCGTTCACGCGCAGACACAGCGGCGCGAAGGCCGCATAGTGCGGCAGGATCTCGGCAAGTGCGGTGATTCCCGCAGCATCCGGAGTCACGGACGTCGCGATGATGTCGACGAACGGCTTCGAGAGATCGCCTCCGCGAAACCGGATGCCCGTGACCGCCCAGTTCCCGTCAGCCAGCTCGATGCGGCGGTTCGCCCAATCGAGTGGATCGCCCACGTCGAGGCCCGTCAACCGGCGACCGGTCGCGCCCCACTGCTCGTCGCCGACGAGCCCGAGCTGCGGTTCGAGCCATGCGGCGAGGTTCTTGCGCAATGTCGGCGACCACTCCCGAACCTGGGCGGGAGCCCACCGCTCGGCAGCGTCGAGGTGCTGCTGCGTGGTGTGTTCTGTCTTGACGATTCGTCGTCCTCCGTATGCTCGCCGAGTGGTCCGCGCTCCAGACTATGTGACCCAGGCGGCGATCGCTTCGCCGCCGTTGAGCGAGTGGATAGCGTCCGCCCAGAACATTGGCAGAAAAATAACGCTTTGGTAACTAGACGCTGTTACCTTTCCGTTATATATTCGAAGAGCGTTAGTTGTTTTGCTGTGGCAGCTAACGCGGAATGTGATTGCAGGACACTCTTGGTGCAAGGGAGAGGGCCGGTCGTAAGCCTCTACGACCGGCCCTCAATCTGTTCAGCGCCTCTCGGCGCAGCCTCGCCCGCACCTCACATGGGGAGCCCTCCACCTCGAACGCACGCACGCAGCGCTGTAACGTGGGCGTCGAAGGTGAGGTGGGCTCGATGCGGCGTTCACGCATGCTGATATTCGCCGGTGCGAGCGTCGCCGGGATCGCCGTCGTCGCTGCGGGGCTCAGCGCTTTCGCTCTGCATCAGGCGACGCATTCAGGCGTTCTGTGGGAACACAAGCTCAGCGCGGGGAACCAGTCGGCCACCCACGTGGCTGTCCTCGAGGGCGACATCTATGAGTTCGACAGGCCGACCGACGACAACGGGGCACGCGACTTCACCCGGACGATGGTCACGAAGGTCGACGCCGCAAACGGCCACGTCCTGCAGCGATGGACGCACCCGTCGCTCTCACTCCCATTCATCACCGGCGACAACGAGATTCTCTTCTCAACGGAACAACGCGCACCCGACTCCGACGGTGCGACAGCAGAACTCACGCTGTACTCCCCCACGGATGAGCGCGTCTGGAAGGCCGAGATTCCCCACGGGCCAGACGAGTCTGTGTACGTCACAGCGGCCGCCGACAGCAGCGTCCACGTCGCTGTCTGCGGGGGAAGCGATTCTGTCGAACCACCCGAGACGTCAGCACTGACGAAAGCCACCGAAGTGTCAACGTGTGCCCTCGTCACCATCGATGCCGCGGGCACAGTCAGCCCACCAGACGACTTCGCGTACCCGTGGCAGGCCATGCCCGGCGACGACGTGTGGATGGACCATCCGGGAACGGTGCTCCCCCGCGTCACACTCGTGCCGCGTGACCTCTCGCGCATCGACGTCATCAGTCCGTCGTCAGCCGAAGCGCTCGCGACGCTGCCGTTCTCAGCTGACGATCACGTCTCTGATGTGCTGGTAACTCCCGAGCGCGTGGTAACGATTGCGCATGAAAGCGAAAGCGGCTGGTGCGAAATCCGCTCCCACGGCACGGCGGAGGCGGGACCATTTTCTTGGGTGTCCGCGATCGCGTGCGATCCGACAGATGTCGCCTCGCTCGCCGCCACGACGGACCCCTCCGGCCCTATTCATTTGGCGATCTCGAACGACGACCTCACGATCGCAGCAATTGACGCATCATCGGGAACCCTCCACGTCGTTCCCCCGAGGAGCTTCGACCATCACCGCATACCGCTGACTCACGACAAGCAGCGTCGGCTCACCGAGGTCGCTGCGGGCGGCTGGATCGTTCAGGCCACAGACGCGGGCGAGTGCGAGGTAACGAACGCAACGGAACCGCGCGAACGATTCGACATCGCCGTTCCCGGCTCACTGACGCTGCCGGCATCGGCACACGGAATCACGATGGCTCTGCACAGTGACATCACGAAAGACAGGGACGAACTGCCCGGGATGCTGCGGTTCAATCCCCTGGCGTTGATGTCGGATTTCACCAGTGTCTCGATCGTCAATGCGGCTACCGGAAAACTGGCCGCCCGTGCGTTCATCTCGGTGCCGCTGACCTCGATGATCGCCCTGAACGACAATCGCGCGCTGGTCACGACCGAAGACGGGCGCGTGCTCGTCATCGGCGCACGGTGATTGTGGGCACGGCCTCCGATGTCACCCGTATCCTGGGTGAAGGAGGAGCGAGCATATGCCGAAGAGATCAACAGCGGTTTACGCCTGGGAATCACTGTTCCGTGCCCAAGTTCAGGTGATGCGGGTACTGAATGATGAGTTTCCGACACACTCCATCTCGATAAACGAGTACGACATTCTGTTCAACCTCTCGCTCGAGCCGGAGCACTCCGCACGGCTTCGACTGCTGAACTCGCGCGTGCTGCTCAGCCAGCCCAGCGTCTCGCGCATGGTCGACAGACTGGTCGAACGCGGTTACGTCGAGAAGGTGCAAGACGCCAGCGACGGACGTGGAACGATTGTGCACATGACGGATGCCGGTTACCGCGAGTTCCGGTCGATCGCTGTGAAGCACATGGCCTCGATCACCAACGTCATGCAGGCAGCCCTCACCGACGACGAGCTCACGCAGCTCACGGAACTCACCACAAAGGTACGCACCACGACGGCTGGCTGCTAGTCGCCAAACGACCGGCGCAGCTTGCGTGCGGCGATCACCGCCTTGGCCTCGGCCTCGATCTTCTTGTCGATCATCGTCACGTCGCGGAGCGGCAGCTGAAGCGAGTACTCGGCCGCGATGCCCCGCTGCAACTGCCGAGCGCGTTCCAGCTCTGCTTCAACGCTGATCCCGAAGACGAGCGCCATGTTGCTCAGGTACAGCCAGATGAGAAACACGATGACACCGCCGAGCGAGCCGTACGTGGCGTTGTAGCTTCCCGCGTTCGACACATAGAGCACGAACCCGACCGTCGTGATCGTCCACACCAGCAGAGCCGTCACCGCGCCGAGCCCAACGAAACGGAACTTCGACGGCTTCACGTTCGGAGTGAAGTAGTAGAGCACGGCGATGAGCGCGACAGCCGCAAGAACCAGCACCGGCCACTTCGCGATGTTCCACGTCGCCACCGCAGCATCCCCGAGCCCGATGACGGATCCGACAAGGCGCGCGACGGGTGCGCTGACGATGAGCAGCACGGCCATGATCGTGATCGCCACGAGGCTCATCGCCGTTACGAACAGCACGGTTGCGCGGAGTTTGAGCGCCGGGCGACCCTCGGTGACGCCAAACGCGCGGTTCGCCGCTCGCGTGAACCCGTCGACGTATTTCGAGGCCGACCAGATCGCACCAAGAATACCGAGAACGAGTCCGAGCCCGGCACCTGGCGCCGTCATGATCGTGGTGATCGGCCCCTCGAGGGTCTTCGCCGTCTCTTCCGGAGCAACATCATTCAGCATCTGGATGAGCCCGGTGCTCACCGACCCGTCGGCGTTGACAAGGGACAGGATCGAGACGATCGCGACGAGGCCCGGGAAAAGCGCGAGCACGAGAAAATACGTGAGAGTTGCCGCGACATCGGCACCCTTGTTGACGGTGAACATCTGCACGGCGCGCATGTAGGCGGCCCGGATGCTGCGAAATCGCAGCCGCTTGGGGCGCTGCGACCCCGTGTCAGCGTTCTCACTCATCGTCGTCACCGCTCAGCGCTGTCGCCACAACATAGACGGCTGCGGCGGCCGCGGCGATCCCCACGCCGATCGCCACGGGAACGATCTTCTCTCTGATCGCCGCGATCGTCTCGTCGAGCTCTTCCCTCAGCTCATCGATGTTCAGCTGCCGGACCCACGGCCCGACCTCGCCTGTCCGCTTCTCCCGGTCAACCGGAAGAACCATCGCCCGCCCCGCGTGTTCTGCCATACCGTCACGCTATGAGCATCCGGCCCGCCTGGCAAGAGCCGCGCCGTGCGTCGCGATCAGGACACGGCGATCGGCGCCGCCGTCTGCGCGACGAGGAACGAGCGCATCTGCGCGAGGTGGAGCCGTTCGATTCCGTGCTCGTACACCGTCGTGAGCGTGAGTGACGGAGTGCCCGCCGTTGCCTCGGACACCATCTCACCGTGTGCCATCACCGCTTCGTCGTCGACCCACACGAAGGGGGCTGGAGAGTTCTCTTGGTCGGCGATGATGCTCTGTGCCTTCCACCAGCCGCGCCCGATATCTGAGCTGACAGCGTCGATATCCATGATCGCTCTGCCGCCGAACAGGCCGCCGAGCGCTGGAGCGAGGCTCGTCATCGACGCGTGCATCTCGTTCCAGGTTGAGAGCCACACAAGCTCCACATCGAACTCGTCGCGCAGGGCATCGAGCTCGGCCACGACCTCCGGAGCCCAGGTAAGAGGCATGCGACTCATCATGCCGCCGCCATACTCGATCTGTACACGCGTTGACTTCACCTCCGGGAAGGGTGGCTCGTCTGCGTTGATCGCTCCGTCGACGTCGAGGTACAGGCGGGTCTTCGCCTCTGAGTGAGACATTGTGCTCCTTGCCGATCTGTGCGGGATGATCAGTCAACCATCCGGCTCTGACATCGCCCTGGAATCAGCTATGAATCAGCCATGCATCGGTTCGTTGGCCGCGAACGCATACGGCAAGATGGATGCTATGACACGAGCGCTTTCAGGGCGGCAGATCACGCTGCGGCACGGGGACTATTCGGCATCCATCGCTTCGATCGGCGCCTCACTGCGAGCGCTGCAGTATGCCGGCCGCGATCTCGTGGTTCCGTTCGACGCTGACGACGTGCGGCCCGCGTACCGCGGTGCGACGCTCGTTCCCTGGCCGAATCGGGTCGTCGACGGCCGCTATGCCTGGCGGGGCGCTGAGCATCAGCTGGCGCTGACGGAGCCGGCACGCGGACACGCGCTCCACGGGCTCGGTGCCTGGCTGGACTACGGGATCGTCGAGCAGACCGACGACGCCGTCACGCTGGGAGCGGCGATCCCCGCCCAGGACGGATATCCCTTCGCCCTCGACGTTGCCGTCGCGTTCCGTCTTGACGCCGACGGCCTGCACACCGCGGTCACGGCGACCAATCGTGGCGACCAGGCGGCGCCCTTCGGCACCGGTCCCCACCCGTATCTGGTGGCGGGCGAGGGCCGCGTCGATGACTGGGCCGCAACGATTCCCGCCGAGAACGTTCTGACGGTCACCGAGGACCGCCTGATCCCGACGGGGCTCGAGCCGGTCGAGGGCACACGCTTCGACTTCCGCTTCGCGCACGCGATCGGGGACACGTTCATCGATCACGCGTACACGCAGCTCGCGCGCGATGCCGAGGGAATCGCAGCGGTGCAGCTTCGTTCGCCGTCAGGGACGGGTGTCGAGATGACCTGGGACGACGCGTGCCCCTGGGTGCAGGTGCACACGGCAGACCGCGATGACGCTCCTGAGATCAGTCGCATCGGTCTCGCCGTCGAGCCCATGACGTGCCCGCCGGACGCGTTCAATTCAGGAACGGACCTCATCACGCTCGACCCCGATGCCTCGGCGACGGCGAGCTGGAGCATCCGTGCTCTGTAACTACTGCACCGAGTAACTACTGCACCGAGTAACTACTGCACCGAGCGTGCACCCACGCAGCCAGAGAGCCTCGCACCGTTCAACCATTCGGAAAAACCACCCACCCCGCGGCGTGTCGCACACCGACACGCCGCAACGGGCAGCAAAATTCCGAATCGCTGAACGGTCTCATCCGCCCGCGCGCACAACTCCCCCTCCCCCAACGCAACTGAGCGCCAGTTCCGGAACCGGGCCCCAGAAAATTCTGTGGCGCAATTCCGAAACTGGCGCTCAAGCGGTCTTTCGCAGGGGCGCTGGCTCTGCGGGTCCTCAGACAGCAGAAGTCCGTGGGCCCCGCCCCATCGCAGCCGCCACGCGCGCGGCGAGTTAGCCACGCCGCACGCGTCACAGCGGCCGCTACGCGCGCGTGACGTCGACCTCCACAACCGCCCACGACAGCGCCGGGAGCCGGAGTGACAGCGTCGACCCATCGACCGAGACGCCGTCGAGCGGCGTCATCACGACCGGCTGCGCAGACTCCGTGTTCGACGTGAGGCGGTCACCGCCGTCAGGCACCGTGAGCACCTCAGCACGCGAGACACCGGATGCTGCAAAACCACCGAGCTTGACCGAGACATCCGCAGCCTCGTCAAGACCGCGGTTGGCGAGGAAGAACGCCACCTTGCCGTTCTCGTCGTCCCACGTGGCACTTACGTCGACGGCGTCAGCATCCCCGTATTTGGCGGTGTCGATCTTGTCGGACTCGACCGCCGTGCGCAGGATGGTGCCGCGTGCGAGCTGCGACATGCGCGCGAACGGCCAGAAGATGCTCTGGCGCCACGCCGGGCCGCCCTCTTCGCTGCGGATCGGCGCGATCACGTTGACCAGCTGCGCCTGGTTGGCGATGGTGACGCGGTCACCGTGGCGCAGCAGTGAGTTGAGGAAGGTGCCGACCACGACGGCATCCGTCACGTTGTACTCGTCTTCGATCAGGCGCGGGTGCTTCTGCCAGCTCTTCTCGACGTTGTGCGGCTGGTCGTCTGTGTCGAGGCCGCTCTGATACCAGACGTTCCATTCGTCGAACGAGAGGTTGATGCGCTTTCTCGACTTGCGCTGTGCCCCCACAGCATCCGCCGTGGAAATCACCGACTCGATGAAGTAGTCCATGTCGACGGCGGTGGCGAGGAAGCTCTTCGCGTCACCATCGTGCTCCTGGTAATAGGCGTGCAGCGAGATGTAGTCGACCTCGTCGTACGCGTGATTGAGTACGGCGTGCTCCCAGGCTCCGAAGGTCGGCATGCCCGTGTTCGAGCTGCCCACGGCGACGAGCTCGATCGACGGGTCGACGAGCTTCATGGCCTTGCCGGCCTCCTGCGCGAGACGCCCGTACTCGTCCGGCGTCTTGTGACCGATCTGCCACGGCCCGTCGAGCTCGTTGCCGAGGCACCACACCTTGATATCGAACGGATCCTCTGCCCCGTTCGCGCGGCGCATGTCGCTCCAGGCGGTGCCGCCCGGGTGGTTGGCGTACTCAACGAGTGCGCGCGCAGCATCCACGCCCCGTGTTCCGAGGTTGATGGCCTCCATCACCTCGACGTCGGCCTCGCGCGCCCAGTCCACGAATTCGTGCAGACCGAATGCGTTGGTCTCGATGGTGTGCCAGGCTCCGTCGATGCGCGTGGGGCGCTGGTCGACAGGCCCCACGCCGTCTTCCCAGTTGTAGCCCGAGACGAAGTTGCCTCCCGGGTAGCGCACGATGGTCGGCCCCATCTCTTTCACGAGCTCGAGCACGTCGCGGCGGAATCCACGCTCGTCTGCCTGAGGGTGTCCGGGCTCGTAGATGCCGGTGTAGACGCAGCGTCCCATGTGCTCCACGAACGAGCCGAAGATGCGCCGAGGCACGTCTCCGACACGGAAGTCGCGGTCAATGGTGATGCGGGCGGTGGTCATGGATCTCCTTGTGTGTTACTTATCTGGTCAGCCGGGCTACTGTCCGCCGAAGCCGGTGGTAGCGATGCCCTTGATGATCTGGCGTTGGAAGAAGAGGAAGACGATGATGAGCGGCAGCGCGGCGAGAATCGCCATGGCCATGTTCTGGGCGTACTGGATACCGTAGGCGCTCTTCACCGTCTGCAGTCCGACAGGCAGCGTCATCAGCTGCGGGTCGTTGATGATGATGAAGGGCCAGAGGAAGTTGTTCCATGCCCAGACGAACACGAAGATGGATGCTGCCGCGAGAATCGGCCGCGACAACGGCATCACGATCGACGTGAACACGCGCAGCCGGCTCGCGCCGTCGACGCGCGCGGCCTCTTCGAGCTCGACGGGTATCTGGTCGAAGAACTGCTTGAGGATCAGCACGATGATCGGCTGCACGACCTGCGGGAGGATGAGCCCCCAGTACGTGTCGACAAGGTTCATCGCGAGCATCTCGTAGAACAGCGGCACGATGAGCACCTGCGGCGGAACGGCGATCGCCGCGATCACGATGATGTACACCGTCTTGTTGCCGCGGAACCGGATGCGCGAGAACGCGTACGCGGCAAGCGCTGAGGTCAGCACCGTGATGGCGGTGATCAACGCCGAGGTGAAGAGGCTGTTCCACGCCCAGATCGGCACGTTGCCCTCGGCGAGCACCTTCGCATACGCCTCGAGGGTGTACCCGTGGGCGGGGAAGAGCGTCGCGGACCCCGCAGCATCCGTCTCAGTTTTGAGCGAGGTGACGATCGCCCAGAAAAAGGGCAGCAGCCACGAAATGGCGAGCACGATCAGCACAGCAAGGGCGGCGATTCCGGCCGGGCCGAGCTTTTTACGCTTGACCGGGGCGATGGATGCTGCAGAGCGCCCCTCTGCAGGAACGGTCAGGTGTTCGGTCACTGTCGACATGTCATGCGCTCCTTCGCGCCGTGATGCGGAACTGGATCACCGAGACGATGATGATGAGGATGAAGAAGATGTACGAGATCGCCGATGAATAGCCGAACCTGAATCCCGTGAAGCCGCTCTCGAAGATGTACTGAATAGCCGATCGCGTCGTTCCCGCCGGACCTCCCCCGGTCATCTGGTAAATCTGGTCGAAGACCTTCAGCGACGCGAGCAGCTGCAGGACGATCACCATAGCGGTCGTCGGCCCCAGCTGCGGGATCGTGATCGAGAACAGCGTGCGCCAGGGGCCGGCCCCATCGAGCGATGCCGCCTCGTACTGGGTGTCCGGAATGTTCTGCAGCGCCGCGAGGTAGAGCAGGAAATTGAAGCCAATCGTCCACCACACCGTCGTGACGACGACGGAGAGCATCGCGAGGTCCGGATCCTGCAACCAGGTGACGGGGTCAACGCCGAACCAGCCGAGAATGGCGTTGAAGAGCCCGAGCTGCGGGTTGTACAGCCACACCCAGATGAGCGAGACCACCGTCGAGGCGAGCAGGTACGGCATGAAGAACGACAGGCGCCACAGCCATTGCCCGGGCAGCCCCGTGTTCACAAGGAGCGCGAGTGCAAGCGCGATCACGACGAGGGGAACGGTACTGAGGATCGTGAACCACACGGTGTTGAGCATCGACCGCCACATGTCGGGGTCGCCGAGTGCCTCCGCGTAGTTGGCGACGCCGATGAAGTCACCGCCGGCGCCGGTGAGGCTCTGGTTGGTGAAGCTCAGGTAGATTCCCCAGAAGATCGGCACGAGCATGAACAGAATGAACAGGATGCCGAAGGGGGCGATGAATCCCCAGCCGGTGAGGGTTTCCCGCGGTTTGCCTGGGTGCGACGACCGGGCCGTGGCTCCGGTGTCGGAAAGAACGTTTTGGGCAGTTGCCGTCACAGCGAGACTCCTTCGTCGTCGCGCAGCGCCGTGCGCTGCCGAATCTGTCGTGCGCTCATACCGTCACCGGATTCGGCTTCGAGAGCAGGGTGTTGATGCGGGCGATGAATGATGAGAAGCCCGCTTCGGGCGTTGTGCCGCCGAGCATGACGCCCTGGATGGCGTCGAGGAAGTAGTTCTGAAAATCGGATCCAGAGCCCGTGAACCAGGCTGGCGGGTCGTAGTTGATCAGATCAGCAGCATTCGCGTAATGCGCTTGTGGAATGAGGTCATCGTACGCCGGGTCTTCGATGACCGGCAGGTACGCGGGGATGTGCCCGGCGCCCGCCCACTCGATCGAGTCCTTGAGGAGCGTCGACATGAATTCGTATGCGGCACGACGCTTCGTCTCGTCGGGGTTCGATTGGTGGGGAAGCACGAAAGCGTGTGAATCCGCGTACACGGCGGGAGTGCCGAACAGTGTCGGAATCGTCGTGGCGTCGAAAGGGATCCCGGCGTCTTGCATCGTCCGCAGCTCCCAGACGCCCGAGAAGAGCAACCCGCTCTTCCCACCGGCGAACTCGGCGATGCCGTTGTTGATGTCGCTGTTCTTCGCGGCGACCGTGCCATCGACGAGCTTCGTCATGTACTCGAGCGACTCGATCGCAGCATCCTCGTCGAACTGCGCTGGCTTGCCGGTCTCGAGCACCATGTCGGCACCGTGCTGCTTGTAGAACGTGTAGAACAGCCGCCACAGCTGCGCCCCATCGTTGAGGTATCCCCACGAGAGCCCGTGCTGACCGGTGACCTTCTGCATCTCGAGGGCCATGTCGAGAAACTCGTCGGGAGTCGACGTCTCGATGAGTTTTCCGTCTGACGCGAGAACTCCCGCGTCGTCGGCGACCTCGGTGTTGAAGAACATGATGAACGGGTGCGAATCGAGCGCAACTGAGTAGAGCTTGCCGTCGGTGAACCCCTTCTCCCAGATGCGCGGCTTGAACGTGTCTTCGGTGATGTCGAACTCGGCGAGCAGGTCGAGATCCCACGGGTCAAGAAGTCCGCCGGGCGCCCATCCCGTCACACGGCTCGCGTGCATGATCGCGATGTCGGGAGCGCGACCACCCGCTGCAGCCATGGCGAGCTTCGTGTAATACGGGGCACCCCAGGCGAGAACCGTCTGGTCGACGGCGAGATCGCCCAGCTCTTTCTCGACCTCGGCAACGAGCGTCGCCATCGTGATGCCGTCACCGCCGCTGAGCAGGTGCCAGTACGAGAGATTCGTGATTCCGGATGCTGCGCCAGCGGCCGTGCAGCCGGTCAGCGCGGGGGCCGCGAACGCGCCGCCGAGCAGAGCGGCAGTTCCGGCAAGCATGCGGCGCCGCGACAGTGCGGGACCGCCCGGACGAGATCGTGTCATGAACATCACTCCTTTGTGTTTGTGCGGGACACCATCATGGAATCACCATCATTACATCGATGTAATAGGCGGCGCAAGAGGTCCCTCGCACGAGAAGGTGCGATCACTGGATCAGACGATTACCGTTCACACATTCGGAAAAAACAAAACTGTGCGGCGTGTCGCGGGCTGTCTCACCGCGTGTCGCCCAAAAGTTCCGATTCGTTGAACGGCGGCGCTATGGGCGGGCGCTCTCCCCTATTACGCCCGGGTGCTCTCCCGCACCACCACGTCATACGGCACCCGCACACGTTCGGGCTCGAGCCGCGGATTGCCGAGCCGCTGCTCAAGCCGCCCGATCGCACGCGAAGCGAGGTCGCGCCGATCGAACGCGACGGTCGTCAGCGGCGGAACCGCGTACGGGCTGTCGACAGTGTTGTCGAAGCCCGCCACCCGCACATCGTCAGGCACGCGCAGCCCCCGCGCCCACAGCACGTTGAGCACGCCGAGGGCCATGGTGTCGGTGAACGAGAACACGGCATCAGGAACCTCGTACGTCTCGTCGAGGAACGAGGCAAAAGCGGATGCTGCGCCCGCAGCCGTCCACGCGTCGCAGCCGATCTCAAGAGCAGCATCCGGCGCCAGCCCCGCCTCGCGGAGGGCGTCACGGTATCCCTCCGTCCGCTGCCGAGCCGTCGCTGTCTGAAACTCCCCGATGGGCGACCCGACTGTCGCGATGCGGCGGTTGCCTCCGGCGATGAGGTGCCGTGTCATGTCGCGCGCAGATTCTCGGCTGTCGACACCGACGAGGTCGACGAGGCTCTGCTCCACCTCGCCGATCAGCACCAACGGCGGC
Source organism: Microbacterium sp. MPKO10 (assembly GCF_026107415.2). GTDB lineage: Bacteria > Actinomycetota > Actinomycetes > Actinomycetales > Microbacteriaceae > Paramicrobacterium. Next base: position 167,404 of record NZ_JAPCHX010000001.1, read on the forward strand.
AGGTTCTGCACCTGCGCGATCACGCTGTCTTCCAGCGTGATCGGGTTGAGGATCAGGCCGTCGACGAGATGCGCTCGCGCCCGCGACAGCAGCTCGCGCTCACGCTGAGGCTCGGCGCCGGTCTCTTCCACCTGGATCGCCCAGCCGCGCCCGTGCGCAGCCTCCACGAACGCGCCGATGGTCTCCGCAGAATACTGGGTGTCGAGATTGGGCAGGGCCAGTGCGAGAACCCCAGACCTCCCGTTGCGCAGCCCGCGAGCACTCAGATTGGGCACGTAGTCGAGCTCGGCCATCGCCTGTTCGACACGTTCTCGTGTGTCGGGGCGCACGAACACGACGCCGTTGATGACGTTCGACACCGTTTTCGGCGACACCCCAGCCCGCGTGGCCACGTCACGCATTGTCGCTCGCATGTTCTCAGCCTAATCGGCGCCGGCACGGGGGCGCGGCATCGTCGGGTACGGCTCTACCCGATACGGCACTACCCAATACGGCACACTGCTCGGTACGACACCGCCCGATACAGCACACTGCTCGGTACGACACACTGCCGCAGCGACGACACACCCGCGCCAGGGAAGGGAAGACAAGGGGCTACGCCGAGGATGCCGGGCTCGTCGACGCGCCCGAGACGGCACAGCGGGAAGCAAAGCACCGTGCAGGTCGCGACGCCGAGAGCGCGGGGCATGGCCATGCGCTCCAGCATCCGGCATCATGAGTGACATGACACGAGTTCTTTATATCGGCGGTTCCGGCGTGATCAGTTCTGCGTGCGTGCGCGCATCGCTCGAGCGTGGCCACGAGGTGACCGTGCTGAATCGCGGGCGCAGTACTGAGCGGCCGCTTCCCGCCGGCGTCGAGCAGCTGACGGCGGACGCCAGCTCACCAGCATCCCTCGCCGATGCCCTCGGCACACGCGAGTTCGACGCCGTGGCGCAGTTCGTCGCGTTCAGCCCCGAGCACGTGCAGCGCGACATCGAGTTCTTCACCGGCCGCACCGGCCAGTACGTCTTCATCAGCTCGGCGTCCGCCTACCAGACGCCGCCGGCGCGCCTGCCCGTCACCGAGTCGACGCCGCTGCGCAACCCGTTCTGGCAGTATTCTCGCGACAAGATCGCGGGAGAAGACGCGCTGGTCGCCGCGCATCGCGAGCACGGATTCCCCGCGACGATCGTGCGCCCCTCACACACCTACGACAAGACGCATCCGCCCACGATCGGCGGTTGGATTGACGTCGCCCGCATGCGCGCGGGCAAGCCTGTGATCGTGCACGGCGACGGCACCAGCCTGTGGACGCTCACGCACACCTCAGACTTCGCCGTCGGGTTCACCGGGCTGCTGGCCAACCCGCTCGCGATCGGCGACGCGTTCACCATCACCGGCGATCACGCGCCGACGTGGAATCAGATCTACGAGTGGCTCGCAGATGCGGCCGGCGCCACGGCCGACATTGTGCACGTCACGAGCGACCGCATCGCCGCTGCTCTCCCCGATCTCGGTCCTGGTCTGCTCGGCGACAAGGCACACTCGATGGTTTTCGATACGAGCAAACTCCGTGCGCTCGTGCCCGAGTTCGCCACGACGATTCCCTATTGGCAGGGTGCCCGAGAGCAAATCGCCTGGCTCGATGCGCAGGCAGAGCAACAGAGTCCGGATGCTGCGCTCGATGCTGCCTTCGATCGGCTCGCTGCCGAGGCGCGGCCCTGATCTGACGCCCGCACGCGCCGCGGTGCTTCCCCCGTCACCGCAGTCGCGTGCAGTCCCCTGAGGTCTCGCCGCCGACGTTGTTCCCGTTGCCGTTCACTCCGCCATTGCCAGAGCAGCTGAGGTCGCCGCCCACGGTGTTCTTGACGATTGTGCTGTGCTGACTGCCCGTAACGCTGAGTGCACCGTCGAGTGTCGAGAGCTTCACAACGGCACCGTCGTTGTCAGAAAGCGTCAGGTCACCGGTGACGTCCGTCTTGGTGACGACGACTTCGCGGGCACCGTCCACAGTCACCGTGCCGTCCACCGAGGTGTCGATCAGCTTGACGACCGTGTACCCCGTGAACGCCAGGTCGTCGGTGAACTCCTGGTTTTTCAGCACGCAGACGCCGTCATCGCCTGACTCACTGTGCGCATCGCACATCTGGGCAGCGACGTCCTCTGCTGAGTCGTTCGCCCCGGCATCTTCGTCGTCTTCGGCGGAGTCATCGGACTGGTCCTCACCCGGCGACGTCGTCGCGGGGGCAGACTGCGTGGCCTCATTATCCGGGGCGTCATCCACTGCCGGCGCGCAGCCCGCAAGTCATAGCCCGGCAAGGGCAACAATGGCAAGCGCACACGAGATCCGGCGCATAGCGTTCCTCCTAGAAGTTAGGGTTTCGAAGCGCAACGCCGTCGGTGCCGATGCGGGTGGCATCACGTTCACGATATCCCCACATCCCTCCAAGGATGCTTACAGTTGTTACTCGGGTTGTGCACCGGTCAGTCGATGCCGGCGCATTGGTTGACGGCCGAGCCCGATACCGCGTTGCCTTCGCCCTCGACTTTGCCGTTGCCCGAGCAGTTCAGGTCGCCGTGCACGGTGTTGCCGGAGATCGTTCCGTGCTTTCCGCCGTCAAGAGTGAGCGTTGCCCCGATGCTGGTCTTCGTGACGACAGCATCCGCATTCGCCAGCATCTCAAGATCCCCCTGCACATCGCTGCCGGTGATGACGACGCTCTCGGCGCCGATGATCGTCGCCTCGCCCGTGATCGCCGTGCCCACGAGCTTCACCACACGCGTGCCATCGAAGACGATGTCGCCGTCGATCTCTATGTTTTCGAGGACGCACGCGTCATCGTCGTCCGCCGTGCTCTCTGAGGCGCAGATTTCGTCAGCGTTCTGCTCGTCCACGGCGACATCGGTCGCTGACGGCGCCAAGCTCGGCGGAACTGACGGTGTCGCTGTCGGGCCGGCGTCGCTGTCGGCGGGAGCGCATCCTGCCAGGCCAACCGCGACGGCGGCGATGAGAACGGGGATGAAGGCGTGGCGGCGAATAACGGACTCCTCACGACGCGTGCGATTCGGGATGCCGCCCGGCTCAGTGCCGCGGCAGCATCCGGTTCACCATAACCATGCCCCGTGGCTGAGTCAGTAATGATTCCGGAGAGGTGTCTCACGTGCACCCGATGCTCAGGATCGGCACCATCGTGGCCGCGATTGTGTCGGCAAAACGCTCACCGAGGATGCTCGAAACGAGCACCCCGATGACCGCTTCGCGCCGCACGCGGGGTTTCTCCGCGACAATCACCGAAGATCCCAATGGAGGCGATTGTGACACTCAGCACTGGACTCAGCACTGGTCAGCACACCGATGAGAAGCGGTGGATCCGCAGATCCGCTGCCGCTCTCAGCATCCTGTCGATCACGCTTGTGACGGCATGCGCGCAGGGCCCGGCAGCGGTCGACGAGGCGGCATCCGCGACGGACGAGGGGCCGCAATTCGAGTTTCTGGATGCTGGCGAGGGCGTCGTGATTCGCACGGGGGATGACTGGAGCCTCCCCTCCGGCGTCACTCCCGCGCCAAACTCGGGGTTCTTCTCTGAGGAGGCGTCGCCGTCTGACAACGTGTTCACGCGCTCCATCGATGTGTCGTGGCGTCAGATTCAGCCGGAGCCGGGCGCTCTCGATCGAGAGTCGAGCGGAGAGGCGCAGGACATGAGCTTCGCGTCGCTTGATGATCAACTCGCTGAATCGGAACCGTTCTGGATGCGCATCTTCGCCAGCGGCGAGACGTGGGCGCCCGAGTGGGTCGTCGACGACTGCGGGGTCTCGACGTATGGCCCAGACTACGACGGGCAACGGCATCTGCCGATCTGGGACGAATGCGTCTGGGGCCATCTGATGGACACCTACGAGACACTCTTCGTCGATGAGGGGCTCGCTGACGATGAGCGCCTTGCGTTCGTCTACGTGCCCGGCGCATTCACGTGGGCCGAGTTCGACTACGAGATGATCACCGCCGCTGTCGACGACGGGGATCTCGATCTGGAGACGTACCTGTCGTGGTACGACCATGCCTGGACGGACCTTGTCGACCTGTTCGGCGACAACGCGAATAAGCTCGTGTTCACGGGCGAGGACTACCCGTGGGGTCCGTTCGGCGCTGACGATGACCTGCTGGCGAAGCAGGCAGTCGACGCCGGTCTGGGCATCCGCACGGGCATCACCGAGCTGTCGAATTTTCACCTGAGCGAAGCTCCCGCCTACGGGTCGCACATTCTGCCGAACGGTCACATGGAGTTGGACGACACGCTTCCGGTGCACGACGGCACCCGCATCGTCGCGACCGAGAACGAGTGCTACAACGACTGCGGATACGAAACCGACGATCCCTACTACGCGGTGCGGCAGTCGAACCTCAAGGCGCTGCAGCTGCACACCAACTGGATCTACGTTGTGCCCGAGCCCTCGTATTTCGCCGAGTACCCGAAGCTCTGGGATTGGGTGCGGCTCTCGATGGGGCAGACGGCAGACACTTCCGCCGATGCCTGGGCGGCTCTGCGCGACGCTGAGGATATGTATTGGGCTGAAGACGGAGCTGGCCCCGTCGACGGGCAATGGGAGTCGCGCCCCTGGGTGCGCAACCTCGAACGCTGGCTCGTTCAGGTCGATGAGCCCGGATCGGTCGCCCATCGATCGGATGCTGACGTGCACACCGACGTGTTCGAGCCAGACAACGGCACGGCGCACGAGGGACTCTCAACGGATGCTGCGGCAGGCGACACCGGGTTCGTCTTCGACCTTGACACACGGTATGCCTCGGCAACCGAGGGCTCGTCTGACCTCGTGGTGAAGGTGACGTATCTCGACTCGGGATCTGGTGGCTTCACCGTGGACGTCAGCGATTGGTCGTCACCCGTCGTGGAGCGCACGGGCGACGGGCAGTGGAAGACCGCAACCATCGCGCTTCCGACAGACTCCTTCGACGGCAACACGTCGTTTCGGGTGTCGCTGACCGATGGCGCCGACGACCTGACCGCGCGATTCGTGCGCGTTGTGCACGCGTAAGCGCTACCCGCGCACGCCCGGAAGCTCAGCTTCAGTTCTGCTTGGCCCCGAGACTGGGAACGCTCGCCCGATCTCTGCTCGGTCGCGTGATAGCGCCGTCGCGGTACGATGTCGCGATGGTCGAAAAAAGAAGACGGCCCGCTTTCGCGAGCCGTCTCCCACTGTCTCAACACAGAGTGCGCCACGAGGGATTCGAACCCCCAACCTTCTGATCCGTAGTCAGATGCTCTATCCGTTGAGCTAGTGGCGCATGGCCCGAAACTGCGGTGTGGGCCGTAGTAGAGGATACATCACCGTGACGGTCACGCGCCAATCGACTTCATGCTGATCAGCGCGATGCTCGAGTATGCCGCAGAATCGCTACGCTCGAGAGTGTCACGTGACAGCATCCCCGACCCAAAGGAGAATTCGGTGAACGAAGAGCGCTTCGACCAGCCCGTCCCCGAGACGCATCAGCCTTACGTTGCCGCGGCCGATCGGTACACGACATTCGGGTACCGGCGCGTCGGCGAGAGCGGGCTGCTGCTGCCTCCCATTTCGCTCGGGCTCTGGTACAACTTCGGTGACAACAAGCCCTTCGACGGGCAGCGCAAGCTGCTGCGGCACGCATTCGACAGGGGCATCAACCACTTCGACCTGGCCAACAACTACGGCCCACCGGCCGGCAGCGCCGAAGAAAACTTCGGCCGCATGATGCGCAGCGACTTCAAGCCGTACCGCAACGAGCTCATCATCTCGTCGAAGGCCGGCTGGGACATGTGGCCCGGCCCGCACGGGATGCTCGGCACGCGGAAGTATCTGCTGTCGAGCCTCGACGAATCGCTGCAGCGCATGTCGGTGAACTACGTCGACATCTTCTACTCGCACCGCTACGACCCAAACACGCCCGTCGCTGAAACGATCGGGGCTCTCGACACCGCAGTTCGCCAGGGCAAGGCGCTGTACGCCGGCATCTCGTCGTACTCGCCCGAGCGCACGCGGGAGGCCGTTGAGGTGGCGCGATCGCTGGGCACTCCCCTTGTGATCCACCAGCCGTCATACTCGATGCTCAACCGGTGGATCGAAGAGGGCCTCACCGACACGCTCGCCGAGTCCGGCATGGGGTCCATCGGCTTCACCCCGCTGGCGCAAGGGCTGCTCACCGACAAGTTCCTCGGCGGCAAGCACGAAGAGCACGCCACGACGCGAAAGTCGTTCAGCGAGGACATGCTGAGCGACGACAACCTGCGTCGACTCGAGGGGCTCAACAGCATTGCTCAGGAGCGCGGGCAGACACTCGCGCAGATGGCACTCGCCTGGGCACTGCGCACCGTGACCTCAGCACTCATCGGAGCCTCGCGCGTGGAGCAGCTTGATGAGAACATCGCGGCACTCGACAATCTCGAGTTCAGCGATGACGAGCTGCGGCGGATCGACGAGTTCGCGGGAGACGCGGGCGTGAACATCTGGGCGAAGTCCAGCGAGCTCTAACGCGATGCCACAACGGCGGATGCTGTCGCGGTCGTCCTGCGGCAGCATCCGCCGTTGGTGTGTGACGCTAGTCTCGATTCCATGATCGACATCAAGATTCGGACATCCGTGGTTGTCTTCACGTGCGCGCTGCCCAGGGAAATGATCATCTCGTGAGCGCCTCGCCTCCGCACGCTCTCGGCTCGATTCGAGATTTTCGCCCCATGGCGCGCGAAACTGCACCGAAGAGTCTGAGTCGACGCATCTGGGTGGCCGTCGCCGTATTTGCTCTCGTCGGACTGTTGTTCGTTGTCATCGGCATGCTCATGCTTGCGACCGCGTCGACGCCGTCACCAACGATGAGCGCCGGTGAACAATTCACAGCGGGGTCATTAGTTGCCTTCGCCGGGGCCGCAGGCGTCGGCGGGGCAGCAGCGCTCGCCTGGGTGCACAGACGCCGCGCCCGCCGCCTCCGTCAAGCGGCACAGATGGGCATAGAGCATGGATGGCACGTGCGCATCGAGGGCGACCCTCGCGAGCACCCAGCGTCGGCGTTCGGTTCCGGCTCCATCAAGGGTTCGTGGCTTGAGACTCCCATGCATCTGCACGAGCCCCGGTACATCGAGGTCGGAAATTATGTCTTCGACGCAGGACAGTCCGGTCTCGGTCGATCATCAGTCGGCTGGATTGCCATCGAACTCGATCGCCGGCTTCCGCACATGTACCTGTTTTCACAATCGACGCCCCACCAGGTACGTCCCTACAACGTACCGATTTTCTCAGCCGATCAGAGGCTTGATCTTGAGGGGGACTTCAACACGCACTTCCGGCTGTTTTGCCCGCGAGAGTACGCCACTGACGCCCTCTACGTGATCACCCCAGACGTGATGGCGCTGATGATCGATGAGGCGCAGGGTTTCGACATCGAGATCGTCGACGACATGCTGTTCGTTGTCGCCCGGCGGCCATTCGACATGTCTGACAGTCGGATCCTCGAGTTTGCTCAGCGGCTCGCCGCCACGCTCGGAGCGCGAACCGCGAGGCAGGGGGCCCGATACGTTGATCATCGCTCTGGCGATCCCGTCTTCATCGCACACGAAGGAGCGCGGCTGGCGCGTAGGCCTGTGCTCGCGATACTCACTCCACTTCTCGTCACAGCAGCAGTTGTCGCTCTCGCCGGATGGTTCGGCGGAATATTCGGCTGATCAGATCGACACGCGTCGCCGTGAGGTTTCGCGCTCGGCCGCGTGCTCAACACGCGCATCTGCATGGCGGACGCCGATGCGCGCGCCCCAGGCCGCGAGAAGCGCGCAGATGGCGATGAGCGCGAGCATCGAGACAGGCACAACGCTCGGTGCTCCCTCGATGAGCCACAGCCCGATGGCAAGAGCGACGACGCCAATGGGTGCTCCATACGATGCTGCTTTCTGCCGTGCCCGAGACCCGGCGTCGAGCTCTCGGTCACGGATCACGAGCGCGACGAGCACACCGAAGACGACGACAACGCCCACGAGGGCACCAGCGAGCGCCGACACGAGGAGTGCGACCGGCAGCAGCTGGGCGACGATCGAATTGCCCGCGACCAGCGCCGGAAGTGCGGCGCCGATGTACAAAACGGCACCAAGGAATGCTCCGGCCACAACGCCGACGAACGATTCCCTGCCGTACCGCAGCATGTCTTAATGTTAACCTCGCGTTCGGTTTTCGGTAGCCCACGTTCGGGCGACACGCCGGAGATTCCGCGGCAACAGCATCCTCGCCCTGGTCTTCGGCACCGGTTGCGACTAAACTTGCACGTTTGAAGGGGAGTAGTTCCCACGGCCCGGACGCCGGGCAAAGCGGAATGTCGACACACTGGTGCCGCAGCTGGCACCCGGCACTCCACCCGTACGCGGGCGAACGAGACCTTCGGCCGAAACCGGTCGGAGTTCTGTTGCTTTCTCCGGCCGCCGACCAGGAGAAGACCGTGACCGACGCCATGTCAGCCGCACCTCGCAACCCCACGCCAGCAGAGATCCGCCGCTGGCGACAGTACCTCGCCGATGAACGCGCCGAGGCCGCCGTCTACGAAGAGCTCGCCAGCAAACGCAGCGGCGAAGAGCGGGCGATCCTCCTCGGGCTCGTCGAAGCCGAACGGCGCCACGAGGCCCATTGGGTGACGCTTCTCGGTGAGAACGTCGGGCTGCCCACGCGCACGAAGATGCGCACACGGATGCTGGCATTCCTGGCGCGCCGCTTCGGATCGATCTTCGTGCTCGCGCTCATGCAGCAGGCGGAGGCGCGCTCCCCCTACGGCACAGACGACGACGCGACAGACGCCATGGCCGCCGACGAGCAGATTCACGAGGAAGTCGTGCGCGGGCTCGCCGCTCGCGGCCGCACCCGCTTGTCTGGAACGTTCCGCGCTGCCGTCTTCGGCGCGAACGACGGGCTTGTCTCGAACCTCGCACTCGTGATCGGCATGGCCGCGACGGGCGTCTCGAACTCAATTGTGCTGGCCGCGGGCATCGCCGGACTTCTCGCCGGGGCGCTCTCGATGGGCGCAGGCGAGTTCGTGTCTGTGCGCTCGCAGCGCGAGCTGCTCAGCTCGACCCTGCCCAATCCCGAGACGACGAAGGTTCTGCCGAACCTGGATGCCGAGGCGAACGAGCTCGCACTCGTCTACCGGGCGCGCGGAATGACCGAAGAGGATGCCGAGTCCCACGCCCGCGAGCGGCTCTATGGGCTCGAGTGCATCCACGGGGAGGACGACACAGCACGTCGCACCCCGGGCGACGACGGCCACTCGGCGATCGGGTCGGCGTGGAGCGCTGCAGCCTCAAGCTTCTGCTTCTTCTCCTCGGGAGCGATCATCCCGGTGATCCCTCTCTTCTTCGGGGCAACGGGCCTCGTGGCGATCATCATCTCGGCGATACTCGTCGGCATCGCCCTGCTGATGACGGGAGCGATCGTCGGTGTGCTGTCCGGCGCATCGCCGTGGAAGCGTGCGTTGCGGCAGCTGGGCATCGGCTACGGAGCCGCGCTCGTTACCTACCTGCTCGGGCTGCTCTTCGGCACCAGCGTCGGCTAACACCGCGTATCTCGACCCGGATGCTGCGTCAGCGGCGACCTCTTCGGCGCCCACCGGCGGCGCGGCGGCTGGCACGCACCGCGTTCTTGCGCTCGCGTGCGCGCTCGGCCGACTGCCGTGCAGCATCCTTCTTCTGGGCCGCCCGCTGCTTGGCCGCCCGCTGCTCAGCCTCGGCCGAACCGGGCGCCCGCGTGCTGCGCGGCGAGCGCCCCCGCACCACACCGATGAACTGCTCGATCAGCTCGCTCTCCGCCGCCTCCGGCCAGCACAGGCCAATGCGCGTCTCGGCGACCCCTGTGACGGGTCGGCGGATGAGGTCTTTGCGCTCGTACTGCCGCGCAACAGACAGCGGAACAATCACGATCCCGGCACCGCTTGATGCAACCTCCATCGCCTGCCGTGGGGTCAGCCTTTCACCCTCAACGCGCGTGCCTTCGAGAACCTCGTGCGCCACGTCGCGCCATTCAGGCACGTCGTCAGGATGCTGAATCAGATGCTCTCCCGCGAGCTCCGTCACATCCACCGTCGTTGCGGCCTCGACAGTGTGCCCCTTCGCCGCGACGACGACGGGGCTCTCACTGTAGAGCGGGATCACGTGCAGCCCCTCGTCATCGAGCGGCAGCCGCCCGAGCAGCATGTCGGCACGTCCCTCTGACAGCACCGTGTCTTGGCCGGCAGCGTCCTCGAGGGGAACCGCGATCAGTTCTGCGCCCGAGACGCGCTCTCGCCAGAGGCGAAACCACTTGTCCGGCGTCACACCCGGCACGAATGCCACACGGAAGGTCTGCCGTGCAGCATCCAGATCTTTTTCGCTCATGCTGTGCTCCCGTCACGCTCGTGCAAGCGTAGTACGCCCACACCCCGTACGCTTGACCATTATGAGCGCACCGCAATCTCAGTCGATGAAAGCCGCGACAGCCGCCAAAAAGCTTGGTGTTCTGCTGTCGGCGACCCCGCCCGAGTTTCAGGAGGGACCGGTGACGCGAGAGGAGCTCAATGCGCTGCAGAGCGATCCGCCCGAGTGGCTCGCTGAGCTGCGGCGCACGGGGCCACACCCGCGGCAGGAGGTCGCGCGCAAGCTCGGCGTCTCGACCTCGGGTCTCGCGCGCGCCGGCATCACCGATCCACTGACGACGGCAGACATCAAGACGCTTCTCACTGAGATGCCTCAGTGGCTGGTCACCGAACGTGCACGGCAGGCCGAAGTGCACAAGGAGAACGCCCGCATCAAGGCCCAGGATGCGGCTAAGCGGGATGCTGCTAAGCGCACAGGTGCCTGACGCAGCCTGACCTCCGCGTTCTGCCCCCACACATTGACCGACGCCGCTTCCGCGTACTCCCGTCAGGCGTCGCTGGCGGCGCGATGTGTGCAGACGCGACGATGGGCGAGGTTCCGGTGAAGAACCTCGCCCATCGTGGGGTCGGCCCGCATCGCCGTGACGATGTCGGGGCTCGAGCGTCAGTTATTGCCGAGCACGGCAGACAGGAAGTCGCGCGTGCGCTGCTCCTTCGGCGACGTGAACATCGTCTCGGGGTCGGACTCCTCGACGATCTTTCCGCCATCGAACATCAAGACGCGGTTCGAGACGTCACGCGCGAACTGCATCTCGTGGGTCACGATCAGCATCGTGATGTCTGTCTCGTTTGCCACGTCGCGCAGAATGTTCAGCACTTCCCCCACAATCTCGGGGTCGAGGGCAGACGTCACCTCGTCGAGAAGCAGGATCTCTGGGTCCATGGCGAGTGCACGAGCAACGGCCACGCGCTGCTGCTGCCCGCCCGAGAGCTCCAGCGGATGCGCGTCTGCCTTGTCTGAGAGCCCCACCTTCTCGAGAAGGCCCTTCGCCTTCTCAATCGCGTCGGCTTTCGACATCTTCAGCACGTGCACGGGAGCCTCGATGAGGTTCTCCATGACCGTCATGTTCGGGAACAGGTTGAACTGCTGAAACACCATGCCGATGCGCTTGCGCACCTCATTCTTGTGCTTCTCTTTCAGCTCGACCCGCTTACCGCCGCGCTCCTCGTGTGTCAGGGGCTCCCCATCGACGTAAATGTAGCCGCCATTCGCCTCTTCGAGCGTCATGACCAGGCGCAGAATCGTCGTCTTTCCCGATCCACTGGGCCCGATGAGGGTGACGCGGTCACCCTTGGCGACACTGAAGTTCAGGTCGTGCAGAACGACGTTGTCGCCGAATCGCTTTTCGACGTTGTCGAACCGGATTGCGGGCTCTGTATCAGTTTGAGAAGGCAAGTCGCTTTTCCAATCGGCCGATGAGCAATGACGTGGGGTAGCTGGCGATCAGGAAGATGATGCCCGCCGTGGTGATCGCTTCGATGTAGGTGAAGTGGTTTCCACCGAAGACGAGAGCTGCCCGGACCATCTCGGTCACGGTGATGGCGATGAGGAACGGGGTGTCCTTGAACATCGAGATCACGTAGTTTCCGAGAGCCGGGATCGTCGACCGCAGGGCCTGCGGAATCACCACAGCCACCCAGGTTCGAGACCGCGACATCGACAGGGCTGTCGTCGCTTCCCACTGCCCGTCCGGCACCGCCTCGATTCCCGCGCGGTACACCTCGGCCATATACGTCGAGTAGTGGATGCCGAAGATGATGACACCGATTGTCACGGGATCCAGCTCAAGGAACAGGTAGTACGCAAAGAGCAGCTGAACGACGATGGGAGTCATTCGGATGAAGTTCACGATGAACGTCAGCACCGCAGCGATCGGCTTCGGAGCAGATCGCCGTGCGATCGCGATGATTAGTCCGAGCACAGCGGCGATGATGCTGCCGAGGATGGTGACGAGAAGTGTCACCTCGACGAACTTCAGAAGAAGGTCAGGGAGGGACTCCCAGACCATCGTCCAATCCCATTGAAGACCGGTCATGAGATCCCCGCCTTCCCGTCAGCGCTTCGCGGAGTGCGGAAGCTGAGGGCCTCACGCAACGACTCGCCGCGGCCGAGCTTGTGCTTTGCCTGCACCTCGAGTGCGTTCATGATGAGCGTCAGCACGTAGGCGATGAGGAAGTAGATGAGCAGACTGACTCCGTACGCGAAGAACGTGTCTGTCGAGTTGCGGAGCTTGTCTGTCGCATACGTGAGGTCAGTCAGCGTGATGAAGCTGACGATCGCCGTGCCCTTGAGGAGTTGAATCAACAGGTTCGTCAGCGACGGGATCATCAGCGCCCAGGCCTGGGGGAAGATGATCCGCCACATCCGCTGCGTCGAACTCATGCTGAGCGCCGTTGTCGCTTCCCATTGACCGGACGGCACATTGTTGATCGAGCCGCGGACAACTTCGGCACCATAGGCGCCATAGTTGAGGCCGAGCGCGAGGATACCCACGAACATTGCGGGCAGTTCGATTCCGAGCTGCGGCATCACAAAGAAGAACCAGAAAAGCTGGACAACGAGCGAGGTTCCGCGAAAGAACTCGATGATGACGCGCGCAATGCCTCGCAGAACCACATTCTTGAAGCGCGCAAGGAGCCCAAGTGCGACGGCGATGACAAGCGCCAGCAGGGCGCCGCCGATGGTGAGCTGAACGGTGATCCATACACCTTCGCCCACCATCGGCAGCGCCCCGATGAGCGCATCGAAGTTGTCGCCCAAGTTAGCTCAGGTCTCCTTCACAGAGCTGCTCTGTCGTGAGGTCCTCGGGCGGAAGGTTGTCTTCGGTGAAGCCATACTCTCCCACGAGTGACATGTACTTGTCGACGTCACCCGTGATCTTCGCGAGCTCCTCGTTGTACGCATCGAGCAGTTCCGTGTCGTCTTGGCGGAAGACCGTCGATCCGGCACCGATCTGCTCAACGCCGTCGATGACCTGCACGAACGGATCCGTTGTCTCGACGCCAGCATCCGGGTTGTTCTCGGCCATCCAGTTGAGCGAGATCGCGGTCATGGCGAAGACATCGGCACGGCCGTTGGACACGAGGTCCATGCCGTCCTGAGCGTTGTCCACCTCGACGGTGTTGCTGATGCCGAGCGACTCAGCGTAGCCGGCCTCGATGCCGCCTGCGAGGATGGCGAGCTTCACGTCGCCGTCTGTCGCCTTCACGGAGTCAAGGTCCGTCAGACCAGCCGGGTTGCCCTCGGGCACCATCAGCGTCGTCGTATACATGATCTCCGGGTCGCTGAACGCTGCCTTGGCGCAACGGTCAGGCAGAATCGACATTCCCGCGCTGATCACGTCGAAGCGGCCGGCGTTCAGACCGGGGATCAGCGAGTTCCAGTCGGACTCGACGACCTTGATGTCGTCGATGCCGAGGTTCTTGAAGATCTCCTTGTGCATGGCGATGGTGGCGCCCTGAGGCTCACCGTTGTCATCGACCCACGAGTAGGGACGCTCGTCAGCGACGGCGATGGTGATCGAGCCAGCATCAATGGCCTTCTGAAGAGTGCTGCCTCCCTCGTCAGATCCGCCACCGGATCCTGAGTCAGAGCTGCACCCGGCCATGAGGCCAAGTGCCAAGATCCCGACCGCGGCAATGCCGGTACGGGCGAGCATTCGACGCTTTGTCATCGTGTTCCTCTTTCGGTTGTGACGGGGCGAACCCTCACCCTTCGTTGTGAGCGGGGACCCGGCCCGAAATTGGGGATGGCTTTGGATACCTTATTCCCATTCTCGTCAATGCGCACATTCTGCGCGCCTTATTGTCTGCTTGTATACACAGTTGTTATGGTTGGGACGCTGATCGCGGATTATGCTCGATCACGCGTGGCAACACCGGATGCGACCGCTTCACATGCACGTGGAGCCCTCCGGGACCGCTGATCAGCATCGACAAAAGGAACTGTCATGGCACAGAGCACCAGACCGCCGGGGGCGCCGGCTTCGGTACTCCGCGTTCCCCGGACGTCAACAGTGGACCTCATCGCCATCGAGCTGCGCAACGCGATCTTCTCGGGAGCCCTCGCTGTCGGCAGCCAGATCGGCGAAGTCGAGATCTCGTCGCAGCTGGGCGTCAGCCGAAGCCCGCTGCGCGAAGCCACGCAGCGCCTGGTTCAAGAAGGCCTTCTCATCGCCACGCCTGGCCGCGGTCTTCGCGTCAGTAAGATCGGCCCCGAGCATGTCAAAGACCTCTATGTCGCCCGTCTGGCAGTGGAGTCCGAGGCGCTCCGCATCATCATTCGCCGCGACGATGCCGAGGCGATCACGCTGCTCGACACCCAGTTCGCCACGCTCGTCACGGTCAGCGAGGGCACAGACGCCCGGGCGATCGGCAATGAGGATATCGCATTCCATCAGACGCTCGTCGATGCCGCGGGCAGCCGCCGCCTGTCGCACTACATGAGCACGCTCATCATCGAGACACGCATTGCCAGTTTCAGCGCACCCGACGGCTACGCGGTGCGGCGCAGCGTCTCCCCCACCTACCGCGACCTCCTCGACGCCCTTCACGAGCGAAACGTCGATGCGGCGGTCGCGGCGCTGTCTGTGCAATTCGACGATGCCGTCTCGCGCCTGATCGGCGACGACGCCGAGGTCGAGACCGTCGAGACGCCGCCAGACGACGTGCCGCCGAGCTTCGAGCCGATCGACGCGCCACGCCCCTGACAGCATCCGCCTCTCACCGCCACAAGCGACACACGTCCGTTGTTTCTGGCAGACTGAACAACGTGCCCCGGCACAGCGGCGGTGGGGCTCGCCGCACCCGACCTCGGATTCCCCGACAACGGTCCCTACTCGCGGCGCTCGCATGCGCATTTTCGGGTAGGAGACTTACATGATCAGGCAGCATCTGCCACACACGAGGTGGCGGTTTATCGTGCTCGTGGCCGCGGGCGGCGCGGTTGGCAGCGCCGCGCGGGCAGCCGTGGGCCTCGCAATCGGCGGCTCAGCGTTCCCCACCGCGACCCTCACCGTCAACCTGCTCGGCGCATTCGGGCTCGGGATGCTGCTCGAGGCTCTCTCGCGCTTCGGCGATGACTCGGGCCGCCGACGCAAGCTTCGCCTCGGCATCGGCACGGGCTTCTTTGGCGGGTTCACCACCTACAGCACCTTTGCCCTCGATGTCGTTGACCTGTTCGGCAGCCACGAGATCGGTCTCGCTGTCGGATACTCCCTCATCACGGTCATCGCGGGCGCGGTCGCGACGGTGATCGGCATCATGTCGGGAGCGGGTCTGCATCGGCGGCGCACGCAGGGACGGGATGCCGAGTGACCCCCCTCGTATTCATTGCGTTGGCCCTGGCCGGCGGCCTCGGCGCGGCACTGCGGTTCTGGCTCGACGGCGTCATCACCCTACGCAGGCGAACACCGTTTCCCACCGCCACCGCGTTCATCAACGTCAGCGGATCCCTTGCCCTCGGCATCCTGGCCGGTGCGGCTGCCGGTGCCCTCGTACCGACGAACGTCGCGCTCATTGTCGGCACGGGCTTCCTCGGCGGGTACACCACGTTCAGCACGGCAAGCGTCGAAACAGTCCGTCTCATTCAGCAGGGCAAGTGGGCGGCCAGTCTGGCAAACAGTATCGGGATGCTCGTGCTCGCCGTCGCCGCCGCGGCGCTCGGCTGGTGGCTCGGCTCGCTCCTCTGACTCGGCCTTCAGCCGCCGAGCGCGGCGCTGATCGCGGCCGCAGATCGATGCAGTCGCGTCGCTATGGCTTCGACGTCGAGAACCGGTGCGACGTGAACGACGGCGATCGCCGCTGGTTGCCGCCCGCGGAGCGCCAAGGGCACCGCGACCGACTGCACGCTGGGGATCACTTCGTTGTGACTCGTGGCAAAGCCGTGCGCCACGACCTGGCCGACTTCGCTCAGCAGCGCGTCGGACATCCCTGCGGGCCAGTCCGCCCGCGGGAGCTGCGCGATGATCGCTTTGCCCGGCGCTCCCGCCGTCACGGGGTGGCTCGCGCCGGGGCGCTGCGCCACTGAGGCGATCGCGTGTCGCGGCTCGATGCTCGCGAGTGTCGTGCACTGGTCGTGGTCGAGGACGGCGAGAAAGCAGGTCATTCCGAGATCATTGGCCACCGCCGTGAGCTCTGGAAGGGCCTCGGCCTGCAGGTCATGCGACACGCTCGCGGCAAGCGACGCCATCCGCGCACCAAGCACGAGCCGACCGGAGGAGTCGCGACTGACGAGACCATGTTCTTCGAGCGTGCGCACGAGCCGGTAAGCATTCGACCGGTGCACACCGAGCGCGGCGGCGACCTCGTCGATGCTCAAGGGAGAGGCGGCCTCTGCCAGCGTCTCGAGAATTCGGATGCCACGGCTCAACGTCTGCGACGCGGCTCCCGCCGAGGACGCACGTCGCTGTTCCTGTGCGGTGTCGCTCACAGCATCCGCCCCCTCTGTGTGTCGTGCTCTCCCGGCACATCCGCACGCGCGCTCACTTGCACCGCGCTCGTCACGACACGTACCATTATCTGATAGTAGAACATCGTGTTCAATAGTAGAACACAGACGGTGACCAATCGGCCACCCGGTGCGCGAAGAAACCTCGACGACGCAGTCAGGGGAAGGATCACAGACGATGCAGTTTCACCACCACGGATACGTGTCAGGCGACCCCCGTGTACAGCCTGCGGCTGGCAGGGGCGTTGATCGCCCCGCCGATCTTCCCGACACAACAGACGTTCTGATCGTCGGATCGGGCCCGGCCGGGATGCTCCTTGCGGCGCAGCTCTCGCAGTACCCAACCGTCACGACACGACTCATCGAGCGCCGCCCCGGGCGTCTCGAGATCGGCCAGGCCGACGGCATTCAGGCGCGCAGCGTCGAGACCTTCCAGGCCTTCGGCTTTGCCGAGGCGATCACGGCCGAGGCATACCAGATCACCTCGATGAACTTCTGGTCGCCGAACCCGGATGACGTGACGAAAATCATCCGCTCTGGTCGCGAGATCGACGACCCGAACGGCATCAGCGAGTTCCCGCACCTCATCGTCAATCAGGCACGTGTTCTCGACTACTTCGCGGCGAGCGCGAAGAATGGCCCCGGTCGCATCCAGCCCGACTACGGATACGAGTTCGTCGGGCTCACCATCCACGACGAGGGCGAGCATCCCGTCGAGGTGACCGTGCGACACACGGCCGGACCACACCAGGGAAGCACGCGCACGATACGCGCGAAGTATGTTGTCGGCTGCGACGGCGCCCGCAGTGCGGTGCGTGAGTCCATCGGCCGCACGCTGGACGGCGACCAGGCATTTCACGCGTGGGGCGTTATGGACGTGCTCACCGAAACCGACTTCCCCGACGTCCGCACCAAGTGTGCCATCCAGTCCGAATTCGGCAGCATCCTGCTCATCCCCCGCGAGGGCGGCTATCTGGCGCGCTGGTACGTCGATCTCGGCGAGGTCGGAGCCGACGACCATCACGAGGTGCGCTCCACCCCGATCGAGACGATCATTGCCAAGGCGAACGAGATTCTGCAGCCGTACACGCTCGAGGTGCGCAACGTCGCCTGGTGGAGCGTGTACGAAGTGGGCCACCGCGTGACCGACAAATTCGACGATGTTCCCACCGACGACACGGATGCCGTAGACCCGCGCGTCTTCATCGCCGGTGACGCCTGCCACACGCACAGCGCGAAGGCGGGGCAGGGCATGAACGTGTCGATGCAGGACGGCTTCAACATCGGCTGGAAGCTGGGGCAGGTGCTCACGGGACGCAGTCCGGAGAGCCTCTTGCGCACCTACTCGGGCGAACGGCAGGAGATCGCGCAGAACCTCATCGACTTCGACAAGGAATGGTCGACGATGATGGCGAAAAAGCCAGAGGAATTCGAGAACCCGAAGGAGCTCAGTGACTTCTACACAGCCACTGCCGAGTTCCCTGCCGGGTTCATGACGCAGTACCGGCCGTCGATGATCACCGGTGGGGGCGAGCATCAGGAGCTCGCGACCGGGTTCCCGATCGGAAAGCGCTTCAAATCGGCACGGGCCGTTCGCGTCTGCGACACCAACCCGGTTCACCTCGGTCATCATGCCCGCGCAGATGGGCGCTGGCGCATCTATGCGTTCGCGGATGCTGCGGGGCCGGGCGAGGCATCCGCTCTCTCCGCCTGGGCGACATGGATGCTGGACGGCGACAATTCCCCCGTGACCCGGTTCACGCCAGAGGGCGACGACATCGACAGTCTCTTCGATGTGAAGGTCATCTACCAGCAGAAGCTCGATGGCATCGACCTGGGCGACGTTCCGACGATCTTCCTGCCGCACGGCGGACCGTTCCAGCTTGTCGACTACGAGAAGGTCTACGGGGCGCTCGAGGGCGACGACATCTTCGACGAGCGCGGCATCTCACGTGACGGCGCCGTCGTCGTCGTGCGGCCCGACCAATACGTTGCACACGTGCTGCCACTGCAGGCGACGGACGAGCTGACCGACTTCTTCGCACTGAGCATGAATGACTCGAGTCGGCAGCAGCGCACCAGCTGACGTCCGCGTAGATTTGTCCTATGCGCGCGCATCACACCCCTGATCCCAAACGCACCACGGGACGCATCTCACGGGTGTGCGCGCTCGGAGCACTTGCCGTCGTCGTGTGGGCATGCGCGACGGGCTGGGGCGGCATTACGCACGGGCACCCAGCGTACGCAGTGCTGCTGGCTCTGACGACCCTGCTGTCGATCGGCGTGCTCATCTCTGCAGGCACGCGAGACCACCGCCGCGGACGGTGGCGAATGGCCGGCAGAATCATCACCGTGACCCTTGCCATCGTTGGAATCGCGGTCGTGGGCTGGCTTCGACCGCACTCGGCGACGGATCCTTCACTCACGGCGATGACGTCGAGCCCTGACGTGACAGTGACAGAAACGGCGACCTCAATCACGTTCATCCCGGCCGACGGAGACGAGCGCGTCGGACTGTTCTTCCAGCCCGGTGCTTTGGTCGACGCGCGCGCCTATGCGGCGACCCTCCGGCCCGTTGCGGAGTCCGGAACCACGGTCGTGATTGCCAAGCAGCCTCTTGGCATCGCCTTTCTCGCGCTCAGGGCTTTCGACGCGACGCGCTCGGCGCATCCGCTCATTGACGAATGGGTGATCGGCGGGCATTCCCTCGGCGGAACTGTTGCGGCCCAGCTCGCGGCGACAGAGCGCACCGTGTCCGGTCTGATTCTCTTCGCGTCCTACCCCGCCTCAGATATCAGCGACGCAGACATCGTTGCTCTGTCCGTCTTCGGCACTCGTGACGGTTTGTCGACGCCGAATAAGATCGCGGCATCACGACCGGATCTTCCCGACGGCACCGAATTTGTCGAGATCCACGGCGCTTCGCACGCTCAGTTCGGTGACTACGGCACGCAGCGGGGCGACGGCACCCCGACAATCGACGACAACGACGCGCGCCACCAGATCTCGCGTGCGGCCGTCGACATCGTCAACGCGATCGTCACCACGCGCTGAGCGGATGCTGCCTGACACCCGTCACGCGCATCGCCAGCCGCGAACGGCACCGCCATGTCATCCCAGCTCCTTCCCTGCACGCTTGTGAGGGTCGAGAGAGAACTTGCGCATTAGTAACTTAAGGTCTTAAGTTAGTCATATGGATCTCGCATACGAACTGCACGACCTGGTTCGCACACTCGACCGGATGGCCGAGAAGATCCTGCGTCCGCACGGGCTCAACTTCAACCGCTACGTGGCGCTCGTGATCGTCTCCGAACACCCGGGTCTCACCGGTCGCGACCTCTCTGGCGCCCTCGGCGTCACCGAAGCCGCGGGAAGCGGCATCGTGAGATCGCTGCTCACCCACGGTCTGATCGATGATGCTGCGGAGGCCGGCAGCGGAAATGTCCGCCGGCTCCGCGTCACGAATGACGGAGCTGAGCTCGTCCGCCGCTGCTCACGCGAACTGGGCACGTCGCTCGACGACAATGCTCGGGCCATCGGCGTTGACCCCGCGGGTCTTGCCGCAACGATTCGTGCACTTCACGACGAGGTCCGCACGTTCCGCTGACCTCTTATCCACCATCCAGGTCGATCTCAAGGAGATGCCCATGACCGCCGTCCTCGCCAGTGCCACTATTGCTCTGGGAATTGCACGCCTCGCGATGTTCATTGCGCTGCACCTCGTACCCAACGAGTACAGCCCAATCAGGCACGCGGTGAGCGACTACGCTGTGGGGCGCACACGTGCACTGAGTTCGGTTATGACGTGGACGACAGGCGCGATGTGGCTGGCCCTCGCTGGCACGCTCCTCACGGGCCTTCCGACGTGGAGCGACCTGACAGGCGTCACCGTCTGCATCCTCGCATTGGCGGTGATCTTCATCGTCCTGCCGTTTCTTCCGACCGATCTCGAGGGCCAGAAGACGACAACCATCGGCCGACTGCACCTTCTCGCGGCAATCGCCTGGTTCGCGCTGAGCTATGCGTGCATGGGCAACCTCACGCGTCTTCTCACGCCGCTGGCGCCCGCTGCGCTGGGCGCCACACTCTCGGTCGTGTCGACGATCACGCTCGTGGCGCTCATCGCGCTCGTCGCGGCCCTCGTCATACAGCCGCTGCGTCAGCACGTGTTCGGGCTCTCAGAACGCGTCTTCATTCTCGGTGTCACGATCTTCTACGTCGCGGCAGCGTTCGGCATCCTCCTCGTGGCGTGACGACAGCCCCGCAGCATGCGGCGCCGGTGGTCATCGGCGCCGTCGTGCTGTCGGGTCAGTGATTCCGCAGCATCCTGATGACCTCTGCCTTGCGTTTGCCCGAGTATCCGCTGACTCCGAGTTCTTTCGCGCGCGATTTCAGCTCGTCGACGGTCCAGTCCTCGTAGTCTCCGGCTTTTCCGCCGCGCTTACCGACGCGTGACCGTCCTTCGGAAGCCGCCGCGTTCGAGATGCGTGCAGCCTTCTCTTTCGACGCGCCGTCTTTGCGCATCTCTTCGTACATCTCAGGATTCTTGAGGCTCGAGTTCTTTCGTCCCGGCATTGTGCTCACCTTCTTGACCTCGAATGGTGCTGCTTCTCGTGACGATACGTGCTCTGCTCAGAGTTGGCCGCGATGCTGAGACAACTCACATGTGCTGTTCTCGTCGCCGCCATTCCCATGGCCACTTAACGACGTTGCCCCCGCGAAGATTCGCGGGGGCAACATTCATGCCAGAGGCAGCACGTTACTTGTCGAAAAGATCTTTCGCGCCCTGCTTGGCGTTCTCAGCGGCATCCTTGACGTTTTCGCCGACCTTCTTGGCTGTGGCGCTCGCCTGGTCAGCGCGACCCTCATTCTCGAGGTCCTCGTTGTCCGTGGCGTCGCCAATCTTCTCCTTGGCCTTGCCCTTAGCGTCTTCGGCAGCGTTGCTGATCTTGTCTCCGAAACCCATATAAGGCCCCCTTTGTGAGTAGTGGTCTCACACTACGTGTCCGACCTGCATGCGACAAGCAATTGTCAGTAAGCGTGACGATTCCTTTCATCGGCTGCGTGGACTCACTGCCATGACGATCCGAGCCACTACGATCTCAGTACCCGATTCCGTGTGGACGACGAAGGGTCGACATGACAGATTCATATGCTGAGCTCATTGCGTGTGGGCAGGCAGCAGACGTGTCGGGGTGGGACTTCTCATGGCTTGACGGACGCGCCATTGAGGAGAGGCCAGCGTGGGGCTATTCCCGGATGCTGGCGCAGAAGCTGAGCAGAGTTGCGTCCTCCCTCGATATTCAGACGGGAGGGGGCGAAGTCCTCGCCGAGGCGCCAGTGCTGCCCCCGACCGCCGTTGCTACGGAATCCTGGAGCCCGAACATCGCGCGTGCAACGCGGGTGCTTCACCCGCGAGGGGTCGCCGTCGTTTCAGACCCTGACGAACCGCCGCTTCCCTTTGCCGACGAGGCGTTCGAGTTGGTCTCCAGCCGGCACCCGGCAACGATCTGGTGGACGGAGATCGCTCGCGTCCTTCAGCACGGTGGCACGTATTTCGCACAGCACGTCGGGCCGGCAAGCGTCTTCGAGCTGATCGAGTTCTTCCTCGGCCCCCAGCCGGAGGCTCGGCGAGCACGCGACCCGAAGGTCGAGGTCGCCGCGGCACGCGCCGCCGGGTTGGAGATCGTCGATCTGCGTACAGCGCGGCTGCGCATCGAGATCTATGATGTGGCCGCCGTCGTCTACCTGCTGCGCAAGGTGATCTGGTGGGTTCCGGACTTCAGCGTTGAGAAGTACGGTGAACGGCTGCGGGATCTGCACAACCTCATTCAGGAGGACGGCCGATTCATTGCCCACTCGACACGCCATCTGATCGAGGCACGGCGACCATAGCCCCGGTCGTAACAGGACAGCGCGTTCAAGGCCCGACACAAACATACTACGACCAGGGTTTTCTGGCGGAGACGGAGGGATTTGAACCCTCGGTCCCCTAAACGGGGACTCCACCTTAGCAGGGTGGTGCACTCGACCGGACTATGCGACGTCTCCAGGCGCCCACAAGGAGCGCGGGTTCAATCATAACGGGTGAGAGCGTCAGCGGCGAATCACGCGGATGCTGCCGCTCACAGCATCCGATTTACCTGCCGTTACCGTCGGCACAGGTCACCTCTGAGGCGTTCTGTCCGTGAATCGAATCCGGCAGTTCAACCGTGCCGTCATCGGTCTCGTCCGTTGCGTCGGGATCGGGCGTTTCGGTCGGTTCCGTCGTCTCCGGAGGCTCCGTTCCGTCCGTTTCGCCGTCCTTCGGAATCGAACCGCCCGTTCCCCCGGTGACCGAGAGGTTCTTGTCAGCCTTGATGGCATCCATCAGCGTCTCGGCGTCAGAGGTGAGCGGGGCGACGCCATCTCCCTGGTAGTAGTTCGGGTACTGCACGAACGTGATCTTGTCTGTCGGAATCTCGGACACCGACTTTGCTAGCCCCACCATGGTGTTGATGTTGTTGAGACTCTGCGAGAACGTCACATTCGCGCTTGCGACTTTCGCGATGCTGTACAGCTTGACCGGATTCGTGAGTGTCTCTGCTGACTTGAGGTCGCGCACCAGAGCTGAGAGGAACAGCTGCTGGTTGCTGATGCGGCCGAGGTCAGAACCATCGCTCACGCCGTGGCGCGTGCGCAGGAACTGCAGTGCGTCTTTCCCCTTCAGAGACACGTTGCCTGCGGGTAGGTCGAGATCGGTCTTCGGGTCCTTGATCGACTGCGCCAAGCAGACCTCGACGCCCCCGATGGCGTTCGACAGGGCGATGACGCCATTGAACTGCACCATGGCTGCGTACTGAATATCGAGACCGGTGAGCGCCTCGACCGTGAGCACAGTGCAGGCCATGCCGCCATAGGACAGCGAGGTGTTGATCTTCTGACTGCTCATCGCGTAGTGGTACTCACCCGTCGGCTTGCCGTCTTCATCGACCTTCGGGCACGACGGAATCGGAACGTACATGTCGCGGGGAAAGCTCACGACTGTCGCGTTGCTGTGGTCCTCGGCAATGTGAACGAGCATCGTCACGTCGTTGAGAGTGGCCGTCTCGTGCTGGCCATAGCCGTCGCCCTGCCCCTCGCGACTGTCGCTGCCGATCACCAGGATGTTCGCACCGCCCTCGATCGAGTTGATGTCAGGAATGACCTGGCCGGGGGTTTCACCGGCGAGGGTCACTCCCTCGGGGGCCGTCTGCACGACATCCGTGACTGCCCAGGCGACGACAGCAGAAGCGCTCACCAGCAGCACGGCAAGGCTCGATGCCACGAACTTACCGAGGGTCGACCAGGCGCTGCGCCGTGGCAGCTTGCCGTGGCGCGCAACGGGGGCAACTCGTCGCGCCAAAAGGTGTCCTCTCACAGTGGCCAGAACGTCAGAAGTCGCTGGTCAACCCGTGGTCAGGGGAACAGCTGACATTCTCAACCACTGATTTTACGCACAGGTGCCTGAAAATCAGGTAGAAGCAGGCTCGGGAAGCGCCGAAAACTTCCCGATGAGCTGCCCCGCAGAGCGAGAAATTGGCGGAGGGCGTGGGATTCGAACCCACGAGACATTTCTGCCCACTGGTTTTCAAGACCAGCTCCATCGGCCGCTCGGACAGCCCTCCTCGCCGCCTGAAAGACGGCGCGAACGATTCTACCTGACCTGCCGCACGAGAACGATTCGAGGATGCCGCTAGAGCGACGCGAGCACGGGGACGACACCGTCGGACGTGACATCAGCGGTGACGGATGTCGCGGCATCCTTCACTTCATCGGGTGCCTGCCCCATGGCGACGCCGCAACCAGCCTGCCCGGCCCAGCGCAGCATCTCGATGTCATTGCGACCGTCTCCGACCGCGACGACGTGTGCTCGGTCGATGCCCAGCCACGACCGCACGTGTTCGAGTGCCGTCGACTTGTTGACGCCGAACGGGGCAATGTCGAGCCATGCCGTCCACCCGATCGCGTAGGTCACGCGATGCAGACCCATGTCTTCCACAGCCTTCAGGAATTCCTGCTCATCGTGGCCAGGCGAGACGACGACAACGCGCGATACAGGCTTCTCAAGCAGCTGCTCGAACTCCACCATCTCGGCGCCGTCGAGGTTCCAGTCCGTCATCCCCTCGGTGTAGCGGCGGTCGCCGTCGGGATATTCGACCAGGTAGCGCCCGTCATCGAGGTGGTTATGGATCAGCCTCAGTACCTCGGTGGGGTCGAACGTCTCAACGTGGTGCCGGATGTAGCCGCCGTCGACGCGCTTCATGATCACAGCGCCATTCGCGCACACGACGTAGTCGCTGACGATGCCGAGCTGCGTCATCACCGGCTCTGTGGCATCCCAGCTGCGCCCGGTGGCGAGCATGAGCGCATGACCGGCGTCGGATGCTGCCGCCACGGCGTCCCGCACGGCAGGCGACACGTCGCCGTCTTCGTGCAGCACGGTCCCGTCGACGTCGAGCGCGACGAGCTTCGAAACCGCCGTCACGCCACGGGCTCCGCGACCTCGAGTCCGCCCAGGTAGGGGCGCAGCACCTCGGGGATCACGACGGAGCCATCCGCACGCTGGTGCGTCTCGAGCAGAGCGACGAGCCAGCGCGTCGTCGCGAGTGTTCCGTTGAGCGTCGCGACCGGAGCCGTTTTGCCCGAATCCGTGCGATGCCGCGTGTTGAGCCGGCGCGCCTGGAACGTCGTGCAGTTCGACGTCGACGTCAGCTCGCGGTATGCCTCTTGCGTGGGAACCCAGGCCTCGACATCGAACTTGCGGGCTGCGCTCGAACCCAGATCGCCGGCCGCGGTGTCGATGACCCGATAGCTCAGGCCCAGGCTCTGCAGCATCCCCTCTTGCCAGGCAAGCAGACGCTCGTGCTCGGCCTCGGCCTCGGCGGGGTCGGTGTAGACGAACATCTCGAGCTTGTTGAACTGGTGCACGCGAATGATCCCGCGCGTGTCTTTGCCGTGTGATCCGGCTTCGCGGCGGTAGCAGGTGGACCAGCCCGCATAGCGCAGTGGCCCGTTGGAGATGTCGATGATCTCGTCAGCGTGATAGCCGGCGAGCGCCACCTCGCTCGTTCCGGTCAGATACAGGTCGTCGGCTTCGAGTTTGTACACCTCGGCGTCGTGCTCGCCGAGGAAACCTGTGCCGGCCATGATCTCGGGCTTCACGAGCGTCGGCGTGATGAGCGGCGTGAACCCGGATGCAAGGGCGCGGTCGAGCCCGAGGTTCATGAGCGCGATCTCGAGCCGTGCGCCGATTCCCTTGAGGTAGTAGAAGCGTGCTCCCGAGACCTTGGTGCCGCGCGCCATGTCGATGGCATCGAGGGTCTCGCCGATTTCCAGGTGGTCACGCGGGGCGAAGCTGAACGTCGGTTTCTCGCCCTCGGTGCGCAGCAGCGAGAAGTCCTCTTCGCCGCCGGAGGGAACGCCGTCGACGATCACGTTCTCAATCGCCTGCGCGACAGTCGTGAATGCCTCCTCGGCTTCGTTCGCCTCACGCTGCGCGTCTTTCACGCGTGCGGCCAGCTGCTGCACCTCGGCGATCAGCGACTTCTTCTCGTCCTTCGGCGCCGTGGCTACCTTCTTGCTGAAGGCGTTCTGCTCGGCGCGCAGCTCTTCGTAGCTGCCGATCGCGCGTCGCCGGGCAGCATCCGCGTCGATCGCCTCGTCGACCAGGTCGACACGGGACCCACGCGCCTCCTGCGAGCGTCGGATGAGGTCAGGGTTTTCGCGCAGAAGTACGGGATCAATCACAGGCTAAGTCTAAGCGGAACCGGGTAGGTTTCTGCTATGAGCGTCGAAGGCGAGAGATTCGCGGCAGTCGTGTATAACCCGGTCAAGCTGGATGCTGCCAAGCTGAAGCAGGTCTTCACGGCGGGCGCGGCCGAGCACGGGTGGGCTGAACCACGCTTTGTTGAGACCACTGTCGACGACCCGGGCGTCTCGATGGCACGGGATGCTGTGGCCGCCGGAGCTTCGCTCGTCGTCGCCGCCGGGGGCGACGGCACCGTGCGGAGCGTTGCTGAGGGTCTGCGCTCCAGCGGCATCCCTCTTGCCATCGTGCCTGCCGGCACCGGCAACCTCCTCGCGCGCAACCTCGACCTCCCGCTCAACAATCTCAAGCACTCGATGACTGTCGCCTACACGGGCACGCAGCGCTCAATCGACATGGGCATCGCCGAGGTGCGGGCAGACGACGGCACGAATGAATATGTCTTTCTCGTGATGGCCGGCATGGGTATCGACGCGCAGATGATCGCGAACACCAACGACGACTTGAAGAAGTCGGTGGGGTGGCTGGCATACGCGGATGCTGTCGTGCGCTCGGTCGCGGGCCTGAAGCCGTTTCGCATTCGCTACCAGCTGGCAGAATCCACGCCGCACAGCGCCCATGTCAGCACGATCCTCGTCGCGAACTGCGGCACGCTGCCCGCCGGAATCGAGCTGCTGCCCGATGCGAAGATCGACGATGGAAAGCTCGATCTCGCCGTGCTGCAGCCGAAGGGCGTTCTCGGCTGGCTGCAGGTGTGGCGCAAGGTGCGGTGGGAGAACGGCGTGCTGCGCCGGTCGAGCATTGGGCGCCGCATCCTGAAGGCTTCCGAAGGCCGCGACAGCACGGTGACCTATCTGCGTTCGGCCATGGTGACGGTGAAACCGGACGATGCTCAAGAGCTTGAGCTCGACGGTGACGAGATCGGCACGACGTCGGCGACGCGCTTCACGGTCGATCCGGGCGCGCTGACGGTGATGGTGCATCCGAAGCGTTGATGTGTTTCCGACCTTCAGCGATGAGGCCACGCGGATCATCCGCCCAGAAGCGCAGTTTTGTCACCGTGTGAATGCCGCCGCGTGGCTCGAGACCGGGTAAGCGGATCTCGAGGGGCCGCTCGAACTCGATTTGAAGGTTCGTGTCATGGCCGATGCGCACCGCGCAGACCCACTCATCGCCCTCATCGAAGACGCGACGCTTATCTTCATCCTGCGTCGTGTGGAGGATCTCCACCGATGCGATGTCACTCCACGCCACAGGAATATCAAGTTCGAGACCCTCGCGCACGCGAATGCCGTCCGGGCCGACGGTGTGCGGGCGCATAAAGTACGCGCAGAGCAACCCGATCATCCATGTGACGCCCCAGATACCGAGGATCAGGAAGCCGATGCGCACGGGAAGCCACCGATGCACGATCGCATCCACGACGGGGATCTCAATGGCGGAGATGACGATGAAGATGATGAGAATCGTGAGAACCGGGCGATGATAGAGGAACCCGCGTGCTCCGGCGGCAATCGCCGGACGTCGGGCGATCGCACGCCCCAGGCTCTCATAGATGCGCAACTCGACGCGTACCGCACGGATTGCAAGATTCGCAACATAGTGCCACCACCGCGGGCGGGGCGGGCTTGTGGCCTCGCGCGCCGACGTGCTCATCCGACCTCTCTCCTCTCCTCGGGTCGTGCTTCGAGATCGATGTAGGTCACAGGTTCGCCGTCCACAAGGTCGGCGAGGCGTTCGTACACGGCATTGACTCCACGCTCGAATGCCGCGCGATCCGCCTCGTCAACTGCCGACAAAAGCTCGGTCGTCAGCGCGGCGTGGTCGCGCTGCATCCGCGCCATCATCGTCGCCGCCTGCTCCGTGAGAACGACAAGCACCGCGCGCCGATCGTCCGGGTGCGGCTGCCGTTCGACGTAGCCCGTCGATTCGAGCGCGTCAATGAGGGCGGAGACGCTTCTGGGTGTCACCGAAAGTGCAGCCGCCAGAGTCTGCTGCGTTGCGGCGCCTTCGTTCTGCAGAACCCACAGAGCATGCACTCGCGTCTCAGTGAGCGAGGTGCCGTCGAACGAACGTGCGGTGTCTCTCTGAAAAAGCGCACTGATGCCGAGAAGTCGGTCGAGGATTGTGGGTTCCACAATCATTACACTACCTCATTATTACATACTGTAATCATAATCTGAGGTCGTTGCTGAACACGCGATGCCATTCACGGCCCCCGAGGGGCGACCTGCGCGTATGTCAACGAGCTCACCGAATGCGCGCGAAACGCGTGCCAGGGGTGCTGCCTCCCGATCGCGGAAGACGCACCACCTGGCACGCGTTGTGGGTGGGTTGTCGCGGTGGGCTGCTAGATGACGCCCTGCGCGAGCATCGCGCTCGCGACCTGCACGAATGCCGATGTGTTGGCACCAACCACGTAGTCACCGGGGTGTCCGTAGCGCTCGGCCGCTTCGTACGCCGAGCGGTGCACGTTGCGCATGATGTCGTGCAGACGGCGCTCGCTGTCATCGAACGACCAGCGCTCACGCGACGCGTTCTGCGTCATCTCGAGGGCACTCGTCGCCACGCCGCCCGCGTTCGCGGCCTTGCCCGGCCCGAACAGAACTCCCGCCTTCTGGAAGGCGTGAACGGCGTCAGGCTGCGTCGGCATGTTCGCACCCTCAGACACGGCAACGACACCGTTCTTGATCAGTGTCTCAGCGTCCGCAAGGCTCAGCTCGTTCTGCGTGGCGCTCGGAAGGGCGATGTCGCCCTTCACGTCCCACACCGAGCCACCCTCGATGAATCGAGCAGATGTCTTGCGCGCGGCGTACTCCGAGATGCGCAGGCGCTCGACCTCCTTGATCTGCTTCAGCAGATCAACGTCGACGCCGTCCTCGTCGACGATGTAGCCAGACGAGTCGGATGCTGTGATGGCGGTGCCGCCCAGCTGCTGCACCTTCTCGATCGCGTACGTCGCGACGTTACCGGCGCCAGATACGATCGCCGTGCGCCCGTCGATGCCTTCGCCCTTGACGGCGAGCATCTCCTCAGCGAAGAACACGGCACCGTATCCCGTGGCTTCGGTGCGCACCTGCGCGCCGCCCCAGCCAAGGCCCTTGCCCGTGAGCACGCCCGACTCGTGGCGGTTCGTCAGCCGGCGGAATCGTCCGAACATGTAGCCGATCTCACGCCCTCCGACGCCAATGTCGCCCGCGGGAACATCCGTGTACTCACCGATGTGGTGGTACAGCTCGTCCATGAACGCCTGGCAGAAGCGCATGACCTCGGAGTCCGACTTTCCGTGCGGGTCGAAGTCGCTTCCGCCCTTGCCGCCGCCGATGCCCTGACCGGTGAGCGCGTTCTTGAAGATCTGCTCGAAGCCGAGGAACTTGATGATCGAGAGGTTCACAGACGAGTGAAAGCGCAGCCCACCCTTGTACGGTCCGAGTGCCGAGTTGAACTGCACGCGGAACCCGCGATTCACGTGAACCCGATTGGCGTCGTCCGTCCACGGCACACGGAACATCACTTGGCGCTCCGGCTCGACAAGTCTCTCAAGAATGCCTGCCTCGATGAACTCCGGGTGCTCAATCAGCGCGGGCGCGATCGACTCCAGCACTTCGTGCAGTGCCTGGTGGAACTCGGGCTCGCTGGCGTTGCGCGCGACAGCAGTCTCGTAAACAGAGCTGAGGTAGTCATTGACGGTGGAATTCGTCACATGCGGTCTTTCTGTGTGATTCGTCGAAAGCGTCAGACAACGCCGGCTGATGCTCGTCCGGCGAGCACGCGCATGCGGGATGGCGGCGCGCAGAGCACCGGGACAGAGGGTACGACCTTTCGTGGGGCCAGACACAGTTTCGCTGTTACAGCGGTGTTTCGTCAATCTCACGCCGATGAGCGGATGCTGTCAGGTGCCAGCGCGTGGCCAGCCAGAACAGCCCGGCGAACGTGACAGTTCCGCCCGCGAACGCCGGAATCATGTACGCGTGCGGCGCCCATGGCCGGGCGACGCCCCCGCTTGCAAGTTTCCAGAAGTTGGGCATCTCGCCCGAGACGGCGACGACGCCGTGCTCTTGAACGTAAACATCGAGATGGGGTACTTGGAAAGACCCGCTCGCTTCGGCGTCGGCGAGTGTCAGGGCGACGATGTCGTCCATGATGTACGTGATGTTGTCGTCGATGGTCAGGCCATTTCCCCCGGAGAAGGAGTAGTACGTGTACTCGTTGAGGTCGTTTGGGTGCGGCTGCTGATGAACGGTGAGCGATGAGTGTGCACCCACGTATCTCTGTGCCAGTCCCTGAGACACGAACACTGCTCCGCCGACGAGTAGGAGCACGCCGACGACAGTCACGACAAGAGCTCGTCGTGAGATTCTCGAGGTCATCGCGCGGCGACCTGATCGCGTCGCCACGTTGCCGCAGCGAAGAATCCGATGCCGCTCAGAGCGAGAAGTCCCACGGCAATGCAGAACGGCGCAAACCCCAGGATGAACTGGGACTTCGTGTACTCGGCCTGGGTCTGCTCGTCATCGCCGAAGCTGCTCGAGAAGAGATTCGTCGACGTTGCGACAGCAGACTCGTAGGACGTCCACGACCACACAAGCAGAGCGACGCTGAGCACGAGGATGATCCACAGGAACGGGTTGCGCAACAGCAGCGCGGCCTCACTGCGAGGCGGCGTCTTCGCAGCATCCGGTGTCTCATGCTCCTGTTGGTCGAGCGCTCCCCCATGCGCGAGGTGCTCCGCGTCGAAGACGGGCACGGATGACCGTGCGTCCTGCTCCGCGCCAGAGTCGCGCTCAGTGCCCGAATCCCGCTCCGCGCTCATCTGCGCCGACGAGTGGCGCGGACGATGTTCTGACTCGGCATGCACCGCCGGATCGTAGCCCGGCTGGAATCGAGGATCGAACCGCGGATCGAAGTCGGGTTTCGTCTCAGGCATGGTCAGCTCCTTCGCTCACTCGTGGTTGCCGGGTCGCTACCGTGAAAAGCGTCAGCCCTCGGGATTCGGCTCACCCGAGATCAGGCCGCGCAGCCAGTCGCGGGCCTCGATGTACACATCGTCGTCATAGCGGGCGTCGAAGCGCACGGGTGCCTTGTCTGCTCGCGGGTACGAGCCGAGGAACGTGACGCGCGGGCTAAAGCGATGGATGCCCATGAGAGCATCCGCCACCCGCTCGTCTCGAATGTGCCCGTCGATGTCGATGACGAAGCGGTACCGGCCCAGCTCATCGCCGATGGGCCGCGACTGGATCATCGACATGTTGACCCCGCGCGTGGACAGCTGCTCGAGCATGTCGAGAAGCGCACCCGGCTGGTCGACGGGAAGCTCGGCGACGAAGCTCGTTTTGTCGGCGCCGGTGGGGTCAGGGATGCTGCGCGACATCGTCACGAGCACGAAACGTGTGACGGCGTTGATGTTGTCACCGATGTGCTCCGCGAGGATCTCGAGATCGTAATGGTCTGTGATCGTGGGCGGCGCGATCGCGGCGTCAGCGACGTCGCTCTCGAGAAGGTTGGCCGCCGCCGCGACGTTGCTCGTCGAGGGAATGTGCGTGTGACCGGGCAGATGCGTCTCGATCCACCGCCGGCACTGGGCGTAGGCGACCGGATGCCCGTTGAGGTGCGTGACCTGATCGAGCGTTGTTCCGGCACGTGCGACGACGTTGAAGTCGACGGGAACGAGGTACTCGCCCATGATCCGCAGCCCCGGAGTCGTAGCCAGGGCGTCCTGCGCCGCCGAGACCCCGCCGTCGATTGAGTTCTCGAGCGCGACGACAGCACCGTCGGCGACGCCGTTCGCGACATCCGAAAATGCCTCGCCGACGTTGTTGACGCTGCGCCAGATCTGCCCCTCAGCCTCGGCCACCTGGGCAAGCGCTGCCTCGGTAAACGTTCCGCGTGGGCCCAGATAGCTGTACGTGCGCAGGTCGGTGGCGTCATTCTGAGGCATAGCATCGAGCCTAGTCGCCACCGGAAGCGCGCACTGAGAGAATGGGCAGATGAACGAACGTGCCGGAACATTCGCCACAGAGGCCGACCTGATCGACGTCGAAGCTCTGATCGCCGCCTACCACGAGCGCACTCCCGACCCGAGCGTCGCAGCGCAGCGCGTGGTCTTCGGCACGAGCGGGCACCGTGGATCATCGCTCAACACGGCATTCAACGACGCTCACATTGCCGCGACGACCCAGGCCATCGTGGAGTACCGGGCATCGATCGGGGTGGACGGGCCACTGTTCCTCGGGGCCGACACGCACGCGCTCAGCGCCCCGGCCCGCACGACGGCGCTCGAGGTGCTCGTGGCGAACCAGGTGCACGTTCTCGTCGATGAGTACGACGACTTCGTCCCCACGCCCGCGCTCAGCCACGCGATCCTCGTCTACAACAACGACCCGGCGCACCACGATCGCGCCGACGGCATCATCATCACGCCAAGCCACAACCCGCCGTCCGATGGCGGTTTCAAGTACAACCCGCCGCACGGTGGGCCGGCAGACAGCGACGCGACAACGTGGATCGCCGACCGCGCCAACGCACTCATCGAGGGCGGCCTCTCAGAGGTGAAGCGCGCCGAACCGGCGGCCGTCGACACGTACGATTTCCGAGGCCGATACGTCGACGATCTCGCCAGCATCATCGACATGGATGCCATCAAGCACAGCGGCATCCGCATCGGTGCCGACCCTCTCGGCGGCGCCAGCGTGCACTACTGGCAGGCGATCGCCGACCGGTACGACATCGACCTCACCGTTGTGAACCCGCTCGTTGACCCGACCTGGCGGTTCATGACGCTCGACTGGGACGGCAAGATCCGCATGGACCCGTCGAGCCCCTCGGCCATGGCCTCCGTGCTCGAGCACCGAAGCGACTACGACATCCTCACGGGAAACGACGCGGATGCTGACCGGCACGGCATTGTCACGCCCGACGCGGGGCTCATGAACCCGAACCACTTCCTCGCCGTAGCAGTCCACTACCTCTCCCAGCATCGCAGCGGATGGAAGCCGGATGCTGCAGTGGGCAAGACACTCGTGTCGAGCTCGATGATCGACCGTGTTGCAGCATCCCTCAGCCGCAAGCTTTGGGAGGTTCCGGTTGGGTTCAAGTGGTTCGTGCCGGGCCTTGTCGACGGGTCGGTGGGCTTCGGCGGTGAAGAGAGCGCCGGAGCGAGCTTCCTGCGCACAGACGGCACCGTCTGGACGACAGACAAAGACGGCATCCTGCTGTGCCTGCTTGCCGCTGAGATCCGCGCGGTCATGGGAAAGTCGCCGTCGCAGCTCTACGCCGAACTGACCGAACGCTTCGGGGACCCCGCCTACCGGCGCGTAGATGCGAAGGCGACGCCCGCCCAGAAGGCCGTGCTGAAGAAGCTCGACGGCGACAGCATCCGTGCCACCGAACTTGCGGGCGAACCAATCACAGCGAAGCTCTCGCATGCCCCGGGAAACGATGCGGCCATCGGAGGCGTCAAGGTGGTCACCGAGAACGCGTGGTTTGCGGCCCGCCCGAGCGGGACAGAGGACGTGTACAAGATCTACGCCGAGTCATTCCGCGGCACCGAGCACCTCGAGCAGGTGCTTGCCGAGGCGAAAACGATCGTGGACTCCGCCCTGGAGGGCTGACGAGCCGCGACCCTACCGTCGGCACGAACCGTGCGCTTATTTCGGAAATCTGTCGCTGAAACCGACGTGTGGGCGCCTTTTACCGGCGTGTCGCGCCAAAAGTCCGAAATTGTGCACGCGCCCGTACCGTACGGCCTACGGAATCGAGTAGAACCAGGCGTCTCCGCCGGGATGCTCCTCGGTGACAGTCTCGTCGAAGTCGCGGAAATCGTAGTCAACGTTGTGGCCCACGAGCTTGATGTCAATGCTGCCGTCGTCGTTCGTGACGACGTCAGACACGATCATGACGTGGTCGCGATACGTGGTGCCGCTCCAGCTGAAGACGGCGACGTCGCCGACCTCGATCTGATCGCGCTGATCGCTGGACAGTCGCGTGACGTCGGGCACGGTCTGCAACCAGTTGTCGAAGGCGGGCACGAACGCCCACGCATTCGTCGCCGTTCCCGAGTAGTTGTGCCACGTGTTCGTGGGTTCCCAGCCTCGGGCGGCGAGAGTCTGCGACACGAAATTGGCGCAGTCTCCGCCCAGCGGGTTGTAGTCGCCCCATTCCTCGTCGTTGTAGTCCTTCCAGTACGCGAGGGCGTACTGCATCTGGCGATCGACGGGCGTCACCGCGGTGTACTCATAGCTGAGTTCAGCCGATGCCGGAACCGCCTGCTCGCCGATCATCGCGACAACGTCGACGGTGCCCGGCTGGTATGTCGCGTCACGAGGTGCAACGACCGTCAGCGTGTTGTCGTCGACCACCGTCAGATCCGTCGCGGCGCGATCTCCGAACGTCACAGCGCTCACCTGTCCGAGCGACTCACCCGTGAGGGTCACAGTGTCGCCCCCCGAGAGAGATCCGGATGCCGGTGAAACCTCGTTCACGGTCGGAATCGAGACCGCTGTCGCCGTCGCCGACGGGACGGGACGAGGCTCGTGATGGGTTCCCTCACTCGCGGTTTCGGCGAAGGCCGCCGTGCACCCGGCGAGGAGCAGCGCAGACACGACGAATACCGCCGCAGCAGCGACGGCACGTGGCGAATGGCGCATAAAGACCTTCGGGGCGGGGACAGGAACCGCTCTCAATCATAGGCGAAGTGCTCTGAGTGCACCTCGTGCGTCCCCGTACTCTTCCGCGATATGAGCCTTCCTGCTTTCACCAACCGTCTCTCACTCAGCATCACACGGTGCGCTGCTCAATGCTCACGCCCGGCCGCCAGCCCTGATCGCACCCGGTCATGAAACTCTCCCCGCATCCTGCCGGGGCGCTCTCCGCTTCCGTCGCGAGCGTCGTCCGCGCTGTTTGCGAACCGTACGCCGCTCCTGTCGAAGGCGACGCGCACACCGGGTTCGCGACTGAACCTCGTGGAGACGATTGACAAATCACCACGCACCTGTCTAGAGTCTTTCCAGATTGCGTGAGAGCGCTCTCACGCCCCCAAATGAGAGCGCTCTCACCCTTCGCCTCACAGAAACCGCACCCACCACCCACAAAGGAGTGACCGTGAAACTCTCACGACGCACCAAGGCAACAGCAACAGTTGCCGGCGTTGCGGCCCTCGCCATGCTGGCCACTGGCTGTTCAGCAGACGGCGGCTCGGCAGCATCCGGTGATGAAGACATCACCCTCACCATCACAACGTTCGGCACTTTCGGTTACGACGACCTGTACGCCGAGTACGAAGAACTGCACCCGAACATCACCATCAAGCCGACGAACATCGACACCGGAGGAAACGCCCGTACCGATGCCTTCACCAAGCTCGCAGCCGGCTCCGGCCTGAGCGACATCGTCGCCGTCGAAGAGGGCTGGCTTGGCGCGATCATGGAGGTGTCCGACCGCTTCGTCGACCTCAACGACTATGGCGCGCAGGACATCAAGGACCGCTGGCTCGACTGGAAGTTCGAGCAGGGCACCGACCCGGACGGCCGCGTCATCGGCTACGGAACGGACATCGGGCCCACG
This sequence comes from Microbacterium sp. MPKO10, assembly GCF_026107415.2. Classification (GTDB taxonomy): domain Bacteria; phylum Actinomycetota; class Actinomycetes; order Actinomycetales; family Microbacteriaceae; genus Paramicrobacterium. The sequence goes on from NZ_JAPCHX010000001.1 coordinate 203,608, forward strand.
GGCCTCTGCTACAACGGAAAACTGTTCGAAGAGGCGGGACTTCCCAGTGACCGCGACGAGGTCGCCGAGCTCTTCGGCGGAGACGACGCGAGCTGGGACACGTACTTCAAGCTCGGTGCCGAGTACACCGAGAAGACAGGCAAGGCGTGGTACGACCACTCCGGCTTCGTCTGGAACTCCATGGTGAACCAGATGGACGAGGGCTACTACACCTCGGACGGCGAGCTCAACATCAAGGGCAACACCGAGATGCGCGACCGTTTCAATCAGCTCGCCGAGGCGACGTTGAATGGCCAGTCGGCCGCGCAGACCGCGTGGGACTGGGGCGGGGGCAAGGCCTTCGTTGACGGCTCCTTCGCCACGTTCGTCTGCCCGGGCTGGATGCTCGGCACCATCAAGGGGCAGCTCGAGGCCGGTGGCGGCGACGCCAGCACCGGCTGGGACTTCGCCGACGTCTTCCCCGGAGGGCCAGTGAACTGGGGCGGTTCGTTCCTCTCGATCCCCACCACGAGCGAGCACGTTGAAGCCGCAGCCGAGCTGGCCGCCTGGCTGACAGACCCGGAGCAGCAGGTGAAGCAGTCCAAAGCTGCCGGCAACTTCCCCAGCACGATTAAAGCTGAAGAGAAGCTCGCCGAAGAGGCCACACCGAACGAGCTCTTCAACGATGCCCCCACCGGAGCGATCCTCGCCGAGCGCGCTAAGGGCGTGAAGGCGCAGTTCAAGGGCCCGGACGACTCCGTCATTCAGGAGAACGTCTTCGGCCCGGCGCTCAACCTGCTCGACCAGCAGGAAGCAACAGCCGATGAAGCCTGGCAGAAGGCACTCGACCTTCTGCAGGACCTCGTCATCGACAACTGATGTCACGGGGCTCCCGGTGAGAGCCGGGAGCCCCACACGATTGGGCTCTCATGACTGCGACACTCTCCCCGGGCACCTCGACGCCCCCGCGCTCCTCCACACCGCGCACTCCCTCACGCTCTGAACGGCGCCGCCACTGGCTCAGCCGCGTCGACGTCAAGGCATCCCCCTACGCCTACGTCGCCCCGTTCTTCATTCTCTTCGGACTCGTCGGGCTCTTTCCCCTCGTCTATACGTTCGTCGTCTCGCTCTTCGACTGGGATCTGCTGAAGGGGCAGGGCGACTTCGTCGGCCTCGCCAACTTCGCGAGCATCCTGCAGGACGAGTACTTCTGGAACTCCCTGTTCAACACGTTCAGCATCTTCCTGCTATCGGCGATCCCGCAGCTTGTGGCCGCGACTTTCATCGCGGCCATCCTCGACCAGAACATCCGGTCGAAGACGTTCTGGCGCATGAGCGTCCTGCTGCCGTACGTGGTCACCCCCGCGGCTGTTGCCCTGATCTTCTCGAACATGTTCAGTGAGGACTACGGCCTCATCAACAACATGCTGCAGAACTTCAACCTCGACGCCATCGGGTGGAAGACCGACACGCTCCCCAGCCACATCGCGATCGCGACCATGGTGAACTGGCGCTGGACGGGCTACAACGCCCTCATTCTGCTGGCCGCCATGCAGTCGGTTCCGCGCGACGTCCACGAATCAGCGGCGCTGGATGGGGCCGGAGCACTGCGCCGGTTCTTCAGCATCACACTCCCCAGCATCCGTCCCACCATGGTCTTCGTCATCATCACGGCGACGATCGGTGGCCTGCAGATCTTCGTCGAGCCCCGCATGTTCGACGCAGCAACGGCCGGCGGTTCCCAGCGGCAGTTCCAGACCACCGTTCTCTACCTCTGGGAGATGGCATTCTTCCGACAAAACTTCGGTAAAGCGTCGGCCATCGCCTGGCTGCTGTTCCTTATCATCGTGGGCATCGGCCTGATCAACTTCATGCTGTCGAAATCGATAGCGACGGCCGAAACCAAGGTATCGAGATCGCGGCGGCACCGACGCCTCGCCCGGTACCGGCAGGGTCAGGCCACAGCATCCGCCCCGAGCGCCCGTGGGGCTCAGAGTGCGAGCGAAAACCACGGCACGCACTCGTCCGATCGCACCAAGGAGGTCCCTCGATGAGCGTCGCAACCGAGAAGAAGCAGACGGCTCCGAGAGCGGAGAAGCGCCGTCGGTTCTACGGCATCGACCGCAGGCCCGGCTTCCTCACCTATGGGCTTCTCACGGTGTTCCTGGTGTGTTCGGCATACCCGCTGTGGTGGTCGTTCGTCATGTCGACCCGACCCAACTCGGACTTCGGCCTCAGCTGGCCGCCCCTGCTTCCCGGGGGTCAGTTCTGGGTCAACATCCAGACGGTCCTCGAATCGATCCCATTCTGGAAGGCCCTCGGCAACAGCCTCATCATCTCGAGCGTCGTCACGATCTCGGTCGTCACGTTCTCGACGCTCGCGGGCTATGCATTCGCCAAGCTGCGCTTCCGCGGCCGCAATGGGCTCATGGTCTTCGTGATCGCGACACTCGCCGTCCCCACGCAGCTGGGAATCATTCCGCTCTTCATGCTCATGCGCACGTGGGGCTGGACCGGCAGCATCGGCGCGGTCATCATTCCGTTGCTGGTCACCGCGTTCGGTGTGTTCTTTATGCGCCAGTACCTCGTCGACGTCATCCCTGATGAGCTGCTCGAGGCCGCCCGTGTCGACGGTGCGAACATGATCCGTACGTTCTTCCACGTCGCTGTGCCCGCGGCCCGCCCAGCCATGGCGATCCTCTCTCTGTTCACGTTTATGACGGCGTGGACCGACTTTCTCTGGCCCCTGCTCGTGCTCGACTCGACGAACCCCACGCTGCAGACGGCACTCAGCCAGCTGCAGTCGGCGCACTACGTCGATTACTCTGTCGTGCTGGCCGGTGCTGTACTCTCGACCATCCCGCTGCTTGTACTCTTCGTAGTGGCAGGCAAGCAACTCATTTCCGGAATCATGCAAGGAGCTGTGAAAGGCTGATGACACTCAATTTCCCGCCGACGTTCATGTGGGGATCCGCCACAGCAGCCGCCCAAGTCGAGGGCGCGGGGCACGAAGGGGGCAAGCGCGACTCCGTGTGGGACGCCTTCGCCCGCGTTCCCGGGGCGATCGCCCGAGGCGAGAATCTCGAGACGGCTGTCGACCACTACCACCGCTACCGCGAAGACGTCGCCATCATGCGCGAGCTCGGTCTCGACACTTACCGGTTCTCGACGAGCTGGTCGCGTGTGCTCCCCGACGACGGCGAGGTCAATCCTGAAGGCGTCGACTTCTACAGCCGCCTCGTCGATGAGCTTCTCGCCGCCGGCATCCGCCCCTGGCTGACCCTGTATCACTGGGACCTCCCGCAGGCGCTCGAAGAGCGCGGCGGCTGGGCGAACCGCGAGACGGCAGAGCGCTTCGTCCGCTACGCCGAGGTCATGTACGACGCCCTCGGCGACCGTGTGCAGCACTGGACGACGTTCAACGAGCCGTTCTGCTCGTCGCTGCTCGGCTATGCTTCCGGGGTTCATGCGCCGGGCAGGCAAGAGCCGGATGCTGCCGTCGCAGCGATCCACCACCAGCACCTCGCCCACGGCCTCGCCGTGCAGCGTCTCCGCGAGCTGGGCGCCGAGAACCTCGGCATCACGCTGAACCTGTCGAACTCGATTCCGCTCGATGCGAATGACCCCGTCGATGTGGAGGCAGCCCGCCGCTTCGACGTGCTGCAGAACCGCGTGTTCCTCGACCCGATCGTCACAGGCGCCTACGCCGACGACACCCTCTCGGATCTCGAGCAGTTCGGGCTTCGCGAGCTGATCCAGCCGCGCGACATGGAGATCATCGGGTCCCCGATCGACTTCCTCGGCGTCAACCACTACCACGACGACCAGGTCTCGGGGCACCCGACGCCGGGCTCTGACGGCCACTCCGGTGCAACGGATCGTGAGATCTCCTCTCCCTGGGTCGGCAGCGACAACCTGTCCTTCCCCTCGCGCGGACTGCCCCGCACGGCGATGGGCTGGGAGGTCAACCCGTCCGGACTGCGCGTGCTGCTGACACGCCTCGGCCGCGAATACCCGAACATGCCACCACTGTTTGTCACGGAGAACGGCTCGGCCTACGACGATGTCGTGTCAGAAGACGGGCGTGTGCGCGACCCCGAGCGCGAGGCGTACATCCGGGACCACGTTCAGGCCATCTCGGACGCGATTGCCGACAGTGCCGACGTGCGCGGCTACTTCGTGTGGTCGCTTCTCGACAATTTCGAGTGGTCATGGGGCTACGACAAGCGGTTCGGCATCGTGCGCGTTGACTACGAGACGCTCGAGCGCACCATCAAGGACTCAGGCCGTGCGTACGCCGAGATCATCGCGCAGGCTCGCTCCGACGCACGTCGCGAGACGGCATCCGCGCATTAAGGTGGTGACAGGCACACTGCGCGACGGAGGGCGGGCACGATGACTGATCGGATGATGGCGAAGTCAAGCGCGCCCACCCTCGAGGCCGTCGCCGCGCACGCGGGCGTCTCGCGCGCTACCGTGTCACGCGTCGTCAACAATTCGCCCAAGGTCACGGACGAGGTCGTTGCGATCGTGAACGCGGCGATTGACGAGCTCGGCTACGTGCCCAACCGCGTGGCCCGCTCGTTGGCGAGCCGCAAGACGCAGGCGATCGCTGTGATCGTGCCGGAGACCGCGGCGAAGGTCTTCGACGACCCGTTCTTCTCGTCAATCGTGCAGGGCATTGCGCTGCATCTCGCGGGGACCGAGTACACGCTGAGCCTACTGATGGAGACAGAGAACTCCTCGGCGAAAACCCGGCGGTATCTGCGCGGCGGCAACGTCGACGGGGCTCTCATCGTGTCTCACCACGTGAGCGACCACTCGTACACGCAGCTCGGCGCGACGGTTCCGATGGTGTTTGCCGGGCGGCCGCTGATCCCCGAGGCCGTCACCGGGTACTACGTCGACGTCGACAACGTCGAAGGCGCCCGTCTGGCGACGAACCACCTCATCGAGCTGGGGCACAGGCGCATCGCGACGATCGCCGGCCGCACCGATATGCCGGGTGGTCACGACCGGCTTGACGGCTGGCGGTCAGCGATGGCGGACGCCCGGCTCGACGACTCGCTCATCGCCTACGGTGACTTCTCGCCGTCAGACGGCGCGGCGGCGATGCGGACTTTGCTTGACAGCGGAAAGCCCATCGACGCCGTGTTCGCGGCGAACGACCAGATGGCGGTCGGTGCGTACTCGGCGCTCCGCAGTGCGGGCCTGCGCGTGCCCGACGACATCTCCGTCGTGGGATACGACAACGACAGGTATGCCGCGACAGCATCCCCGCCCCTGACCACCGTCAATCAGTCACCAGAGCAGATGGGCGATGCGATGGCCGGCATTCTGCTGCGGCTCATCGAGGGCGACGAGACGGTTCCGAACGCAACAATGATTCCCATTGATCTCGTGGTGCGTGACTCGACGGCGCCGAGGCGCTGAATCGGCGGCAGCCTGGTTGGTAACACCGCCCACGAGCGGGGCGCTCCGCGAGACAATGGGGACGTGACTGTTCAGACGCTTCCCCTCGATGACACGGCGGTCCGCCGCATCCGCTCCGATTTCCCCGAGCTCGGGGCGCTCGTGAATGGGAAACCCCTGGTGTATCTCGACTCGGGAGCAACGAGCCTCAAACCGACGAACGTGCTCGACGCCGAACGATGGTTTGCCGAGAACTTCACGGCTGCCGTGCACCGCGGGGCGCACACGCTCGCGGCCGAGGCGACCGAGCAGTTCGAGCGGGCGCGCGAAAGCGTCGCCGCGTTCGTCGGGGCCGACGCCGACGAGATCGTGTGGACGTCGAACGCGACAGAGGGCCTCAACCTCGTCGCCTATGCGATCGGTAACGCGACGGCAGGTCGTGGCGGGGCAGCATCCGCGCAGTTTCGGCTCGAGCCCGGCGACGAGATCGTTGTGACCGAGTCAGAGCACCACGCCAACCTCATCCCCTGGCAGGAGCTCGCCGCGCGCACGGGAGCCGTCGTGCGTGCGATCCCCGTCGATGACTCGGGGCAGGTGACGCTCGAGGCCGCGGCCGAGGTGATCGGCGAGCGCACGCGCATCGTTGCCATCGCTCATGTTTCGAACGTGACAGCGGCGATCGCGCCGGTCGACGGGCTGGTGCGTCTGGCACGCGCAGTCGGGGCGTTTGTGGTTCTCGACGCGTGCCAATCGGTGCCGCACATGCCCGTCGACCTGCACGCCCTCGACGTGGACTTCGCCGTGTTCTCAGGCCACAAGATGCTCGCACCCACGGGGATCGGCGTGTTGTACGGGCGGCGCGACCTGCTGAATGCGCTGCCGCCGTTTCTCACGGGCGGGTCGATGATCACGACCGTGACGCTCGAATCGGCCGAGTACCTGCCGGCGCCGCAGCGCTTTGAGGCGGGCACGCAGCGCATCTCGCAGGCCATCGCCCTCGCAGCAGCCTGCGACTATCTCAGCGTCGTGGGCCTCGACCGCATCGCCGCGCACGAGCACGAGCTCGGTGCGCGTCTGGTTGACGGTCTGCAGCAGATCGACGGCGTGCGACTTCTCGGGCCGACGGATGCTGTCGCCCGCACAGGTCTCGCAGCGTTCGACCTTGAGGGCGTCCACGCCCACGACGCGGGGCAGTTCCTCGATGATCGCGGCATCGCCGTTCGCGTCGGGCACCACTGCGCACAACCGTTGCACCGTCGCTTCGGCATGACGGCGTCGACGCGCGCGAGCACGTACCTCTACAACACGACAGACGACGTCGACGCATTTCTCGATGCCCTCTCCGGTGTGCGCTCGTTCTTCGGGGTGAGCGCATGAGCGGGCTCGAATCCCTGTACCAGCAGGTGATCCTTGACCACTCCCGCGAGAAGCACGGTTTCGGATTGCGTGAGGGCGAAGCAGCATCCTCGCACCAACTGAACCCGACGTGCGGCGATGAGCTTACGCTGCAGGTGCATCTCTCTGAGGACGGCGCGACGATCAATGATGTCGCGTGGGAGGGCGCTGGCTGCTCGATCTCGATGGCGTCGGCGTCGCTGCTGAGCGACTTGGCGGCCGGGATGCCGGTAGCCGATGCCCCGGCACGCATTGCGCTCTTCCGCGAGCTGATGCGGTCGAAGGGAGCCGGTGTCGCCGACGACGAACCTCTCGGCGATGCGGCTGTACTTGAGGGAGTCTCGCGCTACATCGCCCGCGTGAAGTGCGCGATGCTGGCGTGGGTCGCGCTCGAGGACTCCCTTGCACAGCTGCCGTAGGCACAACGTGCTCCGCCTCTCCGCCTGCGCCCCGCGCTCTTCGCTCCGCGCGGCACGCAGCACCCCGTTCAGCGCCTCGCGCCCGCCCGCGCCCTTTGCCCCAAGCTCAGCCGCGCCTCGCGCCGCACCCCCGTTCAGCGCCACGGGTTGTGTGGTGGCGTATCAAATATGACTCGACACCACACAATTCGTGGCGCAACCGGGCTCGCGCAGCTGAGCGTGACAGGACGTGACCGAGCGTCACAGATCGCGCCGAGATGCGGCGACAAACCGGAGGTACCCATCAGACAAAAACAAGCCTTGCGATTGGCCGACAGGTTTCCGATACTGGCCGAGACGCAAGGCGCGAGCTCGAGGAGGGCTACATGACACGATCGATCGTCATCGGAGCGGGAATGGTCGGGCTCGCGACGGCCTGGCATCTGCAGGAACACGGGGTCGACGTGACGGTCGTCGATCGTGGCGGCGTCGCGGCGGGGTCCTCGTGGGGCAATGCCGGCTGGCTCGCTCCCGCGAAGACGATCCCGCTCGCGGACCCGAGCATCTGGACGTATGGTCCGCAAGCGCTGATCGACCCGGATGCTGCGTTGCACATTCCTATGCGCGTGGACCTCAGCTTGTGGTCATTCCTCGCACGCTTCGCGGCTCACGGCACGCAGCGCGCCTGGGACCGCGCGATGGCGGCCCTCACGCCGATCGATAAGATCGCGCTCGAGAGCTTCGACGAGTTGCTCGGGGGCGGCATCGACTCGTGGACGCGTGAAGGTCCGTTTGTCATCGGGTTCCAGCGGGAGCAGCAGGCGAAGGGGTTCATGCGCGACGTTGCCGGTGTGATCCAGCACGGTCAGAGCGTCACCGTCGAGCGCTTGGACGACCCACGCGCGCTTGCCCCGCAGCTGTCGCACAACATCGGCGCTGCATACCGCATGGATGGGCAACGGTTCATCGAGCCGGGCCCGTTCGTGCACGCCCTCGCGGACTCCGTCGAGGCGCGCGGTGCCGAGATGCGGCTGAGCCACGAGGTGACCGCGGTCTCATCAGCATCCGCTCCATCGGTGACGCTCGCGACGGGTGAGACCCTCACCGCGGATTCGGTCGTGATCGCCACGGGCGCATGGATGCCGGAGCTGGCACGGCAATTCGGTGTCAACGTTCGGGTGCAGGCGGGTCGTGGGTACTCGTTCACCGTCGAGACCGCGGAGCCGGCCGAGCATCCGGTCTACCTGCCGACGCAGCGGATCGCCTGCACGCCGTACCAGGGGAGATTCCGCATTGCGGGCACCATGGAGTTTCGCGGGCCGGATGACCCGTTGCAGCACCGCCGCATCCAGGCGATTGTCAATCAGGTGCGCACTCTCATGACGGGCGTCGATCTCGACAACCGGCACGACGAGTGGGTCGGCTCGCGGCCGGTCACGCCAGACGGGCTTCCGCTTGTTGGGCAGACGCGGGCGCCGAACGTGTATGTCGCCGGTGGCCACGGCATGTGGGGCGTCGTGCTCGGTCCAGCGACGGGCAAGCTGCTCGCCGAGCGCATCGCTACGGGCCGCACTGACCCGGCGATCGCGCCGTTCGACCCGTTGCGCTGAGTTGCATTGCCCTCACGCGCTGACTCGCGCTGCCTCGTCTCGGCTCTGCCACTGCGCGCTGAGTCCCGCTGCCCTCACGCGCTGCCTCGCGCTGCACTGTCTCCGCACTGCCACTGCGTGGTGAGTTCCGCTGTCCTATCTCAGCCCAGCCACTGCGTGCTGAGTCACCCCGCCCTGACGCATCCTGCCCCAGGGCGCTATGTTGCTCTGCACTGCCCTGACGCCCAGACCCGCTGCCTTCTCACTGCGCTCGCTGTTGCCCCGCTGGCTCGTCGCATCCCTACCGCAGAAACTCCTGACGACGCGGCTGCCAAGCGGTACGTCACACCTTTGCGCTCCAGAATCGGATCTGCGCGCCAGAACTTTCCATAGCGCAGTTCCGATTGTGGCGCGCAGTTCCGCTTACGGGCTCACGGGCTGCGGCACAGCTGCGTGAGACGCAGGGCGCAGCACAACTTCGTCGGGCCCGCCACCGCTGCGTCATGCGCAGAGCGCAGCACGGCTACGTCATGCGCAGAGCAGCTACGGCGGGCGCAGGGCACAGCACAACTACGTCAGGCTCGCCACCGCTGCATCACGCGCAGGGCAGCACGGCTACGTCATGCGCAGAGCAGCTACGGCGGGCGCAGGGCACAGCACAACTTCGTCAGGCCCGCGACCGCTGAGTCATGCGCAGGGCGCAGCACGGCTACGTCATGCGCAGAGCGGCTACGGCGGGCGCAGGGCACAGCACAACTACGTCAGGCTCGCCACGGCTGCGTCACACGCAGGGCGCAGCACCGCTACGTCAGGCGCTCGCGCATGATCGCGACAGCATCCGGATTCTCATCGATCAGCACGTAGTTGCGGCCCAGCTCCGTCGCCGCCGCACCCGTCGTGCCACTGCCGGCAAAGAAGTCGAGCACCCAATCGCCCTCGCGGCTCGAGGCCTGCACGATGCGTCGCAGCACGCCCACAGGCTTCTGCGTGGGCCACCCCGTCTTCTCCCGACCGTTCGGCGAGACGATCGTGTGCCACCACACATCGGTCGGCAGCTTGCCACGCGCCGCCTTCTCGGGCGTCACGAGTCCCGGCGCCATGTACGGCTCGCGGTCGATCGCCTCGGCGTCGAACACGTACGCGCGCGGATTCTTCACGTAAACCAGGATCGTGTCGTGCTTCGTCGGCCACCGCGACTTCGACTTCGCGCCGTAGTCGTACGCCCAGATGATCTCGTTGAGAAAGCAGTCTCGGCCGAAGATCGCGTCACACAGCACCTTCGCGTAGTGCGCTTCGCGGTAGTCCAGGTGCAGGTACAGGGTGCCGTCATCGGCGAGCAGCCGCCACGCCTCGAGCAGCCGCGGCTCGAGAAACGCCCAGTAGTCATCGAACGCGTCATCGTAACGATGCAGCTGACCGCGAATGCGCTCGTAGGTCTGCCCTTTGAACCCGGTGACAGTTCCCGCCGTTCCTTCAGCTGCCCGCACATGGGTGGTGCGGGTGCGCCTTTGCTCACGGCCGGTGTTGAACGGAGGGTCGATGTAGATCAGCGTGAATGCGGCATCCGGAAATTGGGGCAGAATCGTGAGATTCTCGCCCTCGATGACCACGCTCGTCTCGGGCAGCTGGCGTTCATCTGGGCTTTCCGAGACCACGGATGCTGTCGCTGCAGCATCCGCGCCGACGGAGTCGTGCGCCACTACGGCACCCGGTTCAGCCAGGCATCGGTCGAGAACTTCGTTTCGACGAGCTTCTCGGCTTCGGCGTATTCCTCCGGCGTGATCTCGCCCGGCGTGGCACCTGTCTGCGAGACGAACGTCTCTTTCATGCGCTCGATGATCTCGGCGCGGCTGAGTCCAGTCTGGCTGCGCAGGGGGTCAACGCGCTTCGCGGCGGACGTAGTTCCTTTGTCGCTCATCTTCTCGCGCCCGATGCGGAGCACCTCGGTCATCACCTCGCCGTCCATGTCGTAGCTCATGGTGACGTGATGCAGCACTCCCCCGCTGCCCAGGCGCTTCTGAGCGGCTCCACCGATCTTGCCGCCCGGGCTCGTGATGTCGTTGAGCGGCTTGTACTCGGCGTCGATGCCGAGCGAGCGCAGCGCTTCAATCACCCACTCGTCAAGGTAGGCGTAGGAGTCGGTGAACGACATTCCCTGTACCAGCTCAGCCGGAACATACAGCGAGTAGGTGACGACTTCGCCCTTTTTCATGAGCATGGCGCCGCCGCCGGAAACGCGCCGGACGACGTCGAACCCGTGCTTGGCCGCGCCCTTCAGGTCGACCTCGTTCTTCAGTGACTGGAAGCTGCCGATCACGACGGCGGACTCGTCCCACTCCCAGATGCGCAGCGTCGGCCCGCGTCGCCCCGCTCCGACTTCGCTTGTCAGTACCTCGTCGAGCGCAAGGTGCATGCGCGGGGGCACGGCCTCAGAGTGGATGATCTGCCATTCGAAGTCACGCCAGTTCGCGGCCTGCGTGAGAGCACGCCGCGTGGCTACCGCGACAGACTCGGGGGTGAAGCCCAGAAGGGATGCGTCTTCGGGCAGAGCGTTCCGCACCGCGGCAGCGAACGTGGCAGTGTCGCTGCCTGCCAGCATCCCGCGTATTGCGTCGTCGATCGTCCCGAGTGCCTCGTCTGGCTCGAGGAAGAAGTCTCCGGCGAGCGCGAATTCCGTGATGACGCCGTCGTCCACCTCGAGGTCGACGACCACGAGTTTTCCACCTGGAACCTTGTATTCACCGTGCATGATGTCAGCCTATCGCCGTTGCGTCGGTGCCTTGGGGCGGCACAATGGAGACATGAGCACGACTTTGATTATGGTCAGACACGGTGAGACCGTCTGGCATGGCGAGCACCGGTACGCCGGATCCAGCGATATCGCACTGACCGACCACGGCATGCAGCAGGCCGAAGAACTAGCTGCGTGGGCCGCGAAGCACCGCCCTGACGTGCTCGTTTCGTCTGAGTTGACGCGTGCCTGGCGCACGGCGGATGCGGTGGCGCAGGCTACGGGCCTCGAGCACTGGACCGAGCCGGACCTGCGCGAAGTGGACTTCGGCAAGGGCGAGGGGCTCACGCTTGACGAGCTCTACGAAAAATATCCGGATACTGCCGCCGCATTCGTGGCGGCACCGGCGAGGTCGCCCATGCCCTCGGGTGAACCGGGAGCCATCGCGGTTGCACGTGCGCTCAAGGTTCTGGCGCGCATCATCCGCGACGCCGATGGCGGAACAGCTCTGGTCGTCGGCCACGGAACTCTGATGCGCCTCGTGATCTGCACTCTGATCTCGATTGACCCGAATCTCTACCGCGACGTCTTCCCCGAGGTCGACAACTGCGCGCTCACGACCCTCTCGTTCGAAGACGACAAGGCATCCCTGCTGAACTTCAACGTCCCGGTTGGCAACGCCCGCTGACCGTGCAGTTTTGAGCAGACACCGTTCCGGTGCGTGACCTGCACAACAAATTCCAATCCCTCACCGGCACCATCGTTCCGGACCGATTACGCGATCTGGCCCAGCATCAGCATCAGCATCAGCATCGACACGGTACTGCGCTGATCACGCGAGCATCATCGGCACACCTTGAGAGCTTCACTCTCGGGTGACGATGTAGGAGAATCCTGCGGGTGATGTCCATCGCACGCGCCCGTCGGGGAGTCTTGTGGGTGTCCACTTTGTGGCGTGTTTCAGCGTGTGGTGTCGTTTACACAGCAGGTGCAGGTTCTGTGTTGTGGACTTTCCGCCGTCTTCCCACGCCACAATGTGGTCGATATCGCAGTACGTCACGGGCGCATCGCACTCGAGGAAGTCGCACGTGACATCACGCAACCGGATCGCGCGTTTCATCTTCTCGCTCAACCGGTACTTATTCGGATCCGTGTACCGGTACGCGCCGGAGACCGGGTCCGTAAGAACACGAGTAAAGCTTGTCGCCTGCCCGATCAGGAGATTCGCCGTCTCCGGGTCGATCGGCCCATACCCGGCGAGCTCCGCCGGTTCAGAACTACGCCCAATCAACGACAGGGCAGGAACGGTGACCACAACACCCGGACGCAACGCAGCAAGCTCCGCACGCGACAACGTCACAGTATCACCATCGGCGGGGTCGCCATCTACAGTGTCGCCTGTCTCGAACCCGATGCCAGCATCAGCGTCGTCAGTAGCGTCTTCGGCCGTACGATCAGCGAGTGAGCCCGCGTCGCCAGGGTTGCCGATCGTCGCGGTGTCAGCACTCTCGGTCACCTTGTCAGCATCCGGAATCACATGATCAGCAGCAGCATCCGCGTTTCCAGCGCCCTCGATTGCGTCGTCAACGTCTCTGGTGGAGTTGCTATCAATGGTGCCGGACCCCGTGGGCACAGAGATTCCTGTGGTGCAGGCTGCGGCGACCAGGTCTGCCTCGATCTGCCGAAGCGTACGTGGGTCACCGGCGGCCCGAAGCGCTCGCGCCCGGGCAGCAGCCTGCCCCACAATCGAAGAGGTGACATCTGCGGAGTGGTAAAGACTGACGTAGGCCATGCCGTCGTCAGCCGGTTCGTGGTCGACACGCCTGTTTTCGAATGCCTCGTCCTTCCGGACCTGAATGGATTCCGGGTGAAGCTCCTCGCGCGTCTTTCGAGCAGTCTGCGTGAATCGAGTCGGGGTCTGCGTGCGAGCCGCAACCACGATTGCGGCGTCAAACTCGGCCCGCGCGTCGGCAGGCACCGACCAGGCTTGCCGAGCTGCGGTGCGAGCGTGCATAAAGCTGGTGAAGCCGACTCGGAATGCGTCCATCACCTGTGGCAGATCCTCCACCAGTGTGATGGCCTCGTGAATCATCGTCTCAGCAACACGGTCGGTGACGCCGATTTTTACCGACACCTCGGCGGCGAATGACCGCTCCATCGCCTGGTCTTCCGACAGCCCACCAGCGCGGGATGTCGCATCTGAGTGTGCAAGAACCGCATCGCGAGAACGCACGTATGTGTCGTGTGCCCGATAGAGGTTATCGATCATGAACGCGTGGGCACGCTGTGCCCGGTCGAAGGATTCACCGACCGCGTCCAGATCCGCCGCGAGCGCATCGCCAAACTGAGGCAATGGCGAAGCCGATTCGTCCTCCAGCTCCACGGCGTCGCGAATCATCCAAAACTCATCACCGAGTCGGTCGCCGGCATCCCCCATCGGGAGCGGACTCCGCGACATCGTGCACCACTGCTCCGAATTCATGCCACGAGTTTACCAAAACTCGTACGTATATACTAGTCTTTCGACAACATTTATTCGAACTAATCTACGATAACTCGGGAGCTCCTCATCCTTCATGGGTGCAACCTGTGCCTCACTATTTCGCAGCGTTCAGAGCTCAGACGTGCACTGCCAAAAGATGAAGAAGGTGACGAGCCTGGTCTTCTGTTGTTCCCGACGGATTCCTGGAGAATGCACCGTTCCCGGGCAAGAGCATCAGCAGCCAGAAACTCGCCCACAGCACTCGATACTGGTTCACGCGCACCACATCTTCGTCCGATAGACCCACAGCCTTCCCGAGCGCGCCAGCACTAAGTCTGCCCTCTCGTCGGTTCGCAATGTGCTCAACATGATCAGCGATTTCAAAAGCGGGTTCCGTGAGTCCGCCATCTTCAAAATCCACGAGACGACATACATGTCCGTCCCAGAGCACGTTTGCCGGATTCAGATCAGCTATGCCAATCGACGTCAAGCGTGGCGTGAGGTGTGCATCTGGACGGGCAGTGTAATCGCGCGCCGCGTCGAGTGCCTCACTGACGAGACCAGAATCCGCGCACGCACTCACGTCCCTCAGCTGATTGAGCTCGTAGTGCAGCATCCTGACGATCTTTGTTGGACCGACGCGTCGCTCGGGAAGGCCAGCTTCATGGGCAGAAGCCAGAGGAACCTGGTAGAGACGATTGAGTGCCAGGCCCAGTTCGGCGACGATCGTCTCGTTAAAGTCGCGGGCGCTCAGCGGCGCCCCCGGCAGCCGCTCCATAACGATTACAGGAGCATCGCCATCCTGTGCTCGCTGAATTGGGCGAGGAGCAACCCCCGGAGAATGCTCAGCAAGGAGCGACAGCATCGCCCATTCGCGGGATGCTTCACCGTCACTCCAGGTGAGGAACCGCTTGTGCACGGTAAATTCGCCGATCGTGAGGTCGTGCGTTGCAGTCTTCACGAGCTCAACCTACCGAAAATCGGATTCGACAATGGGCACCCGCTCAGTGTTGTAAGGCCTTGTGCCGCACACGTGTCAGAAAATCATTGAGAGCAGCACCGGCTTCATCTGAGCTTTCCATATTCAGATTCAGCTCGTAGACAATGGGCTCATGGCACGACAATATGGAGCTCTGTGGAACCACAACATCCACTTTCACCGTGTCGTGCTCGAGGCGATACCGGATGCTGCGATCTCTGCATTGGACGTGGGCACCGGAAACGGATTGCTCGCTCGTGACTTGCGTGAACGGCTTCCTGATGTCACCGCCGTTGACGTGGACGCCACAACTCTTGCCGCGGCGCAGGAAGCTCATTCCGGCATCGACTGGGTGGTCGCCGACGCGATGACCTATGACTTCGGGCGCACATTCGATGTCGTCGCATCGGTGGCTACGATGCATCACTTCGACGATCTTGAGCGCGCGCTTGGCAGGCTCAAAGAGCTCACCGCTCCCGGCGGCATCCTCGTCGTCGTGGGATTGGCACGGGCGACGACGCCTGCCGACTATGCGTGGGGCTTGCTGGGCGCCGTTCAGCACCAGCGGTACTCACGAACGCGAAACTTCTGGCAGCACACCGCACCGACAAAGTGGCCGCCACCGCACTCGTACACGGAGGTGCGCGAATGCGCGGCTCGCGTGCTCCCCGGAGCGCGCTGGCAGCGATTCGCACTATGGCGTTACTGCCTTACATGGCGTCAACCGCCGCTTACGCTGGGAGAATGAGTCAGCCGCCGTTCCGTTGAGCGGCGACGACTGGTGAGTGGGAATGACAGACAGAACCGAGAACGAGACCAAGGTCACGAGCGCCGATGGCCGAGATGTTGACCGCGCATGGGAGCAGCTCGCACCGGATTACGAACGGGCCCGGACAAGGGAAGACTCACTCGATCGCCTGGTGGAGTGGCCAGCGCAGCGGGAAATTCTCGGCGACGTCACCGGTCGCTCGATCCTCGATGTCGGCTGTGGCAACGGCGGCAAGCTCGCTGAGCTGGTCGGTGACGGAGCGGTCTCGTCGGCCGGAATCGACAACAGCGGCAACTTCATCGATCCTGAATCGCACGATCTCCAGCTCATCAACGCCGATCTGAACGAGCTCGCGTCCATGCGCGAGCTCACCGGGCGAACGTTCGACCGGATTATGTTTCTGCAGTCGTTCGGCTACGCGACTGACCCGGTCCGCACATTGACGACGGCGCGGTCGATGCTGACCGACGACGGTTTCATCCTGCTGACCAGGACTCAGCCGATTCGCTACGCCCTCGAACGGGCTGAGAAAAATGACACGTCACTGGGCGAGGAGTATTTCTCTGACTCGTCGTACACCTATCGCAGCGGGTGGAACGACCAGATCGCACTGACCAAACGCACCTACACGATCTCTAACCTGCTCAATACATTCAGTGCGGCAGGTCTGTGGATCGAGGCGACGGTCGAGCCTCAGCTCTCCGAAGACACGGCACGTCGCTACCCTCACAAGCAGGCGTGGATGAACAGGTATCTTGGCATTCTGATCTTCAAGCTCCGCCCCCTGCCTGAACGTCAAACAGCCGGAGCGCAGTAGCGTGGCCGTGTGAGCCTCTTTGCCTCGACCGCCGAGTATTATCGCCACTTTCGTGCGGGAGTACCGGAAGAGGTTGCCCACCTCTTGAGCGAGAACGGCAGAAGGCGTCACTCGGGCTGGACAGGCAGCACGAAGTCAAGGGCGTTCCACTGGCCCGGTGTCTGCAGCGGAGCAAAGCGCACGTCGGCGGCCTCCTGCGAGATGCTCGCGACACAGGCCAGCAGCGACAGCGTCGGATACCCGTGGGCACGGTTGTCACGAATGATCGCTGCGTCGTCGTCGGGTGACAGCTCTCCACTGCGCTTCAGCACACCAGCCCAGTCACCCCACCACTCGTCGTGCAAGCCGCCACCCTGCGGCGCAGCATCCTGAAACTCGGGCCGCCACCGCGTGATCCGCGCCGAACCCGGGTCATCAACCTCGTGATGCTCAAGCATATGTGTGCCTGGCACGAGCTCTTCAATGCCGAGACTGATGCCATCCCACGTCGTCACCGTGACGGCCGCCCCGGCCACCTCGACGAGGTTGAAGCCCGCCGTGCGCGGCTCGCGCGGCGGTCGCCCCTCGACAGATTCGAGAACCAAGCCTCCACGCGATTCCAGTTCGCCGGGCGCGGCATCCAGGTTGTCGGGACGGTTCAGCATCACGGCGACGCGGCCACACACCGGGTAAGCTGCCATCCACGCCCCGCCGGCGCGCACGTCGCGCACGCCCACAACTCCCGGATACATCTCGGGCCACCACGCCCCGAGTGGCTGCCAGGGCCGGCCCGGGTCTTCGTCGCGCACCGCAAGCATGCGCACAATGCCGTCGGGCGATTCGGGGACCTGAACGATGACCGTGCACATGGCGCTACTCGTCTCCGCCGCGGTGCTCGTCGAGCCATGCGATCAGTCGTGCGATGACCTCGTCGCGATTCGTCTCGTTGTACACCTCGTGACGCGCGCCGGCAAAGATCTCCAGGTTCACGTCGCTCACCCCGGCACGGCCGCTGTAGGCCTCCGCGAGCATGGTCGCCCCGCGCTCTCCACCGATCGTGTCGTCAGACCCCACCATGATCAGCACGGGGATGTCTCGCGGCATCCGCGGAGACGGGCGCCCCAGAAAGCTCAGTGCCTGTGCGAGGTTCCACACGGGCTTCTCGGCAATGTCGAAGCACAGCGGATCATCGGTGAACGCAGCCCCGACGGACGGGTCTCGGCTCAGCCACTCGAGCCCGGTTGACCGCTGACCGCGCCACGGCTTGTTGAGATCACCGCCATTGAGCACACCAGGAACCGCAAGCGAGGTGCCCGTGAGAATCACCCCGTCGTACACGCCGGAGCGGGCGATGATCTTCTGCACCATGAGCGAGCCCCAGCTGTGCCCGAGTCCGAACAGGGGCAGGCCCGGATGCTGCTCGCGCACCGTCTCGGCGACTCGCTGCAGCGCCGTGATGGCACCGCGCACGCCCCGCGGCCCGAGGTGCGACAGCCCCAGATAGTCCAGCCCGGTCTGCCCGTGCCCTCGGTGGTCGTCGGCGATGACCGTGTATCCGGCGTCGACCAGCTCGACGGCCAGCGGAGCGTAGCGACGCGCGTGCTCGCCCGCCCCGTGTGCGATGTGCACGATGCCGCGAGGCCGCGCAGCAGTCCACTCGTAGTACGTGATGCGCACGTTGTCGTCATCGACGAGCGTGCGTGTTGCGTCTGGTTCCCCCGTGCGTTCAGGCTCCATGCGCCCAGCGTAGCGCGACGGCATCCGTTATTTGTTTAGCGTCGCTAAGAACTCATGGAGCTCCGGCACGGACGAAACCACAAAAGGAGGCGCTTTTTGCTTGTCGCCCAGCTCTCAGGGCCACGAGGGGTTCCGGCCGGCAAGCCCAAGCAGTTTCGCGAACGCCGACGAGTCGGGGGTCATCTCAATCACGGGGCCATAGAGGCCGTCGCGGCTTTCCACAGTCTCTGGCGTCGACATCGCGGAGGCGAACTCCATGCACACAGCGATATCGGCATCGCTGGCAACGAAGTCCTGCCCCGTCGAGCGAGCCAGGTCCCATCCATGGAGCACGAGCTCGTCGAGGACGACGACGGCCATCTCATCGGACCGCATCCGAACACCACCGGCGTCCGCTTCGCCAGTCCACGCCTCCGGCTCGCGCCAGGCAGCAACGAGACTATCCAGACCCGCCGCCAGCTCCTCTTGCCAGCTTTCGGGCAATCCCGTATTCGCCGGTTCGTCGCGCGGGGTCTCGTGGCGTGCGGCCTCGGCGAACACCCGCGTGAGTCCGCAGATGTGCTCAGCGAGATCGCGCACCGTCCAGTCTGAGCATGGTGTCGGAGACTCCAATTGATCGTCGCGAACATTCTCGGCGACACGGCGCATCTCCGCAGCGGCATCGGCGAGGTCGAACGCGACAGCATCTCCCGCTGCCGTGTCCTCACCAGGGGAATTCGTGCTTGGCGTCGTCATGATCGCTCCTTGCCATCGCTATCCGTATCGTCCTTATGTTCACACCGTACACATGCGCAATCACCCCTACAAGCCCCATCGTGGGCGAACACACATTTCGAGAAGCCGCCCGCTGAATCATTTACTTAGCGAGGCTAATGAGCTAAGCTAATTAGCCGTGGCAAGGACTATCGGAGAGCAGAGCACAGAACTGCGCATCGCGACGTTTCGGCTGGCGAGGCGCCTGCGCGCCGAGAAGGCCGACGGCGAGTTGAGCGACGCCCACTTCTCGGTGCTGGCCGGGCTGCACAAACATGGGCGCGAGACCCTCACCGCACTCGCTGACCGCGAAGGGGTCACTGCCCCGTCGATGAACCGCACGGTGAACTCGCTGCAAGAGCTCGGCTACATCGAGCGCCTCGCCGACGAGAGCGATCGGCGGAAGGTGATCGTCACGCTGACAGCATCCGGTCATGAAACCGTCATCAACACGGTGAAGAAGCGGGATCGCTGGCTGCATCAGCAGCTGCGAACGCTCAGCCCCGACGACCGCGCCACGCTTGCGGCCGCCAGCGAACTGATGAGGAGTCTCGCCACCCAGTGAAGAATATGTTCCGCTCGCTGTCGAGCTTCAACTACCGCATCTGGTTCATCGGTGCACTCGTGTCGAACATCGGCGCGTGGATGCAGGCGACGACGCAGGACTGGGTCGTCCTCGTCGACCTGACCGACAACAATGCCCTGGCGGTGGGGACAACGATGGCGCTGCAGTTCGGGCCACAGCTGCTGCTCGTGCCGATCTCCGGCTATATCGCGGATCACTTCGACAGGCGCAAGATCCTGATGTGCACGCAGTCTGCCCTCATGCTGCTCGCGGCCGGCCTCGGAATCCTACTGCTCACCGACGTCGCGCAGCTCTGGCACGTGTTCGTCTTCGCCTTCACCCTCGGTGTCGTGAACGCCATCGACACCCCGGCCAGGCAGGTATTCGTCTCCGATCTCGTCGGGCAGGACAACATGGCAAATGCGGTGTCTCTGAACTCGGCGTCGTTCAACACGGCGCGTCTGATCGGGCCCGCGGTCGCCGGCATCCTGATCGCGCTCGTCGGCTCCGGCTGGGTGTTCATGATCAACGCCGTGTCGTTCCTCGCGGTGCTCACGGTGCTGATCAGCCTGCGCGTGAAAGAGCTGTTCCCGAGCCCACGTGCGACAGGCAGCCCCATCAAGAACATCGTCGAGGGCTTCCTCTACGTCAAGGCGCGACCCGATCTCACGGTGATCTTCGTCATCGTGTTCATCATGGGCGCCTTCGGCATGAACTTCCCCATCGTCGCGTCGACCATGGCCGTCGAGTTTGGTCGCGGCGCGAGTGAGTACGGGGCGCTGTCATCGGTTCTGGCGATCGGCTCACTCACGGGAGCGCTGCTTGCCGCCCGTCGAGCACGACCCCAGATGCGCATCGTCATCACGGCAGCGGGGCTCTTCGGCGCAGCATCCAGTGTGTCGGGAATCATGCCCACCTACATCTCGTTCGCGATCTCGCTAATTCTTGTGGGCTTCTCGACCGTGACGCTGCTCACCACCGCGAACAGTTACGTGCAGACGACGACGGCACCGATCATCCGCGGTCGCGTGATGGCTCTGTACGGCGCGATTCTCATGGGGTCGACGCCGGTGGGTGCCCCCATCGTGGGCTGGGTGGCGAACGTCTTTGGTGCGCGGTGGACGCTCGGAGTCGGGGCGATGGCCGGTTTCGCGGCGTGCGCCGTGGGGCTCGGGTGGCTGATCGTGTCGCGCGAGCTGCGGCTGCATCGGGATCCGAGCTCGCGGTGGCGGCTCGTCGTCACGCATTTCGGCAAACCGCTCCCGGGCGTTGCGACGTCAAACCTGGGCCGTATGGGACTCACCATGCCGATTCAGGTCGTCCACGGGGCCGACGGCGAGAAGGAGTACCTCGACGTTCACGGCAAAGCGCTGGCTTCCGCCGAGACGACAGACCAGGATGCCGGGGCGCGACGCCCCGACACGAAGCCGCTGCCTGTGGGCGGCGATGACGAGCCCTGCCCCGATACGGCCGCGGTGAGCCTGCCACAATCGGCGCCGCAGGCCGTGCCCTTCATCGAGCCGGAACCGCTGACGGGGCAGATCCGCGTGCAGTATCTCGACGATGATGACGACGAGGTTTCGCAGCCACGCCCCTGACGAGCATCTCGTCTCGGCGAGCGCCCCTAGCCAGGGGAGGACACCCCTGCATACCATCGACTATGTCCACCTCTCTCGCCGCACTGGCCGCCGTCACCCCCGAGACCGTGCTGCACCAGAACGAGGTGCGTGATGTCTTCGCCTCGCAGCCCGGCCTCAGTCGACTCGCTCAGCGCCTCATCTCGACGAGCTTCGACGGGTCCGGCATCGACACGCGTCGCTCGGCGATCGTCGAGTTCGACAAGGACGTGGCCGTCGAGCATCCAGAATTCTACGATCGCGAGGCGGGACTTCTGCTCTCGCCCGGAACCGAGGCACGCAACGACCTCTACACCGAGGCAGCCGGGGCGCTCTTCGTCGATGCCGCCCGAAAGGCGACAGCCGACATCGACACCAACACAGTCACGCACGTGATCACCGTGTCGTGCACGGGATTCTTCGCCCCGGGACCCGACTTTCTGATCGCACGCGAGCTCGGCCTGCGCCCGAACGTGCAGCGGTACAACCTCGGGTTCATGGGATGCTACGCATCAATGCCGGCGTTGCGCCTCGCCCAGCAGCTCTGCGCGGCAGACCCGGACGCCGTCGTTCTCGTCGTCAGCGTCGAACTGTGCACCCTGCATGTGCGCAGCTCAAGTGACCCCGACCAGATCATCGCGTCATCACTCTTCGCCGACGGCGCCGCGGCCGCGGTCGTGCATACGGGACCCGGCCTTGTGACCCTCGATGCTTTCGACACGCGCGTCACCCCGACCGGTGAAGAGGCGATGGCCTGGACCATCGGCGACAACGGCTTTCTCATGGTGCTGTCGAGCTACGTGCCGCACATCATCGGCGAGCACATCACCGGAGCCCTCGACGGGCTCATCGGCGACACTCCCCCACGCGACATCACGCACTGGGCGCTGCATCCGGGCGGCCGCAGCATCGTCGATCGCGTCGAATCCGCGCTCGAGCTCGACCCGGCCCAGCTCGGCGCGTCACGCGAGGTGCTGCGCGAGTTCGGCAACATGAGCAGCGCGACCGTGCTGTTCGTCCTCGAGCGCATTCTGGCGCGCGCGTCCCCCGGAGACAGCGTGTGCGCCATTGCTTTCGGGCCGGGGCTCACTGTGGAATCCGCATTGCTGACGGTGGAATGATGGTCAACCTCCGGCACCGAAACGCGTCGCTCCACGAGCGCATGGACGACCCGAACGCCGACCCCGAGCGTCTGCGCCGAACATACGCGCGATTTGTTCTCATCAACCGACTCTTTGCGGGATGGCGCCGCACGTATGCCACCCGGATCCACCCCTTTGCCGCGGCACGTGGCGGGCGCAGCATCCGGATTCTTGACGTCGGCTGCGGGGGCGGTGACATCACTCGTGCGCTGGAGCGCTGGGCAAGAAGAGACGGTCTCGCTGTTGAAGTCACGGGCGTCGACCCGGACCCCGTGGCGATTGCCGAAGCACGCACCAGCGCCCGACGCGAAGGTTCGACTGTGCGATTCGTGCAGGGCCTGGCGGGGGTTCTCGGCACGACTTACGACATCGTTGTGTCGAACCACGTGATGCACCACATCGATGACCTGCCCGGCTTTCTCGACGAGACGACAGGATGCTGCGCGCCGGGCGGTCTTGTGTTGCACAGCGACATCGAGCGGTCTCACTTCGCGTATGCATCGTTCTCGGTTCTCTCGCTTCCGCTGACCCCGGGGACCTTCATTCGTGAGGACGGGCTGCTGTCGATCCGCCGCAGCTACAACGCACCGGAACTTCAGATCACCCTGCCGGAGCCCTGGCACGTCACGCGTCAGGCACCCTGCCGGCTGCTCGTGCACAGCGTGATGCCGGATGCCTGACGTCGTGATCGCCGGGGCAGGGCCGGTCGGGGCCGTTGTGGCCGCACTGCTGCAGCGATCCGGGGTTGACGTTGCCGTGTACGAACGACGAGATGCGATCTCGTCGCGACCGCGCGCTGTTGGCACTCACCCGCCCGCCGTCGCCGTACTGCGCGACCTCGGCCTCGAGCTGCCCGGAGCGCGAGTGATCAGCCGGGGCGAAGCACGCGATGGCGACAGCATCCTCGGGTCGCTCGAGTTCGATCCGCCGGTGCTCACGCAGCCGCAGCACCTGCTGCAGGCCGAACTCGACGCACACCTGCGGCATGTTCGCCGCGGCACACCGGTGCTCAGCGTCGACGACGGTGCTCGTTCTGCCCGCGTGCACCTCCCGGGCGGCTCGGTCGGGGCGCAGCTGGTCATCGCGGCGGATGGCGTCGACAGCAGCATCCGGGCCGCTCTGGGCATCCGGCGACAGCGCTGGCCCGGGCATGCCCGCTACCTCATGGCCGATATCGATGACGGACATGTCGATACCGCAGCTGCTCTCGGCGACGCAGCCCTCCTCTGGTTTGCACGCGGTGGCGTCGTCGAGTCGTTCCCGCTCCCGGGATCGCGGCGGCGCTGGGTCGCGCGCACAGCGAAAGGCACCAGTCTTTCGCGGATCGTCGCCGAGCGCACGGGAGTACGGCTGGGCTCCGATGCCGACCAGGTGACGACAACGTTCACAGCGCAGCAGCATCTCGCTCGGCGCTGGGTTTCTGGGCGCGTCATCCTGCTCGGCGATGCGGCACACGAGGTCAGCCCGATCGGCGGGCAGGGCATGAATCTGGGGATCCTGGATGCTGCGGCCCTCGCGCCGCGCATCGTCGACGCCCTGAACGGCGACGCCGACGCGCTTCCGGGCTGGGAGCGCGCGAGGCGACGTTCGGCGCAGCGGGCAATGGCGCAGGCAGCGTTCAACATGGCGGTCGGCACCTCGGCACCACGGCCGCTGCATCCGATCAAACGCGGCGGCATCCGCGCCCTCGCGCACAGGCCGATCGCGCCGCATCTCAGCCGCGCCTTCACGATGACCACGCTCTGACAGCATCCGGTCACTCTGGCCTCGCGTGTCCACACCTCCATTTCGCTGTCGCGATTCACACACTCGAGTGCCCCGCGGTCATCGGCGGATGCTGTCAGCCGCGCGCCCGTATGATGGACAGCGACAAGTCGGACACCCCAGGCCGCTCACGGTGCGGCTCAGCAAGCGAGACGAGAGAACGTGCACTTCATCTCCACCCGTGGAGGATCACTCGGACAGTTCTGCGACGCCCTGCTTGAGGGTCTTGCGCCGAACGGCGGCCTTGCCGTCCCCGAGCAGATGCCGCACCTTGACGCAGCGGACCTCGAACGCTGGCGTTCACTCGGCTACGCCGACCTCGCGACCGAGGTCATCGGGCTCTTCGCGACAGACATCGCGCGCGACGATCTTTCCCGACTCTGCCACGCTGCGTATGGCGCCCCCACCTTCGGGTCAGACGAGGTCGTTCCTCTGACGGACATCGGCGACGGCATGACGCTCGTCGGGCTCTCTGAGGGCCCCACCCTGGCGTTCAAAGACATCGCCATGCAGTTTCTCGGCGAAGTGATCGAGCACGTGCTGAGCAGGACGGGCGACGTCCTCAACGTACTCGGCGCCACCTCGGGCGATACGGGATCCGCGGCAGAGCACGCCCTGCACGGCCGCGACCGTGTCGCAATCTTCATGCTCTCGCCGCAGGACCGCATGAGCGCGTTCCAGCGTGCACAGATGTACTCGCTGCACGACGACAACGTGCACAACATCGCCATCGAGGGCGTCTTCGACGACTGCCAGAACCTCGTCAAACGGCTCACCAGCGACATCGACTTCAAGCGCGCCCACAACATCGGCGCCGTCAACTCGATCAACTTCGGGCGCATCTCAGCGCAGATCGTGTACTACATCTGGGCATGGCTGCGCGTCACGGATGCTCTTCCAGCGGCCGAGCGGACCGGCTTCGAAGTGTCGTTCGCCGTGCCGTCCGGCAACTTCGGCAACATCCTCTCCGGGCACTACGCACGGCTCATGGGGCTCCCGATCCGCAAGCTGGTGCTTGCCTCGAACGAGAACAACGTTCTCGACGACTTCTTCCGCACGGGTCACTATCGGCCGCGCGATGCCGCCGGAACCCTGGCGACGTCGAGCCCGTCGATGGACGTCTCACGCGCGTCGAATCTCGAGCGCTTCGTCTTCGACCTGCTCGGCCGCGACCCCGAGCGCACGGCGGCGGAGTGGCACCAGCTCGACGAGAGCAACGAGATCGACCTCGCCGACCAGCAGCAGCGATTCCGCACGGAGTTCGGCCTCGTCAGCGGCACGAGCACGCATGCCGACCGTCTCGCGACGATCCGAGAGACGTTCGAGCGCAGCGGTGTGACGATTGACCCGCACACGGCAGACGGTGTGACCATCGCGCGTGACCACGTCGAGAATGACGTTCCGATGCTGGTACTCGAGACGGCGAAGCCCGAAAAGTTCGCCGACACCATCACCGAGGCTCTCGGCACAGCTGTCGAACCGGATGCTGAGACTCGCGCACTCCTCGATGCGCCTCAGCGCGTCACAGCGATGCCCGACGACGAGCAGCAGCTGCGGGCGTTTATCAGCGCCCATGCCCTGCACTGATGTCCGGAGCTACCTGCCGCCGAACTTCTGTGCCAGCGCGTTGATCGCCATGAACGACTCGTAGATCTCGCGGAGGTTCTCGCTCTCCACGCGAACGCTGCGGTCGCCCGTACGAGTCGTGTGCTTCGCCCAGACGGCAACGCTGGCCAGATCCGCCGTTCGGAACTCCAGGTCAAGCACAGCGGGCAGCTCAATGTGAGGCGATGCCATGCGCCCCGCCGAGACCAGACGGACGGCCTCGCTTGCCCCCTCTCGGATCTGCCGGCACGACTCGTCTGGATGCAGATTGCGCGCGCTGAAGCGCGTTATCGACTCTTTCGTGACGACTTCAACAGCATCCGGAGCGAATGGGCGTGTGTCATCCTGCGTGACACTGTCGCCCGTGACCAACGCGATCGGAACCCCGTAATG
Organism: Microbacterium sp. MPKO10; assembly: GCF_026107415.2. Classification (GTDB taxonomy): domain Bacteria; phylum Actinomycetota; class Actinomycetes; order Actinomycetales; family Microbacteriaceae; genus Paramicrobacterium. The sequence continues at coordinate 229,713 of NZ_JAPCHX010000001.1, forward strand.
CTGAGCGACGAGCGCATTGATGCCGCTTTCGCCGACGGGTGTGCCATTGACACGCGCCGCAGAGAAGACGTCGGGGTTATACGAGTGGCTCAGTACAGATGAGCGCCCAGAGATCGCGCCGTGATATGCCAGGAAGAAGATTGCGTCGGCGCTTCCGTCGAGGCCCTGCATCATGTGCATCGGTTTATTTCGCCCAGATATGTAAGCAGCGGTGCCCGCGATCAGGTTCGGGTCGAGGTTCGACATATGCCCATGCGAATCGTTGAGAACCACTTCGGTCGCACCGGCATCGAGCGCACCCTCAATTGCGGCGTTGACCTCGTTCTGCAACAGTCTCTGCCCAAGAGCATAGGGTTCTCCGCTGCCCACCCGGCACTGCTCCCAATCGACGATGCCTGCAACGCCTTCCATGTCGAACGATATCCAGATCTTCATCGATTCTCCTTCTCGTGTGGTGCCGTGTCTGCGCCGACAAATGGCGGCGGGTCGTCAAGGATGCACGCGATTTCGTGTGCGCCGCTGAGAGCACCAGCAGGCACGGTGCGCAACGCGGGGTCTGTACTTCGGCACGCATCGACGGCAACGGGACAACGCGGGTGGAACCGGCATCCTGCGGGCACATCGATCGGGCTCGGCGGCTCGCCCTCCAGCAGTTCCGCAGCGTTGACGCTGTCGCCTGACATGCGCGGAATCGAAGCGATCAGACTGCGGGTATACGGATGCTGCGGGCGCGCAAAGAGCTCGTCGGTGTCCGCCACCTCGACGATGCGCCCCAGGTACATGACGGCCACGCGCTGGCTGAGGTGTTGAACGACGGCGAGGTTGTGCGCGATGAACAAGATCGTGAGGCCGAGCTCCTCGCGAAGCGAATCGAACAAATCGAGAATCGTCGCTTGCACGGAGACATCGAGTGCGGACACCGGTTCGTCGGCAATGAGGATGTCCGGGCGCACTGCAAGGGCGCGGGCGATGGCGATGCGTTGCCGCTGACCCCCTGAGAACTGGCTGGGATACGCGTCAAGAGCGTCCTCGTCAAGGCCGACGAGGTTCAGCAGGCGCACACACTCCGCCCGCACCTGCTGGCGGGGCACAATACGGTGCAACAGAAGCAGCTCTGACAGCAGCGATCGCACGCTGATTCGCGGGTTGAGCGACGAGTACGGGTCTTGGAAGACCATCTGAATGCGCCGCGTCAGGTCTTTGCCACGCGGCACGGGCATCGGCTCCCCGTTATACGTCAGTTCGCCCGTCGTGGGGGTGACGCTGCCGACGAGAACCTTCGCGAGCGTTGACTTCCCCGACCCCGATTCTCCGACAAGCGCGAGAATCTCTCCGCGGCGCAGATCGATATCGATTCCGTCGAGCGCGATAAGCGACGGCACGCTCACCCTCTGTTTCGTCACCTTCTCCCACACGGGTGCCGGCATCTCGTACCGCTTCGTGATGCCGCTGAGCTGCAGTACGCTCACGTGCGTCATTCCGATCCCTCCTGAAAGAGCTCCTCCGTGCGAAAGCACGCGGCCGTGCGTCCTGGAGCCACGACCTCGAGGCTCGGCGAACGCGTGAGGCACGATTTCTGAGCGAACGAGCAGCGCGGAGCGAACGAGCATCCGACAGGCCTATCGGCCAGGTTCACGGGGAAGCCCGGAATCGCGAGGAGCTCCCGATTCGGTCTGTCGAAGTCGGGAGCCGAATCAAGAAGGCCGCGAGTATACGGATGCCGCGGGTCGCGGAAGATATCCTTGACTGGCCCCGACTCCACGAGCCGCCCTGCGTACATGACAGCGAGGTCGCTGCAGGTCTGGTTGACGACGGCGAGGTCGTGGGTGACGAAGACGAGTGCCGCGCCGAAGTCGTCACACAGGTCTTCCAGCTGCCTTAGAACCTGATGTTGCACTGTGACGTCGAGTGCTGTTGTTGGCTCGTCACACAGGAGAAGCTTCGGTCGGCATGAGAGCGCCATTGCGATCATCACGCGCTGACGCAGCCCGCCGGAGAGCTCGTGCGGGTACGCACGCACGCGCCTCGCCGGATCAGGAATCCCTGTCTTCGCCATCATGTCGACGGCGAGTTCGCGCGCCTCTTTCCTGCTCATTTCCAGGTGCCGCCGTGGCCCCTCCGCGATCTGGTCCCCCACGCGCTTCACCGGGTTCAGCGCCGTCATCGGCTCTTGAAAGATCATTGCGATCTCCGGCCCCATGAGCGCGCGTCGCTCCGATGCACTGAAAGCTGCAAGGTCCCTGCCACGATACGCGATCTGTCCAGAGAGGATCTCGACCCCGCGAGGCAGAAGCCCCGCGATCGCGCGAAGCGTCATCGATTTTCCCGAGCCGGACTCCCCGACGATGCCGAAGCGATTTTTAGCATTGACGTCGAAAGAGACATCGTCCACGATCTTCGTCTCGTTGGAGCCGCGGCGCACTCCCAGCGAGAGGTTCGATACGGTGAGCAGCGGTTCGGCGTTCCCGAAGGTGCCGGATTCGGCGTGCGGCCGCAGTGCTGTCGCGTTCGACATCGTCACTTTCTCCGATCGGGGTTGAGCAGGTCTGATAGGCCATCGCCGAGCCACGAGACCCCGAGGCTTGTCACCACGACGATGAGACCCGGCACCGTCGCCTGCATCCAGTGCGTCGTGATGAACTCCTGACCCTCGAGAATCATGCTTCCCCACTCGGCGACCGGTGGCGCAATTCCGAGGCCGAGGTAACCGAGCGCAACGATCGCCATGATGTCCATGACGATGTCGCTCATGGCGTAGATGATCGCCTGCGACAGCACGTTGGGTCCGATGTGACGGAACAGAATGCGCATATGAGACATCCCACCGAGTTGTGCACCGACAACGTAATCCTGCTCTTTGGCGACGATTACCTCGCCGCGCACGATCTTCGCGTACGCAACCCACGAGACGATTGCGATTGCGAGGTAGATACTTGACTCCCCTGCGCCGAAGATGAAGACGAGGGCGATGATCATCACGAAGAAGGGGAAGGCGAAGAACACGTCAACGATGCGCATGACAATGATGTCGAACCAGCCGCCAAAGTAACCGGCGAGGCCACCGATGATCGTGCCGAATGTGAAGGGAATGATGACGGCGATGAAGCCGACACGAAGATCGACTCGCGCACCCCAGATCAGACGCGAGAAGACGTCGCGCCCGAATTTGTCTGTCCCGAGCCAGTGCTCGGAGCTCGGGCTTTGCAAGGTCTCCTGCAGATTCTGGGCGATCGGGTCATATGGGGCGATGACCGGAGCCAGAACAGCGATGAGCACGAGCACGCCAACGACAATGGCACCCGCGACAAGTGGCATGTTCTGGTACCAGGGCTTGATGGTTCTGGATGCTGGTTTCGAAACCGCGCGCTGCGCACGATACTCCGCGAGAATCCCGGTCGGCGTGCTCATGCTCGTCCCTTCGCAGCGAGGTTAACCCTCGGATCCATGAGTGTGTAGATAACGTCGGTGAGGATGCCGACAAATGTCACGAAGATGCCGACGAACAACGTGACAGCCTGGATCGTCGGGAAGTCTCGGGCATAGATGGCGTCGAGCATCAGCGAGCCCAGGCCCGGAATCGCGAATACCTTCTCGATCACGATCGATCCTCCGACGAGGTACCCCAAGTGCACACCGATGACTGAGACGGTTGGAATCGCGGCGTTGCGCAGAACGTGCTGACGAAAGAGAGGCACACCAGAGGCTCCCTTGGAGCGGGCTGTCGAGACGTAGTCCGAGCCGAGCACCGAGATCGTCGAGGTTCGCAAACTTCTGATCGCTGTCGGCGAGAGCGATATCGCGAGAGTGAGGGCGGGGAGGAACAAATAGTAGACGTGGTCGAGGATGGTCTCACCGAACCCTCCGACGGGGAAGATCCTTGCTCGAACGGCCAAGAGCAGGATCAGCATGATCCCGACCCAAAACTGCGGCATACCCTGACCGATGAGCGTGAATGTGCGGACGGCAAAGTCACGGGGCTTGTCCGGTGCCGTCGCGGCAATCGCGGCGAGCGGGATGCTGATCACCAGCGTCAGGGTGAGGGCGAAGACAACGAGCGACATCGTGACGGGAATCGCCTGCAGCACGATCTCGGTGACCGGGCGCTGGTAGGTGAAGCTCATCCCGAGGTCACCCTGCGCGAGATGCGCGAGAAACAAGAAATACTGTGCCCAAATCGGCTTGTCGAGGCCCATTTGAGTGCGCAGCGCAGAAACCGCATCCGGTGTCGCTTTGTCCCCAAGAATCGCCTGCGCCGGGTCCCCGGGCAGCAGGTGAGCCATGAAGAACACGATGAGCGTCACGCCGAATACGACGGGAACGGCCTGAAGCAGCCGCGACGGAATGAACGTCAGTCGGTGAAGCATCGTTGCCTCCTGTGTGGCTGGAGCAAGGCGACTGCCTCGCTCCAGCCACTGTGGTTGTCAGCTGATCCGGTTACTCAGAGATGTAGACATCCTCGAGGTGGTAGTTGCCCAGAGGAGTGACGTGGAATCCCTTCACCGATTCAGAGAACGCGAACCCATACGGCGAGTAGTACAGGTAGGCCAGGAATGCGTCTTTGCCGGTGATTCGTTGAAGCTCTGAATAGAGCTCCGCCCGCTTCTCGGGATCGCTTTCCTCTTTTGCCTTGGTGTTGATGGCGATCGCCTCGGGGTTGTTATAGCCAGTGTTGTCTGAGTTGGAGCCGCCCGCCGGGTCGACGGCAAACGTCGTCCATTGGTCGGGGTCGGGGATGTCCATCGTCCAGCCGCTCAGCGTCATATCGTAATCCATCGCGAGCACGGCATCATGAGCCGTTGTCGGGCCGAGAGGCGTGATCTCCACGGTGATTCCGATCTTCTTCAACGCAGCTTGGATGATCTGCGCCGTAGACGATTTCTCGGTGTTTCCCGACGAGATCAGAAGCGTCGTGGAAAAGCCATCCGGGTACTCTGACTTCGCCAGCTCGGCCTTCGCCTTCTCGAGATCGAACGACGGGCCGTCAGCGTTCTCGTCGTAGTACGGGGTGCCTGGCGCGATGAGAGAGTTGGCTGGTGTTCCGTTTCCGAAGAGCACGGCGTCAACGATGGCCTGTCTGTCCACAGCGTACGCGATTGCTCGACGCACGTGCACGTCGTCGAAGGGCTCACGCTCTTGGTTGAACGCGATATTCCAACTGAGCGTAGAGTCGAAGGCCTTTGCCACGATGCCCGGAGTCTCGTTCAACGAGTCGAAGCTCGACCAATCGGGCTGCACGTCGACGTCGATCTGCCCGCCCTGCAGCTGCAGCTTGCGAGTGTTGACGTCGGCGACGACATTCCACTGCACGCTGTCGAGGTAAGGTTTGTCCTTCTGCCAGTAGTTCTCGTTCCTGACGACCTTGAAATATTGGCCCTTCTTCCACTCGTCAAGCACGAAGGGACCCGTGCCGATGGGGTTCTCGTAGAACTCGTCTACGCTCATGCCGGCGTAGCCCTTCGGCACGATCTGATTGCTGAACATCGTGAGCACGGCGAGGAAAGGTGACGATACGTACTTGAGCTCGAACTCAACGGTGAGGTCATCCACCACACGCACTTCCTTGATCGCCTCGTTGATGTAGCCCCAACCGGTGTCGGCTGTCTTGGTATCCTGATCGATCGAAAACTTTACGTCCTCTGCCGTCAGCTTCTGGCCGTTCGAAAACTCCACGTCGTCGCGCAGAGTGACAGTGTAAGTAAGCTCGTCGTCTGAGATTTCGTATCCCGTGGCCAGCCACGGTTCGATGTCCTTACCGTCATCGCTGACGGTGAACAGAGTCTCCATGAGCTGTTCGGCTGTGAAGATCGAAACGTTGTTGTGCACAGTCGTGGTGTTGAGCGACGTGACTCCTGTCGCGCGAGCGAAGACGAGATCGCCTCCGCTCACGGGTCCGTCGTCCGTTGGTCCGGATGCTGTTGCGGAACAACCGCTTAAGAGAAGGGCGGCTGCAGCACCGAGTGCCGCAATTACGGTGCCGGGTCTTCTGATCATGATCGCCTCAAAAGTGTTGTGTGCACGTCTCTGTGCACGAATGACAAGAATCAGTTGAAGGGTTCAACTGTGTTGATACAATCTACCGATACGTCAGATACTATGTCAATGAAAAGTTGTGATAGATGATGATCTGTTGACATTTGTAGGAGGTCGCACCACAGTGACAGAGCGTCCGCGTGTGCTCGAAGCGAGGTCGTTTTACCACGCGATTGCACGGATCACACGACGAGCGAGAGCAGGATCGATGCCCGCAGGAGACACCAACGACGATCAAGGTCAACAGGATGTTGAGGGGTTGAACAACCGTCGAAGCATTGACGGAGAACACTTTCTCGCTCTTCTTGCCGCACCCGTCGGACCAGTCGAGCGGTCACTTCTGTCGGCGAGTGATGCAGTTCTTCACGGCCTGAGTCTGCCGCCGCACTCCGGAGTTGCCGTCTCTGGCGACGTCACGGACACACGTGTCGGCGTTCCCGCAGCCGATCGCTCGCTGGAGAACGCGTCACACACCTCAGAAAACAACAGGATCGGATACCAGACAGCCCTCACAGACCGCCGTAGCATCCGCTCAGCAGGTAATCAATGGCGTGCACAGGAACGCCGACGAGCTCGCCGTCACCCATTTCCCGATCTGCAACTAGCTCAACGAAATCGCCGATGAGGGGATCAATCATCTGGCGACACCGCAACTCGAAAGAAGAAGAACGAAACATGACGAGCAGAACACACGAGTTCGACGCCATCAGCATTGACCGTCTCCGCGAGACCGGCGGCACCAAATGGACGGCCTTCCCGGAGGCCATTGGCGCATTCGTCGCCGAAATGGATTTCGGAACAGCTTCGGAAGTGAAGCAGGCAATTCATGAGGCAACGGATCGTGGGATGCTCGGCTACCTCCCCAGGCCCGTTGCGGATCACATGGCACAGGCAACGGCAACGTGGTACGGCACCACGTACGGTTGGGAGATCGGCGCCGACCAGGTACATCCCGTTGCGGATGTGCTGAAGACAGTCGACATCGCGATTGAGCACTACTCCAGGCCGGATTCACCAGTCATCATCCCGACACCGACGTATATGAACTTCATTGCAGTATCGCAGGCTCACGGACGGGAGATCATCGAGGTGCCGCTTGCTGAGAACGAGGGCCGGCTTGAAATGGATCTCGAGGCCCTTGAACGTGCTTTCCACGCCGGCGGACATTTACTGCTGCTCTGCAACCCCTACAACCCGGTCGGTCGTGTGTTCAGCCGCGAAGAACTCGTCGCCATTAGCGAGGTCGTCGCCCGCAATGGTGGGCGCGTGTTCGCCGACGAGGTGCATGCCCCCTTGGTGTATGACGGGTTCCAACATGTTCCCTACGCATCGGTGTCGAGCGATGCGGCGTCGCACACTGTCACGGGCACGTCGGCAGCGAAAGCCTGGAACCTCGCCGGACTGAAGTGTGCACAGTTCATCACAAGCAACGATGCCGACGCGGCAGTTTGGGAGCGCATTGCGAATCAGGCAAGCCACGGCGCGAGCACCCTCGGCGTCATCGCGAACACTGCGGCCTATGAAGCAGGGCGCTCTTGGCTCGATTCGGTTATCGCCTACAACGCTCGCAATCGCTTCGTCCTAGCCGAACTCCTCGAAGAAAAGATCCCCGAGGTTTCGTACACACCGCCTGAAGGAACATTCGTCGCCTGGCTCGACTGCCGTGCGCTCGGAATCGATGGCAGCCCTGCTGAGTTCTTTCGGGACAACGCTGGAGTCGTGCTGACAGACGGCGCAGCCTGTGGGTCCAACGGTGTCGGGTTCGTCCGTCTTATCTTCGCGACGCCGCGGCCGATTCTCGAGGAGACAGTGGATCGCATGGCCTGTGCCGTGCGCAAGAACGTGCGAGTCTGACTGCCACAGATTGGAGCTTCTGACGCTGTTAGGCGGGTTAGAGTTCGCGCGGGAGGGCCGCTGTACGGGTCGGCTACGTATTCGTCGAGCCCGGTGATTCTGAAGCTATTCTTCGTCGCTGAGCTGATTGAGGTAGTTGTAGATAGTGAATCGCGTCACGTTCAGGCCTGATGCGGTCATGTCGACACCATCACGGAGCAGAAAAATCCCACGCACTTTCAACTTGCGAACTACGGCAACCTTGTGCCGTTTATGCATGATTTCGACTGGCACGCCGACTTCTTCGATAGTTTCTTTGATCAGACGAATCGCAACGCTCTTTATATCCTTATCAAAGTAGACGGTCTCTCCAGTCGGGCGATCTCGCTCGGCCGGCTCTGCCAGCGACAGAGGCGGAAGCTCTTCCACCTTTGCGCGGGTAGAGCGTCCGTACATTGTGTCGAGCACCTTCTGAATGTTCGCCCAGACCGAGAGATCAGAGTTGATGACCAGCGTGGCGACTGCATTGCCCGTGACATCACGGATAAGCATCGTTGAGGAACAGATCTCCCTGCCGTCATTGAGAGTTGTGTAATAGCCAACGACTGTATCGCCGGAGAGACCGAGAATGTTGTCACGTAGGCCCTTGATCGGTTCGTCGCCGACACGACGGCCCGAGACATCTCCGTGGATAGCCACAATCGAGTTCGGCATTCTGGAAAGGTCGTGCAATACAACCTCGCACGATGACGGCAGAGTCTCACCAAGGGGCTGAACGAGACTGGAGAAGAGCGCGATCAGTCGCTCACCGTCCACGCTCTGTCGGCGCATCGGTGGTTCAGCTAGTTCGTCAGCGTCCGAGCCGTCGCTAAGCGGCATACTCATGTTTCGTGCACCCTCCGTAGTCAAGCATAAACACTGCTCGTGACCGGCCTGACTGCCACGATGGCCGATAATGCAACTCATTCTATACTATTTGCTATTAGCAATTGACTACTTCCACCGTCTGTTGCAGGCGAGAGAAGGCTTACATCGTTTGCCGGCCCGTTAGCCCGTGAGCGCCGCCTCCCCGTACGAGAACAGCGCGGGCGTACCCCCTGTGTGCACGAAGACCACAGACTTCGCACTTCTGAGTGTCCCATCACGGATCATCCCAACAAGGCCAGCCGCCGCCTTGCCCGTGTACACGGGGTCTAACAGCACTCCCTCAAGTTGCGCGAAGAGCGTCAAGGCTTCAGACATCGATGACGTCGGTAGCGAATATCCGGCGCCGACAAAATCGTCTCGGACAGTGATCATGTCCTCAGTGACGGGATAGCTTCCTCCTGCCAAAGAGGATGCGTCCCGCGCGAGAGCAAGCACTCTGGCCCGTTGCGTGTCGTGCGCATCGCTCACGTTGATCCCTGTAACGGCTGTTCGCGAGCCCTGCTCGGCAAACCCAACCACAAGACCAGCTTGGGTCCCGCCGGAGCCACTCGCACAGATGACATGATCGACGGAAACTCCCAGCGCCCTCGACTGCTCCGAGATTTCATCGGCGCACCGCGCATAGCCGAGAGTCCCGAGAGCATTGGACCCGCCCGAGGGCACTATGTATGGGTTGCCACCAGCAGCGGTGACTTCTTCAGCGATACCGATCATGACGTCGTCGGTATTCGCGTTTCCGTCAACTACGGTGATCTGCTCTGGTTCGAGAAGTCGATAAAGAAGATTATTGCCACCGCCCGTGGACGAATAAGAACCGGGGATGTGTTCCTTGAGCACTATGCGTTTATGCAGACCCTCGATGGTTGCAGCAGACAACGTTAGCCGGCAGTGATTGGACTGAACCCCGCCTGCCGTGATGATCGTGTCCGCACGGAGACTAAGCGCTTCAGCCATAAGGAACTCCAACTTACGCGTCTTGCTGCCACCCGCGACGAGGCCGAGCAGATCGTCTCGCTTCACGTAAATAGTGGGGCCGCCAAGCGCGGCCGACAGGCGAGGAAGCATCTGGAGAGGAGTGACGCCGCTCGTGTAGTAGCGACGAGGGAAGCGGGAAAGTTGCATGAGGCCCCTTTCACTTGGGGACGATTTGACAGTCACTTTTCAACACACACTTGACGATTCTCATTCTAGGTTGCATGATGTGTAAATATTGTTCAAATCCGAGTAGCAATCTTCAGAAAATTCTTGAGAATCGGCTGCCTTGGACACTGAAAGGTAATAGTGATTGCATCAACGAAGATCAGCCACAGATCGTTTGCTCGACGGCTCGGTGCCAGCCTTATCGGCGTGATCACCGTCGTTTCGATGGCCACTGCCTGCAGCGGTAGCTCACATGGTGCGCAGGACGAATCGACAGTCGTCGTTGGCACGTGGGGCGGGGATTACCAGAAATACCTCGAACAGTTCGTCGACCCGGCTTTGGCAGAGCAAGGAGGTTCTCCCGACGCTGTCTATGCAACAGGCAACGACACAGCTCGGCTGGCCAAGCTGCGCGCCGAAAAGAACAGCGCTGACGGCTCGATGGATGTTGTCGCGCTCAGCATCATAGAAATGCAACAGGCAGCCGATGCTGGCCTACTCGAAAAACTCGACACGAGTAAGGTCCCGAACCTCGCAAATGTCGATGAAAAGCTGAAGAATCCGTATTGGGTTCCGCATATCTATTCGCCGAACGTCATCATCTACAACACCGATGAGGTCGCAACTGCGCCGACATCGTATGAAGATCTCTGGGATGAGAAGTACGCCGGTAAGATCGGGATCCAAGCACCCCAGTCGCAGGACTTCTTCCATGCCGCTGCCACGCTTGCGCAGGGTAAGAATGCCACTTCGGACTTCATGTCGGGTCTGCCATTGCTCAAAGAACTCGCACCGAACACGCAGGTCTTCGCGTCGCAGGAGCAACTCGGCGCGGCGTTGATGTCTGGTCAAGTGTGGATGACTTTGAATTGGAAGGCTCGCGCTTACCAATGGATCGAGGCAAGCGATGCCCCGCTGGCCGTTTCGGTTCCGAAAGAGGGAACGTATGCGACCCAGTTCGAGATGGCAATTCCCAAGAACGCTCCCAACAAAGAAGCCGCCTACGCGTACCTCAATGCGCTCCTCGACCCCGATGCGCAGCTGGGTTTCGCGACCAGCATGGGATACCTGCCTTCTGTCCTGAATTCTGGAATGTCCGACAAGCTTCGCGAACAGCTCGGCGTGCCCCGAGAAGATGAAGTCCTTGTGGAAGCTCTCGATATCGCCGACATCGCCGATAACTACGGCGACGTCGTGTCGGCGTGGAATCAAGAGATCATCAATCGGTAGCCAAGCACATCGATGGAAACGGATTCAACTTGGTAGCCAAAGAAATGAATAAGCAGGACGTCGGCGCAACCGTAGAACGAAAGGTCGGCTGGGCGGTCATTACACCGGCAGCAATTATTGTTCTGGTCTTCTTCATCACGCCGGTTCTGTACTTTCTCCGAATCGGTTTCGAAACACCATCGCAGTCTCAAATTTCGGTGCCCGGGTTCACACTCAATAACTTCGGAGAGTTCTTCCAAAGTGCGTTTTACGTGCATACCCTCATCCGTACGGTGCTCATTGCCCTGTGCTCAACGGCATTGTGCCTCGTACTTGCTCTGCCCGTCGCAAACCTCATCACACGCAGTTCCCGCAAGGTGAAGTCATTGCTGATCATCGCCACGGTGTTTCCGTTGCTCGTGGGAAACGTCGTACGGTCGATCGGCTGGGTGGCTTTGTTGGGGTACGACGGTGCTGTGAACAGCATTCTCATTGCGCTGGGCGTTGTCGAAGAGCCCCTGGAGCTTCTGCACTCGCCCGTAACGGTCGGGATCGCCATCACCTCAGTGGTCCTACCAATAATGGTGCTGACCCTTCAAGCATCAATGGAAGCTGTTTCTCCAGCGACAGAGCAAGCCGCCCTATCGCTCGGGGCGCCACCTATGCGCGTGTTCAGACAGATTACGTTCCCGCAGATGATGCCCGGGGTGGTTGCCGGTACGTCGTTGGTTTTTGTGTTGTGCATGAACTCGTACGCGACACCTTTGCTCATCGGGGGTTCGCAAGTACCGATGCTCGCGCCAGCGATTTATAGCGCGATAACGACGACAAACAACTGGCCGTTCGGAGCTGCCATGGCGACGACGTTGCTCGTCGTCTGCCTGACAGTCATCGTGCTCTATGGGCGCTTGCTTTCACGGATCTTCGAAACTTGGCGAAAGGAACCACGATGAAGCTCTCAGGTTGGATGAAAGCACTCGGCCTTCTCGTCTTCGTCTTCATGCTCGGCCCCGTCGCGATCATCGTGTGGATATCGTTCTTCGATCAGGCCTATCTGAGCTTTCCAGCGGAAGGCTACTCGCTGAGATGGTACGCAGGTCTCGTCGATCAGACCGAGCTATTCCGGGGACTGTTGTACAGTGCCGAGATCGCAGTCATCACCACCATCATCTCTCTATTCCTCGGAGTGTCTGCTGCAATCGCGTTGAGTAGGTCGCGCTTACGCGGTCGAACTCTGTTTGAGAATGTATTTCTCCTCCCGCTGGTGATCCCCGCCATCATCACCGGAATGGCGCTCTACATCTACCTTTACCAATTGTCAGGGATCGTTCAAGGCGGGCTCGTCCCGAGCACATGGTCGCTCATAGCAGCACACGTGATCATCACACTGCCTTGGACGTTCCGGCTTACGTACGCGGGTGCAGTCAGCATTGGCACGGATGTTGAGCGTGCATCCCTTGACCTGGGCCGGGGGTCGCTAGCCACGCTCATGCGGGTAACGCTTCCGCTACTGCGTCCGTCGCTTATCGGCTCCGGAATCTTTGCATTCATCTTCTCATTCGGTGATCTCGAGATTAGTTTGTTCCTGGTGTCGCCGGGACAGACCACGCTCCCTGTCGCGATGGTGCAGTATGCCGAGTTCAACGTGGATCCGACTCTTGCCGCAGTAGCGACTGTTCAAATCGTGCTCATCGGATTGCTCCTGTTGATCGCCAACAAATTTATTCGTTTCGGAGAGGCATTCTCCGGTGGGCTCAAGCAATGAATCAAGGAATGGATAATGGCTGAACTTTTGATCGAGCACGTCGCGAAATCTTACGGTGAAAAATTGGTGCTCGAAGACGCGTACATCAAGGTTCCGCACGGCGAGTTTGTCAGTCTTCTGGGTCCGAGCGGCTGTGGAAAGACAACGACCCTGAACATCGTCGCCGGATTCGTTGCGCCGGACAGCGGCAGCATCAGACTCGGCGGTGATGACATCACGCGCCGTCCCCCATATGGGCGAGACACTGCGATCGTGTTCCAAAACTATGCCTTGTTTCCGCACATGCGAGTCACGGACAACGTTGCATATGGGCTGCGAGCGCGGCGAGTGGCCAAGGACGCGATCGCCAAGCGCGTCGAAGAAACGCTGCGGATAATGGGGATCCACGATCTAGCCGACCGCTTTCCTTCCCAGCTCTCGGGCGGCCAGCAGCAACGAGTCGCGGTAGCGCGAGCTGTCGCCGTGCGCCCAAGCGCACTTCTGATGGACGAACCTCTCTCTAATCTCGATGCCAAGCTTCGAGCGGAGATCCGCATCGAACTGCGGGAACTGCAGCACAGGCTCGACCAAACAATCTTGTTTGTCACCCACGATCAGGAGGAGGCGCTCTCGATGTCTGATCGAATCGTGCTCATGAACCGAGGACGAATTGAGCAGATCGGCTCGCCCGACGAGCTTTTTCAAAGACCCAAGACCGTATTCGCTGCCGGGTTCATGGGCGTGGAGAATATCGTCGATGGCGCGTTTGATGGAAGGACATGGGCGAGCGAGAACGGTACTCAGACGATGCCTGGCACTGCAGCATCGGCCGGAGCGGTCGGGATAAGGCCTTCGGAGCTCGAACTCGTTGAACGCGATCCAAACTTCGTTTCAGACGAGTACGCATCGGTTCAGGCGACCGTCACGGGGCGCACCTATCTGGGAGACAACGTCCGTTACGAACTAGCGGCACGCGGTGATTCACTGGTCGCCGTCGTGCCGTACTCGAAAGCCGACAAGGACATCGGGGATGAAGTGGATGCCAGAGTATTGGCGAAATGCCTCATCCCGCTCGAACCATCCGTGGCGCAATAAGGCGGTCAGTTCCCCTCTTTCATGCGCGGCGTCAGTCTTGTCTCGCGTACGCATACCCTTCGCTCCTCTGCGAGCAGTACCGAAGAATTCCCTACTCTCTGCGGGACGATTGCCTGCTCGATGCCGTCGTTAGAGTTATACCTGATCGCATGGATGATCAGACCCCATAGTCGGTGTAACGCTGGCGAGATTTGACCAAGACTTTTGCTCTAGCTCCCGTCGCTCGTCGACTCTCGAACGACCAGTTCGGGCTGAAACACGAACTGCTCGTGCGTGAAGTCTTCTCCCTCGGCGTTCTCACGCAGCAGGAGGTCGACTGCGGTATGCCCGATCTCGTGACTCGGCTGCCGCACCGACGAGAGCGGAACAACTGACGCGCGTGTGAAGTCGATGTCGTCGTAGCCGATCAGCGCCACGTCGTCGGGAACCCGGATGCTGCCGAGCATGGCGAACGCCTGCAAGAGGCCCATCGCCAGAAGATCGTTTGCCGCGAACACAGCATCCGGTCGGTTCGACGCGGGCCGCGCACAGAGTCGCTCCCCCGCGGCCCTGCCGCGCAGAACGGAGAGGGAGTCCTCAAGCACGACGTCGAGTGTGGCGTCGGAAACCTCGGCAACGGCCTTCTGCGCTCCCTCCAGGCGATCGGCGACCTGGCGGATCCGCGCGGGACCGCCCACAAATACGATGCGTCGGCGGCCGATGTCGAGCAGATGCTTCACGGCCATGTACCCGCCGGCAACGTCGTCGACCGCGACGGACGAGAAGTCGGAGCTGTCGGTCTGCCGGTCGACGAGCACCGTCGGAGTGCCCTGGCGACGCAGCGACTCGAGCCGCTCGGGCCGAGCCCCGACGGGCGTGAGCAGGATGCCGAAAACACGCTGCTCCGCGAACAGATCGAGATGCTCGTCTTCCCGAGCGGCATCCTCATCGCTGTTTGCGAGCAGTACCGACAATCCGGCATCGCGAGCGCGATCTTCCGCGCCACGCGCCACGTCGGTGAAGAACGGGTTGCCGATGTCGAGGACGGACAGCCCGATGCTTCGGCTCCGCCCGGCGCGCAGCTGACGCGCCGCATCGTTGCGCACGAAGCCAAGCTCGGCGATCGCGGCGGTGACCCGCTCGACGGTTGCCTTCGCCACCTTTTCGGGGCGGTTGAGCACGTTGGACACGGTGCCGACGGACACTCCCGCCTTGTCTGCGACATTGCGAACGCTGACGGACATTCAACCTCCCGTAAAGAGCTAGACGTCAGCATACACGCCAGCGTGAATCGTCTCACTTTGATCACAAGACAGCTGACCACTTGACATGCAGTTTGGGACGACCCTAGTCTGAGGCCACTGCTGAAACGATTCATACCTCCCTATATCTCTATCTCGCAGGAGCACGATCGATGACGATCCCCGACACCCCACCCGTTCTCGAGTTGCGCGACGTCCGCAAGACCTTCGGGTCCGTCGTCGCCCTCGACTCCGGCAGCCTCGCGCTGTCCCCCGGCTCGATTCATGCACTCGTCGGTGAGAACGGCGCAGGCAAGTCGACGCTCGTCAAGGTGATCGCTGGCGTGCATCGCCGCGACTCCGGCTCCGTCACGCTCGCGGGATCTGAGGTCGACTTCGGATCGACGGCCGATGCCAAGGACGCGGGAATCGCCGTGATCTACCAGGAGCCCACGCTGTTCCCCGACCTCACGGTCGCCGAGAACGTCTTCATGGGCCGGCATCCGGTGCGCGCGGGCGGCGCCATCGACCGGCACGTCATGAACGAGCAGACCTCAGCGCTCTTCGAACGCCTCGGCGTCTCCATTGACCCGTCGCGCCAGGCACTCGGACTCTCGATCGCCGACCAGCAGATCCTCGAGATCGCAAAGGCAATCTCGCTCGACGCCCGCGTCCTCGTCATGGACGAGCCGACAGCGGCGCTCAGCGGTATCGAGGTCAAGCGCCTCTTCACCATCGCCCGTGCCCTTCGTGACGAAGGCCGAGGAATCATCTTCATCTCGCACCGCTTCGACGAGATCTTCGACCTGTGCGACACGGTAACCGTCATGCGCGACGGTGCCTACATCTCCACACACAACATCGACGACGTGACACCGGCCGAAATCGTGACGCGCATGGTCGGGCGCGACGTCGACACACTCTTTCCGAAAACTGAAGGGACGCAGCCGGGCGATGTCGTCCTCTCAGTCGAGAACCTCGGCTCTCCCGGCACCTTCTCCGGTATCACCTTCACCGTGCGTGAGCGCGAGATCGTCGGACTCGCGGGACTCGTCGGTGCCGGACGCAGCGAAATCGCCCGCGCAATTTTCGGCATCGACGATTACGCGTCCGGGGTCGTCCGCATCGATGGCAACATGCTCGCCAAGGGCAACCCGCGCAAGGCCATCGCAGCGGGCATCGGCCTCGTTCCCGAAGACCGGCGCCAGCAGGGCCTCATCGTCGACATGTCCGTCGCCCGGAACATGACGCTCGTCATCAGACGCTCCCTGGCCAAGTGGGGTCTCATGTCCAGTCGCAGCGAGTATGACCGCGCCCATGACGGTGCAGCGAAGCTGCGCGTCAAGGCGGGCTCGCTCGAGAGTGATGCGGGAACGATGTCGGGTGGCAATCAGCAGAAGGTCGTCCTCGCCAAGTGGCTCGCGACGAATCCACGCCTGCTCATTGTCGATGAGCCGACACGCGGCATCGACGTCGGCACCAAAGCTGAGGTTCACCGCCTTCTCGATGAACTCGCACAGGAGGGCATGGCCATCCTCATGATCTCGTCTGAACTTCCCGAGGTCCTGGGCATGAGCGACCGCGTGCTCGTCGTGCGCGAAGGGCGTCTGACCGCCGAGTTCTCGCGCGACGAAGCCACGTCAGAGGCCGTTATGACCGCCGCGACCCGAACGGAGGAAGCAGCATGAGCGCCACGACCTCCCGCCTGGCTGCGCTCGTCAAACGCCGCGAGACCAGCGTCGCCCTCGCCGTCATCGTCGTGATCGTCATCGCGACACTCTTCAACTCCAACTTCGCGTTCGGCTCTGATGGCTTCCGCAACCTGCTGCTGACTCCGTCGATCCTCGTGCTGCTGGCCATCGCCCAGGCCGTCGTCGTCATCACCCGCAACATCGACCTGTCGGTCAGCGCTGTCCTCGGACTCTCGGCCTACGCAACGGGCCGCATGTTCACCGATTGGCCCGGCGCACCGACAATCCTGGTGATCGTCCTCGGCATTCTGCTCGGCACCGGTCTTGGCGTCATCAACGGTCTCCTCGTGAGCGTCGCGAAGGTGCCCGCCCTGGTCATCACGCTGGGCACCCTCTACATCTATCGCGGCATCGACATCGCGTGGGCCGGCTCCACGCGCATCAACGCCTCCGATCTGCCGAGCGACTTCACAGCGATCGGCACAGGGTCGCTCTTCGGCATCCCCTGGCTCACCGTGATCGCGCTCATCGCCTTCGCCGTCCTTGCCTACTACCTCGGCTACGCGCGTTCGGGCCGTGACCTGTACGCGATCGGGTCGAATCCGGATGCTGCTGAGCTGTACGGCCTTCCCGTCGCACGCCGCGTGTTCGGCACATTCGTGATCTCGGGAACACTCTCGGGCATCGCTGGTGTGATGTACGCCGCACGGTATGCAACCGTCAGCGCGACGGCGGGCAGCGGCATGGAGCTGGATTCGGTCGCCGCTGCCGTCATCGGCGGTGTCGCGATCTTCGGCGGCAGCGGCACCGTGCTGGGTGCTGCACTCGGTGCCGTACTGCTGTCGACGATCAACCGCGCACTGCCCACGGTCGGCATCCAGGACTTCTGGCAGCAGGCCGTCGTCGGCGCGCTGATCATCGGCGCCATCGTTCTCGACCGCGTGCTGTACACCCGCGCACAGAGAGCACTCACCAAAGAACGACAATCGTCCTCCTCCGAACGCGAAGGAGCCCGCTCATGACGCGCACGCTTGAAGCGACGACGACGGCTCCCGCGGCCCCGTCTGTCGGCACTCGCCTGCGGACCCTGCTGTTCGGACGTTCCGCGGCGATCATCGCACTGCTCGTCATCGTGTGGATCATCGCCTCGGTAAGCGTCGACAACTTCAACACGCCGAACACCCTGTACTTCCTGATCCTCGACGTCTTCCCCGTTCTGCTCATCGCCCTGCCCATGACCTTCGTCATCATCACGGGTGAGATCGACCTGTCGGTCGCGAGCATGGTCGGGCTGTCGAGCGTCACGATCGGCGCGCTGTTCCAGGCCGGCGTCCCCGTGCCCGCGGCGGTCGCCGCGGCGCTCGTCGTGGGCATCGTCGGCGGCGCCGTCAACGGTTTTCTTGTGACCGCGCTCGGGCTCCCCTCCCTCGCCGTGACGATCGGCTCGCTCGCCCTCTACCGAGGCATCGCCGTCGGAATCCTCGGCACCACCGCCGTGACCGGCTTCCCCGATGTCTTCACCGATCTCGTCAAGGAGCGACTGTTCGGGCGCGGAACGGCGATCCCCACCGTCCTGATCGTCTTCATCGTGCTGGCAATCATCGCGATCGTGATCCTGCACTTCACGGGTACGGGACGCAGCACGTATGCGATCGGCCTCAACAAAGAAGCATCCGCGTTCTCCGGCATCAACGCCGGGCGCCTCAAATTCTGGTTCTTCGTCGCAACAGGCACTGTCTCGGCACTGGCCGGTGTGTTCTGGACGCTGCGTTATGACTCGGCGCGCGGCGACAACGCCATGGGCCTCGAGCTCGTCGTCGTGGCAGCCGTGCTCGTCGGCGGCGTGTCGATCTTCGGCGGCCGCGGCTCACTCGTCGGCGTCATCGCGGGTGTGCTCGTCATCGGCGCCCTGCGCAGCGCCCTGCGCCTGGCCGATGTTTCGTCCGACGTCATCAACGTCGCGACCGGGCTTCTGCTGGTCGTCTCGGTGATCGTGCCGTCGATCATCACTGCGATCCAGAGACTCGTCCAACGACGGCGCGCTGCGGCCGCAGCATCCTGACCCTGCTTTACCCCTGCACAACACAGAAAGAAGGACGAACAATGACGTTGTTCAGCAAACGCTCCCGATCAGGCATGGCGCTCGTGGCGCTGGCTCTGGGCGTATCACTCACCGCAACAGCCTGTTCCGCCAGCGATGGCGGCGGGGACGGCGGAGGCGATGGCGGAGGCGACTCCTATGACATCGCGTTCCTGCCGAAGAGCCTCGGCAACCCGTACTTCGAGGCATCGGACGCGGCAGGGCAGTCGGCCGTCGAGGGCTTCGGCGGCACCTATAAGGAGGTCGGCCCGACCGAGGCCACCGCAGACGGCCAGGTGACGTACATCAACACGCTCACCCAGCAGAGCGTCGACGCCATCGTGCTCTCGGCCAACGACCCGAACGCGCTCTGCGATGCCCTCGGCGAGGCGCAGGACGCCGGCGTCGCCGTGGTCACGTTCGACTCCGACGTCGACCCCGAGTGCCGCGACATCTACGTGTCGGCATCGAACGCCGAGCTCATCGCAAAGAAGCAGGTTGACCTGATTGCCGAGCAGATCGACGGTGAGGGACAGATTGCGATTCTCTCGGCGGCTGCCAACGCGACGAACCAGAACGCGTGGATCGAAGAGATGAAGACGTACCTCGACTCGGACTACCCGGACATCGAGCTCGTCGACACCGTCTACGGCAACGATGACGACCAGACCTCGTTCGACAAGACAGAGGCGCTGCTCTCGACGTACCCCGACCTCAAGGGCATCATCTCGCCCACAACGGTCGGCATCGCTGCGGCCGCGCGCTACCTGTCCACCTCCGACTTCAAGGGCGAGGTCGCGCTCACCGGTCTCGGCACGCCGAATGACATGCGCGAGTACGTGGAAGACGGCACCGTGACCTCGTTCGCGCTGTGGAACCCGGAAGATCTCGGCATTCTCGCCGCGTACGCTGCGAAGGCGATGATCGACGGTGACATCACGGGCGAAGAGGGCGACACCTTCGAGGTCGACGGCCTCAGCACGGACCAGACCTCATACGAGGTCGGCGCCGACGGCGTCGTCACACTCGGGGATCCGTTCGTCTTCGATGCCGACAACATCGACGACTTCGACTTCTAGTCGTATCACCCGTCGAGGATGCGCCGGCACTCACAACCGCCTGCGCATCCTCGCCCCCACCTTCCGTTTGCGGTCTCGCGCCGTACGAGATACCGTTAATGAAACGATTCAATCAATCTCTTTCGGCCCACTGCACTCTCAATCATCGCTGCCGACGCCATCCTTCAAAGGAGAGAATCAATGTCTTTCGCTGACATCACCCCCGAGCTGGCCAAGCAGGCCATCGAACTGCCCTCCTGGGCGTTCGGGAACTCGGGAACCCGCTTCAAGGTATTCGGTACGCCGGGCACGCCGCGCACGGTCGAAGAGAAGATTGCGGATGCTGCCACGGTCCACCGCTTCACCGGCCTCGCGCCCGCCGTGGCGCTGCACATCCCTTGGGACACCGTCGACGACTACAGCGCTCTGCGCGATTACGCTGCCGAGCAGGGCGTCGGCCTCGGCACCATCAACTCGAACACGTTCCAGGACGACACCTACAAGTTCGGCTCACTCACACACTCGGATCCGGCCGTGAGGCAGCAGGCGATCGACCATCACTTCCGCTGCATCGACGTCATGAACGCCACAGGAAGCCGCGATCTCAAGATCTGGCTCGCGGACGGCACGAACTACCCAGGGCAGGCCGACATCCGCTCGCGCCAGGACTGGCTGCACGAGTCGCTCGAAGCCATCTATGCACGTCTCGGCGACGACCAGCGCATGGTGCTCGAGTACAAGTTCTTCGAGCCCGCTTTTTACCACACCGATGTTCCGGACTGGGGAACCTCCTACGCCCAGGTCAGTGCGCTCGGTGACAAGGCGAAAGTCTGCCTCGACACCGGCCACCACGCACCGGGCACCAACATCGAGTTCATCGTCGCCCAGCTGCTGCGCCTCGGCAAGCTCGGCTCGTTCGACTTCAACTCGCGCTTCTACGCCGACGACGACCTCATCGTCGGAGCAGCGGATCCGTTCCAGCTGTTCCGGATCATCCTCGAAGTCGTGCGCGGCGGCGGCTACGGAACCTCAGACGTCGCCTTCATGCTCGACCAGTGCCACAACATCGAAGACAAGATCCCCGGGCAGATCCGCTCGGTGCTGAACGTCCAGGAGATGACGGCACGTGCACTTCTGCTCGACCGCGATGCCCTCGCGGCAGCTCAGAACGAGCACGATGTACTGAAGGCCAACGGCATCCTCATGGACGCCTTCTACACCGACGTCCGCCCCGATCTCGCCGCATGGCGCGAAGAGCGCGGTCTGCCCGCCGACCCGATGGCCGCGTATGCCGAGTCGGGCTACCAGCAGAAGATCGAAAGTGAGCGCGTCGGCGGCACGCAGGCCGGCTGGGGCGCATAGCCCACACCGCCGCGCCCAACACCATCAACTTCTGTGGAGAGACAATGACTAATCCGACAGCCTCCGAGCTCATCGCGCGCAGCAATCGCCTCGGCGCCGACCCCAAGAACACCAACTTCGCCGGAGGCAATACCTCGGCGAAGGGCCTCGAGACCGACCCCGTCACCGGCGAGAACGTCGAACTCATGTGGGTGAAGGGATCCGGCGGCGACCTCGGCACGCTCACTGAGAAGGGTCTCGCCGTGCTGCGGGTCGATCGTCTGCGCTCACTGCAGAATGTCTACCCGGGCGTCGAGCGTGAAGACGAGATGGTCGCCGCGTTCGACCACACGCTCTTCGGCAAGGGAGGCGCTGCGCCCTCGATCGACACGGCGATGCACGGCCTTGTCGATGCAGCCCACGTCGACCACCTGCATCCCGACTCGGGAATCGCGATCGCGACGGCTGCTGACGGCGAGCGCCTGACCACCGAGATCTTCGGCGAGAAGGTTGTGTGGGTGCCGTGGCGCCGCCCCGGTTTTCAGCTCGGGCTCGACATTGCCGCCATCAAGAAACAGAATCCGGATGCTGTCGGCTGCATTCTGGGCGGACACGGCATCACCGCCTGGGGCGACACCTCTGCCGAGGCGGAGAAGAACTCACTCTGGATCATCGACACGGCGGCCGAATACATCGCCGCGCATTCGAAGGCCGAGCCGTTCGGGGAAGAGCTCGACGGATACGGTGCCCTTCCGGAGGCAGAGCGGCGTGCGAAGGCCGCCGCCCTCGCCCCGGCGCTGCGTGCCGTGGCATCCGCTGACCGCCCCGTGGTCGGGCACTTCACCGACTCCGACGCCGTCCTCGACTTCCTCGCGCACCGTGAGCACCCCCGCCTGGCCGCGCTGGGCACCAGCTGCCCCGACCACTTTCTGCGCACAAAGGTGAAGCCGCTCGTCATCGACATGCCCGCGACGGCCAGCGTCGAGCAGATCCTCGAGCGCCTGCCCGAACTGCACGAGCAGTACCGCGCCGACTACGCCGCCTACTACGACCGCCACGCCGACGCCGACTCCCCCGCAATGCGCGGCGCCGACCCGCTGATCATCCTCGTGCCGGGCGTCGGAATGTTCAGCTACGGCAAAGACAAGCAGACCGCGCGCGTCGCCGGCGAGTTCTACGTCAACGCGATCAACGTGATGCGCGGGGCCGAGGGCCTCTCGAGCTACGCGCCGATTGACGAGGCCGAGAAGTTCCGCATCGAGTACTGGGCCCTCGAAGAGGCGAAGCTGCAGCGGATGCCGAAGCCCAAGCCGCTCGCGACGCGCATCGCACTCGTCACGGGCGCAGCATCCGGAATCGGCAAGGCCATCGCGAAGCGCCTCGCCGCCGAGGGAGCCTGCGTCGCCATCGCGGACCTCGACATTGAGAAGGCGCGGGCCGCAGCATCCGAAATCGGCTCGAGCGACGTGGCCGTCGGAATTGCCGCCGACGTCTCGAACGAGGATGCTGTCAAAGCAGCGATCGACGAGACAGTGCTCGCGTTCGGCGGCCTCGACCTCGTGGTGAACAACGCCGGGCTGTCGCTGTCGAAGTCGCTGTTCGAGACCACCGAGAAAGACTGGGACCTGCAGCACAATGTGATGGCCAAGGGATCGTTCCTCGTGTCAAAACACGCGGCGCGCGTTCTCATCGACCAGCAGCTGGGTGGCGACATCGTCTACATCTCGAGCAAGAACTCGGTGTTCGCCGGGCCGAACAACATCGCGTACTCGGCGACGAAGGCCGACCAGGCGCACCAGGTGCGACTGCTGGCCGCCGAGCTGGGCGAGCACGGCATCAAGGTGAACGGCATCAACCCGGATGGCGTGGTGCGCGGCTCCGGCATCTTCGCCTCCGGCTGGGGCGCGAACCGTGCCAAGACATATGGCATCCCCGAAGAGGACCTCGGCAAGTTCTACGCTCAGCGCACGATCCTGAAGCGCGAGGTTGTGCCCGAGAACGTCGCCAATGCGGTGTTCGTCCTGTGCACGAGCGACCTCGACCACACGACAGGGCTGCACATTCCCGTGGACGCTGGGGTCGCGGCAGCGTTCTTGCGATGATGGCGCTGCAGAATCGGATCTGCGCTCCAGATTTTTCTGTAGCGCAGATCCAAAACAGGAGCGCACAGTGTGTTGATGACAGGAGCGCGCACAGAAGTGCCGCGCACGGCGATGCAGGAGGCGGCCGATGAGCGTCACCACGGTCGCCGCCGTCGACATCGGGGCATCCAGCGGCCGCGTCATGCTCGGGCATGTGGGCCCAGATGAGCTGCGGCTTCAGCAGGTGAGCCGCTTCCCCACGGGAGCGGTCACGATGCACGACGAGCTGCACGTCGACGTTGCCGCAATCTATCGCGCCGTCACCGAGGGGCTGCGCGAAGCAGCATCCGTTGCCGGCCAGGGTGACACCGGGGGCAGCGTCTCCGTCGGCAGCATCGGTGGCGCCTCAGAAAGCAGCGACGGTTCCGGCAGCAACCCGAGCAGCAGCGCCAGCAGCGGCAGAGGCGGAGGCACACAACGGGGCCACATCGCATCGATCGGCATCGACACGTGGGCCGTCGACTACGGTCTGATGCGCGGCGGCGAGTTACTGGCACCACCGTTTCACTACCGCGACGGCAGAACGGATGCTGCGGTGCAGCGTGTGCATGCGGCGACGCCGTTCGCCGAGCTGCATGCCGCGAATGGGCTGCAGTTTCTGTCGTTCAACACGCTCTATCAGCTCGAGGCCGACCGCGAGTCCGGAGGTCTTGACCTCGCAGACGGAATGCTGCTGCTGCCGGACCTTGTCGCATACTGGCTGACAGGCGAGGCCGCGGCCGAGGTGACGAACGCCTCCACGACGGGGCTGCTGCGACCGGACGGCAGCGGATGGAACGCAGAGCTTATCGCGCGGCTCGGGCTGCCCCGCAGCATCCTCGCTCCGCTCGTGCGACCGGGAGAGACAATCGGCACTGTCGCCGGCGCCGCGGCCGACACCACGCGTCTCGGCGGGACGCCGGTCACCGCGGTCGGGTCGCACGACACGGCGTCTGCCGTCGTCGGGGTGCCAATGACCGACCCCGATGCCGCGTACATCAGCTGCGGCACGTGGGGTCTCGTGGGCGTCGAGCTCGAGCATCCGGTGATCACGGACGCCGCACGCGAGGCGAACTTCACGAACGAAGGAGGCGTCGACGGGCGCGTGCGCTTTCTGCACAACGTCATGGGCCTGTGGTTGCTGTCTGAATCGGTGCGCACGTGGGAGGCCGAGTCCGGGGCGTCGATCGATCTGCCGGCTCTGCTGAGTGCCGCATCGGCAGTCACGGACGCCGTGCCCATCTTCGATGCCAACGATGCCCGGTTCATGCCGCCGGGAGACATGCCGCAGCGCATCGCCGCGTGGCTGCGCGAGCACGACAAGCCCGTTCCCACCTCGCGTGCAGCGATGGTCCGGTGCATCATCGAGAGCCTCGCTGACGCGTTCGCGGACGCTGTGCAGACAGCATCCGCCCTCTCGGGAAAGCGGGTGAACGTCATTCACATCGTCGGCGGCGGCTCACAGAATGAGCTGCTCTGCCGGCTGACGGCCGAGCGCGCGGGACTGCCCGTGCTCGCCGGCCCGGTCGAGGCGACCGCGCTCGGCAACGTGCTCGTGCAGGCACGTGCGCGTGGCGCAGTGACCGGCAGTCTCGAGTCACTGCGTGATCTCGTCGCTCGCACGACCAGCCCACGGCGCTTCGCCCCGTGACTGCTGTCGTGTCTGGCGCATCCAGACGTCAGCGACGTCGTACTCGATGAAGGCAAAATGAGACTCCTCTCATGATCAGTGCCTATTCATCGTTTCGTGCTTATGGTGGCGATATGAGACTCCACAGCATCCGCACAACAGCGATCACGGCAGCAGCACTTGCGCTCGGATTGACACTTGCCGGGTGCGCACCTGCCAGCGACACCACGAACTCCTCGCCCGACTCGGGTTCGTCGTCCGGCTCGACGAATGACGGCGGCAGCCAAGGCAGCGATGAGGGAGGCGACACCGGCGACGCGACGGAACGCGGTGCCGATCTGGCCACGACCGAGTTCGAGGTCTCGTGGCAGGATGCTGTCGAAACGGCCATGGGCAACTTCGACGGTGAGCTCGCGGAGGTCGAGCTCGACTGGAGCCGCGACCGTTACGCCTATTCGATCGAGCTCGTCTCAGACTCTGAGGAGTACGAGGTGCGCATTGACGCCGACACCGGCGAGCAATTGAGCGAAGAGACCGAGCCCATCGACTCTGACGACGTTGCCGAAAAGACCTCAGAGGTGGTTGATCTCGACAACATCGTCTCGTGGGAGGACGCCCTCGCCACAGCGCTCGACGCGCAAGACGGCACCGTCAACGAGTGGAAGCTCGAGGGGACGCAGCACGGCCCGCAGTGGCAATTCGACGTCGACGCCGAGTCAGGCGAAGACTACGAAGTGACAGTGGATGCTGTCAGCGGCGACCTCATCACCACCGACGACTGACCCCGTCTGCGCGATCCCGCCGGTCAACGCGGCCTCTCACGCCGCGCTGATCGTCACCGTGATCGAGTCGGCTCCCGGGTCGGAGCCAGGCACGATCGTGAGGATGCCGTCGGACGGAAGCCATGCCTCGATCTCGGCCCCGTCGACAACGGGGCCGTCGGGGAACGCATCGGGCGGAAGGTAGATCTCCGTCGATGCTTTGGCCTCAGCATCCGGAATGAACTCGAGTGTCAGTTCGCCGTCGCCCGACGTCCACTCGACGATCTCGCCAGCGACCGCGCGCGGGTACGGCCGGTCGAGCACCGAGACGAGATTGCGCGCCGTGCCATCTTCGTCGTACGGCCCCCACGAGCCATCGTCGCGCGACCAGTACGCAACGCCCATGCCGGTCGATGCCGCCATGTCGTACACCGCGTCGACGTAGTCGAGTGCACCGGGAAGCGTCGTGTCGAGGCCGAACTCACCGAGAATGATCGGCACGCCTCCAAGCGCTTCGGCGGTGCGCAGCGTATTCGCCGTCCACACACTGATCGTCCCGTCGACGAGACCTTTCGACGATCCGCTGTACCCATCACCGAGGTCCATTGGCAGCGGGTAGAGGTGCGGGCAGAAGGCGATGCGCGGCCCGCCCTCTCGTGAGTCCTCCACAAATCCGAGACCACTCGGCAGCCCCCAGTTGAACCCCATCGCCTGCGGTTCAAGGCACGCCCACGTATCGGCGTCGACCTCGCGAATCGCATTCACCGTCAACTGGTACATCTGGGTCAGCGGGCCCGCCTCGAAGCGTGCGCCCTGAAGTGTGCCGCCGTAGGGCTCGTTCATGAGGTCGTACGCCACGACAGCATCCTCATCGGCAAAGCGCGATGCGACCTTCTGCCAGGCATGCGCGTAATGCTGTTGCAACTCGGGATGCTCGCCCGTCGTGTTCCAGAAATTGTCGAAGGCGCGGATCACCCCGGGTTCGAGGTAATAGAGCTCCCACATGTCGTGGTCATTCACGGGCAGACCGTCCATGTAGGTCGCCCAGGCCGGCGCCCCGTTGCCGTGCGCGCCATCGGGTGTGATCGCCATGCTCCACAGGTCCTGATGCATATCGAGCATCACGTGGTAGCCGCGGTCGGCGTACCACGACACGCGCTCGGCAACGTCGTCCAGATAGCCTTCGTCATACACTCCGGGGCTTGGCTCGACCATGCGCCACGAGATGAGAAACCGCACGAAGTTCGTTCCCATATCGGCATGCTCGGCATCGAGATCGGCTTCGCTGAAATCGGGAAGGCCATCGGGTGCGCTCTTGGCACTCCCGGCCGTCGAAAATCCGTGCTGGACGAGCGAGCGCCCCTGGCCGTCGGTGATGAAGGATGCTGCGCGTTCAGGCCCGGCGTCTCGCAGCGCCGCCGCCACTCCGCCGGCCGCGACCACAGCAACGATCGTGGTCGCCGCCCATGCGCGTGCTCCCCACCTCACGGTGCCCTCCTCGACTGTCGTCGTCGACTGCCATCCGGTTGCGGGCGATGCTACCATCTCGGCATGTCGACGCCGCTGTCTGAACAGGTGCGCGACCGCGTCACGCCGACGGTCGCGATCTCCCTCATCGTCGCTTCGATTCTTGTGGGTGTGTGGGTCGTCACGGGGACCGCGATCACGTGGTTCCCCGCGCTTGCCGTCCCGGCCGCGGCTGGGCTCCCGGATCTGATCCCGGCGCTGCGCATCGCGCCGCTCGGGGGCACCACATGGCTCTTCTGGGTCGTCGACATCGTGACAGCCCTCGTCATGGTCGCCGTTGCCGCGCTTCACACGCGGGCAACACACGCGCGGCACCCGTCCGCATCACGGGGCCGGGTCTTCGGGCGCGCGCTCCTCGCCACCGTGTGGGGCGTTCTCGCGGGCAACGTGCTGCGCGGCGTGTTTCTGAGCGTGGTCACTCACGCCGGCCTCGGAATGTTCCTTGGGCTGCTCGGCGCGAACATCCTCGTCTCTGCGCTCACGGGTGCACTGCTCGGCATCGTGATCGGTGCGGTGGCTGCGGCTGTCGTGCGCCCCCGACGGCAGTAACCGTCATCGAGATGAGACGTGCCTGGCACGGCGGTAGGCTCGAACCATGACTCAGCGGCTTGTCGTCAGCACCCCCGGTAACGCCCTGCGCACAATGGTCGGCGTTGTTCCCGACGGCGTCGAGATGATTCGGTGGGACATGGACGGGCCTGCACCCGTCGGCCACATCGACATCGCTGTCGGGCCGTACATGGGCGGCCCCCAGCCGCTCGCGCTTCTCGCCTCGGCAACGACGCAGCTCGTGCAGAGTCAGTCGATCGGCTATGACGGCGTGCGCACCTTCCTGCCCGCAGATCGCGTCTTCGCCAATGCGGCGTCCGTGCACGAAGCGTCGACGGCCGAGCTCGCCATGGCGCTCATTCTCGCGTCCCAGCGCGGCATCCCCGATTTTGTGCGTGCGTCGGCGAAGGCGACGTGGTCTCCGGCTCGCTACGCCAGCCTGGCCGACCGGCGCGTTCTGATCGTGGGGTATGGCGGCATCGGTGTGGCGCTCGAACGACGTCTCGACGGCTTCGAAACGTCGATCACGCGTGTCGCTCGCACCGCCCGTGACACCGACAACGGCCACATCCACGGTTTCGACGAGCTGCCGACGCTGCTGCGCGACGCTGAGATCGTCGTGCTCTCGGTTCCGCTCAACGACGAGACAACACACATGGTGGATGCTGCGTTCCTCGCCGCCCTGCCCGACGGCGCACTCGTCGTCAACGTTGCGCGCGGGCCCGTCATCGACACCGATGCCCTGCTTGCCGAGGCACGCACCGGGCGACTGCGGTTCGGCCTCGACGTCACAGACCCCGAGCCTCTGCCCGAGGGCCACGAGCTGTTCTCGCTCGAGAACGTGCTGGTCTCACCGCACGTCGGCGGCGCATCCACGGCAATGCTGCCGCGCATGGCCGCGCTGCTGCGACGCCAGATCGATCACGCGCTGGCGGGCGAACCGTTCGAGAACGTGGTCATCCGACCTTAATTCGACACTTTCTCAAAGTTTTTCTCACAAACGCTTGCGCTGGGATAACGCATACCCATATCCTGTAATGCTGTCGTTCATCCAAGAAACGACACGTAGAGAGGAGGCGACAATGATTATCGCAATGACCCGGAGTGACCAGGGTGCCGCAGGCAATGTCTTCTGCGATCGTGTGATCCGCCTCTCTCGCGGGGCCGCATAACGCTCAGCGCGCGACGCGCATCTCGAGCACACTGCTCCGCTTAGGAGGCGCCTGACACAGGCCCTCATCTGCGACTACTGAGTCGCTGTCTTCTCGCCGATCAGCCATCCGTTTTCGTGCGGGCCATCGGTCGGCTTCTCATCACGACGTTTGTCGTGCCCTGACACCCGAGTGTCGGGGATCTTCAGCGTGCCCGCACGAGCTTCACCACAACGCAAGGAAACACAGTGCACACCACAACAATCCCCTCGACAACACTGCATTCACCGCAGTCGTCAACCGAGACTCTGCACCCGCCGAGTACTCGGCCACCGGAATCGCCGGAACCACCACGTCGGCCACGTCCCTCACGCCGGGCACGGCGCGAGTCATGGCTGACACGGCTCACCGCCAGATGGCGGCGGCAGCGGTTCGACATCGACCCGTACACCGCTCGTCAGAACGAGTTCGCCCGCATCGAGCGTGAGGCAGCGCAGATGCGCGCCCGCGCGGTGTATGGCGGATTCCGATGACCGGATGCTGCGAGGCAGCGCCCCGCGCGCTGCCTCGCACCCTCGGTCACCCCAGATACTCCGCGTAACGCACCTCGGGGGTCGCACTCAGGCTCAACTTCAGACCACGCGTCGCCTCGTCGGCAAGCACCTCGGTCGCTCCCGCCTCGAGTCCGTCGAGCACAGCAGTGACGACCTCTGAAGCAGAGGCTTTCGGGGCATCCACACCCGCCGTCATATCGGTGTCGACAAGCGCCATGTGTACGGCGAGAACGTGCGTGCCCTGTCGGGCGAGCTCGACGCGGATTCCGTCAGTCGCGCTCCACGCGGCAGCTTTCGACAGCGCGTACGCTGTCGCTCCCGGCGCCGCAAACCAGGATGCCGCCGAGACGACGTTCACAATCGCACCCCCACCCTGATCCGCCAGCGTCTGGGCGAATGCGCGGGCGAGCAGGAGCGGCCCAAAAGCGTTTGTCTCCACCTCGCGCCGAATCTCGTCCAGGTCGCCCTCGATCAGGGACTCCCCCGTCGCAATCCCGGCGTTGTTGATGATCACCTGGATGTCGTCGAGCTCCGACGCGTGTTCCGCAATGTGCTGCGCGTTCGTGACGTCGAGTCCAATCGGCTTGACACCCGGCTCTGTGATCGTCGACACATCACGTGCCGCCGCATAGACCGTGCGTGCACCCCGTGCCTTCAACTGTCTGACGAACTCGGCGCCGATTCCGCGATTCGCTCCGGTGACCAGCACGGCCTTCCCTGAAATCTGCATCATTACCCTTCTATAGTGCTTGTTATAGAACCGTCACCGTAACACGTTAACTAGTGATTGTTATAGAATGTCGACATGACAGGTCGCCCTCGCAGCTTCGACCAAGACGCCGCACTCCTGCTCTCAATGGAGCGCTTCTGGCAGAACGGTTACGAGAGAACGACGATCGGCGACCTCACGGCCACGCTGGGCATCACTGCACCGAGTCTGTACGCCGCGTTCGGCGACAAAGACACCCTCTTCGCTTCGGCCGCTGCCCACTATGTCGCGAGCGTCACCGCCCAGATGGACAAAACCCTCTCTCAACCGAATGTGCGCGACGGCCTTGCCGAACTCTTCCGCGTCACCGTCGAGTCATACACTGACGAGAAGACACCGCCAGGGTGCTTTCTCTTGAGCGAACCGCGTCTCGCGGACGAGCGCCGGACCCTGACAGCGCGCCTCGCCGGACACCTGCGCCGGGGCATCGACGACGGCTTCCTCGACGCATCCACCGATGCCGACGCCCTGGCCGAGTTTACGATCGCCGTCATTGCCGGCATGTCGACTCGTGCCCGCGACGGAGGATCGGCAGCGGAGGTCCGCGCCATCGCTGACGTCGCACTCGCCGCCGTCGATGCTCACGCAATCTAAGTTCGCCTCGGTGTTGCAAGAACGAAAGAGTGAGTGTACAGTCACTCATATGACTCAGCGAAGCTCAATACTCTCCACGGCCGAGAGCCGGCGACCCATCGTCGCCTCGGCGGCGCTTGACGAGTTCTCACGAGGCGGCTTCCATGGCACGACAGTCGCCACCGTGGCTCGCACCGCCAAGATCTCTCCCGCCTACGTCTTCAAACTCTTCCCCAGCAAAGAGAGCCTCTTCGTCGTCGCGCTCGAGTCGTGCTTCGCCGAGATCATCGAAGCTATTGCCCAGGGCGCTGACGAAGCCCCCGAGCAGACGCCCGAGGCGATCCTCTATGCGATGGGCGGGGCATACGCCGAGCTCATTTCGGATCGGCGCCTCCTCATGCTGCAGGCGCACGCCATGTCGGTCGCTGACATCCCCGAGATCGGCGAGGCGCTCAGAGCTGGCCTCGAGCAGGTCACCTCCTTCGCGAAGAGCCGTTCCGGCGGCAGCGATGACCAGGTGCAGAGCTTCGTTGCCTACGGCCAGCTCTGCCACCTGCTCGTCGCCGCCCGCGTCGACGAACACGACACCGCGTGGGCACAGATCCTCTCCCACGGCATCCGACACCCCCAGTGACTCTCGCTCAGCAGAGCATGCATTGCGCACGCGCTCAAGAGTGAGTGATCAGACACTCAAATCATCGAAAGGAGAAACAAATGACACGCGACATCACTATGCGCTGGATCGCCCTCGCGCCTCTTGCGCTGCTCGCCCTCGCCATGTTCACGCAGTGGCAGTAACACGCTTACCACGAAGGAGAAAACCATGACCACCACACACCCAACCCAGGCCGTCCCTGACCAGCGCCACTCGCGCTGGACCGGAGAGAAGACAGCCTGGTGGATCGTCTTCGGAGTCCTCGACCTCAGCATCCTTCTGATGCTGGGGCTCTGGAACTGACCCGGTGGGTCGTCGGGGCCACTCGCCCCGACGACCCACTCCCCCTCCCCGCGGCGCCACACGCGCTTTGCGAAAGGACCACTCTCATGTCTCACACGACCACCATCGAAACCGTTTCGTCGACGCGCAGCCAAAAACGCTGGCTCGCACTCGGCTTCCTCGCACTCGCACAGTTCCTCGTCGTTCTCGACGCCACCATCGTCAACATCGCCCTCCCCGTCATCGGCACCACGCTGCAGATGGACACCGTCGCACTCGCGTGGGTGATCACCGCGTATGTGCTGCCGTTCGGTGGGCTTCTGCTCTTGGGCGGTCGCCTCGCCGACCGATACGGGCACCGCCGCATCTTCCTCCTCGGAAGCACCGGGTTCGTCCTCGCCTCAGCGCTTGCCGGCTTGTCGTTCACCAGCGGGATGCTGATTTCTGCACGCGTGCTGCAAGGCGCTTCGGCCGCGCTGCTCGCTCCCGCCGCGCTCGCGCTTCTCACCCACCTCTTCACGCAGCCGGCTGAGCGCGCAAAAGCACTCGGTGTCTGGGGAGGCGTCGCCGGAATCGGGTCGGCCGCAGGTGTGCTGCTCGGCGGCATCCTCACGGCATCCCTCGGCTGGCAATCGGTGTTCTTCGTGAACGTGCCAATCGGCCTTGCGGTCATCATCGCCATCCCGCTGCTCGTATCGCCCGACCCGGCCTCGCCCTCGCAGCGCCTCGACACCCCCGGAGCCGTGACGGCTACCGGAGCGCTTGTCTCGGCCGTCGGTGCGTTGAGCGCCGTCGAGCAGATCGGCTTCGTGCACCCTCTGACCATTGCCCTCGTCGTTGTGGCAATCGGCCTCGCGATCACGTTTGTGCTGATCGAGCGCCGGGCTGTCGCTCCCCTTGTGCCGCTGAGTGTCTTCCGCAACCGCAGCCTGTCGGTCGGCAACATCGTCATGCTGTTGGTCGGTGCCGCCATGGTCGCGCTGTTCTTCGCGCTTTCCGTCTATATGCAGGCCGTGCTCGGCTACAGCGCTCTCACCGCGGGGCTCTCGCAGCTTCCTCTCGCCGTCGGGCTCATCGTGACGGCCGGAGTCGCGCCGGGCGCGATCACGCGAATCGGCGCGAAGCCCACTCTCATCACGTCACTTCTCGTGCTCGCCGCGGGGCTCGTCTGGCTCGCCTTTGCTCCGTCAGACGCAGTGTTCCTGACACAGATTCTCGCCCCGACGGTCCTCATCGGGCTCGGCATCGGCGGCGCATTCGTGACGGCGACCCAGCTCGCGGTCGACGGTGTGCAGGGCGGCGAGGCCGGACTCGCCGGTGGACTCGTGAACACGAGCCAGCAGATCGGCGGTGCGCTCGGGCTCGCGGCGCTCTCGACACTGGCCGCCACTCGCACGGCCGCTCTCGCCGAAGCCGGTGTTGCTGCTCCCGAGGCACTCACCGCCGGTTTCTCTTGGCTGTTTGTCGGCACTGCGGTGCTCACGCTCGCTGGCGCCCTTGTGGCGACGGCATATCGATCGACGCCCAGCCATCTCTCGTCGACCGCACCCTGAATCGGCGAGAGCCCACGCCTCGGCTCCCGCACCCGCCGCTCCTATCGCGGCGGATGCGGGACTGCCGTGTCAGGGCAGAGCCCTCATGGGCTCAGTCGGGAACAATGACCGTCTTGATGCCTCGGCCCGCGCGGATGTTCTCGAATGCACGCTGCCAGTCACCGAGCGGGACGCGCTCCGTCACGAGGGGGTCGAGCGTCACGGCACCGGTCTCGATGAGCGTCATCGCGCGGCGCCAGGATGCTGGTGTCGATGCGAAGCCGCTCGTCACTGTGAGCTCTTTGTACAGCACAGCGTCAAACGGCATCGGAACGTCGCGCCCGAAGATGCCCACCTGAACGTATCGCCCGGCCCGCCGCGCCGCGGCGAAAGCCAGTTCCGCTCCCGGAGCGCTTCCCGACGCCTCGATCACGACGTCGTAGCTGTCAGCATCCGGTCGCTCGGTCGTCGTGCGAAACCCCAGTTGGCGAGCAACGTTCAGGCGCTCCGCGTCTTTCGGCAGACCGGCAAGCGTCACGACCCCGCCTTCTGCCCGAGCGACCTGGGCGCTCAGCTGGCCCATCGCACCCGGGCCCACAACGAGAACCTCGTCTCCCGCTGAGATCACGGGTGGATCGCACAGGCAGTGCGCAACGCACGCGAGAGGCTCGGCGAGGACCGCGCCGATGCCAGCATCCGAGCTTTCGTCGACCGGGGAAACGGCATGCAGATTTTCCACCGGAACAACGACAAACGGGGCGAATCCGCCGTTCTCGTATGATCCGATCGAGCGGCGGCTGGGGCACAGATTGATGCGGCCGTCACGGCACGCAGCGCAGCGACCGCACGTGCTGAAGTAGGTCTCGGTCGCCACACGCCGCGACACCCAGCTCTCGTCGGCACCCTCGCCGACCGCATCCACCTCGCCGAGGATCTCGTGCCCCATCACGACGGGTGCCTCGTAACCGTACTCATCGCGGGCGATGTGGATGTCGGTGCCGCACACGCCGGTCGCCGTCACGCGGATCCGCGCCTGGCCAGGTGCGGGCTCGGGCACGTCGACCTCGTGCAGGCCGACCCCTGCCTCGCCCGGCGCGGTCTTCATCACGGCGTTCATGCGTGACAGCATCCGCTACCCTTTCGTCGCGCCGGCCGTGAGGCCCGACACGATGTACTTCTGCGCGAACAGGGCGACCACGATGATCGGCAGCGTCATGATGCACGCGGCGGCCATGATGGAACCCCAGTCGATGCTCGCGTACGACACGAAGTCGAACACCGCGACCGGCAGCGTCTTTGTGTTCGACCCCGACAGAACCAGGGCGAACATGAAGTTGTTCCACGAGAAGATGAACGACAGGATGCCGGCCGTCGCAATGCCCGGCACAGACAGGGGCAGCAGGATGCGCAGGAACGCGCCGATCGGCGTGAGCCCGTCGACGAGCGACGCCTCTTCCAGCTCGATCGGCATCGAGTCGAAGAACGACATCATGATGTACACGCTGATCGGGATGAGGATGAACATGTGCGAGATGATCAGCACCCCGTAGCCGCCGATCCAGCCGAGGTTCGCGAACACGTAGTACCACGGCACCAGCAGACTCACGCCGGGGATGATGCGCGCGAGAAGAACGAGCAACGCCGACTTCTGCATGTTGAAGCGGCTCATCGAGTACGCGGCCGGCACCCCGATCAGCAGTGAGATCCCCGTCGCACAGAACGCCACCCAGAAGCTGTTCCACACGAAGTTGAGGTACGCGTCGTTGCCGAGCACGTGAGAATAGTTGTCGAGGATCGGTGTGAAGATGAACGACTTCGTCGTGTCGTGAATGTCGACGTTCGTCTTGAACGACGCCATCACCATCCAGGCGAGGGGCACGAGGAACGTCAGCACGACCAGCACGATCATCGTGCCGCGGAATGCGCTGTAAGCCTTTGCCCGAGCCGGTCGCCGGGGCTTCCCGATCTCGGCAGTGCTGCGGGTCTGCAGTGTCGCGCTCACAGCTTCGCCCCCTTTCGCCTGAAGGTCAGTAACCACATCACCACGAGGATCATCAGGAAGAAGATGATCAGAACCGCGGATGCTGTCCCGAAGTCGTTGTACTTGAAGCTGAGGCCGTACACGTAGATATTCAGGGTCTCTGCCTCGTGGAACGAGCCGCCGCCCTGACCTTTCACCACATAGAGGAGGTCGAAGGTCTTCAGGGCGTCAATCGAACGCAGCAGCACGGCCACGAGAACAACGGGCCGCAGCAGCGGCAGCGTGATGTACCAGAATCGCTGCCACGCTCCCGCGCCATCGATGCGCGCTGCTTCATCCGGTTCGTCCGAGAGAGACGTCAGCCCGGCCAGCAGAATGATCGCGATCATCGGGGTGAATTCCCAGATGTCGACGAACATCAGAGTGGGAAGCGTCGTCGCGGGTTCGGAGAACCAGGGTTGCGGCGGTATGCCGACCCAGCTGAGCACGCGGTTCGCGAAGCCGATGTTCGGGTCGAAGATCAGTCGCCACATCATCGCGATCGCCACGGGCGTTGCGACGAACGGCAGCAGAATGGCCACGCGCACCCAGCGCTGCGCCTTGAACGGCCGCCACAGCAGAAGCGCAATCGCCATTCCGGCGACCAGCTCGACGGCGAGCGCGCCGAAGGTGAAGACACCCGTGCGCATCACCGCGGGCCAGAACCTGTCGACGTCTGTCAGCACGTCCAGGTAGTTCTCGATTCCGATGAAGTCGGCGGGTGCACGCACCGACCCTTTGGCGTCCGTAACGCTCAAATACAGGGTCCACCCGATCGGGAATCCGATCAGGATGGCCGTAAAGACCATGGCCGGCGTGGCGAAGATCCACTTGCGGCGGTCATTGACCCACCGCGAAAACCGCTCCCGGCCAGAGGCCTGGTTCAGCGACGTCGTTGTCATTCGTCTCACTCGTTCGTCTCGGCGAGGGAAGGGCGGATGCTGGCGCTCACCGTGAGCGCCAGCATCCGGTGTCTATTTCTCAGAGTCCAGGAGATCCTGGAATTTCGTATTCGCGTCATCGGCGGCAGCATCCGAATCGCCACCCGTGATCGCCTCGACGATCGGCGCACCGACGATCTCGCGAGCTTCGGCGACACCAACAACGAGCGGACGATCGTTTCCGACGCCGTTCTGACCGTTGACGTTGATGGCCTTGGCAAGCTCCTCAGGGAAGCTCGATGTGCCTTCCGGGTTCTCCCACACCGAGGTGCGGGCGCTCGGGACGCCTTCCTGCTGAATCTCCAGCGTCATCTCGGGGCTCGTTGCCCACTTGATGAACTTCCAGGCGTTGTCTTGATTCTGCGACGCCGCGTTGATGCCGAGGGCCCACGCTGCCACGTTGTAGGGCTTCGAGCCTGCTGGCCCTTCGGGGAACGGAGCAAAACCGACCTGATCGCCGATCTTCGACTTGTCGGGGCTCACCACGTTCTCGTAGAGGCTCGATGCGTCGATCCAGAACCCGGCGTCGCCCTGTGCGAAGATTGCCGCGGCCTCGGGCCAGCTCATGTCTGTGCTGATCTGGTCGGGGCCGTAGTCGTGCAGCAGCTTGCCGTAGTACGCGTATGCTTCTTTCGCCTCGTCGCTGGCAATTGCCGAATTACCTGAGTCGTCTTCCCACGTGCCGCCGAAGCTGTAGAGGAAGCCCGAGAACTGCGTCACCGCGGCAGACGCTTGACTGCGCATCACGATCCCCGCGACACCGTCGTTGTCCTCCTTGATGGTCTTCGCCGCGTTCATCAGCTCGTCCATCGTCGTCGGCACCTCAAGTCCCGACTTCTCAAGCAGATCCTTGCGGTAGTAGACCATCTCGTTCTCGGTGATCATCGGCACGCCGACAACCTGGTCTTCGTAGGTGGTCAAGCCGACAGGGCCGTCCTGGAAGTCATCCCAGTTCCAATCGCCGGCGTCATTGACCTTGTCTGTGATGTCCGCGAAATACCCGCTCTGGCCGAAGAGCTTGCCGACCTGCAGGGGCCGGTACATCATGACGTCGACGTCACTCGATCCGGCGTTGAGCTTGACTTTGTAGTTGTCGACGAGCTGATCTTCGCTGAGCTGATTGATGTTGACCGTGAGACCCGAGTCTTTCTCGAACTCGCCGATCTTCTTCTTGATCACGTCTGTCCAGACGTGATTGGCGAGGGTAACGTTCAAGGTCTTCGACCCGCTATCATCACCGCCGCCGCTGCTGCAGGCTGTGAGAACGCCTGCACTGAGCAGCGCTGCCGCGGCTAGGGCCACGACTCGCTTTGCCGATCCAAACTTCATTGCTTGACCTCCTGTGCTTCCTTGCACTGTGGCTGGCACCGATGCGCCGTTGCTCCTAGGGTATATACAATAAGTATTACGTATCAATGGCGTGATCAAAACGTGACCGCGCAGAGCACAGGGCAACGGAGCCGATATGCACATA
Source organism: Microbacterium sp. MPKO10 (assembly GCF_026107415.2). Classification (GTDB taxonomy): domain Bacteria; phylum Actinomycetota; class Actinomycetes; order Actinomycetales; family Microbacteriaceae; genus Paramicrobacterium. Next base: position 267,619 of record NZ_JAPCHX010000001.1, read on the forward strand.
GACCTGAACGGAAAAGTCGCCGTCATCACGGGAGCCGGACGCGGCATCGGCCGCGACATCGCGCTGTCTCTCGCCCACGAAGGCGTCCATGTCGTCGCCTGTGATGTGAACCCGGCCGACATCGAGTCGGTCGCCGCAGAGCTCACGGCTATCGACCCTCGGTCGCGCGGCTATGCCTGCGACGTCCGCGACGCCACGGCAATCGATGCCCTGCTCAATGAGGCGCACGACGCTCTCGGCAGCATCGACATCCTCGTGAACAACGCGGGCGTCGTCGGTGATGCCCCCATTGACGAGCTGGAGGAGGCGACATGGGATCTCATCCACGATGTGAACCTCAAAGGGACGTTCCTCATGTGCAAGGCCGTCGCCCCGTACATGAAGGCGCAGTCCTCCGGCCGCATCATCAATGCAGCATCCTTCGCCGCGATCTCGCCGCGCGTGCGCAGCGTCGCCTACGCGACATCGAAGGCCGCAGTCGCGCACTTCACCCGCGGGCTCGCCGGCGAACTCGGCCCGTGGAACATCACAGTGAATGCGTACGCACCGGGGATGATCCCGACGCAAATGAACCACTTCGCCGAGCTGCCTGACGATAAACAGAGTGAGCTGCTCGACACGCTCACGCTGCGGCGATGGGGCAGCACCGCAGATATCGCGAACCTCATCTGCTTTCTCGCCTCAGACCAGGCGTCGTACGTCACGGGCACTCTGATCGATGTCAGCGGGGGCAAACTCGCCACTCAGATTCCTTCCGAGGCGTATCAGGCAGACTGAGACGGCGACCGAGAGACGAAAGGGCAGCATATGAGCCGCGACGACTCACGGAACGCCATCACGTGGCGCTCAGATCTGCCGCCGCTGCCCCCGCCACGCACGCGGTTCAACGCGCGGCGCGGACACGGCCTGTACGATCGCGTCGTCGACGCCATCGGGCAGCAGATCGTTACCGGCGAGCTTCCCGTCGGATCGATCATCTACGCCGAGCAGGTGTGTGAGCAGCTCGACATCTCACGGTCGGTCGTGCGCGAGGGCATCCGCACGCTCAGCTCGATGGGTCTCGTCGAGTCACGTCCACAGCGCGGAACCCGAGTTCAGCCTCGAGACCAGTGGGATCTGCTCAATCCCCACGTCGTGCAGTGGCGGGGCGAAGGGCCCGAATACCTGCAGCAGATGTATGAGCTTCTCGAGCTGCGGCTCGGCATCGAGCATGCGGCTGCACACTTTGCGGCTCTGCGCATGAGCGATGACGACCGGGAAGCGGCCGTCCGAGCCGGGCACGCGATGCAGCGAGCGTACGAAGAGCGCGACCCGCACACGTTCTTTATGGCAGATGCCGATCTACACCGCCTGATGCTCGAGGGTACGGGCAACGCGGTGATCGGGCAGTTCGCCGACACCGTCTCGACGGCACTGCACATTCGCGGCAGTAACGCCTCGCGATCGTACTCGACAGCGCAAAGCCTCGACTCCGCGTCGGCGGGCCGTCACGTTGAGTTGGCCGAGGCCCTCGCACGCAAAGACCCGGATGCTGCGCAGAAAGCCGTGAACGCGATCATGTTCGCGACCATCGCTGAAGTCGAGAACCTGCTGGCCTCACGAGGTGGCGCTGGCGGAAGCACGCCGAACGCTACCGCTGACTGACGGCCTCGGCGAGGTGCGATTCCCCGCAGCATCCCGCCGCCCCGTCGTCACTTGCCGTAGGAGTGGCTGTGCACGGGGGAGATCACCAGCTCGTTGACACAGACGTCGGCCGGGGATTCGAGCACGAAGGCGACGGCGCGCGCCACGTCATCGGGGCTGAGCATGCGTGTGCGTGCCGCAGCATCCGGAACCGTCGGCCGTTTGTCCACGAACTCCGTATCGATGTCGCCGGGGCAGATCACCGTTGCGCTGATGCCGTTCGCGCTCTCTTGATCGTTGAGCGACTCTGTCAGAGACAGCAGCCCCGTCTTGCTCGCCGAGTATGCGACGCCAGCGCCTCGCCCGTACGCCCAGCCCGCCCACGACGAGATCACGACGACGCGCCCGTCACCGGCCGCGCGCATGCCCGGCAGCACGGCGGCGATCCCCCGCGCAACGGAGGTCAGGTTCGTCTCGACGACCGCCTGAAACTCGGGGATCTCCAGCGCATCCCAGTGCCGCTTCGGCACATTCATTCCGGCGCAGAAGACAACCTCGGAGACGACACCGGCCTCGGCGCCGATGCGGTCGAACGCCGCGCGGGTCGACGCGTCGTCCGTAGCATCCATGGGCACGACGAGTGCTGTTCCGCCCGCATCCTCGACCGTCGCACGCACGCCCTCGAGCGCCTCAGCGCGCCGCCCGCTGAGCACGAGAGTGCGCCCAGAATCGGCGAGCGCCACCGCACTCGAGGCGCCCACTCCCGAACTCGCGCCAATGATCCACGTCACCGTGTTCGCTGTGCCCACACGTGCCTCCCGGTCTCTGCGACAACTACGGACACCCTACTGCGCGCCGCTCGGGCCCCGCGTCTTCGCACCTTCGGCTCCCCGTCAGCCCGCGGTGCTCCCATGGCGAGCACGACGCGGCTGGTAGAGTCCCCGGCATGACACGCTCGAGGCCCACACGGATGCTGGCATGCGCGCTGTCGCTCGGGCTCGCGTTCGTTATCGCCGGATGCTCGTCTGGCGACGCCGAAGGCGGTTCTCAGGGAGCCGGCGGTGACGACGCTGCCGCACGCCCGACACCGACCGAGATCGCCGAGCCGACCGAGGTTCCCGCCCCGAATGACGCCTCTGATGACGCCGACGACGCTGCCTCAGACGAGTTCGACCCCGCCGAGATCACGGACCTGGGCGCCCGCGAGGGTGCCTCGGGCGAGGCTAGGCAAGACGACGCTGGCTACTGGTACTACCAGGTGGTCTTGGGTGACGTCGCCAGTGTCATCTGCGACCGCTTCGACCGCCGCTGGTGGCAGCTCGAGACCATTGACGGAGAGCCGGGTTTCGACTGCCGCAGCACTATCTACCCGGGGCAGGTCGTCGTTCCGACCGCGTACGGCGAAGACCACGATAACGACACCCCGTGGGTGCCTAGCGCCAACCCCTTCGCGGAATGATCGCTGTCCGCCACACCGGTCGGCTGTCGCATTCTGCGCACTTGCGAACTGCGCGCGTCAGCCCTCCAAGGCCGTGTCCCACTCAGCCAGACTCCGTTGGCTCTGGAACTCACGTGTCGTGCCGTCAACCGGGTCGACGAAGCGGAGCGTTCTCGCCAGCAGCTGCAGTGGCGACGAAAAATCGTCGATCGGCGTATCGATGACGTCGGGATAGAACGGGTCGTTGACGATCGGCAGACCGATGTCGTTCATGTGCAGACGGATCTGGTGAGTCTTGCCCGTGTGCGGAATCGCGCGGTAGCGGCCCAAGCCGTTCTTCTGCTCGATCAGCTCAATGCGGGTCTCAGCGTTCGGCTCGCGATCCGGCAGCTCATACGCACGCATTTCCCCATGGATCTTCAGGATGTGACTGCGCACTGTCGTCGGCAGCTGACAGTCACCGGGAGCCCCGGCGATCGCCTCGTACTCCTTCTCGACCTCGCGACGATCGAACATCGTCTGATACGCACCGCGCCATTCCCGTGAGGCGGTGAGCAGCAGTACCCCTGCAGTGACGCGATCGAGCCGGTGCGCGGGGACGAGCTGCGGCATGTCCAGCATCCGCCTGGCCTTGACGACGACACTCTGGGTCACGTGCCGACCGCGCGGGATCGTCGAGAGGAAATGCGGTTTGTCGATCACGACGATGCGCTCATCGCGATGCAACACAGTGATCTCGAATGGCACTTCAACTTCGTCGCGCAGGTCACGGTGGAACCAGACGAACGTATGCGGCGTGTAGACGGCGTCTGCCGGGAGCGGCAGAGCGTCGTCGCCCGCAAACTCGCCGTTGGCGAGCATCTCGTCGATGCGCTCCGGCGTCAGTTTCGGCAGCCGCTCGACGAGGAACTGCCGCATGGTCTTCCAGCGCCGTTCGCGTGGGGTTCGCACCCACGCAGCATCCAGCCCGTGGCGTTGAGGAAGAGGCGAGACCGGCACCCATCGAGGGTACCCGCCTGGCCTGCGTCTCTCCTTTTCACCTTTCGCCCGCCGGGAAAAACGGTACGGCACGACCAGCCCCACGTCCGGTTTGCGTAAGCCACATGACTCTCGCGAATGAGGGTGAAGCGCCCGATGGCTGATGCACTCCGACCGGGACACACAGGGGACTCGTCTCCATCGCGAGAGCCAGACCTCGTCGATAGACTCCAGCGCATGGGGAGAATCACACGCGCAGCGAGCGCGACTGCAGTGGGGGCTGCGTTCCTGATGAGCGCAATTCTGACGGGGCCAGCGGCCGTTGCTTCCGAAAGCGTGGCCGGCTACGTGTCGGGAGCAGGAGACGGCGCAGGTGCGGCGGAGCCAGGTACGAGCGTCGAAGCGCTCGGCCCGGTCGGCTCGGGTGTGGACGACTTCGAGTTCACTACGCTCAACGCCGACTACACGATCGGACGCGATGACGACGGTGCCAGCACGCTGCACGTGGTCGAGGAGTTCACGGCGGTGTTCCCAGACATCGACCAGAATCACGGCATGCGTCGCAGCATCCCCAACACCTACAACGGCCAGCCGTTGCAGCCCGAGCTCATCTCCATCACCGACGAGAACGGCAGTGCGCGGCCGGCAGAGACGGACTCTGAAGACGACACGTTCCAGATGACGTCGCGCTCGGGCGACTACTTGCACGGACCACAGACGTTCGTGTTCACGTACGAGCTCCACAACGTGACATGGACCTTCGACGGCACCGGCGCCGACGAGTTTTACTGGGACGTCAACGGCGTCGACTGGCCGCAGAAGTTCGGCTCCGTCAACGCGACACTGCATGTTCCCGCCGATCTCGCGGATGCTCTCACGGGTGAGCAGTCCTGCTATCAGGGCGCGCAGGGCGGCACGGGCTCGTGCTCAATCTCAGCGACGACGGATGCTGACGGGTCAGCTGCCGTGACAGCATCCGGGGGCCCGCTCGCACCGTATGAAACGATGACGATCTCCGTCGGATTCGATGCCGGAACCTTCACGCTGTACGACACCTCGTTCTTTGCACGCCCCTGGGGGTGGCTGCAGCTGCTGGCGACGCTTGGCGCGCTCATCATGCTGATCCCGGCGATCATCATTCGCACGCGCTCGCTCAAGGACTCCCCGGGGCGGCCCACCGTCATCGCCGAGTACGAACCGCCACGGGGCATCGACGCTCTGCAGGCAGCCGTCTTCCTCGGCAAGAACGACAAGGGCATTCCGGCTGAGGTGCTCGAGCAGGCGGTAAGCGGCAGCATCCGGATTCTCGAGGGCAAGCGCAAGCTCTTCGGCGGTTCCCGGCTGCAAGCGCAGCTTGTCGACCCGTCGCGGGCCGACGCCGATGGCGTGATGCTGCTGCAGGGGCTCTTCAACGGGCAGCCGCCCGGCGCGGTGTTCGAGTTCGGCCGCACCGACAAGCGGTTCTCGAAGATGGCGCAGGGCATGCTCGTCTGGGCCAGGTCAGCTCTGAGAGCCCGCGGCCTGTGGCGCACCACACGCCCTGGCCCGAGCCTGACCACCTTGGCGGGCGGTTTTGTGCTGATGCTCGCATCGATCGGCATGGGTGCGGTGTCCCTGTCGCTGAGCGTGGACGCGGCACTTCCTGTTCTGCTGTTCTCCACGGCGATTCTCGCCTTTGCCGTGTGTGTTGGGTTCCTGGCGCACAGGCCGCTCTCGCCAGCCGGTGCCGAGTTGCGCGACCACCTCGCGGGACTCAAGGAATTCATCGCCTGGGCAGAGGCCGACCGCATCCGGATGCTGCAATCGCCCAGCGGTGCCGAACGCCGCCGCATCGACGTCAACGACCCGCGCCAGGTGCTGCATCTCTACGAGAGGCTCTTGCCGTTCGCCGTGATCTTCGGGCAGGAGAAACAGTGGGCCGACCAGCTTGTCGTTCTCTACGGGTACACGGGTGAGACGTCACCGAGTTGGTACTACGGAGCGGCAGGCTTCAGCGCTGCGGCGTTCTCGAACGGCATCTCCACTCTGTCAACGAGCGCCGTCAGCGCCTCGTCAAGTACCGGCGGCTCCAGCGGCGGCGGATCCGCCGGTGGAGGAGGCGGGGGTGGCGGCGGCGGAGGCGTGTGACCTCGGCCGCTCTGGCCCCTCGCCAGCGTCCTCTCTGCACTTTCGACTGCATCCCCCCGGCCGGAGGTGATATTCTGTGGTCAGACCATAGTGGTCTGACCACATGATCGTGACGAGGAGGCCCCGTGGCTGATGACCAGCGCGCTTGGCAGACGGTGCTCGCACACGTGGAGTCAGCGCTGCTTGACGGCAGCCTCGTGCCCGGCGACCGGCTCCCCGGGGAGCGCGCCCTGGCCGCAGAACTCGGTGTCGGGCGCTCCAGCGTCCGTGAGGCGCTGCGCGTGCTCGAGGTGCTGGGGCTCATCCGCACAGCCACGGGATCAGGCCCCACCGCCGGCGCGATCATCGTGGCGACACCGCGCGGCGGCATGTCAGCCCTGCTGCGCCTGCAGGTCGCAGCGAAAGGCTTCGCCCTCGCCGACATCGTCTCGACCCGGCTCGTTCTCGAGAGTTCGGTCGCCGAGGATCTGGCGCGCCAACAGCATCCGGATCTCGCCGATGCCCATGCGATGCTCGCCGCCATGAACGCCGACGACCTCGCGCCTGCCGAGTTTCTCGCGCTCGATGCCCGCTTCCACCTCGCTCTCGCGGAAGCCTCGGGTAACGCCGTCGTCGCCGCCACAATGGCCGGATTACGCGACGCCATCGAGGCGTACGTGCGCGAGGGCAGCGAGCACATCGCGGACTGGCCAGCCACCGTCGATCGGCTCCGCAGCGAGCACGGGGGAGTCGTCGCCGCGATCACAGCGCACGACCCGGATGCTGCGCGCACACGCATCCGCGACCACATCACCGGCTATTACGCGCAGATTTCCGGCGACGCCGCGCACGGCCCGCCCCGGATCACCGGCGCCTCGGCCCGCCCCACGGATGCCGGGGAACCCTGACAACCCCGGCCCGACACACCCGCAGCCGCCACACACAGACCTCTCATCACCGCCACGTCGAAAGGACGCTTCACATGGTCACTCGCCAGCTTCCGAAGCCCGCCGAGATCTTCGAGCTCATGCAGTTCAAGAAGCCCGAGCTCAACGGCAAGAAGCGTCGGCTCGACGCCGCGCTCACCATCGCCGATCTGCGGACCATCGCCAAACGGCGCACGCCCGCGGCGGCATTCGACTACACCGACGGCGCTGCCGAAGGCGAGCTCTCCCTTGCGCGGGCACGCCAAGCGTTCAAGGACGTCGAGTTCCACCCCGACGTGCTCCGCCCGGCAACGAGCGTCGACACCAGCACAACCGTCCTGGGCGGGCCGAGCGCCCTGCCGTTCGGTATCGCGCCCACCGGCTTCACGCGACTCATGCAGACCGAGGGTGAGACCGCGGGAGCCGGCGCCGCCGCCGCGGCGGGCATTCCGTTCACGCTCTCGACGCTCGGCACAACATCGATCGAAGACGTCAAGGCCACCAATCCGGACGGTCGCAACTGGTTTCAGCTGTACGTCATGCGCGACCGCGAGGTCTCCTATGAGCTGACGCGTCGCGCGGCAGCATCCGGATTCGACACCCTCTTCTTCACGGTCGACACGCCTGTCGCCGGGGCTCGGCTGCGCGATAAGCGCAACGGATTCTCGATTCCGCCGCAGCTCACGCCCAAGACGATTCTCAACGCGATTCCGCGCCCGTGGTGGTGGATCGACTTCCTCACCACGCCGAAGCTCGAGTTCGCCTCGCTGTCATCGACGGGCGGCACGGTGGGCGAGCTGCTTGACGCCGCCATGGATCCCACGATCAGCTACGACGACCTCGAGGTGATCCGCGGCATGTGGCCGGGGAAGATCGTGATCAAGGGCGTGCAGAACATTGAGGATGCCGCCAAGCTCGTCGATCTCGGCGTCGACGGCATCGTGCTCTCGAACCACGGCGGCCGGCAGCTCGATCGCGCGCCGATCCCCTTCCACCTGCTGCCGCACGTGCGGCGCGAGCTGGGCGCCGACGCCACGATCATGGTCGACACGGGGATCATGAACGGGGCCGACATTGTCGCATCGGTGGCACTGGGCGCCGACTTCACACTCATCGGCCGCGCGTACCTGTACGGGCTCATGGCCGGAGGGCGCGAGGGCGTCGACCGCACCATTGCGATTTTGAGCGATGAGATCGTCCGCACGATGAAGCTGCTGGGCGTCTCGTCACTCGGCGAGCTGGAGCCACGTCATGTCACGCAGCTGGCCCGGCTGACGCCGGTGACACGGGATGCTGTGGAGCCGACGCGCGCCTGACGACTCCGCTTTGCGGCGCGAGGCATGCGCACCACGTGCCGCCAGAATCTCCGACATGGCGCGCGGACCCTCCCCGGGCGCACGTCACCGCTGTATGGTCACATCATGATCACCCTGCGGCCGTGGAAGCTCTCTGACGCCTCCGCGCTGCGCGAATGCATTGCGACCTCGCCCGATCTGATCCGTCAGGTGGGGACCGCCGACGTGTCGACGGTTGAGGCCTGTCGGGCGTTCATTCGCGATGCGCTCCCCGCCGAAGCATCGACGGTGAACGTCGCCATCTGCCGTGACGAGGTGCCTGTCGGCAATGTCGGGATCAGCAACATCGAGTATCGGCATGGCACCGGCTGGACGTACTACTGGCTCGCGACGACGGCACGCGGACAGGGTCTTGCCACGCGCGCCCTCGCCTCGCTCGCACAGTGGGCATTCGCCGAGCAGAGCATCCACCGCCTTGAGCTGGGGCATCGCGTCGAGAACACACCATCGTGCCGCGTCGCGTCGCGTGCCGGCTTCCTGCCCGAGGGCATCCAGCGCGAGAAGCTCCGGTACGGCACCGAGCGCTTCGACGTCGAGACGCATGCGCGACTCGCAACGGATGCTGTTCCAAAGCTCGACCCGCTGACACTGGAACTGTAGCGAGCCACCACTGCCGAACGTCGCTGCCTGCTCTGCTCTGCCTTGCCTTGACTTGCTCTGCCTTGGCTTGGCTTGGCTTGGCTTGGCTTGGCTTGCGACGGATGCTGTTCCAAAGCTCGACCCGCTGACGCTCGACCTGTAGCGAGGCCACCTCCGTAGAACGCAGCTGCCTGCCCGCCCTGCTTTGGTGCACACAGCATCCTCTACCAACGCACTGCCAGCTTTGGCGCGCGGTAGCCTCCCCGTCAACGCACCGCCTGCCTTGGCGCGCGGTAGCCTCTTCCACCAACGCTCTGGCGGCCCTGCCTTGGTGCAGACAGCATCCTCCGTCAACGCCCAGCCGCGCCGCCATCTGCACAAACTTCCGTGCAGTCATTCGGAAATCTCACTCCCAGACCCGGCGTGTCGCATCCAAACTGCGGCGTGTCGCTCGAAATTTCCGAATCTCTGCACATCACTGTCGCTGCATTCGGAGTCGGTCGTCGCAATACGGCGTGCCACGGCCTCCGGCGCGGCGTGTCGCCCACCGTCTCCGGGCCCCTGCACACCTGCGAATATGAGAGGTCTCTCATACGAATCTCACCGCCCAAGCGCTTCCGTCAGCCACACTTGAGTCATGGCTCGGTATAGCTGGTTGGCGATTCCGGCTGCGCTCGTCATCGCAGTCGGCATCTGGTGGAGCGCCGATCTGCTCATGCAGCCCGACAAACCAGCACTGGGTCCCGCCGTCGTCATCACTCCGTCCGGGACGCCAGACAGCACGCCCGGCGACGGAGACACGACACCGTCTGCTCCCCCGGAAACCACACCCCCCGGGGATGGTGCATCGACAGTTCCGCCCGCACCGCCGCTCGACGCCGGTGATGACGACGACGACGATGACGATGACGATGACGACGATGACTGAACGTCGCCGTGGTGTGACCGCGCGCACCCGCATCCTCGCGTGGATCCTTCTGCTCGTGACGATTGCCATCGTCGCGATCGTCGTTGTCACAGGGCGTTCGCTGTTCTCGCGCGCAGACTCACAAGTCGCAGCCGAGCTCGCCCACGAAGCCGACAAGTTCCGCGCATTCGCCACGAAGCCGGACCCGAGCACGGGGAAGGAGTTCTTTACCGTGCGCGAGCTTCTCACAAGCCACCTGCAGCATAACCTCGCCGAAGACAACGAGATGTTCTTCAGCATCATCGACGGTGTGGCTGACCGTCGAAGCGGAGGCGAACGCATCGCCCGGATCGACACCGACCCGGAATTTGTGCGCGAAGCGGCATCCGTCACCACGCCGACCTCCGGCTCGCTCGCCACGGAGGCGGGACCGGTCGAGTACGCGATCATTCCCGTGAGCGTGGACGGCGACCCGGCGACGGGGCAGCTCGTCATCGCCGAGTTTCTCGCCCCCGAATACGACGAAGCCTGGTCGACGATCTGGGTCATGTCCGTCGTCGCTCTCGTGTCACTCATGCTCGCGGGCGTCACGGGCTGGTTCATCGCCGGTCGTGTGCTCGCGCCAATCCGAGACGTCCGGTTGACGGCGGCGCGCATCACAGAAACCGATCTTGGGCGCCGCATCGACGTCGTCGGACACGACGATGTCGCGCAGCTCGCCGTTACCTTCAACCGGATGCTGGATCGCCTCGAAGCCGCGTTCGCCGGCCAGCGCCGCTTTCTCGACGACGCCGGACACGAGCTGCGCACGCCGATCACCGTGATCCGCGGGCATCTCGACGTCATGAGCGACGACCCCGAAGATCGCGAGCAGACGATGCATCTGGTTGACGATGAGCTGGAGCGCATGTCGCGGCTTGTAGACGACCTCATCATGCTGGCACGCAGTGAGAGACCCGACTTTCTGCTGATGGGGCCCACCGATGTCACAGATCTTGTTGTCGAGACGTTCGCGAAGGCCACAGCGCTGGCCGAACGCCACTGGAGCATCGACGAGACACCCGAGACGTTCGCCGTCGCCGATGCGCAACGACTCACGCAGGCGCTGCTGCAACTCGCCGCCAACGCCGTCGCCCATACCAGCGAGCGCGACAGCATTGCCCTCGGAGGCCACGTCGCAGACGACCGGATGCTGCTCTGGGTACGTGACACCGGAACCGGCATCCCCGACGACGATCGCGAGCGCATCTTCGAACGGTTCGCGCGCGGCAGCTCCGAGACCCGCCGCCAGGGCACGGGGCTCGGTCTCGCGATCGTGGCGCGCATCGCCGAAGCGCACGGTGGCACCGTGAGAATCGACTCGACGCCCGGACACGGCGCCACGTTCACTCTCGACCTGCCCTGGATCGACCCGAAGGAGCTTCCGTGAAACGAATCCTCATCGCCGAAGACGAAGAGCGTATCTCGTCGTTCATCCAAAAGGGTCTGCGGGCCAATGGGTTCCGGTCGGAGACCGTCACCGACGGACATTCGGCCGTGGAGTTCGCACGGTCGGGCGATTTCGATCTGATGATCCTCGACATTGGGCTTCCCGGACTCGACGGCTTCAGTGTTCTGCGCCGAGTTCGCGCCGATCGCAACGAGATGCCGATCATCATCCTGACCGCACGCGACGCGATCGAAGACACGGTCGCCGGCCTCTCCGGTGGCGCTGACGACTATATGCGCAAGCCATTCTCATTCGACGAGCTCCTCGCCCGCGTTCGCCTCCGACTGCGCTCTGAGTCGGCGGGCGAGGCGACGATCCTCAAGTCCGGCGACGTCTCCCTCGATCTGCGCACCAGGCGAGCGCTCGTCCGCGACGAGACCATCGAGCTCACCACCCGCGAGTACGCACTGCTCGAGATGTTCATGCGGCATCCAGACGAAGTGCTCAGCCGCCAGCAGCTGCTCAGCCAGGTGTGGGGATTCGACTTCGACCCTGGCTCCAACGTCGTCGACGTGTACGTCAGGTATCTGCGTTCCAAGCTCGGAACCGACCGCATCGAGACGGTGCGCGGGGCGGGTTACCGCCTGCTCACCCACTGAGATCCCGCGGCGAAACCGCCACATGTGATTTCTCTCATCTTCAGCTCACGCCTCCCTTACTCCGGCATCAGAGGCTGGAAGACAACACATCATCAGGGAGAAGAACATGTCACTTGCCATCGCGATCACCACCGATCTCGTCGCCATCACGCTTCTGGCCTACGTGCTGTACTTCCGGCGCCACCGCCGTCGCGACCTTATGCTCTCGTACATCGCGCTGAACGTCGGCGTCGTCGCCGTCACGATTGCGCTGAGTTCGGTCGAGGTCGGCATTGGGCTCGGCATTGGGCTATTCGGCATCCTCTCGATCATTCGTCTGCGCAGCGATCAAATCACGCAGCAGGAGATCGCGTACTACTTCGTTTCGCTTGCCCTGGGCCTTCTTGCCGGGCTGCAGCCGTCGCCGCTCTGGGTGACGCCGGCGCTCTCTGCGCTGATGCTGCTCGTCATGCTTGTCGTTGACAGCCCGCGAGTGGCACCGAGCACGCGCAGGCACACGCTCACCCTCGACCGGGCGTTCACAAGCGAGGCGGCCCTGACGGCCCACCTCGAGCAGCTGCTCGATGCCCGCGTGACGCGCGTCGAACTGCTCGACGTCGATATGGTGCGCGACACCACGCTCGTCGACGTGCGCTACAGCGACAGAACCGCACAGGTCGGCACGGCCGCTGACGCCCCGCGCATAACAGCGGGCTCGACGATGTTTCACGCAACTGAGCGCAGCACGGACGGAACGCCCACACAAGGACGTTTCGCCGGATTCCGTCCTGTTCTCGGCATTCTGTCCTTGTTCCGGAACACCGAATCGTCGGGCACCCGCGACCGCGCGCCGGTCGGCGTCGCCCCTCGGCAGCACGTGACCGAAGCCGCTGTTTCGCAGCACAGCCAGCCACTCCCGCACGACGGTGCCGCGGCGCACGCGAACGAGGCCGCCGTGCCAGCATCCGCCGAATTCACCAGCCACGCGGATGCTGTCAGCGACCGCGAACCGGTGACACGATGAGCGCGACAGCAGTCACCGCCGATCGGCGCCGCACGCGGCCCGCCGACAGCGCAACCCCGCTGCTCGATCACCTCGACGAGCTTGAACCGATCTCACTCGAGCAGCTCAACGCGCAGGCACGGCTCATGACCCGTGTCGACCGTAAGTACTTCGTTTCTCGCGCGACTCTCGCCGACCTGCTCCGGCGGATGCCGGGAGAGTTCCGCGTTCTCGAGATCGATCACACACGACTGTTCCGCTACAGCACCGTCTACTTCGATTCCCCCGAGTTCCGGTTCTTCCGTCAGCACGCGCAGGGCCGCCGCCACCGGTACAAGGTGCGCACACGCACGTACTGCGAGTCCGGCGACTGCATGCTCGAGGTGAAGTCGAAGGGCTACCGCGGGCAGACCGTCAAGGAGCGCATTGACCACGACCCCAACGCTCCTGCTGAGCTGACCTCGGCCGACCGCGCGTTCATCGAGAGAATCATCGGCGAGGATGCTGCACAGCTGCGTCCCGTCCTCGAGACGGTATACCACCGGGCAACGCTGTGCCACGACGATCAGCGGGTCACTCTCGACCTCGACCTGGAGTGCCTCGCAGACGGCGAGATGCACGCCGGGCCGCACGACGTCCTTGTCGAGACGAAGTCTCCCGCGGGTGCGGGACCGCTCGACCGGATGCTGCTGACCGCGGGTGTGCGCCCGCACTCCGTGAGCAAGTACTGTGTCGCTGCGTCGCTCCTCTATCCGCACCTGCCCAGCAATGCCTGGCGCCGCACACTGCGTCGCTACTTCGCGGCGCCCTCGTGCGCAGCGAGCAGCTGACTCAGGATGCTGGAGAGCGACGCGCGCTGCGACGAGCTGAGGCTCTGCAGCATCCGCTCTTCGTTGGCGACGTGATCGACCAGAGCTGCGTCCACGACGGCGCGCCCTTCGCGTGTGAGCTCGACTCGGATTGACCGCCGGTTTTCCGGATCGACCTCTCGCGTGACGTAGCCCTTGGCGACGAGGCGATCGAGCCGGTTCGTGATCGCGCCCGATGTCACCATCGTCTGCGCGGTCAGCTGGCCCGCGGTGAGCCCGTCACCGTGCGGATCGGCGCGCACGAGCGTTGCGAGAATGTCGAACTCTCCGCGCAGAAGGTTGTGTCTGTCGAACACCTGCCGCATTTGTGCATCATGCTCGCGCTCCAGGCGCGATATGCGCCCGATGATCCCCATGGCGCTCACATCGAGACCGGGTTTCACTGCATTCCACTGGGCAATGATCGTGTCGACGCTGTCCACTCTTTTCACACCCTTCAACGCTCAACTGTTTGACGTCGAGTCTAGTGCGCGTTACTCTCTTATCGTTCAAGTGTTTAACGTTAAGAGAAAAGATGAAGCAGACAACGCTCCTCACCGCGTTCGCCCCCGCTGTATGGGGCACGACGTACATCGTGACCACCGAGCTTCTTCCCGCCGGTCATCCGCTCTTCGCGTCGCTCGTGCGGGCGCTTCCCGCCGGGCTCATCGCCATTGCGATTGCACGACGCCTTCCCCACAGAACGTGGTGGTTCAAATCGGCCGTTCTCGGCATCCTGAACATCGGCGCCTTCTTTCCGCTGCTGTTCCTCGCGGCCTACCGGCTGCCGGGTGGGGTGGCTGCGACTCTCGGCGCGTTTCAACCGCTCATTGTCGCGCTGCTCGTCGTGCCACTGCTGGGCGAGCGCCTCTCGAGATGGCGGCTGCTCTGGGGCATCGTCGGTGTGATCGGCGTCGCTCTCGTCGTGCTTCGCTCGTCGGCGGCGCTCGATGTCGTCGGCGTCATCGCCGGGCTTCTCGGGCCTGTCTCGATGGGTCTCGGTGTGGTGCTGACCAAGAAATGGGGGCGTCCGTCCGGCGTCTCCGGGGTGGCTCTCGCGGGGTGGCAGCTCACCGCGGGAGGACTCGTTCTGCTTCCGATAGCGCTCCTCGTCGAGGGCGTGCCGACGGTGATCGATGCGGATGCCGCGCTCGGCTACGCCTGGCTCGGAATCGTGGGCGGACTCCTCGCCTACACGTTGTGGTTCAGCGGCATCCGATCACTGCCCGTCACCGCCGTCGCCGTGCTCGCACTGCTGTCGCCGCTTGTCGCCGCGGGTCTCGGAGCAGCGGTGCTGGGCGAGACACTCACCCCCGCGCAGCTCGTCGGTTTCGCACTCGCTTTGGCGGCAATCGTCGCATCCCAACTCACGCCACCGCGACGACGGATGCCCGACCCCACAACGCGCCCGGTCGACGCAGCTCTCTCGTCGACGAATCGCGCCCCTCATAACAGCTGAAAGGCAACAGTAATGGGTATCAGAACCGCCATCATCGGAGCAACAGGCATGATCGGCTCACGCATCGTGGCCGAAGCAGCTCACCGCGGGCACACGGTCACCGCCGCATCGCGCTCTGTCGAGCGGAGTCAAGAACCCACGGTGACCAGTCTCAACGCCGATGCCACCGACTCGACCGCTATGAGCGCACTCGCGCGTGAGCATGACGTCCTTATCCTCGCCACGCGGCCTACGCCCGGCGATGAACATCTGGTGCGCGGTCCCGCCCGGACGGTGCTCGCCGCAGCCCTCGAAGCGGATCGACGTGTCGTCGTCATCGGGGGCTCTGCCCCGCTCACGACGCCCGACGGTACGGGTCTCGTGATCGACGACCTCCGCTTCGTTCGCTCCGAGTGGCAGTCGATCGCACGGGCGAGCATCGAGCAGTTCGACGAATGCACACGCTCGTCCGCCGACTGGGTGTACGTCAGCCCGCCTGCCGTCATCGAGCCGGGCGAGCGCACAGGCTCCTACGTTCTCGGCACCGAGACACTGCTCGTCGATGAGACAGGCTCCTCGTGGATCAGCGCCGAAGACTTCGCCGTCATGGTCGTAGACCAGCTCGAAAAGCCTGAGGCGGGTTTCCGTCACCTCACAGCCAGGGCCGCCTCATGAGGAAACCACTCAACGGCATGCGCATCGCGCGGTAAGACTCGAGTCCGTCTCATCCGGCTCCGTCATCACTGAGGCCGGGCACGCTTCCTCGCGCGCCGAAACCTCCGCGGCAACGA
The DNA here is from genome assembly GCF_026107415.2 of Microbacterium sp. MPKO10. Lineage (GTDB taxonomy): Bacteria > Actinomycetota > Actinomycetes > Actinomycetales > Microbacteriaceae > Paramicrobacterium. The sequence goes on from NZ_JAPCHX010000001.1 coordinate 283,678, forward strand.
GGCCAGCCCCCACAGCGTCACACGCCACATCGCCTCAAACACGATGCCGCCCGACATCTTCGAGCGGCCCTTCGTGCGCTCGACGAACGTGATCGGAACCTCGATAATGTGCAGCCCCGCACGATGCGCATGCCAGAGCATGTCCACCTGAAACCCGTAGCCCTGACTGTGCACGTCGTCACGCGGGATCGCCTGCAGCGCCTCGGCCGTGAACACGCGGTAGCCACCCGTCACGTCGCGGTACGGCATTCCCAGAATCCAGCGCGCGTAGGCGCCGCCCCCGCGCGACAGCATCCGCCTGTGCCACGGCCAATTCTCGATACCGCCGCCCGCGACCCAGCGCGATCCGAGCACGAGATCCGCTCCAGCATCCGCCGCTGCAAGCAGGTCGGGCAGCTGCTCCGGCAGGTGTGAACCGTCGGCATCCATCTCGACAAGTCGCCCGAACCCGTGCCCGATCCCCCACTCGAAGGCGTCAGCATAGGCAGCGCCGAGCCCCTGTTTGCCCGGGCGATGCAGGACGGAAATCTTGGGGTCGGATGCCGCGAGCTCGTCGGCGAGCTCACCGGTTCCGTCCGGTGAGGCATCGTCGACCACGAGTACGTGAGCCAGAGAAACCGCAGCTCGGACCCGCGCTATGACACCGGGTAAGTTTGCCTGCTCGTTGTAGGTGGGGATGATGACGAGCGTTTCGGCCACAAGCTCTCCCTCACTGTCAACTCGCGAACGGTGTGCGATCACCCAGCCTAATGGGGCGCAACTGTCTGCTCCTCGGGCAAGGACAGTTCTGCGTCTTGACTACCACCGATCATGCGCTTCATCACGGGCCGGAATGCTCGGGAAACGAGGATGCGCATTGTCAACTGCGCACAGAAGTTCCCGAGTTTGCTCCCGGGGACCATGAAACGGATCCCGCCGCCGGGCACCGCCTGCCCCGCTCGCGCGAACGGCGCAACTTTCGCAGCGTAGCGCTCGGCTGCTCGGGTCATGTCGTTGGGCGACGCTGCAACCTCTGCTGAGAGCAGACGAGCCCCGATGAGCGCCGTAGCCGTGCCCATTCCCGACAGCGGCGAGCCCGACGAGCTGGCGTCACCGATGAGCGTTACCCGACCGTGAACAAGGTCTGGAACATCGATGCGCACCAGCTCGTCGAAATAGAAGTCGTGAGCGGACTCGAGTGCTGAGAGCATCGCCGGGGCGTGCCACCCTGCAGAGCTGATCATGTGTCGCACGAGTGCCAGCTGCGCCGAGCGGTCCCGCCGCAGCCCAGAATCGCGCGCTGTGCGAATTGTCACGAGGACCATCGAGGTTGCCGGGTGCGATCCTGGTCGAATGCCGACCGCGGCTCCGGGCGCCGCCCGCATCGTGAACCACCCGGGCTCGATCTCGGGTGGCGTCGGCATTGAAAAGAAGGCTGTATAGCCACCGAGATAGGTTGAGAACTGCTCCTCAGGCCCGAAAACCATGCGCCTGGTTGCCGAATGGACACCGTCGGCTCCGACGACGAGCTCATATCGAGTTCTGGAGCCGCTGGCAAATGTGACGTCCGCGCCGTCGCCGTCCTGTACGAGATCGGAAATGCGGTCACCGTACCTCACGGTCAGCAGCTCGGGCACTGCGGAATTGGCTTCCTCGAGACGCTCGAGCAGAACGCGGTGAAGATCGCCGCGCGAGATCTCGATTTCGGCCACTGCACCTTTCCCGTCGTAGTCCTCCATCGACATGCGGGCGTGCACTCGTCCACGCGAGTTGACGTATGCAATGCCCTTTTCGTGCAGTTGGTGCGCTCGGATGCCGGGCATGAGGCCCATCCGTTCAGCAGCTTCGCGACTTGCGCCCCTCAGATCGACAACCTGCCCTCCTTCACGCGGCGCATCGTCTCTTTCGACCAGGGTTGTGCGAATGCCCCTCTCGACAAGGCATAAAGCGAGGGCAGTTCCAGCGATGCCACTGCCCGAGATCAGAACATGGGGATCGTGCTTTGTCATGGTGTGCACTCCTTGAACAATTTGTACGCTTGTCTTAGACATTTGTACACATCTTTTTGTGTTTTGTCTAATACAAATGTCTGAGACGGCGGACTAGAATCGGAGCATGGGAAACAGGGAAGACCTCCTCGCCGGAGCGCGACAGGTCATCATCGAGCGTGGGATCGCGAAAACGACCGCTCGCGATATCGCCGCAGCCGCCGGCGTCAGTCTTGCCGCGATCGGCTACCACTTCGGTTCAAAAGACCAATTGGTGACGGAGGCGCTCGTCGACGCACTCGGTACCGGGATCGGTGACGACGTCGAGAAGGTTGTGCTCGATAGTCAGGGATCGACGTTGCTCGATGCTTTCGCAACCCTGATGAACGAGCTTCCAACAGTATTCGCCGCAAATCGGGACGCTCTTCTCGCGAGCCTCGAGAACACCGTCCGCGTTCTGCGGGATCCGAGTGACAGCCGGGAATTACACAACGCTGTCATGGAGGGGCATCGCGGCATGGCGGAGAACCTGCTCATCGCACACCCTGAGCTCGACGAACGACAAGCGAACTCCGTCGCCCGCCTGTACTTCGTTCTCACGCAGAGCCTCGGCATTCTCTGGTTACTGAATCCGGAAGACCTTCCACGCGGAGAGGAACTCTCAGAGGCCGTCGCTGCGCTCAGCGGCGCTCAGGAGGGACCGCGTACGTAGCACCGCGAACCACTACCTGGCCGCGCCGAAGGAGCCTACCGGCCGCACAAACGTGAGTGGCTACGCGCGCAGCTCCGCGAGCACAGCGGCGAGCTGGTCAACGGCCCACTCGAGATCGGCCTGCTCGATCACGAGTGGCGGCGCGATACGGATCGTCGAGTCATGCGTGTCTTTCGCCAGAACACGCCGCGCCGCCAGACGCTCGCAGACCTCGCGACCCGTCGCCAACTGCGGGTCAATGTCGATGCCGGCCCACAGTCCCACGCGACGGTAGGCGACGATGCCCGCCCCCACGAGATCGGCGAGCCGCGCGTCGAGAATATCGCCCAGCACACGTGCCCGCTTCTGGAACTCGCCCGTGCGCAGCATCCTGACAACCTCGTGACCGACTGCCGCCGCGAGAGGGTTGCCGCCGAAGGTCGACCCGTGCTCGCCCGGTTGCAGCACGCCGAGCACGCTCTCCGACCCGACGACGGCAGAGACGGGGACGATCCCGCCGCCCAGCGCCTTGCCCAGCAGGTACAGGTCGGGCGCAACACCTTCGCGGTCGCAGGCAAACGTCGTTCCCGTGCGGCCGAGCCCCGACTGGATCTCGTCGGCGATCATCAGCACATTCTGAGCCGTGCACAGCTCGCGCACGGCCCGCAGGTACCCCTCGGGCGGCACAATCACGCCCGCCTCCCCCTGGATCGGCTCGAGCAGAACGGCGACCGTGTTCGCGTCGACGGATGCTGCCAGCGCGCCGATGTCTCCGAACGGAACCGTCCGAAAGCCCGGCGTGAACGGGCCGAAGTCCGTGCGCGCGTCGGCGTCATCGCTGAAGCTGACGATCGTGGTCGTCCGACCGTGGAAGTTGCCGCTCATCACGACGATGTTTGCCTGCTCAGCGGCAACCTCCTTGACGCGGTAGCCCCAGGCGCGAGCGACCTTGATGCCGGTCTCAACCGCTTCAGCGCCCGTGTTCATGGGCAGCACCATGTCTGTGCCGCACAGTTCAGCGAGCGCGTCGGCAAACGGGCCAAGGGCGTCGTTCTCGAACGCGCGGCTCACGAGCGTGACGCGATCGAGCTGCTCGTGCGCGACGGCGGTGAGCTGCGGGTTGCGGTGCCCGAAGTTGACAGCAGAATACGCGGCGAGACAGTCGAGGTACCGCGTCCCCTCACCATCCGTCACCCAGGCGCCCTCCCCCGCTCCGATGATGACCGGCAGCGGGTGGTAGTTGTGGGCGAGGTGTGTCATCAGCGTCGCAGTTCGAGGGTGCAGCACTTGACGCCGCCACCGCCGAGCAGCAGCTCGGAGAGGTCGACGCCAATCGGGTTGTAGCCCCGCTCACGCAGCTGAGCTTCGAAGCCCGTGGCACGCTTGGCGATCACGACGTTGTAGCCGTCCGAGATCGAGTTGAGGCCGAGGATGCGCGAGTCTTCTTCGCTGACGTGGATCGCGTCGGGGTAGCGCTTCTCGAGGATCGCCCGTGATGCGTCGTCGAAGGCGCTCGGCAGGTAGGCGATGTTCGCGTCGTCGTCGCCCGTGAGCGGGTCGAGAACCGAGATCGCGGTGTCGAGGTGGTAGAAGTTCGGATTCACGAGGTTGAGTGAGATCACCTCGCGGTCGAAGACCGTCGCGACCTCGCGGTGACTCTCGGTGCTGGTGCGGAAGCCGGTGCCCGCGAGGACGGTGTCGCCGACAAGCAGCAGGTCACCCTCGCCTTCGTTGATGTTCTTCGGCGTGACGACGTCGAACCCGTTGTCGCCGAACCAGGTCATGAATGCCGGGCCTTCGGGCTGGCGCTCCGGGTACGTGAACTTGGCCCCGTAGGCGACGCCGTCGATGACGAAGCCGCCGTTTGCCGTGTAGACCATGTCGGGCAGACCCTCGAGCGGGTCGATCAGCTCGATCGTGTGGCCGAGCGACAGGTAGGTCTCGTACAGGGTCTGCCACTGCGCGACGGCGCGTGCCGTGTCTGTCGGGTTCGCCGGCTCCATCCACGGGTTGATCCGATACGACACCGTGAAGTGCTCGGGGCGGCACATCAGGTACGTGCGCGGGTTCGGCGTGCGTTCGCCCGCGGATGCTGTCGCGGATCGTGTGCTGGACAGGGACTCAGTGCTGGTCATAGCGTCTCCAGTGAGTTTTTCAGATGCGGCGGACACTGTCCTCTTGGCCCGGCCGCGATACGCTCGGGCACGCCTCCACCTCAAGTCTGACACCGTCGGCACGCGAATGAGCCCGATCGACTGCAGGATTCGTGCGTTCTCGCCAGCAAATACGCAACTTTCGCCGGTTACACTGGCGCTTATGGACAATATTGACCGTGGAATCATCGATATGCTCCGGCAGAATGCGCGTGCCGGATACGGCGATATCGGGCAGGTCGTGGGACTCTCGGCCTCGGCCGTGAAACGCCGTGTCGACCGCCTTGTCGCAGATGGCGTCATCCGCGGATTCACCGTTCAGGTCGACCCCGCCATCGACGGGCGGCGCACCGAGGCATACGTCGAACTCTTCTGCCGCGGCACCGTGGCACCGGACGAGCTCCGGCAGATGATGAGCCATGTTCCCGAGGTCGTCGAGGCGTGCACGGTGTCGGGCAGCGCCGACGCCATGGTGCACATCAGAGCTCGCAGCATCCCGGCCCTTGAGGACGCCCTCGAGCGTGTGCGCGTGGCTCCGAACGTGGACCACACCCGGTCCTCCATCGTGCTCTCGCGCCTCATCGATCGCCCCATTGACTGAGGGTTCTACGCTAGGAACATGAGCGACCACGGCAACAGGAGACAGCGCCAGCTTCGCGCACGCCTGGGCGAGTCGTTGAAAGGGCTTGCCGGTGGAATGGTGCGCAGCATGGGCGTGCCCACGCAAAGAATCGCACTGCCCGGCAGTGACGACGCCATTTCTCAGCGCTACGCGCGCTCGGTGATTGAGCTGTGCCTCCGCGTCGGCGAAACCATGATCGCCACGGGTGCCTCAGCCGCCGACACCGTTGCCCAGGTTCTTCGGCTCAGCTCAAGCTTCGGCATCAGCGGCGTGCACGTCGACATCCATTTCAGCTCGATCACGGTGTCTGTACATCGCGGTCTCGACGAGGACCCGATCACGGTAATGCGCGTGGTCAAGGTGCGCACGACCGACTACACGCGGCTGCGTGACGTGTACCGGCTGATGGACGAGATCACCTCATCGAATGATCCAGTCGATCCCGATGTCGCCCGGCGGCACCTGAGCGAAATCCTTCAGCAGCCGCATCCGTATCGCCGCTGGATGATGTCACTCGGCAAGGCCGTCCTCGCCGCCGGCGTCGTCGTCATGTACGACGCGAGCTTCGTCGTCATCGTCGCCGCCGCCCTGTCCGCGATCCTCGCCGACATCGTCACGCGACGCCTCGATAAGTGGGGAATCTCCGCGTTCTTCGTGCAGATGGCCGCCGCTGTCGTCATCACCTCGATCGCCGCGCTACTGTACTGGGTTCAGAAGCTCGGGTTCGATTTCATGGCCCAAGTGCAGCCCACCGTCATCGTCATCTCCGGAATCATGCTGCTGTTGTCCGGCATCGGACTGACGGCGGCCGCCCGAGACGCGATCGACGGGTATTACATCACCGCGTCGTCACGCGGCCTCGAGGTGATCATGATGACGCTCGGACTCGCCGTCGGCATCTCGCTGACGATCGGCGTCGCCATTCGGCTGGGCATCCCCATCGACGTCGGAACCTCACTCGGCCGCACGGAGAACATGTGGGCTGGCGTTCTCGGCGCGGCACTCATTGGCGTCGGTTTCACCCTCACCTCCTACGTCCGCCTGATTATCGCGCCGGTCATGGCCGTGCTGGCCGGCGCCGTCTTCGCCGTCTACTTCATCATCCAGCCGCTCCTGGAGGGCCCGGGACTCGCCCCCGGCATCGCCGGCATCGCCGCGGGTGTTCTGAGCTACCTCGTCTATCGCTGGATCATGGTGCCAGAAGCCGCACTCACGATGGCGGCGATCATCGGCCTGATCCCCGGCCTGACTGTGTACCGCGGGCTCTACACGCTTATGGATGGTCCGCAGGGCATTGTCGCCGCACTCGGCGAGCTGTTCACAGCGCTTGCCGTCGGCATCGGCCTCGCGGCGGGCACCACAATCGGCGGACAACTCGCCCGTCGCAGCTTCGGCCTCGACCGGGCGGCCGAGATCTCGCTGCGCCGGTCGCGCCGCGTCAAGTAATGGGGATGCTCGGGGCTGTTGCCCGCATGAGAAAGGAGGCAGGATGCCCCCATCCTGCCTCCACACCGTCCGCGGCAACCGCTTGAAACAAGCGGATCCCCAACCACTGCTCGCGGAGGCTTCCCTCAAACGACGATCGGTGCGATGCAGAGCGATGTCGTGTTCGCAAGCGTACCGTGAAACTGACCCCCAAACGAGGGGGAGTAGTCACCATTGCCCACGCGAGACAGGTGGCACGAGTGTTGCGAGCTCGTCGCGCACCCAGACCGCACCCGTTTCTCGCTTCTCGGCTCGTGTCGCAAACCGATACGCGAACACGCGGACGCGGATCGCGCGCGGTGGCGCCCCGCCAAAGGGGTCGTGACGCAGCAGCCGCAGCGTCGCAGCATCCGCATCAAGCAGCGCCCGAATCAGCCTCTCGAACCACAGGGCGCTCCCACCGCCAAGCGCGAGAAACCACATGAGCCAGTCGAGGCGCAGATGGTACGGGGCGAACTGCCGCGGGCGGCGACGGACATCGCCCGGTTTTCCTTTGAACCCGTACGCATGCCAGTCGCTTTCGCCCGGGTTCTCGGCCAGCGTCCCCTCGATCTCGACCTCTCGCCTCAGCTGTGTCACACTACCGAACGCGCCGTAGGCATTGCCGATGCCGAGTCGGTTGAAGCTCGCATTCATGAGCTGATTGCGCGAGAACAGGTTGCGCACCGCGGGGACGCTCAGCCACGCGCCGACGAGGAACGCCAGCGTCGTCAGCGCAAGCCACCAGAGCGGCGATGCGGATGCTGTCACGGCGGCGCCCGCTTCGGCAGAGCGGGAAGCGGCATCCGTTCCCCCGTCTTCCAGCGGAAGCCCGAACCAGCTCCAGCCTGGCCACCCGTGCCCGACGATCCAGCCGAGCACCGAGTCGCTGACGCCGGAGAACGCGACGACGATCGTCAAAACGTTGAGCCAGGCGAAGTTTCCCGTGAGCACGAGCCACAGTTGCGTCGCGATGATCAGCAGTGTGGCGATGCCGGCGATCGGCTGCGGGGCGAACAGCAGCAGCGGCATGCCGAGCTGCACGAGGTGGTTGCCGAGCGTCTCGGCGCGATGCACAGAGCGGGGCAGCAGGTGGGCCTGCCGGCTGAGCGGGCCGGGCATCGGCTGCGTCTCGTGGTGGAAGGTCATGGCCGTGAGGTCACGCCAGCTGCTGTCGCCACGCATCTTGATAAGCCCGGCGCCGAGTTCGATGCGCACGACGAGCCACCAGAAGAACACCATCACCAGAAGCGGCGGTGCGGTCTGGTTCGAGCCGAGGAATGCGGCGATCACACCGCATTCCAGAAGCAGAGATTCCCAGCCGAAGCCGTAGAAGACCTGTCCGATATTCACGATCGAGAGATAGAGCACCCACAGCAGCGCGAAGGCGATGAGCGGCAACCAGGGCGGTCCGAGTTGAGGCAGACCAAGAACGAGGGATGCCGCGACGGCGACGCCGAGCGCGGCGGTGAGGCGCAGCATCCTGTCGCTGTAACGAAAGGGCCGCAGCCGGAAGATGCTCGGCAGACGCCGTCCAGATGAGCGCGCGATCAGCCGGGGCGCGGGGAGAAGTCCGCGTTCACCGAGAAGCGCGGGAAACTGTGCGATCGCCGACACGAAGGCGATGACGAAGACGGCGGCGATGCCGCGCTGGAGCACCTCGCGCGCGATCGTGTAGTCACCGGCATCGAAGAACGCGAGGATGTCTGTGAAGGACACCGACGGTTCCGCCCCGGCAGCGAATGCTGCCGCAGAGATGACCCCGGGTGCTGTCATGACGACCTCCTGTCGCCAGCACACCACCGTGCGCTGCTGTGCCGCAAGTGCCACGTGCCGGAACACCGGGCAGACGCGGGAGCGCCGTACGACTCATCGTGTCCCGTCAGAGTTCGTTCAAGTGACGCAAATGGCTAGAACTTGAGCCATATTTTGACCATCTGCGCCACCTGAACCAGCACCCAGCGGCGTCTGCCGCGCAGGAGGGACAGAGCGAGCGCAGCCGCCCTCCCGGCACAGCTCAGTGATGTGCCGCGCGGCGGCGGGCCACGATCAGAACTGTCGCGCCGATCGCGATTACCGCTGCAGCCATCACCGACAACACCGCGACCATTCCGCCATCGACTCCCGTGTACGGCAACTCGCCCGAGGCGTCATCTGTGCTGGAATCGGTGTCACCCGACGTGTCGGAGCCCACCTGGTCGCCAACGGAGGGCTGCCCCGAACCGGCATCCGTGTCGTCGCCGGGAGCGTCGCTGCCATCGTCCGAGCCGGTGTCATCACCCGGCTCAGGCCCGCCCGCGCCGTCGTCCGACAGTGCGATGCCGTAGAAGCTCGTCGTCCCCGACACCTCGTTGCCCACAGCGAGCATCGGCAACCCGGTCGGCGAAGCATCGGCAGGAACGAACGCAATGCCTTCGGGGCCCAGATCACCGGCAGCCGACAGCACAGCGTCGGGGTCGTCAGCATCCTCAACCGACACCGAGAAGTCGCGGTTGTTCAGGTACGTGACGAACGTGGAACTCGACGGATTCGTCACGTCATAGACGGCAACGCCCCCGACGCGCTCAAACCCGACGAACGCGTAGGTGCTGCCTTCGATCTCGCCAAGTGCGACGCTCTCGGGTTCAGGGCCCTTGTCATCGCTGCGGCCCTCGAGGTCTGACTCGCTGTGGTTCGAGTTGAAGAACGCGGGGTTCGCCTCTGAGGTGATCTGCTCAAAGCTGTCTCCCGAGTCGAAGACCAGCTCGCCCGAGGTCGTCCAGATCGAGAACGACCGCCCTCCGAACGCATAGAGCTCTTCGTAACACGAGCCGTCATCGGCCAGCCCGAGATCGGTCACAACCGTGAGCCTGCCGAGCTCTGCGTCGTCCGTCATGCCGGCGAGCGGGCTCGACGCGCACACAGGAGCGAAGCCATCCTCACCGAGATCCTCCACCCGGGCCCCATCCTCGAAGTCGCCCCACTCGCGCGAATCGCCCTCGTTCGCCGTGACGAGATACGTATCGCCGCCGACGGTGTATGAGCTGATCCCGTCTGGCATGTATACGCCGCGCAGGCCCTCGTACGTCGCGATATTGACGGTCGATGCATCCTCCGGATCACGGTCAGAGGCATCAAGGCCGAATCCCGCAGCGCCGTGGTCTTTGAACCCGAGAAACCAGATGTCGGTGACGGATGCTGTCGCGAGATCCACGACCGCAACGGCGTTCGCCTCCTGCAGTGCCGCATACGCTGTGCCGCCCGAGACGGCGATGTACTCCGGCTCGAGATTGCGCGAGACGGGGAGGTCGCTCTCGGGCGTCGGGCCGAACACGCGCACGTCATCATCGAGCGCCTTCGACCCACCGGACTCGAAGTCGTGGAAGTCTGCCGTGCGCACAGCATCCTGAGTCGGCGCGGTGATGGAGTCGGGAAGCGCAACGATTCCGATCGAGCCCTCGGGGTCGACGGTGAAGTCGTCAGATGGCTCGCCTTCATTCGCCACAACCGCGTAGCTGCCGTCTGCGCTGATCGTGACCATGTCAGGCAGCGCACCGACCCGCACCGATCCGAGAACCGTTGCGGAGGCACCCGTATTCGCGTCGAAGAACAGCAGGCTTCCGGCATCCGTCTTGCGCTCTGCCTCGAGAGCGATGACTCCGAGGCCGTCGTCGCGAATCGCTATCGAGTTGGCGACGCCGGTGCCACTGATGGAGTACTGATAGGTGGGCGCCGTCGGAGCGCTGACATCGACGACGTCGACGACGGCGTTCTGCGCGTTGACGGTGTAGCTGCGGTCGTCGTAGAAGGCGACGATCTCGGCAGCAGACTGGTCGAAGACGCCGGTTTCGTAGCTTCCGAGAACGCTGAGCGAGAGTGCCGCGTCATCGGACGAGAGCGTGATGGGCTGGGTCGCCGGAGCAGCGGAAGCCGGCGCGGTCGTGAACGCGCCGAGAGCGACGGCGGTGACAGCGACGGATGCCGCGGCAGCGGTGAATCGTGACAGGGGAGATGCGTGTGACGAGAACAACAGGGGAACCTTCCAATGAGGGGGCTCTGCCTGTTTACGGGCGCAAGGTGTCGCGTCGGTGAACCACTGGTTGCGAGACGTGGGCGCGATCGGCGCCGCATCATCGGAGCCGCCGGCACGTCACGCTGGCGCGGAGGTCGAAAGTTCACGCATTCGGAGAAGCTGCGTTCCGCTCGACGTGTCGGTCGCCGACACGCCGCATCCTGCAGGGCAACTCCGAATCCTTGCACATCCGGACGGCCCGAATCGTGGGCCACCCCGACGTGCCCATGAGTGCAGACCCCGGTGAATGGCAGCCCACGTGAGCGCAGACCTCTGCATGGCGGCCGCGTGAACGCACCGACTACGAGAGCGAGACGTCGAGCACGACTTTGCCCTGTGGGCGCCCAGTCTCGACGCGGTCGAATGCCGCAGCAGCATCCACGAGCGGAAACACGGTGTCGACGCGCGCGTCATACCCGTGCGCGGCGATGAGCCTCGGCACCTCGGCGAGGATGTCCCACGCGCCATCGGCTCCCCCGCCAGTCGCGCGGGCACCCAGCTGCGGGGCGTCGAAATCCGCGATCGACACGACCTGTGCAGCATCCGACACGAGTGTGATCAGCTCCGGAAGCGACCCGGAGCCGGCCGTGTCGAGCACGGCGTCCACGTGCTCCGTCAGCGCGTGCACGCGGTCGGCGATCCCCGGACCGTACGCGACGGGCTCGGCACCCAGCGACGTCAGGTACTCATGATTGCGCTCGGATGCTGTGCCAATCACTCGTGCCCCACGCGCCCGCGCCAACTGCACAGCCGCCGCACCGGCTCCTCCGGAAGCGCCCTCAATCACGAGCGTCTGTCCCTCGCGCACGGTCAGGAGACGCAGTGCCCGCTCAGCAGTCTCGGTGACGAGCGGCAGCGCCGCCGCGTTCGTCCAGCCGAGCGCCGGCGGCTTCTGCACCACGTGCTTCAGCACAGCGAACTCGGCGTGCGTGCGGAAGCCCCAACCGAGCACTTCATCGCCGACAGCGACATGGTCGACGCCCTCGCCGACCTCATCGACGATTCCTGCGGCGTCGAACCCGGGAGTGACGGGGAACGTCGCGTCGCCCATCTGACCGTTGCGCTTCTTGACGTCGGCGCGGTTGACACCGGCGGCCCGCACGCGAATCCGCACGCGGCCCTCGCGTGCGTGCGGCTCATCCCGCTGACCGACTCGCATCACGGAACTGTCGCCGAACTCGTCGTAACTCACTGCCAGCATCACGTGCCTCCCCTAGACAGTAGACAGACTCTCGAGAGACCTCTGCTTCCCGAAGATCTCACGCCTCTGCTTCGAGGGTACGGGCGCCAGGTAACGCCTGGCCGAAAATCTGCACAGCATCCGATGCGTGCGCACGCGCCGCCACATAACCGTCCGGGCGGACGAGGTAGAACTCGCCGGCCACGAGCGGCGTCCCCGGTGCGGCACTGAACACGTGCACGTCGCACCCGAGGGAACGTTCGATCTCACGCACTACGCCCGGATTGACGCTGCCGTACTCGTGCACCTGCCAGGTCAGCGATCGCAGGGCGGCGAAGTTGCGTCCCGTCCACGGAAGGCGCCGCCCGATCACCGGATCACGCGTGCCATCCGCGCGCTCGCTTCCGGGCATGCGATATCTCACGCGAAGCTGGGCGAGGTAGCCGAAACCGCGGTTTCCCACCCATGTGTGCGGCACGACGCGGGTGACGGCTGGCCCCAGCACACGCGGGCCGATGCGCCGGATGAGCCGCGGCCCGAGGTCGCGCGAGGTCACGAAGCTGAACAGTTGATCCGTCGTGTCGATCAGGTGGTGTGCCACCGGCATCCGCTCTGATTCATAGCGATCGAGGATGCTGTCATCAGCGCCGCGCTTCACCACGTCGGCGAACGCGAATGCGAGGTTGTGGGCGTCTTGCAGGCCCGTGTTCATGCCCTGGGCACCCACGGGAGAGTGCACGTGGGCGGCGTCACCAGCGAGGAAGACGGGGCCGTCACGGAACCGCTCGGCGACACGGTGATGCACCCGATAGGTGGCGAACCAGGTGTGCGAGTCCCACGAGACGCCGAACGCCGCGCTGATCCGATCGCGGATCGCCGCCTCGAGAGCATCCGGGTCATCGTCGTCGCCCTCTGAGACGAGCGTGATCACGCGGGCGTGGCGCTCGCCCTCCATGGGGAAGGTCAGCAGCAGGTCTCTGTCTGCGGGACGGATGTTGATGGCGTCGTTGTCGAGTCCGCGGACGCCGATCGCGTCGATGACGCAGAAGATTTCGTCGTTCGTTGTGCCCTCGAAGGCGATCCCGCGCGCCTCTCGCACGGCTGAAGACGCGCCATCGGCACCCACGAGATAGCGTGCGGTGATCGTGCGCTCAGCACCGGCGTCGTCCGAGACGCGCACCGCAACTCCCCCGTCGATCACGTCGATCCCGGTGACAGTGGTTCCCCACTCGACGTCTCGCCCGCTGGCGTTCAGCGCGTCGACGAGGATGCGCTCATTGCGACTCTGCTCGAGGATGTACAGCTGCGGAAACGCCGTCTGGCCCAGACCGATCGACCCGAACTCGACGGGGTGGAGCATGCTGTGCCCGTACCCCGGGCGTGCGGCCGGCGCCGTACGTGCTTCCGCCATCACCCTGTCGGCAACGCCGAGCTGATCGTAGATCTCGATCGAGCGCGCCTGCAGCCCGACCGCGCGCGATTCTCGCGTGGGCTCGTGCTTGCTGTCCACGATCACGGCGTCGACATCGAGTCGGGCCAGCCATGCCGCGAGCATGAGACCGGTCGGGCCGGCTCCCACCACCACAACGTCGGTGTCCATGGCTCTACCGTACGCGCTCGTGCTGTGGGCAGCATCCGGTGTCTCGTCTGGCGCCCTGCGGTCGTGTTGCGGCCGGCGAGCTCTCTTGTCACACTGGTCACAGCGATGACGGGAGCCTGTGTGAACGAGCCATTCCACGCGATCGATGCGGATGCAGCGGAGCCCCCATTTGAGCAGCTCCGCGTTCAGCTGATCGATGCTGTCCGCAGCGGCAGCGTCGTCGCGGGCGACAAACTGCCGACCGTGCGCGGGCTCGCCACCGATCTCGGCCTCGCCGCGAACACCGTGGCGAAGGCGTACCGGGCACTCGAAGCCGACGGTCTCATCGAGACCCGGGGGCGCAGCGGCTCCTTCGTCTCAGCTCAGGGCGACGCGACCCAGCAGCGTCTGCAGCGCGCCGCGAGCGAGTATGCGGCGCTGGCCCGCGAGCTCAAGATCGAGCCGAGGGCCGCACTCGACTACGCGCGTGCGGCCCTCGGCATCCGCGATTGATCGGGGCTCTCGGGCAAAGAACGTGGTCCCGCCGTACTCGGTAACCCATGTGCGGTTCCGCCGCCCCCGGTTGCCCACTCGCAAAGCCCGGCGACGCCGCCTACTCGCGCGCTCGCAGATCTTTACGCAGGATCTTCCCCGAACTCGACTTCGGAATCGCCTCGACAAACTCGACGCTGCGAATCTTCTTGTACGGCGCCACCCGCTCGGCGACGTATGACATCACGTCGTCCGCCGTCACCTCGCCCTCGGCCGCCGCCACGACGAACGCCTTGGGGATCTCCTGCCCCTCGTCGTCGTGCACGCCGATCACGGCGACGTCCGCGATGCCCGGATGCCCGAGCAGCAGCGCCTCGAGCTCGGCGGGCGGCACCTGGTAGCCGTGATATTTGATGAGCTCCTTCACGCGATCCACGATGGTGAACCAACCGTCCTCGTGGCACGTGGCGACGTCGCCGGTGTGGAAGAAGCCGTCTTCGTCAATCGCTTCGGCCGTGGCGTCCGCGCGGTTCAGGTAGCCCATCATCACCTGCGGCCCTTTGATCCACAGCTCGCCCGCGGCCGTCACGCCATCGTCACCGAACTCCGTGATCTCGGCCCCGCTTTCGGGGTCAACGAGTTTGCACTCCGTATTCGGCAGCAGCACACCGACCGAGCTCAGCGGAATGTCGTCGCGCATATATGGCACCGCATGCGTCACGGGGCTGGTTTCAGTCAGCCCGTAGCCCTGCATCACCCGGGCATGGATGCGCTCGCCCGCCCGCTCTGCTGTCGCACCGTCGAGCGGGGCAGCACCCGAGAACACCGAGTGCACCGTCGAGATGTCGTAGTCGTCGACGACCGGATGCTTCGCCAGCGCGACAGCGATCGGCGGCGCAATGTAGAGATATGTGCACCCGTGGTTCTGGATGTTGGTCAAGAACTCGACGAGGTCGAACCGGGGCATCGTCACGAGGCTCGCGCGTTGGCGCAGGGCGAGGTTGAGCAGCACCGTCATGCCGTAGATGTGGAAGAACGGCAGCACCGCGAGTACGCGGTCGGTGTCGCGCAGGTCGATGTTCACGCGCGACTGCTCGACGTTGGCGACCAGGTTGCGGTGGCTGAGCTCCACGCCCTTCGGCGTCCCCGTCGTTCCCGACGAATACGGCAGCACGGCGAGGTGCGTGGCCGGGTCGATTGTCACCTCGGGCGGCGTGCGCTTCTCGCTCAGCAGCTCGCGCAGGTTCGGATGCCCCTCGGTACCGTCCAGCACGATCACGTGGTCGTCCGGGATGCTGCAGGCCTCAGCGGCCTCTGCGGCGTGCGGGAGCAGCGGGCTGACCGTGACGATCCAGGTGGCACCAGCATCCTCGATCTGCTTCTGAATCTCGGCCGAGGTGTACATGGAGTTGAACGTCGTCACGGCTGCACCAAGCCTCAGGATGCCGTGGAATACCGTGGCGAAGGCCGGGACGTTCGGGCACAGAAGCCCCACGACAGTGTCGCTGCCGACGTCGCGCGCGGCGAGCGCGCCGGCGAACGCATCGATCTGGGCCTTGAGCGCACCGTAGGTGGTTTCGGCCCCGTTCGACGGGTCGATCAGGGCGATGCGGGTGGCATCGGCGTCGCTCAGGTCGTCGAACAGGTAGTCATAGACGCTGAGGTTGGGAATCTCCACGTCGGGGAACGGGCTGTGGAACACGAGAGTTCTCCTTTGAATCGTCGTGAGTGCTCCGGCACGCCGGAGAGGGTTGCCGTCCATCTTGCCACTCCGGGCCGCGGTCTCCACCATGTGCGCTCCGAGGGGCCCGCCTACCTCCTCAAGCGTGTCCCGCTCAGCATTTGCCTTCAGGAGTCTCCCTCGGGCGCATCCCCCTCAGACAATTGCCCTCACGCACTCCCCCGTTCTTGCCCGAGCGTTCACCCGGCCTGCGCTACATAATTGGATCTGCGCTCCAGAAAAAACTGTGGCGCAGATCCGATTATGTAGCGCACAGGGGAACCGCGAGGGCGCGAGCCCGGAAACGGCAACCCTCACGCGATACGTCCCTCGTCAGTCGCGCGTGCGCCCTGGGGGCTCCTCAGCGCGGTTCAGAAGTTCCCGCGAGTGCAGAACGTCGCCGATGAACAGGTCGTAGACGATCACGCCGATGACACCGCCGATCAGCGGCCCCACGATCGGAACCCAGAAGTAGGCGCTGAACGAGCCTTCGACGGTGCCGGGGAGCGCCACGTCACCCCACCCTGCCATCCACGCGAACAGCCGCGGTCCGAAGTCACGCGCCGGGTTGATCGCGTATCCGGCGTTGGCGCCGAAGGATATGCCGATCGCGGCAACCGCGAGGCCGATCAGCAGCGGCCCGAGGCCGGCCTTCACGGCGGCGTTGCGCATGTCGATGATGGCCGCCACGAACATCACGAGGAAGGCGGTGCCGACGATCTGGTCGGCGAGCGGAATCCACATGTTGCCGTCGAAGTACGGCGCGGGGAACGTCGCGAAGATCGAGAACGAGATGTTGCCGTCCGGATCGGTGCGTGCGACCCCCATGGCCTCGTTGAACGCGTTGATCGCGTCGAAGTACAGCAGGTACACGAGCGCGGCACCGACGAATGCGCCCACCACCTGGGCGACGATGTACGGCACAACCTTCTTCCAGGGGAATCGCCGTCTGACGGCGAAGGCGAGCGTCACCGCGGGGTTGATGTGCGCACCGCTGACGCCGCCGGCCACATAGACACCGAACGCCACGGCGAACGCCCATCCCCACCCGATGAGCAGCCAGTCGCCTGCTCCGAGGAAGAAGCTCGTCGGATCTTCCGTTCGACCCGAACCGGGCAGTCCAGCGACCGCCATCGCCACAACTCCATCGCCGAACGCGATCAGTACGAACGTGCCGAGAAACTCCGCGAGCACCTCCCCCCACGTGCCGTTCAGCCGTTTCAGTCCGCTGCCGTGCCGCAACGCACCGCGCAAGGGCGTGATGTCACTCATGATGAGCCTCCTGGGTATCGACATCGATGTCTCTACGTCCGAGGGTCTCGTTTCGAAACGGGGCTCTCTTTCTGCACAGTACGCTCGGCCAACACGCCGTGCAACAGTTTTATTCGCCCGGTCAGCGCTCAGCCGAATACCGCAGTTCGGGCCGCCCGGCCTGCCCGTAGCGCGGGGCGACGCTCGCGCGCCCGATCTCCGTGAGGTACTCGAGGTAGCGCCGTGCGCTCACGCGTGAAAGACCCGTCAGTTCGGCGATCTCGGCCGCGGATGCTGATTCCTCCTGCTCCGTGAGTGCCTGCGCCACGCGGTCGAGCGTCGCCCTGCCGATCCCCTTGGGCAGCGCCGCCTGCGGCATATTGACGCGGCCGCCATGCATGATCGCGTCGATCGCCGATTGGTCGATGGCCGCGCCCGGCTGCGTGTCGAGCTGCCGCCTGGTGCGTGCGAACTCGGCGAGCGCCTCGCGCAGCATCCCGGCACTGAACGGCTTCACCAGGTACCGGAATGCGCCGCCGAGTTTCGCCCGGCGAACGCTGTCGAGATCACGCGCCGCCGTCACGGCAATGACGTCGATGTCTCGCGTGTCAGCGTCCGCGCGCAGCGTGGCCAGCACGTCCAACCCGCCGATGTCCGGCAGGTACAGATCGAGGATGATGAGGTCCGGCTGCAGCACGCGCGCCCGACGCAGAGCCTGCTCGCCCGAATGCGCACGGCCGACAACGGTGAAGGCGTCGAGCGCCTCGATGAATCGCTCGTGGATGGCCGCGACGGCGAAATCATCATCGACGACGAGAACGGCGAACGGCGTCACGACGCCCCACCGCCGATCGGTGCTCGCGCGGCGACATTGAGAAGCACGGCGGTGAACGTCGACCCCGCCCCCTCTTCGGTGACGAGCGTGACGTCTCCGCCATGCCGCCTGGCGATGCGCCGCACGAGCGCGAGGCCGATCCCGCGGCGTCCGTTCGCCGAGGTCTTCGTCGACACCCCCGTCTCGAAGATTCGCTGCGCCAATCGGTCGGGAATGCCGGGGCCGTCGTCGCTCACCGTCACGATGCAGCCGTCATCGTCACGGATGCTGACGGTCACCGACCCGCCCAGCTCGCACGCGTCCAGGGCGTTCTCGATGAGGTTGCCCACCACCGTCAGCACATCATCACGGGCGTCGGGCTCACCCGAGAGATCACTCAATGCGCTCTCGGGGTCAATGTGCAGAGCGATGGCTCGTTCACGGGCACGCGCGTCGAGTGAGATGAGCAGTGCGCTCACTTCGATGTCCGCGATTCCGGGGTGGGCGCTGTCGCCGTTGAGAGCTCCCCCTCCGTTGGTCCGTTCGATGAGCGCGACGGCTTCGTCTGCGTGCCCCAGCTCGATGAGACCGGAGATCACGTGCAGCTGGTTCGAGAACTCATGTGCTTGCGCGCGGAGACCCTCAGCGAGACTCTGCACGCCTTCGAGCTCGCGCAGCATCTCGTGCAGATGCGTGTGGTCACGCAGGATCAGCACGCTTGCCGTCGGGCCGCTCGGTACGGTGACGCGGTCGCTGTGTGCGATCAGCACGCGGTGACCGGCGAGGATCAAACGCTCATCAGCATCCTCCTCTCCAACGAGGTCGAGAACGGCCGACTCGAGGACGTCACGGGCCGGGCGCCCGACGTAGTGCTCGTCGTCAAGATCGAGAAGGCGTCTCGCCTCGTCGTTGATCAAGGCGATGCGCTGCTCGTCGTCGACGGCGACGATGCCCTCGCGAATGCCATGCAGCATCGCGTCTCGCGTCTCGAGCAGTGCGGCAATCTCGTCGGGTTCGAGCGAGTAGATGCGCCGGCGAATCACCCGCGTGGCCCACGCAGCGCCCAGCACCCCAAGACTCGCCGCGATCGCCAGCACGATGACGAGCTGCAGAGTGTCGGCGACGAGCGCCTCATCAAGCATCGACTCGAGCATGCCGACAGACACCGTGCCGATGACCTCATCTCCATCGAAGACCGGCACCTTGACCCGCCACGATTCCCCGAGCGTCCCCGTCTGCGTGCCCACGTACATCTCTCCCGAGAGCGGAACGGAGGGATCCGTTGACACACGCTTGCCGATGCGGTCTTCGTTGGGGTGCGAATACCGGATGCCGTGGGCATCCGTCACGACGACGTAGGTGACGTTCGATGCCTGCCGAATCACTTCGGCGATCGGCTGGATCGTCGCGGCCGGGTCGTCTGTCTCGTAGGCGTCGAGGATCGCCGGCATCTGCGCGATCGACTCGGCCACGTGCACCATGCGGTTCTTGTACGCCTCGCGGAGCTCATTCTCTTGAAACCAGGACGATGCGATGCCGGCGGTGACGACGGTGACGAGCACGATCGACACTTGCAGCACAAGCAGCTGCACTCGAAGCGACATTGGCCGAGTCATGCCAGCAATTGTGCCATCGACGGGAGACAGCTGGGCACCAGCATCCGTGACCACTATGACCACAATGCACTCAATGACCGGATGCTTCCGGCCACTCGCCTCCTCCCCCTATTGTCGCTGCAACCCCTCCCGCACCGAAGAGGGGCCATCACTCAATGAGGAGGATCACATTCCCATGGCACACAGCCGAAATCGACGCCGATGGGGAATCGGCGCCACAGCGATCACCGCCGCAGCCGCACTCGCCCTCACGGGCTGCTCCGCCGAGGCCGGCGGGGGCGGAGGAGACGCGGCAGACGGTCCGTCGAGCGTCGACATCATCGTGCCCGCTGACCCGGGCGGCGGCTGGGATCAGACCGGCCGCACCATGCAGCAAGTGCTGACGAGCGAGAAGATCGTGAATGACGCTCCCGTCACCAACATCGGCGGGGCCGGAGGCACCGTCGGTCTCGCCTCGCTCGCGACGGAGAAGAACCCGTACACGCTGTTCGTGACGGGACTCGTCATGGTGGGCGCTGTCGAGACGAACGAGTCACCGACGCGCATCGAAGACACCACGCCGATCGCCAAGCTCACAGAAGAAGCGCTCGTCGTCGTGGTTCCCGCCGACTCGAAGTACAAGACACTCGAGGACCTCGTCGAAGACGTGGTGAAGAACAAGAAGGATGTGACCATCACGGGCGGGTCTGCCGGTGGTGCCGACCATATTCTGGCGGGACAGCTGCTCGCAGCAGCCGGAGTCGCACCCGAGGACACCAACTCAACGCTGAACTACATCGCGAACTCCGGCGGGGGCGAAGCCGTGACGATGCTGCTTGGAAACAACGTCTCGGCTGGCATCTCGGGTGTTGCCGAGTTCTCTGAGCACATCGAGTCGGGGAGCCTGCGGGCCCTCGCCGTGTCATCGCCCGAGCGCTCGGAGCTGCTGCCCGACACCCCGACCATCACCGAGGCCGGGTATGACGTCGAGCTCACCAACTGGCGCGGGGTCCTCGCTCCCGGCGACATCTCTGACGATGAGCGCCAGGCCCTGATCGACATCGTCACCGAGATGTACGAGACGGACGTGTGGAAGGACGAGCTCAAGAAGAAGGGCTGGGCCGATGCCTTCATGGCGGGAGATGAGTTCGACGACTTCATCGCCTCAGACATCACGTCCGTCACCGAGACCCTCACCAACATCGGATTGATCTAGCATCATGCCCACGCAGCGTGACGGGGCTCCCGCTTCTGAGCGGGAGCCCCTCCCCGACCCACGTGTCACGGACGGCACCTCCGTCACGAGCGACACGACAGATGGCACCGCGTCAGCGAACGAGGCGGAGTCTGCCGCGACGGCATCCCGCCCCGGCAACTTCGTCGGCGAGATCGTCTTCGCCGTGCTGTGCGTGGCCATCGGCATCTTGGCCCTCGTCGTCGCAAGCCAAATTCACGTGCCCCCGACGGCGAACACGGTCGGCCCCCAGGTCTTTCCGTACATCGTCGGCGGCGTGCTGTCGGTCGTCGGGCTGGCGACGCTCATCGCCGTGTTTTTCGGAGCGCGCGGGGAGGCAGAAGACAGCGAGGATGCTGACGCCACCATGGGCACCGACTGGCTCACCGTCGCAAAACTCGTCGTGTTCTTTCTCGCCCACGCGTTCCTCATCGAATACATCGGCTGGCCGTTCGCCGCTGCACTGCTCTTCTTCGGCGCCGCTTGGGCGCTCGGAGCGACGTCGCTCTGGCGGGCTGCTGTCGCCGGCCTCGCGATGGGCCTCGTGATCGAGCTCGCGTTCGGCGTGGGCCTCGGACTTTCGCTCCCGGCCGGTCCGCTTCTGAATTGGATACCGATCTTCAATGGATAGCATCGACCTTCTGCTGAACGGCTTCGCCACCGCACTTCAGCCCCAGTACCTGCTGTACGCCCTGCTCGGCGTTCTCGTCGGAACGGCAGTCGGCGTCCTCCCCGGCATCGGCCCGGCGATGACCGTTGCGCTGCTGCTCCCCCTCACCTACACGCTCGATCCCACGGCGGCGATGATCGCGTTCGCCGGCATCTATTACGGCGGCATGTATGGCGGGTCGACCACGTCGATCCTGCTTAACACCCCCGGCGAATCCGCGTCGATCGTTACAGCGCTCGAGGGCCATAAGATGGCGAAGCTCGGGCGCGGTGCCGCGGCGCTGGCGACGGCCGCCATCGGCTCGTTCATCGCGGGCACCCTTGCGACGATCGCCCTCACGTTCGTGGCACCGTACCTCGCCGATTGGGCCGTCTCACTGCGACCGAACGACTACTTCGCGCTCATGATCGTCGCCTTCGTCACGGTTGGCGCCCTGCTGGGCTCGTCGCCCTTGCGCGGCATCATCTCACTCATGGGCGGCCTGCTTCTCGGCCTCGTCGGCACCGACGTCACGAGCGGGCAGCAGCGCTTCACGTTTGGCACACCGGTTCTGGCGGACGGCGTCTCCGTCGTCATCGTCGCCGTCGCGCTCTTCGCCGTCGGCGAGACGCTGTACGTCGCATCACGACTGCGCCGCGGGCCGATCTCGATCGTTCCGGTGACCTCCGGCTGGCGTACGTGGATGTCGCGCGACGACTGGAAACGGTCGTGGAAGCCGTGGCTGCGCGGCTCGGCCATCGGGTTCCCGATCGGCACCGTGCCCGCGGGTGGCGCCGACGTCGCGACATTCCTCTCGTACGCGGCGGAACGCAAACTCTCAAAGCGCAAGGACCAATTCGGTAAGGGCGCGATCGAGGGAGTCGCCGGCCCGGAAGCCGCGAACAATGCGGCAGCAGCCGGTGTGCTCGTTCCACTTCTCACGCTCGGTCTGCCCACGACGGCGACCGCGGCGATCATGATCTCGGCACTGCAGACGTACGGCATCCGGCCCGGCCCCCTGCTGTTCGACAGCCAGCCGGCGCTCGTCTGGGCTCTCATCGCGAGCCTGTACATCGGCAACCTTGTGCTCGTCGTGCTGAACCTGCCGCTCGTGGGCATGTGGGTGAAGCTGCTGCAGATCCCGCGGCACTACCTCTATGCGGGCATCCTGGTGTTCGCCGCATTCGGCGCGTACGCGAACAAGTTCAACTACCGCGAGGTCATCATTCTGCTGGTGCTCGGCGTCGCCGGTTTCTTCATGCGCCGGTACGGGTACCCCGTCGCGCCGCTCGTGATCGGCATGATCCTGGGGCCGATGGCCGAGGAGCAGCTGCGCAAGTCGCTCATGATCAGCCAGGGCGATCCGACATATCTCGTGACGAGCCCGTTCGCGATTGGCGCGTACGCGTTCCTGCTCCTCGTGATGATCGCGGGCCTGTGGCTGCGTCATCGCCAGTCAAAGCTCGAGGCTCGTCTCGCGGCCGAAGACCTGGCGACCAGGGAGCGCGAGGCAATCTCGGTTGACGCGCAGGTCACCGAGGGGTCACACCGTTCCGGCCCCCAGGAGGAGTGACCAGGCTCGAGTGAGTCAGGACACATTGGGCGGATGCTGCGTCAGCGGCATCCGCCCTTTTCTGCATCCGCGATTAGAGAGCCCCGCGCACGCGATACCGACCGCATGTGAATGCACGATTGCGCACGACATCGATGATCTCGAGGTCGAGGGCTCGAGGCAGAAGCGGAGCGCCCGCGCCAAGTGTGACAGGCGCATACTGCACCCAGACCTCGTCTAGAAGACCCGCATCGGCGAATTGCCCGGCGAGCTCGCCTCCGCCCATGACCCAGAGGTCTTTACCCGGCACGGCAGCCGTCATCTCGGCGTGCACGGGACGAACATCGCCCTGAACAAAGCGCACATCGGCACCCTCTGTCACTGGAAGAGCCCGGTGTGTGAAGACCCACGTCGGCCGCGTGTAGGGCCATCCGTCGCCGTCTTCTTCAGCGTGAATCGACTCGTACGTCGTCGCGCCCATGGCGATGGCGCCCATGCTGTCGATGAACGCGGGGTACGCCATCGGACCCTCGAGATCGATATCTTGTTTCAGCAGCCAGTCAAGTGAGTTCTCGGGAGTCGCGATAAACCCGTCAAGGCTCGATGCCGTGTAGTAGTGGGTAGCCATGTCGCTGATGCTACGCCCAGCGACCAACGCCTGGGCAGTGTCAGTGTTCGGCTACCCGGGTTCCCTGGTGGAATCGCAGACGCGGCACGCCTGAGCTGAGATCCCAGATTGACGAGTGCCGGCTGTAGACGTCGCCTTCCCGCACAATGGCGTATGTCACGAGCACGTTGTGTGGCGCAAGCTCTCTGAACTGCCATTCAGCGGTCTGCGGCGATTCACCGCGCGTTTCGTCAGCGAGCATGGCGAGAACCTCGTCGCGCGTCCACAGCCGACCCGAGCGCCCGATCTCGGCAAAGTCATCGTGCAGCAGCTGATCTACTCGTTCGTTGTCGCTCCGCGTCTCTGGCGAGAGCAGAGCGATCTCAGCATCCTTCACGCGAGCACAGATGCCTAGTGCGACAGTTCCCATGCCTTCACGATAAAACGGGTTTCCCGAGCGAAGCACCCCCAACCGCGCCTTCGCACGTGGTCGATCAGCCGTTTCCGTTGGAGCAGGTCTCGTCTGCCGCCGTCTGGCCCTTCACGCTGTCGGGCAATTCGACGGGCCCGTCCGTCGCTGGCGGTGACGTCGCACCGTCGTCCGGCGGCGTTGACGCGTCACCATCCGCAGGGGGCTCCGTCGAGTCGCCGTCCTTGGGAACAGCACCGTACTCACCTGTGCCTCCCGTGACGGCCAGGCTGCGGTCGGCCTTCACCGCGTCAAGCAGTGTGGTCGCAGCATCCTGAATGGGTATTTCGCCCTCTTGGCCATTCTGCATCCCAGACCCCGTCGGATACTTCACGAAGGTGATGTTCTCGGTCGGCATTCCCTTGAGCGCAAGCGCGATCGACACCATCGTGTTGGGATTGCTCAGCTCGTTGGAGAGCGTCATGTTGTCGGCGGCGACACGAGCCAGATTGTAGAGCTTGACGGGGTTGGACAGCGTCTCACCCGAGAGTACCTTGCGCATGAGGGCCGACATGTAGACCTGTTGGTTGCTGATGCGGCCGAGGTCAGAACCGTCACCGACGCCATAACGCGTGCGCAGAAACTGCAGTGCCGTCTCGCCCTTCAGCGTGACATCGCCAGCAGGCAGGTCGAGATTGGTCTTGGGGTCGACGATGGGCTCGCTGAGGCACACCTCAACGCCACCGATCGCGTTGGCCATCGCCGTGACCCCGTTGAACTGGATCGCGCCGGCGTAATGAACGGTGAGCCCCGTAAGCTCCTCGACCGTCGCCGCCGTGCAGCCGAGGCCGCCGTGCAGGAGCGTCGTGTTGATCTTCTGAATTCCGGCCGGGGCCTGCTCGCCCTCGGGGATTGTGCCGTCTTTCTCCTGCGGGTACGGACACGCGGGAACATCGACGAAAGTGTCGCGCGGGATTGAGATGGCCGTGGCGTTCGAGTGATCTTCGGAGATGTGCACGAGGATCGTCACGTCATTGAGCTGGCCGGTGAGCAGCTTTGGGTCGCCAAAGCCGTCACCCTGACCTTCACGGCTGTCGCTGCCGACGAGCAGCAGGTTGAACCCGCCCTCGATGGCGTTGACATCGGGCAGCGGTTCGCCCGAATGCCCGGGAAGCGACACCCCGCCCTTGTCGAGACGCCCGAAGATATCGGCAACGCCCCACGCGGCAACGCCGACCACGCTCAGAGCCACGACGGTGACGGTTGCGATGCCTACCTTCAGTGCCGTCCGGAGACCGCTGCGGCGCGTCTGACGACCGTGGCGCACCGGCGCACTCGCCGCACGTCGTTCGCTCATGGCAGCATCCTCCCGCAGTTTTCAGGCATGAAGGGGCACACTACCCGCCCGAGTCTGGGAGAGCCACAGCATCCGCTGGGAGCCTCCTGTTCACGATGCCGAGCGCCGACACCACACCACCGACGATGAGCATGAGCGCGGTGGCCACCATTGCGCGCCGGTAGCCGTCGATATCGAGGGTTCCGCCGATGATGAGGGCGGCGCACGCGACGCTCACCAGACCCGCGACTCGCGACACCGCGTTGTTGACGGCGGAGGCGATGCCGGCTCGCGCCGGTTCGATCGCCCCGAGAATGGTGCTTGTCAGCGGCGCGACGGTGATCGTGAGTCCGAGTCCAAAGATCAGCAGACCCGGAAGCAGCTGCAGCCAATAGTCGATCTCGGGCGTGACGGTCAGCATGAGCGCGAATCCGAGCCCCGCGACGATCGGACCGACACCCATGAAGAACCGCGGCCCGAACCTGCTGGCGAGCGCGCCCATCCGCCCGGACAGCGCGAGCATCACGAGCGTCGGGGGCATAAGCGCAACGCCGGCGAGAGTGGCGGTGAAGCCGGCCACCTGCTGCAGGTAGATCACGATGACGAACGTGCCGAAACTCAGCGCCCCGTACACGAACACCGTCGCCACATTGCCGACCCAGAAATTACGCGCACGGAAGAGCGACAGCGGCAGCATCGGCGAGGCAGCGCGCGCCTGCCAGACGATAAAAGCGACGGATGCTGCGATGCCGAGCACGAGCGGAATCGCCACGGTCGGGCTGGCCCAGCCGAATCGCTGCTGCTCGATGAGGGCGAAGACGAGGCCGCCGAGGCCCACCGCGCCGAGCACGGCGCCCAGGACATCGACGTGCGCCCGGCCTTCGGGGCGCGGCTGACGCGGCATCCGCACCATGAGAGCGAGCGTCACGACGATCGGCAGCACGTTGATGCCAAAGATCAGTCGCCAGCTGACGAGGTCGACGAGGCCGCCGCCGAGAAGCGGTCCGATGATCATCGCTGTACCCGTCCAGGCCGTCCAGACTCCGATCGCGCGGCCGCGCTCATCGTCGCCGAACGTCGAGGTGATGATGGCGAGCGAACTCGGCACCAGAAGCGCCGCCGCACTGCCCTGGAGGGCGCGGGCGACGATCAGCAGCGTTGCCGTGGGCGCGACGGCGCAGATCAGCGAGGTGATGCCGAACCAGATGAGCCCTGCCGTGAGAACGCGGCCGCGGCCGAAGGTGTCAGAAAGCGACCCGGCGAGCAGAATGAACGCGCCGAGCGTGAGCATGTACGCATCGACGACCCATTGCTGCACGGCAAGCCCGCCGCCCAGCTCGGTCTCGATGGCCGGCAAGGCAACGTTGACGATCGACCCGTCGAGGAACGACACGAACGAGGCGAGGATCGCCACAACGAGCACGAGTCTCTTGGCACGCGCGTCGGGCGCGACAGCATCCATGTCTGTGATTATCCGCCACGAGAGGCGTCACGTCGATGCCGCCGCGGCCACGTCGCGTTCAGACGTCACTATTGGCACAATCTGCCCGGTTGAAAGCGTCGATTGTGACACCTGAATGAGGACGCCGGGAGGCACCGCACGTCAGATGACGTCGTTACTCCACGGGTCGAGGTTGCCGAAGCGGTGCGCGGTGATGGAGATCGCCTGCTCGTGCAGGAACGGCAGCATCTCAATGCGACCCGACTGCGTCACGGGCCCCGCATAGATGGCGAGGTCAGGGTCGCCGTCCACCGCGACAGCGAGCGCCCGATGCAGAGCGGTGCGGAGCTCAGCATCCGTGGCGACAATCCGCGCTCGGGGCACGCGCGTCGCCGTCCGAGCATCCTCAGGCGGCTCGGCCATCCGCTGCACCCACTCGGCGTCACTCTCGACTGTGACCGTGATGCCGAGACCGTCGAGAACCCGCAGAACGGGAGTCGGAAGCGCCGCCGCCACGCTCACGGTGATCGCCGACTTGGCGCGGACCCCCGCGACGATCACGCGCAGCAGCTCGCCGATTCCAGCATCCGCTGTGGCACGGATCGCGACAGGCACGGGGCGGTAGCGCAGGATGTTGCGCTCCACGTCGAGGCCCGTGGCATCCGTCACTTCGCCGTATTCGTTAGCCCAGGCGACGGCGTCAGAGAGAGCGCTGCGGCGCAGCACATCGAACTGTTCGTACTCCATCGACGGCTGAGCAGCCTCAATGAGCCGCGTGATGCGCGAGTCGAGTCCGCGCAGGTGCAGCGTCGAGCTGGAGCTGCCGCGTGCCGGTCGCCACGACCCGAGGCCGTACAGGTAGCTGGGCCCGCCGGCCTTCGTGCCCGTGCCGACGGTCGAGCGCTTCCAGCCGCCGAACGGCTGACGCTGCACAATGGCTCCCGTGATGCCGCGATTGACGTAAAGATTGCCGGCCTCAACCGAGCCCAGCCATTCGGCGAGGTCGCCTGGATCCTGCGTGTGCAGGCCCGACGTGAGCCCGTACTCGACGGCGTTGACGTAGCGGATCGCATCGTCGAGAGTGCGCGCGTGCATGATCCCGAGCACCGGCCCGAAGAACTCGGTCAGGTGGAAGTAAGAGCCGGCCCTGACGCCCGTGCGGATGCCGGGGGACCACAGCCGCCCCGAGCGGTCGAGACGCTTCGGCTCGACGAGCCAGCGTTCACCGACGCCGAGTTCCGTCAGCGCGTGCAGCAGCTTCCCGTGCGCGGGCTCGATGATCGGCCCCATCTGCGCACTCGGATCGGAGGGGTAACCGACGCGCAGCGACATCGCGGCATCCACGAGCTGGCGGTGGAACCGCTCAGACTTCGCTGCCGAGCCGACGAGGATGACAAGACTGGATGCTGAGCATTTCTGCCCCGCGTGGCCGAATGCGCTCTTCACGACGTCGGCCGCGGCGAGGTCCATGTCGGCACTCGGGGTCACAATGAGCGCGTTCTTGCCGCTCGTCTCCGCGAGAAGCGGCAGTTCGGGTCGCCACGAGCGGAACAGCTTCGCGGTGTCCCACGCCCCCGTGAGAATGACTCGGTCAACAGCATCGTGCGCGATCAGCTGCCGCCCGAGCTCGCCTTCTTCAATCGACACGTAGGCCAGCAGGTCCCGCGGGACGCCGGCCTCCCACAGCGCCTCGACGAGCACGGCTGCCGTGCGCTCGGCCTGCGGGGCGGGCTTGATGATGACCCCCGCGCCGGAGGCCAGGCCCGCGAGCACGCCGCCCGCCGGGATCGCGAGTGGGAAGTTCCAGGGAGGCGTGACCACGATGAGCCGCGACGGTTCGAACACGGCGCCCTGCACGCGGTCCAGCTGCCGAGCCTGCGCCGCGTAATAGTGGGCGAAGTCGATGGCCTCACTCACCTCGGGGTCGCCCTCGGCAATGGTTTTGCCTGTCTCGGAACCCATCACCTCGAGCAGCCGGTCGCGATGGGCAGCGAGCGCGTCGGCGGCACGTTCGATGACGAGGGCACGATCAGCGCCGGGTGTCGCACCCCACGAGGCGCCGGCGCTGCGCACGGTATCGATGATGCGCTCCAGCTCACCAGCATCCGTCACCGTGTGTGCCTGAACCTCGTCGACGCCGAGGCGCGACTCCTCCATGCGGGCGATGATGCCGCGGCCCCAGTCACGGTTGGCGGGCAGCGCCGGATCGGTGTCTGGCGTGTTGTGAAAGCCGGGCATGCCCGCGTCGCTGCGGGTGACGGCCTCGTAGGTCCCCGTGAACACGCGCGTGGTGTCGAAGGGCCCATGCTGCTCGCCGGAGGGCCGACCAAGACTCAGCACCTGCTGCGTCAGGCCCTCGTCGCCCGGCACGCCAGAAGTGTCTGGCGCCTCGTGATCACCATCGGATGCTGTCAGCTGATCAGCATCCTCGGCGTCGGACGCTCGGTCGCTCATCGTCTGGTCGGCGACGGAGCGAGCACCACGCGGCCTGGCCGCATTGTCGTCGCGCAGGTCAGCGGCGAGCGTCCACTCGCTCTGCCGGTTCTGCGTGCGATTCGGCGCGGGCGTGCCCCGATCGACGTCAAGTTCGTCGAGGGACGTGAGAAAGCGCTCTGTTTCCCGCTGAAGCAGCTGTGGGTTTTCGTGCAGCTCGAAGACGGACGCCATGTAGTTCTCTGACGACGCGTTCTCTTCGAGCCGCCGGATGAGATACGAGATGGCAACGTCGAACTCGTGCGGGTTGACGACGGGTGTGTACAGCAGCAGGTTGCCCACGACGCGGCGCACAGCCTGCGCTTGACCCGTGGCCATGCCCAGAAGCATCTCGAACTCGACAGCATCCGTCACGCCTCTGCTCTGCGCAAGCAGCCAGGCGTATGCGACGTCGAAGAGGTTGTGCCCGGCGAC
Organism: Microbacterium sp. MPKO10; assembly: GCF_026107415.2. GTDB lineage: Bacteria > Actinomycetota > Actinomycetes > Actinomycetales > Microbacteriaceae > Paramicrobacterium. The sequence continues at coordinate 313,392 of NZ_JAPCHX010000001.1, forward strand.
TCCGAGCCGCACAGCGCGCGTGTTCTCGGGCGTCATCGACCACTCGAGCACACGCTTGTAGTTCGCGTCGGTGTCTTGCTTCACCGAGTACGGGGCGGTCGGCCACCCGTGCATCTGCGCGTCGACGTTCTCCATTTCAATGTTCGCGCCCTTCACGAGGCGGATCTTGATGGGGGCACCGCCGGCGTCGCACCGGGTGCGCGCCCACGCCGTGAGCTCCTGAATCGCCGCGAGTGCGTCGGGCAGGTACGCCTGCAGCACGATGCCGGCTTCGAGGCCGCGGAACTCGTCGAGCTCGAGAATTCTCGTGAAGACGGCGATCGTGAGGTCGAGGTCGCGGTACTCCTCCATGTCGAGGTTGATGAATTTGCGGCGGCCGAGCCTGCCAGCTTCTGCCGCCACCCGGTAGAGGGGAATGAGCTTCTCGACCACGTGCTCGACGGCCTCGTCGAACGCCCACATCGACAGCTGCGACACGATCGATGACACCTTGATCGACACGTAGTCAACGTCGTCGCGTTCGAGCAGACGCATGGTTCCATCGAAGCGACGCTGTGCCTCTTTTTCGCCCAACACGGCCTCGCCCAGCAGGTTGAGGTTGAGTCGGGAGCCGTCCTGGCGCAGGTGCGCGATTGCCGGCCCGAGCTTCTCTGGGGTGGCGTCGACGACGAGGTGCCCGACCATGTCGCGGAGCACGCGCCGAGCGATCGGTATCACGACAGCGGGAACCACCGGGCCCAGCACACCGCCGCACGCGATGGCAGCGCGCATGTACCAGGGCAGGAACGCCGGGGCGAGCTTTGCGATTCTCTGCAGGCCGTAGCCGGCGACGAACATGTCCTCGGGCCGCATCACCCCGTCAACGAATCCCACGGTGAACGGCAGCCCGTTCGGATCCTTCAGAACACCGGCCAGTCGCTCCGCCGCCGGGTCCGCCGGGTAGTCCGCACTCTCGCGAATCCAGGTATGCGCCAGCTGAACGGCGTCGTGAGCGAGCTCGCGCCGCTGTGTCTGCGTTGATGCCTGTGCCATGCTCCGACACTATTACGTCAATCTGCGCGGCGAGTTTCGAAACCGCCGCGCGCTCAGGTTCTGGCAAGCATCCGGAATCTCTCGCGCCGCCCGGCACACGCGCTGTCCCAACGGGTCAGCGCCCGGGCCACGCACCCGAGCACAGCTGTCTCTGGTGCCGCACGCCCAGAAATCTGTCCTTTACGGATCTGCTGGCCTGCCGCGGCGATCCAACGGACAAGGTCGTACCGCGCGGACAAGGTGTCACCGCACACCTACGCACATTGTCCGCATCTGCCGACATTGTGGCGCAGCAGCCCACGGGGCGCCCTATTCATTACGCAGCGCGGCGCATGTGCGCGTATATTGGGCAGTTCTGCTTAACGATGAGGGGGCGAGGATGCTGGATATGCGGCGCCTTCGCGTGCTGCACGAACTGAAGCTGCGCGGCACGCTCTCTGCCGTGGCCGATGCGCTCGCCTACAGCCCGTCCGCCGTCTCGCAGCAGCTCGCGCAACTAGAGCGCGAGGCCGGAGTTCCTCTCGTGCAGAAAGCGGGCCGTCGCGTCATCCTCACTCCGCAGGGGGAAGTGCTTGCCGCCCATGCCGCCACGCTTCTGGACGGACTCGAGGCCGCTCAGGCTGCGGTGTCCCAGACCCTCCAGTCGGTCACGGGGACCGTCCGCCTCGCGGTCTTCCAGTCGGCGGCGCACGCGATCATCCCGCGCGCGATCACGCTCGTTGCCGCCCAGCATCCGCAGCTGCGCGTCATCACCGTCGAACGCGAGCCCGACGAGGCGCTCTTCGAGGTCGCCGCCCGCGACTTCGACCTGGTGATCGCCGAGCAGTACCCCGGCCACACCCGCGTGCTCCGCACCGATCTTGATCGGGTGCCGCTCGGTCGCGATGCGATTCGCCTCGCCGTGCCACCGGATGCTGCAATCACGTCGATCGCGACAATCACTGACTTCGCAGCATCCGTTCACTCACGCCCCTGGGTGATGGAGCCGCAGGGCACGGCGTCGCGCAGCTGGGCCCTTCAGCTGTGCCGCGAAGCTGGTTTCGAGCCTGACGTGCGGTTCGAGACCGCCGACCTGATGGCACACATTCGGCTGATCCGCAGCGGCAACGCCGTGGGGCTCCTGCCCGACCTTGTGTGGGCGGGAGAGACTCCGTCCGTGGGCCTGCACGAACTGCCCGGGGCGCCGCAGCGTGAGGTGTTCACATCGGCGCGACCGGCGAACGCCTCGCGCCCCGGGGTCGCCGCTGTGCGCACGGCGCTGGCCGATGCCGTCGCTGAGATCGCGCCCGGCTGACGCCTGCGCCGAGCTTCCGACCGTTTTCCTGATGATTTCCTATGATCAAGCTATGCCCACTTCCGTAGACCTGCGTCCTCTTCACGCAGATCCCGACCGCGGTCAGCTCTCTGCTTTCATGGCCGATGTGAAAGCCGGAGCCTTCGGGAAAGACTCCACAAAGCTCCGCGGGCTCGAGAAGGACTGGCCGATCTCGATCTCGCGCGATCAGATCCTCTCGCTTGAGGGCGACTTCGATCGTCACTTCACCCTCTACTGCCCCCGTGAGTACGAGCGCGACGCCCTCTACCTCTTCACGCCGGACCTCATGGCGCTCCTCATCGACAACGTCGCCGTGTACGACGCGGAGATCGTCGACGATTGGCTGTTCTTCTACAGTTCCAAGCCGTTCTCACCTCGCGATGAGGCGCAGTGGAGGCGCATGTTGGGCATCGTCGATGTCGTCGGCGCAAAGGCCTTCTCCCGCGCGGAGCGCTACACCGACAGCCGTACATCCGAGACCGGGCCGCGGCCGAACGTGGCCCCAGCCGGCAAGCGTCTTTCGGCGCGCGGACGCCTCTTACCGACCGTCATCATCGTCGGAGGCACCGTGCTCATCGGCATCCTCATCGGTTTCCTCTGATCGAGAGGCCACGGCATGCGCTCTGATGTGACTTTCGACCCGCTGATGCGGGAGCCCAGCGTCGACGACATCGACGCCTTCCGCCGCCATGCCGAGAACGGGAGGCATGGCGAACTCGCCAGTGCGGCGCATTCAGGGGCCTCCTCGCGCACGATCGCCCTCATCTCGGCCGCGGCCCTGTGCGTCATCGCCATTCCGGTACTGATCATCGGAAACTGGATCACCTGGATCCTGGTCCCGATCGTGTGCGTGGCCATCTCGTCGGCATCCTGCTCCAGCACCGCCCGCCGCGCCACTCCTACTCGGCTTCGTGGCCCGACTGGCAACGCCTGGCGCAATTCGCCGACGCAAACGGCTGGGGCATGAACATTCGTGCCACGAACCTTCCGTACACAGGACGGCTGTTCCGCACGGGCATGCTCCACACCGCGTGCGAGCGGATCTTCTCGAACGGCCCAGGGTTCTTCGACGTCGCGAACCTCGAGTTCCGCACGTGGCGCATCAAGAGCACAAAGCTGAATCACTGGCACTACGTCGCAATCCGGCTGTCAGCACCCCAGCCGCCGATATATCTCACGGTTCACCCGTCACCGGGCGCCTTCGCACTGCCGTTCACGCAGGGATACACGCCGAATCGAAGGATGACGCTGACTCCCGCAGCGTCCTCTCCGTACGTCGCTCTCAGCCTGCCCGGGGGCGAAGCCGATCCGAACAGGCTCTTTACTCCTGAATTGCGTGGACTGCTGGTCGACTGTGACGGCGCCTATGAGGTTGAGGTCGTCGGCGAGTGGATGTTCCTTTTCCGGGAGGGCCGCTATCCGTGCTTCGCGCCCGAATGGTGGGAGCCGATGCTGCGCGTCATCGATCTCGCGGAGACGAACAGCGCCGCGGCGGCATCCTGATTCGGAACGCGCGATCATCAGCGATCGAGATGCCTCACCCGCGCACGCCGTCGACGATGTCGCTCACGGCTGACGCCGCCTTCAACCCGGCGCCGCTGAGCATCACCACCGTCGTCTCGGCAGCACCGATAACGTGCGATGCCAGCAGCCGCGAGTACGCTGCGCCCGCCACAGCGCTTGTGGGCTCGACGAACATGCCCTGCGCGCAGAGAACATCGAGTGCCGCTGCGATCTCGGATTCTGTGACGGCGAGGGTGGTCCCGCCCGTCATCCGCAGTGCGCCGAGCATCTGCCGCAGACGCATCGGACGCGCAATCGCTGTACCCTCGGCGATCGTGGCAGAGACGGGGCGATCGACCGGCACGTCGACTCCCGCGACAAAGCTGGCATCGAGGGGCGAACAGTTCACCGGTTGCGCGGCGTAGAGCCGCGGCATCCTCTCGATCTGGCCGGCCGCCAGAAGCTCGCTGAAACCAAGGAAACACCCCAGCAGACTGCTGCCCGCTCCCACCGGCATCACGACCGCATCGGGCGCGCGGAAGCCCAGGTATTCCCACAGCTCATAGGCCAGCGTTTTGGTTCCCTGCAGAAAGAACGCCTGCCAGTTGTGGCTCGCGTAAAAGCTGCCGTCGGGGCCCGCATTGTCTGCTCGGCTGATGGCAGCGCTCTGCGATTCTGCGCGCGGCCCCGCGATCAGCTCAACCGCCGCTCCATAGGCGCGTACCTGCGCGATCTTCGCCGGCGAGGTCGATGCGGGTGCGAAGATCGTGGCGGCAAGACCTCCTGCCGCTGCGAATCCAGCAACGGATGACCCTCCGTTGCCGGAGCTGTCTTCGAGAACCGAGCGGATGCCGCGATCGCGCAGATACGACAGCATCACGCTCGTTCCCCGATCTTTGAAGCTGCCCGTCGGGTTCAGCCATTCCACTTTGAACAGCGGCGCGCCGCCGCCGGGCCAGGTGCCCTCGAGCAGCGGGGTCAGTCCCTCACCCAGCGTGATGGGATGCGGGATGCTGACGGGCAGCGCCGCCCGATAGCGCCACAGTGAGCGTGACGACGTGTCAATGTCGTCGCGCCCGAGCCCCGCGCCCGGTTCGATCCACAGGGGGCGACCAGCATCCGATCGCCATCGCGGCTCGTGCAGCGGATAGGTGGTGCCATCAACGGGATCAACGTAGCTGCTCACGCCCCCAGAGTATGCGAGGCACACGCCCAGACGAGCACGCGACGGCCAGTGCGGCTACCATGTGGGCATGGCAGATTCATCGTTTGACATCGTCAGCAAGGTCGACAAGATGGAGGCGGAGAACGCCGTCAACCAGGCCCGCAAAGAAGTCGCGCAGCGCTACGACTTCCGAGGCACCGATCCGTCCGTCGAGTGGTCGGGTGAAAGCATCCTTCTGAAGGCGAACACCGAGGAGCGCGTGAAGGCGATCCTCGACGTCGTGCAGTCAAAGTTCATCAAGCGCGGCATCTCACTCAAGAGCCTCGAAAGCGGCGAGCCGTACCCGAGCGGCAAGGAGTACCGCATCGAGATCGGACTCAAGAATGGCATTGCCAGCGACCAGGCGAAGAAGATCTCGAAAATCATCCGCGATGAGGCACCCAAGAGCGTGAAGAGCCAGATTCAGGGCGACGAGCTGCGCGTGCAGTCGAAGAGCCGCGACGACCTGCAGTCAACCATCTCGCTGCTCAAGAACTCCGACCTCGACATCGACCTGCAGTTCGTCAACATGCGCTGATCACTCGGGGATCGGCCGGGCTTCTCGGTGCTGATCCTCGCCCCGATGTCGGACGGGCATGGTGCACTTCGCTCATGACAACGACACCAGTGACTGAAGCCGAGAACTACGTCGCCCACGCTGCTGAAGAGATCACGACACCGCACAGCGGCGAATGTCTGATCTGCTATGTGCAGCGCATGCTTGAAATGGGTTGCACAGGGTTGCGCTGGGCGACCCGATACCGTGACCTCTGCGCTCCGCGCGCCACACGTTTGGAGGCGACGCTGGGTCGGCGTGGCGGATTCTGCGACTGCGAGATTCTCATGAACGCCGTGGAATGCACACTCTACGACGATCCGAGCACTCCTGAAGTTATTTCTCTGCCGGAATGTCGGGGAGTGCAGCGAGGATCGACACAGCCATGCTCGCTCTGGCGCTGGTCATAGACGTCGAGCTGCGGCGGCCGCTCCCTCTTGTCGCGAGCTCGCGAATCGCCGAGACTGAGTACGAGGGCCGCCATGGGCGCGGCCCCGCCAGGGAGGTACATCGTGTCGAAGATCGTCATTCTCACCGGGGATGCTGCCGAGACCCTCGAGGTCTTCTACCCCTATCACCGCCTGCAGGAAGCCGGATTCGAGGTGCACATCGCTGCGCCGGAGAAGAAGAAGCTGCAGTTCGTCGTCCACAATTTCGTCGATGGATTCGACACCTACACAGAGGGACCCGGGCATCATTGGCCCGCCGACATCGCCTTCGCCGATGTTAACCCCGACGATTACGTCGCTGCTGTCGTCCCCGGCGGTCGCGCACCTGAGTACGTCCGCAACAACCCGGATGCCAAGCGCATCGTGCGGCATTTCATGGAGAAGGACGCTCCGGTGGCTGTCACATGCCACGGTCCGTTGATTCTCGCGGCTGCCGGTGTGCTGAATGGGCGCACGACATCGGCTTACCCCGAGCTCGCCATTGACGTTGAGACTGCGGGCGGTGTCTTTGAAGACGGCGGCGCCGTCGTCGATGGAAACCTCGTGAGCGCTCGCGCCTGGCCCGACAACGGCACATGGATGAAGGCGTTCCTCGAGGTGTTGCCCACCCCATAGTCACACTCGGGCAATGGTGCCCGTGCGGAGATACCGGGCCACGCTGGGTATTTCTCCCCACTGCGCGCCCCTGATCTCCGCCATAGGGTGAGGGGATGAGCACCGTCGGCCACGTCGATCTTCGACCGTTGACCCAGGCACGCCCTTCGTCTGCGGCGGTGCGTGTGTTCCGGTCGCATGTGCGCCAGGGCTTGTTTGGGGACGACGCCAAGGCCCCGACGGTCTCCACACTCGGCGTTGTCGTTGCCTCCATCCTCTTTTCCCTGGAGTTCGTGGCGTCCGCAGTGTTCATCGTCGGCGGGATCGTCGGCTCATCCGGAGATTCCCTGGTCCTCGGCATCGGGCTGGCGAGCGGCTTCCTGGTAGGGGTGCCGTTGTACATCACGCATGTGCGAAACACCTCGCGAGTGTGGAAGACCTGGTTCGTGCTCGCGGCATTTGCACGAGCAAACGGTTGGGGAACGCAACCGCACACCTCGGCCCCCAACTACCCCGGGATGCCGTTTCACACGGGGTATCGTCGGCGAGTTTTCGCGCGCGTCTATCGCAATGAGCCGCGATTCTTCGACGTGGCACACCTGGCATATTTCACGAACTACGGCAAAAGCCGAAAAGAACACACATGGACGTATCTGGCGCTGAAGCTTGATCGACGCATTCCACACCTCGTTGTCGACGGCCTGTCGAACAACGGCATTCTGGGCAGCAATCTTCCGGAGGCCGTGGCCCACAATCAGGTTCTGTCGCTTGAGGGCGACTTCGACAAGTACTTCACGCTGTACTGCCCGCGCGGCTATGAGCGTGACGCCCTGACGATCTTCACTCCCGATCTCATGGCGTTGCTCATTGACAATGTCGAGGCATTCGACGTTGAGATCATCGACGACTGGCTCTTCGTCTATTCCTCACGATTACTGCCGCTCGACGACCCGCAGACGTGGATGAGACTGCTCCGCATCGTCGACACCGTCGGCGCGAAGACAGTATCGCAGACGGCACGGTACAGAGACGATCGCCTGGTGCCGGTGAATACTCCGCCCTTGCAGCGCATGGCGTCAACCCACAACTTTGTCGCCCCACCCGGGCAGCGGCTCCGCACCGGCCGCCACTGGAAGCTCACGGTGGCAGTGACTCTCGGATTCACCCTTCTCTTCGCCATTTTCGCCGCCATCGTCGTGAACGGCGGCTGACGCGAGCACACCTCGCTCTTCAGCCGAGCGCGTGCATCACGTGCTTCACACGCGTGTAGTCCTCCAAGCCGTACATCGAGAGGTCCTTGCCATATCCGGACATCTTGAAGCCGCCGTGCGGCATCTCGGCCGTGAGCAGGATGTGCGTGTTCACCCACACACAGCCGAAGTCGAGGTCACGCGTGAGGCGCATCGCCCGCGCATGGTCGGACGTCCACACGCTGGCGGCAAGGCCGTAGTCGACGTCGTTTGCCAGCATGACAGCATCCGCTTCATCGCTGAACGACTGCACGGTGAGCACGGGCCCGAATGTCTCCTGCTGCACACACGCGTCGTCCTGACGGACGCCGGTGACCACGGTCGGTGCGAAGAAGAATCCGCGTTCGCCCACCCGGCGTCCGCCCGTGGCGATGGTCGCGTGCGCGGGAAGGTCGTCAAGCACGGCCTGCACCTTCGCGAAGTGGTTCACGTTGTTGAGCGGTCCGTAGAGCGCGTCAGCATCCGTTCCCGTCTTCGTCGCCTCCGCGGCGCGCACCAGCTCGGCGACGAAATCGTCGTGCACCGACTCATGCACGAGCACGCGGGTCACTGCCGTGCAGTCCTGCCCCGCATTGAAGTAGCCCGACTCGGCGAGCGCGTCGGCAGTCGAAGCAAGGTCGGCGTCTGCGAAGACCACGGCCGGGGCTTTTCCGCCCAGCTCGAGGTGCGAGCGGTGCAGACGCTTCGACGCGGATGCTGCGACCTGCCGCCCCGCGCGCACGGACCCGGTGATTGAGACGAGGCCGGGCACCGGATGCTCCGCCATCAGCTCGCCGGTCGACGCATCACCCAGCACGACGTTGAGCACGCCGTCCGGCAGCACGCCGCGACTCACCTCGGCCATCACGAGGGTGGACTCAGGAGTGGTGTCGCTCGGTTTGAGCACCGTCGTGTTGCCCGCCGCGATCGCCGGGGCGATCTTCCACACCGCCATCATGAACGGGTAGTTCCACGGTGTCACCTGTGCAACGACGCCGATCGGCTCGCGGCGCACATACGACGTGTGGCCCTCGAAGTACTCGCTCGCCGCAGCACCCTCGAGAACGCGCGCCGCACCCGCGAAATAGCGAATCTGGTCGCACCCGGTGATGACCTCTTCAACGCGGATCGTCTCTTTCGGCTGCCCCGTATTGCGATGCTGAGCCTCAACGATGTCGTCAGCGCGGGCCTCGAGCGCGTCGGCGAACGCCAGCAGTGCAGCCTGACGCTCGCCCGGCGTCGTGCGACCCCACGTGGCAGCCGCCGTTCTCGCGGCGTCGAACGCCGCATCAACGTCTGTCTCGATGGACACCGGAGACACGGCCACGCGCTCCTCGGTGATCGGGCTGACGACATCGATCGCCGAGCTGCCCGATGCATCGACGAAACGTCCGCCGATGAAATTCTTCAGAGGCTGCAGGTTCTGCTGCGACATTCTTCGCTCCTTTGCGATTTTCGGATGCCGTGAGGGGCGCAGCTTGTGGCCGCACCCCTCGTGCCGTCAGGCCGGCATCATCGTGTACTTGGTGTTGAGGTATTCATGGATGCCCTCGAGCCCGCCCTCGCGACCGAGACCCGATTGCTTGACGCCGCCGAACGGCGCCGCGGCGTTCGAGATGACACCCGCGTTGAGCCCGACCATGCCAGATTCAAGGCGCTCGATCAGACGGTGGCCGCGCGCGAGATCCTGCGTGAACGCGTATGAGATGAGGCCGTACTCAACGCCGTTCGCCATCGCGATGGCTTCGTCTTCCGTCGCGAACGGCGCGATTGCAAGCACGGGCCCGAAGATCTCTTCTCTCAGGATCTCGGCTTCGCTCGGAACGCCCGAGACGACGGTTGGTTCGTAAAAACTGCCCTCGCCATCGACGCGCGACCCGCCGTGCAGCAGCGAGGCACCGTGCCCGACGGCATCCTGAACCAGCCGATCTGCCTTGTCGACGGCCGCATCGTTGATGAGCGGACCGATCGTCACGCCGTCCTCCGTGCCGCGACCAATGCGCATGGCCTTCACCTTGTCTGTCACGCGTCGTGCGAACTCCTCGGCCACCGACTCGTGCACGATGAAGCGGTTCGCCGCCGTGCACGCCTGACCGATGTTGCGGAACTTCGCGGCGATCGCGCCGTCAACCGCCTTGTCGAGATCGGCATCCTCGAACACGAGGAACGGCGCGTTTCCACCGAGCTCCATCGAGGTGCGCAGAACATTCGTCGCCGACTTCGCGATGAGATCCTGCCCGACAGGTGTCGACCCGGTGAAGCTGAGCTTGCGCAGCCGTTGGTCGGCGATGATCGCGTCAGAGACCTCACCCGTGCGCTTCGTCGTCACGACGTTGACGACGCCCTTGGGCAGCCCGGCTTCTTCGAGCAGCTTCGCGAAATACAGGGTAGTGAGCGGCGTCAGTGAGGCCGGCTTGACGACGACGGTGCACCCCGCGGCCAGGGCGGGCGCAATCTTGCGTGTCGCCATCGCGAGCGGGAAGTTCCACGGCGTGATCAAAAAGCACGGACCCACCGGATGCTGCGACACGATCGTGCGCCCCGTGCCCTCCGGGTTCGTTCCGTAGCGGCCCGAAATGCGCACAGCCTCCTCGCTGAACCAACGCAGGAACTCCCCACCGTAGGTGACCTCGCCGTTGGACTCGGCGAGCGGTTTACCCATTTCAAGCGTCATGAGCAGGGCGAACTCGTCGCGGCGCTCCTGCATCAGGTCGAACGCATCGCGCAGGATGGTCGAGCGCGTGCGAGCGGGAGTCGCCGCCCACTCGGCCTGGGCTGCAACGGCGGCGTCAAGCGCAGCCGTCCCATCCGCGACTGAGGCGTTGGCGATCTCGACGAGAGTCGCACCCGACGAGGGGTCGGTAACGGCGAATGTCGAGTCGGCGTCACGCCACTCGCCGCCGATGAACAGTCCTGTGGGTACCTTCGCGAGCAGGTCGCTTTCTGAAATCATGGGAATTCTCCTTCTTGTCTGATTGTCGCGCGCGCGGCTGAGCCGGCGCGCAGAGTCGGTGGGCGCGGGTCTTACCGCGCGGGTTGCGGCGCGTCGCGCAGTGCCGTCGCCACGATGTCGATCCCCTCGACGAGCAGTTCCAGCGGGATGGTCAGCGGTGGCAGAAAACGGATCACATTTCCATACGTACCGCAGGTGAGCACGACCACGCCCTGGGTGCGGGCGGATGCGGCAAGGCGTGAGGCGAGGTCCGCGTCGGGCTCGCCTGACTCAGGGTGCACGAGTTCGACGGCGATCATGGCGCCACGTCCGCGCACCTCGCCGATGCGCGAATCGGATGCTGCCAGCTCGCCGAAACGTCGTGTGATGATCTCGCCGATGCGTTCGGCCGCTTCGCACAGCCCGTCGTTCTCGAACGCGTCGATGGCGGCGAGGGCTGCCGCACACGCGACGGGGTTGCCGCCGTAGGTGCCGCCGAGACCGCCGCTGTGCACAGCATCCATGATCTCGGCTCGACCCGTGACAGCCGAGAGCGGCATGCCGCCGGCGATGCCCTTCGCTGTGGTGATGAGGTCGGGGACGACGCCCTCGTGCTCACAGGCAAACATGCGGCCAGTTCGAGCGAAGCCGGTCTGGACCTCGTCGGCAATGAAGACGGCGCCATTCTCCTGTGCCCAGTCGGCGAGCGCGGGCAAGAACCCGGGTTCCGGAACGATGAAGCCGCCCTCGCCGAGGATCGGTTCGATGACGATGGCCGCCAGCTGATCGGTGCCAATCTGCGCCTCCATCCGGCTGATCGCGGCGCGAGCAGCATCCGGTCCGCTCTGCCCTCCGTCGCGCAAAGGATACGAGACGGGTGCGCGGTAGATCTCGGAGGCGAACGGGCCGAAGCCCTTCTTGTACGGCATCGACTTCGCCGTGAGCGCCATCGTGAGGTTCGTGCGCCCGTGATACGCGTGGTCAAAGGCGACGACGGCCTGCCGGCCGGTGTGGGCCCGCGCGATCTTCACGGCGTTCTCCACGGCCTCCGCACCCGAATTGAACAGGGCGCTTCGTTTGGCGTGCTCGCCCGGGGTCAGCCGATTCAGCGCTTCGGCGACCGCAACGTAACCCTCATAGGGAGTCACCATGAAGCAGGTGTGCGTCGAGAGCGCCGCCTGCTCGGCGATGGCCTGCGCGACACGGGGATGCGCGTTACCCACGCCCGTCACCGCGATGCCCGAGCCGAGATCGATGAGCGAGTTGCCGTCGACGTCGACGACGACTCCACCCCCTGCCGCTGCTGCGAACACCGGCATTGTCGTGCTGACCCCCGACGCGACGGCATTCGTCGTGCGCTGCATCAGGTCGATTGAGATCGGGCCAGGGATGCTGGTGACCAGACGCCGTTCCTGCGGGAGCGTGGGTCCACCGGTCACGTGTGCGTGCAAGGCTGCTGCATGCTGCCCCTCTGCGGACCCGCTGTGCTCGGCAATGGTCATGTCGTTCCCCGTTGTTCGCATCTGTGACGCCTCGTTGGCAGCATCTCGTGGTGATTGCGGTGCTTACCAAAAGACCCGCCCTGTTCTCTCATCGTAGGAACCGCCAGTGTCACGGCGGTGTGCCAGTTTGGAGCGTTTAGCGGTAAATACCCGACACAGTGGCACATCGGGATGATTTCGGTCTACGCTGGCTTCACCATGGCCATCACCGTTCATCGCCTTCTGGCGCGCACCGATCTCGGGCTGCGCCTCCTATCGCGGTTGCCCGAGCCGACAGCATCCGAGCTCCATCCCCTCGACCAGCCCCTCACCTGGGTGGCGAGCACCGACCTCGAGGATCCCACACCGTTTCTCACCGCGGGCAACATCGTGCTCACGACCGGACGACAGTTCGCCGATGATCCGGGCGAGGAGGCTGCACGCTACGTGCAGAGGCTCGCGCGTTTCGGAATCCGCGCGATCGGGTTCGGCACGGACGTGATCAGGGGCGTCCCGGCGGAACTCATCGCCGCGTGCGAGCGCGAACGGATGCCGCTGATCGACGTGCCGTACAGCACACCGTTCATCGCCGTCGTGCGCTACATCGCCGACCTCGTCACTGCTCAGGAGCAGGGGCGCAGCGCGTGGGCGGCCGACGCACAGCGCACGATTTCGCTCGCGGCTCTGCGCGACGACGGACTGCGCGCAAGCATCGGGGAACTGGCCCGACTCTTGGAACGCCCCGTCGCGCTGTTCGACGCACGCGGTGACCTCCTGCACGCAACCTCGCGCCCGCTGCACGTCAGCACCGACGCTCGCCGGCTTCTCGACCGGGGCATCCCGGCAGCCATTACGACGGACGAGGGCGTGATGCTGCAGACGATCGGGCGCGGCAGCCAGCTGCGCGGCGTCCTCGCCATTCCCGGCCCTCTCGATCACCCCGCCCAGGGCGTTGTTTCGGGTGTCGTCGCTCTCGCCGCCATGGCGCTCGAGCAGCGCCGTTCCCTCGCCGAAGCATCGCTTGCACTGCGCACCGGCGCGTGGCAGTGCCTGCGAGTCGGCAACGTTGACCTCGCACGACGGCTTGCCGACGGAGCGCTCCCCTCAGATCGCGTCATCGTCGGTATTCTCACGCGGGTTCAGAGCCCGGAGTCCGACTTCCGGCATAACCTCGACGTCGGCCCAACGCCGCAGCCCCATTCGCTCGACGACATACTCGCCGACCCGATGCTCGACGGACTCTTCACCGCATGGGACGACACCCGCATTGCTCTCGTACTTCCCAGCACCGGGCCGGGCGCACTCGCAACCCCCGGCGCTCCTGAGGCACATGCGTTCGCCGAGCACAACGGCATCCGCCTGGGGTTATCGTCAGCCACGGCACTGACCGAGATGCGGCAGGGAGTCATCGAGGCCGAGCTGGCGCTCGCCCGCGCGCCGCGCCAGGTCGGGGTTACTCGTTTCGACGAGGTCACGGATGCCGGCTTCGACGCCGTTCTCGACAACGACGCCACCCGCGCGCTCGCGCAGGCGATGCTGCGCCCCGTCACCGAGTATGACGCCACACACGGCACCGCACTCGTGCCTGCCCTACGCGCGTGGCTCGAGCACAACGGCGCCTGGCACCCCGCAGCATCACGCCTCGGCATCCACCGGCACACCCTGCGCAAACAGATCCAGAAAGTCGAGCAGCTGACCGGTCGTGACCTTTCACAAGCGCGGGCACGCGCAGAACTCACGTTGGCGTCTGACAGCATCCATTTAAGAAACTGATAGGTTTCTTATCTGCGACTTTTGCTCTATATTAGATACCGCTTGGTTTCTAATAGAGGAGCGACATGACCGCAGAATCCACCACCGCACCCCCGACGGAGCGCCTTCCCCGCACCGCTGTCCGCACGCTCGCCGCCGTGATCGTCGGCGGCGCTGCGGCAATTCTCGACTCGACGATCGTGACGATTGCGCTTGATCAGCTCAGCGCCGACCTCCACTCGACACCCGCGACAATTCAGTGGGTCGTCACCGCGTATCTTCTGGCCCTGGCCGCGGCGATTCCACTGAGCGGGTGGGCACAGAGCACGTTCGGAGGCAAGCGCTCGTGGATGGCGACGCTCACGATCTTCGTCGTCTTCTCGGCCGCGTGCGCGTTCGCCTGGAACGACACGAGCCTCATCGCCTTCCGCGCCCTCCAAGGGTTCGGGGCCGGCATGATCTTCCCACTCATGCAGACTCTCGCGGTGCAGGCAATCGGATCGACGAGCAAGAAGCTCATGGCCACAACGGTTGCGGCGATCAGCGTCCCGCTCGCGCTCGGCCCGGTCATCGGACCCGTGCTCGGCGGCATCCTCTTGAACAGCGCGGGCTGGCGCTGGCTCTTCCTCATCAACGTTCCCCTCGTCGCCGTCGGACTCGTCATGGCGTGGCGCATGATCGCGCCGGACACGCCACGTCGGACTGAGACGGCGCGCATCGACGTCATTGGTCTTGCCCTGCTCATTCCCGCGCTCGTCGGCATCGTGCTCGGGCTGTCGAACGTCGCGTCCGCAGGCGGCTTCACCCACGCCGATGTTGTCGTACCACTCGCCTGCGGCATTGTTCTCGCCGCGGCGTTCATCATCTGGGCCCTGCGCCGAGGTCATGACGCCGCCGTCGACATTTCCCTCGTGAAGCTGCGCTCACTCGCTGCATCGTCGGGAGCCCTCTTCACCGCGGGAGCAACGCTGTACGCGGGAATGTTCCTGCTCCCTCTGTATTGGCAGCAAGTGCGCGGCGACAGCGTTTTGACTGCTGCTCTGGTCCTCGTACCTCAGGGCATCGGCGCACTGCTCGCCCGCATTGTGGCCGGGAAGCTCGCTGCCCGCTTCGGCGCCCGCTCACTCACGATCGGCGCGTTTCTGATCACGGCTGTGGCGACCGTTCCGTTCGCTTTCGCCGGACCGGGAACGTCCGGCTGGTGGCTCGGGGGCGCCCTCTTCGTGCGCGGGCTCGGGGTGGGCGCGGTGATCATGGCGCCGATGATGGTCGCATACTCGGATGTGGCACACGATGAAATGCCGCACGCAACAATGCTCACCCGCATCACCCAGCAGATCGGCGCCTCGCTCGGTGTTGCCATCGTCGCCGTCGTACTTCAGACTTCCGCCGCCGCTGACGTGGTCGGCGGATTCCAGATCTCGTTCTGGTGGCTCATCGGCATCACCGTCGTCGCGCTCGTTCCCGCTCTCGCGTTTCGTCGTGAGAGCCTTGATCAACAGGGTTCCGCGACGAAAGGATAGACAGGTGGATGCCGCTAAGACACGCAGACGCGGGGCAGAACTCGAAGCTGCGATTCTGACGGCGGCATGGGACCAGCTCGTCACCGAGGGGTACGCGCGGTTCACCTTCGACGCGATCGCGGATCGTGCTCAGACCAGCAAGCCCGTGCTCTACCGGCGGTGGAGCAATCGCGAAGAGCTGCTGCGTGCAACCGTTCGGCACCGCGGAGCTGCAGCGTCGCCCCAGGTTCCCGACACGGGCAATGTGCGCGACGATCTCATTCAGGCTCTGCGCCGCGCCTCCGGAGCCGAGAACTCCGTGGCCGCGATGCTCACCGCTCTCGTCTCCAGTCACTTCGATGATGTCGGGTTGACGCCGGCCGAGCTGCGCGCCGAGCTGCTCGGCTCACGCAGCTCGTCGATCGAGACGATTCTTGAGCGCGCTGTCGACCGGGGCGAAGTGGATGCTGACATGCTGACGCCTCGCGTCGTCGACCTTCCGTTCACGCTCTTCCGCCATGAGTACGTCATGACGTTCGCTCCGCCCACGGACGCGGCCATCGTCGAGTTCGTCGACGAGATCGTCCTTCCGCTCATCCGGCGCGCATAAGAACGCGCTGCCCACGCAACGCGAGAACCACGAGCACCGAGAGCGCGAGAACCGCTGCGCCATCGAGTGCGTAGATCAGGGAATTGATGAATACGCCGGGGAAGAAAAACTCAAGTTCGCCCTGAACAGCATCCCGGATGAACTCGAAAATCACGATCGCGACATAACCCAGCGCTCCGCCGACGAGCGTCAGAATCAGCACGTCGGAAAGTGCATGAATCCGCGTCACGGGACGAAGTAAAACGATTGCGACAAAAGCTGCGGCGGCGAACATCACACCACGCGTCGCCGGAAGCCAAATGTCTGCGAACACGGTTCCGAAATCTCCACGCGCCAGAACCGGAAGCAGCCACACGACGACCGCTTCCACCAGCGTTGCCGCGACGACCAGCGCCACAAGTATCAACGTGCTCCTCGTAGGAACACCCTCAGACAGCTCACGCGCCTGGTAACGAGCGCGCACAGCGAAGGCGCCGAGTGCCAGCACGAGCGTAAACACGATGGATGTCGAGATCAGGCTGCCGATGTTCAGCCTGAACTCCTCGCCGCCAAGCGACGCGAAGATCTCTGAGATCAACTCGAAGGCGGCAGAGACAACGAAGCCGATACCTCCGGCGACGAGAACCGGCGCGAGACCCTCTGTGAATGGACGAGTGTGCGGAACCGGCTTCAGAAAGGCGAGAGAGACGAATGCCGCAAGCGCGAACAGCAGCATCGGTACGAGTGGAGCGGCGATCATGCCCAGGTTCATACCAAGCGATAACGAGAAGCTCGTGGCTGTGGCGGCCGACAGTGCCGCCGCCGTGAGCATCGTCTCGACGACGGACAGCGCGACCACGCTTCCGCTGGAAATGAGGGCGGTCACGACAGCAGAGGGCGGCGATGGTTGCGACCACAGGTTTTGGTGAGTCATGCGCTCGCGTCTTTCATCTGCCGTGACACCCTCCAGAGACACCCACGACCACCGTTGCCTCCGCCTACCCGATTGTTGTCGACAGTGAGGGGTATCGACTCGTCAAATCCCTGCGGCCCGCCCCACCCGGTTCGAACGGAAATCGTCATGTTCCGGGCGACGATTCGTGTGGCGGAGACGGCGGTGCTGGTGGTGCTGGCGGCTCATTCTGCGCCGGCGGAGACGGCGGTTGTTGATACTGGCCCGGAGGAAACTGGCCGGGCCGGGCCGGATACTGTGGCTGTGTAATTGGGCCAGCGGTGGGGTGTGCAGGGGTGTGATTCTGCGCGCCTGGTTGCTGTAGCCGCTGTTCCTGGGGCACCTGAGGACGCATGAGCGCCCGCTGCCCGCGCCACGCCAACAGCACAAGGATCGCGAGCGCAATAATGGCAAGCAAGTCGATGGCCCGCACAACACTCTCGAAGAAGGTGAAGGGGAAGTAAAAGTCGAGCCCGCTTTGAATCGTCGCCTCGACGATTCCGAAGATGATGTCCAGGACGAGTCCCAGGACCGTAGCAATGGATGCACTGATAACGACATCTGCGATGGTTCGGATTCGCGACAGCGGACGGATGAACGCGAGTATCACGAAAACGGCGGCTGCAAAAACCCCTCCACGGAGGAAGCTCAGACCGACCCACGTGAGAATCTGGACGAAATTGATCCCTCCGAGTGACATCAGAAGACTGACGATGACGGATTCAGCAAGCACGACACCCGCGATGATCAGTGCGCTGAAAATGGTGCTGCTACTGACGGTCGCCCCGACGCCAAGCTCGTGCGCGTGAAAACGCGCCCGCGAGAAGAGCGCACCGCAGCCCACGACGAGCGTGTACACGAACGCCGTGATCACGACGCCTCTGATGTTCAGGGGGAACTGGCCACCGTCCAGCGACTGAATGGTCGCAAATATAACCTGAAACACGAGAAGCACGCCAAATCCGATCCCACAGACAATCAGAAGCGGCACGGCTACCGCCGCCACGGGCCTGTTCAGCGGAATCGGCTTCAGGAAAGCGAGCACAACAAATGCAACGACGGCGAACAAGACGCCAGGGACGAACGTAGACAGCAACGGCCAGAGTGCCGGGCCGAATGCGATCGAGAGCTTGATAACCCCGAGAATCGTGTCAACGAAAGCGAACGCGAGCAGAAGACCCGAGGCGATCAGCGCCGTGCCGATTGTGCCCTGTGGTCCTGCGCCCATCTGCGGTTGAGACTGACCATTCCACTGCGGCTGGAGAGGGTATCCCTGGGGCTCCGCCTGGGGCCAGCGCGGTTGTGAGAATTGGTCAGGGTGGTGAGAAGACGCTTGTCCTGGCTCCCCCTGCTGCGGATTCGTCATGCCGGTCAGGTTAACGCCTCTGTTGCGCAACACCTATGGGCAGAAGTCACCATCGCCGCCCGTACCCGGCGAGCCAACGCCTCAACTCAGAGCGCACACGTTCACGAACTGGTGCCGCCGACAGCGTCACATCGTGCATGGCCCCGTCGATCCGCACGAGCGTGACGTTCTGACCGAGCCGCGGAACCCGCTGTGCAACCTCATCCACGTTGAGCACGATGTCCGTCGTGCGCATCTCTTCAGACCAGGTGCGCGAGATCGTCGATTTCGATGACAGCAGCACCAGCACGGGAATATCGATGGTGAGGCCCGTGGCCACCCGGCGTTGGGCTGTGAAGACCGCCGCGAGCCAAGCGGTGTGCGTCGCGAATCCGCGTTCTGGACGCCACCGAGGGTCGATGTGCCACTCCCCTTCGAATTGGTCAGAGATCGTGCGGGTATAGAAGCCGAAGTCCACCTGTGGCAGTGAGCGGAGCGGAGTGATGCGCGCGCCGATCTCGAGCAGCGGAGTCAGCGCCTCCCGCCCCAGACCGCCGATCTGAAATTCAAGCCATGGACTGTTGAGCACAAGCGCGTGTGCCCGGCCCGGATGGCGGTTGACCCACAGGCTCATGGTGAGTCCGCCCGTCGAGTGAGCCATGATGAACAACCGCCGGTTCGTCGGTCTGCCTTCGCCGTGCCCCATTGCCGTGAGCGCGGCCTCGATGTCTTCGTCGTAGGTGTCGAGATCACTGATATAGCCGGGAGTTTGATGCTCGCGCAGGCTTCGACCGTACTTGCGCAGATCGAGCGCGTGAAACCGAGCACCCGTACTTTCCCAGGCCTCCGCCAGATGACGCTGGAAGAAGTAGTCGACCCAGCCATGGACGTAGAGAACATCGACATCCGAGAGGGGGCGGGCGGATGCTGTCAGGCTCTGCCAGCGCGAGCGCCGCGTGCGCACAAGCGTCGCAACGACCTCTCCCTGAGGATCGGGAGCCAGGGGCAGCGTGGCGCTCTCAAACCGCTCACCCAGGACATCCGGCTCCCACGAGACCATAGTCTCAGCGTAGCGAAGCCGACGGCAGACGCGAGGAGCCCCTCATGGGGGACAGCGCCATTTGGTAAACATGAGTATTCTTCATGTTAGGGGTTCCAGAGGAGCTTCTTCCGCAGAGGTCACACCAACGACGCACTTCCCCTCATGTGTGCGACTACGGTGTGGCCTCTGTCGGCTTTCCCGGAGAAACGGCGCGCATAACCGCGTGACGCAAGAACGCCCGTCGAGAATCATGGACGCCCTGAGGCTCCGCCTTCGAGGCCGTGAAGACGTTGCTCACGGGGGACCATGCCATTGACATCGTGATGACCATGGCCATCACGTCAAACGGCTCGACGCCCGCGATGACAGCTCCGGCCTTCTGCGCGTCAGCGATCGACGAGAGTTTTCCCGCATCCACACGGTCTGCCTCCGGAAGCAGGTGCCCTTCCGGTCGGCACTCGAGCCGAGCCCACGTTGCCAGTCGAACAAGATCGGGGCGTTCAAGGTACTCGTCGTACAGCCGAACAGCCCAGTCGGCGAGATCCTCTGCCGAGATCGGGACGACTTCGAGCATGTGCTGCAGCGACGCCTCGAACACGGCTTCAAACAAGGCTGTCTTGCTGCCGAAATACGAATACAGCTGCGCCTTGTTCGTGGTGGCGGACGCCGCGATTCGGTCAACGCGCGCGCCTGCCACCCCGTAAGCGGCAAACTCGGCGGTCGCAGCGGTCAAGATGCGCTCGCGGGTCGCGCGCCCGCGCTCCGTCATAGGGTCATTCGCCATGCCTCAACATTACCAACTAGTCAGTTTGTACATCAGCGCAAACCCCCTTAGACTTTCCAACCAACTAGTTTGTTACTTCAGGAGGACACGGCATGCGCCAAACGATGGCATATGGATCTCGCGGGTCGTCGACCGTCACCGCACAGCGAATCGAACGCCGCGAGCTGAGACCATCAGACGTCGCCATCGATGTCACGTACTGCGGCGTCTGCCACTCAGATCTCCACGCCCTGCGCGAGCACGCGTCCCGCGGATCGGGTGATCTGCTCGTCCCCGGCCATGAGTTCGTCGGAACAGTCAGCGCGATCGGAGCGGACGTCGCCGAATTCGCGGTCGGGGATCCCGTCGCCGTCGGCAACATCGTCGACTCCTGCGGTGTCTGCGACATGTGCCGAAGCGGACAGGAGAACTTCTGCCGTGAATTCCCCACGACAACCTACGGTGGTCGCGACCGTATCGACGGATCTCCGACGCTTGGCGGCTATGCAGGCGAGTATGTGGCGCACGAAAAGTTCGTCTACCACCGCCCGCCGCACCTCGACCCGGCTGCCGTTGCCCCGCTGATGTGTGCGGGGATCACGGTCTGGGAGCCACTGAGCCAACGGAACGTCGGCCCCGGCAGCACCGTCGGTGTCGTCGGGCTGGGCGGCCTCGGACACCTGGCCGTCAAGCTTGCGCGGGCGCGGGGAGCCTCAGTGATCGTCTTCACCACGACACCGGCTAAGGCTGATGACGCGCGGGCGCTCGGTGCCGATGAGGTCGTCGTCTCCACTGACGCCGAAGCAATGGGCAGGATGCGAGGACGCATCGATCTCATCATCGACACAGTTGCTGTCCAGCATCCGCTTGAGCCATACCTGGATGCTCTTGCACTCGACGGGGCGCTGAGCCTCGTCGGGTACCTCGGCAATGTGAGCGTGAACGTCCTGTCACTGCTCATTGGGCGCAAGAGCCTCACCTCTGCGGGCAGCGGAGGCCGCTCCTACACGCAAGAGCTTCTGGACTTCTGTGGCGAGAACGACATCGTGGCCGATGTTGAAGTGCTCCCGTCATCTCGGGTCAACACGGCACTCGACCGCCTCGGGCGCAACGACGTACGGTATCGGTTCGTCATCGACATGGCGGATCTGGCGTGATCACCGGCGGCCCTGAGGCGTCTTCACCCTCACGCGAGCAGCGCTTCAGCGGCGACACGAGAACTCGGGATTCCCGCCTCGGCCGGTTGCGGATCGATGTCCGCTGTCATCGCAGCCAGCGCCAGCTCGAGTGAGCGCACAACGTCGTCGCGGCATTCTTGCGATTCGACGACGAAGCTGGCAGACCCGACGGCGAGTGCGCTGACTCCGAGGACGCTGTCGCGGCACTGATCGGCGTCGAGCCCTGCCGCGGCGAGCGCATCGAGCAGGTACTGCATATCCTCAGGCGCGACCAGTTGATGGACGCGCCCGGGCGTCATGACCATGTGCAGCAGCCACGGATGCGTGCAGAGAGCACCGAACGCGGTGTGTGCGTAATGGATGAGCAGTTCGCGTGCGCCCTGGCCCTCTGCCGTCACGATCGTCTGTGTTCCGGTGATCAGCCGGGCCATCTCGTCGAGAAGCTCGTCGCGATCGCGGACGTGATGGTAGATCGCCATGGGCGTCAGCCCGAGCCGCTTGGCAAGCTTACGCATGCTGACGCCGTCAAGCCCATCCTCGTCGGCGAGGGCGATCGCAGTATTGACCAACTCCGTCTTCGCAATCATCACTACAAGCAGACACCCGAAACGCGTGTTTGCTGCGGTCGGTGCGCGTTCGTTACCGCACTGTGACCTTGAGCGACCGTACGCTGTATACCCGAGTTCACCCCCGGATTTACGCAAAACTGGTGCGCCGCCACTGCATGGCGTGACCCTCGAATGCGGGGGAACAGTCCCCTCATCACATGAGTAGCGTGCGGATCACGAGAACACTTATGAGGGGTGGCCCATGTCAACTGAACTCGAAACCAATCGCCGAACCCTGATGAAGATGGGCGCCTGGTCGGTCCCCGTGATCGCAGTGGCCGCGGCAACGCCTGCCGCCGCGGCATCCGAAGCGACAATCACGTACACAATCACGGGTACCACCGCAAGATACACAGGCCAGGTCGATGACGATGGGTCTTACATAATATTCATTCAAACGACACTCAGTGTCTTCTCGGGATCGTGGCCGGCTGAGAACCTGCAGCTCCGCGTAGATGCGACCTCAGCGACTGGACCGAGCGGCGGCACATACAACATCTCCGCTGCATCGTGGCCCAACAGTCACACGTTCAAAGGGCTCTACAGGACCAGCCACGATGACCTGCAGGAACTCACATTGACACTGCTCGATGCGGAAGGGAACCTGCTTGCCACGTCTGCGACGGTGACAATCACTCAGCCGTAGGAGGCATAGCTCTGCCTCGGCAATGACATTCCGAATCGAGTTATCTTCCGCGGGAGATCTTCACCATCTCGTCACGCGGCACGACCTTGATACGGGCGCGGTCGTGCGGCTCGCCCAGCGCGATCTCGTGCGCGTCGAGGTTGTGCCAGCCGTCGAGATCCGTGTATTCCACACCGCGTTCGTTGAGCACGTCGACGATCGCCTGCTCGTCAGGGAACTCCGGCGTCCACCAGTTCCCCTGGTCGTTGATGATGTGCGACACCGTCTCCATCGCGTCAGACTTGGTATGCCCGATGAGCCCGATCGGGCCACGCTTGATCCACCCGGTGGCGTAGACCCCGTGCACCTGCTCGTTCGTCGCGCGATCCATCACGCGCCCCTCATGGTTGGGAAGGATTCCGAGCTTCTCGTCAAACGGGATGCCGTCAAGCGGCGATCCGAAGTAACCGATCGCCCGGTACAGCTGGCCGATCGCGATCTCGCGGATCTCACCCGTTCCCTCGACGCCGCCCTCGCCGTCGGGGCGCGTGCGCTCATACCGGAACGCCGCGACATTGCCTTCGCCGTCGTCGACGACCTCGAGCGGCTTCGCGAAGAAGTGCAGGTGCAGTCGTCGCGACGCCTGCCCGGTCTCGCGCTGGCGCCACTTCTGCAGCACGCGGTCGATGACCATGACCTGCTTGTTGCTCGCGATCGCCTCTTTTGACGCCTCGTCGTAGTCGAAGTCTTCGTCGTACAGAATCATGTCGACGTCGTTCATCTCACCGAGCTCGCGCAGCTCAAGCGGCGTGAACTTCACTTGAGCTGGACCGCGGCGTCCGAACACGTGCACGTCCGTGACCTCTGATGCTTGGAGCCGCTCATACACGTTGTCCGGAATCTCCGTCACCAGCAGGTCCTCAGCGTGCTTGGCGAGGATCCGCGAGACATCGAGCGCCACGTTGCCGTTGCCCACAACCGCGACAGACTTCTGATCGAGCGGCCAGTCACGCGGCACGTCCGGGTGTCCGTCGTACCAGTTCACGAAGGCTGCCGCGCCATACGATCCCGCGAGTTCAACACCCGGAATGTCCAGACTGTGATCGCGAATCGCTCCCGTAGCGAAGATCACGGCGTTGTAATGCTTCTTCAGATCGTCGAGCGTCACATCCTCGCCATAGCGCACGTTGCCGAAGATCCGGATGTCACCGCGGTCGAGCACGTCGCGCAGTGCATTGATGATGCCCTTGATGCGCGGGTGATCGGGCGCAACGCCGTAGCGCACGAGCCCGTAAGGCGCGGGCAGCTGCTCGAAGAGGTCAATTGACACCTCGAACTTGCGCTCGGCCTTCAAGAGGATGTCGGACGCGTAGATTCCGGCCGGGCCGGCACCGACCACGGCGAGTCTCAGCTTTGTCACATGATTCCTTTGGTTGGGTACGCTGCGGGTGACGCGGGCGTTTATCTGTCTCTGTCGGCCAGCTTGTGGCCAAACCGGGTGAGGGCGTCGCGCACGGGCCCCTCCGGAAGGTCGTCGAGGGCGGCGATCGCTTCCGCCGCCCACTTCTTTGCCTCGGCACGCGTGCGCTCGGTGACCGGGTGTTCGTAGAGCTGCGTCACGGCCTGGGTGAATGATTCGGATGCCGCGGCGTCGAGGTCGCCTGACTCGGCGTCGATCCGCTGCACGAGGTCTGCGTCAGCAGCATCCGTCTGCGCGCTCTGCCGCAGATAGATCATGGGCAGTGTGGCGACGCCCTGGCGAAGATCCGTTCCGGGCACTTTGCCCGTCTGCTCGGGCTGCGGCGAGAGGTCGATGACGTCGTCGACCAGTTGGAAGGCGACACCGATCTTCTCACCGAATTCACGAAGCGGACGCTGCAGGTCGTCGTCCGCATGTGCGAACAGCGCCCCGGCTCGCGCCGCTGTCGAGATGAGCGACCCGGTCTTGTCAGCGAGCACCTGAATGTAGTGAGTCTCTTCGTCTTCACCGTTCTCAGGGCCAACCGTCTCGTGCAGCTGCCCAAGAACGAGCCGCTCGAAGGTGTCTGCCTGTAGACGAATGGCGCGTTCGCCGAGGTTCGCCATCAACTGGCTCGCGCGGGCGAACAGCAGATCGCCCGTGAGGATCGCCACCGAGTTTCCCCACACGGTGTGCGCGCTCGGCACGCCACGACGCCGGTCCGCGTGATCCATGACGTCGTCGTGGTACAGCGATGCGAGGTGCGTGATCTCGATCGCCTTCGCCGCGTCATACACGTCCTGCGTATTGCCGTCGCCGAGCTGCGCAGCCAGCAGGATCAGCATGGGGCGCACACGCTTGCCGCCGGCGTCAAGCAGGTAGCGGCCCGCAGCATCCGCCACCGAATCGGTGAACTCGAGGTCACCGATCAGCTGCCGTTCGATCTCGACGAGGCCCACGTCGATCTCCGAGACGACACGACGCATCGCCGAGCTCATCATCATGCGCTCGGTCAGGCCCAGCTGCTGCGACAGTCGCGTGTCGCGAGGGGTCGTGCTCACATCCACCCCACTACCCTATCCGTCCCCGTACGCCCTGGCGGCGATACCGGATGCCGCTATGCGCTGGGCTTCTCAGCACGGTGCAGAGCCGCAATGCCCGCCGTCAAGTTGCGGTATGCGACGCGTGACCATCCGGCATCGCGCAGCCACCGCGCCAGTCGCTTCTGATTCGGCCACGCGCGGATCGAATCATTGAGGTACGTGTATGCCTCGGAGTTCGAGCTGATCAGGCGCACGATGATCGGCATGATCTTCGCGATGTAGAGGTTGTACCCGGCTCTGACGAACGAGAACGGCGGCGTCGAGAACTCGCACACGACAAGCCGACCCCCGGGCTTCGTGACTCGCAGCATCTCGGCCAGCGCCTTCTTCGGGTCAGCGACGTTGCGCAGTCCGAAGGAGATGGTGACGGCATCGAACTCGTTGTCGTCGAACGGCAAGTTGGTCGCGTCGGCTTCGACGAAATCGATGTTCGGCAGGTGGCCGAAGCGGCGGCGCCCCTCGGCGATCATGCCGGGCGAGAAGTCGGCCGCGACGACGGTGGCCCCCGTGGCGGCGAGCGCCGCGCTCGAGGTACCCGTGCCAGCTGCGAGGTCGAGGACACGATTGCCGGGTCGCGGGGCGACAGCGCGACGCAGCGCGATGCGCCAGAGACGATCATTTCCAACAGACAGAACATCGTTCGTCAGGTCATAGCGTCCGGCCACCTCGTCGAACATCGCCGACACCTGGGCTGGCTGCTTTTCGAGGTCTGCCTTCTTGCTCATTCCCCCAGTCTAGAGCCCGGACACCGGGGAGCATCCACCGTCCGTTACGACCGAGCGACGGATAAGTGCGACGCCGAAACCTGCTCAAGATGTACGAGATCCGATGCGATGGTGACGAAGTCAAACCCGTCAGCGAGCCTCGCCTTCGCGACCTCACCAGAGGGTGTGTGAATTCCAACTGGGAGGTTCCCGCTCTCCTCCTTCACCCGGCGCAGAGCGTCAGAGAAGACCCCATCGACTGTCGGATCGGTCGAGCTCGCACCCCCGACGGCAATACGCAGATCGCTCGGTCCGATATAGAGCGCGTCGATTCCCGGAACCGCGGCAATCTCAGCCACGTTCTCCAGCGCTTGAGGGGTTTCGATCATCGCAATACAGGCAAGCGAGTCGTTGGCCTCGGCCAAGACATTGCTGACCCTCAGCTGTGCGCGCATCGGCCCGAACGACCGCACGCCAATTGGCGGGTAGTGCGCCGCCGCGGCTGCTTTCACAGCATCCTCTGCCGTGTTGATGAGCGGAACGATCACGCCTGCCGCTCCTGCGTCGAGTGCCTGGCCGATCCATGTAACGTCGTTCGCCGGAACTCGCACCATTCCCACGGTCGGCTTCGGCCCGAGCTGAGCTCCCGCGTCAATCGCCATCAGGGAGTTGAGCCATGCCTTGTAGTCAACGAGACCGTGTTGCGCGTCAACGCAGATGTAGTCGTAGCCCACACGCGCCAGGCGTTCAACGGCGACCTGCGCGTCCATCAGGGACCAGTAGCCGATTAGCTGCTCGCTCCGCCGGAGTCGTGATACGAAGTCCATTGCTTTGTTCATGTGCGCGTTCCTTGTGCCTCTCGTGATTTCTGAGTTCCACTGATGTGAGGAGTGTTTACCTGTTGTAAGGCGGCATGGAGCCCAGAAACGGTGCCGTTGTCTCGTCGAGCGCCTCGACCAGCTGTGGGTCAAGCCGCCCCTTACCGACGAACCCGATGTTTTGTGCAAGCTGCTCGACGCTGGAGCCAGCGAGAAGAATCGATGACACAGTGGGCTTTGACAGCAGCCACCGGAACGACATTTCGACGAGACTCATTCCGGAATCGCTGGCTATTGCTTTCAGCGCCTCGACGGCCTCGAACAGCTCGGGCGTCCAATACCGTCTGCGATACATCTCGGCCAGCCCCGAGGATCCGAACCGCCCGTTCGCCGGCGAGTCGTGCAATGAGTGTCGACCCGTCAGGAGTCCACCGGCAAGCGGGTTGTAGACCATGGTCGCAAGATCGTGAACCTGAGCGTACTCGGCGTACTCTCTTTCAAGTGTTCGCGCGAGCAGGTTGTACAGCTGCTGGGCAACGATGACGCGTGGAGCCCCGACAAGACGCGCCTGCTCAGTGACGTCGGAGATCTGCCATGCCGAGAAATTTGAGACGCCCAGCGCACGGACCTTCCCCGCGGAGTGAAGCTCAGCCACCGTTTGCAGCGTCTCTTCAAGAGGGGTCTCGCGGTCTGGCTGGTGGAGGTACAACACATCAATGTGGTCGCGACTGAGACGCCCGAGGCTGTTCTCGACGCTGTCTGTCAGCGCGTCGCGCGACAGTGGTGGCCGCCCGGCAGCGTCGGAGGTCGGCATTCCGGCCTTCGTCGCGATATAACAACGGTCGCGGTGAGCCGGCAGAATGCGCGATAGCATGCGCTCGCTCTCCCCTCCCGCATAGCCGTTCGCTGTGTCGATGAGGGTCGGGCCCTGTTCCAGCGCTAAATCGACCATGCGGGACGCAACGGATTCGTCCACGGTGTCACCAAATGACATGGTGCCGAGGACCGTTGTCACCTGCGTGATGTTGTCGTGCATTTGGGCTCCTTCTCTGTTCTCAGTCTCGTCACTCATCCGCGGTCATGCGCACAACGTCGGTGGGGGTGCTGACCTGGCGGAACATACTGAGAACCTCACGGGGCTTGATGCCCACCATGGTCGTTGGGTCGAGGGCGGCAGCGCGAAGCGTTCGGGTATACGGATCAACGGGAGACTCGAGAACCCGCTGAGTGCTTCCTTTCTCGACAATGCGGCCCTTCGACATCACGACAACCGACTGGCTGATTTCGCGCACTACACCGAGGTTGTGCGAGATCACGATGAACGTGCTCTGCGTCTCATTCTGCAGATCACGAAGAAGCTGAAGAATCTGCGCTTGGACCGAGACGTCCAGGGCGCTTGTCGCCTCATCGAGCACAATCAGATCCGGCTCGCAGGCGAGAGCACGCGCAATGCCGATGCGCTGACGTTGACCGCCGGAGAATTCGTGTGCGCGGCGTGGCCCAGCTGTTGTCGGCAGGCCTACACGATCGAGATAGTCTCGTGCACGCACACGCCGGTCCGCGCGCGAGAGCCCCCGCTTGCGCATCGCGATCGGCTCAGCGACAAGATCCTCCGCTGTCATTCGGGGATCGAGCGATCCATACGGGTCCTGAAAGACCATCTGAATTCGAGAGCGCATGGGGCGCAGCTGGCGCTCCGTGAGCGGCACAAGGTCACGGCCATCGAGCGAGATCGTGCCCGCAGTCGGTTTTAGCAGGCGCACGATTGACCGCGCAATCGTCGACTTGCCGCAGCCGGACTCTCCGACGATTCCGAGCGTCTTGCCCTGCTCGACGGAGAAGCTGACGTCATCGACGGCGCGGAACGGGCCAGACTTCGTGGGAAACTCGACGACGAGGTTTTTGACGTCGAGAATGCGTGATGTGCTCATCGGTCACCGCCGTTCCATGAACCAAGCCGCGGCACGGCATCAAGAAGCTGTCGTGTGTACTCGACAGCGGGGTTGTCGACGAGTTCGTCTGCTTGCCCTCTGTCGACGAACCGGCCATCCTTCATCACTTTGATCCGATCGGACATGACGCGGGCGACTCCCAGATCGTGGGTGATGAGGAGCAGTGCGAGCTCGGACTCTGCTTGAAGCGTGAGCAGGAGATCGAGAATGCCTGCCTGAACCGTTACGTCGAGCGCGCTCGTCGGCTCATCAGCAATGATGAGTACTGGATCGGCCGCCAGCGCTGATGCAATGAGCACACGCTGCAGCATGCCGCCGGATAGCTGGTGGGGAAACTTACGCAGCTGTTCCGCCGGACTGGGAATCCTCACATGTTCAAGAAGTCGGATGCTCTTCTCCTCGACCTCACGTTTGCTGAGCCTGTCGGATCCGCCTCTGCGCACGGCTCCCCCGAGTTGATGCCCAATGGTATGCGTTGGGCTCAGCGCAGTCATCGGATCCTGCGGAATGAGCGCGACTCGTCGCCCGCGCATCGCCGCCAGTTTTCTGGGATGGGCGAGGACGTCCGTCCCCTCAATTTCAATGGTTCCCGACATGACAGCAAGGTCTTTCGGGAGGAGACCCAGAACGCCCATCGCCGTCGTCGACTTCCCGGAGCCCGATTCGCCGATGATCGTGACGGTTTCACCCTTTTCTAGAGTGAACGACACGTGGTCGACCGCCGTGATGATCCCGCTCGCGGTCATCAGCTCGATTAGAAGCTCTTTAACATGAAGGACGCTCATTTCGATGCCTTCTTCCGTCGTGTGAAGTCGCGGAGGCCATCGCCGAGGAGATTCACCCCGACGACGAGAACTGCAATCACGATGCCGGGCAACGTCACGAGCCACCACGCGCTCGCGATGACGTCTTGGCCGTCGGAGATGATTCGTCCCCACGTGGGGAAGGGTCGCTGCGGTCCAGCACCGAGGAAGCTCAGCGCGCTTTCCAGCAAAACAGCTTGCGCAAGAAGAAGGAGCACAACAACGATCGCCTGTGCGATGACGTTGGGAAGCACGTGCTTCACCAGAATGCCGACCCGTTTGACCCCAAGTACCCTCGCGGCTTCGACGTAGGGCTTCTCTCGCTCGACAATGACGAGCGAACGTGTCAATCGCGCCGGTTCGGGCCAATTGGCTATGGCAATGACAAATGTGATCACGGGCACGCTCGAGCCGAACAGAGCAACAACGAGAAGCAGCATCATGAGAAGTGGGAGAGACAGCTGCGCTTCGATCAGCCGGGAGATGATCCCGTCAACCTTGCCTCCGTAGTATCCGGCGAGCGAGCCGAGGATGATTCCGATGGTTCCGGAAATCACGACGGCGAGAACGCCGATGAGAAGCGAGACTTGTCCGCCGTACATGACCCGCGCGAGCAGATCGCGTCCGAGCTGATCGGTACCGAACAAATGCCCGTCGGTCAGGGGCGGGATCATGCGCTGTGAAAGGCTCTGCTCATTTGCACTGGGGATGGGCAGAACCCGGACAAACACGATCGGAAGAACGACGACCAGCGTCAGCAGCGTTCCCGTCCAGATCTTGACCCGGCTTGCCCGCTCTTTGCGAGCAAAGCCCGCTTTCTTCAGCATTTTCGGCGTGACCGCGCTTGCGCTGCCGAGCGTGAGGCGAGTCATGCTTGCACCTTTCCAAGTCTTACCCGTGAGTCCAGCAGCGGGTACGTCAGGTCGATGATCAATTGCACGAGCACAGCGAGAACTGCAGTGACAACGACCGTTGCCTGAATGAGCGGGTAGTCACGAGTTTCCAGCGCACGGACGACGAGGGAGCCGATGCCGGGCCAGCCAAAGACGACCTCGACAACGACGACGCCGTTGAGCATGCTCGCAAAGCGGGTGCCGAGAGCCGTCACCACCGGTACGGCCGAGTTTCTGAAGCCGTACCCCCAGGTGAGCGCTGTCCCGTTGACGCCTCGTGATCGTGCGATCGTGAAGTACGGTGCCTGCAGGTTCTGAACCATCTCACGCCTGACCATGCGGGAGATCAGTGCAATCTGCAGTGTCGCAATCGTCAGAGCCGGCAGAACGATTCCCGACCACGATCCGAATCCGGACACGGGGAAGATCGGAAGGGCGACGGCGAAGAATGTGATCAGCATTACACCGATCCAGAAGTCGGGCATGGATTGCCCCACAATGGTGACGATATTCGCCGACAGTTCTCGTTTGGTGTCGGCGCGCCTCGCCATCCAGACACCGAGTGGAATCGCGATCACCGCAGTGAGCAAGACCGCCGCGACAGCAAGCGTGATGGTGTTGGGAAGCCTGTCGAACACCACTTGGAGCGCTGGCGCACGGAACGAGTACGACATTCCGATATTCCCCTGTACGAGATCCTTAAGGAAGATCCCATACTGCGTGACGAGTGGCTCGTTCAGTCCCATGCTCTCGCGCACACGATCGAGCTCAGCCGTGCTCGCCAATGGACCCGCGAGCGAGTACGCCGGGTCGCCGGGGGCCATACGCACGAGGACGAACACCGCGGAGATCGTCAGGAATATCGTGAGGAGACTCTGCCCGAGCCGTGAGATCAGGTACCGAAGCATCGTGCGTATCTAGTCCTTGAGGCTGACCGTGGCCAGGTCATACGAGTTGATGGGGGACAACTTGAGGTTCTGCACGCGGCTGCGGCGAGCAAGCAACACCTTCGGGACAAAAGCCCACAACGACGGTGTCAGGTCCCACGCCTTCTGCTGTGCATCGGCGAGAAGCTGGTTGCGCTTGGTCTCATCACCCATCGATGTGGCCTCATGAATCAGATCGGCGACCTCAGGGAAGACAAAGCCGTGATACGAGTCGCGCGTCTCTTCTTTCTCTGCCGTGCCCGCATACATTCCTTCCATGGTTGTGAGCGCGAGCCCCGTCTGGTTGCCGTAGCCGTTCCCGAGGATGTCCCAGTCACCGCCCTCTCCACGGCGCCACTTGCCGATGTCGCCACCCGCCTGGAACGACTTGAGCGTCAAGCTCACGCCTACAGCGCTGAACATCTCAACGAGCGCTTCCATCACGAGCGTGTCGGCCGGGTACTCGCCCTCCTCCCAGATCAGCGTGAGCGCGAGATCTGTCGCCCCAAGCCGTTTGAGTTCAGACTGCGCCTTCTCTGGGTTGTATTCGAATGACCCCACCTCAGCGAAGCCGTTGAGGGTAAACGGGATGACGCCGTTCGCCTGTTCTGCGTTGCCGCCAAAGATCGAGTCGATGATCGTAGAACCGTCAACCGCATATGTCAGCGCGCGTCTCACTTCCGGATTCGCCAGCGGGTGATCTTTCGGCTTACGGAAGTTGAAGAAGAGGTGGTTGAACCGCGTCCCCGTCACCGAATCAATCTCTATTCCGTCGACGCCCTTCAGCGTTTCGGCGGACTCCGGCGTGATCGAGTCGATGACATCGACCTCTCCCGCCCGGATCGCGGACACCCGGCTTGATTCCTCGGAGATGAACCGGACATTGACTTTCTCGATCTTCGCCGAATCGCCCCAATATTCGTCATTGACAGCCAGCGTGTAGGTTCCCGATCCGCTCTCGCTGGATTCGACAATGTACGGACCTGAGCCGACCCCGTCGTGGAGTTCGGCTGGCTCGTTCGCGTCAGCCGGCGTGATCAGTACATTCGACATCAGAAAGTCGAGTGTCGGGATGGGCTTCTTCGTATCTAGTGTGAATTCTTTGTCGCTGACTTCTGTCACGACGGGCCACTCTGAGAATTGGGGCTGCAGGAAGCCGCCCTCGACCTGCTTATACATGTCAAGCGCCGTCGCCACGTCTTTGGCGACAACCGGCGTTCCGTCCGAATACTGCGCATCCTCTCGAATGGTGACTTTCCATTGCGTGTCGGAAACAGCCTCAAACGACTCGGCAAGCACATTCTTCACCGTCAGGTCGCCGCTGATTCTGGTGAGTGCCTGCCTGACGGCACGCTGCACGGTCACTGCTGCGTCGAATTGGTTGAGCTTGTTGTCAATGCTCACCAGCGAACGGTTCAGACCAAGAGTCAGGGTGCCACCTGCGGCTTTTGCCGCAGAGCCACCGCCCGGGCCTGCGCACGCAGCAAGCGTTGGCGCGAATGCGATACCCGCACCGGCGACGAGGCCGAAGCGGAGAAGCCCCCGGCGCGAGAAGAGCGCCGTTGATGCGGGTACGGATGAAGCTGTCGTGTGTGGTGTCTCGGTCATCGTTGACCTCCTCGATCGTCAGACGCTGTGGAGCGACCAGGTGGAATGGCATCACCTTTGTGATGATTAGCAATGCAACCATGCTTGCATATTTCGCGCAAGTCTTTTAGCGTGAAATGCGCAATAATGATTGAACGCGTATTGTGAGAGCGCCACACGCTGACAGGGGGGTCGATGGCCGAGTTACGGTTGCTCGCAATCGCCGATGACCTCACCGGCGCGGGCGAAGTCGCGTCAGCATGTGGCGCGGGAACACGTGTCGTCTTAGGCACACCGACCCCTGAACAATGGGACGGGCTTCAGCGCCACAATACGTCTGCCCTCGTTGTCGACACCGGTACACGGGATGCCGATCCTGAGGACGCAGCGACCGTCATCACCAGCCTCATACGCGAAATTCCTGACGGCATCACCGTGTTCAAGAAGGTTGACAGTCTTCTGCGTGGAAACACAGGTGCCGAGATTAAAGCTCTCAGCGCACGTAGCCCCGTCGTTCTTGCCCCAGCGCTCCCGGATATAGATCGCACCGTGGAAGGCGGGATCTTGCGCATTGCACGCAGAGCACTGGTGGAAACGACGCTGTGGGATCACGAGAAGAACCCCGCTCCCGAGCGCGTTACAGATCTGTTCCCGCATACCGACGTCGCTGAAATTTCGATTGACGACATCCGGGCTGGCCGCCTCGATGCACTCCAGCAGCATCGAGCCGGGGTACTGGTGTGTGACGCGATCGCCGATTCGGATCTCGACGCGATCGTCTCCGCTGCACCCCTCAACGCTGTCCTTGCGGGCAGCAGAGCATTAGCGGAGGCTCTCGACCGCCGCGACAGCGTACGCACCGCCCCGTCGCAGAACACCGACATACCAGCATCAGATCGCCAGGTTCTTGTCGTCGTCGGCACCGCATCCTCGGCGGCCGTCGCGCAGATCGATGAACTGAAAAGCCGCGGCTATCCGGTCATCGATCTCGACCCCGAGTGCATCAGCACACTTAATCCAGACACACACGTCGCCAATCACGTTCTTGTTGTCTCACTCGCCGGATCGACCCCAAACGCGCATGCACCGCATCTCGCGCAGGATGTTGCACACGCGGTGGCCGCTATCGCCGTCGGACGCAACCTCGTTCTCACCGGCGGCGAAACTGCCCGGAAAGTCCTTGACGTGCTCGATATCCGCATGCTCACTCACGTCGCGACGGTCGAGCCCGGGCTTGTGGAGCTCACAGCAGACTCTGGCAGACGTGTCATCACTCGACCCGGAAGCTTCGGCTCACGGTACAGCCTTGCTCGGGCAATTCGGCATCTGACCACTCCAAACGCGCGTCAGCGCACTCACATTAGGGATCGTTAAATGGCAAGCAGACCGCGGATTGCAGTCACAATGGGGGACGCTGCCGGTGTCGGACCGGAGATCATCGTCTCCGCCCTGCTCGACCCGGAGATCATCGGGGCATGCATCCCCATCATCATCGGAGACGGCGCGCGACTCCGGAAGGCCGCCCAGGTCACGGGGGTGGCACCGACGATCAACACGATCGACGGCCCGGAGGATGCTCTCAGTGAACCCGGAACGCTCAATGTGATCGATCTGGACCTGATTCCGGACGACCTGCCCTGGGGCGAGCTTTCAGCAGTCGCAGGAGATGCCGCGTACCAATATGTCGAGCGAGCGTGCGACCTTGCCCGCCAGCAGCGAATCGATGCCATCTGCACTGCGCCGCTCAATAAAGAAGCCTTGCACCGTGGAGGTCACGTATATCCGGGGCACACCGAGATGCTGGCCAAGCTCACGGGGACAGATGAAGTGTCCATGATGCTGTCAACGCCCAAGCTGAAGGTCATCCACGTCACCACACACGTCGGACTGATTGACGCCGTAGAGAAAATTGAGCCGGGACTCGTCGAGAGAACGATCCGCCGAGGGAACGACGCACTTGTCGCAGCGGGCAACCCGCGACCGCGAATCGGCGTGGCATCGATAAACCCGCATGCGGGCGAGGGCGGGCTGTTCGGCTACGGAGAAGAGGCGACGAAGATCGCGCCAGGCGTTGAAGCTGCGCGTGCTCATGGCATTGACGTAAGCGGCCCGCTCCCCGCGGACACGCTCTTCTTCCTCGCGGGACGCGGTGATTATGACCTCGTCGTCGCTCAGTACCACGACCAAGGACACGGCCCCATTAAGGTGCTGGGGATCGAGGCCGGTGTAAACATTACTGTGGGGCTCCCCGTTATTCGCACCTCGGTCGACCACGGTACCGCTTTCGATATCGCAGGAACTGGCAAGGCAGATCCCCGTAGCATGGTCGAAGCTATGAGGCAGGCTATTGAACTCGCAACGAATCGGGGGGCACCATGACCCACGCTTCCACCGCGGAACGGCGTGACAAGATCGTCCATTTGGCGATCTCGAACGGTCCGACGAATGTCGACGAACTCGCAGCATATTTCAACGTCACCTCATCGACGATACGCAGGGACCTCGCACGGCTCACGAACGAAGGCCGCATTACCCGGACCTACGGTGGTGCGATAGCACTTGTCGCGCATCCGGAGCCGTCGCTGACTGAGCGCCAGAGCGAAGCGCACGAGCAGAAAGTCCTGATCGCGGAGTGGGCTCGCAAGACAGTGTCGCCAGGTGACGCCCTGCTCCTCGATCTCGGCTCGACTGTTGCGACTTTGGCCCCGCGACTTCGCGACATCGATGACCTGTCAATTTCTACAGTGAACCTGTCCGTCATCACCGCGCTCTCTGGCCTTGCCTCGGGAAAGCTCTTCTGTCTCGGTGGGCAATTCCGCCCGCTCAGCCATGGATTCGTCGGCCCGCTTGCCGAAGCAGCGGTCGAACGGCTGACGTTCGACGCTGCTTTTCTCGGCACCGACGGAGTCAACGCCGACGGCCAAATCAGCGAGGCAGATCTCCAACAGCTTCGGTTCAAAGAACTTGTCTGCCGGCGAACAACGCACGTGTACGTGCTTGCGCACGGCGAGAAGATCGGGCAGAGCCCGGTTCACGGATGGTCTCGATTGCCGCTCCCCTGGACACTCGTCACTGATGACTCCGCTCCCGCCGATGTGCTGTCATCCATCGAGGCAACGGGGGTCACCGTTGTCGTCGTTCCCTCGGCAACCGCCTCCGCAAGCTCGACGGAGTAAATCTCTTCCCCAGGATGCGCGGCGTAGGCTTGATGATGTGACCGCACCCGACACACCGCGGCTCGTCGTCGACACCACCCCCGTCGGCGATGTGTCGCTTCTCATCCCACACACCTCTCCCTCCGACCCGATCGTCTGGCTCCGCAAGGGCACGGGAATGATCGGAATCGGCGAGGCACTGCGCCTCGAGTTCACGGGCGAGAACCGCATGACCGAGGCTGCTGCCGCGTGGCGTCGCCTCGCGGCATCCGCTCATGTCACCGATCGCGTCAGCGTTCCTGGAACCGGTCTGATCGCCTTCGGCGCTTTCGCGTTCTCGGCGCTGTCGTCGACGACCAGCGTGCTCATTGTGCCGCGCGTGGTCATCGGGAGACGCAGCGGGCGCCACTGGGTCACGCACATCCGCGTCGAGGGAGAGCCGCTCGACACCGGCCGAGGCGGACTCATCGAAGCATCAGAGGCCGTTGTCGCCGACGCGGAGCCCGTGGGCGACGCATTCGGCGTGGAGTTTCTGCCCGGCCAGGAGTCAGCGGACTCCTACAAGTTGCACGTGGCAGAGAGCGTGCGACGCATTCGCGACGGTGCCCTTGAGAAGGTCGTGCTCGCACGCGATCTCGTGGGGACGGTTCCCGCCGGTGCCGATATGCGCCGGTTCGTCGCCGATCTTGCGCAGGGCTACCCCGATTGCTGGACGTACGCCGTCGACGGGCTCATGGGGTCCAGCCCCGAGACCCTCGTCAGCGTGACTGAGGGGGCCGTGACGGCACGCGTTCTGGCCGGAACGACGGCTCGAGGCGATGGCCCGGATGCTGACGAGCAGGCGTCCATCGCGCTCGCGACGTCGCAGAAAGACAACGACGAGCACGAGTTCGCCGTGCAGAGCGTCGTGCGTTCGCTGGAGCCGCACACCTCACACCTGGTCGCGAGCGAAGTGCCGTTCACGTTGAAGCTGCCGAACCTGTGGCACCTCGCCACCGACATCGACGGCGTGCTTTCCGACGGGGCCTCGTCGCTCGATCTGATCGCGGCGCTGCATCCGACAGCGGCGGTCGCCGGAGCGCCGACGCCAGACGCCGTTGATCTGATCAACGAGCTCGAACCGTTCGACCGCGGGCGCTACGCCGGCCCAGTGGGGTGGGTAGGCGCTGACGGCGACGGCGAGTGGGCGATCGCTCTGCGATGCGCGCAGCTCGATGGCGACGCGCTCACCGCGTACGCGGGCTGCGGCGTCGTCGGCGAGTCCGTGCCCGAGAACGAGCTCATGGAGACGCGGATCAAGTTCCGACCCGTCGTGGACACGCTCGAGGGCTGACGCCGGGGCGCGATGCGGCGGCGCGGCGCAGGGGCGCGACGCTCAGCTCAGTTTGCCCAGCACTTTCTGTCCTTTACGGACGTGCTGTCACTCCGCGGCAGGCCAGCATTTCCGTAAAGGACAGAAAAATCTGCCAGGGCGCACCACGGAGTCAGCGCTTGAGCGGCACCTCGATAACCACGGGCGCTTCGCGGGACAGCGTCAGCGCTTGCTCCAGCTTGCCGCGGGTCGTCACACGCACGTGCTCCCAGCGGTAGGCGGCGGCGAGCGCCGCCACGTCAACATCGTGCGGCGTGTACTGCACACGATCGAACACGTCGCGCTCGGCCGTCTGCGCCACCTCAAGGTCGTCGAAGATCGTTCCGCCGCCATCGTTGCCCACGATCACCTGCAGCCGCGGCCACGTCTCACCGTGCCCACCCAGCAGCGACCCGGCGTCATGCAGCAGCGCGAGGTCGCCGACGAGCACGCGGGTGACCCCCGGCATCCCGTCAGCCTGCTGAGCGGAGGCGATGCCATGCGCCGTGGCAATGGTGCCGTCGATGCCGGCCAGACCGCGGTTCGCATGCACCGGGATCTTCTTACCCGGCACATACGCATCGGCAACGCGAATGAGCCGGGATGCCGCGAGCACGAGGCGATCATACGGCCACGTGGCGCGCCAGAGCTCCTCAACCAGCATCCGCCGGTCGACTTCGGCGCGCACGGCCGCGAACTCTGCACGGGCAAATCGCAGGCGAGCTTCCGGGTCGTGCGAGTGTCCGTCGGCGAGTGAGGGCGCGGCGTCTCGGTCGGCCGCCTGCACGAGCGACCGAGAGGCAACCACCCAGGCACCCAGCCAGTCGCGGTCGGCAGCACCATCGGCGACGGATGCTGTCGAGACAACGCGCGCGCGATGCCCGGGGTTGTACGCCTCGATGCCGGTCGGGGCGACGACAGTCACGTCGACGTCGTCGCGCTGCAGCAGCGCCGGAACCTCACGGCTGAGCGTGGGATGCCCGAAGACGACGGCGCGCTCGATGCGTCCGCCCAGCCGGTCGTCGCGCAGCAGCTCGCGGTACGGGGTGACGAGGTTGCGCCCGAAGCGCGCGCCACTCGTGACCTCCGCGATGAGGGGCCAGGATGCTGCGTGAGCGAGCTCTTCAGCGTCAGGGCCAGCGCCGTGCCCCGCGATGACCACGGTGCGCGGGCCGCGCTCAAGCACAACGCGCGGCCGCTCGAACCGTGCCGCGACGAACGGGCGTGCTGAAGCATCCCTTGTCGCGGCGGTGTCGCGGGTTCCTTCCCCCGCTGCGGCACCCTCGCGGGCGGTGTCTCTCGTCGCAGCGTCGGCGGGCAGCGCAGACGACAGCGGTTCGCGAAAAGCGAGGTTGAGGTGCACGGGCCCGGGACCGGCGATGCCGCGGCCGTTCGCACTGCGCAGCGCCTCGTGCGCCAGCGTCGCCGCCCGCGCGCTCTCGCCGTCAGCACCTGTCGGCGCAGCCACGTCGCGTTCGAAGCGCACGGCTCCGCCGAAGATGCCCGGTTGTGTCGTCGTCTGGTTGCTGCGGATCCCCTGCAGCTCGACCGGCCGATCTGCCGTGAGCAGCAGCAGCGGCACTCCGGAGTGGTGCGCCTCGAGAACGGCGGGGTACAAGTGGGCAACGGCAGAGCCGCTCGTGGTCACGACGGCAGTGGCGCGGCCCGACTCGACGCCGAGCCCCAGAGCGAAGAACGCGGCAGACCGCTCGTCGATGCGCACGTGCACGCGCAGACGCCCCGCACGCTCAAGCGCGGCCGCCGCAAGCGCAAGCGCCTGCGACCGCGACCCGGGGCACACGACAACGTCGGTCAAGCCGCCGTCAACCAGCGCCGTCAGCAGTTCGACCGAGAACGCCGTGGCTGGTGCTGCGTCGGCCGGTGGCCCGTCAGGCATCCGTGTTGTTTGAACCGGTGCCGTGACCGTGATCGGTGGGATGGCCGTCGTCATCGGCGGGCTTATCGTCGCTCGAGCGCTTGTCTGCGTCGGCAGCATCCGGACGCTTTTTCTTCTCGTCGCGCGGGCGGATGATGTCCTCTTCCGCGTCGAGTGCGGCGAGCTCTTCTTCAAGCTGACGAATGCGATCGTCCTGATCGGAGTCGACGCGCAGCGTGCCGATGAACGACGGGTCGTCGTCGGGCGCCACATCGCGTGCCAGGTCTGCACCGCCGCGCCCGATGAGGTACCACAGCACCAGGCCGACAACGGGGAGCAGGAGGATCACAACGATCCACACGGGCTTCGACAGCCCCCTGACCCGACGATTGTCGATGATGGCGCAGTCGACCACCGTGTAGATCGTGATTGCCACGATCACCGGGATCAAGATGAAGAGCAGGCGTGCCATGCACTAATGGTATCTGCCCCGGCGGTTAATGCACTGGGCATCCCTGTATCCAGCGCTCAGACAGCCTCGGCGGCCTAGAATTCTTGTGTGAAGCGCATTCCCCCGGCCCTGACGTACACGATTCTTCGTCTGCTGGCCTTCATCGTTCCGCTGGTGATTCTTCTGTTTCTCGGGTTCAACGAGTGGTTCTCCGCGATCATCGCCGCGATCATCGGCTTTGCGTTCTCGCTCATCTTCTTGCAGCGGTCACGCGAGCGGGTGGCGGTGGCCATTCACGACAGGCGCACGGGGGCGGATGCTGCTGAGCCGCACGAGACCCCGACGGACGAAGAGGCCGAAGACGACGTCATCGAGCACGGCGGAACCGACGGTGCTGGCGCGGACGACGAAGAAAACAGGCCCGCGGATGCTCCGGACACCGCAGGGTCCAGCGATGAGGCGGCTCCCCAGGATGGTACGGCGAGCGATGTCGCACCCTCCGATGCCGAGTCGAGACCCACTGACGCTGCGACCCGGTCGCATCTGAATGACGATCCTTCCCACTGACCGATGAGCACATCGCCCTCTCGCGAACCGCTGTCCAACGACGTGCCTGTCCGGGGTGGCGAACGCGCCCCAGCGACAGTCACGACGCTCGCCGAGCACCAGGTCACTGACGCCGTTGCCCTGTGGGCCGCCGCGGGCCTCACGCGCCCGTGGAACGATGCGGACGCCGACTGCCGCCGCGCCCTCGTCGGCCCCGACTCGACGGTGCTGGCCGTCACAGACGCCACCGGGCTCGCCGCCACCGCAATGGTCGGCCACGACGGCCACCGCGGCTGGGTGTATTACCTCGCGGTCGCCGACCGCTGTCGCGGGCGCGGTCTCGGGGCGCTGCTGATGTCGGCGTGCGAAGAATGGGTGCGCGAACGCGGCATCCCAAAGCTGCAGCTCATGGTGCGCCGTGACAACGCTGACGTTTCAGCGTTTTACGACCGGCTCGGGTATGAAGCGTCAGACGTCATCGTTCTGGGGCGTCGCCTCGACGCGTCATGACCGGATGCTGCGAGGCCAGCGCCGTCGTCAGAACGAGTAGCCCAGGAAGAACGCGACGCTGTACAGCAGCTGCGTCACGCCGACGAGCTTGAGGGCGAGCACGAGCTCCTTCGGCGTGCGCGCCGTGATCACGATGAGGCACGCGGGCAACGCAGCGAGCAGCGCGAACGCCGCGTACCAGACGCCCGTGTAGAACAGGGCGACCAGGGCAGCGATGCCGAACGGCACGAGCATCAGCACGACGAAGAGGATGCGCGAGGCGAGGCTGCCGATCAGCACAGACAACGTGTGCTTGCGCGTCAGCTTGTCTGACTCACGGTCGCGCAGGTTGTTGACGAGGATCGCCGACATCGCGATGAGGCCGACGCCGACGGCGCCGTACCAGGCTTCTTGATTGAGCTGCCCCACCTGAACCCACATGGTGCCGAGTGTCGCGACCAGGCCGAAGAAGATGAAGACGACGATCTCGCCGAGTGCGTAGTAGCCGTAGGGGCGCTTGCCTCCCGTGTAGAACCACGCCGCGAGAATGCACGCGACACCCACGGCAATGAGCCACCACTGCTGCGTGGCGATGGTGATGAGCACGCCCGCGACGGCCGCGAGCGCGAAGAAGACGAGCGCGACGATCAGGACGCTGCGCGGGCTGGCCTTGCCCGATCCCACAAGACGCCCGGGGCCCACGCGACGCCTGTCGGTTCCGCGGATGCCGTCAGAGTAATCGTTGGCGAAATTGACGCCGATCTGCAGGGCCATGGCGACGCCGAGGCAGAGCAGCGCCCGCACCCAGTGGAACTCATCCGGGGCGCCCGCGATGCGCGCAGCTCCCGTGCCCACGAGCACCGGGGCAATCGACATGGGCAGCGTCGGAATGCGGGCCGCGCGAATCCAATCCGCAGCCTTCGCCGGCTTGACCTCCTGCATCGGGCGCGCCGCGGGGTTGCCGCTGCGTCCCCCGCCCTTGCGTGCGACGGGTACCGTCGCCCCTTGCCGTCTCTTCGACGTGCTCTTGCGCTGTGCTGCCACGAATGACCTCCTGCTCCGCGGCAACTTTACTAAAGATCGCTATGCCATCGTGCGCTCGGCGATTGCGCGCGTGATCGCCTGCCGGTCGGGCTTGCCCGATGAGAGCCGCGGAAGCGCCGCGACGGTGACGATGCGGTTCGGTCGCGCCGGTTTGCCGAGCTGTGTTGCGACAGCATCCTGAACCACGTCAAGCCGGGCGCCAGACACATCGGTCACGACGACGGGAACCTGGCCCCAGCGGTCGTCTTCAGCGCCCACGACGACCGCGTCTCCGAGACCCGCGACACCGCGCACGATGCGCTCGACGCGGTCGAGGTTCACGTTGACGCCTCCCGAAACGATGACGTTGTCGGCGCGCCCCAGCACGGTGAGCACGTCGTCGTCGATCGTCGCCAGGTCGCCCGTGCGATACCAGAGGCGGCTGTCGCGTTCGACGAAGGCGCCCTCCATGCGGGCGTGGTCCAGGGTTCCGTCATCGGCGAGGTATCCGTCGCTCAGCACAGGGCCCGTCAACTCGACCTGCCCGCTGACGATGCTCATCTCGACGCCGGGCAGCGGTTGCCCGTTGTAGACGCAGCCGCCGGAGGTTTCACTCGAGCCGTACGTGCGATACACCGGCAGGCCGAGCAGCTGCGTGCGTTCGCGAACGGGTTCGGGCAGGGCCTGGCCACCGATCAGGATGCCGTCGAAGCGACGCAGAGCGGTCACGCCCGTGCGCGTTTCGAGCAGTCGCATCAGCTGCGCCGGAACGAGCGAGGTGAAGCGCAATTCGCCGGTGAGCTGCTTGCTCGCCTCAATGAACGCAGCGGTATCGAAATGCCCCGGGGGCAGCACGATCGGCGTGGTCTCGGCGGCGATCGAACGCACGAGCACCTGCAGCCCGGCGATGTAGTGCGCCGGCAACGCCAGAAGCCACTGCCCTGGCCCGCCCAGCACGGACTCGCTCGCGGATGCTGATGCCAGAAGCGCGTCGCAACTGAGGACGACGTTCTTCGGCAGCCCGGTCGACCCCGATGTACGGAGCACCGCCGCTGCCGAGTGCGGCACCTCATGCAGTTCTGAGCCGTGGTGCGCAGCGAGCGGAACATCATTGTGCGGCGGCTCGGCAGCGATCGGCAGCAGCGCGGGGCCCGACCGGTCGAGCGCACCGCGCAGCGTCCCCATGACCTCAAGAGGGTCGGATGCCGAAACGGCGACGATGCTGCGCGTCATGGCCCGATTCTACGTTGCGCGCCCGATGCGTGGCCTGAACGCCCTCCATATTCACACGCCCGGGCGAAGCTGCCGGACGCTCAGGTGCTGACTTCTCCTCTCTCAGGGCGCAGAAACGTCAGGGAACTCAGCACCCGAAATTCTCGGGGCGCCAGATTCGCGGCCCGTGCGTCGTGCGTCGTGCGTCAGTATCGCGGGTCAGTACTGCCAGGGATACGGCGACCAGTCGGGGTCACGCTTCTCGAGGAACGAGTCGCGTCCCTCAACCGCCTCGTCCGTGCCGTAGGCGAGGCGCGTCGCCTCACCCGCGAAAACCTGCTGGCCCACGAGACCGTCATCGACGGCGTTGAACGCGAATTTCAGCATCCGGATCGCCGTCGGCGACTTGGTGAGGATCCGTCTGGCCCAACGCAGCGCCTCGATCTCGAGTTCGGCGTGCGGCACAACGGCATTGACCGCGCCCATCTCGTAGGCACGCTGCGCTGAGTAGTCGTCGGCCAGAAAGAACACCTCGCGGGCGAACTTCTGCCCGATCTGGCGCGCAAAGTACGCGGAGCCGTAGCCGGCGTCGAACGAGCCGACGTCAGCATCCGTCTGTTTGAATTTCGCTGTGTCGCTGGCGAGGGT
The DNA here is from genome assembly GCF_026107415.2 of Microbacterium sp. MPKO10. Classification (GTDB taxonomy): domain Bacteria; phylum Actinomycetota; class Actinomycetes; order Actinomycetales; family Microbacteriaceae; genus Paramicrobacterium. Next base: position 357,039 of record NZ_JAPCHX010000001.1, read on the forward strand.
GAGGTCGCAGACAACGTGCAGAGAGTGGCCGCCGCCGGCCGCCCACCCGGGGACGACGGCGATGACGACCTTTGGCATGAAGCGAATGAGTCGCTGCACCTCGAGAATGTGCAGACGCCCCGAGCGTGCCGGGTCGACGCCTTCCGATGTGTCGGCGTCCGAATACTTGTACCCGTCGCGGCCACGGATGCGCTGGTCGCCGCCCGAGCAGAACGCCCAGCCGCCGTCTTTCGGGCTCGGCCCGTTGCCCGTGAGCAGAACGACGCCGACCTTCGACGAGGTGCGCGCGTGATCCAGCGCCCGGTAGAGTTCGTCGACCGTGTGCGGGCGGAAGGCGTTGCGCACCTCGGGGCGGTCGAACCCGATGCGTGCCACGCGGCCGTCGTGGGTGTGGTGATAGGTGATGTCGGTGAGCTGCTCGAAGCCCGTCACCTGCTGCCACTCGGACTCGTCGAAGATCTCAGACACCGTCATGTCTCAATCGTAGCCACCAGCCACCAGCCACCAGCCACCAGCCACCAGCCACCAGCCACCAGCCACCAGCCACCAGCCACCAGCCAGGATGCTCCTCCATTCGGAAAAACCAGGTCATCTGCGGCGTGTCGTGGCCCGACACGCCGCATTCACACCGAATTTTCCGAATGCGTGCACTTCTCACGGGCCGCGAGCAGAATGGGGGCATGGCTACCGCGCTCCCCTCGCTCAACGAACTGCTCGCTTCAGCGCACGTCGTCTCGTTGCCGCTGACGACGCGGTTCCGCGGCATCACGCAGCGCGAGGCCGTGATCTTCGACGGCCCCGAGGGCGCCACCGAGTTGTCGCCGTTCACCGAGTACGAGGATGCTGAGGCGGCGACGTGGCTGCGCGCAGGCATCGCCTTCGGTTGGGGTGAGCTTCCGAAGCTGCGCCGTGACAGCATCCGGGTGAATGCGACGATGCCGGCGGTCGCCGTCGACCAGGTCGCGACGGTACTCGCCCGCTATGACGGCTGCCGCACTGTGAAGGTGAAGGTCGCCGAGCGCGGGCAGAGCCTTGACGACGATATTGCGCGGGTCGCCGAGGTGCGCCGCTTGATGGGGCCGGAGGGCCGAGTGCGCCTCGACGCGAACGGCGGCTGGAATGTCGACGAGGCCGAGCACGCCATCCGCTCGCTCGCGGAGTTCGACATCGAGTACGTCGAGCAGCCGTGCGCCACCGTCGACGAGCTGGCCGAGGTGCGTCGCCGCGTGAAGTACATGGGCATTCCGATCGCCGCCGATGAGAGCGTGCGCAAGGCCGACGACCCGCTTGCCGTGGCCCGAGCGGATGCTGCCGACCTACTGGTCGTCAAGGCGCAGCCGCTCGGCGGCATCCATCGCGCACTTGACATCGTGCACGAAGCGGGGCTGCCGGTCACCGTCTCGAGCGCCCTCGACACCTCCGTCGGCCTCGCACTCGGTGCGCACCTGGCCGCCGCTGTGCCGGAACTGCCGTACGACTGCGGGCTGGGAACGGCGTCGCTGCTCGCCGCCGACGTAACGGAGCAGCCGCTTCGGGCGCGAGACGGTGCGATCGACGTGCGTCGCGTCGATGTCTCAGAGCGGATGCTGCGCGATTACGCCGCGTCGCCCGACCGTGACGCGTGGTGGCGTGACCGCATCCGTCGCTGCTACGCGCTGCTGTAGCACGTATCCCCTCGGAGGTTTCTTCAACATACTGCTGCCTCGCCACCGCTACTGGGGCGACAGCGTACGATCATCCGAGCTGATCGCTCTCGTGACGAAAACCACGGACGGTCCTCGGTTTTCTGAGGGGTAGCCGCGGGTGCCGTGTGCGACACCAATCGTCGCTGGCCCTCAACCAGTCGGCCCAGCCACACCGCAATGAGGTTCTCCGCTGCGAGACTTCGCGCACACGGCAGGCCGCGTACTAGGCCGGAGTGCTGAAGGCCCAGAGTCCTCCAGGCGATGCCGGATTCTCAGACGCCGCTTGGGTCGTCCACAACGGGAATGCCTGCGGACTGCCGTTCGCACCGGGACCGGCAGTCACGGTTCCCTCACTGCGCCAAGTCCACACGCGACGGTCCAGAAGGATGCTCCCGTCTCCGGTCGAAAGCCAGTTCTCGGGAACCGTCCATTTTGACGAGAAGGGGATGCTGTCTCCAGCCTCGAGCGTGGTGGCTGCTGTTCCGATAGTGATCGTCTCGGTGCGGGTGTTTCCGAACCCATCGCTGATTCCATCGGTGTGTACCCAGCTGGCAACGTATCCGGGAGCGTTGACCGCCACGGGTGCAAACAATGTGGGGTTCGAGGCGCTTGCCTGCCCAGCCGGCGGCTTCGTGATCGAATCTTGGATGCCGTAAGGGACGTTGAACTCAATCGTGAACGGGCCGGAGATAGGGCTCGTTGTAGACGAGTTCGAGATCACCCAGTTATACGTGAAGTTGTTGGTGTTGGGATTGAGCGCACCCGGGCCTGGCACGAAATTTAGCGTTCCGTCAGCTACAACGGAGGCGGCGGCAGCAGGCGTGCTGACTGCGAGGGCGATCACCGGGGCCGACCAGGCCGCTGCCGTGAGGGTGGTGCGGCGACTGATCTTGGGGAGTGACTCAGTGCGCGACTCAGCGCTTGACTCGTGGTCATCAGAAGGGGCATCGAACATGGGCGTCCTTTCGCCGTTGCCCGATTTTCAGGCAGAGGGGCAATGCATTAGTTGTGAGATCTTGAGCGTTAATGCAAGCGCTTTCATCTAATTATGTCAATATCAGCGCGGGGTCGCGTTACAAGATCGTTGCTTTTGACCCGCCCACACCGCATGTACCCCAGCCATGAACCTTTGCCTCACCTCCCATTCCGCACACAACAGGCGTAAGTACATCGCATTTCTGTAAACGCTTGCATTAAATTCGTGGGCGCTCTACCGTAAGTGCCATCACCGCTCGCCTCGCGTGCGGTGCCCGCACAATGCAAAGGAGCACCATCATGAGTACCGTGCCGCCCCGCACACACACTCGATTAGGAGTGCGTCGCAGGCGATTACCCTGGGCCGCGCTCACCGTCGGACTTCTGATCGCTGGTCTTCTCATCGCGATCGTCCCACCGCAGAAAGCTCACGCCTCCGCTCCCGGACCAAAGGACGTGACAGCTGTCATGTTCTCGTGGACGTGGAATGCCATAGCCCGCGAATGCACGAACACGCTCGGACCCGCCGGATACGGCTATGTGCAAACGTCGCCTCCGCAGGAACACGTTCTCGGCAGCCAATGGTGGACCTACTATCAGCCTGTCAGCTACCGACTCGAGTCCCGGTTGGGAACAGAAGCCGAATTCGCGAACATGATCGACACGTGTAACGCCGCGGGGGTCGAGGTGATTGTGGATGCCGTCATCAACCACATGAGTGGCGACTCCGACGGCGGGACAGGCTGGGCGGGAAGCTCGTACGAGCACTATAGCTACCCCGGCCTATACAGCGACAATGATTTCCATGATTGCCGTCAGGACATCTCGAATTACCAGGATCGATACGACGTGCAGAACTGCAACCTGGTCAATCTTGCCGACCTCGATACCGGTTCACCGTACGTTCAGCAGACGATCGCTGACTACCTCAATCACCTCGTCGACCTGGGCGCGGCTGGCTTCCGTATCGACGCGGTGAAGCACATCGGCGCCGACGACATGCGCGGAATTATGTCGAGGGTCAAGAACAAAGACGATCTATACATTGTTCAAGAGGTGATCCGCGCCAACGAGCCGATTCAACCCGAGGAGTACCTTGGCATCGGTGATATTCACGAATTCGCTTATGCCCGCAAGCTCAAGGAAGCATTCGGCGGTGGGACGATTGACTGGCTGATCGAGGGGAAAGGCATTGGCGAAACCTGGGACGGTTTTCTGGACAGCTCTGATGCCGGAGTGTTTGTCGACAACCATGACACGGAGCGCAATGGCCAGACGCTGAGCTACAAGGACGGCGATGTCTATGACCTCGCACAGGTCTTCACGCTCGCGTGGAACTACGGCTCGCCGTCAATTCAGTCGGGCTTCGAGTTCAGCAACTTCGACGCCGGTCCTCCCCAGACAGCATCCGGAGAGGTCATTGACCCCACCTGCGGCTCGGGCTCCGTGTGGACCTGTGAGCACGCAGAGAACGAGATCACCAATATGGTCGGGTTCCGCGTAGAGACCTACGGCACCGACGTCACCAAGAAGTGGACGAACGGCAGCAGCGCTATCGCGTTCAGCCGCGGTGACAAGGGCACCGTGGCGATCAACCGGGGCGGCGGCGAACTGACTCGCACCTTCGAGACTGGGCTTCCTGACGGCACGTACTACAACGTCATTCAGGCGACGCACGACGGTGACAGTTGGTCCGGCGACACCATCACGGTCTCGGGTGGACAGTTCACGGCAACCGTTCCGTCGAATGGCGCCGTCGCGATCCACGCGGGTGCGAAAGCGGGCCAAGAGTGCGCAGACACTGCCGCGCCGACTTCCCCGACGGACGTCGAGGCGACAGCGGACGGCACGAACGTCACGGTGAGCTGGACAGCATCCACCGATGACTGCGCTGTTACGGGCTATACGATCACCCGCTCTGGCCCGGACGGAGAAACGACGCTGACTGCACCGGGATCGTCGACGTCCATCACCGATAGCGGACTCGATCCGAATGCCGAATACCAGTACACAGTCACCGCGACCGACGGCGCCAACACGTCGAAGCCGAGCAGTGCGGTATCCGTCACCACGGGTAAGCCGTCGCCGGCTGCCACCACCGAGGTCTTTTACCACGACAACGGCACCTGGAATGATTTCTACATTCACTACCAGGTCGGCGATGGCGAATGGACAACGGCGCCCGGTGAGAAGATGCAGAAGCGCTGCGACGGCTGGTACGGCGCAACGATCGACATCGGCACCGCCGATGGTCTAACGGCCGCGTTCACCAATGGCTCTGGCAGCTGGGACAACAACGGAGGCGAGGACTTTGCTCTGTCGTCAGGGGTGCAAGCGATCGCTGATGGTGCCATAACCAGTATTGACCCGTGCTCCGATGAGCCACCCGCCGGTGAAGACATGAAGGTCTTCTACAAGGCCGACAAGGAGTGGGATTCCTACTACGCTCACTACCGCGTCGGCGAGGGAGAATGGACGACCGTTCCAGGCATCCCGATGGAGCAGGCCTGCGACGGTTGGTACTCCCTCACCATCGACTCTGGTGCCACGGGAACCACCTTTGCATTCAACAATGGTGCCGGCCAGTGGGACAACAATGACTCAAAGAACTACGTCGTGAGCGGAAGCGTGGTGACCGTGGCATCCGGCTCCGTGTCCGGAACCGCACCGTGCGACCCGCCGTCGGCAGCACCGACAACCCCCGCGAACGTGTCCGTCACCGCCGATAACGGCGCCGTGACCGTGAGTTGGGACGCTTCAACGGCCGACTCCGGAATCGCGAAGTACACCGTGTCACGCACTGGGGGCGTTGACGGAACCGTTTCTGTCGATGTCGCTGATACGTCGTACGTTGACACGTCGGTGAGTGAAAGTACGACGTATGCATACAGCGTGACCGCGACGGCAGAAGACGGCAGCGTATCGCTGGCCTCAGATGCGGTCGAGATCACGACACCGGGCACGACGGGAGGAGACGACTCAGAGAAGCCGACCGCCCCGACGGGGCTGACCATCACAGCATCCGGTGACACTGTTCAACTCACCTGGAACCCCGCGACAGACAATGTCGGCGTTGCCGGGTATCGTGTGATCAAGGCGGGTGGTGGCGAAGCGACGCTCGGCATCATCACCGAGGCGACGGAGATCGGCTTCTTCAACCTCACGCCGGGGGAGGACTACCTCTTCAAAGTGCAGGCAATGGATGCTGCAGGGAACCTGTCCGGCTGGAGTGATGTGGTCTCGACGACGACGGGCGGAGACGATGACACCACGGCCCCGACTGCCCCCTCCCGGCTCGCAGCCACCGTCGACGGCACGTCTGTCACCCTGACATGGACACCATCGACGGACGACACCGCAGTGGCGTCGTACACGGTGCGCTCGAATGACGGCGACGCCATACAGAAGACGGACGCCACGAAGCCATCGCTCACACTCGACAACCTGACTGCGGGCGCGACGTACACATTCACGGTTCAAGCAATCGACAGTTCCGGAAATGCGTCAGCCTGGAGTGAGTCTGTGTCTGTCACCATCGAGGGCGAAACCGACCCGGGAACCCCCGGTGAGCCGACCGGTACCGACTACTCAGCGGGTTATTACCAGCAGAATCCAGAGGGGAATGTCGGAGCAGCCGCCGAGATCACGGTCGACGGCGATGCCTCAGAGTGGACACCAGCCATGGTGATCGCGCAGGGCGCCGCAAATGACGACCCGCGCATCTTTCGTGGCAGCCATGAAGGGCCGGTTTATGACCTGTACTCGCTCTCAAGTGCGTGGGACGACGACGCCCTCTATCTGATGTGGCAGTTCACCAACGTCACGGATGTCGTCGATCCCGGGCAGAGCTACCCGATCAGCGACAACGGAAAGCCGTACAACGGTGACATCCCGCAGGCGCTCGCGTTCGATGTGTCGGCCGAGGGCGGAGACGGTCTGATTGACGGCACGGAAGAGGGCGTATGGGGCATCCGCTCAATGTTCTCGAACGATGAGGTCGACCATCTCGCGATGTTCTCGAGCAAGCCGGGCGTGGGCGAGCCGGCGATGTTCTCACTCAACGCATCTGGTGCTTTCGACTACGAACCTGCGAACGCCGTCGGGTTCGACGAAGCGGCGATCTCATATGCCTATGGCGACGGATTCTACGGCACCTCGCTCATGGGGATCAACGCCAACGGATACGAGGGATACACGCCGGATGACCTCACTGACACGAGTGCATTCGTCGATTTTCTTGACACGGAACACGACACGATGCAAGACACCGTCTACGAGATGAAGATCCCGTTTGCGGCGCTGGGTACGTCACGGGGTGCTGTCGAAGCGAATGGCATCGGCGTGATGCTGCTCAGCACGTTCGGACAGTCGGCGATTGGATCTCTCCCGCAGGATCCGGCAATGCTCGATGTCGCCACTGAACCGTATTCAGCCGACGAGTCAACGTCTGCTGAGAAGGAGGATTGGGACCCGATCACGGCACAGTTCGCGCGCATCGGAGTGTAACCACACCCGACCGCAGTGGGCGGGACTCTGAGAGTCCCGCCCACCGTGTCGTCGACGTGAGAACGTATCAGCACCCTGAGGTCACCGCGCCTCACCCGTCATACGAGTTGAACTTCGCGGACTGCAGGTTGGCGAGCGCAACAGCTTGATCAACTGTGAACCACGAAGAACCGGTGCTTGACGACGAGATCTCCGAGTAGAGCAGCAGAGCGATCACCGCGTTGCCGCGCTGCATAAAGGTGAACCAGACAGTGCGATCGATTTTGTCTCCGCCATCGCTGGGCGTCACGACGGATCGAACCTGAAGCATCCGGCAGTCTGTTGCGCAGTGGGGGTCGATCTTTTCCGCAGTAACAGTGGTGCTCTCATCGAGCCCGAGAATCGTCGTAACGACGTCGCTCTCCAAACATCCACCGTTGTCGATGCCCTCGATGTACGCCTCGAAATCCTCCTTCGCGCCGCTCTCATCGCTATAGAGGAACACGCCCGTCTCACCGACATTGACCTCGTCTGTGCCGATGCTGTTCAGCATGATCTCAACGCTATGGTTCGAGAACGCCACGTCCGGCTGGTAGACGGCAAGGCATTCCTCCGGAACGCCGGGGAAGGACTCGTAGTCCGTCGACTCCGGCTCTCTCGTGTCGCCGTCCTCCTCAATCTCGGCAACGAACCCGTCGATCCCGGCCGTGTCTTCATCTGTGAGCCCGACTCCGCTGATGCCGTTGGTCGTCCAGGTCGGCGCCTGTGCGCAGCCGACGAGCATCCCCAAAGAGGCTGTGAGCGCGACAATCGCGAGTGCTTTACGCATGGTATTCCCTTCCGCGGTACCCCTCGGCGCCGCTTCAGCCCTCGTGGCGAGAGTCGATTATTCCGTCGGAGGCAGTGGCGGCCGCGGCGGCAGCACTTCTGTCGGGGAATCGCTGTCGGCTTCAGGAATCCGTTCGGTCACGGAGTCCGACATCGGAAGAGACTGGTCTGCCCCGTGGGGAGCGTCCTGCATCGCAGAGTCGTCAATCACAGCCGTCTGGGTGGGCAGTCCGCCGGCCGGAGCTTCTCCCTGCTGCGGCGAAACAGGCGACGCGGCATCGGGCGATGACGCTCCCGCAACGTAAGCGTCAGGTCCAGCCTGACCACCGTCATAGCTGAAGAGACCGCTGTTCGCGCCCGCTGCCGCCGCCTTCTTCTTCTGCCGGATCACCAGGACCACGACAGCAGCAACGAGCAGCAGCACGATCAGCACGATGACCCCGAGGGTGATGATGCCTCCGACATTCGGGCTGCTCGCATCGACGTGGAACTCTGGAGAGCTCGGGGAATCTTCAGACACCGCAATGACGTTGCCCGCGACCTTGGCGCCCTTGGGCAGATCGGAACTGTCTGCCACGCTCGCACCGCCGGGAAGGTCGACCCGGTAGGTGATCCCCTCTGCAACGCCCCCACTCAGCAGGTCACGGGGCAGAGCGACAACCATGCTCACCGAATACGATTTCGTAAACAGCGACGAGTCCGACTCGACAACGCTGTACTGCGACCCGGGAAGGTACTCACTCAGGCGCGCATTCAGGTCTGCAGCATCCTCGCCGGTCACTGTGATCGTGTAGGTGACGGCATCCTTACCCGCGTCGATGCTCAAGTCGGCGACCGTGGACGCGGGCTCGAGGAAGTCTTGCATTGCTGAGCCGACGAGGTCGGCGTTCTCGACGCTCAAGACGTAGTCGATGGTGAGCGTGTTCTCTCCCGACGGAGCAGCGGATGCTGCAGCAAGAACTGATTCAAACTGAACGCGGTGATCGAAGACGACGGGGTCATGACTGATCGGCATCGACCAGCCGTCTTCCCCAGCACTTCCGCCGTTGTCGCCCTGCCAGCCCTTCGGCAGGATCAAGTTCGACGTGACCTCGGCGTCCTCGTTGCAGATCTGCCCGCAGTCGATGAAGTCGATCACCGACGTGTGGAACATTGTGGGGTCGTCGCCATCGGTCTCGCTCGACACGGCAAAGTCCGTCAATTCAGAGTTCAGCGCCGTGTTCGTGTATTCGATGAGCTGCTCTTCGTCTTTGGCGGAGAACTCGATCGTCCAGACGGTGGATGCCTCGTCCGGCTCTGTCAGGGTGCCGTCCTTCGGCGTTGCCTTTGTGAAGAACTCGTCGTAGGCATCCGTGTCACGAGCGTACGTCTCGCGCGACAGATCATACGAGATCGTCCGCACGTAGCTGCCCGTGCCGACACCCTCCGTCGTGACGTTCAGATCACGGATGCCGTAATCGGCGATGTCCGTGTATTCGATCTTCGCCGACGTATCGTGCCCGACCCCATCGATTTCGACAACGGTCTTCCCGATCTCGGTCAGGTCGTCCTTGTCGTCGTCATCGACGATCCCGGTCTCCACCATGGCCTCGACGAGCCACTGCAGAAGATCCTGAGACGTGAAGTTCTCGTTCACGCTGACGCCCTCGCGGAACGCCGAGTCGGCGACGACGATCTCGATCTCGGTCTCGATGTCTGTGACCCCACCGGCTCCGAGGATGCCGATGACCTTGTCTTCGTAATCCTTCTGCGAGTCGAACTCGATGGCGAACGAAAAGACGGCGGCGCCATCACTGCCGGCCTTCTGCCCGCCGTATGTCATTCCGTCGGGAAGGTTCTCTGTGATGGCCGTGTCGATCGCGTCGGCGCCGCCTTTCACCTTCTCAAGATCGTCAGCTTCAACGGTCGCGGTGATCGCACGCGACCCGCTGCCGTCTGCGTTGATCACAAGTGTCGTGTCCAGGACAGCACCGCAAGCGGTGAGCACGAAGGCGACCGACAACGCCATCAGCGCGAAGAGTCCGCGCTTCCACCGTGCAAAGCTCGTTCGGTCGTCACGGCGCGACTGCGCAATTGCACCACTCAACTCTGGAATCCCCCCATGGATGTGTCGCTGTGTCCCCCCACGTGTGACACAAGCGCGTCACGACATTATCACAGCTTATTCATAGGGTCGGAGCGTGTGACGGCACGGCGATGGTAGGCGCCCTCCCGCGTTCATTTATTCGGAAAAAACGACGACATTGCGGCGTGTCGTGCGCCGACACGCCGCAATCACGCCGAAAGTTCCGAACGGCTGAACCGCTCAGGGCACCGAGGCAGCCGTGCGCGCGTGAACCGGTGATCGATGCTGAAATCGACCGGTAACGATTCAGGGGGCAACCTCCGCGCGTGAAGAGATGGGAGCGGGGACGGCCGAACGGGAGCCAACTCACTGCACCAGCTGACTTACAGCCCCGAATCGCTTGAGACCAGGAGTAGCCGAGCGCCTCGAGGCGCTTAAAGCAGTAGTAGCTTAGAGCCCCGAGTAGCTGTGCAGACCGTTGAAGAAGATGTTCACCACAGTGAAGTTGAAGATCACCGTTCCGAAGCCGATGATCGCCAGCCAAGCGGCACGGCTTCCGCGCCAGCCCTTCGTGGCACGGGCGTGGATGTAGCCGGCGTAGATCACCCAGATGATGAACGTCCAGACTTCCTTGGTGTCCCAGCCCCAGTAGCGGCCCCACGCCGCCTCGGCCCAGATCGAGCCCGCGATCAGCGTGAAGGTCCACAGCACGAAGCCGACAATCACCGTGCGGTAGGCCAGGTTCTCAAGCCGGTGGGCTGTCGGGAACGTGGCCATGAACTTCAGCTTCAGATCCCCGATCGCCGCTCCGCGTGCCTCGGTCCGCGCCTGGATCAGCTGCAGCACGCTCAGCGCGCAGCCCAGCGCGAGGAACCCCATCGCGGTGGTGGCGAGGAAGACGTGGATCACCAGCCATGCCGACTGCAGCGCCGGGGGCAGCGGAGCGACCTCAACATAGAAGTTGATGGTGCCCATGCAGAGCAGCGACACCACGAGAAGCGAGATGAATGTGCCGAGGTAGCGCAGGTCGACCTTGATGTTCACAACGAGGAACACGGCGACAACGAGCATCGTTCCCGTCATGACGAACTCGTAGAGGTTGGCCCACGGCACGCGCTCGGCGGCGATCCCGCGCGTCACGTCAGCGGCGACGTGCAGCAGGAATCCGAGCACCATGAGCGCCATCGCCGAACGCAGCGATGGCGAGCGCTTCGCCGTCACCTGTGGTGCACTGTCGTCGCGCTTCTTCGCAGCGGGACGCGTCTTGACGGCCACGCCGCCACCCGCTTCAGCCGTAACCTCGGACCGGGCCTCTGACGCCGCGACAGCCGACGATACCGCGTGCGACGCGTCGTTCACCTCGGCGCTGCGGCGTCCCAAGTCGAGCGCGAAGGCGATCAGGGCAAGCGCGTAAAGCGCTGTCGCCGACCACAGGGCCAGCAGCGAGAACGAGTTGAGATCCACCATGTCAGGTTACTCCTTCGATCCGTGCGTCTTTTTGGCGCGCACGGTGCGCACCAGTAACGCGATCAGACGCCACCCCACCAGCACAAGGCCGAGAACGAGTGTGGCGACGATGATGAACGGCAGCGCGGTGCCTTGGCCGGATGCTGCGCGCAGCAGCATCCCGCCCGCCACCGTGATGATCCACAGTGGGATGCCGGTGCGCACGACCTTCATCGGACGTCGCCACGCGAGCGTGACCACCCAGCCGACGGCGAGCGCGGCGAGGAACGGCCACCAGGTGCTCCAGATACCCGCCGGGTCAAGCGCCTCGGCGTGACTGGAGCGCCCCGAGAGCGCGAAGGCGAGCGTCAGGACGACGTCGATGGCTGCAGCGACGATAATCATTCGCGGTCCACACCCAGTTCTGTGCCGTGACGATAGGCGATTCCCTCGACAGCATCCGCGAGCCCTGGATCCTCGCCGCGGGCAAGCCCGGCGTACTCGATGCGCACCGTGCCGTCGTCGTTGTCGTACGCCTTCACCCAGACGCGGCGGCGCGGCACGAAGAGCGATGTGAGGAGACCGAGCAGCACGAACACCACACCGATCGCGACGCCGAGCTGCGTCTTGTCGCTGTGAATGTCGAACGAGGCGAAGCGGTGGACCGAACCGGCGAAGCTGCCTTTCTGCGGGTTCTCGTTGACGAACTCGATGGTGCCGAGGCCGTTGGGAAGCTCGGTGCTCTGCCCTGGCATGAGCTCGATCGAGTCCACGCCGGTGTCGCCCCCGGTGAGGGGTTTCATGCCGTCGACGTCGAGCGCATACACGGACTTCGGGACGCCGCCGTCAATGCCGAGGTCTCCCGTGTACACGTTGAGCGTCAAGAGCGGGTACTCCAGGCCGGGATACGTGGAGGTGTAGGCACCGGACTCGAGCGGGTAGGCCGTGGGATAGAAGAAGCCGACCATGCCGACCTGCTTTGTGAGACCGTCTGGCACCTTGACCACGCCGACCGACGTGAGCGTCGACGGATCCTGCGGGAGGAAGGGCACGGAGTCGGTGAACACGACGTTGCCGTCTGGGTCTTTCACCGTGATGGTCGGCGCGTAGCCGTTGCCCAGCAGGTAGATGTCTGTTCCTCCGAGGCGCAACGGGTCATTCACCTTGATCGACGAGTCGGTTTCGCCGCCGCCAGGGGTCTTGGTGGTGACCTTCGCGTCGAAGTCGATCGCCTGCCCGTAGGCGTTGAGATTCTCGGTCTCGTACGTCACATCGAATTCGTCGAGAGTCAGCGCGTACGGCGAAAGCTGCGCCGGGTCGAAGAAGCGCCCGGGGCTGAACGAGTCGTAGTCGCCCAGCACGTTGACGAAAGACTGCCCTTCAACGACGACGCGCTGGCCCGTGTAGCCAAAGCCTCCGCCGATGCCGACGACGAGCAGGATCAGCAGGAGTGCCGAGTGGAAGACGAGGTTGCCGGTCTCGCGAAGGTAGCCACGCTCGGCAGAGACGGAAATGCTCGCGGGGCTCGTGCGCGTGGCGGGTGCCTCGTACAGTTCGACGCGGTACTTGGATTTTTTCAGCAGGTCGCGTGCGGAGGACACGGCGGCAGCAGCATCCGCTTTCACACCATCATCGGCGCCGTACGTGACCTCGCTGTAGTCGCTGAGCCTGCTCAGCCGTATGGGCGTGCGCGGTGGGCGGGCACGCAGAGCACCGATGTGATGCGTGACGCGGGGGATGACGCAGCCGATGAGCGAGAGGAACAGCAGAATGTAGACGGCTGAGAACCATGCGGATGTGAAGACGTCGAACATCTGCACTTTGTCGAGCACGGGTGCGAGATCCGGATGCTCGGTGAAGTACTGCGTCACTCCGTTGGGGTCGCTCGAGCGCTGGGGGACGAGCGATCCGGGGATCGCCGCGATCGCAAGCAGCAGCAAAAGCAGAAGCGCGGTGCGCATGCTCGTCAGCTGCCGCCACATCCAACGCAGCCAGCCGACGACGCCGAGCTTAGGCTGAGTGAGGGGTCGTTCGACGTCGGGACGGTCGTCGCGTCCGTCAGTGTAATCAGATGGCCGGGACAAAGTTCGGCATCACCCCCGCAAGAAGACTGATCAGAGACGTCCAGATTCCCGTGACCATGAGCAGACCGATCACGATGAGCAGGATGCCGCCGACGATGTTGATGGCACGGATGTGACGGCGCAGGAACGTGACGCTCTTCGTCGCCCACGTGGCACCGACGGCCATGATGATGAACGGGATGCCGAGGCCGAGGCAGTACACGAAGCTGAGAAGCGCTCCGCGCCACGGGGAGGCCGAGCCGAAGCTGAGCGACTGGATCGCCACGAGGGTCGGGCCGACACACGGTGCCCAGCCGATGCCGAAGACGATGCCGAGCAGTGGCGCACCGAGAAGCCCCGTCCTGGGCGTCCACGTGGGCCGGAATGTGCGCTGCAGGAACGTCACCTGGCCGATGAACACCAGGCCCATGATGATGACGAGGGCGCCGAGGATCTGCGTGATGAGCGGACCATAAGCGACAAGCCAGCGACCGAGGCCGCCGAAGGCGAAGCCGTACGCGGTGAAGATCGCCGAGAACCCCGCGATGAAGAGCACGACCCCGAGCAGCAGGCGAGCGCGGTCGCGCGTGGCGGCCTTGGCACCCTTCTGCGCCGTGGCAGCGCCACCGACGTACGCGAGATAGCCGGGCACGAGCGGAAGCACGCACGGCGACGCAAACGAGACGAGTCCGGCCAGCGCGGCGATGGGAATGGCGAGCAGCAGCTGCCCGCTGATCACGATGTCTCCCGGATTCACGACCATCACTCCGCGACGGCGTCTTCGACGAGCGTCGACAGGATGGACGCGTCGGGAAGTGCCCCGAGAATCCGCGCCGAGACCCGGCCCTGTTTGTCCAGCACGATCGTCGTGGGCACGCTGTTGGGCGGCACGGTGTCGGCGAACGCGAGCTTCACGCTGCCCGTGTTCACGTCGATGATCGACGGGTAGCTGACGTCATACGTTGTGTTGAACGAGGCGGCGGTCCCTGCCTGGTCGCGCAGATTCACGCCGATGAATGCCACATCGTCGCCCGCGTACTCGTCGTACACGTCGTCAAGAATCGGGGCCTCGGCACGGCAGGGAGCGCAGGAGGCGTACCAGAAGTTGACGACGACGACCTGGCCGTCGAAGTCGTCCGAAGAGACCTCGTCGCCAGACTCCGTCGTTCCGGTGAACTCAACGGCGTCGCCCCGATCGTCCTCGGCGATCTCCATGACGGAGCCGTCGCCGGCGATGTAGCCCTTCCCGCTTCCCTCTTTGTACTGTTCGGCGAGGGGGTCCTCGGAGCAGCCTGCGACCAGCAGCACCGTGGCAAGCGCGGCGGCTGCGGCCGACAGCATCCGTGTCGTGCGTCGTGATCGCGTCATACCGCGCCCACGTCGACGGCACCGGCGGTCAACAGAAGCGCTGGCTCGGCGTACTCCACCTCGGCGAACCGCTTGCCCGTGTGCTCGAGCGTCGTGATGCTGGAGAGCGAACAACGTCGCTTGCGCGGGTCGTGGTGCAGCGGAATGCCCAGGATGCCGGAATGTGCCATCCAGATCGGAAGCTGGTGGCTCACCAGCACGACGTCGCCTGACTCGGTTGTCTGCCAGGCCTCGTCGATCGCGGCGAGCATCCGGGCGACGATGTCAGCGTAGGGCTCGCCCCAGCTGGGCTTGCGCGGGTTGCGTACGGCGTACCAGTTGCGCGGGTTGCGCAGAGCACGGCTCATGCGCATGCCCTCGAAGTAGTTGCTCGGCTCGATGAGTCGTGCGTCGTTCTCAATGGGCACGTCGAACGCTGAGGCGAGAGGAGCAGCCGATTCCTGGGTGCGCTGGAGCGGTGAGGCGATGATCCGCGTGACGGGCCTGTCGCGCTCGACGAGGGCATCCGCCGCGGCCTCGGCCATGCGGCGCCCACGGTCCGAAAGCCCGAAACCGGGTATGCGGCCGTACAGCACATGCGAGGGATTATGCACCTCGCCGTGGCGGACGAGGTGGATCTGGGAGGCTACCACGGCCCTTAGTCTACGTTCTGTAGAGCTAAGAATCTGCCGAGAGGTCGCACGACCCGGCGGCACCGGAGCCCCGAGGGGGCACGTAGACTAGTCGAATGCCTCGGGAGGGGCTCGCCTGCGCGCAGCATCCCCCCTCTTCACCTGCGGAAAGGACGCTTTCGTGCTTCGCACCCACAACGCCGGAACCCTCGGACTCGAGCAGCTGGACGAGACCGTCACTCTCGCCGGCTGGGTCGACCGTCGCCGTGATCACGGTGGAGTCGCATTCATCGATCTGCGCGATGCGTCGGGTATCGCCCAGGTCGTGATCCGCGATGAGGACGTTGCCCATCCTCTGCGCTCGGAGTTCGTGCTGCAGGTGACGGGCACCGTGCAGAAGCGCCCCGAGGGCAACGCGAACGACAACCTTTCGACGGGGCAGATCGAGGTCATCGCCGACACGGTCACGGTGCTGAGCGAGTCGGCGGCCCTGCCGTTCCAGGTGTCGACGGCACTCGACGGCACCGAGACGATCGGCGAGGAAGCCCGTCTCAAGCACCGCTATCTTGACCTGCGCCGCCCGGAGCCCGCTCGTGCGCTCCGTCTGCGCGCAAAGGCGAACAAGGCCGCACGTGATGTTCTCGATGACCTGGACTTCGTCGAGGTCGAGACGCCGACGCTCACGCGCTCGACGCCCGAGGGCGCCCGCGACTTCGTCGTCCCCGCGCGGCTGAGCCCCGGCTCGTGGTATGCGCTGCCGCAGTCACCCCAGCTGTTCAAGCAGCTGCTCATGGTGGCCGGGATGGAACGCTATTACCAGATTGCCCGCTGCTACCGCGACGAGGATTTCCGCGCCGACCGCCAGCCCGAGTTCACACAGCTCGACGTCGAGATGAGCTTCGCCGACCAGAACGACATCATCGAGATCGGCGAGCGCGTGGTCTCAGCGCTGTGGCAGCTCATCGGCTACACGATCCCCACGCCGATCCCGCACATGACCTACGCCGAGGCAATGCAGAAGTACGGCAGCGACAAGCCCGACCTGCGCTTCGGCCTCGAGATCACCGAGCTCACCGAGTACTTCGCCGGCACGAGCTTCCGCGTCTTCCAGAACCCCTACGTCGGAGCGATCGTCTTCCCCGGCGGTGCGTCGACACCCCGCCGCGGCTTCGACGCCTGGCAGGAGTGGGCACGCGGGCGCGGAGCAAAGGGCCTGGCGTACGTCACGATCGGCGAGGACGGCACTCTTGGCGGCCCCGTCGCCAAGAACCTCAGCGATGCTGAGCGAGACGGGCTCGCGGATGCTGTCGGCGCGCAGCCCGGCGACGCGATCTTCTTCGCCGCCGGCACTCCGCGTGAATCACGCGCGCTTCTCGGTGCCGCCCGACTCGAGGTCGGCCGCGCCGCAGATCTCATCGATGAAAACGCCTGGGCATTTGTCTGGGTCGTCGACGCCCCCATGTTCGAGTCGGCAGATGACGCTGTGGCCTCGGGAGATGTCGCGGTCGGCTCCGGCCGGTGGACGGCCGTACACCACGCGTTCACGGCGCCGAAGCCCGAGTACCGCGACACGTTCGACACCGATCCCGAGAGTGCGCTGTCGTACGCGTACGACATCGTCTGCAACGGAAACGAGATTGGTGGCGGTTCGATCCGCATCCACGAGCGTGACGTGCAGGAGCGAGTCTTCAGCGTGATGGGGCTCGATCAGGAGAGCGCGCGCACCAAGTTCGGCTTTCTGCTTGACGCCTTCGCGTTCGGCACGCCGCCGCACGGCGGGATCGCGTTCGGCTGGGACCGCATCGTCGCCCTGCTCACCGGTTCCGAGTCGATCCGCGAGGTCATCGCCTTCCCGAAGACCGGCAACGGCTTCGACCCGCTGACGCAGGCGCCCGCGCCAATCACGGCGCAGCAGCGCAAGGAAGCCGGCGTCGACGCGAAGCCTCAGGAGCGCGTGGCGGAGTAGGCAGTGTGGTCACCGCGGCGGTGACCTCTACAATTCAATGTCGATGGATGCTCGCTGAGCGACGACGCTGCGGATGTACGCTGCGATCTCGGCGTGCTCGGGGTGCACCTGGTAAGCCTTGAGCGCCGACACGTCATCGTGCACCGACACGAGCGCCAGGTCGTAGTTGACGTCGTCGAAGGCGGCGTTGCGCTTCACCTCGAGTGACTGGATGCCGGCGACACGACCGATGAGACCTTCGAGCCGCGTCGCGATCTGGGCCGCGGCATCCTCTTTCGCCGCCTCGTCGTCACCGGCGAGCGTCCACATCACGATGTGCTTGATTGCCATGTCTCCCCCTTCAGGATTCTCTTCTGCTCGCGTCACCCGTTCGCCGTGAGCGCCTCGGCCAGTCGACGCTCATCGACCCGCCAGAACGTGTGCTGCTCACCGTCGATGAGCACAACGGGGATCTGCTCCCAGTACTGCTGATACAGGGCGTCGTCATCCAGAATTGACTTCTCGTCGACGGTGACTGCGGCGTCGGCCCCCAGTCCGTCCACGACACGAGCGATGACGTCCCGTGCGTCATCGCAGAGGTGACAGCCCGGTTTTCCCAGAAGCGTGACGGTGTGGCTCATGCTCCCAGCCTACGTGCCCGCTCAGGCCCGGGCGGCAACCGCTGGACACACCAAAAAGCGCCAGGACTCGTAAGCCTGGCGCTTCGGTGTAGTCAGTGGTGACTACTTCTTGTTGCGACGCTGGTGGCGCGTCTTGCGAAGAAGCTTGCGGTGCTTCTTCTTCGCCATGCGCTTGCGACGCTTCTTGATCACTGAACCCACGAAAACCTCACAAAAGTATTGGGTCTGGCCGCGCGTGCCGCGGCCGGCATAAAAAGGCCTCGGGCTAGTTTACCCGAATTTCGGACGCACTGGTGTCACGCGGTGTCTGCGACGCCTCGTGTGATCGCGTCGGCGATGGCCGATTCTGGAACACGGAACGAGCGGCCGAAGCGGATCGCGGGCAATTCTCCCGCGTGAACCATACGGTAGACGGTCATCTTCGAGACCCGCATCATGTCGGCGACCTCGGCAACGGTCAGGAACCGGACGTCGTCAAAATCTTTCGCCACATCGGCCCCCTTTCGTCACGTTTGTCACACGTCTGACACCCACACTACTGAGGAACGTGAGTAGTTGTCGAGTCACATTCACCGGCGCACCTCAGCAACTTGACCCTTCAGGGCCGGATGCTGCCGCGTTCAGCCGATCCGACGAAACTCCTCGAGCGAGAAAAGCACTTCCACCGACACCTCGAAATATGCGGCGATCTTCAGAGCGAGATAGAGACTGGGACTGTATTCGCCCCGCTCAAGATACCCGATCGTCTGATAGTGCACACCGAGAGCCTCAGCGAGGTCTCGTCGCGAGACGTGTCGCTCGGCGCGCAGCACCGCAATACGGTTATGTACCGTCTCGGCCATCCGGAGTTACACTCCCCACTGCTGCTGCACATCTCTGCGGCGCGCGGCGAGCGTGGAGCCTGATTCGCGCCGGGCCATTCGCCCGAGAAGCTTCGGCGCCAAAGCGAGGCACACGATTGCCCACGCCGCGAGCACGATGAATACCCATTCGAGCCGCCACGACCCACCGATTTCGACGGCCGCCATCGAGTCGGGCAGAAGTGACGCCCGCAGCCCAAGGCCGTACCAGTACAGCGGAAACGCCTGCGCAATCCCCTGCAGCCACCCCGGGAGGGCGACGATTGGGTAGAAGATCCCCGAGATTCCGACGAGCACCATGACGGGCATCATCACGAATCCCATGAACTTCGGGTTGGAGACGAGCGCACCCAGAACCGAGCCGATCGCCAGCGTCGAGATCAGCCCGAGGATGAGAACCGAGGCGAACAGCAGCCACCGCAGCGGTGACGCAAACTCCAGACCGTCAAACAGTGCAAGGCCGACGATCAGCATGAGGAGCGCCGAGACGACTGTTGAGATCAGGTTTGCCGTGATCTCTCCGACGAGATATCCCGTTGTGCCGCCCGGCACCGACTTCGAGCGCAGGAGCGTGCCGTTGGTGCGATCCATCGAGAGGACACCGACGATTCCCATCACTCCGCTGAAGAGCACGCCCATGGCGATCACGCCGGGCAGCCCCATCGACCCCAGATCCACAGCGGCACTTTCGAAAGTCCCCTGTGAGAGAAAGATCAGGGCAACGACCATCAGCACCATCATGACGATCGTGCCGACGATCTCGCTTGGCGTCGTCAGTTGAATGCGCGCCGAGATCAGCCCCCGCCGAAGTCCTGCGCGGTACACGTTTACGGTCGGATTGCTTCGCGGCGTTCGCCGCGTGATCTCCGTCATTTGACGACCTCCTCGAAGTGCGTCTGCCCGACGTCGTGGCCCGCTTCGAACTTCTCGACGAGCGAGAGGTAGGCGTCTTCGAGCGTTGCGCGCCGAATCTCCAGATCGGTGACGTCGTCGTTGTGCGCGAGCAGCTCGCGGACGAACTGCGTGGAGTCTTCGGCCGTGTGCAGCTGATGCTGTCCGTTTTCCTGCCAACTGATCTCTGCCGTACGCGACACCGATTTCGTCAGCTCGAAGGGTGTGCCATCGGCGATGATGCCGCCGCCCGCGAGAATGACGATGCGACTCGCGAGGGCTTCGGCCTCGGCAAGGTCGTGCGTTGTCAGCATGATCGTGATGTCTCCGATGTCGCTCAGACGATGAATGAGCTCATGGAAGTCGCGTCGTGCGCGCGGATCGAATCCGGTCGTCGGCTCGTCGAGGAACAGCAGAGAGGGCTTTCCAACGATCGCCATCGCGACGTCAAGACGACGTCGCTGACCGCCGGAGAGTGTCTGCAGTTTCTGATTCGCCTGCTCCTGCAAGCCGACCATCTCCAGAAGCTCGTCGACTGGCCACGGGTCGACGTAGGGCTCGTAGAAGTCCGACAGGTGCGTCAGCAGCTGGCGTGGCCGCCACTTGCCGTGGTCGGACGACGTCTGCAACACGATGCCGATCTGCGACCGCCATCCGTCGTCGCCGTGCACCGGGTCGCTCCCCAGCACCGAGACGCTGCCGGACGAGGGCGTGCGAAATCCCTCGAGAATCTCGATGGTTGTGCTCTTGCCCGCTCCGTTCGGCCCGAGCATGGCGACGATCTCATACTCGTGAATATCCAGCTGGATGCCGTCAAGCACGGTTTTATCGCCGTAGCTCATGCGCAGATCGGACACGGAGATCACGGGTGTGCGCGATGGGGGCGCGCTGTGTGGTGTCATTGCATACCTCGTCCTGTTTCCCGTACAGAATGTAGCACATATACTACATATGTGGAACGCAATCAGGCACGATTATCCGTCGACCACACAGCCGGGGAACGCACGAGCCGCACCGACTCCGACAGCGCTCAAGTGCGAGTGGCTGCTACTCCGCCGACCGGCCGAACCGTTTGCCCATCGCCGTCACAGCGCTTGAGACGCGCTTTCGGGTGCCAGCCGCGACGTGCCCGATGGCGTCAGCGACCTGTCGGGCCTGCTCGGGAAGGTGAGCCTCGATCTCCCTCTTGAGATCCTGCTCACTGAACTCGACGCTCAAGAACGGGATGAGCCAGTCTTCGACAGTCTCAAGCGGCTCACTGTCAAGCGAGTAGTAACGGTGCTGCCCCTCCTCGCGGACCTCGACGAGTCCCGCCTCACGCAGCACCTTGAGATGCTTCGAGACCGTGGGCTGACTGAGCCCGAGTCCGGCAACGATCTCTGAGACGCTCGTACCGCGCGCGGCGCCGCTCTCGTCAAGGGAGTGACGGTCACGAAGGACGCGCAGAATGTCCCGTCTCGTGCCGTCTGCGATAACGTCAAAGATGTCGGCCATGTATCAAGGGTAGTGAGTCCCGCCTCGGAGTACCATTGCGAGTCGTATAGCCCTTCGTTCAAGTGAGGTTCCATGGCACGCAGAAGCCGCGCCTCTGCGTCACCCCTCGCCCACACGGCGGTCGGTCGGCTGCGGGAGCGCCTGAACAGTTTCACAACGCGTTCTCCCTCTCGATTCGCGATCCTCGTGTTCGGGTCCCTCATCGTGCTGTTCACCGTACTGTTCATGCTGCCTGCTGCATCCGCCAGCCGCGAATGGACCCCCGTCGCCGATGCGTTCTTCACGGCAATGTCGACAATCTGTGTCACGGGTCTCTCGACCGTCGACATGGCGACGCATTGGTCGCTCTTCGGCGACATCCTCGTCGTGCTGGGTGTGCAGATCGGCGCTGTCGGCGTGCTGACCCTCGCGTCGATACTCGGCATGGTGATTTCACGGCGGCTCGGGCTGAGAGCGAAGCTTGTGGCAGCATCCGACAGCAACCCGCTGCGCGTGCACCACGGCCCCGTCGCCGAAGGACAGGCGGTGCGACTTGGCGACATCGGCAATCTGCTCCTCACCGTTGTCGTCAGCCTGCTCGCGATCGAGGCCGGCCTAGCCGTCCTGCTGTTCGTCCGCATGATCATCGACGGCATCGCGTGGGGCGAGGCAGCGCTGCACAGCGTGTACTACTCGGCGATGGCCTTCACCAACACCGGCTTCACCCCGAATGAACTCGGCCTTGAGCGTTTCGCGAACGACATGTGGTTCCTCAGCATCCTGCTCATCGGCGTCTTTCTGGGCTCCATCGGCTTTCCCGTGATCTTCGCGCTCAAACGGCACCTGCGGCGTCCGCGCCAGTGGTCACTGCACGTCAAGCTCACGCTCGTGACGACGCTCATCCTGCTCGTCGTCGGGGCTGTCGGCATCGTCGCCCTCGAGTTCGACAACCCCGAGACGTTCGGCACGATGAACGCGGGAGATACGGTGTTTCAATCGATCTTCCTCTCGATGATGTCGCGTTCGGGTGGGTTCGCCACGATCGACATCTCCCAGCTCAATGGCTCGAGCCACCTCGTGCTCGACATGCTCATGTTCGTCGGCGGCGGCTCGGCATCCACCGCGGGCGGCATCAAAGTGACAACACTCGCCGTCCTCGTGTTGGCGGCCTTTGCCGAGGCGCGCGGACGCCAGGAGATCACGGCATTCAGCCGCCGCATTCCGAGCGACGTCATCCGCGTGGCCATCTCGGTGTTTTTCTGGGCGGCGACAATCGTCGCGCTCTCGTGCATCATCCTGATGCAGATTACGAAGGAGCCGCTCGACCGCGTGGTATTCGACGTGATCTCGGGATTCGGCACCGTGGGCCTGTCGACTGGTCTTACCGAGACCCTTCCCGATGCCGGAAAATTCGTGCTCGCCCTCACGATGTTTATGGGGCGCGTTGGTACAGTGACCTTGGCTGCAGCCGTCGCCTCGACAAGCAACGGCCGCTTGTATCGTCACCCCGAAGAGAGGCCCATCGTTGGTTGACCGCATCAAGCACGACGCACCCGTTCTGATCATCGGTCTCGGGCGCTTTGGGGCCGCGTGTGCCGGAGAGCTCGACAGGCTCGACCGCGAGGTTCTCGCGATCGACGGCGATGACGGACTCGTGCAGAAGTGGGCCGACCGCATCACCCATACCGTGCAGGCCGACGCGCGCAACATCGAGGCGCTCAAGCAGATCGGTGCCGGAGATTTCTCGGTGGCCGTGGTCGCTGTCGGGTCATCGATCGAAGCGTCGGTGCTCATTACGGCGAACCTGGTCGACCTCAAGATTCCGCAGATCTGGGCGAAGGCCGTCTCAAAGTCCCACGGAAAGATTCTCACGCGCGTCGGTGCTAACCACGTCATCTACCCCGAGGCTGAAGCCGGCGAGCGCGTAGCGCACCTCGTGAATGGGCGGATGCTGGATTTCATCCAGTTCGACGACGACTTCGCCCTCGTCAAGATGTATCCGCCACGCCCGATCCGCGGCAAGAATCTCACCGAGTCCGGCGTGCGCACCAAGCACCACGTGACCGTCGTCGGAGTGAAATCCCCGGGGAAGCCGTTCACGTACGCAACGGCGGAGACCGTGGTGACCGACCACGATCTGATCATCGTGTCGGGGTCATCCGGCGACATCGAGCGCTTCTCGTCACTCAGCTGATCGCGCGATCCGACTCAGCGTTCCGTCACAGCGCGCGGCCGTCGGGCGGCACCGACCGTTTCGCTGGAAAGCGCTTACTGGCATAGTGGGTGATGACGCCCACGTCCGACAGGAGGCACAGTTGAGTCAGATTCCCGCCCCACCCTCGATCGTGTTGGTCGGAGGGCGCGGCTTCGGTGCCCACCACCTGGTGCGGCTGCGCGAGCGCGAGGCAGCGGGCACGCTTCGCCTCGCCGTTATCGCTGATCCAGCCATCGCCGCCGAGCAGGATGCCGTCGATGGCACTCCCGTCGTCGCGACGCTCGACGCGGCACTGGAGTTGGTCCGCCCCGACATCGTCATCATCGCGACCCCCATTGGCACACACGCGGCGCTCTGCGAAACGGCTCTCCGCGCGGGCGCCGACATCCTCCTCGAGAAGCCGCCCGTCGCGACCTTCGCCGACATGGAACGGCTGCTCGCCATCCAGCGCGAGACGGGGCGCGCGATTCAGGTCGGCTTCCAGAGCCTCGGCTCTCACGCACTTCCGGCTCTCGCCGACCCCGCTCTCGGGCTCGGCAGCATCACGCGCGTCAGCGCCACCGGGCTCTGGAGCCGCCCGCTCGCCTATTGGAAGCGCTCACGCTGGGCAGGCAAGAGGGTCCTCGACGGCAAGCCCGTCGTCGACGGCGTGGCGACGAACCCGCTCGCCCACGCCATCGCGACAGCACTGAACATCGCCGGGCTGCGCACCGCAGACGACGTCGCATCTGTCGAGACCGAGCTGTATCGCGCCAACGACATCGACAGCGACGACACATCCCTGGTGCGCATCAGCGGCCACTCTGGCACGCCCGTCACCTGCGCCCTCACGATCTGTGCATCACCATCCACAGGCGAGGATCGCGGTGCCTCCGTCACGATCGAGGGCACCGAAGGCGTCGCCACCTTCTCGTACACGACGGACGTCCTCACCCTCGGCGACAAGCAGCTCACCTTCGGGCGCACGGAGCTCATCGACAACCTGCTCGCGCACCGGAACGACGGCACACCGCTGCTCGTCCCGCTGGAGCAGACCGGAGCATTCATGCGGGTGCTCGAGGCCATTCGCACCTCCCCGGAGCCGACGAAGATCCCACCGGAGTTCGTCACCTGGCACGACACGGGCGACGATGCATATCCCGTCGTGATGGGAATCGAGGCAGCTGTCCGCGAAGCCGCGCGCACCGGTTCCACGTTCAGCGAGCTCGGCGTCCCCTGGGCGTATGCGGCCCGCGACAGCATCCTGTCGACGATCTCGGTCGCCGGCACAGACGTTGCGGAGTACCGGGACGGTGCAGCCACGATTCCGTTTTCGAGTCCACGACCGTACCTGCACGAGATCCGCACACGCGGAGGCATCGTTGTGAGTGCGCAGCATCCGGCAGACCACGACTGGCACCTCGGCCTCGGCTTTGCGGTGCAAGACGCGAATAGCGTCAACTTCTGGGGCGGGCGCACGTACATGCCGGATCGGGGATATGTGGATCGTCGCGACCGCGGCCGCATCATCGGTGACGCTCTGCGCGAGTCAGAGAGCGGTTTCGAGCAGGAACTCACCTGGCTCAGCCACGATCAGAGCGTTGTGCTCCGCCAGCAGCTCGCCGCGTCATGGCGCGCTCTTGATGGTCGCGCGTGGGCACTCGATCTCGATATCACCCTGCTTCCTCCCGGCGATCGCGATGTCACGCTGGGCAGCCCGGGAAGCAAGGGTCGCACCGGCGCGGGCTACGGCGGCCTGTTCTGGCGACTCCCGGCGTGCCGCGATGCACGCGTGTTCACCGCCGACGCCGAAGGGGAGGATGCCGTCAACGGCATACATGCGCCCTGGGTGGCGTGGACGGCGGAGTTCTTGGCGCAGCCGGAACACACGGGCACGGCGACGATCGCCCTGGTGTCGCGCGATGCCGAACCAGATCCCTGGTTCGTGCGCCTCGCCGATTACCCGGGCATCGGCTCGGCGGTGGCCTGGGATACCCCCACAGTCGTTCCCGCCGGTGCCGGGCTGCGTCGCCGCTACACAGCCCTCGTGGCCGACGGGGCACCGTCGACGCCGGAGGTCGGCCGGATGATCGAAGGAGACGCCTCATGAGCGACGGAGCGACAGAGCAGACACAGAGCGCTGACCGCGCGCAGAAGCGCGCGGCGGTGCGGGCGCTGCTCACCGAACGGGACGCGGAGTCTGTGCTGCTGACGAGCGCGGCTGCCGTGAACTGGTATCTCGACGGTGCCCGCACGCACGTGAGCCTCGCCGGAGACCCGATCGTGGCGGTCGCCGTCGATCACGACCGCGACGCCGTGCTGATCACGTCGAATGAGCACGCCAGGCTCGTGGCCGAGGAGCTTCCCACCGACCTTGAGGTCGTCGACAGGCCCTGGTTCGAGCCGCTTGCTCAGGCGACTGCGCTCACGGAGAAGGATGTCGACTCTGAGCTGCGCGCTCTTCGCGCCGTCTTGAGCGCACGCGAGGTCGATCGCTTCAGCCGGCTCGGTGCAGATGCGGCGCACGCGCTCACCCGGGTTCTCACGGCGGCCGATCCGACGTGGACGGAACGCCAGCTGGCGGCGCGGGTGGCCTCGGAACTCGTCGAGACGGGAAGTGACCCGCTTGTCGTGCTCGTCGCGGGTGCCGGTCGCCCGCATCCGCATCCCCTCCCCACCGACGCCCCGCTCGGCCGTCGCGCCATGGTTGTTGTCTGTGCGCGGCGACACGGACTGATCGCGAACCTCACCCGAAGCATCGTGTTCGGCCGTCTCACTGATGACGAGCGTGACGCACAGGCGCGCATTCTCGAGGTGGAGTCGCACATCTTCGATGCGACGGCGCCGGGTCGGCCGCTGAACGATGTTCTCGGCGACATCGCCGATGCTTACCCCGCGTGCGGGTTCGCCGCGGACCAGTGGCGTGCACACCACCAGGGCGGAGCTGCCGGGTATGCGGGGCGTGATCCGCGAGCCACGCCGGACACAGCGGACCGCGTGCAGCTGGGGCAGGCGTTCGCCTGGAACCCCTGGGCAGATGGCGCGAAGGTCGAAGACACCGTGCTGCTCACCGGTTCCGAGCAGCATCCCGTCATTCAGCCGCTCACTGTCGACCACGCGTGGCCCGTCACCACCGTGGCGGGGCGCCTTCGACCCGTCACGCTCGAGCGGTAGACGTCGCCAGAGGCGGGCTGGCACCCACCGGGTCAGGAAGCCAGCAGAAAGCGCTCCGAGAACCGGATTCCCAGTCCCGACCTGCCCGCGCTCCGCAGTGTGGCACCGTCAAACACCACGGGTCCGTCGTCGGCGAGCAGCCCAAGCTCGGCAAAGCCGGCGCCCTCGACGCGCTCGACCTCCGTCACGGTCGGCAGCGTGAGGGCGAGCTGCCCCGAAAGCTCAGGCAGCAGATGCGGTCGCAGTGTGACGCCGCGCTCATCTGCCAGTGCAGCGATCTCGAGAAACGGCGTGATCCCTCCCACGCGGACCACGTTGGGCTGCACGATGTCACACGCTCCGGCATCGATCACCTCGCGAAATCGGTAACGCGTGTGCAGGTTCTCACCGAGCGCAATCGGGGTCCGGATGCTGTCACGCAGACGCGCGTGGCCGGCCGTGTCATCCGCGCGCAGCGGCTCTTCGATCCACGCGGGCTGAAACTCCTCGAGCTCGGCCATGGCGGTCAGCGCCTGCTCGAGCGTCCACCTCTGGTTCGCGTCGATCATGAGGGCGACGTCGTCCCCGATGATCGCGCGCACGGCGGCGACGCGCGCAGCATCCTCTCCCCTGCCCGGCCTGCCCACCTTCATCTTCACCGCCGAATACCCGGCGGCGACCCAGCGCTCCGCCTGCGCCCGCAGCTCGTCGAGGGAGTAGTGCAGGTTCACACCGCTGCCATACACCGCCACACTGTCGCGCCGTGCTCCCAGATGATCGGTGATCGACGTGCCGCCTTCGCGTGAGGCGAGATCCCACAGGGCAAGATCAAGACCGGCCATTGCGATCGTCGTGATCCCGCCGGAACCCGCCTCATGCAGATGCGCCCACAGCGCAGGCCAGAGTCTGTGCGGTTCGGTTGACCGGCTGATCGCCCAGTCGCGAATATCGTTGTCAAGCAGCGCCGCGACTGCTGCCGACCCGATCGTGGGCGTCCACGAGAAGCCCGTGCCCACGCGGCCGTCGCTTGTTCTGACCGTGACCTCGATGACGTCGATCGTCCGCACGCTCTCACCCCACGGTCGGGTGAGCGGCGCGCGGTGACGACGCACCGTGAGGTCCGCGATCGCCGCTTCGGTCATGCTGACACAAGGCCCTTTCCGGCGTCGATGATCCGCTCGAGTTCCACCAGGTGCTCCGGCGTCGGGTCGGTCAACGGTGCCCGCACACTGCCGACCGGCAGCCCGCCCAGGCGCACGCCCGCTTTCACCAGCGAGACCGCGTAACCCGGAACTTCGTCGCGCAGACGCACCAACGGCCGGTAGAACCCATCGATCAGCTCTGCGCAGCGCGCGTCATCGTGTGCGGCGTAGGCGCGGTAGAAGGCGGCAGAGACCTCAGGCACCATCGCGAATGCGGCAGACGAGTACAGCGGAACTCCGATCGCGCGGTAGGCCTCCTGTGTCAGCTCGGCCGTGAGCAGCCCGTTGAACAGCGACAGATCGTCACGGCCGCTGTTCTCGACGATGCGCGCGATCTCGTGAGCAAGACCAACATCACCGACGCCGTCCTTCAGCCCGATCACGCGCTCGTTCTCCACGAGTCGCTGCACGGCATCACGTGTGAGAGTCGCGCTGCCGCGGTGATACACGATGACGGGCAGATCGGATGCCGCCAGCACGGCGTCCACGTACGCGAGCGTCCCCTCGATGGAGTGGCCCACGAGATAGGGCGGGAGGACAAGCAGCGCGTCGGCCCCGGCGTCCGCAGCACCGCGCGCGCACTCTGCGGCGTGGCCGAGGGGTCCGCCGGTGCCGGCGATCACGGCAACGGATCCGCCCACCACGTCAACGGCGGATCGCACGACGCTCGTCGCCTCTGTCGCGCTCAGCGCGTGGAACTCTCCGGTTCCGCACGCGGCGAAGACGCCGCCCGGTGCGAACTCGAGTCGAGAGGCGATGTGCTCAGCGGTCATCGCCACGTCGACCTCGCCAGCATCCGAGTAAGCGGTCACGGGGAAGAACAGCACACCATCGAATTTCATCGGGTACCTCCTGCGGTTTCGGTCTGCGCGGTCTCTGCCGTCGCTGCCTGCTCAGTCGTGGTTTGGCCAGGCGCGGTTTTCTCTGTCGCGGTCGGGCCTGAGTTCTCTCGAACGGTCCCGCCGTGCACCGTCTCTGTGGAGTCAGCGAGTTCGGTGCGCCAGCTTCGCCCGGCACGCCACCCGAGCAGTCGATCTGCCTTATCGATCGAGAACGCCGGCTGCGTCCCCGTGAGCGAGAGGGCGAGGTCACCCAGTTCGGGAATGAACCGCGGAATCAGGTCGGCGAGGGGTTCCCGCGCCATGGCGTCGGTGGCGCCGACGATGAAGGTCTGCGCGTTCGGGATGCTGTGAGCGCGCTCGAGCAGCGTGGCAAGAAAGTCTCCTGCATCACGTGCGTCAACGTAGTTGAACAGGGCGGGGGCGGCGAGTTCCGGCGACGCCAGCCTCTGGCCGACGGTGTGCCCCTGTTGGGTCAGAGCACCGTGCCATTCCTCGGGGGCGATGACGTAGCACGGGCGGAACGATGCGACCCGCAGCGCGTCTCCGTGCTTGGCGGCGAACATCGCAGCCACGTTCTCGGCCACGAGCTTCGACAGCGAGTACGCGTTCCAGGGGCGTGGCTGCATCGCCTCGGTGAGCGGCAGCGCCTCGGGCAGCCACCCGTTCGGCGAGCCGTACCCGAACACGGTCGGGCTGCTCGCGGTGATGACGGTGCGCGCACCGGCCTCGATCGCGGCACCGAACACATTGTGTGCGAGGGCGACGTTGGTGCGCAGAATGACGTCCTCTGGGGCGCTGAAAGGCACTGCGATCGCTGCCAGGTGAATGACGGCCTCAGGCTTGGCGCGGGCCATGAGCGCGGCACATTCCTGCGGGTCTGTGAGGTCAGCGGCATACCCGTTGTGCTCGGAGTCGGGAACCTCGAGGTCGACGCACGTCACCCGATACCCGGCGGCACGCAGAACGGCGACGACGCTGCGCCCGAGCCGACCCGAGCTTCCGGTGACGACGATTCCGCTCACGAAGCCACCGTCCGCGTCTCTGCCACGGCGATGCCCAGCTCGAGGTCGTCGATCAGCACAGGCCCGCCCGACTCGAGCGATTGGTTGCCGGCGATGCCGACCGAGATGGCGGCGATCCCATCCCGCCACGTGGCTGCCCTCCGCAGCGGATCGACTGAGGTTCCCCGCAGTAGGTCGTCAAGCATCCGAGCGTCCCCTCCCCCGTGTGCGCCCTCTCCGTTCGCAATCGGCAGTTCACTCGCCGGTTCCCAATGTCGTTGAAGCACGAGGCGTTCGCTCGCCGGACGCGTCGCGTTCGCGGCATCCCCGTCGGCCGTCGCACTGGGATCGATGACGCCGCCACCCGTGGGCGAGACGGCGACCATGCCGCGCTCCACGACGTCGAGTTCGAGCCGCCCAGCTGTACCGTTCACGGCGATGCGATAGCCCTCCCATGGACTGTGCGCGTTGAGTGAGTAGCTCATGCTCGCGCCGCGGGAGTAGTCGACGACGAGCGAGAGGTTGTCTTCGATCGTGATGCCGTCGCTGAACACGTCACGGTCGCGTTGGTAGCCGTCAAAGCGTTCGTTGTCGAGGTAGAGCGCCGAGAGCCGAGCATCCTCCGAGAGATCGAGGGCGAACGGGTCGCCGGATGCTGCGCCGGTTCCGCGCGCCGGTCGTGGGCCGAGTCCGCGACGCGCAGCGTTGTCGGCGCCGTAGAACCGCAGGCCGCCAGAGGCGAACACGCGCCGCGGCACGTCGTCGATCCACCAGTTCACGAGGTCGAAATGATGAGACGCCTTGTGCACCAGAAGCCCGCCCGAGTTCGCCTTGTCGCGGTGCCAGCGCCGGAAGTAGTCGGCACCGTGGCCAGTGTCGAGCAGCCACTCGAAGTGCACGGATGTCGGGCTTCCGATCTGCCCCGAGGCAACAGCGTCTTTGAGCGCTGCGTTGCGCGGCGAGTACCGGTAGTTGAACGTGGTCACAACCGAGCGTCCGGTCGCGGCGACAGCGTGGGCAATGGCCGCCGCTCCCTGTTCGTCGATGGTGAGCGGCTTCTCCACGATCACATCGACGCCCGCGCGCACGGCCCGAACGATGTACTCGGCGTGCGTCACGTCGGGCGACGTCACGATGACCCGGTCGATGTGCTGCTCAGCGATGATGCGCTCCAGGGCGTCCGGCGCTGCCGTCACCGGCAGATCGCTCTGACCGCTGAGCGTTGCCGTGCGCGACCGATAATGCTCGGCGCGTCCACTGTTCGTATCGAGGATTGCGGCGAGCTCTGCAACATCGGCATGGCTGGCGGCGAGCGCGTCGACGTACATCTCGGCTCGTGATCCTGCTCCGACGAGCGCGTACCGTGTGCGCTGGCTCATAGAACATCCCCTTTCCCGGCGGAACGGCCGCGTGGGTCGAGAGGTCCGCCTCTCTGGGTTTCTCACACCACCGTGAGAAAACGCTTTCTCATACAATACACGATAGTGTTTGCGATGAGAGCGCCGCTGGAGACACCGCGAGAGCGAGCGGTCAGATGAGAAGGGGGATGCTGTGGCTCGTCGATCACCGGAGCGACTCACGATCGCTGACGTCGCCGAGAAGGCGGGCGTCTCGCTGTCAACCGTCTCGCGCGTTATGAACGGAAGCACCACTGTCGATGCCGCCCTCACGCAGCGGGTTCGGGAGGCGGCGGTCACCCTCGGCTACACGGCGAGCCCGCTCGCGCGCAGTCTGGTGCTCGGCAAGACACAGACAGTCGCGGTGATCGTCCCCGACCTCGGAAACCCCACGTTTCAGGGCGCTCTGCGCGGTCTCAGCACTGGTGCGGCAGGCGAGAACTATCACGTGCTCGTCGCCGATTCGTTCGAAGACCCGTCGAAAGAGGCAGAACTCGCGCGTGAGGCTCGGCGCCGCAGCGATGGCATCGTCCTGTGTGCTCCGCGCATGACCGACGACGAGCTCAATGAGCTTCTGCCGCAGATCTCGCCGGCTGTCGTAATCAACCGAACGCCGACCTCTGCGCGCGTACCCGTTGTCGCCGCCGACTACCGGTCTGGCTTTGCTCAGCTGCTCGCTCACGTGAAAGATCTCGGCCACCGAAAGCTGCTATTCCTCAGCGGCGCCGAGGGTTCAGCATCGAACCGTGACCGGCTTGCTGCCGTTGACGCGTTCCGGGCAGCGAACCCGAACATTGAGATTTCCGTGCTCACCGGCTCGGTGAACTTCGCTGACGGCTATGCGTCGGCCGACGACGTGATCGCATCTGACGCAACAGCGGTCCTCGCCTTCAACGATCTGGTCGCCATGGGGCTTCTGGGCGCGCTGACGGCTCGCGGCGTCGATGTGCCAGGGGAGGTTTCGATCACCGGGTTCGACGATATTCAGTTCGCTCAATACACGACCCCGCCACTCACCACAGCCGCCGTCCCCACACCGGAGCTTGGCGCGCAGGCATGGGCCCGCATGTGGGATCTCCTCAACGGCAGACAGCCCGCGTATAACCTCGCGTTCGGCCCACTCGTAGTACCGCGCGGGAGCACGGGTCGCCCGCCGAAGACCGGCGACGACCCGCATCCGGCCGCTACTTGAGGCCTGTCGTGGCGATTCCCTTCACGAGGTACTTCTGGCCGAAGAGGAACGCGAAGAACACCGGAACGAGCGACACGATCGACATCGCGAACATCGCACCCCAGTCGCTTCCCGCCTGAGAATCGGTGAACTGACCGAGCGCCACGGGGACAGTGAAGACGTCCGGCGCCGTCAGGTAGACGATTGCGCCGAAGAACTCGTTCCACGTCCAGATGAATGTGAAGACGGCTGTTGTCGCGAGGGCTGGCACCATGAGCGGCAGAATCACCTGGAAGAAGGTGCGGAAGTGCCCGCACCCGTCGATGCGCGCCGCTTCGTCAAGCTCCTTGGGAATCCCCCTGATGAACTGCACCATCAGGAAGATGAAGAACGAGTCAGTCCCGAGCACCTTAGGCAGGATCAGGGGCCAGAACGTGTTCAGCCAGCCGAGGTTCGAAAACAAGATGTACTGCGGCACGAGAACGACCTGGAACGGCAGCATGATCGTCAGCAGCATGATCGCGAAGAAGATCTTGCGGCCACGGAAGTTCAGTCGAGCGAACGCGTATGCCGCGAGGGAACACGACACAAGGTTGCCGATGATGGACCCGACAACGATGATCACCGAGTTGATGAGGTACACGCCGAACGGCGATGACAGTGCCGTCCAGCCGACGAAATAGTTCGTAAAGTCAAGGTCGACGGGAAGCAGCCCGGGAGAGTTGAAGATCTCTTCGTTGGGCCGCAGAGAGCTCACCAGCATCCACAGCAGTGGATACAGCATCACGATGGCGCAGATGATGAGAGCTGCATGTCGAAGCACAGACCGGATGCTGCGTGACGCAGGGGTCTTCCCGCGGCGTTCGGTGACGCCGCCGCCAGTGAGCCGCGGACGACGCGCACCGCCCTTGGTGACCAGCTGCGCCGTCTCTGTCTGGAATCTAGTTGTCATAGAACACCCAATACTTCGATGCGATGAAGTTGATAGCGGTGAAAGCCCCGATGATGATGAAGAGCAGCCATGCCAGAGCGGCGGCGTACCCCATATTGAACTGGTTGAAGCCCTGCTGGTAGAGGTACAGCGAATAGAACATCGTCGAATCGGCGGGCCCGCCGTTGCCCCCAGAGACGACGAATGCCTGCGTGAACGACTGGAACGCACCGATGAGCTGCAGCACGAGATTGAAGAACACGATGGGGCTGAGCAGGGGAAGCGTGATCTTGCGGAACTTCATCCAGCGGCCGGCACCGTCGATCTCCGCCGCCTCGTAGTACATCTCGGGGATCTGCCGCAGACCGGCCACGAAGATGATCATCGGGGCACCGAAGGTCCAGACGTTCAGCAGGATGATCGTGCCGAGCGCCGTGCTCGGGTCGGTCACCCAGCCGGGAGCGTCGTGGATGCCGACGAACGCGAGCAGCTGATTGACCAGGCCGTCGGCGCCGAACATCTGCCGCCAGAGAATCGCCACGGCGACGGAGGATCCAAGAAGCGAAGGCAGGTAGAAAATCGACCGGTAGATCGCAAGACCTCGGAGCCCTCGATCCAGCATGATGGCGACGAACAGCGCGATGATCAGCTGCAAGGGTACGGAGACGAACACGTAGGTGAACGTGACCTGGAGCGAATTCGCCAGACGCTTGTCCGACGCCATCTCGATAAAGTTGTCGAAACCGATGAACTGGGGCGCCTGCAGCAGGTTGTAGTCGGTGAACGCGAGCACGAGCGACGCGATCATGGGGCCGAGGGTGATGCCCACAAGTCCGATGAACCAGGGAATCAGGAAGACATAGGCGACGCGGTCGCGTTTCGTGGTCGTTCCCTTGCCTGATGACCGCACATTCTGCAGCTCTGTCATCACGCTCATGGCAGATACTCCATCGCGATCATTCGAAGTCCCTTGCAGTCGTCATTGAGCAGGAAAGCCCGAGTGCAGCTAGAAAGCGCTTTCTCTGGATAGTCCATGACACTAAACCCACACCGCACGCGCGTCAACCTCTCAACTCCGTACTCGCCCACAAACTCGGGAATTCCTGGCACCAATCGACCACAACACCGTTGACACGACGGCTCATGTTGCCCATAATAATGAACCACACCCTGGGAAATCGCTTTCTCAGATCCTCAATCGCTTTCACCGGGCGATGATGCCCGTGGCAAGGAGGCCAAAAATCATGGCAGATTTCACACGTAGGCAGTTCGCCGCCCTGGCGATCGGCGGAATCGGCGCGTCGTTCTTCCTCACCGGCTGTGGCCCGCAGGCCGCCTCCTCGCAGACGAGCAGCGCCGACGATGCGTACAAAGAGGCAACGCTCGTGCTGGGTTGGTGGGGAAACGCTGTTCGCAACGAGAACACCGACAACCTCATTGAGCTTTATACAAAGCAGCACGACACCATCACGATCAAGCCACGGCCTGGCGAATGGTCAACGTACTGGACGAAACTCTCCACCCAAGTCGCGGGCGGAACGATGCCCGACATCGTGCAGATGGATCAGAAGTACATCGCCGAGTACGGCGGACGTGGTGCTCTTCTCGACCTCTCGAAGCAGGGCGCTCTTGACCTCGGGGATTTCCCCGACTCTGCGCTGGAGTCCGGAAGCTACGACGGCAAGCTCTTCGGCATCAACGCAGGCCAGAACGCATACTCGGTGTTCGCGAATGCCGATGTCTTCGCTGATCTCGGTGTCGATATGCCCGACGACGAGACCTGGACATGGGACGACTTCTTTGATGTGGCGTCAGCGGTGACGGACGCTTCCGGAGGCGATGTCATCGGCACCTCCCTGGTTGCTCAGGACGCAGACCTGATGGTGTGGGCGCGTCAGAAGGGCGAGGAGCTGTACACCTCGGACGGGCAGATCGGCGTGTCCCCGGAATCGATCACGTCGTGGTTCGAGTATTTGCTGAAGCTCTCGTCGTCCGGTGCCGGCCCGAACCCGGATGCGTTCACACAGGACGTGAGCGCCGCCGTTGAGCAGTCGCTCTTCGCGACGAAGAAGGCGGCGATGGGTTGGTCGTGGACGAACCAGCTGAAGGCGTATACGGAAGCGACGGGCTCAGATGTGAAGCTCTTAAAGCTCCCGAGCTTTGACGGAAGCGCCGGGGCTGCGGGCATGTTCTTCAAACCGTCGATGTTCTGGTCGGCCTCGTCGAAGACCGAGAACCCCGCGCAAACGTCCGCATTCATCGACTTTCTCGTGAACGACGTCGACGCGGCGAAGATCGGGCTCGCTGAACGCGGGATGCCGGTCAATCCAAAGGTTCTTGATGCGATCCGCGAGGATCTCTCTGACGCTGACAAGGCCGGACTCGAGTTCCTCGAAGCGATCGAAGGCGATGTGAAGTCGACGCCGCCGATCCCGCCGACGGGAACGAGCACCGTGCAGGCAACGATCCAGCGCTACGCAGGAATCGTGCTCTTCGAGGAGCAGTCACCGAAGGATGCCGCTCAGGCCCTGCACGACGAGATGACGGGATTGATCTCGTAGCGGGACTCCTGCGGACCGATCGGCGTCACGAGCCGGCGGCGAGCTCGCGCGCACGTGCGAGCGCAGCATCCGTTGCGTGAGCGAACGTCTCGGCGAACCCCGCCTGCTGCAGAACGTTCACCGCCTGCTCGGTCGTGCCCTTCGGGCTCGTCACCTCGATGCGCAGCTGCTCCGGGGTCTTGCCCGACTGCATCAGAAGCTCGGTCGCTCCAGCGAACGTGCCGTTCACGAGCGTCGCCGCCTGCTCGGGCGAGAACCCCTTGCCGATCGCCGCGCGCGTGAGCTCTTCAATGAGGTAGAAGACGTACGCGGGGCCGGAGCCCGAGATCGTCGACAGCGCGTCGATCTGACTCTCCGGCACTTCGACGACGTCACCGACTGTCTCGAAAACCGCACGGGCCAGCGCGAGGTCATCGTCGTTCGAGCGGGTTCCCGCCGCGAGTCCCGTGACGCCCTTCCCCACGTGCGACGGCGTGTTGGGCATGGCCCTGATGACCGAGACGCTCTCAGGCAGAAGACTCTCGAACGTCTCGATCGTGACGCCTGCAGCGACACTGACGACAATGCTGCCTGGCTCAAGGTCACCGGCGATGTCACGCAGAAGATCGGGGACCATGTGCGGCTTCACGCCGACCAGCACGACTTTGGCGCCCGCGAGTGCGCGCGCCTGAGCATCCGGAGTCTGCTCGAGTGACCAGGACGTCACGCCGTCAAGCTCAGCAAGCGGCTCGGCTTTCGCCGCCGTGCGATTGGTGACGCGGATGCCGCCGTCGACGCGCACGTGAGGCTGAGCCAGACCCGAGAGGATCGCTCCCCCCATGGACCCGGCACCGAGAATGGCTATGGCTGGAAGTGTCGTCTCGCTCATGCGTCCATCCTACGAGCGCCGTCAACGGCTACGACGATCAACAGCTACGATCGAGGGGACGCATATCCGCACGCGCGTCGCCGCATCAGAGAGGATGCCGCCATGACCGACATTCGTCTCGAGACGATCACCCTCCCCGCCGCCGCGCTCGGCTCCGCCAACCCGCTCGCGGTGGTGTCAGACGCCTCCGAGCCGCCGTATGCGGTGAGCGGGGATCTGCCGGAGGAGCTCGCCGCGGGCATGGGCTTCGGTGGCGTCCGCAATCTGTTTCCGTACACCATGCAGGATGCGTACGGCCGCGACCTCGCGCTCACCGAGTTCCGTTCTGTCGTGCTCGAGAACGAGCACCTGCGCGTGCGTGTGCTGCCGCAGCTGGGTGGTCGCATCTGGTCGATCCGCGACCTCGACCGCGACGTCGAGCTGTTGCACGAGAATTCGGCCGTGCAGTACGCGAATCTGGCGCTTCGTGATGCCTGGTTCGCCGGCGGCATCGAGTGGAACATCGGCACGCGCGGCCATTCGCCGTTGACCGCCAACCCGCTGCACTCGGCCATTGTCGAGACGGATGGCGAAAGCATCCTGCGCATGTGGGAGTTTGATCGGCTGCGCGAGACGGTGTTCCAGGTCGATCTGCGACTGCCCGCCGACTCCCCCGTTGTGCTGGCCTACGTGCGCATTCGCAACACATCCGAGCGCGACGTTCCGATGTACTGGTGGACGAACGCGGCCGTGCCGCAGACAGCGCACACACGCATCGTCACCCCAAGCTCGACGTCCATCGCCACCGGTTACGACGGAGCGATTTCACACGTCGAGGTCACAGACGACGTCCTCGCCCCGGCCCGCGCGCCGTATGCGGCCGACTACTTCTTCGACCCGGTGCCCGGTGAGCGCCCGTGGGTGGCGTCGACGGACGAGAACGGCGATGGGCTGGCGCTGCTCTCCACCGATCGGCTGCGGGGCCGCAAACTGTTCTGCTGGGGTGAAGGTGCCGGCGGCCATCGGTGGCAGCGGTGGCTGACCCCCGACGGTCGTCATTATGCCGAGATTCAGTCCGGGCTCGCGCGTACGCAGTTCGAACACCTCGTGATGCCGGCGGGTGACAGCTGGGACTGGGTCGAGGCGTACGGCAACATCGCGCTGACTCCGGGTGGAAAGAGTCCGGATGCTGCCGCCGCGGCCACGCGCGTCGAGCAGCTTTGGTCGACGACCGACGCTGAGGCTGCTCTTGCCACCGCCCGTGAGCTGTCCGACGTGGAGCCCGGCGAGCTGATCGCCTCGGGAAGCGGCTGGGGAGCACTGGAGCAGGCACGACGAGTGGCATGCGGAGAGCCGCCGCTTGCAGCATCCGGGACGCCCTTCACCGTCGACACTGACGAGACGAGGCCGTGGCTTGAGCTGTTAGCGACCGGGTCGCTGCCCGAGGCGAGTACGCGCGAGATCACCGGGTCGTATGTGCGCGGTGAGGCGTGGGAGAAGCTGCTCGAGGCGGCGCCACGCACGTGGCAGTCCACGATGCACCTGGGGACGATGGCGCACGCGCGGGGGGACATCGAGCGAGCGGGCGCGTTCTATGCGGCGTCCTACGCGCTGACGCCCAACATGGCGGCGCTGCGCGGTCGCGCCCGACTTCGCGCCGAGACGGGCAGGGCGACGCGAGCCGCGAACGACTATCTGTCCGTTGTGAGCTATGCGCTCCCTGGCGCCCAGCGCGCACTCGCGATCGAGGGTGCGACCGTGCTGCTCGACGCGGGGTTGCCCGCTGCCGCACTTCGTGTGATCACCGCGGTGGAGGAGGATGTCAGCCGACTCGGTCGCCTGCGGTTTCTGCAGGCGAAGGCATTGCACCTGCTCGCCCGCGGTGACGAGGCGCGAGCGATTCTGCGTGCGGGCATCGAGATTCCGAATCTGCGCGAGGGAGACGAGACGGTCTCCGACTTCTGGGATCAGGTTTTCCCCGACGAGCCGCTTCCCACTGACTACGATTTCCGGATGAAAGTCTGAGTGCTGTCAGTGGCGCGACTTCCGCCGCGCACGTTTCCGGTTGCGAAAGAGGCACCGAACGCCCGCCAGAACTCTGAAGGCGAAGAACAGCAGAAAGGCACCGAAGACGGCGGCTCCCCAGAATTTCGGCAGGTCTGAAGCCGCGAGTCCGAGCGACAGCGCGGCGCCGACAAATGCGCAGATGAACACGGCGAGCCAGAACCATCGATCGGCCCATCGTTCGAACCGGCCGGAGGCCAGGTAGTCGTTCAGCGTGTTGACGTTCTGCCCCGGCATGTACATTATCGGCGCCGGTCTTTCGCCCCCGCGAAACTGCGCGTGCACCCAACGGCGGACCCAGCGTTGACCCCACGTCTCGTCGCTTGCCCTGCGCACGGGTTTCCGCCTCCTCTCCGCAGATCCTCGCTGCCCTCCGATTGTCACTCGAACGGCGGGCGATCTTCCACCCCCGCCCAAGATTCGACGACCAGTTGTGCTGACACCACGATGGTGTCATAATGATGTCATGCAGATTGGACCATATGTCGAGACCCTCCAGCAGCAGCTCTCCGTAGCGGCTGCGGGCGGAAGCGAGTCCACCAGAGAGGCGGCCTCCTTGCTTGCCGCATCCCTTGAGCCGGCATCGCGCCTTGCGCTCATGGAGGCTCTCTCCGAAGCCGCCGGGGCTGTCACGGCCGAGCTTGCCCCCGGTTCCGTCGATGTTCGTCTTCGTGGACGAGATGTCGAGTTCGTCGTGTCGCTGCCAGAGGACACCGATGCCCGGGCGCCACATGACGGCGCAGGGCACGACGCCGCGGACGAGTCGGACGTCTCCACCTCACGCACGACAGTGCGCATACCCGACTCTCTCAAAACACGGGCGGAAGAGGCCGCAGCCGCCCAGGGAATCTCGTTGAATTCCTGGCTCGTGCGCGCGATTGCCAGTTCCCTCCAGCCTCAGCGTGGCAGCGAGACTCGCTCCTCGTCTCTGACGGGGTGGGTGCGATGACTGAATTCGCCGTTGAAAGCACACCGACGCTGCGCCTCGACATCCAGATGGGAACCATCGAGATCATCGCGACCGATCGCACGAACGTCTCTGTCTCTGTTGCTCCGAGCAACCCGAAGCGCTCTGGAGATTCCGCGACCGCAGAGCGCACACGGGTGACGGCCTCCTCGGACACGATCGAGGTCATCACCCCGCGACGCTGGGCCGTCCTCGGCCCGGGTGATTCCGTCGACATCATCATCAAAACTCCCCTCGGTTCGCACGTCGACGCCCGACTCGGCTATGGCTTTCTCCGTGCGACGGGGGCACTCGGAGACGTCAGCATCGACTCTG
This sequence comes from Microbacterium sp. MPKO10, assembly GCF_026107415.2. Taxonomy (GTDB): domain Bacteria; phylum Actinomycetota; class Actinomycetes; order Actinomycetales; family Microbacteriaceae; genus Paramicrobacterium. The sequence goes on from NZ_JAPCHX010000001.1 coordinate 397,020, forward strand.
GCTCGGGCGACACCACACTCGACACCACGCGCAATCTCACATCGAACGGAGGTCATGGAACTTTGCGGTGCGCAGCTGTTCTCGGCAACGCATCAGTGAAACTCGCCTCTGGGAACGCCCGCATTGGCCGCATCGACGGAGATGCTCAGATCACCGGATCGCATGGCAACATCGACGTCGGAAGGCTCGGTGGTTCCTCCGTTCTGAAAACAGCGAGCGGGTCGATTGAGATCGGCACATCGGTCGACGACCTCACAGCAACCACGGCATACGGCTCACTGCAGGTCGGCGAGCTATCCAACGGTACGACGCACGTGCAGTCGGCGCACGGGCGCATCGATGTCGGAGTTCGACCCGGCGTTGCCGTCTGGCTCGATGCGTCATCGAAGCAGGGAAGCGTGCGCAGCAGCCTCGCGGTGGATGACGCCGGACCGTCCGAGGGTGATAAGACTCTCGGGCTCCACGCCCACACGACTTATGGGGACATCATGATCCACTACGCAACACCGTAGCTCCAGCATCCGCTGACTCTCAATACCGGTCGTTCGACCGTCCTTGCTGAGGGCGATTTTTCGCCCTCCACACGCTTTTCCTGTTGAGCGTGTCCGGCTGATTCGCCACGCCCGGCCCACGGCATCCATGGCGCCAGCCTGCCCGCATGCATCACAGCACTACATCACGAGAAAGGGATCTTCTGTGTCTGTACCTGCCATTGAAACTTCCGGGCTGACGAAGTCGTTCGGAGACACTGCGGTCCTCACCGGACTCGACCTGACGGTGCCAACTGGATCCGTCTATGCCTTGCTGGGGCCCAACGGCACCGGCAAGACGACGACGGTTCACATCTTGTCCACGCTCCTTGCCCCAGACTCGGGCGTTGCCCATGTCGCGGGGCACGACGTCCGTCGCCACGCCGATGCCGTGCGCTCCGTAATCGGCGTGACAGGCCAGTTCTCGGCTGTCGACAATTTGCTGACAGGCGAAGAGAACCTGCGCATTATGGCTGACCTTCGCCACCTAGGTCGCCTCAAGGGTTCGCGCGTCGCGACGGACCTGCTTGAAAAGTTTGAGCTGACCGAAGCTGCGGGCAAACCTGCGTCGACTTACTCCGGCGGGATGCGCCGCCGTCTCGATCTCGCCATGACGCTGGTCTCACGACCCCAGATCATCTATCTCGACGAGCCGACGACAGGACTTGACCCCCGAAGCCGCCGCACGATGAGGCAGATCGTCAAAGATCTTGTTGCCGAAGGCGTCACAGTTCTGCTGACCACCCAGTACCTTGATGAGGCAGACGAGCTCGCAGACCGCGTGGGGGTTCTCAACGAGGGAACGATCGTGGCCGAAGGCACGCCACGCGACTTGAAGAGCCGCATTGACGGTGGTCGTGTCGTGCTGACGTTCGACGACGCCGACGCACTCGCGTGCGCAGGGGGCGGGCTCGCTGACAGCATCCCCGACCCCGAAAAACTCAGTCTGTCGGTACCGAGCGACGGCGGCGTCGCCTCTGTGCGTTCTGTTCTTGCCCGCCTTGATGCGCTTGAGGTCGAGCCTACGTCGCTGTCGATCCGCACACCGAGTCTTGACGACGTGTTTTTCGCCCTCACTGGGAACTCCTCACCAACGCCGACGACAACATCCGCCACGGAGGTGGAACTATGACCGCGCCTTCTCTCATCTTTGCTGACACGCGGACGATGTTGCGGCGCAACCTTGTCCACGCCGTGCGCTATCCGCTGATCGGATTCACCATCGGCGTCCCCATCGTCATGCTTCTGCTGTTCGTCTACGCATTCGGCGGCACGCTCGGAAGCGGTATCAGCGCGGATGGTGCTGGACCCGCAAGCATGACGGAGTACCTGCAGTATGTCGTTCCCGGCATTATTCTGCTCGCAGTCGCAAGCGCCGCGCAGATGACCGCGATGTCTGTCGCGCGCGACATGTCAGAGGGCATCATCGCTCGATTCCGCACAATGGCGATCTCACGCGGTGCCGTACTTGCAGGCCACGTGTACGGCAACGTGCTACAGCAACTGATTGCGATCGCCGCGGTCTTCGGCGTTGCGCTGCTTATGGGGTACCGCCCACTGGCTGCCTTTGGCAGTTGGCTTGCCGCGATCGGAGTGATCATGCTGATCGTTATCGCGATTGCCTGGCTCTCTGCGGGAATGGGAATGCAGGCGCGCACCGTAGAATCGGCGAGCAATCTACCGATGCCGCTCATTCTGCTGCCGTTTCTCGGCAGCGGCTTCGTGCCAACGGATTCGATGCCGGTGTGGCTGCGCTTCTTCGCCGACTACCAGCCGTTCACACCGTTCATCGAGACGATTCGCAGTCTGCTTGCCGGTCAGAACCCGGGCACCGAGCTGTTGCTGACGTTCGCGTGGTGCGCCGCCATCACGATCGCCGGCGTCGTCTGGTCACGGATGCTCTATGAGCGCAGATCCCTGCGCTGACGCATCGTCGATTCACACCATGGTGACGTCATACTCTCGAACTCGAGTATTCAGCACCCTTCGTGCAGAAGCCCCACGCTTCATGCGAAAGTGCTTCGGCGCAACAGAATTAACCGACATACGCGTCGCGATGAGGCGATTAGGCTGCGCCCGCGCGCGTGACCAACGTCGACGCACGTTCGACAAGTCGCGGAGCCGCCACCTGCACATGTACATCCGTGTCCCCGTCAAGCACGCGCAAGAGCGCATCGGCAACCGTGAGCCCCATGTGCTGAAGATCATGGTTGAAGGCCGTAACCGGCGGATGAGCTAGCTGGCAATGCACCGAATCGTCCCAGGCCATGATCGCCACATCGCCGGGCACACTCAGCCCCCGCGCACTGAGCACCTCAAGACCGGCGAGCGCCATCACGTCGTTGTCATACAGCACAGCGGTGGGCGACTCGGGCCCATCGATCAGCTCACGCGTCGCCCGTGCCCCGTCGTCTGACGTGAAGTCCGCCTCGACACTCAGCGTGCGAATTCCGTGCTGTGCGCCCGCCTCGTCGAATGCTTCAGAACGCAGTTGGGTATGCACGTAGCGCTCAGGGCCGGTGACACGCGCGATCGCCGTGTGACCAGCATCCACCAGGTACCCAATGGCCTCACTCATGGTCTGCGCATTATGCGCGGCGACTGTCGGCAGGCCAGGGGCGTCCTCGGGACGCGCCATAATCACAGCGGGAAGCCCGTGCTCGCGCACCACTTTGAGTCGCGGGTCGTCAGGAAGCAGATCGGCGATGACCACGCCAGCAACGCTGTCGTCGCGCCGCCAGCGCTCAAGCGTGACCACTTCGTCATCGCTGCCCTGCACAACCTGCACAAGCAGCGTCAGGCCACTTTCCGCGAGTCCGTCTTCGATGCCGCGGATGACGTTCATCCAGAACGGCTCCATCGGCACACGTCGGCGCGGAACGTGCAAGCACAGGCCCACAGACTTCACGGCGCCTCCGTTCACCGGGCGCGTCACCGCGCCACCAGATCGTTCACCGAACATATCACCGGGAACCCGCAGAAGGCTCCCCCGCCCACATCCGCGGTGCCGGACACGACAAAGGTGTGGCTCTGCCCCGCCTGCAGGGTGATCAGACCGGAGTCGACCCGAGCTCCCGGCGCGATGCGGTCCGCCTGCAGCACGATGTCTTTGACAAGAGAGGATGCTGTCACAGTGACGTGCACGTCGCGTTCTCTGCGCTCACTCGTGATCGTGAGCGCAGTGCGCGACAGCGCGAGGTCACGGTCGGGGGCGAAGAACCAAAACGCCGTCTCGCCGGTTGCCGCATCGACCGAAAGGTACTCGCGAGCAGCATCCGTGACCGCGGTCACATCGTCGTCCAGGGATATCTCGGCGTGGCCGCGCGGTTCGACATCAAGATCGAGCACTTGGGTCGCGCGCGGCTCGCCGTTGACGAGCCGACGAGCGATCTCGACACGGGCACTCCACCGTTCTGCCGAGTCGTTGTGCGCGACGAGCGTCGGCCGCATCTCACTAGAGCGCGCGTCTTCTCGGGGCTGCACGGTGAGCAGCCGGTCGGAGTACACAGCGGCGAGCGCGTGCCACACCGGCTTGCGGATGCCCGCGTGATCGACGGCCGCCCAGGAGATGACGGGCCATGTGTCGTTCAGCTGCCAGACAATCGAGCCGGTGTTCAGCGGGTACAGCGACCGGAAGTGCTCGATTCCAAACCGGATCGCGTGTGCCTGATTCAGCTGCGTCGCCCAGTGCCATTCGTCGATGTCTCGCCAGGCGGGCAGATGGTCGCGGAGGCCGCGCTCGAGCTTCGCATTGCCTTGGTCGGCCTTCTGGTGCACGAGCATCTGTGCACCATTCGGGTCGAGCGGTTCGTCGTGCACGGCGCTCGTGAGTGTCGACCACGCCGGGGGACCTTGAAAGCCGAACTCCGAGGCGAAGCGTGGCGCGTAGTCGCGGTAAGCCGTGTAGTCGAGATCGTTCCACACCGTCCAGATGTGCATCGTGCCGAAGCGCTCGTCGTTCGGGTGCGCCCAACGCGAGAACGAGAACGGACTTGCGGGCGAATACGGCGTCGTCGGGTCGAGTTCGGCGACGATGCCGGGCAGAAGATCCGTGTAGTATCCCTCGCCCCAGGTGCGGTCGCCGAGCTCAGTGCGCCAGCCCCACTCGAGCCAGCCCCAGATGTTCTCGTTGCACCCGTTCCACAGGGTGATGCTGGCGTGGCGGGAGATGCGGGCCACGTTTTCGCGCGCTTCGGCCTCGACTTCGCCGCGCAGCGGGTCCTCTTCCGAGTAGGCGCCGCAGGCGAACAGGAAGTCCTGCCAGACGAGGATGCCCGCGGCCGAGCAGGCCTCGTAGAACGCGTCCTGCTCGTAGATGCCGCCGCCCCAGACGCGCAGCAGGTTCATGCCGGCGTCGACAGCGTCGCGGACGCCCTCCTGGTACATCTGCGGTGTTACACGCGCGACGAAGGTGTCGGCCGGGATCCAGTTGGCTCCGCGCACGTACACCTGCTGCTCGTTGACGCTGATCGTGAACGGGCTGCCGTGAGCGTCAGGTGCCGTGTCGATCTCGACGCGACGGAACCCGACGGGTGCCGACCATTCGGCATCGCCGCAGGTGACCGTGACGTCATAACGCGGCTGTGCACCGTGCGTGCGCGGGAACCAGAGGTCGACCGTCCCGGCGTCGACGGTGACGTGGGCCTGCGGCTGGCCGGGCTCGAGACTCGCGGATGCTGTCGCACCGGCGACGGCGACCACGACGTCCGTGCTGCCCGCAGCATCCGCCCACTCGAGGTCGACATGGGCGTCGAGTGTGCCTGTTCCGCGCGTGCCGTCGATGTCTGTCACGCTGACGAGGGGCCGAACGCCGGCAACACGTACGCCCGACCACGACTCGATGCCGATGCTCTTCCAGATGCCGCACGTCGACACATCGATGCCCCAGTCCCAGCCGAAGGTGCACGCCATGGTGCGTACGGCGTTGAACGGGTGATGCATGACGGTGGGGCGGGCACCGAGCAGCTTCTCCTGCTCGCGAGCGAACTCGATCGGTGAGCGAAAGTCGACGACGAGCTCGTTCTCGCCGTCGATGAGCAGCGACGCGATGTCGAAGCGGTAGCTGCGGTGCTGGTTCTGCGTGCGCGCGACCTCCGTGCCGTTGAGGGTGATGGTCGCGGCGGTGTCGAGCCCATCGGCGACGAGGTCATGGCGGGAGTCGCCGGTGTCGGTCCAGGTGAATCGCGCCCGGTATTGCCAGTCGCAATAGCCGATCCACTCCTGTACTTTTTCGTTGTCGCCGTCGTACGGGTCGCCGATCAGGCCTGCGTTCTGCAGGTCGAGCTGAACGGCGCCGGGGACGGACGCCGGCACGTCGCGGCCGGAGACGGCGGCGTCGATCGGGCCCGCTGTCGCTCGCAGGGTCCACTGAGCCGTGAGATTCTCACCGCCCGACACCGTCGCGGGTCGGGAGTCAAGGGTTCTGAATGTCATGCTGCGAATCTCCATTTTCGGTCGTGCTGGTTCACATCTCGACGGGGCGCCATTTTGTTCAGAGCTCACCGGAAGCGGCGTCTCACATAATGCTGATCTCCAGCACCCGCGCTGTCGACTCCGCTGTCGGAGCGGTCACATGAAGCATCCCGTCGCGTGCATCCCACTCCCAGCTCCATCCACCGGGCTTGGCAGGAAAGAACGCGCTGACGCGAAGCGATCTGCCCACAGCGTCCGGCAGAGGAATCGCCACCCGTCCGGGAGCTTCCCAGCGGCGCCAGAGGCTCAGGTATCGGTGGTTCGCTTTATGCAGGGCAAGCGCGACCCAGCCGGCGTCCCATCGCGGAAGCCCGAGCGGCCACGCCGGCTCACGCTCCGTGATGTCCTCAAGAACCCGCTTATGCGCCGTCACGGCCTCGCTCACCGCGGCGCGTTCGACGTCGCTCATGCGATTCAGATACCCGGAGAGGTACATGCGACCAAGGATGCCGTTGACCAGTGCAAACGTACGCGCCTCGTCGCTCATACCGGCCTGCGGGTACGCCCAGTTTCCCGCCTGCTCAGGGAGAACGGATGCCGGGGCGGCGGCTGAGATCGACGCGTACATCACCGGATCCTGCTGATCCGACGTCGACTGCAGGTGCAGCCGCGAGAGCATCGCGTAGTCCATTCTCATCGCGCCCGACGCGCAGTTCTCGATGAGCAGGTCAGGATGGCGTGCCTGCACGTCATCAAGCCAGTCGAGAAGCGCCCGAGAATGCTCGAGAAGACCCTGACCAGGAGACGTTCCGCCCTGATCGGTGCCGGGCCCGGTCATGGTGTTCTCGTCCATTTTGATGAACCCGATGCCGAAGTCGGTAACGAGCCGGTCGACAACAGAATCGACGTGTGCCCGCGCTGCGGGATGGCGAAGATCGAGCAGGTGGCGCCCGTGCTCAGCAATACGGACGCCCGCCCGTGAGAAGAATGCGTCGTCCGGCAGGGTGCGCGCGAGCGGAGATCTGATTCCGATCACCTCGGGTTCAAGCCAGAGTCCTGGCACCATTCCGCGCGATCTGATGTGCTCCGTGACCTCGGCGAGACCGCCAGGGAAGCGCGCGTGCGACGGTTCCCACTCGCCGACGCCATCCCACCAGCTGCCGTCCGCATACCAGCCCGCATCAATGCAGAAATAGTCGGCTCCAGCGTGTGCCGCGGCATCGACGAGGGGAGTGAGCGCCTCGGTGGAGGGATTACCCATGAGGGTGTTCATGTAGTCGTTGAAGATGACAGGGAGGGTCGCGTCGATGTCTCGTTGCCGTCGAAGGCATCGTCGCTGATCAGTCATCGCCCGCAGAGCGTCGTGGACAGTCCCCTCGGCAACGGCCACTGATGCCGGCACGGTGTGAAACGTCTCGCCGGGGAAGAGAGCTGTGCTCCACTGATGCTCTTGGTCGGTGGGCCCGGAGAGCAGCAGATAGGCGCCGAAGCGATTCTCGCCGAGTTCGGCGAGCCACGGACCGTTGTGTTCGACCTGCCAGGCAAGTGCGTGTCGTCCGGCGCTCGAGGCGAGGGCACCGGTCGGGGCCTTCTCGCCACTGGACCAGGACCCTCGGTTCGCGAACACCGCACGACTGCGCGGGGGCTGATGCTGCACATCGCGATCGATCCGGGCAAGTCCCGCGTCGCGCAGTGACTCGACGCACCATCGGCTTTCGGCAACCCAGTCGTTGTCGGCGTGCGCTACGACGAACGCGTCAACGTCTGCCGACACGACGTGGCCGTCGACGAGCTCACCGGCATCGGCAAGGAACGATCCCGTTGCGAAACTCGAAACGAAGTCGAGAACGATCGTCTGGGCCGTGCCCCGGTCTCGTGTGACTTCCGTCCAGGTGCGGAATGCGGCTGCCCCGTCGTGTGCCTCGAAGATGCTCGAGATGTGCAGACCGCGCTCTCGATCGACCTGTTGAATCCGGAGTCGATGCACACCAGCATCCATCGACTCGTCATGCGTTTTGTAGCGAAGACTCGTGCCGACGATCGTATCGACATGGCGAAAGCTGCCGGGGAACCGGCCATGGCCGAACGCTGTCAGCTCGACGAGCGGCTGTTCGCGGGCTGCCGCGTCGTCAATGGCGGCCGCGTGGTGTGCGAACGCCGAACTCGCCTCGGCGTGGCCTGCTCCCCGCGGAAGCGCACCGATCGATAACACAGAGACCGGGCCGTCCTGTGGCGCAGAGAAGGCGATCGCCATGGACGGCGTCGTCCAGGTGAAGTCAGTCATGAGTGCCAATCGGTGTCGATGAAATGCGCGTGGTGCGCGTGTTGTTCCTGCTGCCACGCAAGACTCAGGCGGGAACGCGGGCCTCGGATTCTTCCCATTCGCCCGTGAAGTGGTTGAAGCACACGGTGTTGTCCAGTGTCGAGCGGTCCGGCGCGGCCTCGGAGCTGACGACCTTCCCCAGCTTCTCGGGGTCAGGTGCAGCAAGCGCAAGCAGTCGCGTGTAATCGTGATGGGGATCGAGAATCACGTCATCGGATGGCCCGCGCTCGACGACACGTCCCTTGTAGAGCACGAGAATCTCATCTGAGAAGTGTCGTGCCGTTGCGAGATCGTGGGTGATGTAGAGCACGGCGAGGTTGTCTTCGCGCTGCAGGCGGCCCAAGAGGTTCAAGACGCCCAGCCGGATCGACACGTCGAGCATCGACACCGGTTCGTCAGCAATCACCACTCCGGCGCCGGGCGCGAGCGCTCGGGCGATGGCAACACGCTGCCGCTGCCCGCCCGAGAGTTCATGCGGGCGCCGCTGGGCGAACTCCTCGGGAGGTTCCAGATTCACGCGATCGAGCATCTCAAGGACCCGAGACGCCGTTGCAGCCGACCCTTTCGTGACACGGTGAATCGACAGCGGCCGCGCAATGTGATGCTCAATCGAGTGGAACGGGTTGAGTGAAGCGAACGGGTCCTGGAACACCATCTGCACGTGACGGCGATACAAGCGGTTGGGGACGGTCGCGCCGTCATCGAGTGTCGCGGCGATGGTTCCGCTCGTCGGCGAATCCAGCCGCGCAAGGATGCGTGCAATCGTTGACTTGCCCGAACCTGATTCTCCTACGAGAGCGATGGTGCGCCCGGGGAGCAGATCGAATGAGACGTTGTCAACAGCGCGGAACTTTCTGCGCACGATCCCCTTGCGCACGCTGAAGTCTTTCACCAGGTTTTCGACATGGATGCTGGTCATGATCAAAGCTCCTCTTCCGGGTCGTCGATCCCTGTTCTGATGAAGGCTCCACGTGAGCCGCTCAGGCTCGGGAACGAGCCGAGAAGCTTGCGCGTGTACGGATGCTGCGCGTGTCTGTAAAGCGTGTCTGCGCGTTCGAGTTCGACAATCTCTCCTTGCAGCATGACGGCGATCCGGTCGCTCACTTCAAGGAGAAGCGGCAGGTCGTGGGTGATGAAGATCACAGCGAAGCCGAGTTCGTCGCGAAGCCGGAGGATCTCGCGAAGGATGTCCCGCTGCACGACAACGTCGAGAGCGGTTGTCGGTTCGTCCATGATCATGACCTGCGGCTCGAGGATCATGGCCATGGCGATCATGACGCGCTGCCGCATTCCTCCTGAGAACTCATGCGGATAGGCGTTGAGCCGTTCAGGATCGACGCCAACGCGCGCGAGAGCGTCAGCCGCCCGTTGCCTACGCTCACCGCGAGAGAGGCCAGGGCGATGGGTGGTGAGGACGTCCTCCAACTGCGCCCGAATGGAGATGACCGGGTTGAGCGCGTTCATCGCGCCCTGGAACACCATCGACAGCTTCGACCAGCGGAACGAGCGCATGTCTTCATCGCCGAGCTCCAGAAGATCGATGTCTCCCGCGTCCCTATCGGCGAAGATGACGCTTCCCGTCGAGATTCGCGCAGGTGGCCGATGCAGACGGTTGATCGCGTAGGCGAGCGTTGTCTTGCCGCATCCTGATTCTCCGGCAAGGCCGAGGACTTCGCCCTCGCCGAGATCGAAGCTCGCGTGCTTGACCGCTTCGACGGGCTGGTCGACTTCGTAGACGACGGAGATATCGCGCACGGACAGCACGGTGCGGCGGTCGGTCTCCACGTGGATGTTCGCCAGGGTGTCGGTCATCGGTCGTCCTTCCCCGCACGAAGTCGGCGAGCTACGGCGCGTGCACGTTTTCTGTGGAGGCGCACATTTTTCAGCTTCGGATTGATGATCTCGTCAATGGAGAAGTTGACGAGTGAGAGTCCCATGCCGAAAAGCGCGATGATGAGGCCGGGCGGGACAAACCACCACCAGGCACCGAGAGGAAGCGCAAATCCATTTTGCGCATAGAACAGCATCGTTCCGAGTGTTGACGAGTTCGAGGCGCCGAGGCCGAGGAACGACAGCCCCGCTTCCCCGAGGATCGCCGCGATCACAGCGAATACGAACTGGGACGCGAGGACGGGCAGCAGATTCGGCAGAATCTCGACGGCGATCACACGCCAGGCTCGCTCGCCGGCGACTCGGGATGCTGCAACATAATCGCGACTTCTGATTGACAGCGTCTGGGCGCGCAGCACACGAGCCGCACCGGCCCAGCTGGTGATCGCAAGCACAACGGCGATCGTCCAGAGACCGCGCGCCGCGGGAGGCACAAAACCCGAAATGACGATCACGAGGGGAAGGCCAGGAATCACGAGGAACACGTTGGAGATGAGCGAGAACGTCTCGTCGGCGAATCCGCCGATGTAGGTTCCGAGAATTCCGAAGAGTGCCGAGAAGATGGTGGCGAGCACGCCGACGATCAGGCCGATCTCGAGCGATCCGCGCGTGGCATAGGCCAGTTGTGCGAAGACATCCTGGCCTGTTTGAGTCGTTCCGAGGATGTGCTCGCTCGAGGGCCCGCGCAAACCGATGTCGCGAATCGTCGTCGGGTCCATCACGAAAAGCGGTCCGAGTACGCCGAACAGCGTGATGCCGACGATCAGCACCAGCCCGACGACGAGCCACGGCGTCAGCGTCGGAAGCATCATGCGCAGCGCCGAGCGCCGCGGCGGTTTCGCACTGCCGATGGCAAGCGCCATCTGCTTGGTCGAATCTGCCTTCTCGCGGACGGTGGATTGTCTGAGATTCGTCATCGTGATCAGCTCCGAGCTCGAGTTCGAGGATCGATGACCCCATAGAACAGGTCGACGATCAGGTTCGCGCCGAGAACGGCAAGGGTGATATAGAGGAAGATCCCCTGCATGAGCGCGTAGTCGTTGTTCGTCACGGCGCTGAGAAGTTTGGACCCGATTCCGGGGTAGGAGAATACCTGCTCGGTGACAATGGACCCGGACACGACGAATCCGAGGGAGATCGCGAACCCGGCGACCGAGGGAAGCACCGCGTTCCGCGCGGCGTAGGTTCTGAGGATGCGCCCGCTGCGCAGCCCCTTCGCCTGCGCGGTGAGAATGTAATCCTCAGAGAGTGTCGACACCATCATGTTTCGCATGCCGAGCAGCCAACCGCCGAGTGAGGCGATGACGATCGTGAGAGCCGGCAAGAACCCGTACCTGATGGATGAGCCGATGAACTCAGCATTCCAGCCGGGAGTCAGCACCACATCGTATCCACCTTGGGACGGCAGAATATGCATCGTCGTCGCGAAGAAGTACACGAAGATCAGCGCGAGCCAGAAGTACGGCACGGCGGCGAGCAGCGTGGTGGCAGGAACGAGCGAATCGAGCCAGGTGCCCGGCTTCCATCCGGCGAACGCGCCGAGTCCGACACCGATCATCGTCGCAATGACTGTAGAGATCCCGACGAGCATAATGGTCCACGGGAGCGACTGCCCGATCACCTCCGTCACCGGAGCCGGAAAGTAGGTGACTGATGTTCCGAGGTCTCCTCGCAGCACGTTGCCCAAATACTGAATGTATTGCACGATCACGGGCTGCGAGGAGTCCCCGCCAAGGAGAAGCTCTAGCGCATGACGCGTTGACGCGTTGACTGTCCCACCACGCTGCTGCAATTTTGCGAGCAGGATATCGATCGGGTTTCCGGGCATGAGACGAGGAATGATGAAGTTCAGCGTCAGTGCCGCCCAGAGAGCGACCGCATAGAAGCCGAGCTTGCGCAGGTAATAGTTCATACTGCTGCCCTCCGCGCCATTCTGAGCTCCTCCTTGGCCGCCATCACTCAGCCGTCGGTTTCAGCGCTTTGAATACCTCGGCGTTGTCGGGCGACTGCCAGACGGCAGGGAAGGCATACAGGTTGTCGAGTGTCGGCCAGCCGGTGAACTTCTCGACATTGAATTCACTCGTAGTACCACCCGTCATAATCGGGATGTACGGCATGTCCTCGACGATCTTTTTCTGGATAATGTCGAACTGCTCCTGTCGCGCGTCAACATCGTCCGGGTTCGTGCTCTTGAGGATCGCGAGCGCGTCGTCCACAGCCTTGTCGCTATACCGGCTGATATTGACGGGAGCAGCCTTGCCGACTTCTGCGGTGTTGGTTGTCGAGAAGTAGTTGTTATAGAGGTAGTAGGGATCGTTTGCTGGCCCTTGGCCGAGCGAGTCGATGACCAGCTCGAATTTGCCCTTCGACTTTTTGTTTGTCCACTCGTTCCATGACGATTGTGACGCGATTAGCTCAATTCCGACGTCCTCCAGCTGCTGGGTCATCGTGTCAATGGCGGTGATGTAGTCCGTCCATCCGGTGACGACCTCGACGGTGAGGCTCAGCTTGACGCCGTCTTTCGCGTAGATTCCATCAGAACCCTTGGTGTAACCGGCATCCTCGAGAATCGTCGCCACTTTGTCGGTGTCAGGCGTGTCCGGAGCGATCTGCTCCTTGATCGAGTCAGAGATGAGGTCGCCCTGCGCCTCCGGCAAGGCGAAGGTCGGCGATACATCACTGGCGGTGCCTTGGAAGGCCAGCGAGTTGAGCTGGTCACGGTCGATCGCGTAGTAGATCGCCTTGCGGACGGCAGGGTCGGTCTGCGGACCGGTGCAGCCAAGGTCGGTGTTCGAGCAGGTCAACAGTGCCATCTGATTCATCGGGACGGTGATGGCGTCGTAGCCGGGGTAGGTCTTCGAGATGTTTTCGATGTCCGGGACGGGGCCTGTCTGCCAATCGATGGAGCCTGCGGCAAGTGCGTCGGCACCTGCGGTGTTGCCAGAGAGTGAGAGGTAGCGGACCGTCTTTACCTTTGGCTCGCCATCCCAGTAGTCCGGGTTCGCCGTCAGGGTGAATGCCTGTGGTTTGAAGTTCCCGAGGGTGTATGCACCGGTACCGACCGGGTCCCCCACCACGTCAGTCGTCGGATCGATGTCTTTCCAGATGTGCTCGGGGACGATCGGGGCCTTTCCCAGGATATTTGGCCCGTCGACGAACGCGGGGTGTTCGAATGTGAAGGTCACGTGCGTGTCATCGACTTTCTCAACGACTCCGTCAAATCCGATGCCGTTGATCGCCGGCACGTCCGTCAGCATCGTGAACGTGTAGACGACGTCATCAGCGCTGAATGCTTCACCGTCGGACCAGGTGACGCCATCACGCAGGGTGACGTCGAGTTCCGTTCCGTCATCGTTCCACGAGTACTCCGTCCCGAGGAGCGGCTTGTACGGGTCGGAGTTGACCTGAGTCACGAAGAAGAGCGACTCGAAGATTGTCCCGACCCCACCGATATTCGTCGGTGAATACGGGTTGAAGTTGATCTGGTAGTCGCCCGCCTGCCCGGTGTACGCGACCAGAGTTGCACCACTCGATCCGCCGTCGGCGGAGCTGGATGACGAGCACCCTGTGAGGGCAAGAAGAGCAACGGATAGGGAGGCAACGGCAACGCCGGCCTTCTTCCGCCACGGTGATTTCAGGGACATCATTGGACCTTTCATCGAGAGACCGTCACGGTGCAGTGACGGCGGGTTGTGGATTGCGACTCAACGAGGAATCGCAATCGTCATGTACTTTCTTAGAAGACTTTATTATGTCTGTCAAGTAACTTTTTGACCACGGTGGTGAACCTCGCTGCTGAGGTTGCACCGCCTTGTATGCTCGAGGAAACTCCCGCTCATTCGGCAGAATTGAACGGCAATCAGCCAGAACGAGCGGATGCGGTTGCGATGGGCGCCTCCATGTCGTCGCCGTGCAGCATGACGATCACGTCTGGTGAAGCACCTGTTCCTCCTCCAGCGTCCATTCGCGTGAAGATTCGCGAATCACGGCGACCGAGCCGGGTGGCAAGGAGAATGCGTCAGTCTCGGGCCCGATAGTCGTTCCTGAGATCAGCTCGTCGCCGGCCCCTGAAACAGTCACGGGGGCGGTGCCGTGATGGAGGAGGAACAGATAGTCTCCGCGAGCGCCACGTCTGCGCACGGCTTCAACGCCGAGCGCCGATGCACCCGGAAGCACCTCAGCGATACCCAGCTCGTCACAAAGAGCCGCGTAGAACGCGTCACGTGACTGCTGGGTGAGCCGCGTTGACAGATACGTCGCGGTTCCCGCGCCGACGGTGTTGCGGGTCACCGCGGGCATGCCGGCCAGGGTACCGGCGCTGTACTCGGCGACAGGTACCGCCCCCTCGGAGTGCACACGTTCCGACCACAGCTCACCCTGGAGCGCACCGCTGAGTTCCACAGTTTCACCGTCGTGGAGCGGGCGGATCTCTTCCACGCGCACCCCAAGGAGTTCGCGAAGCCTCCCCGGGTAGCCACCAGTGATGACACTCTGGTTCAGATCGGCAACCCCCGAGAAGAATTGCACGACGAGCTGACCGCCCGATGTGACGTACGCGGACGCCCAGGCGGCAGCATCCTCACTCATCGCGAACATGCTCGGGACGATCACCAGCCGGTAACGACTCACATCATCTCCAGCCCGCACGAAGTCGACGGAGACCCCGCTCCTCCAGAACGCCCGGTGGGTTGCTCGTACTTCTTCCGAGTACGACAGGGCATCATTGGGCAAGTGCGGGGTCTCGGTCGACCACCATCCCTCGGCGTCCCACACGATCGCAACGTCAGACTCGATAAGCCGCCCGTCGACGGGCGGCTCGGCCACCTCGCTGATCGCCTCAAGGATGCCGCCGAGCTCAATGACGGCGTCGAACGCACGCGAGGAACCTCCGGCGTGCGGGACGAGAGCGCCGTGCCAGAACTCGGACCCTCCGGCCGAGGCGCGCCACTGAAAGAACAGCGAGCTCTGCGAGCCGCGAGCGATGTATCCCAGGGAATTGCGGATCATGCGGTCCGGCTCCTTGAGGATTGTCCGATCACCCATACGAATCCCCGTCGCGTTCTGCTCCATGAGAAGCCATGGTCCGTGCGCCCACGATCGCGTGAGATCGGCTCCATACGCGACATGCGTCTCGCCGTCCGGTCCATCGGTGTCGAGATAGTGGTCAATCGACACGGCGTCCTGCGCCGCGCTCCATGACCACTGCTCGAGATGATTCCAGGTCGGCAGCATGAAGTTCGTCGTCACGGGGGCGTGGGAACCGGATGCTTCGATCTCGGCCTTCTGCTCGCTGAACGCGGCGAGCATTTCGTCGGAATTGAACCGTTTGAAATCGACAGCCTGCGCGGGGTTGTGGAGGTATTGAGTTGCTCGAGGGGGAAGGACGTCCTCCCAGTCACTGTATCTTTGCGACCAGAATGCCGTGGTCCAGGCCGTATTGAGATCGTCGAGAGTGCCGTACTTGGCTCGAAGCCAGCGGCGGAAGGCAACGGCAGCGTGTGGGCCGTAGTCGATCGTTCCGTACTCATTGTGCACGTGCCAGCCCCGAAGGCCGGGATGATGCCCGTAGCGCTCGGCGAGGAAGCGCGCGATGGAACGAGACGCTGCGCGGTACGCCGGTGCGCTGATAGCATAGGTGTCTCGCGAACCGTGACTGAGCTGCGTGCCATCGGAGCGGACGGGCAGAGCATCCGGGTGCACCCGGGTGAACCACGGCGGAGGGGACGCTGTCGGAGTCGCGAGAAAGAACCCGATGCCCGCGTCGTGCAGCTGATCGATGATCTCGTCGAGCCAACCGGCTTCGTACTCGCCTTCGCGAGGCTCAAGCATCGCCCACGAGAAGATGCCGATGCTCACTGTGTTGATGCGGGCGCTGCGCATCAGTTCAATGTCTTCTGCCCAGACCTCGCGAGGCCACTGTTCGGGATTGTAATCGCCGCCATAGAGGAGACGGCCCGGATTGTATTGCTGGTCTGCCATGGTCTGCTTTCTGCTCGTGGTGGTGCGCGTCTGCGTTGCTCGCTGCCCGTTATCGCTCATCCGCCCCCAGTTGATGGGCGCGAGGGGGCAGCGCTCGCTCGAGTTCGGGCCAGACATCGTCGTCCACGCTCAGCGATGCCCACTCGATGAGCCGCGCAATGTGCGACGCCGTTGACGCACCGACGATGGTCGCGGAGATTCGGGGATCCCGAAGGCTGAGTCCAAGAGCGAGTGCGCCGACGGGGGCACCGTGCGCACGTGCGATATCGCGGATGCGGAGGACGGCACTGCGCTGCACCTCATTGACCTCGCGGTAGTGGTAGCTGCCAACCGGGCCTTCGTCGGCAGTCAGAGCGCCTCCGCCGAAGGGCGCGGCGTTGAAGACGCCGATGTGGCGCTCTGCGCACGCGTCAAGGAGTGCCTCCGCCGATCGATCGAGAAGCGTGTACCTGTTGTGGGTGACGACCAACTCGAATTCGCCCGTCTCGATGAAACGCTGAAGCAGCCCGACGGGACCCCCGGCGACGCCGATGTGCTTGATCACGCCTGCATCCCGAAGGGCCACGAGAGCGCGAACGGGCCCCGAACGCCCCATCGCGTCATCGAAGGTGATGCGCTCGGGATCGTGGAGGTGAACGACCGGCAGAACATCGAGCCCGAGCCTCTCGCGTGATTCGTCAACAGATGCGCGCACGCGATCACCGGTAAAATCGGTGCTCGCTGCGAGGGGGTCCGCCTTCGTGAAGACCTGGATGCCCTGGTTCCTTCGCTCAGCGAGGACCGTGCCCACGTAGCGTTCAGCGAGCCCGTAGCCGTTGCTCGTGTCCCAGTCTCGCAGTCCGGCATCAGCCGCAGCGCGCAGAGCAGTTCTCGCCATGTGCGCATCGCCGCCCTGGCCAATCCCCGACGTTCCGAAAACCAGCGGACCACAGTCAAGCCCCGTCGCTCCGAGCGTCCGCCGTTCTGCGATGTCTGTCATCCCTTCAGCCCGCCGCTCACGAGATCGAGTCGCCAGTATCGCTGAAGCACGAGCATCATGATGATCAGCGGAATGATCGAGACGGCCGCACCGATGATCGCGAGGCTGTACAGCGACGGAGTGCCCGATCCTTTGGACAGCAACGTGTACAGCCCCACGGTCAGCGGGTATTTCGATTCGTCGGAGAGCATGATGAACGGGAGCAGGAAGTTGTTCCAGATTCCGACGAACTGCAAAAGGAAGATCGTAACCATTCCCGGAACCATCATGGGAAGAGCAACCGACGTGAAGATGCGCACGTCTCCCGCCCCGTCAATGCGTGCGGCCTCCATCGTCTCGGATGGAATTGCTGACGAGGCGTAGACGCGGGCGAGGAAGATTCCGAACGGTGAGATCAGGCACGGCAGCAGCACAGACCAGTATGATCCCGCGAGACCGATCTTGGACATCAGCAGGTATTGAGGGATTGCGAGAGTGATGCCGGGCAGAAGAACTCCGGCCAGGATCGCGTAGAACCAGACCTGGCGACCAGGAAACTGGAACTTTGCGAGTGCGTAGCCGGCCATTGTCGAGATCAGCGTCGACAGCACAGCTCCAAATCCGGCGAAGATGAGGCTGTTCCACGCCCATAGACCGAAGAGCCCGCCTCCGTACGAGAACAGGTCGGAGATGTTCTGCAGCAGCCCCGTTCCCGGCAGGAAGGTGAGTGTGGTGAACAGCTCCGAGTTCGACTTTGTCGAGGCGACGAGAACCCAGAGCACAGGCACGAGGCAGTAGACAGCACCGAGGAGCAAAACGGCCGACCCGACGAGCGGGCGCCGTGCCGCGCGTCTGCGCTGTTCGTGCCGCCCAGAATCGCGCACAATGCGCACTGATGACGACGTCTCGGTGGCCGCGGTCATTGTCCTTCTCCAAACGCTTGCTTCTGGGTGATGCGGAGCAGCACGATCGAGACGACGAGCGTTCCCAGTGCGAGAACCACGGACGAGGCCGCGGCGAGCGAGAGGTCGTCGCGTGCGAAGGCATCCCGGTAGATCTTCATGAGCGGAACCCACGTCTGCGAGATCTCGTTGGTCATCGGCCGAAGGGTCATCGGCTCTCCATATACCTGCAGGGTGCCGATCAGCGAGAACAGTCCGGTCAGGACCAGCGCGGGAGCGACGAGTGGGATCTTGATGCGCAAGGCGATGTCCCACTCACTCGCGCCGTCGATGCGGGCAGCCTCGTGCATTTCATTCGGGATGCCGCGGAGCGACGTGTAGATGATGATCATGTTGAACCCGACACCGCCCCAGATCGCGATGTTCGCCACAGCGGGGAAGAGCGCTCCTCCCGTCAGGACCTCGACGTCGGGGATGCCCAGATTGTTCAGCACCCAGTTCAAAGGACTCGTCGACGGGAGATAGAGGAACCCCCAGAGCAGAGAAGCGATGACTCCGGGAACCGCGTAGGGAATGAAGATCGCAACCCGCGAGAATCGCGCGGCTCGCACTCTCGGGAGATCGAGCAGCAACGCGAACAACAGAGCGAGACCGAGTGTCACCGGGACCGCGATCACTCCGTAGATCGCGAGACGCCCGAACCCCGCGAGAAACTCGGAATCGGTGAATGTCGCGATGTAGTTCTCGAAACCGGCCCAGGTTTCCTCCCGCACCCCGAACGGTCCCCCACCGGTGACTTTCATCGCGCGGAAGCTCAAATACAGCGCATAGAGGATCGGGATCGCAAGGAACACGACAAAGAGAACTCCGGCCGGTGTCAGGAATGCGTAAGGAACGGCCCATCGGCGGGCGGGTTTCGATCGCCTCAAGCGAGGCGTTTGCGTACGGACGTCAACGGTCATTGCTTTTCTCCACGCAGACGGTGATCAATGCAGACAGGGCTCGGATGCTGGTGCGCACACCAACGGCCAGGCCACTACTCGGCTGTGACCGTGAAGCCTTCGGACTCCATGTCATCGACGACGACCTTCTCTGTCTTCGTCAAAGCATCCCGGAGCGGCGTGCCATCGGTGACCGCCGCTGACATCGCGTCCTGGAATGCCGTGGACGCAACGTTCACGTTCGGACCCCAGCTGATCTCGGGGATCGTGTTTGCTGCGATCTCGGCCGCGATCTTCCAGTAGTCGTCCTGCTGCGGCATAAACGTCGGCGGGTCGCTCTCGAGGGTGAGTTCCTGACCCTGAAGCGATGCCGGGTACTGTCCCTCTCGAATCTGAATTTTCAGAGCTTCGTCGGCCGTTGCCATCCACGAGGCGAACTCAGCTGCCGCCTCGACGTGCTTTGATGACGACGTCACCACGGCCGCCGAACCGCCCTGGAACGCGACAGCGGATTCACCCTCGGTCCACTGCGGGAGCGGGGCCATAGCCCAATCGCCGGCCATGTCACCGGCGACGCCGTTGAGCACGCCTGCAGCCCAAAGCCCGGCCGGCCACGAAAGGACCTTGCCGTCATTGAGCTCGGCGTTCCATTCCGGTGTGAGAAGCGGCTCGGCGAGAACGAGGTCTCGATCGATGAGATCTTGCCAGTAGTCAGCGACGGCCACCGACTTCTCGTCGTCGAAGTTGACGGTCCACTCGTCTCCGTCGACGGACCACCACTCTGCTCCAGCCTGCTGAGCGAACCCGGCAAAGCCGCCGAACTCAGCCGGAGCGAACGTTGTGATGTAGGTGTCGGGGTCAGCGTCGTGGACCTTCTGCGCAGCATCAGCGAACTCGGCCCACGTCGTCGGCACGTCGATCCCGAGCTCATCGAACCGAGCCTTGTTGTAGGTGAGTGCCTGGGGCCCGGCATCCTGCGGCACACCGTAGCTTGTGCCGTCAAACGTGGCCTGACTCCATACGCCCGGGGCGAAGTCGTCGGAGAGGTCGGAGATCTGATCGCTGATGTCAATTGCGACGCCCGCAACGATCATTGCGGGCAACGTGTTGTACTCGACGAGCGCAACGTCGGGAGCGTTTCCTGCGCGCGTCGCCGTGACCAATTTGGCCGAGGAGTCCGAGCCGCCCCCGGCATCCGTGTGCTTGACCTGGATATCAGGATGGGACGCGTTCCAGGCGTCGACGAGGGGCTTCTGCGATGTTCCCCAGGCCCAGTATTCAATGGTGACTGGGCCATCTGAGGCACCGTCACCTGATGCCGCGGAACACCCGGAGAGGGCGAGCGCGGCAGCGGCGAGTACGGCGGGGGCCATGAACTGAGAGGTGCGCATGGAGCATCTCCTTCGATGCGTTGTCTTTGGAAGGCGACCGGATGCAGTTGAAGCCGCCCGTCGCGTTTCTACGTATGTGCAGTCCGAGTGAGCTCTCCATCCCGCTTGTGACGGAACGTTGAACACCCTCTCTTGGGAGAGAAGACCTCGGTGCCGACAATAGTTACACAGTGAAACTATCTCCGTCAAGGGTTCTGCGTCGAAACGTTTGCACAAATCGCCGAAACCGTGACCCACGCCGCCCAGCGACGCCCTGCGAAATTGTGCGATTGACGCGACTTGGCGAGGGTGCGGGTGCTTCGCTGATCATGACAGCGTTAGTATCAGGCTGAAACAGTGCTGTGGCAGCAGTGGTGCTGCCCACCACATGACGACAGGAGATGTGATGCCCCCACGTCGACCACTCCTCGCTCGGGCTGAGCGCACAGTGCTCCGCGAGGTGCTCGTTCATGGCTCTCTGCCACGCGCCGAACTTGCTCGGCGTCTTGGGCTGTCGAGGGCGACACTGACACGCGCGACGCGCGCACTGGTCAACGGCCATCTACTGACGGAGGCAGCGCCTGAACGGCGCTCGACGACCGGCCGACCGTCGGAGATGCTTCAGTTAGAAACCGACACCTACCGATTTCTCGGGTTCAAACTCACCGGCGATCGACTGTACGCAGTGGTCACAGACCTCAGCGCCCGCGTGCTCTTCTCTGCAGACGAGCCACTCGCCACCGCGGAGGTCTCAGACGTCGTCGCACAGATCGCCGCGATGACGCGCCGCGTTGAGAATCGGCATCCGGGCATCACCGCGATCGGTGTCTGCCTCGCGGGCGACATCGTCTTTGACGGCGACGATCCCGTCGTCATGCAGTCGGCCTTCCTCGGTTGGGATGGGGTGCGTCTCGGATCCCTCGTGCACGAGGCCACGGGGTACACATGCGCGGTGCAGAACGACGTTCTCGCGCTCACGACAGCGGAGCACTGGTTCGGCGCCGGCGCCGGCCTGTCATCGATGGCGCTCATCACCGTCGGAACAGGAATCGGCTGCGGTCTCGTCATACACAATGCCACCGTCACCGGCGCTCATGGCCGCGCCGGACGACTGAGCCACGTTATCGTCGACTCCGGAGGCCCCATTTGCGGCAAGGGCCACCGCGGGTGTGCGTCGAGCTACCTCGTCAACGAGGCAATCGTCGGTGCCGTCGGCGGGCACTCGCTCGACTACGAGCAGGTCGTCGCCATGGCCCGCTCCGATGACCGCGCAGCACGTCGCGCTTTCGACGACGCCGGAAAGGCACTGGGCGCGCTGATCGCTTTTGTCGTAAATGCGATCGACCCCGAGAAAGTCATCCTGTCGGGAGATGGACTCGCCGTCTACGAGTTCGCCGCACGAGAGGTACATGACGCTCTGAACCGGAACCTCGAGGCCGAGCAGGAGGTTGACCTCGACGTGCAGCCGTTCGACTTCTCGGAATGGGCACGCGCTGGAGCAGTACTCGCCATCACCGAGCTCTTCTCACCTGCGGGCGCCGCGCACGCGCGACGTGCTGCAGCGCCCGCAGATACCCCGACCGCTACAGCCCCGTGATGTGAGCGAGAGCGGCGTGCTCAACATGCAGAGGCGGAACCTGGATTCCGACCAGACCGAGCGCTCGCCCCGTGAGCTCGAGGCCCCCGTCTCGCTGCCAGGCGGGTGTCGACGCGGTAATCGTGCGCGGAGCATCGGGGCCGACCGCGGCCACGCGATACCGGCGCTCCGGATCCAGGCCGGGGATGCGGATAACACTCGGCGGCCACGCTGCAGGTCGGGCGCACATGGCGATCTCGATCAACGCCTCTGAGGCGTCCTCCGCCCTGATTCCGGATACGACAACGGCGTCATCCGGCGCGTCCGGGCGCACAACCGTCCCTGTGTGAATGAGAGACCGGAACCGCTTGTGCAGTGCAATCCACTCTCGCAGTTCCGCACGCTCGGCATCCGTCGCCTGTGCGATGTTCCATTCGACACCGAGATGCCCGATGAGCGCGGTGGTGGCGCGAAACGACAGATCGTGCGTGCGAGACGTTGTATGTGAGCGCGGCCCGGCAATGTGGTTGCCCACGAGCTCGGGAGGCAGCAGTTGGGCAGTCCAGCGCAGAATCTGCTGGCGCTCAAGAGGATCGATGCAGTCGCTTGCCCAGACCCGGTCCGTGAACTCAAGGACCCCCAGGTCGACCCGCGCGCCGCCTGACGAACACGATTCGATCTCGAGACCCGGATGCCGTCTCTTCAGTTCCTCGAGAAGCCGGTAGACCGCTGCCGTCTGCTCGTGTGTGCCAGCGGCTCCTGCTCGTGCGGTCGATCCTGGCTCGATCAGATCGCGATTGTGGTCCCATTTGATGTAGTCGATCTTGTATTCGGAGACGAGGCTGGAGATCCGTGCGAGGAGGTACTCATACGCCTCGGGAATTGCGACGTTGAGAACCTGCTGGCTGCGCGCTTCGAGCGGCATCCGCCCCCCTGTCTGCATGATCCATTCCGGATGCTGTCGGGCGAGGTCGGAGTCAGGGTTGACCATCTCCGGCTCGAACCAGAGGCCGAATTCCATGCCACGCTCGCGAACGCGCTCCACCAGCGGACTGAGGCCGTCGGGCCAGACACCCTCATCGACGTACCAGTCGCCGAGGCCGGCGTCATCGCTGCGACGGTGGCGGAACCAGCCGTCATCGAGCACGTAACGTTCAACACCCACTTCTGCGGCACGGTCTGCGAGCTCGAGCAACGTGTCGAGGCGATGATTGAAATACACGGCCTCCCAGACGTTCAGCGTCACGGGTCTGTCAGCTGTCGGATGCTGCGGACGCGAGCGCAGGTACGCATGAAAGCGAGCCGCCTGCTCATCCAGACCGACGCCGTACGACCCGTAGACCCACGGCGTCGAATAGCTCTCTGCCGCTGACAACGCGACCTCGCCTGGCAGCAGAAGCTCGCCTCCACCGAGCAGAGTGTGCCCGTTGTTGTGGCGCTCGACATAGGAAAGATGATTACCGCTCCACCCCACGTGGAGACCCCATACCTCGCCCGACTGGAATCCGAACGAACGCTCACCGGCCACAAGCACTGTCGCGGCATCAGCGCCCGTCCGTCCTCGACGCGACTCTCTCAGATGCGTTCCCGCGACAATGTCTCGACGCTGCGGAACCCGCTCCTTCGCCCACCGTCCTGTCTGATCGAGAATCTCGTGGGCGACAGGGGGAACAGGCAACGTGACGGCAAGCCGGTCAACCGTGTACCCCGAATCTGCCGTGTTGCTGACTTCGGCACGGGCACGCAGCAGCCCCGATTCCGTGAGCTCGACGATCACGGTGAGCTCAAGACCCGCTGTCGCGTCGGATCCGCGGCTCGTTAGCGTCTTCTCGTGCACTTCGTGCCTCACATCGACAAATTTGGGCGACCAGGCCGAGCCGTCGACACGGTGCCCCTGAAGGCCCGGTGCACCCAACCAGCCCGTACTTGCCTCGGGAACGATTCCGACTCGCCGGGGGCTGTCGACCGAGTTGTCGAGCCGGGGCTCCGTCGCCGCGAGCACCTCGTGCAGCGCGTCGTCGTCGAGTTCTCCGAGGTCGGCTCCCCAGTACACGATCGACGGCATTGCGCCGCTGTCGGCTGTGATGATGACACTCACGCCTCCCGCTCGCAGGTGCCGCGCGACATCGGCGTCGTGACGGGGACCTCCATCGACGGCGGAGAGTGTGTGAGATGACAGCTCTGTCATGTGGTGCCTTTCGCGCGGGTTTCGATGATCCGACTATGTTACACACTGAAACTAACTTTTTGACCAGACCCACGCTCAGCCCACCGCGTCACCAGTCGCGAGGTAGACTCAACTCCAAGGGCATCGTCGAAAGGCTCTCGACACTTACTTCAGTAGCTTTATAAAGCGCGGTAAGTTACCATGGATGCTGTGCCAGCACCCTCTCGCCGCCGCGGGTCGTCCCGCGGGAAAATCCTCGACCTCATCAGGTCAACCGGCCCCGTCAGCCGCGTCGAACTTGCGGAGATGACCGGGCTGACGCAGGCGACGGTTTCGACGTGCGTTCGCGATCTTCTGCACGATGGTCTGGTCTCTGAGACCGGCCGTGGCGCTTCCACCGGTGGCAAGCCACGCACCTCCCTCGAGATCAACCCAGCATCGCGTCTCGGCATCGGTCTGCACATCGGTCGGGATTACACGACGTACATCGTCGCCGACCTCGCCGGGACAGTGATCGGGCGCCTCCGCGTGCCCGGAGTTGGCGACTCCGAGCCTGAGCCCGCGATTGAGCGCATGGCCGCTGATATCGAGCAGTTGCTCAGCGGCCTGGACGTCGACCGAGATGCCGTCGTGGGCATCGGCGTTGCGACGCCCGGACCCATTGACCGTAACGCGGGAGCCATCATGGGCGCGCCCGCGCTCGCGGCGTGGACCGGGTTCCCCACAGCAGAAACGCTCTCCGAGGCAACGGGATTCACCTGCACGTTCGACAACGATGCGACCGCTGCCGCGATCGGCGAGTTCTGGCTTGGCGCCACCGGCGACTACAACACATACGCTTCCGTCTATATGGGGGCGGGCATCGGTGTGGGCATCGTGATCGACGGCACGATTTACCACGGACAGCAGGCGAACGTCGGCGAGCTCGGTCACGTCACGGTCGATGCGATGGGGCCGACATGCACGTGCGGAAATGTCGGTTGCGTCGAGCTCTACGCCGGGCCCCAGGCGGTGGTCGATGCCGCGCTGGATGCTGTCAGCCGGGGAGACCTCGAGATGGCGTTCACCGGTCAAGTCACGACGGACTTCGCGCGTCTCGCTGACCTCGCTGCTCGCGGTGACGCGACAGCATCCGCGATCTTTGCCCGTTCCGCCGAGTACCTCGCCGCCGCCGTCGTGTCGATGGTGAATCTCATCGACGTGCAACTCATTGTCCTCGCCGGAAGCGCCTTCCAGACCCTCGGCAGCCTCTATGCGCGCACGATTGCCGAGCGACTCGACGAGCGCGCCTTCGCTCGCGCGGTACAGCGCGTTGACGTGCGCATGTCCGTCAACGGCACCGATGCGGCCGCTCTCGGCGCCGCGACGCTCGTGCTGCAGGATCGTCTCTCACCTCGTTCCCTTGCATCCATCACTCTTGCCTGACACGAAAGCACACATGACTCACATCACTCGACTCAGTCTCGACGGCGGCCAATCAGGTGTCCGTTTGCGCGGGATCACCGATGGGGGGCGCGAGCTGACAGCATCCGCGCCCGGCGTACTCACCGACAGACCGGTGCTCGACCAGATGGCAGACGAGGTGCGCGCGTTCGCCGACACGCACGACGCCACGTGCGCCGAGGTTGCTGTCGGCGTCTCAGGGCTGACGCCCGCAGCGACGACGCCCGAGAAGTTTCTCAGCGCTCTCCGGCATTTGGGCGTGCGTCGCGTCGCCGTCGCGCACGACTCGGTCAGCGGCTACCTCGCCGCCAATGACACCGAGCCCGGCGTCATGCTCGCGGTCGGAACGGGCGTCGTCGTGCTCGCGGTCACGGAGGTCGGCGTCGCGAAGGTCGACGGCTGGGGCAACCTCATCGGCGACGCCGGCAGCGGGTACTGGGTGGGGCGCGCCGGGCTCGCCGCCGTGATGCGCGCATTCGACGGGAGGGGCGCAGCAACGGCGCTGGCCGAACAGGCGGAGCGGGCGTTCGGGCCACTCGACGAGCTCTACATGGTGCTGCAATCCGACCCGCGCCGCGTCTCGCGCATCGCGTCCTTCTGCCGGACCACCGTCGACGCCGCACGCGCCGGCGATGGGGTCGCGACACACATTGTGCGCGAGGCTGCAGCCGAACTGGCACACTCCGCACGGTCGGCACTCGTTCGCGCGGGCTGGTCAGAAGGCGGGAAGACGCGCGTCAGCGCCGTGGGATCACTGCCGACCAAATCAGAATTCTTCCGCACGCACCTTGAAGAGGCTCTGCGAGAAAAGGGGCTCGGCGGTGCCGTGCAGCCGCCACTGCACACGGAGCCGATCGACGGCGTCGCCGCACTGCTCGACGTCGCTGACCAGCATCCGCTCGAATCGCATATCGCACGGGCATCGATCTGAGGGCACGGCGCCGGTAAGCTCATTTCAGCAACCCAAGGAGCATTGTGAGCGCATCAGGAGGCAACAAGGCGATCATCGCCGCGTTCTCGGCAAACCTCGGGATCGCGATCACCAAGTTCGTCGCGTGGGGCCTGTCGGGTTCCGCGTCCATGCTTGCCGAAGGGGTCCACTCGGTCGCGGACTCGGGAAATCAGCTGCTTCTGCTCGTCGGCGGGCGCCGTGCGCGTAAGGACGCTGACCGTGAGCATCCGTTTGGGTATGGCCGCGAGCGCTACGTCTACGCGTTCGTCGTTGCGATCATCCTGTTCAGCGTCGGCGGCGTGTTCTCGATCTATGAGGGCATCAATAAGCTGCAGCATCCGCACGAGCTCACGATGTGGTGGCTGCCGATCGCCGTGCTGGCCGTGGCGATCGTGCTCGAAAGCTTCTCGCTGCGCACGGCCATTGCCGAGTCGAACCCGCTGCGCGGCGACCGCTCATGGGCGCAGTTCGTGCGCCGCGCCAAGGCTCCCGAGCTGCCCGTCGTGCTGCTCGAAGACGTCGCCGCGCTGCTCGGTCTGGTGTTTGCGCTGCTCGGCGTTGGGCTCACGGTGATCACCGGCAACCCGGTCTTCGACGCGATCGGCACTCTGTTCATCGGAACGCTTCTGGTCGTCGTCGCCGTGATTCTCGGCATCGAAACGAAGAGTCTGCTTGTCGGTGAGGGCGCAACGGCCGAGGATCGCGAGCGCATCGTCGCGGCGATCACCTCGGGCACCGAGATCGAGGAGCTCATCCACATCAAGACGCTGTATCTCGGCCCCGAAGAGCTGCTCGTCGCCGCGAAGCTCGGCTTTCCGCGCGAGGCGACGCTCGACGACGTCGCGTCGGGCATCGACGCCATCGAACGCCGCGTCCGTGATGCGGTGCCGGTGGCACGCGTGCTGTATTTCGAGCCCGACATTTACCGGCCGGATGCTGTGAGGCGCCCTGCCGGCTGAATCCGGCTGAGCCCGTTGATCCTCGCTGAGCCCGGCTGCGCCCGTTGATCCTCGCTGAGCCCGGCTGAGCCCCGCTGAGCTCCGCGACCCCGGGAACCCTCATTTCGTGCCACGTGTGCGTTTGCACTCTTGATCCTTCGGATGCGCACACAAGAACGCGGCACGAATTCGGGACAGCGACGGGGCGCGGAAGGCGCAGGGTCAGATACAACGTCCGCGACAGGAATAAGCCCTACGCGAGACCGCTCTCTCGCGCCACAATCGCCGCCTGCATGCGCGAAGTGCAGTCGAGCTTGCGCAGCACGCGCGAGACGTGGGTCTTCGTGGTGGCTTCAGAGATGGAGAGTTCCCCGGCGATCTGCTGGTTCGACAGTCCGCGACCGAGAGCGCCGAGGACGTCGCGCTCGCGTGTGGTGAGCTCGTCAACACCGCGCCCCGCGTCTTCGCGCGCGGGTGCTCCCTGCGGATGACGCACAGCCTGACCAGGTTCCCTCACGTTCGCCGTTTCTCGCCCTGTGCCGCGGCCGGGCTCCCCGGCAAACGCCGCGAGAAGGCGCCGCGTCACCTGGGGCGCGATGACTCCGTCACCCGCAGCCACGTGCCGGATCGCCGCGACGAGGTCGTCAGGCTCGACGGTCTTCAGCAGAAATCCCGCCGCACCGGCGCGCATGGCTTCGAAGACGAACTCGTCGAGGTCGAACGTGGTCAGCACGAGCACATCGGCGAGCGCTTCGCGCGTGATCTGTCGCGTCGCACTGATGCCGTCTCGGCCGGGCATCCGAATATCCATGAGCACAACATCGGGCGCGAGCTCTGCGGCGAGCGTCACGGCCTCGTCACCTTGAGCCGCTTCACCGACAACGACGATGCCCGCGTTCTCGAGCATGGTGCGCAGCCCCAGGCGGATCGCAGCGTGGTCGTCGGCGAGCACGACCCGGATGCCGCTCACGCTGTCGCCCCCGCGGAGACCGGCTGCACAGGAATGCTCACGTCGACGCGCCAGCATCCGCTCTCGTCGACGAACGAGTCCAGCGCACCTCCGAATGCCTCGGCTCGTTCGCGCATCACGCGTATGCCGATTCCGGCGCTGGGCACCGCAGCATCCTGGCCTGCTTGCGGCATCGTGTTGCGGGCGTCGACGCGCACAACATCGTCGACGGCGACGACCAGGTCAAGCGTGCCGCCGGGTGCGTGTTTCACCGCGTTGGTGATGATCTCTCCGCAGATGCGCGTGATGGCCTGACGCACAGGCTCGCCGAGGACGTCATACGCGCCCGCGGACGGCAACGACACCGAGACGCTGATCCCGGATGCTGACTCGGCGTCTCGCACCAGTCGTTCCAGCCCCGCGAGAGATGCATCTGCCGGGGCAGCAGCGAGCGGCTCATCTCCCGCCCGCAGCACTGTGATGAGGGAGCGCATATCGTCGAGCGCACCGATGCTCGACTCGCGGACAGTCTCGAGCACGACGCGCTGACGTTCGGCGATGCGCTGCCATGCGGCATCGGTATCGCCATCGCCATCGCCGTTCATCGGCATCGTGAGACCCGCCGCCGAGTTGAGCGCAATGGCAGACAGTCGCGACGCGACGACGTCGTGCAGTTCGCTCGCCATGCGCGAGCGCTCGTCACGCACGGCCTCGTCGCGCTGCAGTTCGGCGATGCGACGCAGGTCGTCGCTGCGCTCACGCTCGAGAGCGAGGCGCTCGTCGCCAAGTTCGGCGATCTCATTGCGCTGCCGCACATTCGCGCCCCACCAGATCGGCGTTCCGAAGATCGCGATGCCCTGCAGCGCGCCGAGCACCACGGCGTTCACCCCCAACGCCATCGGGCCGGCGGTGACGACCGCGACTCCCGCAATAGCGACGCCATAGGTTGCTCGGCGAACACCGCGGCGACCGTAGCAGGACGCCGAGTAGAGCCCGTCCATGACGTACAGGATCACGGCGTTCGACCCGCCCAGCGCCAGGTCGATGCCCACGGCGGCGAGGCTCAGCACGAGGGCGACGCCGGGCGCTCGTCGCCTCAGCGCGTTGCCGAGCACCGCCACGACGATGGGCACGGCGAACGCCACGCGGCTCAGCTCACGGTCGACGACGAAGCCCACGTTGCCCGCCACGACGAGCACGGCGCATGCTGCCGCGAACAGCACGGTGCCGCCCCAGTGCATGACGCGCGGTCGCTCACCGACCCAGGTGACAGCCCGGCTCGCGGTGCGGGTGAGTGTGCCCATGTCGCCTATTTCAGCACACTGCAGACGACCGCACGTCCCTCGAAGGATGTACGCAACCACAAGGCGCTCGGGCCAAGATCACTCCTTTGCCCGACGACGCACCTCGCCCGCTCTGGCGACGATAGGACGCATGGACATGGACTTCCTCACCGGCGCTGCGCTGCACGGCCCCGCACTTTTCGGAGTGCTCGCGATTCTCGCGCTCATCGATTCCACGAGCTTCGGCACACTTCTCATCCCGGTCTGGCTTCTTCTTGCCCCGGGGCGCCTTCGGCCGGGGCGACTACTGATCTACCTGGCGACGATCACCGCGTTCTACGCCGCGGTGGGCATCATGATCGCACTCGGCGCTACCTATTTCACCGACGCGATCTCGGCAGCACTCGCTTCTCCGTTCGTGCGCTGGCTTGAGCTTCTGCTGGGTGCCGGAATGCTCGTCTTCAGTTTCACCATGGACACCGGAAAGAAGAAAAACGGTGCCTCTTCTGACGAACCCGCCGAACCGGGTCGGCTGGCCCGTTGGCGTGCGCGGGCGATGGGAGTGACGGATGCTGCGTCAGCAGACAGATCGTCGGCAGCACCGGGGTCACCAACCACCACAGTCACGACAGTACGCACCCGCGCGATCGCGCCGCTCATGATGCTCGCACTCACCGCCGCTCTCATCGAGGTGGCGTCGATGCTCCCCTACCTTGCCGGAATCGGTCTGATCTCAGCATCCGGTGCGGGGTGGCCGGCCTCGGCGGGTCTCATTCTGGGCTATTGCCTGGTGATGGTGCTCCCCGCGCTCGTTCTCCTGGGCGCGCGCATCGTCGCGCGCCGTGCAATCGAACCTGTGCTCCAGCGCGTCAACGCCTGGATCACCAAGAACGCTGCAAGCTCAACGGCGTGGATCGTGGGGATCGTCGGGTTCTTGCTCGCTCGAGATGCGGCACAGGTGTTGGGCCTGTTCGACGCGCTCCACTGACCGCATCAGGGCGGCGGATGCTGAGGCATCCGGTTCTGCTTCGTTTGCCTTTTGGCTCAGCGCAGGTCACGGCGCATGAGCACCCGGGGGAGGCCGGCAAGAACCGATGTTGTATCCGCGGCTTTTGTGAATCCCGCTTTCTCGAACGTTGCTCGGGTGCCGACGTACGCCATCGTCAAGTCGACCTTCTCACCGCGGTTGTCCACCGGGTATCCCTCCACCGCCGGCGCACCGTACTCACGAGCAAACTCGACGGCGCCCGCCAGCAGCGGATGCACGAGACCCTGCTTGCGATGCCCTGGGCGCACTCGCATGCACCAGATGCTCCACACGTCGAGATCGTCGATGTGCGGAATCTTGCGATTGCGGGCGAAGCTCGTGTCGGCCCGCGGGTGCACGCCCGCCCACGCGACAGGCTCGTCACCCTCGTAGGCGATCACGCCGGGTGGCGGGTCTTCGGCGCACAATTGTCTGACGCGTTCGGCCCGGGCAGACCCGTGCAGCTGGGTATGCTCCTTCGCGGGGAGACGGTAGCTCAGGCAGAAACACACGTTGGCGTCGGGTCGTTTCGGCCCGACCAACGTGGCGACGTCGCCAAAGTTCGTGGCTGGCAGAACGGTGAGAGCCATATCGGCATGATCGCACACGGCACCAACGTTTGGCCTGCGCCGCCCTCCGAGAAAGGGGCGTGCTCGGGTCAGGCGGCGCTGTAGCCCCGCGGCATCCTGAATGCATAGACGGATGCCGCAAGCAGCAGCGCCGCAGCCACGCCGAATGCCGCACCATACGAGAGAACGTCGGCGAGCACCCCGGCGACGAGCGGCCCGATGATCGCCCCGAGGTCTGAGAACATCGAGAACACGGCGACCGGTGTGCCGCCGCGCGCCCCGGCGGCGTCGCCAACGGATGCTGCGGGAGCAGTTCCGGTGAACGCCGACGCCACGCCGTAGAGCGCGAGAAGAACGACGAGCATCCACAATTCGCCGACGATCGGCATCACGACAAGGGATGCCGCAGCGAGCGCGTACGCTCCGATGATCGCGGGGCGCCGCCCGACCTTGTCGACGAACGTGCCGGCCGGGGCCAGCATTGCCGTCTGCACAACCGCGGCGATCGCGAACGCAATGCCCGTCCACGCGGGATCGTGGTGCAGCACTTCGACGACGAGCACGGGAACCAGCGCGCTGCGCACGCCGAGCCCCGCCCAACCCTGCGTGAAGTTCGCCAGGCACGCTGCCTGATAGCGCACGTCGCGCACGACTTCACGGAAGGGCTTCACCACGGCATTCGCCCCGGTCTCGCTCGTCTCGGTGCGATGCAGCATGAACAACCCGACGAGCCCGGCGATCGCGAGTGTCCCGGCATAGAAGAAGAACGGGGCGCGCAGCGAGATGAGAGCGAGCACGCCGCCGAGCGCCGGGCCGGCCATGCCCCCGATGAGGAACCCGCCCTGGTAGAAGCCGACGGCACGACCGCGCAGCGACAACGGCGTTGACCCGAGCAGCAGCGTCATCGCCGAGACCGAGAACATGGCAGAGCCGATGCCGCCGGCGCCGCGCAGCACGAGAACCTCGATGTAGGTCTGGGCGAGGCCGACGAGCGCGCTTGAGACGGCGACGATCCCGATGCCGATCGCGAGGATCGTGCGTTCCCCTCCGCGCTTGATCAGCCAGCCGCAGAACGGGCTCGCGATGAGGCGCATGAACGCGAACGCCGACACCACAGCGCCCACCTCGAGGTAGCCGACGTCGAAGCTGCGCACGAAGACGGGAAGCACGGGAACGACGACGCCGAAACCCACCATGACGAAGAACGCGACAACGCCCAGCACATAGACGTCGCGACCGAGGCGCGGCTTACGCGGAGCGGCCGATTCAGAACTCACGTTTCAACAATTCCAGACCTCGACGCAGATCGGTGTTCATGCGTCCCAAACGATCACTCTACGTCGCCGCGGCGAGCATATGGGCCGCACGAGCGCCAGAATGTGAAGTGCGCACGGAGCACGATCGCGCTGCACACCGCAGACCGAGTGCTCCGCTCGAGAAAGGAGCACGATGTCAGACGCCACGGCAGGAAACACGCGGGGAGCCCTGGTCATCCGTCTGGGCCCGGAAGAGATCGTCATTCGCAAACGCTACGAGACGCTCAGCATCCTCAATGACATTCTCATCGGTCTCTGGTTCATCGTGGGCAGTTTTCTCTTCTTCTCTGAAGCCACCTCGTACGCCGCAACATGGCTCTTCGTCATCGGCAGCGTCGAGATGCTGATCCGGCCGCTCATCCGCTTTGCACGCCACGTGCACTTGCGCCGTTTCCACCCGGGCGACGCCGAGGCCGTCGCAGCGAACGACTACTGACGCACGCGGCGCGAGCGTGCAAGACTGAACGCAGACGTCACCCACCCGCGTAAGGAGCACCATGGCAGAGGCACAGGATCCCCGCGTCGCCGTCTACCTCGACTTCGATAACATCGTGATCTCCTGGTACGACCGAGTGCACGGGCGAGGCGCCTATGGGAAGGATCGCCAGCGGATCGCCGACCACCCCGATGACCCTGCCATTGCCGAACGCCTGCGGCAGGCCACGATTGAGGTTGGGGCGATCATCGACTTTGCAGCATCCTTCGGCACTCTCGTTCTGACGCGCGCCTACGCCGACTGGTCGTCGCACGTCAATGCTGAGTATCGCACGCAGCTCGTTGCCCGCGCCGTCGACCTGGTGCAGCTCTTCCCGGCCGCCGCATATGCGAAGAACGGCGCCGACATCCGCCTCGCCGTGGATGCTGTCGAGGACATGTTCCGCCTGCCCGACCTCACGCACGTCGTCATCGTGGGCGGCGACTCCGACTACGTTCCGCTCGCGCAGCGTTGCAAGCGGCTCGGGCGCTACGTCGTGGGTGTCGGTGTCGCCGGGTCGACGGCGAAATCTCTCGCTGCCGCGTGTGACGAGTTCGAATCGTACGAGTCGCTGTCGGGTGTGACGCGGGTAGAGCCGACACCCACAAAGAGTAAGGCGACCCGCAAGGCGAAGGCGGCGCAACCCGATGAGCCCGTCACCGACGGCCCCGAAGAGGTGAATGACCCAGACGATCAGGATGCCGCGACAGCGCTTCTCGAGCGGGCGCTGCGGCTCGGGCATGACAAGAACGGTTCGGACGAATGGCTGCACACGTCTGCTGTGAAGACGCATATGCGTCGCATGGACCCCTCATTCAGTGAGAAGGCACTCGGCTATCGCTCGTTCAACGACTTTCTGAAGTCGCGCGACGCCATTACCGAGCTGGAATCCAGCGGGCACGAACGCCTTGTGCGCCTGCGCGAGAACTGACAGCTTCTACGATCTGTCGATATCGCCGAGCCCGGAACGGTGAGCGATGACCGCGAGCTCCGTTCGGCTCTGCACCCCCATTTTCGTGAGAATCCGACTGACATATGTGCGTGCCGTAGCCGGACTGATGTAGAGAGACCTCGCGATCTCGGCGTTGCTCTCGCCATATGCGAGACGGCTCAGCACTGCATACTCCCGTTCGGTGAGCTCATCGAGCCGAGGATCCTTCGCCTGAAGCTTCGGAGTTGCGGCAACATACTCCATGACGTGACCGAGAATGGCTGGCGACAAGAGGTTTCCGCCGTCTGCGACGGTGTGCACTGCGGCCCGCAGATCTGCGGCAGGCGTGTCTTTGAGCAGGTACCCGGCAGCGCCGTTGCGAATGGCCTCGATGATGTCGTCGTCTTCGTCGAACGTTGTGAGGACCAGCACTCGCACGTCGCTCAATGCAGGGTCTCGGCGGATGACACGAGTTGCTTCGATTCCATCCATCTCGGGCATTCGAAGATCCATGAGCACGACATCCGGTGCGTACTCGCGTGCCTTCGCGACGGCCTCCCTGCCGTTGCGCGCTTCAGCCACAACGGTGAGCTCCGGATCATTCTCGAGAAGCGTCCTGAGGCCCGCGCGCACCAGATCTTGGTCATCGACGAGAAGAACCCGTGTCATCTGCCGCTCCCCACCGGGAGCCGGGCGACGACATCGCAGCCGTTCCGCGACGAATGGATTGTGAGAGCTCCGCCAACTGACGATGCTCGCTCGTGCATGCCCGTGACGCCGTGCGATTCGGTGATGCCATCGGCAGCTGTCGCCCCGTTGTCACTGACGGCGACGATGAGCTGGCTGCCTTCGGTTGTCACTTCGATGCGGGCGCGAGACGCGTTGGAGTGCTTCATCACGTTGGTCACCGCTTCCTGCACGATACGGAAGGCGACACCGTCTACGCTACGCGGCAGGTCGCCCGTCATACGAATGTCAGTCGTGAACTCGATGTGCGAATGCTTCGGAATGACACTCTCGATGCGCGCCAGCCCGTCTGCGACGTTCGCGCGAGAGTCTCGCAGAACGGCAACGGTCTCGCGCAGATCGGCCATTGTCGATCGTGCTGCCGACGAGACCTGCCGCAGTGCTCGCGCCGCCTGTGACGTTTCGTCCGTCGTCAGAGCCTCCTGCGCGATGTCGGTGTGCAGCGAGATCACTGTGATGCCGTGCCCGATCGAATCATGCAGGTCACGCGCGACGGTGAGCCTCTCGGCATGCGCCCGCTCCTCGGCATCGCGCTTCGCGCGTTCCGACGACAGGGCGACAAGCTCACGGCGAGAACGGATGCTGTCGCCAAGCGCGAGCGCACCAGCCATCAAGAACGCGTGACCAGCCAGTTCGTACCCGACGACGAGGGAGGCCGATTGCCCGTCGATGAGGCGAAAGACGACACTCACGAGAAGCGCGACGATCGCCGCCACAATTCCCCACAGCATCCTGCCGAATTCTGCCGCGGAATACAGCGCGGCGACAATCGGAACGGCAACGCCGATCGCCGGGTAGCCCGCCGTGTAGTACGCGAACAGCCCGAGCACCGAGATGGCAACCACGAGCCCCGGGTATCGACGCCGCACGAGCATGAGCGCACCGAGGCCGATCGCCCAGAGATAGGCGAGGCCGTCTGGGTCCTGCCGACCGCCATAACCCGCACTCATGACGGCGATGACGATGACGGCGACGGCCATGCCGAGCAGCGCGTCTGTCACCCACATCGGCCACCGACTGCGCTGACCGCCGATCTGCTGTCTGCCGCTCACGCTACCCACCGTAGGGCGAACGTCGCGATCGCGACAGTGCAGTTCAGCAGGTGTCGCTCTTGTGCGTATTCACACGTCGCCGATTGACGGACGCGCCCTCTGCCCTCGGTTTCGTAGCGTCGAGAGCATGACTCAACCTCCGCTTCCTCCCGATGACCGCCAGCGCCCTGCGCCCACACGGCGTCGCCTCGGCCTGCCGTTCGTGGCTCTCGTCGGGCTCGCGCTTCTCGCCGTGCCCCGCGTCGTGCTTCACGATCTCGATCTCATCGCGGAGGGCACTCCGCTGAATGCACTTTTCGTCTTCGGCCCCGTCATCATCTGGATCGGCGTGGCGTGGGCGGCGCGCGTCCCGAATCCGTTTCTCACGCTTCTGATCGTCGGCGCGCTCTACGGCGTGTTTCTCGCGCTCGGGCACCAGCTCCTGTGGAACGTCAACACTGGCGGCGCGCAGCCGCAGCTCGGGGGTAACCTCTCAGACATCGATCCGGTTCTCGAAACTGTGATCTTTCGTGTGTTCGCCACGATCTCAAGTCTGTTCACCGGTGTGATCGTTGGCGCGATTTCGGGCCTCATCGCGTGGGGTCTCAGCGCGATCACTCGTCGGGCTCGATAGCTCGAACAGCTCGTGGTCAGTGCCAGCGGTGATCTTGCCGCGTGATGCGCGGGCCACGCCGGGGTTTCCGGATGCCGCTGAGCGCGATGAGCCGCAACAGACGCTGACGTTGCCCCGCCCACGGCTCGAGCAGTTCGAGCATCGCGTCGTCGTCGACGGGCTCACCGACGAGGGCGCAGCCGACGGACGCCGCAAGGTGGAAGTCGCCGACGCTGACAGCATCCGGGTCGCCATGTGCACGTGACGTGACCTCGGCCGCCGTCCACGCGGCGATGCCCGGAAGACTCTGCAGGCGGGCGGATGCCGTCGCCGCAGATTCGCCGATTGTGCGTTCGAGTGCGTCGGCGACGCGGCTTGTGCGCACAACCGTCTGCGCACGCTGCGGCCCCACGCCGACCGCGTGCCACTCCCAGCTGGGAATGCGGCGCCAGCTCGCGGCATCCGGCGCCACCCACATTCCCTCGGGAGCCGGTCCGGGCGCCGGCGTGCCGTGTCTGCGCACGAGCAATCGCCACGATCGCCAGGCTTCGGTGCACGTCACCTTCTGTTCGATGATCGAGGGAACGAGCATCTCGAAAACTCGTCGATTGCGGCTGAGGCGCACGCCCGGATTGCGCCGCCACACCTCGGCCAGCGGCGGATGCGCCGAGACGTCGAGGTCGCTCCAATCATCAGTATCTCCGA
This sequence comes from Microbacterium sp. MPKO10, assembly GCF_026107415.2. Lineage (GTDB taxonomy): Bacteria > Actinomycetota > Actinomycetes > Actinomycetales > Microbacteriaceae > Paramicrobacterium. The sequence continues at coordinate 434,047 of NZ_JAPCHX010000001.1, forward strand.
GCAGTTCGGGAACACCGTCGATCGCCCACGCAGCGCCGGGCCCCCACGCTGTGGCCTGAACGTCGGCCGTGCGCTGGGCGAGGTGCAGAGTCGCTGCGCCCTCCGGGGTCAGGAACGTCACCCAGGCGCCGTCGATCGTGCGCCGAAAACCGGGGCCGTCTCCGCCGCGCGCAAGAGGCGAGAGTGTCTCTCGCAGATCAAGCGGATGCCGCGGCCGGTACACGGTCGAGATGCAATGCTCACCCGCGCGGTCGTCCTCTGTGACGTCGCCAAGCGCTTCGGCCACGGTGCGCAGTGCGACCCGAGGGATCTCACGCGTCTCGACGCCTCTCTCGGGGCGGCCGGGCTGTACGAACGACATGCAAAAACCCTATGTGGTGCGTCTGACAGTCGGGCATCGCCAGGCCGCGAGTGAGTGACTGTCGCGACCAGGAATTAGGGTGGGACGACGAACCGATCCCAAACCGATTCCGAGGAGCCACAGTGATCGATTCCCCCGAGATCGTCGCCCGAGTGCTGGGCGGGTTTGCGTCCGAGCCGCATGAGCAGCCAACGACGCGAACCACGCCGGATGGTGAACGGCGAATCGGGATGCTGCACGTCCCCGATTGCCCAGACACGGGGCTGTCGTCGTGGGCAAGCCTTGAGGCGAGCGCGTTTTCGACACCGTTTCGCACTCCAGACAAGCGACCCGTCCGCGTCGAGTTCGTGGCGGCGATAGACGATCGTCTCGATCGGTTCGGCGATGCCGTCGCTGCCTGCGCCTTCGCCATTGGCCCAGAGAGCGGCGTCAGGCCGGGCACTGTGTACCACGATGTGGTTTCGCGTCTCTACCCGTCGGCTTCAACCCCGCACCTGATGTCGGTGACGCCGTTCGTCTGGGAGGGCGCGTTCATTCCGTACGACGATGACGATGCGCACGTGACTTGGTTGCAGCTCGTACCGATTACCGACCGAGAGGCGCGTTTCGTCGCAGAATATGGCATCACGGCACTCGAGGATGCCTTCGAGCACGATCAGCCCGACCTCTACAGCGTCGAACGTGCCGACGTGCGTCTCGGGTGAGGGGCACGTATGCAGGCCATCTTCACCGACATTGTTGCGGGTGACGAGCGGAAGGTTCTCGAGCGGGTCGAGAAGGAGCCAACAGTCATCTCTGCGGTAGCCACGGGAAAGCCGAGGAAGTACGCAGGGCAGTCGCCGTTGCAGGTCGCGATCCGGTCCGGGTCGTTCCGCATCGCCCAGATGCTCCTGTCGCACGGTGCGGACCCGAACTTCGTTGATGCGGAGTCGGCAACGGGCTGGTCCGCTCCCGTACTTCATGATGCGATCGCGGCGGCAGTCAAGCGGTCTCGCTGGCTCCGCCCCGCCGCCCCGGGTGCGCCCGATCCCGAGTGGCGGCTCGCCAACAGTGCTGAGCAGGCCGACTCGGCGTTCGCCGTCCTCTCAGCGTTGCTGAACGCTGGCGCGCGTATCGACATGCTCGATTCGTACGAATGCGCTGCCTTGGGGCGCGCTGCAGTGGCCGCACGCGAGATCCTCCCGAAGCACTGGTACAACGACCCGGATCGCGTCGACGAGAAACCGTTGAACCCAGAGCTCGTTGACGATCTCGCGCGCATTTTCGGTTCCCTGTACGTGCACGGCGCCGACCCGAGCGAGGTCGACCGGCAACTCGGGCGCCCGCTTGACGAGTTCTACGCCGCTGAACCTGTCGGGGCCTTTCTCACGGTGCCGGGCGCCGACTCGAACGATTGATCAGAACACAATCTCAGGCGCGGGCACATCTCACCGTGCCGGTGTCAGCTGCCTCCGGCAAAGAGGCGCCTGGTCTGTGCTGTCTGTCGAAGCTTCACCAGCATGTAGTTCAGCGCTTGTTCTTCGGTGGTGAAGGTGCGGAACGTCGTGTCGACGATCATGCCCCGGTCGATCGTGAGATAGACGGTCCAATCCGACTCGCGGCGTTCGAGCACAACCGAGTCTTCTCGAATGGGCTGCTCATCGAGGAATACAGCGTCGATGAAACCCTCCTCGACAATGATGGTCTTGAGCTGAGTACGATTCATCGACGTTCACACTAGTCGCCGCGGCTCTGTCCCCACACAGATGTGTCGTGTACCAACGGCCTCAAAGTGTGAGATTATCCACAGTTTTACTCGTAGTTGTGTTCGATTTTGAGTTATCCACAGTGGAGCTATTCTTCGAATAAATGTCGGTGGTTTCTTCTAGAATCGGTGCATGGATGATTACAAGAAGCCTCCTCGGGGCCCGGATGATTGGGGTCCTCGGGGTGGGCATGAGGAAGTACATCATGACCCTCCGTCACAGCCGGAATCTGGTGCTGACAAGTCGCACGTAGACGCCGAGGCTGGCGAGGATGCCGGAGCCACAGTCGAGACAAACGCTGGCACTGGCGACGGTCACGCAGATGTCGCAGAGGCTCACGCTGATACCGAGCCCGTTGCTGGTGCTGCAGGCGCAGACGTTGTCGCCAGTGCCGCAGCCGATGCAGGCGTTGACGCTGGCGCCGGTCACGTAGATGCCGCCGAAGCGGGTGCTCACGCTGGTGCCGACAGTGACGCTTACGCGGACACCGACACTGACACCGACACCGTCGCCGAGGCTGACGCTGATCCTGCTGCTGATGCGAATGCAGCCGCAGACGCTGATCCTGCTGTTGATGCCGAGGTAGCCACAGCCACGGGTGCTGAGGCTGGCGTAGACGCTGTGGTGTTGGGTCTTCGTTCGCGGCTGGATGCCGTTGTTGATAGCTCCCGTCAGATCGCTGCGGCTGAGGCTGCGCGTTCGCGTGGCGTGTATGCGATGTTGCAGGATGCTCTGGATCACCCGAGCGTCTTCGTCCCGAGTACGACAGAGCTCACGCGTGTTGATCTGAATGGTGAGGCCGAAGGGTGGGTGCGTTCGGCGTTGGCGCAAGAGATCGGTGCCGCATTGCGAATCACGACCGGTCAAGCTCACGCCCTGATGACGGATGCTGAACTGCTCTGCGAACACCTCACGGGAACTCTCACTGCTCTGGCTGACGGTGAGATCTCCAGGCAGCACGTGAGCACGATGATCCGCCAAGCGATCACGCTCCCCGACGATGACGCGGTGGCGTAGTTCGAAACTATGGCGTTACCGAAAGCACGCCAGCAGTCGCCGACGCAGTTCTCCCGTGCCGCGGTCAAGATCCGTGAGGGCTTGTTCCCTGACACGATTGAGGAGCGTCGTGCGGATGCGGTGAAGAAGCGTCGTGTGGACTGCTACGGCCTGGACGATGGCATGGGCAGACTCAGTATCGATGCACCCATCGAAGTCGTGATGAGCCTGCACAACGCCGCAACCCAGACAGCACGCGCGTTGAAAGCAGCAGGAGATGACCGCACACAGGCACAAATCGAAGCCGACGCCCTCATTGACGCGATCATGATCGGCTTCACCACCAACACCCGAACTGGCGCTGGCACCGGGACCGGCGCCGGCACCGGGGCCGAGGCCGTGGCCGGTGCTGGCATCGGGGCCGAGGCCGTGGCCGGTGCTGGCATCGGGGCCGAGGCCGTGGCCGGTGCTGGCATCGGGGCCGAGGCCGTGGCCGGTGCTGGCACCGGGGCCGTGGCCGGCGTCAGCGCCCCTGGCGTCGGTGCCTCCGGCATTGGTGCAGACCGCCTCGGCGGAGTTCGCCCGAACGTGCACGTCACCGTCCCCGTCATGACGCTCCTCGGCAAATCGAACGAGCCAGGACAGCTCGATGGGTATGGGCCGATCGCACCTTCCGTGGCGAGAGAACTCGCGGCACGGGCACCGAGCTTCATCCGGTTACTCACACACCCGGAGACCGGTGCCGTGCTCTCCGTCGGCAGAGACAGCTACACCGTCCCCGCCGACCTGAAACGCGTCATCCGATTACGAGACGAAACCTGCACCGGCATCGGCTGCAACAAACCAGCCACCATTTGCGACATCGATCACGTTCTGGAATGGCAAAACGGAGGAGAAACGAAGTTGAGTAACAACACCCCGGAATGCAAGCAGCATCACATGATCCGACACCACACCACCTGGCAAATCCGACTCACTGATAATCAGGTCGAATGGGTATCGCCACTCGGATACACCTACCGAGTACCGAGAGCATCCAACGTCCAATTCGCCGAAACCGCACCGGTGGTCGACGAGGCGGCGGGCGACGGGAACGACATCGGCGACGACGGTGACGAGAGCGCGAACGTAACAACGGAGTACGCTGACACCCCACCGTTTTAAGCCGCGGAACAGGTGGCCCGGCAGCAGCGAAGTCAGCGATGGCCGTGGTGATGCCGACCAATCAGCGTTCAGCATCCGGCCACACCGATGTCGGTGCCCTCCCCTATCCTCTCAAACATGACATCTTCTCGAATTACTTCTGATGCTGCCGAACTGTCCAACCTCATCTCCGGCCCCGTTCTCGTCAGAGGCGACCCCCACTTCTCCGATGAAGTAACTGGCCAGAACCTCTGGCTTGAACACAATCCCGACATCGTTGTCGGCGTCGAGTCTGAGAACGACATCGTCGAAGCCGTGCGCTTCGCCCTGGCCCATAACCTTACGATCCACGTTCAGGCCACAGGTCACGGCACACGCGAGAGCATCAACAGCGGGATGCTGATCAGCACCCGCCGTTTCGCTACGGTGAGTATCGACCCCGCATCACGAACCGCGACAATCGGGGCCGGCGCACGCTGGCGGGCCGTCGCGAACGACGCTGCTCCACACGGACTCGCTCCCATCACAGGATCCGCCCCAGGCGTCGGCGTCGTCGGTTTTCTACTCGGCGGAGGCCTCGGACCCCTGGCACGAAGCCACGGATTCGGCTCAGACTGGGTGCGCAGCATACGCATCGTCACAGGGACGGGTGAGCTCGTGACAGCATCCGATAACGAGAATCCCGAACTGTTCTGGGCGCTTCGCGGCGGAAAATCCGGATTCGGCATCGTCACCGAGGTCACTATCGAACTCGCCGAGATTCCGTCACTGTATGCCGGCAGCATGATGTATTCCGCCGACCACGTGAACGACATGCTGCGTGCATGGTCACAGTGGACCCGTGACGTTCCAGAGAACGTCACAAGCTCTGCCGCGATCATGCGATTTCCCGACGTCGAGCAGGTTCCCGCGGCAATGCGCGGGGCAACCGTATTGAGCATTCGCGTCGCAGCTCCCGTCACCGAGAGCGAAGGGGAGGCCATCGTCGCACCCCTGAGAGAAGCGGCACCAACAATGGTTGACGAGATCGGCATGATGGCGCTCACCGATACGGGCAAGATCCACAACGACCCGGAAGACCCGACGCCCATGCACGGATGGACGCAGGGGTACTCACTCTCGTCGGTTGACGATGCATTCGTGGAAACGTTCATCTCGGCATTCGGCACGCAGACCGCGACGCCCCTCACGAGCGCGGAACTGCGCCACATCGGAAGCAGCCGCAACACACCGAACACTGCAGCCGGAGGCCGCGACGGGGAGTTCCTCTTCAGCGTTCTCGGTATTTCTCCCGTGGCCCAAGACGAAGTCTTCGCCTCTGCCGCAGCTCAGTTTCTCACTGACATCGAGCCGTGGCGCGCTGCGCAGTCTCCCGTGAACTTTCTGGGAGAGACACCGCTCGACGAGCTTCCCGCCCGTGCATGGGCACCCGAGGTGGCCGACCGGCTGAGCGCGTTGCGCCGCACGATGAATCCGCGCGGGCTCATTCACGGGCTGCAGTGACCGCGCCAGCTATGCCCAGAGGCTCGGCGCCGACTCACGCGTCGACGGCAGCGCGGCATCCTGCCCCCACTGCACAAGCCACTCCGGCACCGTGAGATCGCGGTCGTGATCGTGGCCGATCGCGTCGAGCAGCTCAGCGACCGAGACCGTGCCTCCCGTCTTCTTGAGGAAGCGTGCGCGAATGAACGCACGCGTGTACACCTCGCCCTTCACAACGGCACGGTGCTCAAGATAGAAGGCCTTGTCATCGAAGCCGAGAATGCGCGTCTCGACGGTGAAACGCTGCCACAGCGTCAGTGATTTGCGGAACGTGATCGTCTCGCTGGCCACGACGGGATACCAGCCACGTTCGGTGAATGTCGTCCACATTCCGCTGCGCATCAGAAGATCGAACCGCCCGAGGTCGAAGAGCGAGAAGTAGACGCCGTTGTTGACGTGCTTCAGAATGTCGAGGTCCGTGGGCAGCACCCTCAGGTTCAGGCGACTGACCGAGTAGGGATCAGCCGGCCCGCGGCGCTGAAGCGCACGTCGTGCGCGAGAAAGAACGAGCATCGTACGCAGAATCATGTGCATGACGTGAGAGTAGACGGATGCCGTGCGGCACCGCCGCTTGGCTGTCGGCGACCGACAAGTCGCCGTGCCGCCATCACGCAGCGATGTAGTTCTGCCCACAACGCACGCCTCGCGCCAGAAGCTTCTGCACCGAAACCTCCGTTTGTGTCGCGCGCGTCATCTATCCTGGGCGGATGACATTGGAATGGGAACAGGTCATCGTCGACTCCCAAGACCCGCAGACACTCGGCCGCTGGTGGGCCGAAGCCCTCGGCTGGGTGATCGTCGATGATGAAGATGGCGTTGAGATCCGACCCAGCGCAGACAGGCTTCCGGGCATCCTGTTCGGAAATGACGACAGCCCCAAGAAGGCCAAGAATCGGCTGCACTTCGACTTCCGCCCTGATGACAGGGACGCCGAAGTCGAGCGCCTGCTCGCACACGGTGCCCGCCGCGCCGACGTCGGCCAGACAGGCGATGAGCCCTGGGTGGTACTGCTCGACCCGGAGGACAACGAGTTCTGCGTACTGTCTCAGCGCGCATCGTGACGCAGCATCCGGAGCGTCAGCGGTAATCGCTACGCTCTCGGCATGGATCAGAACGTACACTTCATGACCATCGCGTCGCACGACCTCGACGCGACACGGCAGTTCTACGAGACCGGCGCGATGTGGGCGTCGCTTCTTGACGTGCCCGGCGAGATCATTTTCTACCAGGTCGCCCCCGGCACGGTGCTGAGCTTCTTCGACGCCGACAAGTTCGCTCAGGATGCCGGCCTGCCCGCCGCCCCGGCTGTGAGTGGTGTGACACTTGCGCACAACACCTCGTCACGTGACGACGTCAAGATCATCGTGTCGCAGCTCGAGGTCGCAGGCGGCACGGTGTCCAAGCCTGCGCAGGACGGCGCGTTCGGCGGCGTGTTCCATGCCCACGTCACCGACCCGAACGGCGTCATCTGGGAGATTGCGCACAACCCGTTCTGGGACGTCGCCGACGATGGCACCGTACTTCTCTCTGAGCCGAGTTGATGTGGACCGGACGCCAGGATTGCTAACGTGACAGTATGGCGCGGATTCGTCGACGGAGAACATCACCCGTGTGGTCGTTGGTCGCCTGGCTCTACACAAGGTGGCGAATCGCGCTCCCGATCGCCGCTGTCATTGTCGCGGCGATCGGCACACTCGACAGCTTCACCGATGCCGGAGGGACCCGAATTCTCGGCGCCCTCCCCTTCATCGTCCCCGGGCTGCTGTCTCTTCTGCATTGCCTTCTGATCCTGCGTGATGACGCGCCGAACGGGCGCCGCATCGCCGTGCATTTTCTGACGTCGGCGTTCGTGGTCGCACTCCCTGTCGTCGTCGTAAACGCGCTCGTTCTCATTGGCGCCTGGCTCGTCCCCAGCAATCAGGCCTTGGTCGGTCCCGACGTTCAGAACGCCTGGTGGCCGGGGACCCTGCTCGCGCAGGTCACGATCACGCTTTTCGGAGGCGTCGCCGGCCAGATTGGCGGCGCCCTTGTCGCGTTCATCCTCGTGGTGCTGCCCGTGATCGCCGTGCGTCACCCTCGGGTCATTGCGCAGGGTGGTGTGCTCGCAAAAATCGCGGACTCTCGGATCGGGAAGGCTGCGATCCTGTCACTCGTCTACGGCATCGCCGCGGCGTTCATCGGCGGCCTCATGGTGACGTTCACCCTCAAGCTCAATCTCAGTGACGTCGGATACCACCTGACCCTGCTCGTGTCGACGTTCGCGCATCTCGGCACGGTGCCGGCGACGCAGATCGTCTGGGCGTTCGGCTTTCTGCTCGTCATACTCGGCCTGGCCGCTCTCGTCTTCACGATCGTCGTCGCGTCACGGGCCAGCAAAAAGTCAGGAGATTGACGCCCGGGGCCCGGCACCGAACTGCGCGGTCAGCGACCGAACAGTTTCGCCCAGAAGCCGCGATGTCGCGTCCAACCATGCGCTTCGACAACGTCTTTGATCGCGTTCCCCACCTCGGTTGAGCGGAACGTGTCTGAACTGCTTCCGCCGGAACCGAAGGAGAAGCTCTTGTTCACGCTTGTCGAGGAACCCGAGAACTTCTCGGTGGTGTCGGACGCAAAGTAGTTTGCTGTGCCCATTTCGCGCCCCCTCGCCTTGACATTCTCGATCTGCTGAAGTGAATACTCACCGGTACCAGGATCAAGCGTCACCTCAATGGTGAAGCGATGTTTCTCTTCACCCACGGCACCGACAAGCACGCCCTTGTAGTGACGGTGCACCTGCACTGTCGTGTCGTCCACGACCTCCACCTCATACGTGCCTTCAGCGGCCAGGTGCTGAAGCGCGTCACGTGTCTCTGCGATGTTCGGCATGATCCACTCCTCAATGATGTGTCACCTCGAGGATGCCACACGTGAGCAGATCAGCGAGCCCGACGCATGCCCCTCGTTCCGATGACCAAGCCGACGATCGTGATCACAGACGCCGCGACGAGACCACCAAGCACCGCAGGTGAGGCAAGATCCCCCGCAAAGAGCGCGCGCTCAGCCTCAAGGACATAGCCGATCGGGTTGATCGCTGCGGCGACCTTCATCCACCCCGGACCGTCATCGATCGGCAGCAGCATGCCCGACAGGATGAGCAGCGGAAACAGCACTGTCTGGTGCACAAGCCAGAACATCCATTCGCGGCCCTCGACCGCGAGCGCGAGGCTGTAGCTCAGCGCTCCGAATCCGATGCCGAAGAGCGCCAGAATAATCAGGCCCACGATCAAGCCAGGGATGCTGATAGTGAAACCGAACGGCACGGCAACGAGTACGACGATGAGTCCCTGCGCCATCAACGGAACTACTTCCTTGAGCGCGCGCCCGATGAGCAGCGCGCTGCGCGAGAGCGGAGCAACGAGTGTGCGCTCGTGAGATCCCACCATGATGTCGTCGAGCAGGTTTGACCCCGTGGATCCGGTGCCGAACAGGGCAACCATGACAAGGATTCCGGGTACGAACCACTGCAGGGTGGCTTCGACCGGGGCATCTGTCGTCGCGACGAGCAGCGGGCCGAAGAGGCCGAGAAAGAAAAGCGGCTGCACAAGGCTGAAGATGAGGCTGAAAGGGTCGCGCAGCGTCGGGCGGAGTTCCCGCGCCACAACACTCGCAACGTCTGTGACGAAGCTCGTCGGCTTCGGTGCGATGAACTTCTCTGATGGGGAAATGGTGTCGGTCATGATGTCTCCTCTGTGCGGCAAAACGTTGTGGTGGGTCATGCTGTCGGCACGGCGGGGCGCTCGGCAGCATCCGGAATCGTCCCGTGGGCCGCCCCCTCTTCGCGCAGGCTCCGGCCGGTGAGCGAGAGAAAGACGTCGTCGAGAGTGGGGCGGCGGTATTCGGCGCTCTCAGCGCGCAGACCGGCTGAATCCAGCTGTCTCAGAAGTTGCGGCACCGCATGTTCTCCCGCGTCGCTGGCGAACGTGACGGCCTGGCCAGAAGCCTCGCCGCCGATTTGGACGGCGGCCGCGCGAGCATCCTCCCCAGTTTCAAATCCGAGGGTCACCGTGTCACCAGCGAGTCCGCGCTTGAGCGCCGTCGCCGTTCCATCGGCGATGATCTCGCCGTGGTCCATCACCATGACGCGCTCAGCGAGTTGATCTGCCTCGTCGAGGTAGTGAGTGGTCAGAAAGATGGTGGTTCCGGTGCGGTCGCGCAGCTCGAGGATGTGCTGCCACAGGTTCGCCCTGCTGTGCGGATCAAGACCGGTAGACGGCTCGTCAAGGAAGAGCAGGGCAGGTGCGTGGATGAGCCCGAGGGCGATGTCGAGCCGTCGACGTTGACCGCCAGAGAGCGACTGCACCTGTCGCGTCGCAACAGCCACGAGCTCAAGAGATTCAAGAAGCTCGTCGATGCGATCCCGGGTCTCACGACGGCCGAGCCCGTAGAAGGCACCTTGACTGCGCAACTCATCGCGCACGCGTTGGCTGTTCGAGGCCGAGGAGCGCTGACCGATGTAGCCGATTCGGCGACGCACCTCCCCCGGCTCTCGTGCGATGGAATGGCCGGCAACCTCGGCCTCACCCGCGCTGGGTGGAAGCAGCGTCGTCAGCATGCGAAGCGTCGTGGACTTGCCTGCACCGTTGGGGCCGAGAAATGCGACGAGTTCACCTGCCTCGACGTCAAGATCGACGCCGCGAACGGCTTCGACGGGGCCGCCTTTCGCGGGGAATGTCTTTCGAAGGCCACGTGCAGTGATCATGGTTTCTGTGCTCATGAGCCCCACTTTGCTCTCGATATAGGACACTTTCTGTCCTTATAGGAACGAGAATGGAGACATGGCCGAAACAACGTCACGCACGCTCGATCTGCTCTCGCTGTTGCAGAGTCACCGCCACTGGTCGGCGCGCGAACTTGCTGAACGACTCGAGGTGAGCCGGCGCACACTCCGTCGCGATATCGAGCGCCTTCGAGAGCTCGGGTACAGCATTGACGCGACGCGCGGGGCCGTCGGCGGTTACCGCCTCGAGGCCGGAACCGGGCTGCCGCCTCTGCTGCTGAGCGACGACGAGGGCGTGGCGATTGCGATCGGCCTTCGGTCGCAGGCAACTGCGGGACTTCAAGGCGCCGAGCACACAACGGTGAGCGCACTCGCAAAGATCGAGCAGGTGCTTCCCGCCACGCTGCGCCGACGGGTCGAGGCGCTGCAGTCGCACGCCACAGCCTCTCCAGAGCAGGGTCCCCCGGTCGCCGCCGAGCTTCTCGGCCTGCTTGCCCTGTGCTGCCGCGACAGTGAGCGCATTCGATTCGACTACACGGATGCCGCCGGCCGCGCATCCGCCCGGTCAGCTGAACCTCACCGCCTCGTTCCTCTGGCCAGGCGGTGGTATCTGCTCGCCTGGGATCGCGATCGCGATGCCTGGCGCACCTTCCGCGTCGATCGTATCGGCAACCTGTTTCAGACGCGTGTGCGATTCGATCCGCGGCCGCTCGACGAGCGCGAGTCAGAGCAGCTCGTGCGCGACTCTGTTCGCTTCAGATCGACGTCGCTCTCGACAACGCTGCGCATTTCCGCACCTCTTGCCGTTGTCGCCCATGAGCTGGGGTGGTGGGCGCGCGATGCAGTCGCCTCCGGTGAGAACACGACGATTCTGCCCGTCGAAGCCGAAAGCATCGACGCCCTCGTCTCAGGACTCACCTGGATACCGTCTCACCTGCCGTACACCGTCGACGGGCCACCCGAACTGCTCCAACGCCTGCGCCAACAGGCCGAGCAGTTTGCCGCTGCCGCTCTTAACGTGCGTTCGTGACGCGGCACCACTCGCTAGACTCGATCGAATGCGAGGAACACGTTGGATCTAGCGCATTACTCCGGCGAACTGCTCGTCAAGCAGGGCGGTGCGAACCTGCAGCGCGGCGTCGAAGCCGTCGGCGGCAAGCTTATTCTCACCGATCGCCGACTCGTGTTCCGGTCTCACGGCATGAACATTCAGAACGCCGGCGTCGACATTCCTCTCACTGATGTGACCGGGCTCGCCAAGGCGTGGACCAAAGTGTTCGGTGCGATTCCCCTCGTCCCCAACAGCATTGTCGTGCACACGGCGGCCGGCATTGATTTCTCGTTCGTCGTGATGGGCGGCCGCGGCACCTGGATCAGCGCGATTGAGGCCTGTCTGCCGACAGCATCCGCTTAGGCACTCGGCTCGTTCAGCTCAGTAGATCGCGATGCGGGGTCCAGCCGACGGGGAGCGTGCCCCGCACGTCGGCCCGGCGGCGATCTACCTCGGCCGACCACCCCTGCGCGGCGCCAGATCCAGAAGAGCCGACAGCACCGCGGGCAACACGGAAGCCGACGTCGTCGATGACAGCATCCGGAGCGCTCCCCCGCCGCACAGACGCGCGCACGCTCCACGCCGGGTCGGCGAACCCTCCGCCCCGAAGGCTGCGATAGTCCGCGTACCTCGCTGTGTCGGCGAAGTTCCAGCACCATTCCCACACGTTGCCGAGCATGTCGTGCAGCCCGAAGTCATTTGCCGCTTTTCGGGCGACAGGCTGAGGCGAATCCCGCTCATCAAGAATCGTCCACGCAATCTGCGCGAGTTCGCCGTAGTGTGGCCCCGAAATGCCGGCGCGGCAGGCGAATTCCCACTCGGCCTCGGTCGGCAGTCGATACCCCTCAGACGCGACATCCCACCTCACGTGACGACCATCGATCTCATATGCGGGGCGCAGGCCCGCAGAATCCGATGCCCTGTTGCACCAGGCAACGGCATCAAACCAGGTGACCGGATGCTGCGGAACGTGCGCACTCGCGTCGTCGACGTCTCCCTGTCGTGCCGTTTCGTCGAGCGCCACATACTGCCACATCGTTACGGGAGTCGCGGCCAGTGCGAATGGGCGCAGCGTGGCGATGCGAGACGCGCCGCTTCGCGCGTCTCGCATCGCCAGCTCGCCGCCAGGGATCGACCGCATTGTGGGCGGGTTCATGCCGCAAGCCTATGCGCGACGCACGTCCCGGCATCGAGTGTGACGCACGTCGGTCAGCGCGCGAGCCTGAAGAAATCGCGGATGTCCCCCTCTCGGGACTCACCTGGATACCAGCTCACCTGTCCTATTCCGTCGATGGGCCGCCCAAATTGCTCGAACACCTGCGCCAACAGGCCGAGCAGTTTTCTGCAGCCGCTCTCGGCGCTGAAGCGTAAGCGGGTATATGCTTCCATCCATGCAGCTGTTTCAGATTCAGGTCACGACGACGCCGGTATGCTCCGGCGCCGCTGGCCTCTGACATCTGCAGAGTCATATTCGCCCCGGAGTTCACCTCCGGGGCTTTTTGTTGCACCCCCGGATGTTCTCTCTCATCACTGGAGGTAAAACAGATGGACGTCGATCACCGCGATCTCAATCGCACGATGAAGCTTTACTCAACGAGCCCTCTTGCGGGCGCGGGACTTCCCCTCTGGCTGCCCGCAGGCGCCGCCATTCGCTCCGAACTGCAAAAGCTGGCCGAAGATCTTGCGCGCGACGATGGCTGCGTTGGCGTCTACTCGCCGGTCTTGGGGAAGCGCGAGCTCTTCGAGCGTTCAGGGCATCTCGCCAAGTTCGCAGACGACATGTTCCCGCCGATGAGGCTGGGAGGCGATGACGTCATGCTGCGTCCGGCGAACTGCCCCCATCATGCGCTCATCTACGCCGCCGAACGCCATTCGTACCGAGAGCTTCCCCTTCGACTCAATGAGCTCGCATCAATGTTCCGTGCCGAACGCTCCGGCGTGGTCTCGGGCCTCACCCGGGTGCGTGAGATCCATTTGGACGACACCCATGTGTTCTGCCGCCCGGATCAGGTGGCGGACGAGGTGGCACGCGCACTTCGAGCCGCGCTTGAGGCGCAGGCGATTCTCGGGCTTCCCGTGGATGACATTCGCCTCTCGCTCCGAGACGATTCGGATGCCTGGCTCGGCACCGCCGAGCAGTGGAACGATGCCCAGAATGCTCTTCGTGAGGGCGCCAGCCGGGTGCTCGCCTCACGCGGCGCTGTTCTCGTCGAGGCACCGGGCGAGGCGGCGTTCTACGGGCCGAAACTCGATCTGCAGATCCGGAACGATGCGGGTCACGAAGAAACCATCGCCACCGTGCAGCTGGACTTCAACCAGCCCGAACGGTTCGACCTCACCTTCGTCGATGACCATGGCGAAGACAGCCGCGTCGTGATGATCCATCGAGGGACCGTCGGATCCATGGAACGTGTCACCGCCGCGCTCCTCGAACATCACAAGGGGCGCCTGCCATTCTGGCTTGCGCCCATGCATCTCACCGTGATTCCGATCTCTGCTCGCCACGATCCCGCAGCCCGAGCACTCGCTGATTCGGCCGTGGCAGCGGGCCTGCGCGCTCGCGTCGCATACGACGGGTCTCTCGGCGCACGCATCCGCGATGCACGCGACCGCCGCGATTCTGTGTTCGCGGTCATCGGGGACGACGAGATCGCTGATGGCGCCGTCGCCGTCACCGACGTCGCTGCCGGCTATCGCGGTTGCGTGCCGCTCAACGACCTCGTCGAACGCGCACGGCTCGCGCATCAACGTCGAGACACGCAGGTGCACTGGCCACGCTGAAGCGAACTCAAGCGACGGGATGACCTACGTGCCCGCGGCCACACCTCGTCAGGGGTTCGGCGCGCCCAACAATCGTGAGATTTCGTTCGCCGCAGCAACGGCCTGGGGAGCGAACTGCTCGATCGTGGTTCCCGGATGCTCGAGGGCGATCGACGACACCGACAACCCATGAGTGACGGCACCGGTGTGGTCGCGGATCGGCGCGGACACACACACAGTTCCGGGCTCGTTCTCGCTGAAGTCGAATCCGTAGCCGCGCGCACGGATATTCGCGAGCTCCGTTTTCAGCTCATCGGGATCGGTGATGGTGTTCTCGGTGCGCACCGGCAGCCCGACGGTGTCGATCAGATCGGCAAGCTTCTCATCTGACCAGTACGCCAAGACCACCTTGCCCATGCCCGTCGAATGCATCGGGATGCCGAGGCCGACACGTGAGCGCATGCGATACGGCTTCGACGCGTCCTTGCGGATCACATAGACCATCTCATGGTCACTCGCGACGCCGACATGGATGGTGCAGTCGACCTCGGCGACGAGCCGATCGATGACGGGGCCCGCGATCTGCGAGATATCAACGCTTGAGAACGCGCGCCCCGCCAACGAGAGCAGATTCGGCCCGGCGCGGTAGCCGTCCTCGGCATCCCCCGCGATGTATTCCTGCTCAACCAGAATCTGCAGAAGACGGTGCACCGTCGCTTTCGCGAGTCCAGCCGTCTCGACGATGTCAGTGAACCGGGGTTCCCGCAGCGCCGCATCCAGCACTCGAAGCGTCTTCTCGCTCGCCCCGGCGCCGGGGGCGGGGGAGCGATCAACTTTTGACGATGTGTTCATCACATGTTCAATTCTGCCTGGTTCTCACGCATTTCGGAGATCGGAACAGCATCCATGTCGTCAAATGATGGGTTCTCACCGGCCATCGCCCACACAGATGTGTAGTTTGACGAGCCTACGCCCGGGCGCAGCGACTGGGTCGATGAGGACTGTTCCCGCAATTGCGCCGAGCTTTCTCTTGCGCATTGTTCCTCCTCGTTGAGTTGGGCGGCACTTGCACGAGTGCCGTTCTTCATGAGTACTATATGTGAATGGAACCTAGTTCCACCACCCAGAAGTCCAAATTGAACTTAGTTTTATTTTCGCAAGGAGGCGAGAGCGACAATGAGAACCGCCCTGTACCAGGGTGACGGGCAGATCACCGTCGCCGATCGGCCAGCTGCTGCACCGGGACCTGACGATGTTCGCATCGCTGTTGCCTACACGGGCATCTGCGGCACAGACCTGCACGTGCTTCACGGCACCATGGATTCACGGGTGACGGTTCCGCAGGCCATCGGCCACGAGATGAGCGGGACCGTCGAGTCCGTGGGGGCACACGTTTCGCACCTTGCCGCCGGCCAGCGGGTGACGGTGATGCCGCTGCTGTGGTGCGGCGAGTGCGCCGCGTGCACGAGCGGCAACACCCACATCTGCCAGAACCTCGACTTCGTCGGCATCGAGACGCCGGGGGCGCTGCAAGAGCTGTGGACCGTGCCAGCATCCATCGTCATTCCCATTCCCGACGAGGTGCCGCTTCGCGATGCCGCGCTGATCGAGCCGCTCGCGGTGGCGTGCCACGATGTCGCCCGGTCACGACTCGCCGCCGGAGAGACGGCGGTCGTGATCGGAGGCGGGCCGATCGGCCAGCTGATCTCGCTTGTCGCCCAGAGCACAGGTGCGCGTGTGATCGTCATCGAGCCAGCGGGCGAGCGCCGGAGCTTCGCGGCGGCTCATGGCGCGCAGGTCATCGACCCGGCCACCGAGGATGCCGCGGCCCTCGTCGAGCAGGCGACAGGCGGCGCGGGAGCTGACGTCGTGTTCGAAGTGGCGGGTGCCGGGGTCACCGCGCTGACGAGCGTCGACTATGCCCGCGTGCGTGGCCGCGTCGTCATCGTCGCGATTCACGCGCAACCCACCCCCATGAATCTTCATCGTGTCTTCTGGCGCGAGCTCGAGATCATCGGAACCCGTGTCTATGAACGCAACGATTTCGACAGAGCCATCGGTCTGCTGGCTGCGGGGAGCATCGCGGCAGCCGACATCATCACCGACGTTCTCCCCCTCGACCACACTCTCGACGCGTTCCACCGACTTGAGGGCGGCGATGCGATGAAACTGCTGATTGACGTTCGAAAGGATGCTGCCTCATGACCCCCTTTGACCTCACGGGACGAACCGCCGTGGTCACCGGAGCACGCCGGGGCATCGGATTCGGCATGGCTCAGGCGCTCGCCGCCGCCGGTGCCGACATCATCGGAGCCTCGTCGCAGCAAGAGAGCGGCGGGGGCGAGATCGGCAAGCGGGTGCGCGAACTCGGTCGCTCGTTCACGGGGCACGCCGTCGATTTCACGGATCGCACCGCCGTGCAGCAGTTCGGAGCCGAGGTCCGCGACGCGGACATCCTGGTGAACAATGCGGGGACCATTCGCCGCGCCCCCGCCGCAGAGCACCCGCTCGAATGGTGGGACGATGTCATTCAGATCAACCTCTCGAGCCAGTTCGTGCTCAGCCAGATCGTCGGCGGGCACATGGCCGAACGCGGTTCGGGCAGGCTGATCTTCACGGCAAGCCTGCTGAGCTTTCAGGGCGGAGTGTTCGTTCCCGGCTACGCCGCGGCGAAGTCAGGGGTGGCCGGTCTCGTGAGGGCCCTGAGCAATGAGTGGGCGTCGAAGGGCGTCACGGTGAACGGAATCGCGCCAGGCTATATCGCGACGGACAACACAGAAAAGCTTCGTGACGACGCCGAGCGTTCGTCAGAGATCCTCGGGCGCATTCCCATGGGACGCTGGGGCACAGCGGATGACCTCGGCGGAGCTGCGGTCTTCCTGGCCAGTGATGCCGCGGCGTATGTGACAGGTACAGTGCTACCGGTCGATGGAGGGTGGATGGCGCGCTGAGGCCGGGGCGCTGTGCTTCGCGGCACGGCACCCTCGCAGCATCCGGAATCGGCCGCTACCCGACGTGCCGCTCGTCCGGACCGTTGTACGCAGAGAGCGGGCGGATGAGCGAATTGTTCTCCAGCTGCTCGGCGATATGCGCCGTCCAGCCCACGATGCGCGCCGCGACGAACAGCGGGGTGAAGGTCTGCGTGTCGAAGCCCATCAGGTGGTACGCCGGGCCCGACGGGTAGTCGAGGTTCGGCTTGATGTTCTTGCGGTCGCCCATCGCCGCCTCAAGCGCCTCATACAGGTCGAGCATGTCCTGACGGTCGTAGTGCTCCGCGAGTGCATCAAGCGCCTTCTTCATGCTCGGCACGCGTGAATCGCCGTTCTTGTACACCCGGTGTCCGAAGCCCATGATCTTACGCTTCTCGGCCAGCGCGTCGTCGAGCCATTTCTCGGCAGCATCCGCCGTCTTGATCTCCTCGAGCGTGTGCATCACTGCCTCGTTCGCGCCACCGTGCAGCGCTCCCTTGAGCGCCCCGACCGCACCGGTCACCGCGGAGTACAGGTCGGCGAGCGTCGAGGTGATGACGCGCGCCGTGAACGTTGATGCGTTGAATGAATGCTCGGCATAGAGGATCATCGAGACCGTGAAAGCGTGCTCGACGGTGGGCTCCGGCTCGCTGCCGAACGTCATCCACAGGAAGTTCGCGGAATAGCCGAGGTCGTCACGCGGCTCGACAATCTCGTCCCCACGGCGACGGCGCTGATCGTACGCGACGATCGCGGGAAGCTTGGCATAGAGCCGCAGCGCCTTCTTCGTGTTCGCGTCAGCCGAGTTGTCTTCGGCCGACTCGTCGTTGGCTCCGATGACACTGACGGCTGTGCGGATGACGTCCATCGGGTGACACGTCGTCGGCAGCAGGGCGATGGCCTGCTTCACGTTGTCGTCGAGCGCCCGCTGCCCACGCTCGGTGCGCACGAAGTCGTCGAGCTCGGCGTCGGTGGGAAGCTCACCGTTCCACAAGAGGTACGCCACCTGTTCAAAACTGCACGACTCGGCGAGCTCTTGCACGGGGTATCCGCGGTAGAGCAGCGAATTCGTCTCGGGATTGACCTTCGAGATCGCGGTGTAGTCCGCGACAACTCCGGTCAGACCCTTCTTGATGTCGGTGTCGGTCATCATGCTCCTTTGCGTCAGGTGTGACGTGTGCACTCTACGTCGAGAGGGTGTTATTTTTCGACTGTGAAGTTGAATACCGAGGTATCGAATCGGTTATACGACTCGTAGTCGATGAGGTCGTAGAGGTCGGCACGGTGCTGCATGGCGTTGAGCTGGCTGGTGAGAGAGCCCTCGTCGTTCAGCGTGTCTAAGGCTCGGGATGCTGCGCCCATAGCCATACGCAAGAGGGAAACGGGCCAGATCACAATGTTGACGCCGACGCTCGCCAGCTGCTCGGTTGTGAACAGCTCGCTCTTGCCGAACTCGGTCATGTTCGCCAGTACCGGAACGTCGACGGCGCTGCGCACGGCCTCGAACTCTTCGAGCGAACGCATCGCTTCCGGGAAAATCGCGTCTGCCCCGGCATCCACCAGCTTCTTCGCCCGGTCTTTCGCGGCGTCGAGCCCGTCGACGGCGCGAATGTCGGTGCGCGCCATGATTAGGAAGTTGTCGTCACGGCGAGCATCAACGGCAGCACGGATGCGCTTCAGCGCCGTCTGCTCGTCGACGACCTGCTTGCCGTCGAGATGGCCGCAGCGCTTGGGGTTGACCTGATCCTCGATATGGGTGCCGGCCAGCCCGGCGTTTTCCAGTTCCTGGATGGTGCGCGCCACGTTCATGGGTTCGCCGAAGCCGGTGTCGGCGTCGACGATGGCGGGCAGCTCGGTCGTGCGTGCGATCTGACCGGCGCGGCCGGCCACCTCGGTGAGGGTGGTGAGGCCGATGTCCGGCAGACCGAGGTCTGCACTCAGCACGGCACCCGAGATGTAGACGCCGTCGAAGCCCTTCCGCTCGATCAGCCGCGCACTCAGTGGGTTGAACGCCCCCGGGAAGCGCAGAAGCTCCCCCGTCGCGAGACGCTCGCGATACGCGGCGCGCTTGGCGGCAGCATCCGTCTGTGAATAGAGCATCAGAACAGTCCCTTCGTCGCCGGAACCGAAGCGAGAACGCCCGGCTCCACGGTGAATGTGAGCCCGGCGAGTTCGTGCGGTTCGAGTTCGGGCAGCCGCTGAGCCACCTCGAGGAACCGCTCGATCTCGCTCTGCTCCACGACCGGCTCGGCGAGGGTGCGGAACTTCTCAATGTAGTTCGCTCGCGCGAACGGTCGAGCACCGAGCGGGTGCGCATCGGCCACTGCGATCTCATCGGTGATGGTTCGGCCATCGGTGAGCGTGATCTCGACGCGTCCGCCGAACGCCTTCTCGGTCGGGTCGAGCGAGTGGTAGCGACGCGTCCACTCCGGGTCTTCCTCCGTCGTCACGCGCTTCCACAACTCGACGGTGTCGGGGCGACCCGCGCGCTCGGGTGTGTATGAGCGGACGTGATGCCACTCACCGTCTTGCAGGGCAACGGTGAAGATGTACGGAATCGAATGGTCGAGGGTCTCGCGCGAGGCCGTCGGGTCGTACTTCTGCGGATCGTTCGCGCCCGAGCCGATCACGAAGTGCGTGTGGTGCGAGGTGTGGATCACGACGCGCGCGATCGCACCGTCGGCCAGCAGTTCCGGATGCTCGGTGTGCAGCTTGCGGGCCAGGTCGATCCACGCCTGTGCCTGGTACTCGGCCGAGTGCTCCTTCGTGTAGCTGTCGAGGATCGCGCGTTTGGCCTCACCGCGCTCGGGCAGCGGCACCTCGTATGCAGCATCCGGGCCATCGAGCAGCCACGCGATCACGCCGTCTTCGCCTTCCCAAATGGGCTCGGGCGATGTCTGCCCGCGCATGGCCCTGTCGACGGCTTCGATCGCCATCTTCCCCGCAAACGCGGGGGCGTGCGCCTTCCAGGTCGAGATCTGCCCCTTGCGCGACTGCCGCGTTGCGGTCGTCGTGTGCAGGGCCTGGCCGATCGCCTGGAAGATCACGTCACGATCGAGGTGCAGCATCGTGCCCAGACCTGCGGCGGCCGACGGGCCCAGGTGGGCGACGTGGTCAATCTTGTGCTTGTGCAGGCTGATCGCCTTCACCAGGTCGATCTGCACCTCGTACCCCGTGGCAATGCCGCGCACGAGATCACGCCCCGTGCTGCCGACGTGCTGGCCCACGGCGACGAGAGCCGGAATATTGTCACCGGGGTGCGAGTACTCGGCCGAGAGGAACGTGTCGTGATAGTCGAGCTCACGCACGGCGACGCCGTTCGCCCACGCCGCCCACTCGGGGCTGACGCGGCGGGTCTGCTCACGGCCGAACACCGTGGAGCCGTCGCCGCCCACCGAGACGGGATGCGTCAGCGCCTGACCGCGGGCCGCGGCAACAGGGGCCCGAGTGACGGATGCTGCCGCAACAGCCGCGTTGTCGATCACGCGGTTGATCACCATCTCGGTCACGTCGTCTGTGACCTCGACCTCGTCGGCGGCCACCTCAGCGATTGCCCACGCGAGCTGGTCTTCACGAGCGAGGTTCTCGTCGCTGGTATGGGTACGCAGATTGTGAGTTTTCATCGGTGGGTCCCTTTCATCAGGATGCGTCTCTGTCGGCGACCGTCGCAAGCGCATTAGCGCGGCTGAGCCTCAGGTGCACGTGTGTGGCGTGTCCGGCGAGCGCGGCATCGCCGTCGCGGATCGCCTGGCAGATCAAAAGGTGTTCGGATGCTGCGGCACGCAGCCGCTCCGGGTTGCGTCGCGCACTTCGGCGCACGCGCGCGGAGTGCAGTCTGACGCTGCGCAGCGCCTGCTCAAGGTAGCTGTTGTCCACCGCGTTGTCGATGGCAGCATCCAGCTCGGTGACGAGGTCGTAGTAGCGCTGCAGACCGCCCTCGCCACCGTCGACGAGTTCGGCCGCGTGGGCGAAACGCTCGTGCAGGTCGGCGAATACCGCGGGGTCCCGGCGCGTGGCTGCCAAGCGGGCCGCCGTGACTTCGAGTGCTTCGCGCAGTTCATAGAGTGCCGTGACGTCAGCGTCGGCCACTTCGGTGACGACGAGGGCTCGGGCGGACACCGCGGCGACAAGTCCGTCGGCGGTCAACCGGCTGAGAGCCTCTCTCACGGGAGTGCGGGAGTAGCCAAGGCGCGTGGACTGCTCGACTTCGGTCAGTGGGGTGCCGGGCGGGAGTGTCCCCTCGAGGATCTCTTCGCGCAGCGTCTCGTACGCCCTGTCGCTTGCGCGCATCTCACCTCCAGCATCCGTCAATGTATACATTGACTCTAGCAAAGGGGAGGTTTATCCGGAAGATCCCGGAATTTGCAGAGTTATTGTATGCATTGGTCGCCAGTCGTTCCCCCCGGTGCGCTAGCGCGACGACGCCGCTCGCTGCCGCTGGGCGTGGCTTCGCGCCTTCATGCGGTTTCCGCAGGTGGCCATCGAGCACCAGCGGGCGGTGCCGGGGCGGCTGTGGTCGATGAGGAACAGGTTGCACTCCGTATTGGCGCAGGCGCGCAGGCGGCCGGGAAGTTCGCGCGTCACGTCCGACCAGGCCATCACGACACGGGCCGCGAGCCTCTCGTCGGCGGGGGTCTGCAGTTCCCAGGTGATTCCCTCGGGGGTGACGTCGGGCTTCAGCGTCGCCCCGCTCATCACGGCACCGAGTTCGCGGTGCACCTCGGCGCCATCGCGGATCTGCGCCTGAAGCAGATCGCGAACTCGCCGCAGGGTGGCCAGTTCCTCCCTCGTGCCACTCCCTCCGAACGGCGCCACAAGGTCACGCCCGGCTGTACCCCGCAGGCCCTCCGTTCGAACGCCGTCGTCAATCGGGGCGCTGTTCAGCACGGCAAGCAGCAGCTCTTCGTCACGAACCATGAGACCCCTTTCCCGGTCGATACAACCATGCTACATTGTCGCTAACCAGTTAATCTAGTTTTAGGAGTTAGTCATGGCAATCGTCCACCACCGCACCGTCCGCATCGACGACCACGAGATCTTCTATCGCGAGGCCGGCCCGGCCGACGCCCCCGTCTTCCTTCTGCTGCACGGGTATCCGAGCAGTTCGCACATGTTCCGTCACCTCATCCCCGCGCTCGCGGACCGCTACCGGGTGATCGCGCCGGATCACATCGGGTTCGGACGCTCATCGGCACCGTCCGTTGAGGACTTCACGTACACGTTCGACGCGCTGACCGCTGTCACCCGCCGGTTCCTCGACGCCGTGGGCGTGTCTCGGTTCACGATGTACGTGCACGACTATGGCGCTCCGATCGGCTGGCGTCTCGCCCTCGCCGACCCCGACAGTGTCGAAGGGGTCGTCACGCAGAACGGCAACGCGTACGAGGAAGGCTTCGTGCCCGAGTTCTGGGCGCCGATCTGGAATTACGCAGCAGACCCCTCGGAGTCGAACGCAGCAGCCCTGCTGCCCGCGACCGAGCGCGCCGCCGTGGAGTGGCAGTACACGCACGGTGTGCCCGACGCGACGACCGTCGATCCAGACGCGTGGGAGCACGACATCGCACTTCTGGCGCGCCCCGGCAACAATCGCGCCCAGTTGGCGCTGTTCGGCGACTATGTGACGAACCGGCAGATGTACCCCGAGGTGCACGACTGGCTGCGCACATCGCAGGTGCCCGTGCTCGCCGTGTGGGGCAAGAACGACGAGATTTTCGGACCGGCCGGCGCCGAGACCTTCTCGCAGGACTCTGCCAACACCCGGGTCGAGCTCCTCGACGGAGGTCATTTTCTGCTCGAGTCTCACTTCGACGATGTCGTGCGCCTCATCCGCGACTGGCGCGGCGGGTTCTGAACGCGGTCGCTTCCGTGCTCCACGGGCGGCCGTTCTGGCCATGCCCCCGCACAGCACCGTAGGCTGAGAGAGGATGCTGGCGAGCCCCGCCGCCCAACCTGCAAAGGAGCCTCATGACAGCGAACGCCACAACCGTCACCGTCACCGGAGCCGCAGGGCAGATCGGCTACGCACTGCTGTTTCGCATCGCGAGCGGGCAGATGCTGGGCGACGATGTGCCGGTGAATCTGCGTCTGCTCGAGATCCCACAGGCCGTGCGCGCTGCGGAGGGAACGGCCATGGAACTCGATGACTGCGCGTTCCCACTGCTGCGCAGCATCGAGGTCACCGACGATGTTCATCACGCGTTCGACGGCGCGAACATCGCGATGCTCGTCGGTGCGCGGCCCCGCGGAGCAGGCATGGAGCGCGCCGACCTTCTCGAGGCGAACGGCGGCATCTTCGGCCCTCAGGGGGCGGCGATCGGCGAGCGCGCAGCATCCGATATTCGCACGGTCGTCGTGGGCAACCCCGCAAACACGAACGCGCTCATTGCTGCAGCGCATGCCGATGGCGTGCCGGCGGAGCGCTTCACCGCCATGACGCGTCTCGATCACAATCGTGCTGTTGCGCAGCTGGCGCGCAAGACGGATGCTGCTGTCGACGACGTTGCCGGCATCACGATCTGGGGCAACCACTCGGCGACGCAGTACCCGGATCTCAGCAATGCGACGGTGGGCGGTCAGCCCGTGAGCGAGCTCGTCGACGACGCGTGGGTTCGCGACGAGTTCATTCCGCGGGTCGCGAAGCGCGGTGCCGAGATCATCGATGTGCGCGGTGCGTCGTCTGCAGCATCCGCCGCCAATGCGGCGATCGACCACATGCGCGACTGGGTGTTGGGCATGGTTCCCGGGGCGTGGACGTCGGCGGGTGTAGTCTCCGACGGATCGTACGGGGTTCCGGAAGGCCTCGTGTCGTCGTTCCCCGTGATTTCGCGCGGCGGCGAGTGGGAGATCGTTCCGAACATCGACGTCGATGCGTTCTCGCGTGAGCGCATCGACGCCTCGGTCGCTGAACTACTCGCGGAGCGCGACGCGGTGCGCTCCCTTGGCCTCCTCCGCGATTAGCAAGAAAAGACCCGCCCTCACGTGGAGGAACGGGTTGATAAACCGTACTTTACACACTCTCCGCGTGAGATATCGCAAGGCATCTGGCCTTCACGATTGCACTGAGCGAGAATGGTGTAGCGCACTGCAATAACGGCAAGTTCTCGCACGAATACTGAACGAGGTATCCGATTAGGGCAGCAGCTCGATCGTCTGCGGTCGAGCTTTCATTGCGTGAATCACCAGCTCATTGCCGCTGTCGAAGACGAGAACGACCGTCTCCAAGAGTCGACCGCGAGTGTCGAAACCGAGTCGCAATTGACGTGCCGGACTGTTCGCGTCAAGATCCTCGATCCATACCGCCCATGTCGCTGCTTGGATCGCATCCTCGCGGAGAACACCGTGCTTCAACGCCGAGTCATGAACGTTCACGCTACCGACAGGTGAAGCGCTTCACGGATAACTTCTGAGCGTGACTTGCCCTCACGCTCTGCGCGCTCATCGATCGCGGCGATCTCTTCAAGGGTGAGCCGGAGCGCGACGACCTGAGACGGCTCAGCGCCCCGCCCCGGACGTCCGCGACCGCGCTTCTTCAATGCCGCAACATCATAGCCAGCCTCGGCTTCGGCGGCCCAGGCGGCGATCTGCTCCTCAGTGACGGGAACCCCGTTGATCGTCTCGCGCCCACTCATGTCATTAATGTATAACGAAAATACTGACTGAGCAAGAGAGTTCCTTCGCATGGTCAGCTCCCCGGCCAGCAACAGGCCAAGCTCTACGCCGACTGCCTGGAACGGCAGTTCGGCCGCCGATCCGTCGTCTTCTTCACGAACGGACGCGAACACTGGATGTGGGATGACGCGGCCGGGTAGCCGCCCCGCTAGGTCGCTGGTTTCTACACACGGGGCGAGCTCGAACTTGCTGTGTCGCGCCGCCGCACGCGCCAAGAACTGAGCACAGCCCCGACCGATGCCTACGGGCTCGACGAGTGGGATGCTCTGGAATGGGGCGACGAGGAGCCACCCGTCGAAGTGAGCGCCGACGAGGTCAACCGCCTTCTTTTAATGAGGACACCGTCGACAAGGTGATTTCCACGCTCATGAGCGAGGGTCACGCGGTCGCAGGGGGGGCGACAGGCTCGGCGAGACCATCAGCTTCGCCAAGAACCAGCATCACGCAGACTTCATCGCAGACCGCTTCAACGCTATGTACCCGGAACTCGCCGGTCACTTCGCGCAAGTCATCACCCACGGGTATCCCTACGCCCAAAGCCTCATCGACACGTTCGGGGTGACCGAAAAGACTCCGCACATCGCGATTTCTGTCGACATGCTCGACACCGGCATCGATGTTCCTGACGCGGTCAACCTCGTCTTCTTCAAACTCGTGCGCTCCCGGAGCAAGTTCTGGCAGATGATCAGTCGCGGCACGCGTTTACGCCCGGACCTACACGGACCGGGCGTCGACAAAGCAGACTTTCTCGTCTTCGACTTCTGCGGAAACCTCGAGTTCTTCAATCAAGATCTTCCGCCACGCAACGATTCCATTGCGAAGCCACTCGCACAGCGACCCTTCGAGTATCGCGTAAGCCTCGTTCTCGCCATCGACACGCTGCACGCGGATGCGCGGGAAGCACTCGCGAACCTGCGTGGAGACACCGCCCTCATCGGCGTCACAACGATCCCGGTGGTCGCGGAGCACGCCGAGCATCTCGAGAATCTCGCGAGCGACGAATGGTGGGGTGATGTCACGCTTCCCATGCTCGAGAGCGCGCGTAAACGCATCCGGAGTCTCGTTCGCTTCATCGACGTGGCAAAGAGACTGCCTGTATACACCGACTTTGAAGACGAGCTGGGCGATGCCGTCGCTATCGAACTCAAGCATGCGGCGACGGGAACCGACTGGGCACGCTTTCGAGAGAAAGCCGGCGCCTACCTCAGAGCACACGACGATAATCTTGCGCTGCAACGACTGCGCCGCAACAAGCAACTCACGTCTAACGACCTTGAAGAACTCGAACGGATGCTGCGCGAGAGTGGTTCCGGAGACTCCGCTGATCTGGAACGTGCACGCAGCGGCGGCCTTGGTCTCTTCGTTCGTCAACTCGTCGGCCTTGATCGCCAAGCCGCGATTGATGCGTTCGCACGTTACCTCCATGAGGGGCTATTCAGCGTTGATCAGGTGAGGTTCGTGAAGCTGATCATCGACGAACTGACCGCGAGAGGCGTGATCGAGCCGCGTCGGCTCTTTGACCAGGAGCCGTACACGTCGGGGAAGACCAGTGGAATTCTTGCGTACTTTCCCGAGGATGATGTGGAGATTATCATCGGCACGGTCGCGGAGTTCACGGAGCGCACGAAGCCCTCTGGGGTTGCGTGACGTCGTTCGACTGGCTTGCGTGGTCTTCGATCAGCGCACGCCACGCATGAGGCGAAGCACCCACGGCGAGATCGCCACCACGATCAACCCCAACACGATCGCGATGCCGCCGATGATCCCGAAGTACACGCCCTCGGGCAACGACGTATAGAGACCAGCGAGCTCACCAGAGACGGCGGAACCCAGCGCGACGGAGAGGAAGAACAGGGCAACCATCTGCGCACGCATCGACCGCGGCGCGAGCTTCGTCGAAACCGACAGCCCAACCGGCGACAACAGCAGCTCGGCAATCGTGAACGTGAAGAGAATGAGAACGATGGCCAGAAGCGGTGTCGTGGGCCCTTCTCCTCCGGACCAGATGAGGAAGATCAAGAAGGCGACTCCGACACCGGCAGTGCCCAGCCCGAACTTCACGGGCGTCACGGGCTGACACTGACCCCACTTAGTCCACAGCGCCGCAAAGGCGCCCGAGAGCAGGATGATGAACACCGGGTTGATCGACTGCACCCAGGTCGGCGGAATCGACCAGCCGAAGAGCGTCAGATCCAGACGCTGTTCGGCGTAGATCGGAATCACTGTGAACTGCTGCTGATACAGCGACCAGAAGGCACTCGAGGCGAGGAAGAGCGGAATGAAGGCGAAGACACGGTGACGCTCTGTCGCATCCAGTTTGCGGCTCGTGAGCAGCACCGCGAAATAGGCGATCGCCGCGAACACCGTCACCGCGATCACGATTCCGGGCAGATTGTCGGCGCGAATCAGGCCGACGAGGCACAGAACGACGATGACCACGGCGGCCACGGCAGCGACAGATGCCCAGATGAGCCGCCCCACTCCCGAGAGCGGGTTTGGCACCTCGCGTGCGCTTGCGGGAAGACCACGGCGGCCGATCGAGTACTGAATGAGCCCAAGAACCATGCCGACGGCGGCCGCGCCGAAGCCAATGTGAAAGCCGACGCTCGACTGCAGGGCACCGGTCACGATCGGACCGACGAATGAGCCGAGGTTGATTCCAAGGTAGAACAGTGAGAACCCAGCATCCCGCCGTGTGTCGTCTCGGGAATACAGCGTGCCGACCACGCTTGTGGCGTTGGCCTTGAGGCCGCCGCTTCCGAGAGCGACGAGGATCAGCCCGACACCCACTCCGATGAACCCCGGCAGAAGCGCGAGCGCGAGGTGGCCGCAGACGATGATGATCGCGCTCGAGAACAGCACGCGCTCTGAGCCGAAGACACGGTCCGCGAGCCAGGCGCCGAGAACAGTCGACAGATAGACTCCGCCTCCGTACGCGCCGACGATTCCAGCCGCCGCTGCCTGCGGCATCCCCAGGCCACCGTCGGCGACGGAGAAGTACAGGTAGTAGATGAGGATGCCCTGCATCCCGTAGAACGAGAAGCGCTCCCACATCTCCACACCGAAAATATGGGCGAGTGCGCGCGGCTGGCCGAAGAATGTGCGCGTGGGCGTCGAGGCGCCGCCGTCCGGGGAATGGTCAGATGAGGGCGTGTCAGTCGGAGTATCGCCGGAAGCCATGGCTGCCAGCCTAAGCAGTGAGAATGAATGCGAGGTTCATGGTTGCCGAGTGCGACGTGCTCGGGCATCCAGGACACTCTGCTACATCGCGTAGAGATCGAAGCGCACGTGGCGCTCCACAGCATCCGCCCCGCCAGTAATCCCGAGCACCTGGCGCCGTGCCTGCTCGAGCACGGGATCATCGCTGAGCGCAGCGAGGTACTGAGCATGCTCGGCGAGCGACGCGATCGCGGCATCCACTCCCCCGGAGACCTCGACGGCGTGCGTTCCCGACGGGCTGTTCACGGCGATCGCCGTCACACCCGACCACGGCTCGAGGCCGTCGTCCGCGAGGTCGCGAAAGATCCACTCGTTCGCGGCGTCGGCTACGGCATCCATGACGGCGAGGCCGAACGCACGGTGGTCGGCGCTGTTCCAGGCACCCGGAAACCAGGTCTCGTGGAAGTTCATGGTGACGACGAGTTCTGGCCGGTGCCGCCGGATGGCCGCGGCAATATCGTGGCGGAGCATGGGTGAATACTCGATCGTGCCGTCGCGGTGCCCGAGAAACTCAAGCTCGCTCACGCCGACATGCGCGATCGCCCGGCGCTGCTCGCCCTCGCGGACGCGCGCAGATTCTTCGGGCAGCATCCCCGCGATGCCGGCTTCGCCGCGCGTGCCGAGGACGTAGCGCACGTCCTTTCCCGCGGCCGTCCACGTGGCAACGGCGGCGCCCACCCCGTATTCGGGATCATCGGGGTGCGCCATGATCACGAGTGCGCGCTGCCAGTCGTCGGGCAGGGGCGTGAGGCCGGATGCTGTCAGAGCGGCGTTCATGTCGCCCCGTGTGTCGGGGCATCCCCGCCGCACGAGTCCGACCCCGAGGTGCGAGCCCCGGAACGGCGGATCGCGGGAATGAAGGCGATCCAAGCGATCGACGCGATAGCGCCGCCCATGATCATCGATGCAGCATCCATGTCTTCACGGTATGACTCCGATCGGATGCTGTCGAGAGCGGGACCCATGCGCTTCAGCGACGGCCGTGAAATGCACGATGCCGGCAGGGTAGCGCATACTGGTGCCGTGCCCGAGTTGCCCGAAGTTCACGCGCTCGTCGGCGATCTGAAGCGCAGGGTCGGCGGGCACACGATCGAGCGATTCGACGTATCCGCAATTTCGGCTCTGAAGACCGTCAGCATCCCCCCATCAGCACTTCACGGTGAAACGGTGGACGCTGTCTCACGGCACGGGAAGTTCCTCGACCTGAGAATGGGGTCGACCCACGTGATCATCCATCTCGCACGCGCCGGGTGGATCAAGTGGCGCGCGTCCGCCCCCAAGGCGTCCACGCGGCCTGGCAAGGGGCCCCTCGCCGCACGACTCGTTCTCGCAGGAGGCGAGAGAGCACCGGCTGGATCAGGGCTCGACATCACCGAGGCGGGGACGAAGAAGAGCCTCGCAATCTCGCTCGTCTCGCAGCCGAATGAGGTTCCCGGCATCGCCCGCCTCGGCCCCGATCCGCTTGATGGTGCATTCACCCTCGAGAGGTTCCAGACGATCCTCACGGAGGCTGGCCGGTCGCGCATCAAGGGCGTGCTGCGGAACCAGTCGCTCATCGCAGGGATCGGGAACGCCTATTCCGACGAAATTCTCCACGCCGCACGAATGTCGCCGTTCAAGCCGGCGGACATGGGCACCGATGATGCAGCGCAGCTCTATGCTGCACTGCGGACGACCCTCGACGACGCCGTGGCCCGCGCCGTCGGCCTCGCGGCCGCGGATCTCAAACGCGAGAAGAAGGCACACCTGCGCGTTCACGGTCGCTTCGGCGAGCCCTGCCCCGTCTGCGGTGACACCATCCGGCAGGTGATCTTCACCGACTCGACTTTTCAGTACTGCCCGACGTGTCAGACCGGAGGCAAAGTGCTCGCCGATCGGGTGCTGTCACGACTCCTGAAATGACGCCACGTCAGAGGTCACGACCGTTCGCAGGCCGGGAGAGAAGACTTTCGAGGTCGTGTTCCGGATTCCCGAGGCCGACGAGTAGCGTCTTCATGACGCGGTACGCGCTCTGAGACGCCGACTCGCTGGCGCGCCGGCGCGCGGACGCCTCGTGGATCAGGGCGAGATAGATGCCTCGGGCCCACTCCGCATCGACGTCGGGCTGCAAAAGCCCGGCATCGCGCGATCGCCGTAAGAGCAGGTCAAGATCGGCGATCGCAGACGGGTCGATGCCGCGGGCGCCCGTGCTGTCGAAATCCACGAGCTGCCACGAGGCTCTCCAATCGACCTTGAGCTCGAGGGTCACCACCGTCAGCTGGTACAGAGCGACGAGCGGCGGGGCTGTCGCGACCTCCGCTTTGTCGAGCGCCTCGCGAAGCCGACGGTTGACCGTGGCGACAAGGGCATCGTGCAGGTCGTCGCGCGACACGAAACGTCGGTGCACTGTGGTTCGCGCGACACCGGCGGCACGCGCCACGTCTTCCAGGCTCGCGCGCGGATCAGCAACGAAGACCTTCTCAGCAGCTTCGAGAATGCGCGCGATGGAGTGCTGTGCATCGGCACGAAGTGGACGCTCGGGTTCGAAAGAGGACTGCATTACTCCATACTACGATGCAGCTCTTGACTTAACTGCATCAATTATGTTGCAGTTAATTACTGGCGACCTGCCAGCCGACCAACGCGACAGAAAGAAGACACACGATGGACATGCAGCTCGCAGGCAAGACTGCTCTCGTGACAGGTGCAAGCAAGGGAATGGGACTGGAGATCGTTCGGGTCTTGCGCGAAGAAGGCGTCGCCGTTGCCGCGGCATCCCGCGCCGTGACAGCCGAACTCGCCGAAACCGGTGTTATCACCCTCACCGGAGACCTGTCCGACTCCGAAGCCCCGGCGCGCATCGTGGCAGAAGCGGTCACTGCCCTCGGCGGCCTCGACATTCTGGTCAACAACGTCGGCGGCGGCGCAGCAGCGCCCGGAGCGGGTTTTCTCGATTTCGACGATGCCGCGTGGTCGTCGACGTTCGACCTCAACCTCTACGCGGCGGTCCGCACGACACGCGCGGCACTGCCCGAACTGCTGACCTCTCGCGGAAGCGTCGTGACGATCTCGTCCGACAGCGCCCGTCGCCCTCAGTCAGCGCCGCTGCCGTACGGCGCGGCCAAAGCAGCCCTCAACGCCGTAATGAAAGGACTCTCAGCCGAGTACGGTCCTCAGGGCGTGCGCATCAACACGATCACCCCGTCATCGACGCTGACCGCATTGTGGACAGGCGAGCAGAGCTTTGGTGCGGGGTTGGCCACAGCAATGAACATCAGCAACGAGGAGCTGCTCGCCACGCTTCCGGCGCAGATGGGCATGATCACCGGCCGCTTCATCGAACCCCGAGAAATTGCGACTGCCGTCGCCTATCTCGCCTCGCCGCTTGCCGATAGCGTTCACGGCGCGAACTGGATTATCGACGCGGGGGTTTCGGAGACCGTCTGACAGACTCCGGGTACCCCGCAGCACGGTGAATGCTACGCGATGACCTGCGCGATTTCGGTCGCGTCGACATCGGCGAGCGCGGCCGGATTCCACCGCGGGGCGTTGTCTTTGTCAACGACACGCGCACGGATGCCCTCGACGAGGTCCGGGCGGTCGAGCAGCCACGACGATGTGCGGTACTCCTGATCGAGCACGTCGCCCAAGTGGTCGCGCTGTCGCGACCGCCGCACGCCAAGAAGCGTCGCCACGAGACTCGTCGGGCACAGCTCGGCGAGTTCCGCGGATGCTGCGCGCGCAGCATCCGCCCCCTGGGCCTCGAGCCGATCGATGATCTCGGGCACCGACTCGGCGCTGTAGCAGCCATCGATCCAGTCACGGTCGGAGGCGAGCGGCGCCGGGCCGGGATCGACCTCGAACCGCGCCACTGTCTCACGCGGATCTTCACCCTCCAGAAGAGCATCGCGCAGCTCGGCCAGACGGTCGCTCGGCACGACGTGGTCCGCGAAGCCGCACCACACAGCATCCGCGCCCGTCATCGTCGCCGCGTTGAGACCGAGGTAAGTGCCGACCTCGCCTGGCGCACGCGACAGAAACCATGTTCCGCCGATGTCCGGTGCCAGGCCGATGCGCGTTTCGGGCATCGCGACCTTCGAACGCTCGGTCACGATGCGGATGCTGCCGTGCGAGGCCACGCCGACACCACCGCCCATCGTGACGCCGTCCATGAGGGCGATGTAGGGCTTCGGGTAGTTCGCGATGACCGCGCAGAGTGTGTATTCGTCGCGCCAGAAGTCTCGCGTGTCGTTGGGGCGATCGGCGAGCACGTTCTCGCGGAGCCCGCGGATGTCGCCGCCCGCGCACAGGCCCCGGTCGCCCGCCCCGTCGATCATCACGACGTGCACCCGCGGATCGGTGCGCCAGTGGCCGAGGGCGTCGCGAATCCCCGTGATCATGCGGTGGGTGACCGCGTTGATCGCCCGAGGTCGATTGAGTGTGAGATGCCCGACCCCGTTTGTGACGCGGGCCAGCAGCTGCGGTTCGTCGCTCATGGTTCCACGCTACTCGGGCTGCGACGCCAACGGCGTATGTGCTCGGCTGCCCGAATTCAGGTGTCGATTCTGGCGATTATTCGGCAGTTGAAGCGCCAACTGTGACATCTGAACGCGGTATACCCGATACGGAACGCGTCACACACAATGCTCCGAGTCAGCAGCCCGGCGAAATTAACGGGGTTGTGACAAGCCAGCGTCAGAGGAAGATGTCGGGGAACAGCTCCGACTCGTCGACCCCCGGCGAATACCGCGCCAGATCGGTGACGCCGGCCTCCGCAAGCACGTCCTCGACGATCAGCGACTGCGCCGTGTACTCGCGCGCGGGCTTGATGAGCACCTCGTGCGCAGCATCCGCGTAGATTTCGGGCGTCCGACTGCGCTCAAGCATCGCGTCGCCGCCGAGGATGTTCCCGACCGCTGCCGTCTTGATAGTGGTGCGCGGCCAGAGCGTGTTGGCGGCGATGCCGTCGCGCGCGAACTCGGCGGCCATGCCCAGCGTCGCCATGCTCATGCCGTACTTCGCCAGGGTGTACCCGGTGTGAGCGCCGAGCCACTTCGGGTCGAGGTTGATGGGCGGGCTGAGCGACAGGATGTGCGGGTTTGACGCATCACGCAGGTGCGGGATCGCCGCGCGCGACAGCATGAAGGTGCCGCGCACGTTGACGTCCTGCATGAGGTCGTAGCGCTTGGGCTCGAGGTCGAGCGTGCGCGAGAGGTTGAGCACGCTCGCGTTGTTGACGACGATGTCGATCCCGCCGAACTCCCCGACGGTCTCGGTGACAGCGCGCACCACGTCGTCGTCGCTGCGCACGTCGCCCACGATCGCGATCGCGCGCCCACCGACATCCCGAATCTGCTCGGCTGCGGTGTGCACCGTCCCCTCCAGCTTGGGATGCGGCGTGTCTGTCTTCGCCAGAATCGCAACGTTGGCGCCGTCGCGGGCGGCGCGCAGGGCGATCGCAAGGCCGATGCCGCGGCTGCCGCCGGACATCAGGATGGTCTTTCCGGCAAGGGTGTCAGTCATTGTGCCTCCTGGGCAGCGGTGTTCTCGGGGTTTTCGGGGGTGGATGCTGTCGCCCGACGCGACGATCGCGCGGCAAACGCGGCAATGCGCGCAGCGGCCTCCGGCGTCTCGAACGCCGCGCCGATTGTGCGCGCCTCGTCATCGAGGGCGTCTTGGTAGCTGCGCGGCGCGACGGTGCCGGCCCGGATGAGTCGCTTCGCCTGGCCGAACGCTGCTGCGGCACCCTCGACCCACGATGCTGCGATCTCTCGGGCGTGCGTGCTGAGCGCAGCATCCGTTGTGACCTCATTGACGAGCCCCCAACCGAGCGCGTCCTGCGCACTCAGTCGGCGCGACGTGAGCGTCAGCTCGAGCGCACGGCGCGCACCGATCGCCTCGGGGAGCAGAGTGCTGACGCCGCAGTCGGGGGTTAAGCCGATGTCGGCGTACTTTGAGGTGAAGGTCGCGGCCTCGCCTGCGACGATGTAGTCGGCGGTGAGCATGAAGCCCAGGCCGCCACCGGCGACAGCACCCTGCACGGCGGCGACGATCGGCTTCGGCATCGTCGAGAATGTGGCGTGGCCTGTGTGAATCACGTCGGCGAGCCCTGCGATCGTGCTGCCGCCCTCAGCGAAGCCCGCCATCGCGGCAACGTCGCCACCGGCGCAGAACGCGGGCCCCGCGGCGTCAAGCAGCACAGCGGCGATGTCGTCACGCTCGGCGATCTCGGCAGCCAGGTCGCGCCAGCGGTAAGCCGCCTCATCGTTGATCGCGTTGAGTCGCGTCGGCCGGTTGAGGGTGACGTGGGCGATGCCGCCGTCGACCTCGAACAGGATGCTGTCAGACATCGTTCTCCTTTACTTAGGGGCCATGCGGATGGCGCCGTCGAGGCGGATCGTCTCGCCGTTGAGGTAGCCGTTGTCGACGATGTGCTCGACGAGCCGGGCATATTCAACGGGCCGGCCGAGCCGAGAGGGGAACGGCACCTGCTGCCCGAGCGACTCCTGCGCGGGCTGCGGCAGGCCGGCAAGCATCGGCGTCTCCATGATTCCGGGGGCGATGGTCATGACCCGGATGCCGTAACGGGCGAGCTCCCGGGCAATCGGCAGCGTCATCGAGTGCACGCCGCCCTTCGACGCGGCATACGCCGGCTGCCCGATCTGCCCGTCGAATGCCGCCACAGAGGCCGTGCTCACGATGA
The DNA here is from genome assembly GCF_026107415.2 of Microbacterium sp. MPKO10. Taxonomy (GTDB): domain Bacteria; phylum Actinomycetota; class Actinomycetes; order Actinomycetales; family Microbacteriaceae; genus Paramicrobacterium. Next base: position 468,939 of record NZ_JAPCHX010000001.1, read on the forward strand.
CGCCGCGCGAACCGTCGTCATCGGCATCCGTCTCGGCCATCGCGGCGGCCGCCAGCCGAATCACGTTGAACGTGCCGATCAGGTTGACGTTCACGATCTTCGCGAAGGCATCGAGTTCGAGCGGCCCGTTCTTGCCGAGCACTTTCGCGGGCGGAGCGATGCCGGCGCAGTTGACGACGGTGCGCAGCGGGCCGAGCGCCGTTGCGGCATCCACGGCTTTCTGCACCTGTTCGGGGTTCGTCACGTCGGCGGCGACGAACTCCCCCTCGAGGGCCCGGGCCGTCTCTTTGCCGTCTGAAGACTCGAGGTCGACGATCACGACCTTGATTCCGCGGGATGACAGCCGCCTGGCCGTGGCATTGCCCAGTCCGGATGCCCCTCCCGTCACGAGTGCCGTTGTGCCGTCAAGCGTCATTGCCTACCTCCAAGCGTCGCAGCCGGTTACGGTGCGAGCCTATGCCGGGCGGCTGTGTGCTTCCACCTGTTGTCGCGAGATGACCGGATGCTGTCGCCCTGACGGCGCGCGCATTGTCGACGCCCTACAACCCCACGCCGGGAGCGCGCCGCCGCTCGTTCCCGTCGCGCCCCAACTCCACGCCGGGCGCTCCGCCGCCGCGATTCGGTCCCGCCGCGCGCCGCGCAGTCTCGCGTTCGACCCGCTGCATTCACCTCGTGCCTCGTCGTGCTCGCACCTCACGCATCGCCTTGTCCTCAAAGATGTCGCCGATTCTCGATGAATCGGGAACAACTGCCGCAAAGTACTTGTTCGGCTAACTAAACCCTCTTCGCGGGAAATGCTTGAACTGACACATACGCCGTTAGACGCGAGAGACAAAACGTACACACGAAAGGAAAGAAACCATGTCACAGTCCAGCGACCGGATGCCGAAAGCGGCAGACGGTCTTTCACGCTCCGGAGCATCTCCGTCACTCCACACCGCGGATGTCGTTGGCCCCGACGATCCGTCACGCGAGCTGTCAGTGCGTCGGCCGAACACCGACGACACGCTGCCTCACTACGGAGTGGTGGGCGACAACTACACGATTCTGTTAACCGGCGCCGACACAAACGGCAGGTACGCGCTGATCGATATGAATGTACCCGCCGGAGGAGGCCCGCCTCCGCACCGGCACGACTTCGAGGAGATGTTCCACGTGACCGAGGGAGAGATCGAGGTGACGTTCCGCGGGCACACGACTGTCGTGCAGGCTGGCGAGACGGTGAACATTCCCGCACGAGCGCCGCACTTCTTCCGGAACGCCTCCGAGCACAACGCACGAATGCTCGGCATGGTCACGCCGCCCGGTCTCGATGAGTACTTCTCGCTCTTCGGGACTCCGCTGCCGGGCCGCATGGCGATCGCGGATCTCACTGACGACGAAAAGCAGGAGTCCATGGCCGCAGCGATACAGCTCGGCCCCCGCTTCGCGATCGACAACATGACCGACTGACCATACAGGCCACGAAGCAGCAAAAGTGACGCGGTCAGTTCCCCGCCCCAGCGGGGGACTCGACCGCCGTCAGGTTGCCCTCAAGACCCTCGAGCGCATCAAGAACGTCGGCTTTGCGAGGGCAATCCCACTCACCGACCGTCAGCTCTTCCAACTGCGCCCAGATGCGTTCGACGCTGCGCTTGAGCGGCACGCTGGCCTGCGTGGCCTCGATGATCGTCGAGCGACGGTCCGAGGGACTCGGCACGCGGCGCACGAAGCCGGCACGCTCCAGCCGCCGGACGGTGCGCGTCATCGTGGGGGCATCCGAGTCCAGTGAGCGCACGAGGTCGACCTGACGTTGCGGCCCCTCGTCCCAGAGCTTCATCATGAGCAGCTCTTGGCCCGGGTGCAGGCCCACCTCGCGCAGCAGCTGACCGGCGAGAGCCTTGTGCAGTCGTGCGACGCGAAAGATGGCGTGGCTGACGGGCCCCAGAGACGACACCGGCTGCGACGATGGCTTTTCGGTGGCCACGGTATCCTCCGACGAAACATCACGTCGTGGGCAAAACCCCGCGACTAGTTGTGCAGGCAATAATACCTTGGTCCCTCTACGCCGATGAGCGAGTCGCAGGTCTGCTGTGGGCGCGTAGGCTGTTGCCTGTGGCCGAGTCACCGTCGAAACCTCGCCGAGGGCGCCCGCGCAAGACCCAGCGCGGCGACACCCGTGCAAGAATCGCGGATGCTGCTGCCGCAGAGTTCGCCGAGAAGGGCTACGAAACAGCATCCGTGCGCGCAATCGCCCGCCGCGCGGAGGTCGACTCTGCGCTCGTGCATCATTACTTCGACACGAAGGCCGCGCTCTTCGCCGAAGTCGTGAAGTTGCCGGTGCGTCCAGACCGCATCGTGAAGCAGGCTCTTGACGCTCCGCTCGAACGCCTGGGCGAGTCTCTGGTGCGCACGGTACTCTCGGCGTGGGAAGACCCGAAGGTGAAGCCCATTGGGGTCACCGTGCTCCGCTCTGCGATCAGCGGCTCGGCCACAGGCGGGCTGATTCGGCAGTTTCTGCTTCGAGAGTTGATGAGCGCTATTGCGTCGAGGCTCGAGAGCTCCGGAGTCCCGGCGTCAGAAGCCACGGTACGTGCCGAATTGGTGCTCACACAGATCGCTGGGGTCCTCATTCTGCGACATGTCGTGGGCGCCGATCCTCTCGCATCGCTTCCCGTCGACGCTGTGATTGCGCGCGTGGCTCCCGCGGTGCAGCTGCACATTGACGGCCTCGAGTAAACCACCCCGGCACAGACCACCACGCGCGAACTCGAGAGCTTCCGGAGGGCGCCGCAACCGGTCATCCATTCGGAGTTGCCCCGACTGTAACGGCGTGTCCCCGCCAACACGCCGGAACGGACTCACGATCTCCGAATGCTTGAACACAACGACGACGCGTGATGGCGTCGCACACACGGCGTGAGGCAGCACACTGCTTGACGCACAACCCCACAGAGGCGTTTAATTCATCACATGGTGAATAATGCGATTGAGGCACGCGGTCTGACTGTCCGTCGGGGCCGCACAACGGTGCTCGACGGCCTCGACCTCACGGTGCCGCGGGGCGCGATCGTCGGTCTGCTCGGCCCCAGTGGGAGCGGAAAGACGACGCTCATGCGCGCCATCGTCGGCGTGCAGATCGTGCGCGGAGGAGAGATCACCGTGCTCGGCGAGCGCGCGGGCTCGGCACCATTGCGTCAGCGCGTCGGTTACATGACACAGCAAGCGAGTATTTACGACGACCTCACAGTGCGCCAGAACCTGCGATATTTCGCGCGTGTGCAGGGCGCACCAGCATCCGATATCGATCGCGTGATTGAACGCACAGACCTCACCGGGCAATCCGACCAGCTCGCCCGGACACTCTCCGGCGGCCAGGCCAACCGCGTCTCGCTGGCTGCGGCGATGCTCGGCTCCCCCGACCTGCTCGTGCTCGACGAGCCGACGGTCGGACTCGACCCTGTGCTGCGCGCCGACCTCTGGGCGATCTTTCGTCGCATCACTGACGACGGCGCAACGTTGCTTGTCTCGAGCCACGTCATGGATGAAGCGACGCGCTGCGACCGCCTCCTGCTTATGCGAGGCGGCGACATCATTGGCGACACCACGCCGAGCGAACTGCTCGAAAGCACCGGGGCGACGTCGGCCGAAGATGCATTCTTGCGCGTGATCGAAGCCAGCGAAAAGATGCCGGATGCTGCTGGGCAGCCTGCAGCATCCGGCAACTCTCGAGACGACAACGCACCGCCTCACGCCTCGCACCCCGACGCCCAGAGTCCGGACAGCCGACGAACAGGCCAGCGCCTATCAGAACCCGCGGGGCCAGCGGAGCCCGCCAAAGCAGACAAACCTCACGGCCGCCACGGACGCCACGCGGGAGGTGCACAATGAACCCGATGCGAACGCTCGCCACCGCGGGCCGCGTGCTGATGCAAATCCGCCACGACCCGCGCACGATTGGCCTTCTGCTCATTGTGCCGAGCCTGCTGATCGGTCTCGTCGCCTGGATCTTCGACGAGACGCCCGTCTTCGCCGATATCGGCCCCGCGATGCTCGCGTTGTTTCCGTTCATCGTGATGTTTCTCGTGACAAGCATCGGCACTCTCCGCGAGCGGCGAAGCGGCACACTCGAGCGCCTGCTGTCGATGCCGCTCGGCCGCGGAGACTTCATCCTCGGCTACACTCTCGCGTTCGGGCTGCTCGCCGTCGCGCAGACAGCCATCGCCGTCGCGTATGCGACGTGGGTGTGCGGACTCGAGATCGAGGGGTCGATCGGGATGCTGTTCGTCGTCGCCATCGCTGATGCACTGCTCGGCACGGCGCTCGGCCTACTGGCCAGCGCGTTCGCCCGCACAGAGTTTCAGGTTGTGCAGTTCATGCCCGTCTTCGTGTTTCCGCAGATCCTTCTCGGCGGCATCTTCCTGCCGCGCGATCAGCTGCCCGATGTGCTCGAGGTGGTCGGCGACTGGCTTCCGCTGTCGCATGCGATCGACGCACTCACCGCCGTATCGACGGGCGACGAAGACGCGGGCTACGTCTGGTTGCGCATTCTATTCATCGCCTGCTGGATCATCGGCGCCATCGTTATCGGCTCGCTAACATTGCGCCGTCGTACGCCATAGCGTCAGCGAACACACAGCGAGGCAACGCGCACAGGGCAAACTGGGTGACCGCAGCTAATGTCGAAGCAGCGACAGCACAATGCGAGGCGAGAAATCATGACAGTAGAAGAACCCGTAGCTCTTATCACCGCGAGTGGCGCTGGAATCGGCGAAGCGATTGCGCGACGATTGGCAGCAGATGGGATGCGCGTTGTCGTCTCTGACGTCGATGATCACTCAGGGCGCGCCGTTGCCGACGACATCAATTCCTCGGGCGGTCAGGCGCTTTATGTGCACACCGATGTCTCTGATGAAGACGAGGTAGCGGCGCTCATCGCCACAACAATCGAGCATTTCGGGGCGGCTCGACTTCGCTGTCAACAACGCAGGGCTCGGAGCCATGCCCAAGCGGCTGTCAGAGGTCACCGCTACGGAGTGGGATCGCGCAATCAACGTCACCCTCCGCGGAACATGGCTCTCGATGAAAGCTGGGCTCACTCATTTTCTCGCGAATGGCGGAGGTTCTATTGTGAACATCGCCTCGATCGCCGGGCTTCAGCCGACACCTCAGCTGACGCCATACGGCGCGAGCAAACACGGAGTGGTCTCGCTCACGCACAGTGCTGCGTCCGAGTACGCCGCAGATGGCATTCGGATCAATGCGGTAGCGCCGGGGCCCATTGAGACAGCATCCTTGGCGTCTCTTCCCGATTCAGCGCGGGAGAGGTATGCCAGCGACGTTCCCATGAAGCGTCTCGGGCGCCCGTCTGAGATCGCGGCGGCTGCGGCGTGGTTGCTGTCAGATGAAGCGTCGTTCATCACCGGCGTCGTTCTGCCCGTCGATGGCGGAACTCTCAGCGCCTAAGCCCTTCGACCTCAGTGCACTCGCACGGTCGGGAGACCTGGCGCGTTCCAGCCGAAGAGCGTCAGATGCCAGAGCCCGGGCCGTTTGCGCGACGGATCGATCAGGCCGTTGGCTCCCGCCGCAACGAGCGCATCGCGCACGCGCCACGAGGGCGGTGTACGCCCCGCGGCGACGTCGGCTTGCCAGTCCGCAGCGGCACGCCTGGGGTTGATACCGAGGGATGCCGCCGCAGCAGCATCCCGAAGGTCGACAATGTTCGACGCGGCGACGTCGAATCCCACAACCTCGAGCTCCCGTGCACGGCTCGCCGCATGGGCGATCATGGCTGCAGCGACTCCCTCTTTCGACGAGCTGAGATACAGCGTCGGCTGATCTGCCCGGGAATATCGCCCGGCGCTACGCGAACCGGCAAGTGCGTCACCTCGGTGCAGCGGATCGATCGCTCGCCAGAATATGCCTCGCACGCTGCAGAATCCGTCGGCGCCCTTCTGGACGACCGGGCCTGACGATGAACCTGCAGGATCTGAGGATCGGTCCACGTTGATCCCCTTCCTCCTTCGCGCCGACGCATCGGCACTCATGCTCGCCGCCGCGGTTTCTGCCAGTTCGGCGCCGATCTACTCATACATGTCGTCGCCGTCACTCAGCTTGCCAGACGACGCCCACACACGGGTGGTACTCTGACCGCGTTCCCATCTGAGGCCCACGCCTTCGACCCCGAGGTCACCATGCTGCAGTACATCGAATTTCTCGCGCGGTTCTTCACCGCCGCGTTCGAGCTGTCTGCTGCCGACCACACGCTGTGGGAACTCGCGCTCGTCGCTGCCATCGGGCTTGCTGGCACCGCCGTCGTTGTCACCGCGCGCACGAGCTTCGCTCCTGCGGTCACAGCGGGAACGCCGCGCACCAGCAGCATCCTGCCACCGCGCGACACCTCACGCATGCTCGCACAGAGCGCACCGGATGCTGCCGGCAAACCGCGCCCGCGAGCTCCGGGTCTGGTCACCGCGACCGTCGCCTAACGCGCCGCAGCATATCTGCGTGCCACCGCGTTCTGTATCGCCACGCTGCGCCCTGCGCACGACGCTGGCCACAGCATCCGCCGACGGTCACACGGTACCCACCCGACTCGTCGAAAGTGACACATGAACATCTACGAATTCGCGCCCATCGCGTGGCTCATCAACATCGCCCACACCGTCCTCACATTCCTGAGCGACCTCATCGAACCCGTCGTCGGCGGAGCCAGCGCGGCTCTTGCCGTCATGCTGCTCACGATCATCGTGCGCGCATGCCTCATTCCGGTCGGCCGTTCGCAGGTCAAGGCGCAGATCGATAGACAGCGCATCGCCCCGCAGCTGCAGGCGCTGCAGAAGAAGTACAAGAAGAAGCCCGAGGTGCTGCAGCGCAAGACCATGGAGCTGTACCAGAAAGAGAAGGTCTCGCCGATGGCGGGCTGCCTGCCGATGCTGGCGCAGATGCCCGTGCTCATGGCCGTGTACGGGCTCTTCCTCGTGCCGACCATCGGCGGCGAATCGAACGATTTGCTGACGCATTCGTTCTTCGGCACTCAGCTCGGCGACAGCCTCGTGCTGCAGATTCAGTCCGGCTCGGTGACGGTCACCTCGGGAATCATGTACGCAATCATCGTTGTCATCATCGCCGTTGTGGCGCAGGCCTCGCGCAAGATCCTGATGCCGCCGACTCCCGCCCCCACTCAGCGCGCCGAGCCCGCACCGGGAATGCCGCAGATGCCGGATATGACGAAGATCACCAAGGTGCTCAGCTTCATGCCGTTCATGACGGCGATCATCGCCACGTTCGTGCCGCTCGCCGCCGCGCTCTACCTTCTTGTCACGGTGTCATGGACCCTCGGCGAGCGCGTCGTTCTGCGCAAGCTGATGGGTGCCGACAAGCCGTCAGACGGCACGGATGCTGTGGAGGCGAAGCCGAAGGCCGCGTAGCAGCAGCCCCACCCGCGCCTGTGCCGTGTCCCGAGAATCGGGCAGTGGAACGCGCGACTGCGAGCGCACGCGCAGACGCAGGTGCAGGTGCAGGTGCAGGTGCGAGAAGTGTGACGCTGCGGACAAGTTGCCACCGCACACCTGCCGATCTTGTCCGCAACGCCACACTTTCTCTGCAACGGCATCGGAACACAGGAGCCGCAGTCCAGTTCTTGGGGCTCGCACACGCTCGCAACACGACACGAGCGTCGACGTCAGTTCACAAGCACCTGCCGGATTTCGCTCCAGAAGCCGGTCACATGGGCGCGCGCTACGTCCTCTGCCGCATCAGGGTCGCCGTCGATGATCGCGGTCAGTAGACCACGATGCTCGTCAACGGCTTCATCCAGCCTCTGCACCCGCTCGAGGCCGAGGAACCACAGTCGCAAACTCAGAGTGAGATACTCAGTCAAGGTCGACTGAAGGTAGCGGTTGTGGGTGGCACGGTGAACATGTTGGTGCACACGCTGGTCACGCCGGATCAGATCACGCTGGCTCGTGGCCCCCGACTCGAGGCTCGCGCGCAGCGTGGCCATGGCCTCCCGGTCGGCTGCTTCGGCTCGATCGGCAGCCAGCCGCGCCGCCAACGCCTCGAGCGGGACGCGCACTTCTGAAACACGCGCCAGGTCGCGCACGTCCACCGGCGCAACGATGGTCCCGCGCCGCGCGTAAATCTCAATCAGCCCTTCGCCGCCGAGCCGCCTGATCGCCTCTCGCACCGGAGTGCGCCCGAGCGCCAGCTGCGTCATCAGGCCCCGTTCGTCCAATGCCGTACCCGGCTCCAATTGAAGGGTGACGATCAGGTCGCGGATGCGGTAATAGGCGATGTCAGAGAGCGATGTTGCGCGCGCGTCAGGTGGTGGCAGCACAGTCAGAGCGGCCCAGGGTGCCCCCGCCGTCTCTTGCCCGTCAGCCTCGGACTCCAATGTCGCACGAACCATGGCCAATTCCTCCACGCTGATATATCTTGAGAGTATCAGGCGGAGGGCAGGAGGTCGCCATGGCACAGCTGCCAAGTCGAGCGGACGTCGTCGTCATCGGAGCGGGAGTGGTGGGCAACTTCGTCGTCCATCATCTAGCCGATCTGGGGTGGCGCAACATCGTCCAGCTCGACAAAGGACCATTGCCGGACCCGGGCGGGTCCACCGGGCATGCCTCGAACTTCGTATTTCCGGTGGATCATTCCAAGGAGATCACCGACCTTACGGTGGACTCCATGCACCAATACTCCGAGCTTGGTGTGCTCACGCCCTGCGGAGGCATCGAGGTTGCTCGCACTGAGGAACGAGCCCAGGAGTTACGCCGCCGCATGACGTCGGCTCGGTCCTGGGGCATCGAGGCCGAACTGCTCACTCCAGAACAGATCGGTGCCCTGGTGCCCTATTGCAATACCGACCTGCTGATCTCCGGCTTCCACACCCCCACGGGAGCGATCGTGGACCCGGTACACGCGGGAGCACTTGTGCGCGACGACGCCGAGCGGCGTGGAGCGCTCACGGTCTGCGCCGAAACCGAGGTTCTCGATCTCGACGTTTCCGCCGGACGCATAACCGGCGTCGTCACGGATCATGGGAGCATCGAAACCGAGATCGTTGTCGTGGCCTGTGGGGTGTGGAGCCCGAAGGTCGCCGCGCTCGCCGGTGCGCGCATTCCCTTGAGCCCGGCCGTGCATCAGATGGTCGACGTCGGCCCGATCCCGGAGCTCGAACAGAGCGGTGACTGGATCAGCTTCCCCCTTGTCAGGGACATGGACTGCTTGATGTACGAACGCCAACGTGGGTCAAGCCTGGAGATCGGCTCCTATGCTCACCGTCCGATGCTGCACAGCCCGGGGGAGATTCCACCGGTCGGGGTGCCTGGTCAAGACAGCCCGACCAGCTTCCCGTTCACGGCAGACGACTTCGCCCCGCAGCTGCGACACGCGCAGGAGCTCTTCCCCGAGCTGCTCGGCGGAGCGACACCACAACCGCACAAGGCGCTGAACGGCCTGCTCTCACTCACCCCCGACGGCGGCCCGCTTCTCGGAGAGACCCCCGAGGTCGCCGGGCTGTGGTCAGCGGCAGCAGTCTGGATCAAGGAAGCACCCAGCGTCGGTCGCATGATCGCGCAATGGCTCACCGACGGCACGACCGAGATCGACCTGCACGCGGCAGATATCTCTCGGTTCTACCCGTACGCTCGGACAGACGCCCATGTGAAAGCGCGAACCGCGGAGGGCTTCCCGAAGATCTACGGCATTACCCATCCACGAGAGCAGTGGCTGAGCAACCGGCCCATACGCACGAGCCCCTTCCATCCCCGCACCACCTCCCTCGGGGCGGTGTACTTCGAGGCGGGCGGCTGGGAGCGGCCCCAGTGGTACGACTCGAATGCGAGCCTGCTCGAGGAGTATGCCGGACGGATCCCGCAGCGCAGCGCAGAATGGGATGCCCGGTGGTGGTCGCCGATTATCGAGGCGGAGCACTTGGCCATGAGGGACCGCGTCGCCATGATCGACGTCAGCGCTTTCGCCATATTCGACGTCTCCGGCCCAGGTGCGCTTGGTTTCCTCCAACGACTAGCCGTGGCACAGCTGGATCGCCCCATTGGCCGCACGATTTACACGCCGCTGCTCGCCCCCGATGGAGGCTTCCGAGCGGATCTGACGATCGTCCGCCGCGGCAACGACGACTTCCGAGTGATCACGGGCGGGTCTGATGGCGGCCGCGACCTGGCATGGCTTCGCGCACACCTGCCCTCCGATGGCTCGGTGCAGCTCACCGATATGACCTCGGCCGTGTGCACCGTGGGCGTCTGGGGCCCACGGGCACGCGATCTCATCGCGGCAGTCACCGAGGAGGACGTCAGCGATACCGCCTTCCCCTTCGGCACCGCCCACGAGATGGTACTGGGAGGTCTGCCGGTCGAGATGCTCCGCATTTCCTATGTCGGTGACCTGGGTTGGGAGATCCACGCCCCCGCTGAGTACGGGTTGTCGCTCTGGGATTTGCTCTGGGCCGCGGGGGAGCCTCTCGGCGTGGTTGCCGCCGGAATTGGCGTCTACGGAACCACCGGTCGCCTGGAGAAGGCACACCGTCTGATGGGTGCCGAGTTGACCGGCGAATACGACCCTGTGGAGGCCGGCCTGGCGCTGCCTCGGGTGAAGAGCCCGGACTTCATCGGTAAGACTGCCTATCTCGCGGCCCGCGAAACTGAGCCGGCGGCGACCCTGTGCGCGCTGGCCGTCGCGGACGGCATAGACCGTTTCATGACAGGGCACGAACCCATCCTCACTCGGAATGGCGAGCCGATCGTCGATGCCAAAGGTCGTCGTTCGTTCGTTACCTCAGCCGGCCCCGCTCCGTCTCTGGGCAGGTATCTTCTGCTGGCGTACCTGCCGCCGGAGCAGGCGGTCGAGGGCCGGGAGCTTCTGGTGGAGTACCTCGGTGAGAGGTACCCGGTGTCGGTGCTGACCGTGGGGCGCACCGCACCGTTCGATCCCGACATGACCCGGGTGAAAGCGTAAGTATGACAGATATGGACGATTCGATCAGGATGCTGCTTGAGCAGATGGCGTCCGGGAGTCCGGGCCCATCTGCTGGGTCTGCTGCAGCCCTCGCGACCGCGCTGGGGGCGGCGCTGGCCGCGAAGACCGCCCGGCTCTCCCATCAGCATCTTGACAATGCCAGCGCGTACGCCGACACAGCGGATGCTCTCTGGGAAAGAGCGCTCACACTGGCAGAAGAGGACGCCCGCGGGGTCCGTGCGATGCTGAGCGCGGCTGCAGACGCTCCCGCCGATCCAAGTACGACACCACGGGAGATTGCCGACGTCGCTGTTGCCGTCAGGGAACTCGCCGCCACACTCGCGGGTCAGGGCAACCCACGGCTCCACGCCGACGCTGCTGCGGCCGCGAGCCTTGCTGTCGCCGCGGGCGCGGTCATCGACGGAGTCCTGCGCAGCAATGCCGGCGATACCGGTTTATAAAAGAGAACATGGGCAAGCACCCGCTGCGCCCTGGAGTCATGCTCAGGGCTCTTCGGCGGGCCCCCGATAGCCCATCCGGCGAGAGATGGCCTCGCCCGCTCGAACCACGGTCACCGCGACGTCAGGCAGCCGCTCGGGACTGAGCCGATATGTCGGACCGGCCACACTGATCGCGGCGACCACAGAACCATCGTGCCTTCTAATCGGGGCGGCCACGGCGTTCAGACCCGTTTCCAGCTCCTCGACGGCGCCCGCCCATCCGTTCTGGCGCACGATCTCCAGTTCTCCGCGCACATCAGCCTCCGAGACGAGAGTGTGCTCGGTGAAGCGTTCCAGCGGGAACGCGAGTCGGCTTTCGCACTCGTCATCGTCAAGGTACGCGAGCAACACTTTCCCGCTGGATGTCGCGTGCAGCACGGTTCGCTGACCCACCCAGTTCTGCGTGGCAACCGCGCTCGTCCCCTGGGCCTGACAGACATTGATGGCATCGTCACCGGCGAGCACTGCAACGTTCACTGTCTCGCCAACTTCGTCGGAGAGAGCGTCGCAGACGGGCTGCGCCTGCGTGGAGACATCAAGGCGATAAGCCGTGGCGCCGGCGAGCCGGAGCAACCCGACGCCGAGCCGGACGCGCCGGCTGTCGGACATCCGCTCAACGAGCTCGTGCGCGGACAGCGCGGTGATCAGCCGAGACGCCGTGGAATTATGCACGTCAAGCTCACGCGCGACCTCGGCGACCCCAACCTCCCCGTCACGCGCCAGCATCTCCAGCACCTGAATCGCCCGGTCAACCGACTGCACTGAACCCGTGTCTCGCATGCCGCGTGGCCTCACTCTCTTGGACAGTCCCGATCCATTGTTGCGCTATACGCAAGTATTGCATAATGCGATGCCTAGAGGGGACACTGGAGTACGGGACCACATGGTGGCCGTGGATAAATTCGGAGGCAACGATGTCTGTGAACACCAACCCACAAATGCTCCTTTACCCGCGCATTCGGAAATCCCCGTTCTTTTACGCCTCCCGGCGCCACGGGGTCGCGATGTACAGTGTCTACAATCACACCTACCATCCGCGTCATTACGGTGACCCAGTCGCCGAATACTGGGCGCTCCTGAACGGCGTCACGCTCTGGGACGTCGGTGTCGAACGTCAGGTGGAGATCACCGGCCCAGATGCCTTTGAGTTCACGAATCTTCTTGTCACGCGAGACCTGTCCATGTGCAAGGTGGGCCAGTGCAAGTATGTCTTCCTCACCGATGAATCCGGCGGCATCCTGAATGACCCGGTGCTTCTGCGACTGGGCGAGAACCACTTCTGGCTCTCCCTGGCCGACAGCGACATCATTCTCTGGGCCCGCGGCGTCGCCTATCGCTCCGGGTACAACGTGCAGATCCGTGAGGCTGACGTCGCTCCGGTTCAGGTGCAGGGACCACGCTCGGCCGACGTGATGCGAGAGCTCTTCGGCGATGCCGTGCTCGACATCGGGTACTACTACCTGCACGAGTTCACTCTCGACGGCATCGACGTGATCGTCTCCCGAACCGGATACACGGCAGAGATCGGGTACGAGATTTACGTTCGTGACGCGAGCGTCAACGCAGAACGGGCATGGGACCTGATCTGGCAGGCAGGACAGCCGCACGGGCTCCAGGTGATCGGGCCGTGTCACATCCGGCGGATCGAAGGCGGGATCCTCGCCCACGGGGCCGACATCACCTTCGACACGAATCCATTCGAAGTCGGCATGGGGTATGACTGGATGGTCAGCGTAGACAAGGAAGGCGACTTCATCGGCAAGGAGGCCCTGACCCGAATCCGCGCCGAGGGCCCCACGCGCAAGCTGGCCGGCGTCGAGATCAGCGGCGCACCGCTGGGAAGCTTCAACGATGGCTCAATGATCGACGTTTTCAGCGTCCGTCACGATTCCCGACCGGTCGGCGAAGTCACGTCGGCGTGCTATTCGCCACGACTCGAGAAGAACATCGGTTACGCGATGCTCCCGGTAGAGCTCACGGAGCTCGGTACGCGCGTCCAGGTCGACACCGGGAGCGAGGTAGCTGAGGCTGTCGTCGTGCCCAAGCCGTTCATCGATCCGACGAAGGACCGTCCGAAGCAGAATGTCTATGCCCTCGCCGGGTCAGACACGTCGACCGCGCCCATGCACGGACCGGCGTGACATGAGCACACCTCGCCTTAGCGCTCCCCTGAAGCATGATGCCTTCGAGCCGTTGCGCGAACCACGGTTTGAGGTGATCCCCCTCCCGGGAATCGCGGACGAGATCCATCGCCACCTTCCCGTCGGTGCGACGGTCACGGTGACCGCGTCCCCGCGCCGCGGGCTGGCGCCAACCATCGCACTCGCAACACAGCTCGCGAAGCGGGGCATCCACACCGTGCCACACATTGCCGCACGGTATGTCACCGATACGGTCGAGCTGACCGGTATCGTGCATGACCTCGATGCCGCCGGAGTACGTGAGGTGTTCGTCGTCGGCGGTGACATGCGCGAGCCCGTCGGGGAGTTCGGCAGTGCACTGCAGCTTCTCCAGACCATGCAGAACATTGGGCACCCGTTCGCCGTGGGCATCGCCGGCTACCCAGAGCCTCACCCGCTGATCAGCGACGACGTCATCGTGCGGGCTCTGCACGACAAGCAGCAGTACGCGTCGTACATCGTCAGTCAGATGTCATTCGACGCTCGGGTCGTGCTCGAGTGGGTGACGCAGCTCAGGCACCGCGGCACCACCCTTCCCGTCCGGGTTGGCATCGCCGGACCCGTCGGAATGACTCGCCTGCTGCGGATCGGAGCACGCGTGGGCGTTGGAGATTCGCTGCGGGTCCTGCGCACGCACCGGGGCATGATGCAGCACGTCTCCGGGTCATGGACGCCCGGCCCTCTGCTGGAAGACCTCGCGCCCGCGTTCGCAGATCCCAGCTACGGCCTCATCGGACGACACATCTACACCTTCAATGCACTGGCGCAGACCGCCCAGTGGTGGTACGAAGAGGGCAGCCCTCGCCCCGGCCAAGCGGTCGAGGGCGAACCGGACGATCATCCGTCAGGGGAATGAGGCGATGACAGAGAGCAGCGCAACACCGGGAAACCTGCAGATCGCGCGAGACGCGGTACTGATGCCGATCGAGGATGTCGCCTCCGGGATGGGGGTGGGTGCTCATCTGCTTGAGCACTACGGCCGCGGCGTCGCAAAGATCGACCTCGCGGCAATCGATGAGTTGTCGAGCCGCCCAGCCGCGAAATACGTCGTCGTGAGCGCGATCACGCCGACACCGCTGGGTGAGGGGAAGACGACAACGACTGTCGGCCTGGGGCAGGGCCTCACCCGCATCGGACGACCCGCCACCATTTCGGTACGACAGGCATCGATGGGGCCCACACTGGGGATCAAAGGCGGAGCAGCGGGCGGCGGTTATAGCCAAGTGGTGCCGATGGAGCGGCTGAACGTTCACCTCACCGGGGACCTGCATGCGGTGACGGCCGCACACAACCAGCTCGCCGCGATGATCGACAACGAGCTGTTCCGCGGAAACTCACTCGACATCGATCCGGACGCAGTGACCTGGCGGCGCGTGGTCGACATCAACGACCGCGCCTTACGCGACGTTGTCACCGGTCTCGGAGCACGCACGAACGGACCACCCAGACAGACGGGGTTTGACATCACCGCTGCTTCGGAGCTGATGGCGACGCTAGCTATGGCCACCTCATTGCGCGATCTACGCGAGCGTCTCGGCAGGATCGTCATCGGCTACACGCGCGACTCCGGTGAACCGGTGACCGCAGAACAGATTCACGCCGCCGGAGCGATGACCGTGCTTCTGCGCGAGGCGCTGAAACCAAACCTGCTGCAGACGATCGAGAACACCCCGGCTCTTGTGCACACGGGCCCGTTCGGCAACATTGCCACAGGCAACTCCTCAGTCGTCGCTGATCTGATCGGGATCCGTACCGGAGACTACCTCGTCACCGAGGCGGGGTTCGGTGCGGACATGGGTGCCGAACGCTTCTTCAACATCAAGTGCCGTGTCTCTGGGCTCGTCCCTGACGTTGCGGTCGTCGTTGCCACAGTCCGGGCGCTGAAGCTGCATTCCGGACGGCACAGCGTCGTGGCCGGGCGGCCGCTGCCCCTCGAGATGCTGGCCGAGAATCCGGAGGATGTTCTCGCCGGAGCCGACAATCTGCGCAAGCAGATCTCCAACATCCGCCGGCACGGAGTCACGCCGGTCGTCGCAATAAACGCGTTCGGCGGCGACTACCCCTCCGAGCACGAAGCGATCAAACAGGTAGCGGCCGAGGCCGGCGTGCGGTGCGCCGTGTCAACGCACTTCTTCAATGGCGGTGCCGGCGCCGTCGAGCTCGCCGAAGCGGTCGCCGAGGCGGCCGAGGAGCCGAGTGAGTTTCGGTATCTCTACCCGGTCGACGCGGGATTGCGCGAGAAGATCGAAACCATCGCTACCCAGATCTACGGAGCCGATGGCGTCGAGTACACACCTGCAGCGTCTCGCTCACTGGACCAGTACGAGCGCAACGGATGGGGCGACCTGCCAATCTGCATGGCGAAGACACACCTGTCGCTGTCCGCCGATCCGACGTTGCGCGGGGCGCCCGGTGGCTGGACACTTCCAGTCCGTGAGGTACGTGCTTCGGTCGGCGCTGGCTTCATCTACCCGATCTGCGGGCAGATGCAGACGATGCCCGGGCTCGGATCAGACCCGGCGGCCGCCCATATCGACATCAACGACGACGGCGAGACCGTCGGCCTGTTCTAATCAGAGGTCCTTGATGGCGTCGCCTTCAACCCACCGGCGGAGCTCTGCCGTGAACTCGGCGGGCTGACACAGGTTCGACGGGTCGAAGGAGTTCGTGATCACACGAAACTTCGAGCCGGCGATGGCGTTGTGCACGCGACGCATCATGCCGACAGCCTGAGAAGCGTGGTCTCCAACAAGACACAGCGTCGGGCAGTCGACGGACCGAAGCGCGTCTTCGTAACGAATGGAATTGATGGCGCGGCGCTGCGTGACGAGATCATCGCGCCTGGCTGTGGTGACAGCATCCGCCATTGCCGTTCCGGCGTCGGGCCACCGCGTGTAACTCCGGCGAATGAGCGCGGCGAGCCACCGTCGCGGCACGCGGTACAGAAGAGGCTGGGTCTTCGCTCCCCACATCAGCAGCCGTTCAGAGAAGGAGCGCGGCCGAGTGTCGCACAGGCTGTCGCAGATGACAGCCGATCGAACGCGGTCACGGTGCCGAATGAGCAGTTCTTGGACGACAGCGCCACCGTATGAAACACCGATGACGTGCGCACTGTCGATGCCCCGATCGTCCAGAGTGGCCACGATGTCGGCTGCCTGTCGCGGGATGACATCGTCAACGGCGATCCCCTCGAGCGTGGGCGACTGCCCCGTCCCCCGTAGGTCAACGGTAAGACACCGAAAGCGGTCAAGAGCCGTATACTGCGGCTCGTACATTCTGTGGTCGCTTCCCAACCCCGGAATCAGCACCAGCGGAGGGCCGCTGTCGGAACCAGTCTCGTGCACGTGCATTGGGATCTCCCCTGATCGCCATCGGTAGTACTACGATCGTAGTATGAGTACACGTCACGTGGAAGTGCTCGACGCCGCGATCCGCGTCATAGCATCGTCAGGAATGCACGGATTGACCCATCGCACCGTGGACCGAGCGGCCGGAGTGCCTGAAGGGTCAACGAGCAATGTTTTTCGGACCCGGAGTTCGCTCGTTGCCGGCGTCGCCACGCACATCGCCAACCATCGGCTGGCTGCGGGCTCAGCCATGTCACCCGATGTCTCGCTTGCCTGGTTCGAGCTCCTCATCGAAGCCCGGCGCAACGCGGATGTCGCCACTGCGATCGCTTCGCTGCGCGCTCAGATGATCGACCGGCTCGGAACTGAACGATCAGATCAGCTTCCCCTCACCAACAATGAGCTGGCTGCCCTGCTCACGGGTCTAGAGTTCGCCGAGACAGTTACCGGTGAGCAGGTGATGACCCGAGTCTTCGAGCGTCTCGATCGAGACACCGAGAGTCCGAGCCAGCGAAACACCTGACGTCGCAGTGGCAGCATCCCGAATCAGGGTTATTGGCGGCCACCGCCGAAGAGCGAGGCGACCAGTCCGATGATTCGGAAGACCTGCACGATGATTGCCAGCGTCTGAAGAATCGCCATCGTCACCTTCAGAGTCGACCCGAGGGCACGGAGGTTCTGAATCGTGACGTCGGCATTGCCGAGGTATTCAAACTCCTTCTGCCATTCGCGCTCACACCGGAACAACACGGCGTAGGGCAGCATCCGCTCGATGAGCACATACCTGTCGAGGCCTGACTGCGCGACAGCATCCCCTGCTGTCGGCCGCTCGCGGAGCCCGAGCGCACGACCACCAGGTGTCAGCGCCCCGGCCGGAGTACGCAGCGCACCCTGCGGCGATTGCAGCATGCGCAGACGATCCTGCTCGGCGAGGCGCACGTAGTCGCGCAGACCGGAGAGATGCCGACGCAGCTCCTGACCACGCGGCGTGAAGAGCATCATCGGCGGAGGCGCGATCGTCAGCACGCCGAACACCCCAGCCGTGGTGAGGATGGCAACGCTCCCCCCGACCACGTCCCCGTTCATAAAAGCACCCAACGCGAAAATGCCACCCCCGACGATCAACGCGAGGATCAGCAGCGAAAGCACGTAGAGGTGGACGCTCATCGTGAACTTGCGCGCAAGGCCGTTCTGCTTCATCTGCCGGCGCACTGAGTCGAAGTAGTCAGACAGCGCACGACGCTGGTAGCCGCGAAAAGCGCCCTTTCCCGTGAGGAAGGAGATGTCTGGGGCTTCTTCGGGTGCGTTCACGTGGATACCGATGTTGGCCAGCGCGCGCACGTAGCGACGCCGCTTCCGCTTCGAGTTCATCGGCGGCCGCAGTGCCTGCAGGAAGAACCGTTCGTCTGGGCCGAACGATGCGCCCGGTCGCGCCTCGATTGCGACGGGGCCATGGCTTCCACGCGGGGCGAGCACGCGAACCTTCTTCTGCACGGCCAGCTGAACGATTGTGGCTGCGAGCACCGTTCGATCGGCCCGGAGAGCCAACCCGTGCTGCACGACGCTGCCGGGCGGCGGCACATAGTGGGCGACGAGCGACTTCGGCAGATGGCGCGCGAACGGGCGCGTGATCGCCACGACGAGCAGGGCGAACCCGACGATGAGGATGCCGAGAACGATCACACCGACGATATAGTTCGGTGTCAGGTGCTGGTCGGTCATTCCGGGCGTCGGCTCCCTGTCAGGTCACAGTTTCATGGTGCCGTCGTGAGTCGAGGCCCCGTGACCGATGCTACGGAGAATCGCGCAGCCCGACGATGGAGAGTCCTGCCCATCGGGACGCCACGTCTCGGCCCGTTACGCGGCGTCTCTTCTGACATCTGCGGACTTCCTGCAGCACCGCGGAATGACAGCCGGGCCGCACAGGACAGCAAACTTCGCTTCCGCGCCCGTTACTCGGCGCCCCCGAACTCACCGATGCCCTTGAGGATGCCGCGTGCGAGGGTGTGGAAGTGCAGGTTGAACCCGAGCACCGCTGGCGTCGACTGCGCGTCGATGTCGAGCGATGGCACATCGACGGCGTGCACGACGAAGTAATACCGGTGCACGCCGGTGCCCTCAGGCGGCGCAGCACCCGTGAACGAGGGCTCACGCAGTTCGTTGGGCAGCGTGACCGCACCCGCGGGCAGCATCCCGGAATCTGGCGCACCTGCTCCGGAAGGCAGTGATGTCACATCGGCGGGGATGTTGAAGACCGCCCAGTGCCAGAATCCCGAACCGGTCGGGGCATCCGGGTCGTACGCTGTGACGGCGAAGCTCTGAGTCTCGGGCGGAAACTCAGACCAGGTCAGGTGCGGCGACGTGTCGGACCCGCCAGCATCCGAGGCGTACTGAGGGGCCTTGAGCGGCAGGTCAGGGTCGAGATCATCGCTCTCGACGGTGAACTCCGGCACTGCGTCGAGCTGTGCATACGGATCGTAATCAAACATGAACTACTCCGTTCTGTCGGGCTCTTTCCAGCCTAACCACGAACCCAGAGAACGCCAGAGAACGCCAGAGAACGCCAGAGACCTCAGGCGAACACTCGTGCCAACTCGGCAATGCGCGCGTCACGCCGAGAGGTCGGCAGCCGTCCGTCCCGCTCAAGTGTGGCCAGACCGTGTAAAGCGCTCCAGAACAGCTCTGTGCGAACGTGGCTCTCGTCGCGATCATCGAGGAGCTCTGCTAATGCGTCGAACGAGGCGCGCAGTTCCTCTGGCGTCTCAACGCTGGCGAAGCGGGTATGCGACTGCAGATGGAACATGGCTTCGTAGAGGGCCGGATGCTCACTGGCGAACTCCACGTACGAGTGGGCAGCCGCCGCGAGCGCGCCCCTCGGCTGCTGGGCGAGCGCCTCGCGTAATCCGGCAAAACCGGCTCGCGATACGGCGGCGACAATCTCGCGACGCCCGTCGGAAAAGTGTTGGTAGAGAACGGGCTGGCTGTACCCGATCGCCGTTGCAAGACGCCGAACCGTGACCGCCTCCCAGCCTTCAGTCTCGGCAATCGATCGTGCCGTTTCGATAATCGCCTGAGCGCGCTGCGCGGCGCGGGGCCGGTGCGTTCCCGTCGTGGTCTTCACACATCGATGCTAGCAGTGCTAGGCTTCATCGAAAGGAATCTAGCACTGCTAGCTCCGGAGAGGGGTTCAGGTGTCTCACGTCGTCCTCGGTGTCAGCATCGTTCTGACCGGAACACTCGTCGGCGTCGAATTCTGCGTCGCCGTCTTCCTGGGCCCCGTCGTCGATCGGCTTCCGGGCAGCGGCGGACTCACTGCCCGTGCTGACAGCGCTCGCCTGCTCGGGGCAATCATGCCGTTCTGGTATGCGGCAACGCTCGCCACCGCCTGCTTCTCGTCCGCATTGCTGTGGGCGACAGCATCCGGGTCACTCGCGACAATGGCTGCTGTGCTTCTCGCTATCACGATCGTGCTTTCCGCGACCGTCCTCGTCCCGATCAACAATCGCGTCAAGCGTTGGTCGACGAGCGATCACCCCGATGACTGGCGCACCCATGTGCATCGGTGGGACAGATGGAACAATGTGCGCGTCGTGCTGGCATTCGCGGGTTTCGCGCTGCTCGTAGTCGCCGCACTCATACCTTCGGCGTAGTCAGGTTCATCCTCTGGCGTGATGTGCATCACCGCCGAACACGATGAACTGAGATCGTGAACGAAAACACGAAGGCATCCAAGCCCCTGGTAATCCTCGCGACACTGACGGGGGTGATTGCCCTCACGTGCGGTGCGGCAGCCGTGTGGCTCGTGACCGTGGGAATCTGATCTGATCCGATCCGGGTAAAATCGGGCGGTGGCCATTCCGAAGATCCTGCTCTATTACGTCTTCACTCCGCTCGCCGACCCCGATGCGATCCGGCTGTGGCAGCGCGACCTGTGTGCCTCGCTCAACCTGCGCGGTCGCATCCTGATCTCGAAAGACGGCATCAACGGCACGGTCGGCGGTGAGTTGGACAACGTCAAGCGCTACCTGCGCACGACTCGTGAATACGCGGCGTTCGCCGACATGGACGTCAAGTGGTCTCAGGGCACGGGGCTCGATGACGACGGGGCGAGCCTCGACTTTCCGAAGCTCAGCGTCAAGGTGCGCGACGAGATCGTCTCGTTCGGCGCGCCAGACGAGCTCGAAGTCGACGCGTCTGGCGTCATCGGTGGCGGCACGCACGTGACACCGGAACAGGTCAATGAACTCGTGGCCGCCCGCGGGGACGAAGTCGTGTTCTTCGACGGCCGCAATGCGTTCGAGGCGGCGATCGGACGATTCAAGAACGCTGTCGTCCCCAACGTCGACAACACCCGCGACTTCGTCGAGGTTCTCGATTCCGGCGCCTACGACCACCTCAAAGACAAGCCGATCGTCACGTACTGCACCGGCGGCATCCGCTGCGAAGTGCTCTCGAGCCTCATGCGCTCACGCGGCTTCGATGAGGTCTACCAAATCGACGGTGGCATCGTGCGCTACGGTGAGCAGTTCGGCGACGACGGCCTCTGGGAGGGCTCGCTGTACGTCTTCGACAAACGCATGTCGCTCGAATTCTCAGACCACGCCGCGGTCATCGGCGAATGCGCGGTATGCACCGCGAAGACCAGCCACATGCAGAACTGCGCCGACCCCTCATGCAGAACGCAGCTTGTCGTCTGCGACGTGCACGCAGCATCCGCCCCATTCTGCCTGGTGCACGACGATCACTCGTCGTAGTCGCTCGCGGTCGGCTCCTCGTCGTAATCGCCGCCTGATTCGTACTCGTTGGCGTCTTCAAGCTCAGTTTCCGCGTCGTCGCCGTAGCCCTGCACGGTGCCGCCTTCGTCGACGTCTTCGGGAGTCTGACTGAGATCCTCGCGGTTCTGCTCGATGACGTCGGCCTCGTTCGCCTCGAGATCCTCCAGCGACGGAGTGTTCTCGTAGTTCGGTATGAAGTCCGGATCGCTCATGTTCCGCTCCTCTCGTGTGATTCGACCGTACGGCGGCTCGGGCGTCACGGCAAGAGTTCACAGCCACGGGTCAGCAAGATCCCGGATGCTGTCAGCCGCGGCGTGCCGAAATCTCCGCCCTCCGACGGATGCGCCGGGCCCCAGCATCCGCCACACTGTAGTCAGGGTATCGAGAGGAGACACGGTGGGAGATCTCGGGCAGACGATCGAGTTCACGGGCCTCACGAAGAGTTTCGGCGGGTTCACTGCCGTCAACGATCTGTCGTTCAGCGTCCGCCCGGGACGCGTGACGGGATTCCTCGGGCCGAACGGAGCAGGGAAGACGACGAGCTTGCGAGCGCTGCTCGGGCTCGTGAATCCGACGAGCGGAACGGCGACCTTCGACGGCATCCGGTATCGCGACCTTGCATCACCGCTCACCACGGTCGGTGCCGCCCTTGAAGCCGCGAGCTTCCACCCCGGTCGCACGGCGAGACACCATCTTGAGATCTACGCCCGAGCAGCGAAGCTCCCGATCACGCGCGCCCGCGAGTCGCTCGCTCTCGTCGGCCTCGACGGTTTCGCCGACAAGCGCGTCGGCGGCTACTCCTTGGGGATGCGGCAGCGTCTCGGCCTCGCCTATGCGCTGCTCGGAGACCCCGGTGTTCTGGTGCTGGACGAACCGGTCAATGGCCTCGACCCGGAGGGCATCAAATGGATCCGTGAGCTGCTGCGGAGCCTCGCGGCCGAGGGCCGGACGGTTCTCATTTCGTCGCACCTGCTCAGCGAAGTGCAGCAGAGTGTCGACGACATTGTGATCATTTCCAAGGGCGAGATCGTGCATCAGGGCACCCTCGCCGACCTGGATACGGGCGACCAGCTGCGCGTGCACGTGGATTCTCCCGACCGCGCAGCGCTGGGCGCAGCTCTCGAAGCGTCCGGGTTCCAGATCGAGATGAGCCGCTCGGGCTTCATCGTTCACGATGTCGAGCCCGGAGCGGTCGGCCATGCGGCCTTCGTCGCGGGCGTCGAGCTCAGCGCCCTGCAACGGAAGACGTCTGGTCTTGAAGACAGATTCCTGTCCATCGTGGGGGGAGGTGCCTCATGAGCACGCTCATCGCCGCGACCCGTGCCGAATTCGCCAAGGTGTTCACAACGCGCATCTGGTGGATCCTCCTGATCATTCTCGGCGGCTACGTCGCCTTACTCTCCGGCGGCCTCGGCCTGCTCTTCGGCGCCACATCGCAGGGCATGCTCGGTGCGTCCGAGGGCGTCGAGGGAATGCCGACGACGGGGCTCGCCACCATGATCTACAGCACGGCGACAAGCATCGGCTACGTCTTTCCCCTGTTGCTCGGGGCACTTGCCACGACCGGGGAGTTCCGTCACCAGACTCTGACACCGTCCTTTCTCGCTACGCCCAAGCGCGGGATCGTCCTGTCGGCGAAGGCCATCGCCCTGTTCCTCATCGGCGCGGGCTTCGGCGTTGTCGCCATCGCGTGCTCGGTCGGCGCGGGGTCAGCGGCGCTCGCTGGTTTCGACATTGATACGGCGCTCGATTCTTCCGACACCTGGGCGCTGATCGGCCGGTCGGTTCTTGCAATGGCGATCTGGTCAATTCTCGGTGTCGGTCTGGGCTCGGTCATCCCAAACCAGGTGGCCACAATCGTTGTCGTACTCGCCTTCACGCAGTTCGTCGAGCCCATTCTGCGCTCAGTCGGTGCGCTCGCCGACTGGATCGGCACGGTCACCCAGTGGCTGCCCGGTGCGGCAAGCGACGCGCTCGTCGGCGCAAGTTTTTACGGGGCAATGGGGGCGTCCGGCGCGCAGCTCGATTGGTGGGCCGGCGGGCTCGTGCTGCTGGGGATCGCCCTCGTCGTAACGGTCCTGGGATGGTTGGCAACATGGAGCCGCGACGTCACCTGACGCACGGGGAAGAAACACCGGGCGGATGCTGTCAGCCCCACGAACATTCCCAGTCAGCGCATGTCCACCGACCGTAGGATTGGCGCATGGAAATCGTCGTCATTCTTGCAGTGCTGCTCATTGGCGGGGCCGTCACCTACGTCGTTCTCGGAGCACGCCGCAGAAAGCGCACGGCCGTTGCCCAATCCGAGTCCCTCGCACAGATCGATGCGCTCGAGACCGAGGCCGGGCAAGCGCTGGTCCGTGCGGATGAACGGCTGCGCCTCGCCTCAGACGAGCTGGGCTTCATCACAGCAGAGTTCGGCGATCAGGTCATCGAGCGATTCCGGGCAGCCCTGGCCGATGCACGCACGTCACTGGCCGAGGCGTTCCGGCTGAATCAGCTGCTGCACGATGAGAAGCCGGACACCCCGGACGAACGCCAGAGCATGTCTCAGGGAATCCTCGCCCGGTGCTCTGAGCTTGAGAAGACGCTCGGTGACCAGACGGAGTCCGTCGCAAAGCTGCGCGACTCGATGCGCGGACTTCCCGATGCTGTCGCGTCCGCTCGCCGAGCTATCACCCAGGCAACCGAGCGTATCGAACCGGCGCGCCGATCTCTCGATGGCGCATCCGAGCGATACGCCGAGTCAGCATTGCGCTCGGTAGCCCCCAACGTCGATCAGGCCGAACGCCTTCTCGAGTTCAGCGAGCGCAGTCTGCAGATCGCCGAGCAGAAGCACGCTGAACACCTCGCAATCCCGGCGAGCAAGGCGCTGACCGTCGCTCGCGAGAGCATCTCGCGTGCCGAGGGTCTGTTACGTGCGGTCAATGACTTCGAGATGGAGGCGCTCTCCGCCGAGTCGACGCTCGCCGCGGTACTTGAGGATTCCCGGAACGACATCATCGCCGCGCGTGAGATCTCCAACCCGCCGACCGACCTCCACCCGGCGGTTGAGCGTCTGCGGCAGGTGACGGATGCTGTCGCCGAGCAGAGGGGAAAGCGCGACCCCTTCGAAACGCTGTCGAGGCTGCGCGAAGCGAATTCCGCACTCGATGCAATCACGAGCCGTATCGCTGAGAAGCGCGAGAACGCCGAACGAATGCGAACTCAGCTGCCCACGGCCATCGACGACGCCGAGCGCCAGATCGCGGCCGCTACCAACATCATCGACGAATACCAGGCGCCCGTGGGTCCGGATGCCCGCACGCGACTAGCCGAGGCATGCCGCGTTCTCGATTCCGCCCGACTCGAGTCTGATGCGGTCACGGCAGTCCCGGCAGCGCGTCGCGCCGCCGACCTCGCCTCAGAGGCCGCCCGTCTGGCGCACAATGACATTCAGCAGGGTGGAATGTACGGTGTTCCGGGCGGCTACGGTCCGCCGGGCGGTGCCTACGGGCGTGGCGGGTACGGGCGTGGCGGGTACGGGCGCGGCGGCCTCGGCGGCAGCGGAATGCTGACGGGCATCCTGGGCGGCATGGTCGTCGGCGGACTGCTCGATGACATGGGCGACATCTTCGACTGAGGCTGCCGGTCCCCTTCCCTTGCGCGCCCCACACGCACGCGTAGGCTGGCCCCATGACGTTTCGTGGATGGCTCGTCGAGAAGACGACAGACGACGAGGGTGCGGCTCAGCAGTCGGCCCGGCTCGCGGATCTCGAGCCCGATGTCCTGACGACGGGCGACACGGAGGTCGAGACAGCCGCGTCGAGCATCAACTACAAGGATGCGCTCGCTCTCACCGGGAGCCCGGGCATCATCAAGAACTGGCCTCTCGTCGCGGGGATCGACGTCGTCGGCACGGTCCGGTCGTCAGATTCGGGTCGGTGGATGCCGGGGGACCACGTGCTTCTCAATGGTGCGGGTCTCGGCGAGTCGGTGAACGGCGGCCTCGCCGAGCACGCGCGTGTCGATGGCGCACATCTGGTGCGCGTCCCCTCGAAGTTCACCCCGACGCAGGCGGCGGCGATCGGCACCGCGGGTTTCACTGCGATGCTCGCCGTTTTGGCAATCGAGCGCCACGGCGTCAGGCCGGGTGATGGACCCGTTCTCGTCACGGGTGCCGCGGGCGGTGTCGGCTCCATCACGATAGCCACGCTCGCCCACCTCGGCTACGAAGTCGTGGCGTCGACGGGCCGCGCCGACACCGAAGGCGAGTACCTGACGAGCCTCGGCGCCGCCGAGATTATCGACCGGGCTGAGTTCAGTGAACCGGGCAAGCCTCTGCAGTCCCAGCGTTGGGCTGCGGTGGCGGACGCTGTCGGCAGCACGACTCTCGCCACCACGCTCTCGCAGACCCGCTACGGCGGTATCGTGACGGCGTGCGGGATGGCACAGGGTGCGGATCTGCCCGCGACCGTCGTGCCATTCATCCTGCGCGGCATCACCCTGGCGGGCATCAACTCAGTCGACGCACCGCTGTCGCTGCGCGAGGAAGCATGGTCACGGCTGGCGCAGACGCTCGACGTGGGCCTTCTCGACAGCATGACCGAGGTCTACGCCCTTGCTGATGCCCATGCGGTCGCTGAGCGCGTGCTGGCAGGAGAGGTCAGAGGGCGCAGCGTCATCGACGTGACCCAGTAACACGTGACGCCGCGGCTGCCGGGCGGTCACTCGCCTGGAGTGTCGTCCCCAGCGGTCTTCTGCTCTGGTCGCGACTCGCGCTTCGCCTGAGCGGTCTTCTTCTCTGCCGTCTTCTTCTGCGCTGTCTTCTTGGGCACAGCCTTTTTAGGGGCAGCCCTCTTTGGGGCGGGTGTGCTCTGCGTCGCAGCATCCGCTGACTCTGCAGGAGCCCCGGAGGTCCCGCCCGTCGATGCCGCCTTCTTGGCTGCCGGCTTCTTCGGTGCGGTCTTCTTAGGCGCCTTCTTCGCGCCCTTCGACGCGTCGTCCTTCTCGCTGAAGCTCGCCACCGCCTTCGTTCGCGGCTTGGCATGGTGCACACGCACCTTGTGCGGCTTACGCTCCTCGAGACGCAGCGCGGCGATAAGTTCGACACCCTTGCGCGTCGACACCAGAACGCGGCGGAACTCTTCGTCGATCAGATCGATGACGACCGCCGGGCGCGACCCCTTGAGAACGAGAAAGTCTTTGCCGCCGTGAAACTTCCACTGCCCGATCGCGAGTGTCAGCGGGACGGCGGTCCCCGGTGCCCGCACGCCGCGCACCCAGATCCACGGGTCGTCAGTGAGCGCCACAGACCGGATGCTGTCACGCGGGATCACCAGAGACTCCGAGCGACGCGCCAGCATCTTCTCTGCCGCGGTCAGCTTGATCTCAAGTCGATCGGTGTGCAGCAGGATTGAAGCCATACGTCTAGTCTGCCGGTTCCATTCCCGTAACGGGATGGTGAAACCTCACAAAGAGGTAACGCCCAGTTTGGTCTCAGGCGATCACGAGGCTCGGCCCGGAAGCCGCCGAACGTCAATGCGCTCCTCCACCGCACGCTCACCATCGCGATGAACCCGGAAGACAGGGCGGTCCGGCTGCTCACAGATGGCCTCGACGAACTGGCCGTCGTGCATCACAATCGCCGCATACTCGTCGACGGCGTAGCCGCCCTCGAGCTCCCCCGCTGCCACCCAGCGCTGGTACAGGTCGCGTCGCTCTGGCTCGCCCAGATAATGCGGGCAGGCGCTCCCGGAGAGAAATCCGAGTCCGTCGCGCAACGGGGCGAGCGGGCCGAACGAGTCCGTCGACGAGCTCTCGAACCAGCAGTTCATGCCCGCGCTGATTCCCGCAAGCACAACGCCGTTCCCGGCAGCTTCCGCGAGAATCTCGGGGAGCCCGTGCAGACGCCACACCGCAAGCAGGTTTGCCGTCGACCCTCCCCCGACATACACGAGATCCTGATCGAGAAGTATCCGCGGATCGGCATATCCCCACGGATCGTGGCAGAACAGCGACAGCACGCTCGTCTCGGCCCGGCCCGCAAACGCGTCTTCGAAGCGTCGACTGTAGCTCTCAGCATCCCCACTCGCCGTCGGGATGAAGCACACGCGCGGGCGCGATGCCCCGGTCAGGTCAAGCAGGACGTCATCGATCGGCGACGAGCCATCGTCTGACATTGAGAATCCGCCGCCGAGCGCGACGATCGTGCCCCTCATCAGTCAGGAACAGCGGATGCTGCCGCACGAGCGGCTGCGGGCAGGGCGTCGATGATGCGGCTCACCGCGCGCTCATCGTGCGCAGCGGTGACGAACCATGCCTCGAACACGCTCGGCGGAAGCGCAATGCCCGCGTCGAGCATCGCGTGGAAGAACGGCGGGTAACGCCAGGCGTCCTGCGCCTGCACATCGGCGTAGTCAACCGGGGCGGCGTCTGTGAACGCGAAACTGAAGAGGTTGCCCGCACGCTGCACCGAGTGCGCGACACCTTCCCGCGCAAGCGCCCTCGAGGTCTCGTCGGCGAGCACGTCGGCCGTGCGGTCGAGGTGAGCGTACACCTCGGGGGTCGCTCCCGTCAGCGTGGCGATGCCCGCGGCCATCGCCACGGGGTTCCCCGAGAGCGTCCCGGCCTGGTAGACGGGGCCCGTCGGTGCGAGCTGCTCCATGACATCGGCGCGGCCGCCGAGTGCGGCGACGGGCATCCCCCCGCCAATGACCTTTCCGAAGGTGAAAAGATCCGGTTGGTACGCCGGACCTTCGGCATTCGAGCGTTCCCAGTACCCGCCACGCGACACGCGGAACCCGGTCAGCACCTCGTCGAGGATGAGCAGTGACCCATTTGCGTGTGCAATGTCGGCGAGTGCGGCATTGAAACCGGGCTTCGGGGCGAGGACGCCCATGTTCGCCGCGGCCGCCTCGACGATGATTGCGGCGATGCGGTCCCCGTGTTCGGCGACGGCGGCCCGCACGGCGTCGATGTCGTTGTAGGGAAGGACGAGCGTCTGCGCGGCGATCGGCGCTGGAACCCCGGCAGAACCCGGCAGCGCCATGGTCGCAACGCCCGACCCCGCGGCAGCGAGCAGACCGTCTGAATGGCCGTGATAGTGACCGGCGAACTTGATCAGCAGGTCGCGCCCCGTGTATCCGCGGGCGAGCCGGATGGCGCTCATCGTCGCTTCGGTGCCCGTCGACACGAGCCGGAGGCTGTCGACGGGTGCGACACGCTGCTCCACGAGTTCGGCGAGCTCGGTTTCACTCGGAGTCGAGGCGCCGAACGAGAGGCCGAGTGCGGCAGCATCCTGCACCGCCTTCACGACAGTCGGCTCGGCGTGGCCGAGAATCGCCGGCCCCCAGGAGGCGACGAGATCGACGAACTCGGTGCCGTCGGCGTCGTACACGTACGGGCCCTCCGCGCGCACAAGGAAGCGCGGGGTGCCGCCGACCGAGCCGTACGCTCGCACGGGCGAGTTCACACCGCCAGGGATCGCCTGCTTCGCTCGGTCGAAGAGCTGCTCGTTCGTCTGCCGGTTCTGGGTCATCTGATCCACTCCGCAATCTCGGCCGCCCAATAGGTGAGCACGGTGTCGGCCCCGGCACGGCGAATGCCGAGCACGGATTCTAGGACGGCGGCCTTCTTGTCGATCCAGCCGCGCGCCGCTGCCGCCTCGATCATGGAGTACTCGCCGGAGATCTGATATGCCCACACGGGAATATCGCTGATCTCGGCGACATCGCTCAGCACGTCGAGGTAGCTCATTGCCGGCTTCACCATGACGATGTCGGCACCCTCGGCGATATCGAGGGCTGCCTCGCGCACGCCCTCGCGACGGTTTGCCGGGTCCTGCTGGTAGGTGCGACGGTCGCCCGTCAGCTGAGAGTCGACGGCTTCGCGGAACGGCCCGTAGAACGCTGACGAGTACTTCGCCGCGTACGCGAGCACTGCCGTGTCGATGTGCCCCGCAGCGTCGAGAGCATCGCGCACGACAGCGACCTGGCCGTCCATCATGCCGCTCAGACCCAGGATGCTGGAGCCGGCACCGGCCTGCGCGAGCGCCATCTCGGCGTAGCGTTCCAACGTCGCGTCGTTGTCGACGCGGCCCGCCGTGTCGAGAACGCCGCAGTGCCCATGGTCGGTGAACTCGTCAAGGCAGAGATCGGTCTGTACGACGAGCGCGTCTCCGACCTCGCGGGCGAGCAGCTCCGTCGCCCGGTTCAGGATGCCGTTCGGGTCCGTCGCCTGCGTTCCCGTTGCGTCGCGCACGGTCGGGATGCCGAAGAGCATGACGCCGCCGATGCCCGCCGATGCCGCTGCCTCTGCCGCACGCACGAGCGAGTCAAGGGAGTGCTGCGAGACACCCGGCATCGAGCTGATCGGCACGGGCTCGGTCGCGTCTTCACGCACGAACATCGGCAGCACGAGATCTGCCGGGTGCAGCCGCGTCTCGGCGACGAGCCGCCGCATCGCCGGTGTTGTGCGCAGTCGGCGGGGGCGGATGCTCGGACCAGTCATTGCTCTTCCCTCACGGCTCTCTCGTCACTGTGCGGAGGTGGCATTGCGTTCGTCAACGATGCGGATCGCCGACGTGATGACCTCGCTCTGCTTCGACGAGCGCACAGCCTCGTCGAGTCCGCCCGATTCCACGACCCGCACGACGGTGTCGAGGAGGTCCTGCACAGTCTGCCGTGGCGAGACGATGTGCACGGTGAGACCTGCCTTCTCAGCATCCTTCGCCGTTCTCGGCCCAATCGCGGCGATCAACGTCGTGGCGGGCAGAGCGGGGAACTGCTCGACGACCTGTTCAGCGACCGAACCACTCGTCACGAGGATCGCGTTCGTGCGCCCGCTCTCGACATCGGCAAGCACCTTAGGCGTGACCGGTTCTCCGACAGTGCGGTAAGCGATCACCGAGCGAACGTCGTGGCCGGCCTCGGTGAGTCCGGTCGAGAGAACAGGCTTGGCGATTTCGGAGCGCAGTGAGAGAAACTTCTTGGGTTCTGGCTCGAGCGCGGTGAGCTGAGCCACCATCCCCTTCGCTGAATTGTCTTTCTCAGGCAGCAGGTCGACGCGATAGCCGACGGCCTGAAGCGCGGCAGCGGTGGTCTCGCCCACGGCGGCGATCTTGGTCGTCTCCGGAACCTTGACGCCCTGGCTGTACAGGACGTCGACGGTCGTCGCGCTCGTCACGGTGAGCCAGTCGAAGACACCGGCCGTGAGGTCCTCCAGCGCTGTGCTCAGAGTCTCCGGGTCCGCCGTTGCGGCGAAGTTGATCATGGGGGCGATGACGGGGGTGGCGCCGCGCTGGCGAAGCTCTGCTGCGACGTCGTCCCCCCACGGGCCGCCGCGCGGGACGAGAACGCGCCAGCCCTTCAATGGTTTGATCGGTGGAGTCGTCATGATTCCTTCAACGGTGCGATGTCGGCCGCTCCAGCGGCCAGGAGGGCATCAGCCAGCTGTTCGCCCGCGCCGGATGCGCGCGCGTGCAGCGCCTCATCAGTTCGAGAGGGAGCCGGTGTGCCCGGGGAGGGCACGCGCTGTCGCACGTCACCGAGGGGGACAGTGACGGTGTGCGTGCGCGTGGTGGAGCCGTCAAGCGCATACACGTGTGCTGTGACGGTCAGGTCGTCGCCCGCGATGACCGCGTGCGCGCCGATGGGGGCGGCGCATCCGGCTTCGAGGCGAGCGAGCACTCCGCGTTCTGCACTGGCCGCGGCTGCCGCCTCGGGGTCGTGGACGGCGGCGAGGGCAGCGCGAAGCGGAGCATCCGCGTCGAGGGCCTCGAGATCACTCGAGCGCACCTCAACGGCGAGGGCGCCCTGGGCGGGGGCGGTTGGCCACTCACCCAGGTCGAAGAATTCGGTGACGCGATCGCTCAGTTCCAGACGTGCCAGCCCAGCGGCAGCCAGCACGACGGCGTCGAGTTCACCGGAGTCGACAAAGCCAAGTCGAGTTCCCACGTTGCCGCGGATGTCGACGACATCGAGATCGGGACGCCGATGCTTCAGTTGCGCAACTCGGCGCGGGGACCCCGTGCCGACGCGAGCACCGTACGGCAGATCCGCGAGTGTGAGCCCGTCGCGGGCGCACAGAGCGTCGCGGGCATCCTCGCGTTCAGGAACGGCCCCCACGACAAGTCCGTCGAGAGGAGCTGTCGGCAGGTCTTTCATCGAGTGGACGACGACATCGCACTCGCCATCCAGGAGAGCCTCGCGCAGGGCAGCGGCGAACACGCCGGTGCCGCCGAGGCTCGACAGCGATGCCCGTGACACGTCGCCGTGCGTCGTCACCGGCACGAGCTCCGCCTCGCCGTTGATCGCCGCGGCGAGCTGCCGTGCGACGCCGCCGGCCTGAGCCGTCGCCAGCGCGCTTCCGCGAGTGCCGACACGCAGGCCCGTCATCGTGTGGTCGTCACCGCCGACTCGAGTGCGGCTCCTTGCGACGGATGGTCGGGCCACGGACCGAGGGGGCTCTCGTGCGGGCGCTCGCTGTCGGGAACAGCATTGATGCGCTCGAGAAGAAGGTCGACGAGCCCGGCGACGAACGCCTCGTGGACGCCGGGCGTCGGCACGCGGACGGCGCGGATGTTATTTTCGCCCGCGGTCTCCATCGCCTCGGTGTCGAGGTCCCAGATGACCTCCATATGGTCGCTGACGAACCCGATCGGCACGATCACGAGGCCGTCGACACCATCGAGAGCGGCGATGGCATCGTTGATGTCTGGTTCTAGCCACGGTGTCGCCGGATTGCCGGAACGTGACTGGTAGACGAGGCTGTGCGGAGCATCCGTTCCGACGCCCGCCAACACGGCATCCGCAACCGCGAGGTGCTGTGCCTCATAGGCACCGCCCTCGCCATACTCGGGCCCGGACTCCGTCGCGGCGGTGGTCGGGATCGAGTGCGTCACGAACATGATGTGCGTTTTTGCAGCATCCGTCAGCTCATCGAGTGCCGAGCGCACGCCCTCGACGAACGGTGCGATGAATCCCGGGTGATCGAAGAATTCCCGGATGCGGCTGATGCGCACCTCGTCGCGCAGCCCCGTCTCGTCGAGCGCACGTTCGAAGTCCTCGCGGTACTGGCCCACCCCGGAGTACGAGGTGTAAGCGCTCGTGACGATTGCGAGCACGTCGCGTTTGCCATCGGCGTGGAGCTTGCGCAGGGCGTCCGTGAAGTAGGGGTCCCAGTTGCGGTTGCCCCAGTACACGGGCAGATCGATGTCACGGCGAGCAAGCTCAGCTTCGAGAGCGGCCTTCAGGTCGCGGTTCTGCTGGTTGATCGGTGACACGCCACCGTGGTGACGGTAGTGAACGGCGACCTCTTCAAGGCGCTCCTCGGGGATGCCCTTGCCCCGCGTGACGTTCTTCAAGAACGGGATGACATCGTCCTGGCCCTCGGGTCCGCCGAAGCTGGCGAGCAGAATGGCGTCGTAGCTCACGACAGAACCTCCGCGATCTCGGACGTCTGAATGCGACGCCCCGTGTAGAAGGGAACCTCTTCGCGCACGTGGAGCCGTGCGTCGGTGTATCGCAGATCGCGCATCATGTCGACGAGCTCGTAGAGGTCGTCGGATTCGATCGGCAGCACCCACTCGTAGTCGCCTAGGGCGAACGCGGCGACGGTATTGGCGATGGCGCCGCTGAACGCTGCACCCTTGCGCCCGTGGTCCGCCAGCATCCGGGAGCGCTCTTCGTCTGGAAGCAGGTACCAGTCGTAACTGCGCACGAACGGATAGACGACGATCCAGTCTTTGGGAGCGAGGCCCTTGAGGAAGCCGGGAACATGCCGCTTGTTGAACTCGGCGTCGCGGTGGCAGGCCATGGCATTCCAGGTCGGAAGCAGCGGGGCGAAGAGACTTGTGCGGCGCAGGATTCGCAGGGCCGCCTGGATGTCCTGCGCGCGATCTCCGTGCAGCCACACCATGATGTCGGCGTCCGCCTTGAACCCCGAGACATCGTAGAACCCGCGGAGCGTGACCCCGAGTTCGGCCGTGGCACGCACGGCATCGTCGAGCTCAGAGGACGAGGCATCGGTCACAGAAACCGGCGCGGCGGGGTTGCGCCGGAAGACAGCCCACAGAGTGAAACCGCTGAGCGGGAGTTCTTCCTGCGCTGTGAGGGAGGCGTCGCGGGGGTTCGACAGAGCCTCTTCAGAGGCAGGTGCAGTCATGCTCTCCATAATCTCTCACGACTCTGCGGAGAGCAAAACGGACGTCGTCGGGTGCGGAAACCACGCTCTATTTGACGATGGCGCGGACGATCGCCCAGACGCCGAGGCCGAGAGCCGCTGCGGCTCCGGCTGCCCCCGCGACGAGCGCACCCGGATTCTGCGTGCGCAGCCTCTCATACGTGGCCTTCGCCTGCTTGGGCAGGTTGAGCTTGTCTTCAAGGGCGTCGAGCGTTGCCGCGAGCTCTGCGCGGGCTTCGGCCGGAGTCGGGAGCTTCTCAGTTGTCATAGGAACCCATCCCCTTCAGAGCGTTCACGTCTTGCTTCACGCTCTCGACCGGGTCCGGATCCTGGCTGATCTTCTTGAAGAACGAGACGCCGATGAGCGCAAGGATCACAGCGATCAGCACGAATGCCGCGAAGACGCACAGGGCGGCGAGCCAAGCAGGGAGCACGAGGGCGAGGGCGAGGATGCCCACGGCGACGAGCACGCCGATCGCAAAGTAGATGAAGATGAGCGCGCCCACGAAGAACCCGGCGCCGATCCCGGCGTACTTGCCCATGTGGATGGCTTTGGTCTTCGCCTGTTCGATCTCTGCCTTGATGAGATCGGTGATGAGCCCCGGAAGGGAGCGCACAAGTGTGATGAGCGATTCATTGCTGCGGTCAGTCATGTCGAACCCGCTTACTTGCTTTGCTTCTTCGAGCCGGATGAGGACGATTTCTTCGTCGCCGCACCTCGCTCGCTCACGTCATCGAGGTCGTCAGCTGTGCTCTTCGCCGTCTGGATCGTCGAGTCGAGCTTCTCGCCTGGCGTGGCGTCGGAAGCCAGTGTAGAGACGACCTTCTTTGCACCGGAGGCGAGCACCTGGGGCACCTCCGAGATGCGTGCCTTCGCGAATCCTTCGACCTTGGCGACCTGCTTCTGCACAGGATCAGTGTTCCAGATCGTCAGCCAGCCAGACTTGATCTGCTCATAACGCTTGCGTCCGGCTCGGGTTCCCAGCACATAACCGGTCGCCAAACCGGCTACAAAAAGCACTTTCCCCTTCATGTCGCCTCCCTGTCGTCGCGTCGCGAATGTTTCCAGCGTAACGCCCTCGACGCAGTTGCACGAAGGCGCGCCAGAATTCTTATTCCGAAAACGGCATAAACGCACCGCTGCTACTCGCTGTCGAGCACCTCGGCGATGATCCGCTTTCTCACACGACCGGCTGCGGCGACAGCATCCGGAATCACCGATGCAAGCCCCGTTCCGCACAGCCACGCGCCCGTGGCGTCGAGTCCCGCGAGACTCGTGATCGCGTCGCGAATGCCGGAAGCGCGCTCTTTCTGGCCCGCGAACGCACGCGGCAGAGTTGACTCCCAGCGGGTGCGCAGAATGTCGACGACATCGGATGCTGCGATGTCGACGCCGAGCAGTGCTGACGCCTCCGCGCGCGCGAGGTCGGACACCTGCTGTTCCTCGAGTCCGTCAAGCGGGCTCGCCTCGCCCGTCCGGCCGAACGAGACGCGGACGATGTGGCGGTGCGGGGCGTCGATCGCCTCGGCGAGCCATGGCCACTTGGCGCTGCTGTGCGTGAGCGCTTTGGCCGCGCGCCCGGCAGAACGAGCTGTGAGCACTCCCGTGCCGCGGGGGTGGGCGTCCAGCGCTGCGCTGTCGATCGCGAGGGTGACGATGTCGACGACGGGCGCCGTGGCCTCGGCGGGCACGGCTGCGGCGGGGACGAGCTCGCCGAGCAGCTGCGCCGCCGCGGGTTCGGGCGTGGCGACGATCACGGCGTCGGCGTCCATCGTCACGGTCGCCTGGCTTGTCGGCACCGCCGGCTTTGTCGGCGCCTCGGGCTCAGCGTCGCTCTCACCGGCAGAGGCCGCGTGGACACGCCACTGCTCATCACCGAGCATCTCGAGACGCGTGGCCGCCGTCGCGG
Source organism: Microbacterium sp. MPKO10 (assembly GCF_026107415.2). Taxonomy (GTDB): domain Bacteria; phylum Actinomycetota; class Actinomycetes; order Actinomycetales; family Microbacteriaceae; genus Paramicrobacterium. Next base: position 504,766 of record NZ_JAPCHX010000001.1, read on the forward strand.
TCAGCACGCGCACGTCGTAGTTCGCCAACGTGGTGACGAGCGCGTCGACGAGAACGCGCATGCCTCCCGCGAAGCCGCCGACGGCGGAGCCGGCCGGCACGGTGTCGCGCAGCGTGGCGACGGCTCCCGAGAGCGAACCCGCAACGGTGAGCGCATTGTTGAGGCCCGGTGCGGCGCGCGAGACGTCGAGCTGCGACGGATCGGCCGAGTAGACGCCGTTTGTGACGGGGGCGACGAGGTTCTCGAGAACCGCGGTTCCCATGCGCTTCTCGACGAGTTCGCCAAGGTTGTGCTCCGTGCCGATCGTGAGCACCGGTTTGACCCGGTCGAGGTAGGCACGAGTCGCACCTTTCCAGCCGATGATGCGCCGGACGTCGTCGGCGAGGGGGTTCGACGGGATGCCGAGGATCCCGGCCTTCGGAAGCGGTGCCGCGTCGTCGTCGAACGCCAGCCACGCGCCCTCGGGGGACGGCGAGACGACAGCATCCGCGAGCCCGAGCTCGTCGACGAGTTCACGCACCGCTCCACCGCGCGTCGCGAAGCTCTCGGCTCCCGTGTCGACGTCGATGCCGGCGATCTGCTCGGTGCGGACGCAGCCGCCCACGCGGTCGCCGGCCTCCAGCAGGGTGACGCGCACACCGATCCGCGCGCATTCGAACGCGGCGACGAGACCGGCGATCCCGCCGCCCACGATGACGACGTGGCGGTCGCTGGGAACGCTGCCCGTCATCGGCTGTGCACCAGCTCGACGAGTCGGGTGAGAACCTCGGCGTCAGCATCCGGTGGCACGCCGTGCCCGAGGTTGAGCACGTGAGCGGGGGCCGATTCGCCGCGGCGCAGCACGTCAAGCACGTGCTCCTCGAGCGTGCTCCAGGGGGCGAAGAGCATCGCCGGGTCGATGTTTCCCTGCAGGGGGACGGCCCCGCCGAGTCGCTCCGAGGCGACGTCGAGCGGTGTCCGGTAGTCGATGCCGACTGTGTCGGCGCCCACTTCGTGCATGACGGTGAGCAGATCGCCCGTGCCGACACCGAAATGCACGACGGGCACCCGGTGCGTCTGGCCGTCGCGCTCGTAGGTGATGTCGTGCACGTATTCGAGCGTGCGAGCGGATGCTGGAGCCACGCTGTCGCTGTAATCGGTGAGGGCGAGGCTTCCTGCCCACGAGTCGAAGAGCTGTGCCGCGGAGGCCCCGGCGAGCACCTGTGCCCGGAGGAAGCGACCGGTCACGTCGGCGCACCAGGCCATGAGGCGCGACCACGCGACCGGGTCGCTGTGCATGAGGGCGCGGGCGCGCATGTGGTCCTTCGACGGGCCACCCTCGATGAGGTAGGCGGCAAGCGTGAACGGCGCTCCGGCGAAGCCGACGAGCGGGGTGGGCCCCGGGGTTCCGGGGATGTGCTCGAGCTGAGCAACGGTGAGCCGCACGGCCTCGATCACGGGTGCCAGAGCCTCGTCGAGCACCGCCGGATCGAGCGCGACCAGGGCGTCGAGCTCATCGTTCGTGCGTACGGGGTGCGCCATCACCGGGCCCGTTCCTGGAACGATTTCGACGTCGACGCCCGCCAGCTTCAGCGGCACGACGATGTCTGAGAAGAACACGGCGGCATCGACGTGGTGCCGGCGAACGGGTTGAAGGGTGATCTCGCTCGCCATGCCGGGGGTGAGGCAGGCGTCGAGCATGGCGGTTCCGGCACGAAGTTCTCGGTACTCGGGAAGAGATCTCCCGGCCTGGCGCATGAACCAGACGGGGGTCGTCGAAGGGCGGTCTCCGCGATACGCGCGAATCAGCCGGGAGTCATGGGTGAGGCCTGCCGCGAGGGGGTGGCCGGAATCGAGGTGCACCCCCTCATTGTCTCAAAGCCGCGCCACGTTATCTGGGGGTGCCCACACCACAATTAGAAACGTCGCGATCGGGCCGAGAATGATCGAGAGGAGAAACCAGTTCCAGCGCGAACGGTTCTTCTGCTCGGCAAGCCCCGCGTTCACCAGCGCCAGCGTGAACCATCCGCCCCCTCCGGTCAACCACGCGTTCACATCCATGAGCGCAACGTTACTCCCAGCCGATTCAGCCGGCCGATTCAGCCGGTCGCTTCAGCCGACTCCCCCGGGCCACGGTGAGCATCGGTGATCAGCCGTGGCGTGCCCCCTGCCTCTCGTGCCCAGCGGTCACCGCGCACATCGGTGAACTCGAGTACGGCTGCCGGGCCGTCGGCCATTCCCGAGGCCGGCTGCCGGTGACCGCCGGGAAGAACGTGGTCGACGTGAACGGCGTCGGCGGGCGGCATCGTCACGTCGACGTCGTGAATGGGATGTCTCGATTCGTTGGAGATCCGAAGCTGGCCATTAGCGACCCAGGCGGACACGTTATCGGCGTGCACACGCTTGTGGGCGATCCATTCCCGATGCTCGCGTCGGTGGCGTTCCGAGCGCTCACGGTGGATCTGCATGAAGGCCACGATGAACGCGGCGATCGTTCCGATCGACCCAACCCATGTTGCGATGTCTCCGAGAGTCTCCCTCTCCATGTCGACTCACCCTTCCCGTCGCCTCACGTCCCGGTAGCCGATCACCATACTCGACACGGCGTAGAACGACCGCTCAGCTTTGTCGCGTTATCCTGGAGCACGTGCTCATGAGTCTGACGGCGAGTCATAAGAACGCCTCATTCGACCTGCTCGAACAGCTTTCGTCGCAGGCCGATCCTGACGCGATCGTGAAACACGTCATCGACGCGGCTCCCGGTGTCGCAGGCAGCATCCTCGTCTCCACCTGCAACCGCTTCGAACTGTACGTCGATGTCGACGACGAGCATCCGGATGCTGTCGCGGGCGTCACCTCGGCGGCGACGAGCGCCATCGCCGAGCAGTGTGACGTGGCCACCGACCACCTCGCGACGACCTGGCACGTGACGACCGAGCAGGGCACAGCTGAGCACCTCTTCTCTGTCGCATCCGGACTCGAATCGGTCGTCGTCGGTGAGGGCGAGATCGCCGGCCAGGTGCGCCGCTCTCTCGAGAGCGCACGCGCGGCCGGCACAACCACGTCTGCTCTCGAACGACTCTTCCAGCACGCATCGAAGACGTCGCGCGGCGTGAAGAACCGCACACCGCTTGGCCAGGCGGGCCGATCGATCGTGCGTCTGTCACTCGAGCTGGCATCGAGCCGCGTCACCGACTGGTCGACCTCACGCGTTCTTCTCGTCGGCACGGGCGCCTACGCGGGGGCGAGCCTCGCGGCGCTGCGCGACCGCGGTGTCACCGACGTGAGCGTCTACTCGACATCGGGGCGGGGCGCGAAGTTCGCGGCAAGCCACGGAATCGCTCTCGTCGAGCACGACGAGCTGCCGACAGCAATCGCCTCGAGCGACATCATCGTGACGTGCACACTCACCGAGGGCTACGTTCTCGACGCCGACCTTCTGCAGCGCGCACGCATCGAATACGCTCTCGATCATGCGAAGGCGCACACGAACGACGCGCTGCATCGCGACGAGACTCCCGGCTGCCCCGTCAACCACGACGCCTACCAGCTCGTGATCGATCTCGGCCTGCCGCGCAACGTCAACCCGGATGTCGGAGGCGTGTTCGGCGTCGAGCTGCTCGACCTCGAGACCATCCGCATTCATGCGCCGCTCGAAGAGCTGCAGGCCACAGACACGGCGCGCGCCATCGTCACCACAGCCGCCCGGAACTTCACTCGTGCCGGGGCCGAGGAATCGCTGTCCCCCGCCGTCGTCGCGCTACGCCGACGCGCCCACGCCATCCTCGACGAGGAGATCGCCCGTGTTCAGCGCACTGACTCTGACGGCACGGCGGCCGCTGCACTCCGCCACATGATGGGCCGACTGCTGCACACGCCGACAACGCGAGCCCGCGACTTCGCGCGCACGGGCGAGCACGACCGCTATCTCGATGCGCTCAGCGTTCTCTTCGACATCGATGTCGATGGTGACGTGGATGCTGTCGCGCGGCGCGCGGCAGACGACGAAGCCGCCTCTTAACCACGGCTCGCGCCGCGAGCATCCTCGAGAGTCTCGGTGATCCGCACGCGAGCTCCGGACTCCGCCGAGCGCACCGCGGCCTCGACCATCGCCAGGCTGTAGACGTTGGAGTGGATCTCGCCTGACGGGGTCTCGCCCGAGCGCAGCGCGATGACGAACTCGGCCAGGGAGCCGGCGATCTCTCGCGGGATCGTCGCCTCTGCGGCATCCGGAGTCGTGGCCGTCGATTCTCCGAGGCGATGCAGATTCGGCATGCTCTCGCCATCCCACGTCGCGGTCCCGCCCGCACCCGTGACGCGCCAGCTGCCGTTCCACGACGTCTCGTGTCCGTCTGCGCACCAGCTGCCCGTATAGATGTACCGAGCGCCACCCTCGAACTCGAACGTCGCCGTCGCGTTCGCCGCTCCGTCGTACCAGCTGAAACCCGGGTTCCACTCTTCGCAGTACACAGCGACCGGGTCCGCGTCGAGAACATACCGGGCCGCGTCGAACGCGTGAATCGCCATGTCGATGAGCAGCACGTGATCCATCTCTTCGCGGAACCCGCCGAAGTGCGGGGCCTTGAAGAACTCTGTTGTGACAACGCCAATCTCGCCGAGTTCACCGGCGTACGCTCGCAGTTCGGCGAGCTCGGGGTAATAGCGGCGCGATTGGCTGATCATCAGCAGCTCCCCACTCTCGGATGCCGCCCCCGCAAGCGAGAGCGCCTGCGCGACGGTCGGCGCGGCCGGCTTCTCGCAGAGCACGGGAAGACCGGCGAACAGGGCCTCGACGTTCACGGGATGATGCGCCGCGGGAACCGTAACATTCACGACAGCGTGCGCGTCGGCCTTTGCGGCAACCTCCGCGACGCTCGTTCCCACGATGATGCCCGACAGACCCGCCTCGGCGAGCGCCGCCGTCGCGGCATCCGTATTCAGATCGACGAGCCCGACGAGTTCGACATCCGGGTTCGCCGCGATCGTCCGGATCCACTGTCGGCCCATGCCGCCCGCGCCGACCTGCACGAGACGCAATACACCGGCATCCGTCACCGTCCTGAATGCGCTCAATTGTGCATCGCCCCCTTGTAGCCCCCGCCATTGTAGAAGTCTTCGGTCTCGTACCTCAGCAGCACCGGGTCGGTGCGTTCGGGGCGGAGAGTCTTCGCCCACTCGACGCCGTTTGCAATCACCTGACGCACCTCCTTCTGGTGGTACACGGGGAAGTCCTGGTCGCCGGGGCTGAAGAAGAAGATCTTGCCGTAGCCGCGACGGTACGTCATGCCGCTTCGGAACACCTCGCCGCCCGAGAACGTCGAGAGAAACACAAGCTCGTCAGGCGCTGGAACGTCGAAGAACTCTCCGTACATCTCTTGCTGCGGAATGATGAAGGGGTGAGGGATGCCCCGAGCGATGGGGTGCGACGGATTCACCGTCCACACGATCTCGCGGTCTTCTTCTGACCGCCAGCGGAGTGTGCACGAGGTGCCCATGAGCTTGCCGAAAATCTTCGACCAGTGCCCCGAGTGCAACACGAGCAGCCCCATGCCCGCGAGCACGTGACGGTGAACGCGTTCAACGATCTCGTCTTCAACCTCGGCGTGGGCGGCGTGCCCCCACCACACGAGCACGTCTGTGTTCTGCAGCAGCTCCTCAGTGAGCCCGTGCTCGGGGTCGTCGAGGGTGACTGTCGTCACTGACGCCCGCTCGCCGAGATTCTTTTCGATGCCCTCTTTAATTGTGGCGTGCATGCCGTCTGGGTAGATGTCTCTGACGTTCTGCTGCACCTGCTCGTGGCGGTTCTCACCCCAGACGACAACGTTGATCGGATATTCGGGGGTGGTGATTCCAGACATGGCTGGCCTTTCTCTCATGAGTCAGATTCGGTGGCGGTGATACGGATGCCGGCGCAGCATCCGTTGCTCTCAGATGGTCATTTCAGGGCGCCGCCCGTCGCACCTGCGGCGATGAACTTCTGCGCAAGCACAAGTAGCACGATCGCAGGAATCGACGACAGCACGGCTGTGGCCATGACAGCGCTCCAGTTGGAGACCTGTGTACCGAGGTACTGGTAGATGCCGAGCGTGACCGGGCGGATGTCTTCGGTTGTCGTGAGCGTGAGGGCGAACAAGAAGTCGCTCCACGAGAACAGAAATGCGAAGAGCCCTGCCGTGATGAGCGAATTCTTCGCGATCGGCAGCACGATCGACACGAACGCTCTCACCTGGCCCGCGCCGTCGACCCGCGCGGCCTCGATGATCGAGGGCGGCACCCCCAACATGAACGCGCGAAGAATCAGAATGGCGAACGGAATCGCGGTGGTGGAGTCGGCGAGAATGAGGCCGGGCAGCGAGTTCAGAAGCCCAAGGTCGTTGTAGGCCGCATACAGTGCATTGGCGATCACGATGCCCGGGATCATCTGCGCCACGAGAATCGCCAGCAGCGCGACGTTGATCCAGCGATAGCGAAACTGCGCGAGCGCATACGCCGCTGGCGCGGCAATCACCAGGCTCAGCACGACGGTGCCCAGCGAGATGATGAGGCTCGTGACGAGGTTGGCGCCTTGATCGGCGATCGCCGTTTCGTACCCCGCGAAGCTGGGGTCAAAGGGAAAGAAGTCGGCGGTGAGCGTGTTGCCCGATGGCTGCAGCGACGCGTTGATCATCCAGTAGACGGGAAACAGCATGACCCCGAGAAACATCACGCCGAGCACTGTAAAACCGACCGAGCGCGTCGAACGGGCTCGAGCACGGCGAGCGGCCGCGGCATCGACGGTCAGAAGAACTGTGGACATGTCGGAGCTCCTTACTCGTCGACAGCGCGGCGATTTGCCCGCAAATAGATCACGGCGAACACGAGCGAAATCACAATGAGAATGTTGCTGAAGGCCGCGCCAACGCCAAACTCGAAGTTGACGAACGACTCCTGGTACGAGCGAATCGCCAACGTCTGCGTCGCATTCGCGGGGCCGCCATTCGTCAGACCGAGGATGATGTCGAGAACCTTGAGGGTGTAGACGACCCCAAGCACCAGAACGACGCTCACGACCGGGCGCAGATTCGGCACGGTGATGTGCCAGAACGCCTTCCACCCCGTCGCGCCGTCGAGCGAGCCCGCTTCGTAGAGCTCATCGGGAATGTCCTGCAACCCGCCATAGAGAATCGTGACGTTAAAGGGGATGCCGATCCAGATGTTCACGATGATCACCGCGGTCAGTGCGACAGACGGGCTCGTGAGCCACGGAACGGCATCGAGGCCTATCCCGGTGAGGAACTGATTGAGGATGCCGCTGTCTTTGTCGAGTATCGATCGCCAGGTCGCGCTTGCGACGATGAGCGGAAGCAGCCAGGGCAGCAGCAGCATTGCGCGCAAGAATCCGCTGAGCGGGAACCGCCGTTTGAAGAAGACGGCGAGCGCGAGGCCGATGACGAACTGCCCTGCGATGGACCCGATGGTGAAGAGCGCCGTGTTCACGATCGACGGCCAGAAGAGGTTGCTGTTCACGACGGTGAGGTAGTTCTCGATTCCGACGAACGGCGCCTCCCCCGTGAAGAACGTCTTCGTCGTGTACTCCTGAACGCTCATCAGAAGGTTCTTCACGACGGGATAGCCGAAGAAGAGAATGATGTAGATCGCCGCGGGAACAATGAACATCGCCTTGACGACGTTGTCCTTCGTGAAGCTGCGGCCCCGTCGCGTCATGGCCGCAGCCGCACGGATGGAAGGCGCCGTCTCCTCGTTGGCTGCCTGCTGCGGCTCGCGTGTCGCTGGTGTCATCATCGACCCTTTCGGGATGCCCCGCCGACATGGGCGGGGCATCCGTTCGGTGAGTGTCGGGTGCGCATTGCTTAGCCCTCGGATGCCTGCGAGAAAGCCTCGTCGACTGGCGCTTTGCCTGTGATCGCGAGCTGAATGGCGTTGTAGATCACCGTCGCCGCCTCGGGCCAGTCTTCGCCGAGTTGGCCTGTGCGCGACCGTGCATTGGCAACCTGCTCGGTGAACGATGCCATCTCCGGCATCTTCTCGACAAACTCCTCTGCGAGAGCCGTGCGTGTCGGCACCAGGTAGCGCGACTCCGAGAGAGCGAGCTGGTTATCATCACTCGAGATGCACTCGACGAACTCGGCGGCTTTCGCCTGCTTGTCTTTGTCGCCGGTCTCGGGCACTGTCCACACTTCGCCGCCGAGCGGCGCAACGGGAGTTTGGGCAGCCTCATTCACAGGAACCTGCACTGAGTCCCACGAGATATCCGTCTCGTTCAGCGCAGGAATCTGCCACGGCCCATTCACCATCATCGCCGCCTTGCCCGCGGCGAACTGGTCTTTCACGTCAGCCTGCGACCAGTTGAGAACGCTGTTCGATGCCGAGCCATCGTCGACGAGGTCCACCCATAGCTGCAGCGCTTCCTGCACCTCTGGCGTGTCGAGATCGGTCTCGTCTCCACCGTTCGTCCACATGAAGGGCAGGAACTGCCAGGCGCCCTCGTATGTGGCGATCGCCGAGAACGCGATTCCGTACTGGTCGCCGTCGGTCAGTGCGGCCGCGGCGTCCTTCAGCTCGGCCCAGGTCTCGGGCGGATCGATGCCGGCCTCCTCGAGAAGGTCGACGTTGTAGAACAGGCCGAGCGTGTTGACGGCAGGAGCGAGCCCGAAGAGCTCACCCTCGTACGTTGCAGCCTCGATGATTCCGTCGGCGAACCCCTCGGTGTCGACGTCGTAGTTGCTCAGCGGCGAGAGCCCGCCCGTCGCGGCGATCTCTTGCACATCGGGATTGTCGAGCATGAGCACGTCGGGAAGCGTCTTCGATGATGAGCGCTGCAGAACCTTCTGAATGAGATCCTTCCCCGGAACCGACTCGCGGTCGATGGTGACCCCGAGATCGGCAGCGCACGTATCCAAAGCCTCTTGCACGAGGGTCTTGTCTGGTTCGTTGTTGTAGTAGTCGAGAATCGTCAGGGTGTCTGGATCACCCGAGCTGCCCGACGATCCGCCGCTGCACCCGCTGAGCGCGATCGGCACGACCGCGGCGGCTGCCAGAACGGTGAGATACCGGCGATGACGCATTGTTGGCTCCTTTGCCTGTAGTAAAGCGCTTAACTCTTCGTCCGTAACCGAGTATCAGTCGACACGCTGGCTCTGTCAAGAAGAAAGTTAAGCGTTTATCTTGTTGTTATGCTCAGCGTGATCGAAGCTCATGAAAGACTGCAAGCGATCACACACCGGAAAGGGCGGGTCCGTGGCCACGATGCACGAAGTCGCGCAGCGCGCAGGCGTCTCGATCGCCACCGTTTCCTTCGTTGTCAACGATTCGAAGCCCGTCGCCCCTGCCACTCGCGCCCGTGTCGAGGCCGCGATGAAAGAACTCGGATACCACCGCAACTCGGTAGGCCGAGCTCTTGCTCGAGGCAGGACCTACATCATCGCCCTGCTTTACCCTGCCCTGCAGCACAGCTTCAGCAGAACGGCGGTGCGCTTCTTCACCAGCGCGGCAGCGCAAGCGCGCGAACGCGGCTATAACCTCGTGCTCTGGCCGATCAGCAACGAGGCAGAGCAGGTCACCGAGCTCACATCGACGGGTCTCGTCGACGGCGTGCTGCTCATGGAAGTGCAACTCGACGATTCCCGTGTCGGCGAGCTGGAACGCGGCAAAACGCCGTTCGCGCTCATCGGGCGCACACAAGATACCGCGGGCATCGCGTTCGTCGACATCGACTTCGAAACGACGATCGAATCGGCAATCGACCACCTCATGAAGCTCGGGCACACCAACTTCGCGCTTGTCGACGGCGGCTATGGCAGCGACGCGCTGTCCGGCTACGGGCCAGTCGCACGATCGCGGTCTGCATTCGGCGAGGTGACGACGCAGCGCGGTCTGAGCAGCGTGATGCTCACGTGCGACGAGAACCCAGACGCCGGCCGTGAGATCGCAGCCGAGCTGGTAGCCGACCACGCCGAAACGACGGCAGTGCTCGTCATGAACGAACTCGCCGCACCGGGAATCGTTGCCGGAGTGAAGAATGTCGGCATCGCCATTCCCGATGACATGTCGATCATCTCGGTCGGTTCCTCCGCCGACATGGCCTCGATGGCCGACCCGCAGCTGACGCTCATGACGTCGCCGTCGACCGAGTTAGGCCGTTCGGGGGTGGACGCAGTCATCGACCGAATCGAGAACCCGCTCAACCCGCTTCCGCAAGCGCTCATACCCTGCACCTTCACGGCGGGACGGTCGGTGGCGCGCGTGCGCAGCTCGTCATGACACGTGCCGAAGCATGAGCAGTCGGGCGGCCGGTTCGTCGGGAAGCGTGACGGTCAGCACACCCGAGGCACCGTTCCACTCCGTCTGCGTTGGCAGCGCGGTCGGGTACAGGCACGACACCTCGATCGCCAATCCTGTGAATTCTTGCAACGGAATCTCGACGCTCGTCGGGCCGCTTCGCCTCCACACCGAGAGGTAGGTGCGGTTGGCTGCTGTGAGGCCAAGCGACAGAACATCGTCGTGCCAGCCGGGCAGACCGTGCGGCCAGATCGGTGCTGAGACCGCAAGATCGGCGCGTATTCCCCGATAGACAGTGATCGCCTCGCGCACCTGCTCCGCCTGCTGCCGGTCGAGCAGGTCGAGGCGCCCTCCGAGGTGCACACGCCCGAGCAGGCTGTTGACCATCGAGAAGGCGAGTCGCTCGCTGCTCCAGTCGGCGTTTGGATACGCCCAGACAGCACCTTGCTCTGGCGTGACGGCGGTCGGTGCCGCCGCGGCGATGGGCGCGTAGTGAAGCGGGTCTTGGTTGTCGCTCGTCGACTGAACCGGATGCAGCGCAAGCGACGCGTAGTCCATGCGCTGCCCTCCGCTCGCGCAGTTCTCAATCACCAGGGTCGGATGCCGGTCGAGCAGACTCGAGACCCACTCAAGGTAGGCGCGCCCATGTTCGAGCTGACCATCGCCCGGACTGCTGCCCGACACATCGGTGCCCTGCGTCACATCCACGTTGTAATCGAACTTCAGATAGCCGACGCCGTAATCGGTGATGAGTCGCTCGACGACCCCGTTCAACCGGTCGATCACGGCGGGGTGACGAAAGTCGAGCTGGTAGCGACCCGCCTCGATAACGCGAACTCCGTCGCGCTGAAAGAACGCCTCGTGCGGCAGCTCATCTGCCGCCGTGCTTCGCACGCCGATCGATTCGGGTTCGAGCCAGAGCCCGGCAATCATGCCCGCCGTGCGAATACGCTCAGTCACCTCAGAGAGCCCTCCGGGGAAGCGCCACGGCGTTTCCCGCCATTCGCCGACGGCATCCCACCAGGCACGATCATCGGCGTGCCATCCCGCGTCGATGCAGAAGTACTCGGCGCCCGCAGACGCCGCCGCGTCGATGAGCGGACGCAGCTTCTCGGTCGTCGGGTCGCCCATGAGCGCATTCATGAAGTCGTTGAAGATCACCGGGAGCCGCTCGTTGTCCGGGTGCGGCCGGCGAATGCGTCGCCGATACGCGTTCATGGCGGCAAACGCGGCATCGTCTCCGCGCGCGACGGCGACGGCAGCGGCAACGCCGCGAAATCGCTCGCCCGGCGCAAGCCGACGCGTCCACGCGTGCGCCTGATCGGTCGGCCCCGTTCCCACGACGTAGAGCGCGCCTTCCCAGTCGCCGATCTCCCACCGCCAGCCGCCGTTGTTCTCGATCTGCCAGAGCGTCGAGCGAGAACCGTCGTTCGCGCTCAGCATTCCGAGCGGAAGGTGGCCGCCGCTCGACCAGCTTCCTCGGCCCGTCAGCGAGAACGACGCGCGCGAGCCCGCATACCTCCACTGGGCGAGGCCGACATCGTCGAGGCCCAGGTCGCCGGGAGGGCTGTGCTGCCAGGATGCCTCGCGAAACCAGCTGTTGTCGGCGAACGCGACTCTCTGATCGTTCCACCACGCACTGCCGGGAGCAGTGAGCCCTCCCAGCGCAAACGACGAGAGCAGCTGCACGTCGGCGGCGGCGTCACCGTCGTTGATCACGTCGGTCTGCCACCGAACCACCGCGATGTCGCGCCAGCTGCGAAGCCGCGTCACAACGGTGAGCGAGCTGCCGGGGTCACGCATGGTCACCTCGAGCCTGCTGCTGTCACCCTCCGTCGTCTCGTCGTGCGACACATAGCGCATCCGTCGACTCAGTGCGCTGCCCATCAGCCGCTCCGAGGAGGCGATGGCGTTGCCCTCCCCCGCAACGCGCACTTCGGCAAGGGGAAGACCGGCGGAACCCGCAGACCATCCCGACTCCCCCTGGGCGCCGATGTACGCCACCCGCGGCGGCGTCGCTTCGCAATCGATGACAACCTCAAGGCTCCCTGGCCTCCAGGTGATGGGACCGGTCATGCGCGCTCTCCTTCGCCGTTGCGCGCAGTGCGATTGCGCGCGTCGATGTCTTCTGAAACACGATTCGTGACGGGAAAGTAGACGGTGTAGCTCTCATCCCGCACCCGGTACAGCGGTGTGAACCGAATCGACTCGTACTGGCCGATGCTGCGAAAGCCGGGCAGCCACTGCGCCCACTGCCGCTCGTTGTCTGGTGCGAGAATCGTCGTCGGGTCATTCGGATCGCCGTGAAGGCGACGCTCTCGATCCGTCAGCCCCGCAAGCACGACCGGACCATGCACAAAAGCAACGGTCTCGGGCTCATCCGGTATGGGCTCGCACTGAAGCGCGCACGGAAGACTCATCTGAACCCTCGTGCGCTCGCCCGAGTGCCGAACTGCTGCGAACCCGTCGGCAACACGGACATCCGCTTCTCTGCCGTCGATGTGGAACGATGGCTGCCCGTGCACCCAGTTGGGAATGCGCAGACGCAGAGGCACGTCCGCCGCGGCATCCGACTCGATCGTGATATCGACCTGCCACGACTCTGGTCGATGCCGTGACCCCGACCGTCCTGCGTTGGCTTCCGGGCCGACCGCGTCGACCGTCTCGCTCCGTTCGATGCGAACAGTGACCTGCCGCCCATCGACTTCAAGCGTGATCGTCGACGCGATGTACTGCGCGATGACGAGCGTCCGTTCGTCGAGATAGGCGATGGACGCCTGGTGTCGCGAGTGCGCCTGCACAAGTGTTCCGTGGCAGCACCAGAAATCTTCGGTCGGCGTTCCCCAGAGTTTTCGGGCTCCCGCCTCAAGCGGCAGAAAGTAGGCCACCGTCCCCGTCGCGTCGTTCTGCTGCGCGAGGATGCCGTTGTAGAGATTTCGTTCGATGTAGTCGAGGTAGACGCGCTCCCCCGTCCAGCGAAACAGAACATCGGCAAGACGAATCATGTTGTAGACGGTGCAGAGCTCCTGATTCTTGTCTCCGCGGCGTGCCGCAAACTCGAACGGCGGCGTCCAGATCTCACCCGAGGTCTGCCCTCCTGTGCAGTACGTGCCACGCTGCGTCACCGCCACGTTCCAGTAGGACCTGACCACGTCTGCCCACCGCTGCTCACCGGTCACCTCGTAGGCACGAGCGGCGCCCAGCACCTCGGGGATCGTCGTGTTCGCGTGCATGTTGGTCAGCACATCAGCGCCAGCGATCAGCGGATCGAACAAGCGGCGCCGGTCATAGCGGTTCAGCAGCCGGCGATACATCTCGTCGCCTGTGAGCGAGAGCAGGTCAGCCCAGATTTCGAGCATTCCGCCGGTCTCAACGTCGAGAATCTCGTCGAATGTCTCTTCATCGAATGAGGCGGCCCACCGATCAAACCATGTTGCAGCTCGATGGGCTACGGCGAGCGCACGGGGGTCACCGCATTCTCGCGCCACGTCGACAAGGCCCATCAGCGTCTTGTGCACGTTGTACTGCGGGGCCCACACGGCGCGGCCTTGCGCAAGCCGATGCATGAACGACTGAGGGATGCCGAACACCCACTCGCCGCCGTTCTCACGTTGGCAGCGTTCGAGCTCCGCGACGATGGAGCTCACCCGCGCGGCCAGCAGTGCGTCTCCCGTCGAGGCCACCTCCCGTGCCGCAGCCGACATCCAGTGCCCGAGAAAATGACCCCGCAGCTCTCCCGATGGCGATTCCCACCCCCAGTGTCGACCGACGCCTCTGTCCGTGGGGTCCTCAGAGCTCGGTTTGAACTGCCAGAGGCGATTCGATATCCCCGCTTCGATGTAGTGGTTCTGAAGCAGGTTGTCGTCGGTCAGCGAGAGAAGATATTCCCGATTCAGGCGGCGACGTCGCTCGAACTCACCCGGACTCAGGGCAACGGCCGATAGCGGAAGGTTTGTGATCATGCGCGATGCCGTACTCGGTGGAGGGCGACGACGACGGGGTTCTCGCCAACAGTGATGAGCAGCTCGTTCGTGCCTGACTCGGAAAAGAGGAAGGATGACCCTGCCGTCAGACGTAGCGAGCCATCTGGGCGAAGCCATTCCGCGTCAGTGCGCCGCCGCACGTGAACGCGAGCCTCGCTTTCGTTCCACTCGAGGCGGTCAACGATGATGCCGCCGCGTGCGGTGAGCCCCGTTATCGCACCCTGCTCGCTCCACTCGTCGGGCAGAGCGGGGACCACGGTGAGCGATTCACGATCAGAGGAGACGAGCATCGCCGCGACGAGGGCGGGAAGCCCGCCACTCGGGTCGAGATTGAAGATGCGCCCGGCGTCATGCGTCGTGGTGAGCGCCGGCGTCCAGTGCTCGAGGGCGAGCCAGTCAATGCAGGTGAGCGTCGACTCGGCATCGCCGAGTGCGGCAGCGGCGAGCCCCAGCTGAACAAGACCGAACGCCATCTCCATGCGCCCTGGAGGTGCCGTCGGGTCGTCGGCCCGCCACGCGATCTTTCGCCGGATCGTCGTGGCCGCCGCGTTCCTCAGCGCTCGCGCCAACTCGGAGTCGCCGACGAATGCTTCGTCTGGTTCGTACCAGAGCGGGTAAAGCTGCGACGTGTGGCGGTGGGCGATGTTCTCAGACAAGGCGCCATCGATCCACTCGGCCAACGTGCCATCCGCCGCAACGCGATAGTCGGGCAGATCAGCGACAACGCGCGACCACCGTTCGTTGAGAGAATCGTCGCCCCGTGCCTCGGCGAGTACCCGCGCGCAGCGTGCGGCGTCTCGCAGAATCGCGATGTCCATCGTCGGATCGGCTGCGAGAGGAAAATCGCTCGAACCGGGCGTGTTCTCGGGCGAATAGCCGGGCGCGAGGTGACGTACCCCTTCCGTGACGATCGACGCCGACTCGGCGAACTCGAGCACGCCCGTCACGAGAGCCCAGAGATCATCGTCGACAATCGAACGATCACCTGTAGTCGACACAATGTCGGCGGCGAAACGCAGAATCCAGCCTCCGCCGCCGACCCAGAAGACGTGCGGAAACTCCGCCCCGAAGTGGTTGGCACGCCCCGTATCCGACATTCTCGCGGGCAACAGCATGCCGTTCGCACCGAAGATCTTACGGGCATTCGTTCGATAGTCCTGCAGGTGCGGGAGCACAAGTCTCAGAAGCGAGGTCGCAAGCTCAGGAGTCCCTGTCGGGATCAGGCTGGCTGCGCCGCCATTCTGCACGTTGCCGTTCATCGTGTAGTCGGCAGACCAGGCTGGCGTCCAGGTGCCCTGCCACACGCCCTGAAGAGTCGGCGGCAGAAAGCCCGTGGCACCGATGACGTTCGCTCGCCCCGAGAGGTACGCGATCTCGACGGCGCGTCGCCGTGCAGCCGCGTCCCCTTCTCTCGCCCGGCGCCACGTCAGCTCGGTCAGTTCTGCAGGGTATTCATCGCCGAAGTCGAGGACTGATTGCCGCACCAGTTCACCGTGCGACTCTGACTGCGCCTGCCGCAGCGACGCCCAGTCGCGAACATCGACAAAATCGGCAAGCGCCCCCGCGTCGTCACCCACCGCGACGGTCGCAGCAAGAAGCACCCGCCCGTTTTCGGGCACATCAACGACTGTCGTGAGATGGGTGCCCGTGTCGTCGAACGCCCACGGGTTGGGGGCGTGGACCCTCGTGGTCGCCGTGATCGCCGACCCGCTGTTCACAGCCGAGGCGACGATGCGAGCGGAGGGTCCGGCGATCAGCTCACTGCGCACGTGCTCGGAGTAGTTGGGCGCGCCGGTGGCGGCGCTAGACACGGCTTCGAACGAGAGACCAAGGTCGATGCGCGCCGAAAGCTCGTGCTCGGCCTCAATTGACACCCAGACGGTCTCCCCGCCACGCGGGGCAATGACGCTCACGCGTACAGTTCCGGCGCGAGCATCCTGCCACTGCGTAGCGACCTCTCCGTGTTCGAGATCAATTAGCCGTTGCACCGGCCCGCCTCTGCTTCCGGGTGCCCGCACGAGCAGCGTCGCACACATGCCCAGAGGGTTTGTCCACACCAAGCCGTTCCCATAGGCCGGTTCCCTCGCCGCCGCCATCATCAGCTCCGTCGCGAGCCCGCTGTCGCCGTGGTTCACCGCGTCTCTGATGCTGGCGACGGCCGCAGAGAGGTCGGGCGCATCGGGTGTCGGGTTCGCGGGGAGGAAGAACTGTTCGTGGGACAGCGATATCGTCTGCTCGCCTGGTTCACCAAAGAGCAGCGCGCCGACAGTTCCGCTGCCAGCAATCAACCCGTCTTCCCATTTCAGTGCGACGGTCCGGCTCTCGAAGGGAGCCCCTCCTGCTATCGCGTCGAATGAACCGGTCGGCTGCATTTCGTCAAGCACCCCTTCTTCGAGATGTCATGCGCGACACGTGGCGCGCGGAGACGGGAACGGGGGCGTGCGCCGAAGCGCTCGCCCCAGCTCACAGCCTCACTGGTCGTAGGCGTTCTGCCAGATCTCCACGTAACGGTCAGATCCAAGCCCCTTCAGGCCATCCACATAGGTGGACCAGTCCGCGTCGCTGTTGGGATCGCGCACGCCGGTGATGAATTCCGCCGTCGCTGTCGCCACATAGTTCTCAACGTTTGTCGTCAACGTCGACAGCTCGTTTGAATCATCGTCGGGAACCCAGACGTTCCAGTAGGGGAACATCGCATCAGACTCCTTCCCCTCGTAGAGCTCTGTCGCTTGGTAGAACCGGCGTTCGGCGCCCTCTTCGGTATAGATATCCATGGGCTGCACCTGCGCGTTGCGGAAGTCGTTCGTTTCGAATACCTGTGCCATCGGCCCCCAGTTGCCGTTGTAGTCTGCTTCGTTCTCCTCGTCCATCGGAATATCGACGAGACTGGGCTCGAGCTCCGTGTCCAGCGCTATCTCGCCCTCTTCCGGCGCGCGCCAGCCGATGCCTTCTTCGCCAAACTCGCCTCGAATGTGCCCTTCGTCAGAGAACATGTAGTTCATGATTTCCATGATCACCTTCTGCTCAACGTCATCGGCTTCCTTTGTGATGACGAAGGTTGCTCCCGGAACGCTGGGCAGCACATAGGTCGCGAGGTCACCTGCTGCCCCGGTCAGCGGGGGCATCGGATTGTACTGATTGACACGATGATCTTCCCGCCCGAAGGTGACGGCGAACCCGGGATGCATGGCGGTGAAGCCGCCGACGAGGACGCCCTCAGCCGAGTTTCCGGTGGCCGTCATCGCATCTCCGCCTTGGGAGAAGGCCGACGGATCAATGAGCCCTGCCTCCCACAGCTTGCTCATAAACTGCAACCCTTCGCGCCAACCGTCCTGTGCTGTCTGCATCTGCACAGTGTCGCCGTCAAGCCCAAGCGAGACGGGTTGTCCGGTAGCCCCAGACCCCGTGTTGAACGCGTTGTAAATGAAGGCGTTCATGATGAACGGAACGAGTGACTGCTGCGTACTCCCCGTCAGCGGAATCTCGTCAGCCTTGCCGTTGCCATTCGGGTCTTCGTTCTTGAACGCTGTCATGACATCGAAGAATTCGTCTGGCGTGCTCGGCATGTCCATCCCGAGATTGTCTAGCCATTGGGTGTTGATCCAGAACTTGTACGGATACGAGCAGTGATAGCAGTCGTTCCATTGGGGGAGGCCCCAAATTTTGCCATCCGGGGTCTCCGTCAGTTCTTTGAAGCCGGGCTCTGCATCGAGTGCCTTCGCAATATTGGGGCCGTAGTCGTCGATGAGGTCGTTCAGGGGGAGGATGACTCCCTGGTCGCCGTATCTCTGCAATTCGGCCTGGCTGAACTGCGATGCCCAGGGCACAAGCATGTATGCCTCGGGTAGTTCGCCGCCCGCAAGCGAGATCTGACGCGCTTCCGTTGCCTCCGAGGCCCCATATCCCGTGGTCTGAAACTTGATGTTGACGTCAAACTTCTCTTCGAGCAGCTTCGTGAAGGAGTTTGTGTTGAGATCGATCTGGGCGCCCTGCTCACCGAAGATGGTGATGACCTTTTGGTCTTCTTCTGCGCTCTGCCCCGTGCAACCCGCAAGTACGAGTCCCGAAATGGCGAGCACAGCACCGACCGCGATCGGATTCACGCGTTCGGCTCCTTTGCCGTGGTGTGATCGTAAGAACACTGTCTTACCTTTCTCTCTTGTTTTTGAACCCGGATGCCCCGGGGCTCTGAGGTGCGAAACCAAAGGGTGGCTTCGCGGTCCGTCGCTTCTCAGCCCTTGACAGAGCCGAGCATGATTCCTTTGTTGAAGTACCGCGCCACAAAGGGATAGATCAGCATCACCGGAACTGTCGAGATGACAATCAGCGAGTACTTCAGCAAGTCGGCCAGCTGCTGGCGCTCGATCTGCGCCGCAGCGTCCATTCCAGGGGTAGCCTGATTGAGGATCAGCACATTGCGCAGAACGATTTGCAGCGGGTACAAGCTGGGATCCCTGAGGTACATCAGAGCGTCGAAGTAGGAGTTCCACTGGAAGATCGCGTACATGAGCGCGATCACTGCCAGCAGCGGCTTCGACAGCGGAAGCACAATCGTCCACAGAAAGCGCAGGTCACTGGCTCCGTCAAGCTGGGCCGCCTCGTACAGCTCATCCGGAATGGACGAGCGAAAGAAAACGACAGCGATGATGACCTGCCACACTCCGACCGCCTGAGGAAGAAGCAACGCCCAACGTGTGTCGAGAAGGCCAAGCTGCTGCACAACGATGTACGTCGGGATGATGCCTCCCGCGAAGAGCATCGTGAAGATGACACCGAGGCTCAGTCCACCGCGCCCCCACAGATCTTTCCGCGAAAGCGGATATGCAATGGCAACCGTGAGAGTCAGGCTGATCAGAGTGCCCACCGTCGTGTAGATCAGCGAGTTGAGGAACCCCGTCATGATCTGAGAGTCGCCGAGAGCCCGCTCGTACCCTTCAAGAGTGAAATCAACCGGCCAAAAGGTGACCTGACCAGACGAAACGGCAAGCGGCGAACTGAACGAACTCGCCACGATGTACAGCAGCGGCAAAAGAACGGCAAGCAGGAACGTCGTCAACAAGATGTAGACGCCGATCATGAAGAAGCGATCGACAAGCGGATCCTTGATCTGTGTCTGGTGATCACCGCGACGGTTTCCTCCCGCGCGCATGCCCTTCTTGCCTGTCACAGCAATCAGACTCCGAGTCGTCACAGGCCCCGTCTTACCCAACTTCGTCATCACCACAATCCCGTTCCCGTCACACGTTTCGATACAGCGTTGACTCCGAGGAGCAGCACCAGGTTGATGACGCCGTTGAAGAGCCCGATCGCCGCTGCTTGGCTAAAGTCGGCGTTCAGAAGCCCGACTTTGTACGTATACGTTGGAATAATCTCCGACTGAGACAGGTTCAGCGAGTTCTGAAAGAGGAAAGCCTTCTCGAAGCCGATGGCCATCACATTCCCAACGCTCAGAATGAGGATGGTCATTGCCGTCGGCATGATGCCGGGCAGGTCGACGTTCATGATTCTCTGGAACCTGCTGGCGCCGTCCACTTTCGCCGCCTCGTACAGCGACACATCGATCGCTGACAGCGCTGCGAGGTAGATGACCGCAGAATACCCGGTCGTCTGCCAGACGTCTGTCGCAACGTAGATATGGCGGAAGAAGTCAGGATCACCGAGAAAGTCGATGGCGTGCATTCCGAAGAACGACGTGACGTCTCCCGCCAGGCCGAGCTTCGGCGAAAGAAACAGGATCGTCATCGAAACGACGACAACTGTGGAGATGAAGTAGGGCGCGTACGTAACCATCTGCACTGTGCGCTGGAAGAAGCGACTGCGCACCTCGTTGAGTGCGAGCGCAAGGATGATCGGCATCGGAAAACTCACGAGCACCACGTACGTCGAAAGAATGAACGTGTTGCGAAGCAACGTCCAGAAGATGGGATTGTCGAAGAATCGCGCGAACTGCTCGAACCCCACCCAGGGGCTACCCCACACGCCGTCGACAACGTTGTAATCCTTGAACGCGATCACCGCGTTGGTCATCGGTATGTACTTGAAGATGATGAAGTACGCGACAGGGGGGATGATCAGCAGGTAGAGCTGCCAGTGCCTCCGGAAGCTGCGCTTCGCAGCGCGCCAGCCTTTCGCATTCGGAGGGAGCCTTACCTGTCGCGCCGCGCCTTCGACGTTCGGGCCCGCGGCACCCTGCACGGGCATCACCACGGGAGACCAGTCTTTCTCCGACCGGCGGGGTGAGCTGCACATGAGCTCGTCGTGACCCGCAGAGAAAAGGGAGACATGTTCTCAACCATCCAATCGTCGTCGAACTGGCACGAGAACGACGATAAACGTCAGACCATTCCCTGTCAATGCCAATTTCAAAAATGGACGGCGACGGGCTCGAGGCCCGAGACGACGCCCCACTCGCACTCAGCAAAGCGAGCGAATCAGCAGAACAAGTTCGATGTAAAACCGCGAGTTTCTGCGCCTTCATTGCGTTCTAGCTCCCGAGATTCGCTACTGGACCTCAGAGAATCTCCAGGCGTACGCCACTGGTAGCAGCCCATAACGATTCGGCGAAATTTCTGTAATTTGTCGAACAACTGGCCTCAAGCAGTATGCTTGCGGTGTGGTAGATGATGTCGCAAAAATTCCAGCCGAAGGCGGCTCGCGCACAGACCTGGTCATCAGCAACGTCAAGCAGATGATTGCGTCAGGGGAGCTTCGCGCTGGCGACCGCCTGCCCATCGAAAAGGAACTCTCGGCGCGATGGAGCGTCTCACGCGGCTCGCTTCGCGAGGGAGTGCGAGCGCTCGCCTCCCTTGGCGTACTTGAGACGCGGCAGGGCGACGGCACCTACGTCACTCAGCTCGATCCTGACTCGCTGCTTCGCCCTCTCGGCTTCTACGCCGAACTGCGCGATAGCGACCAGTCGCAAGACCTTCTTGCCGTGCGGCGCGTGTTGGAGAGCGAGTCTGCGAGCCTTGCAGCGACCCGAATGACCGCGATCGAGCTGGACGCGCTCGACGGCATCCTTTCCGAAATCGACACGGTGCTCGACTCAGACGAGGTAGACCCGGAGACCTTCATCGACACGGATGCCGAGTTTCACAGGCGAATAGCGATGGCGAGCGGAAACCCGGCACTGGCGGCCATGATCGGCAGCCTCATGACGCGCACGCAGCGCGCACGCTTGTGGCGAGCGATCACCGAACGAGACTCACTCAACGAAGCGCATTCCGAGCACCGCGCGATCCTCAAGGCTCTTCGCACACGGGATCCGGAACGCTCCCGCATCAGGATGGCGTCTCACCTGCTCGGGGTCGAGGAGTTCGCCGCGGCGCACCCAGGCAAGGAGACCTAGATGATTGAGTCCTATTAGGGTTTGGCCCCGTGGAGGCTGTTAATCGTGGGCGGAGGGTGTTAAACCCTGTTTGTGAAGACAGATTTGAACACCCTCCTGACCACACTTTACGTCCATCTCGACGATCGGATCATCCCCGCGTTAGGATTTTCGAGAGCTCGACGCCCCGGCCGTAAACCCGCGTTGAACGATGTCGAGCTACTGTGTCTGCTCGTGGCGCAGCACCTGCTCGGCATCTCCTCGGACCGCAAATGGATCCGCTACGCCCGTAAACACCTGTCCGGCATGTTCCCGAATCTGCCGCAGCAATCAGGGTGGGGAAAACGCGTCCGCCAAGCAACGGGACTGATCTCCGCGGTGATCACGGAGCTGGCCCGCGATACCCCGACCTGGGGCGAGGTCACGAGGCTGATCGATTCGACACCGCTGCCCTGCGGCAAATCACGAGAGACGGTGAAACGCTCCGATCTGGCCGGTCATGCTGGTTACGGATACTGCGCCTCCCACTCCCGATTCTTCTGGGGATTCCGTCTCTATCTGATCTGCACCCCAGAGGGAATGCCCGCCATCTGGGGACTGGCGAACCCGAAGATCGGCGAACGAGAAGCCGCCGAAGCGATGCTCCGCCACGACCGGCACCTCCTCCAGCCCGGGCAAGTGATCATCGCCGACAAAGGCTTCGCCGGACGCGACTTCGAAGGCTTCATCACCACAGAGCTCGGCGCACACCTGATCCGCCCTGACCGCAAGAACGAGAAACCCAGATTCGGAAAACTCGGCGGCATCAGACAATGGGTCGAGTCAGCATTCGACACACTCAAAGGACAACTCACCCTCGAGGATCACGGCGGAAGAACCATCCCTGGCGTCTACTCCCGCGTCGCCGCAAGGCTCCTCGCCCTCGCCACAGGTATCTGGCACAACTGGCTCATCGGAGCGCCCCGCAAACGATCCCTCATCGCCTACGACCACTAAACCTAAACGGACTCACTCATCTAGGGACCCGGGAGCCGATAGACAGCGCGCGCCGTTCGAGCGAAGTAGTTCTCACGCTCGAATTGCGACCAGTCCGCGGTCGCGGCCTGCAGCGCCGCGAACACTCGCTCGTAGCCTCCGGCCATGGTCGACATCGGCCAGTCACCTCCGTACATCAGCCGCTCCGCCCCGAAGAGGTCGCAGGCGACCCTCGCTGCGCTGCCGACCTGCGGCGTCGTCCAACTGTCCGCCTTGCCCGACGCGGCGTAGAGACCAGAGACCTTCGCGAAGACGTTGGGGCGTTCGGCGACGAGGGCGAGCAGCCGTCGCCATTCGGCGCGCTCGGCCTCAGCACCGTCGATCGTCGGCTTTCCCAGGTGGTCGAGCACGATAGGCAAGTCCGGATGCCGATCGGCCGCGATCATCAGTCGTGTCAAGGCGGCCGGATCGCCGGTGACGAAATCAAAAGGCAGCCGCTCGCGTTCGAGAACGGTCAGCCCCTCATCGACGGGCGAGCTGAGGACCCAATCCGGATCGCTCCGATCGTGGATGAGGTTGCGCACGCCCACGATCTTCTCGGAGCCGAATCTGTCCAGAAGCTCCGTCGCTCGAGGGGCGTCGTCTAACGGCACCCAGCCCACGACGCCGACAACGCGCTCTTCACGAGAGGCGACATCAAGCATGTTCTCGGTGTCGCCGCGTTCGTCAGCCGACTGAACGAGGATCACGCCGTCAACACCGGCTCGATCCAGCTCGGGAACGACCTCGTCGAACGTGATGTCGCGGTCGACGTCGGCGACGTGCGGTCCCAGCCAGTCGTAACGCGCCCGCGAGCGATCCCATACGTGGAGGTGACTGTCAATGATGTCCATAAGCGGCCGTATCTCGTGCGTCCGGTTCAGGGGTTCAGCCGGCGTCAGCCATCGCGAGACGCGCCGCCCAGTACGTTCCGTTGGGGAACGCGTAGGTGGACACCGAGTCCTCGTATATCTCTGCGCTGTAACCGGGCTGAGTCGGAAGCAGGTAGTTTCCGTCTACGACGATACAAGGATCGACGAAATGCTCATGAAGATGGTCGACGTATTCTGTGACGCGATTCTCTAAGGTGCCTGATACAGCGACGTAGTCGAATATCGACAGGTGCTGAACCAGCTCGCACAGGCCCACGCCACCCGCGTGCGGACACACGGGAACACCGAACTTCTTTGCCATCAGGTAGACGGCGATGACCTCGTTCACACTCGCAAGCCGCGCGGCATCCAGTTGGCAGTAATCAAGTGCCTTCGCTTGGAACATTTGCTTGAAGAGCACTCGGTTCATTCCGTGCTCGCCAGTCGCGACTCCGACCGGCGCGACAGCGGCCCGAATTGCTGCGTGCCCGAGCACATCATCGGGGTTCGTCGGCTCCTCGATCCAGAGCGGCTTGAATCTCGACAGCTCTGACACCCAGTCGATTGCCTCCGGTACGTCCCAAACTTGGTTGGCATCGAGCATCAACTCGCTCTCCCAACCGATGACGTCGCGGGCAATGCCCAACCGTCGAACGTCCTCGTGAAGGTCGCCTCCCACTTTGAGCTTGAAGTGACGGTATCCGTCATCCATCGCCTGCTGGAGAAGCCGTGTGAGCTTTTGGTCGTCGTACCCTAACCAGCCTGCGCTCGTTGTGTAGCAAGGATAGCCACCCCGGGCATCGAGAGTCTCTATCCGCTCGCTGCGCGTCGGCGCCATCTGAACCAGCATCTCGATGGCTTCGTCTCGTGTGAGTGCGTCTGACAGATAACGCAGATCAGCTGCGTCTACGAGTTCCTCGGGACTCATTTCGGCGAGGAGCCGCCACAAAGGTTTCCCTGCGCGCCGCGCCGCGAGATCCCACACGGCGTTCATGACCGCCGCCATCGCCAAGTGCACGACGCCCTTCTCAGGCCCGAGCCAGCGAAGCTGCGAGTCAGACGCAAGTTCACGATAGACCTCTCCAAGCGAAGCCGTCATAGATTCCACGGATCGGCCGATCAATGGCTGCGCTCGCTGCCGCGCCGCCTCGACACACAGATCGTTGCCACGGCCGATCGTGAACGTAAATCCGCACCCCGTCAATCGCGGATCATCGGTTTCGAGCACCACATACGCAGCGGAGTAGTCCCCATCCTTATTCATCGCGTCCGACCCGTCCAGACTGAGGGACGTCGGAAATCGCACGTCGTGGACGCGTACACCGGTGATAATCGTCATCGAAGAGAGCCAATCGGATCCGGGGCCAGACCCGATTCATCGAGCTCGGCCCAGAGCCCGTCGGGAATGTCTGCGTTGTAGCGCGCAACACCGCTGTCAACGTGTGCAGCACTTCGCGTACCGAGAACAGCGGAGGATACCGCCGGATGGCGAAGCGGATACTGCACAGCCGCCTCCGCCAATGACACCCCGTGCGCCCGACAGATCGCCTCAATGCGCCGAGCACGAGTGACCACACCCTGCGGCGCTGGCGCGTAATCAAATCGACGTTCAGTTCCAACGTGCGACGCGCTCAGCAGCCCAGAATTGTAGACTCCGGCAGTGACGACGCCGACGCCTCGCCCCAACGCCGTTGGCAGAAGTCGTTCAAGGCCTGACTGATCGAGAAGGGTAAGCCTGCCAGCCACCATCACAACGTCAACGTCTGCGTAGTCGATGAAGTCGCTCAGCATCTCCGCCTGATTCATCCCAACGCCGACAGCTCCAATCACGTTCTGCTCACGCAATTCGATCAGCGCGTTCACCCCGGCGGTCGAAGCCTGCTCCCAAAATTCATCCGGATCGTGCAGATACACAATGTCTAGTCGATCGAGACCAAGCCGGATAAGGCTTTCATCGATCGACCGAAGGATGCCGTCTCGAGAGAAGTCCCACAAGCGCTTGCGTGAGGCGGGCACGTCAAAACCCTCCGTGTCGCGCAGGTGCGCCGTCTCTGGACTGTCAATGAGCAGACGGCCGACCTTCGTTGAAATGACGAATGAATCGCGATCATAGTGCTGCAAGGCGGCACCGAGTCGCCGCTCAGAGAGACCAAGCCCATAATGCGGAGCCGTGTCGAAATAGCGCAGTCCCACGTCCCATGCACGTACGACAGCGTCCCGGGATTCCTCGTCTGTCGTCTCGCGGTGCAGATTCCCCAATTGTGAAGCACCGAAGCCCAACTCCGTCAATGCCGTGATATTTCTCAATGCGCGCTTATTCATCTGATCATTACTCTATCAGGTTGGGAGATATCGCGTCCGAATACATTACCGAGGCAGATAGGTCTGATCTTCAATCAAATAACGTCTCCCCGGTCCCACATATTGCGGACGCTGAGTGCAAGCGCCACGTCGAACGGCGAGAATCAAGATCTGTCTGTGTGATCTCGAGGCACGATCGAGATCGGTCCGGTTCGCGACGCGCATCCGTGGATACTTCACCCGAATTCAGCTACATGCGTGTTTCGCGATTTCCCGCTCGGTGAAGGATGATGACGCCACAGCTGGAACCCAACGAAAACTCCGGCCCGGCCGCACATGAAGACACCGCGATATTGCGTGCGACTACAACACTCTTCGCGGGGAATCGGGTCCGGCGACGTCTGGTGCTGGCTGTCATCCACCAGACAGGTGCCGAAGTTCGCGCTCGCTGGTCGACTTGCTGAAGCCAGCGTCAACAAGGTGTGAAGATCGCCGCGCGCACCCGTAAGAAGACATCATCTCGGCCCAGACCATGCCCGGCACGGGCGCGTCAACGGCGCCGAACGTTAATGCCGAAAGCAATGTCTGGCCGGCGGATAGGGGTGATCATCCCTATCCGTCGGCGTCCGCCCATGTGCATCGCCGCTTAGTCTGGCGCCACCAGCATGAACGCATACCCCGTTGTGGATCGCGCCCAGCGATCGCCGATGCGCTGGCCATCCCACCGGTAGCCTCCAAGTGCAACGCGACACGGCAACCGCGCTCTGCCAGCCATCGGGATCATGCCCCCAGCGACGTCACAACGAACACCATGAGCCTTCAGAAGATGCCAGTCACGGATTCGCTCATCACCCACGACATCGTGCGATTCGTTAGAGCGGGAATGGCGAAAACTCCATCCTCAATGGCGAGTTCAGGGACTTTCGGAGCGCCGTCAACCTTAGGAGCAGAGTGACGTGATGCGCGTCGCGAGAAGTACCGTCACCCCATTCTGTCTGAGCGCAGATCAAGCCAGCGCACCTGTTCTTCGGTCAGCGAGATATCGAGCCCGGCCATCGAGGTCCGAGTCTCGTCGATCGAGCGCGGACCGATAAGCGGGAACGTCGGGAACGTTTGCGCGAGCACGTAGGCGAGCGCAACGGCAGTGGGCGCTACACCGAGCTCGGAACTGAGCGAGCGTGCACGGGCGAGACGCTCAAAATTGGCGTCGTCGTAGTAGCAGCGCACCAGCTCGGCATCCGATCTGTCATTTTGGTCAGCGCGAGCAAAGAATCCGCGAGCCTGTGACGACCAGGGGAGCAGCGGGGTTCCCGTTCGCTCCAGCCATTCACGATCGCTCGGCTCTGTGACATGCTCGCAACCAGCCCACGGCACATCAAGCGCATGAGCGAGCCCGAAGTGATCGCTCAGCACGGCAAAGCCTTGCTTGTCGTTCGCCTGCGCGTAAGCTTTTGCCTCATCAAACCGGGCGATGCTCCAGTTTGAGCCACCAAACGCACGGATGCGTCCGGCACGCACCTGTTCGTCCAGCACGTCCACGAACTCGCCGACCGGGATATCGAGGTTGTCGCGGTGCATGAGATACAAGTCGACGTGGTCAGTCTGCAGACGCTCAAGGGATTCTTCGAGCTGTCGCACGATCGATTCCGGGTCGCAGTACGGTGTGTGCGCCCCCTTCCCGACGATCACGACGTCGTCGCGGATACCACGTTGTGCCACCCACTGACCGAGTAGGCGCTCCATGAGGCCACCGCCGTATATGTACGCCGTGTCAAAGGCATTGCCGCCTCGTTCGACAAAGTCGTCGAACATCGCCGATGCATGCGCGAGGGTCAACTGGTTGTCGCAGCCGAGCACCAGCCGTGAGACCGGCTTGTCGATGCCTGCAATGGTGCCGTGTGGCATGGTCGCGTCGTCGCGACGAGCCAGTGGTCGGCCGTTCGCGGTAGGAATGTTCGCCGTGGCCGCTTCAAACGGGTACTCGAGCCCAATCGCTGCGCGCCATCGATCGAGCGTGCGTGCGTTGCCTTGACTGTCTGCCCAGCTCATGCGCGGACTCTGACCTGCCTCTGCGAATTCCGCGAGAGCGTCGGCCTGAAGCGCATAAGAGTACGCCGGTTCGAACTCGATGTGTTGCGCTGGTTCACCCGGCCGTTCAACGTCGATGAACGACGGATTCTCAACGCTCGGCAACCAGGGCGAGCGCACAGTAATACGCCCCCGTGCGCCATAGACAATGAGACTGCTCGGTTCGGCCAGGCCGATGCCACAGGTGACGTGAGCGGTGATTCCCGATGCGAATTCCAGTGAAGCACTTGCCCATTCGTCGACACCCGTGGGCCCGACTGTACCCTTCGCCGTGATCGATGTGGGGTCCGCGAACGGGGCATCGGTGGCGGCTCCCGCAACAAGCCTGGCGGCCGAGACCGGGTAGCCGCCCACATCCAGGATGCCGCCGCCCGCGAGGTTCGCGCTCTTGAGGCGGCTGTCGTCGAGAAGATCCGCCGCAAATGAGAACGCAGAGTCAATGTGCTGCACATCGCCGATCTCACCGTCGGCAATCAGCTGAATCAGCCGATCGATCTGCGGATGGAAACGATACATGAAGCCTTCGGCGAGATAAACACCCGCGCGGCGCGCTGCCTCCATAAGCGACATGACGCCGGCGTGATTGACGGCGAGCGGCTTCTCGCAGATAACGTGCTTGCCTGCTTCGACGGCCTCAATTGCAAGGCGGACGTGTTCTGTGTGCACTGTTGCGATGTACACGGCGTCCACCGCGGGGTCTGCGTAGAGCTCCGCGTACGAGCCATATGCATTGATGGTCGCGTCTCTGGACTCGAATTCGGCGGCGAATTCCTCTGCTCGGCCGAGCGCCCGACTGGCAACGGCGGTGAGCGTGCCCGTCTTGCTGTGCATCAGCTGCTCAGCAAAGCGATGTGCGATGTTTCCTGGGCCGACGATTCCCCAACGTACGTGATCCATGGTCTCCGCCTTCTGATTTCCGTGAACGTTCACGGAGTGAGTGTAGCAGTGTGAAGGAATGAGTACCATACAGTCAGAGGTGAACGCCCTTTGGCGAGAAAAGAGACATGGTGCGCTCGACGAAATCGGTGACGATCAACGACGTCGCGCGTGAAGCAGGCGTCTCCCGACAGACCGTTACTCGGGCACTCAACAACATGCCCGAGGTGAGTGCTGCCACTCGAGAGCGCGTCATCGCTGCAGCCAGCGCCCTCAATTATCGCCCCAATCGAGCGGCACAGGGCCTTGTGCGAGGTCGGGAGACAACCGTCGGGCTCGTTGTCAGCGATCTGCGAAATCCGTATTACCCTGAGCTCGCCTCCCAGCTCACGCGCAAAGCCGGATTGCGAGGGTGGAGCGTTGTGCTGTGCGACCTCGGCGACGACCCAGACGATGCCCATCATCGCCTTGAGGCCGTTTCCCAACGCGTCGACGCGATGGTGGGTCATCTGTTGGCGGCAACCGAGTGGCGGGGAACTCTCGTCAACACTCCGACTGTCGTCCTCGATGGACCCTCCGATTCCGAGAAGTATGCAGTGATCGCAATCGATTATGAACCGGGAATTCGCGCTGCCATCGATCATCTGATGGCAGGTGGACATTCGCACATCGCCATGGTGGATGCCGGCCGCACGCCATCGATTCGACGGCAGATCTACCGGCGCGTACTCCGGGAAAATGGGCTCCATTGGTCCCCCGATTCCGAGCTTGTCGCGCCCGACACGCACGATGGGGGAGTGCGCGCTGCTGCCCGTCTGCGGGAGCAAGACCCCGAGGCTGATGCCGTGCTTGCATTCAATGACGTTTTAGCCGTTGGGATGCTGAAAGGTTTCGCGCATGCGAAGGTCAACGTCCCGCACGACTTTGCCGTCGTCGGCATCGATGGTCTCGATATCGGCACTCTCGTGACGCCTGAACTCACGAGCGTCGCCATCGACAAGGCGAAGCTCGCTGACACGGCAATCGAGCTTGTCGAGGCGCTTCTCGACGGGGCTGCACCTCCAGACGAGCGACTGCATCGCACAGTGACGCACACGCTGGTGGTGCGCGAATCCGCGTGAACAGGCTTGCAGAACAGGCCGCGCCCAAACCCATATACATGTTCTGATCTACATGCCGCCGCTTAACGACGTCGGGCCCCGCCGAAGCGGGGCCCGACGCGTCTTCGCGCTGAAACTCAGTACGTGTACGTATCGAGGTCGCTCACCGCAGCGCCAACGACGACCACGACCACGATGATGTAAATAATCGTGATCACGAGTGACGCGAGCCCGATGATCACGCCAGCGATCGCGAGACCGCGGCCCTTTTCGCCGGTCTTCTTGATCTGCGACAGCGCGACGAAGCTGAGGATCGCGCCAACGATGCTCACGAAGAACGACAGGATGAACCCGACGATCGCCATGACGTTGAATTTGTCCTGCGGCGCCGGTGCTCCCTGGTAAGGGTTCGGGGCAGGAGGCGGAGGTGTCTGTGACATGAATCTGTTCCTTTCTGACGAAACACGGTTCAGGCTGCCGCCTGTGCCACGCCTCGGTTTCCTATGGTTGAGGTTGCTACATCTACAGTGCGTTCGTCAAGAGCAGCACGGAGTCGCCGCTGACGCACGCGGGCCGTTTACATCATGGAGAACGTCACGACGAGTGACAGAGCGTAGAGAATGCCGCCGATCACGAACCCGGCAAGTCCAACGACGATTCCCGCGATCGCGAGGCCACGCCCTGCCTCTCCCGTGGTCTTGATCTTGTTAAGAGCGATGAATCCCAGGATGCCGCCGGCGAGAGCGACCAGGCAGAGAATTCCAATCAGAAATGACGCGAGAAATCCGCCTCCGGCCAGGCAGATCGACGTCACTGCCATCGAGTTGGTTCGCTTCGGCGCCGCGCCCGAATACGGCTGCGGTGCTGATGGTGTCGACATGATTCCCCCAGAGAGTTACCGATCACGCGGCAGAACGCGCTGACGTCCGCCACACATCAACTATAGAGAAAGCTGTGAACGGGCGCCATGGAGAGCACTCCCCATGTCGAACTGTGACTAGGCTCCCTTGAGCCTCTCAGCGAGGTAGCCGGAGAGCCGGTCGAGCGATACGCGCTCCTGGGCCATGGAGTCACGGTCTCGCACGGTCACAGCCCGGTCGTCGAGAGAGTCGAAGTCGACGGTGATGCAGTACGGCGTGCCGATCTCGTCCTGACGCCGATAACGACGCCCGATCGCGCCGGCATCGTCGAAGTCGACGTTCCACTGCTGGCGCAGCGACTCGCCCACCTCGCGGGCCAGTGGCGAGAGCTTCTCGTTGCGGCTAAGCGGAAGCACCGCGGCCTTCACCGGCGCGAGTCGCGGATCGAGCTTCAGGACGGTGCGCTTGTCGACGCCACCCTTGGTGTTGGGAGCTTCGTCTTCTGTGTAGGCATCGACGAGGAACGCCATCATCGAGCGCGTCAGACCGAACGACGGCTCGATCACGTACGGAATGAACCGTTCGCCCGACGCCTGGTTGAAGTAGCTGAGCTCGGTGCCGGATGCTTCGGAATGGGACGTGAGGTCGAAGTCTGTGCGGTTGGCGACGCCCATGAGCTCGCCCCACTCGCTGCCCGTGAAGCCGAAGCGGTACTCGAAGTCGATGGTGCCGGCCGAATAGTGCGCACGCTCATCTTCGGGCACGTCGAACTGACGCATGTTGTCCGGGTTCATTCCGAGGTCGATGAACCAGTTCCAGCAGATGTCGACCCACCTCTGGAACCAGGTGTCGGCGTCGTCTGGGGCTGTGAAGAACTCGATCTCCATCTGCTCGAACTCGCGGGTTCGGAAGATGAAGTTGCCCGGGGTGATCTCATTGCGGAAGGCCTTGCCGATCTGACCGATGCCGAACGGCGGCTTCTTGCGCGCCGATGTGAGCACGTTGTTGAAGTTGACGAAGATGCCCTGTGCCGTCTCGGGGCGCAGGTAGTTGAGGCCGGCCGCCGAGTCGACGGGGCCGAGGAAGGTCTTCACGAGGCCGGAGAACATCTGCGGCTCCGTCCAGCGTCCCTTCGTTCCGCAGTCGGGGCACGGGATCTCGCTCATGCCGTCTTTCGGCGCCCGACCCTTCTTCGCCTCGAACGTCTCGATAAGGTGGTCCTCCCGGTGCCGCTTATGGCACTGTTCGCACTCGACGAGAGGATCGGTGAAGGTAGCGACGTGCCCCGAGGCCTCCCACACAGCCTTCGGCAAAATCACCGACGAGTCCAGGCCGACCATGTCTTCACGACCGCGCACGAAGTGCTGCCACCACTGACGCTTGATGTTCTCTTTCAGTTCGACGCCGAGGGGCCCGTAGTCCCAGGCCGATCGGGACCCGCCGTAGATCTCACCCGCTTGAAACACGAACCCGCGATGGCGGGCGAGGGCGATGACGGCGTCGAGTCTGCTGGAAGCGGCCACGATGGCTCCTGAAAGATTTGTCGTGCGAGAATTGCCGGATTGCGCGGCAGATGCCAGTCTATCGATTGCCTCCTGGGTCTTCACATCACACCGCTGGTGCAGACTGGAGAGGTGAGTCTCGACGCAGCATCCCCTCAAACCCTCCCCGACATCATCGTCTCCGCCGTCGCGATCATCCGCGACCGGAGAGTACTCATGGTGACGGCACGTGGCCGCGACGTCGTGTATATGCCCGGTGGCAAGGTGGATGCTGGTGAGACGCTGCTCGAGGCCGCGCAACGCGAGTCACGCGAAGAGGTTTCGGCCGGGCTGCGGCCGGATTCCGTACGCGAGCTTTTCACCGTCGTGACGCAGGCGCACGGCGAGCCCGAGGGGCGGATGGTGCGCATGACGCTGTTCGCCGGGGAGCCGGATGCGGAGCCGCGGCCGGCGGCCGAGGTGAGCGCCCTGCACTGGGTGACGACGGCGGATCTGCATCGCTGCCCGCCGGCGGGCGCCGAGGTGCTGCGTCGCCTCGCAGCATCCGGTCTCATCGACTGAGCGAGCACGTCAGGTCGCCAGGAGGCCCTCCAGGTGCGACTCGAGCACGCGGCGACTCAGCAATGCGTACTCCGGGTCCGACGCCAGAACGCCGTGGAGCAGCAGGCCGTCGACGACCGCATGCAGCCGGGCAATCTCCACGTCAAGATCGAAGTCGGCGCGGAACCGACTGCGCTGATTGCCCGACGTGATGATGCGTGCAACGAGGGCGCGCAGGCCATCATGCAACATGCTGATGGGTCGCGCGAGCTCTGTCGACGTTCGAGCCACCACCGCGAATTCCAGCCACACTGCCGCCTCGATCTCCCGCGCCGAGTCGAGCGGCAGAACCTCGCAGAGCATGTCGACGGCAATCGACCGCCGCTGATCAGCTGACTGCTCTGTCCCGAGACGAGCGAGGTGAGCCTCGAGGCGCTCGGTCGTGCGATCGACGAGTGTCTCGGCAGCGAACATCAGCAGTTCATCGTGGCCAGAGAAGTAATGGCGCACCGACCCCACGGCCAACTCCGACTCCGCCGCAATCGTCGCGAGGGTGGCTGCGCGCAGTCCGCCCCGAGCAATAACGGTCAGAACAGCGTCGGCAATGGCGTCACGTCGTGCTTCAGCATCCACGATTTTGGGCATGGTTCTTTTTTAGCATGATTGTGCTATTTTATTTAGCATGATGTTGTTATTTAAGGATCACAGCGGGATCGAGACGGTGCTGAACATCATGCTCATCCGCTTTGGAATCATCGCGGCGATTGTCGTCGTCGTCGTGATCGTGCTCTTCGCGATCGCCCTGTGGCTCCGCAGACACGGTGCACTGGGAAAGGCGACGCGTCACGCCGCACCGTTGGCGCGCAAAGCCGCTGTCGCCCGTGCGCGCACCACGCGAGGTCGGAGCGATCTGATGTCGTCTGGCCTCTCGCTGCTTGCGACGACACTGGAGCGGAGCGCCGAGTCACGCGACAGCGAGAGCCTCGACGGGGAAACCCACGACAGCGAGACGCGCAATAGTCACCGCGACGGAGACAGCGCATGATCGTTCACGCCGGGATCCTGGAGCATCTGCTCGCCGAAATGCTGATCAAGGCGTCGATCGTCGGCGGTGGCGTAGTCGTCGTCATCATCGCGATGATCATTCTGTGGCGGACGTTGGGCCCAAAACGGTGATCAGCTGACGCACGACACCGCGGCGACCCTCCTGTGGAGAGTCGCCGCGGCGATGATGCACAGACTGTTCGTGCCCGCTGTCAGTCGCGCAGGGTGTCCAGGATGCTGTTGAGCGTTGAAGACGGGCGCATGACCGCGTCGACCTTCGCCACGTCCGGGTGGTAATAGCCGCCGAGATCAACCGAGCTTCCCTGCACCTCGAGCAGTTCCTTCTCGATCTGGTCAGACTGCGCCTCGAACTTCTCGGCGATCGGCTTCAGCGCCTCGGCGAGAGGGGCGTCGTCTGTCTGCTTGGCGAGTTCTTCTGCCCAGTAGCGCGCGAGCCAATAGTGGCTTCCACGGTTGTCGCGCTCCCCTGCCTTGCGCGATGGAGACTTGTTCTCGTTCAAGAACGTCGCTGTCGCAGCATCCAGTGTCTCACCGAGCACCGCGGCACGCCTGTTGTCGGCCACGCGCGCCAGGTGACGGAACGACTCCGCGAGCGCCATGAACTCGCCGAGCGAGTCCCAGCGCAGGTGGTTCTCTTCGACAAGCTGCTGCACGTGCTTCGGAGCGGAGCCACCGGCACCAGTCTCGAACAGGCCGCCGCCCGCAAGGAGCGGCACGACAGAGAGCATCTTGGCGCTCGTACCGAGCTCGATAATCGGGAAGAGGTCGGTGTTGTAGTCACGCAGCACGTTGCCCGTGACCGAGATGGTGTCGAGGCCCTCGCGAATGCGCTCCATCGAGACGCGCGTCGCTTCGATGGGGCTCAGGATGCGGATGTCGAGGCCGTCGGTGTCGTGCTTCGGCAGCTCGTCGTTCACCTTCGCGATGAGCTGCGCGTCGTGGGCGCGCGCCTCATCGAGCCAGAAGATGGCCGGAGTGTCAGACAGGCGGGCCCGTTCGACGGCGAGACGCACCCAGTCGCGCACGGGGATGTCCTTCGTCTGGCAGGCGCGCCAGATGTCGCCCGTCTCGACGTCGTGGTGAATGAGAACGTCGCCCGCCTGGTTCACAACCTCGACAGAGCCGTCGGCAGGAATCAGGAAGGTCTTGTCGTGGCTGCCGTACTCCTCGGCCTTCTGCGCCATGAGGCCGACGTTCGGGACCGAGCCCATCGTCGTCGGGTCGTAGGCGCCGTTCGCCTTGCAGTCGTCGACGGCAGCCTTGTACACGCCGGCGTAGGAGCTGTCGGGAATGACGGCGAGGGTCTCGGCCGGGTTTCCGTCTGCGTCCCACATGATGCCGCCGCCGCGGATCATCGCGGGCATCGACGCGTCGATGAT
Organism: Microbacterium sp. MPKO10; assembly: GCF_026107415.2. Taxonomy (GTDB): domain Bacteria; phylum Actinomycetota; class Actinomycetes; order Actinomycetales; family Microbacteriaceae; genus Paramicrobacterium. The sequence continues at coordinate 539,930 of NZ_JAPCHX010000001.1, forward strand.
GACGTCGCTCGGCACGTGCAGGTTCGAGATGCCCTTGTCCGAGTCGACCATGGCGATCTGCGGCGCGTTCACGAAGCCCTCGTCGATGGCCGCGCGCACGCCGTCGGCAACATCGGCGGGCAGAGTGTCGAGGCCGGCGAGGATTCCGCCGAGTCCGTTGTCCGGCGTGAGGCCGGCCGCGGTGAGCTGCTCGCCATAGGTCTCGAAGACCTTCGGCAGAACGGCGCGAACGACGTGACCGAAGATGATCGGATCTGAGACCTTCATCATCGTGGCCTTGAGGTGCGCCGAGAACAGCACACCCTCGCGCTTGGCGCGCGCGACCTGGTCGGCGAGGAACGCGTCGAGAGCCTTCGCGCTCATGAACGTGCCGTCGACGATTTCGCCGGCGAGCACGGGCAGCTTCTCTTTCAGAACGGTGACGCCGTCGGCGGTGACGAGGCGGATCTGCAGCACATCGTCGGCGGCGAGCGTGACGGACTTCTCGTTGTGGAAGAAGTCGCCGGAGTCCATGGTCGCGACGTCCGTCTTGCTGTCTGTGCTCCAGGTGCCCATCGAATGCGGATGCTTGCGGGCGTACTCCTTGACCGAGCGCGGCGCGCGGCGGTCCGAGTTCCCCTCGCGGAGCACCGGGTTCACGGCGCTTCCCTTGACGCTGTCATAGCGCGCGCGGACGTCGCGCTCAGCGTCGGTCGACGGCTCGTCCGGGTAGTCGGGAAGAGCGATGCCCTGAGCCTGGAGCTCGGCCACGACGGCCTTGAGCTGCGGCACCGAGGCAGAGATGTTCGGCAGCTTGATGATGTTCGCCTCGGGCTTCTGCGCCAGCGCACCGAGCTCGGCGAGCGCGTCCGGCTCGCGCTGGTCCTCGGGCAGGACGTCCGAGAACGCCGCGATGACGCGCCCGGCAAGGGAGATGTCGCGCGTTTCCACCTCGACGCCTGCCTTGCTGGCGAATGCCTGCACGACGGGCAGGAGCGAATGCGTCGCGAGCATGGGAGCTTCGTCGGTGTGCGTGTAGATGATGGTCGCCATAGATGTACGCTTCCTCAATCTCTGGGATGACAGTTCCGCTGCGGGGTGTGCGCGGGCACCCCTACAAAACTACCCGACCCGCGCGAGCCGTGCGATTCAGCTCACGCAGCGGTGCCGAGCGATCCCGCGTCAACGGGATGCGCGAGCGGCTCACCCGCCGAGATCCGACGCAGCTCCGCGATCTGGGCGTCGATCATTCGATCGACTTCTGTGCCGACAGAACCTGCGATGTGCGGCGTCAGCACGACATTCGGATGCTCATAGAAAGGATGCTCGAACGGCAGCACCCAGGGAGACGTGACGTCGAGCACGGCGTACAGGTCGCCGCGCAGAACGCGGTCGACGAGGGCATCCTGATCGACGACCTCACCTCGCGACGTGTTGATGAGCGTTGAGCCCGCCGGCATCGCGTCGATATGAGCGCGTGAGAGCATCCCCCGTGTCTCCGGCAGCGACGGCGCATGCACCGAGACGACGTTGCAGGTCGCGCACACCTGCTCGAGAGTCGCCGCTGTTGCCCCGAGCTCGCCGACCGCAGCATCCGTCAACGTCGGGTCGTACACGACGACGTCGAGATCGAATGGCCGCAGGTGATCGATGACGCGTCTGCCGATGCGCGAGGCACCGACGATGCCGACACGGCGCCGGAAATTGCCCACGACCCCCAGCTGAGCCTGATCGATGGCCGAACGATCGCGACGATACTGCCGGGCAATCGGCAGCACTCTCTTGTTGGCGATCAGGATCATGGCGAGCGTGTATTCGGCGACCGGGACGGCATTCGCATCGACGGCGGAGGAGACCTTCACCCCGTGTTCCCAGACCTCGGGGGCCAACAGATCCTTGACGGATCCCCCCACGTGCAAGACATAGCGCAGGCGGGGGGCGAGCTCAAGAATCGAGGCGTCGATGCGCGGGGTTCCCCACCCCGTCACGATGACCTCGGCCGAAGCAAGTGCGGCCCGCGCCTCCGAGGACGCGAACTCCTGAATCGTGCCGACAACGTCGGACTCTGTGTCGAGCAGGTGGGCCAGGTGCTGTGCTGAGGCCTCGGCGAGCACCCCGGGGAGCACAGCGTTGACCACGTTCAGCCGGCTCATGCGGTCACGACCGAGGCTGCGGGAACGAGGGCGGGCTGCACTGTGTATCGCGACCCGGCCCAGACGACGTAGAGACACGCAGCCGAAGTCAGTCCGATTCCCCACGCGGGAGCGGCCACGACGATGCCTGCCTGAATCGCGACGACCGCGAGCGAGGCGAGTGTGAGGTACCACCGGCGCACCGCGAGCGTGACCGAGACGAGAAGCACCTGTCGGAGCGACGCTGTTGCTGCTTCGCTCGTCGCGACGAGGGCGACGGTTCCGGTCGCGAGCGCCAGCAGGGCGATGACGATGAGCACAGGCGCAACGGCCATCCCGAACCGGGTGGGAGCCAGCACGAACACGTCGGCGACGGCGACCACAACGGCAGCGGAGACAAGACCGCCGATGATCAGCGACCGCCTCCAGGTTGCCCGCAGAGCACGGAAGAACGGCGTCACCACCTGAGTCTCACCCTCTTTGTGCTGGCGGAAGACGGCGAACGCGGCAGTCAGCGCCGGAGCGCACAGCGGAGCGGTCACTGCGAGCAGCGGCCATGACAGCGACGGATCCGTCGTCATAAGCACGACGAGGAACGGCAGACTGAGCGCCGCGACAAGGGCGTTCACCCCCATCACGAGGAAGGCCGTGCCGAAGAGCGTGGCATAGAAGCTCCGCGGGATTCTTTTCAGCATCCGTCAGCCTTTCATTCCGCTGGTGGCGATGCCCTCGACGAAGTAGCGCTGGCCGAGGAGGAAGATGATAGCGATAGGGACGACGGAGATCACGAGGCCGGCGAAGAGCACACCGTAGTCGACGTTGTACAGGCTCGACACGAAGTTGTTGAGCCCGAGCTGCATCGTCCAGAGGCTCGGATCGCGCAGGTAGATCAGGGGTCCGAGGAAGTCGTTCCACGTGTTGACGAACGTCAAAAGCGCCAGGCTGGCGATCGCGGGGATGGACAGCGGCACCATGATCCTGGCCCAGATTCCATACTCGCTGAGCCCGTCGAGCCGCGCTGCCTCACTGAGTTCTTCGGGAATCGTCTCGTAGTACTGCTTCATAAGAAAGACGCCGAAGGCACCAAACGCCTGCAGAAGCAGAATCGACCAGAGGGTGTTCGCGAGCCCAGCATTCGACAGCATGATGAACTGCGGGATCATGTACGACTGCCACGGCACAGCGATCGTCGCCACGTAAAGAAGGAAAAGCGCGTCGCGCCCGCGAAAGCGGATGCGCGAGAATCCGTAAGCGGCGAACGAACCGGTGGTCACTTGAAGGAACGTCACCCCGACAGACACGACGACCGTGTTGCGGATCCACACGAGAATGTCTGACTTCTGCCAGATCTCGACGTAGTTGTCCCACACGAAGATCTCGGGGATCCAGTGAATCGGCACAGAGAACACCGAGTTCGCGTCCTTCAGCGAGCTCATGACCATCCAGAAGAACGGCAGAAGCAATGCAGCAGCCGCCGCGATCAGCAGAACGTAAAGCAGGGCGCGACCGATCTTCCGCTGCGGAGTCCCGGCCCCGGTCGCCTGCCCACCGGCTGCGCGCTTTCGTGGCGAGGGAGGAGTGATCAGCATCTTTGTTTCGCTCATGGCCTCACACCGCCTTTCGCTTGTTCCAGAGGAATTGGATGATGGTGACGATCAGGCAGAGAAGAAAGAGCACAACGGATGCTGCCGACGAGTACCCAAACTGGTTCTCTTCGAAGCCCTTCGTCCAGATGAACTGCGCGATCACCGTCGTTGCCTGCCCGGGGCCGCCGTCGGTGAGCACGATGATGAGGTCGAGGATCTTCAACGACTCAATCGTGAGCATGACCGTGACGAAGAACATCGTAGGGCGCAGTGCCGGAAGCGTTACGTGGCGGAAGCGCTGCAGGGCGTTTGCCCCGTCGGTGCGGGCTGCCTCATGGAGCTCCCGGGGTACGGTCTGCAGCCCGGCGAGGAAGAGGACCATGTAGTAGCCCATGCGGCGCCAGGTCTCGACGACGACGACGGCCGGCATCGCCCAGTCGGAACTCGTGAGCCATCCGGGCGGATTCTGAAGACCCAGGAAGCCGAGAACCTGATTCACGGGCCCGTACTGCGGGCTGAGCAGCAGGTTCCAGACGAGCGCAATCGCGACGATGGACGTGATGTAGGGGAAGAACGCTGCAGTGCGGAAGAACGCGACACCGCGCAGCTTCGAGTTGAGCAGCAGCGCAAGCCCAAGCGACACAGCGATCGTCAGCGGGATGTGAAGCACGGCGAAGTAGAGAGTGTTGCCGAATGCCGAGTGGAAGCTCGAATCGCCGGCGAGCCGGACAAAGTTGTCGAGCCCGATGAACTGGGAGGATCCGAAGATGTTCCAGTTCGTCAGTGACATGTAGAACACCGTCACCACGGGAATGAGGGTCAGGAGCACGAACCCGACGAAGTTCGGCAGGATGAAGCTCCAGCCGATGAGCGTATAACGCAGTCGGAGTCGAGATACGTGACGCTTGGGCACCTTCGCCTTCGCGTCGGTTGTCTGCTCAGCAGTGATGCTCATGATTGCTCCGTCGATACAGGAATCCGGGCCAGGGGCCTGCGCTCAGCGCTGTGTGGTGAGCGCAGGCCCCGGATGGTCGGAAGTCGTCAGCCGACCTCGTTCGCGACGCGCCCCTCTGCGTCAGCGATAGCGCTGTCGATGTCTTGCGAACCAGAGAGGACCGCGGTGTGGAGGTCATTCAGAATGTTCTGAATGGCCGCGGTATTCTCATCTGCCGGGTTCTCGGGCAGCGTCTCGTGCGTCGACAGGGCGAACTTCGAGAGGTCGTCCTGAGGTGTGCCCTCTACGTTGAAGTACGCCTCGGTGACTGCGTCATTCAGCAGAGCGGGCGTGATGCCGATGCCGGCGAGCGCCTTTGCAGCATCCTCACTCGCTGCATACTCGAGGAACTCCTTGGCCAGCTGCGCCTTCTCGTCACTCACATTGGCGTTGACTCCGAAACCTGTCGGATCGCCGAAAGTGACGGGTGTCGCGTCGGTTCCGGTCGTGGAGTCGTCAAGCTGCGGGACGGGTGCGATGCCCCACTCGAAGTCGTCGGCCTCGCCAGACTCCTGCTGCGACACGAGAGTCGCTGTGAACCACGTGCCCATGGGCATCATGGCGGCGCTCTGCTTACCGAATTCGCCCTGGTAGGTGAGCTTGTTCGCCATCACCGTGTTGTACGGAACCTGGTCGCCGTTCTCCTGCAGGTCGAGAACCCGCTGGTAGTAGTCCTTCAGGTAGCCGTAGTCCCCCGCAAGCAGGTCACTGCCGGTCTGAGCCGCGGCGAATCCCTGAACCGTTGACTGCCAGCTGTGCTGGTAGATGGGCGTGGCCTTCACACCGGCATCCTCGAACCCGGACTTCAGAGCGTCAGCCGCATCGGCATAGTCGTCCCACGTCCACGAGCCATCGGGGTAGTCGACCCCCGCCTCGTCGAAGAGCGCCTTGTTGTAGTAGAGCACCCAGGAATCCTGGCGATACGGGGTCGCATAGGCGGTGCCGTCCACCTTGTACGAGTCTGCCCCGCCGATGCCCTCGGGAAGCGTCACGTCAGAGACGTCGAGAAGCTGCCCGCCTTGCTGGAAGGTGGGGAGGTACTTGACCTCCTTCTGCGTGATGACGTCGGGGCCCTTACCCGCGGCGAGATCCGCTGTGAGTAGCGTGTTGTAGTCGGTCGGGTCGTACTCGACGAGCTTGACGGTCACGCCGTCGTGCTGCGCCTCGAACCCGTCGGCGAGAAGCTGGAACTCCGGTGTCGTGCTGAGACTCCAGCCTGAGACGGTGAGTGTGTTTTCGTCGCCGCCTGACGCCGTGCCGCCGCCACCCGAGCACCCGGTCAGGGCGAGGGCTGCGACCGCAATGCCGACGACGGCTGTGCTGGTGCGCTTCATGTGCTGCTCCTTTGCTGCGAAAAATGTGATCCAGGGCGAATCACGAGGATGCTTCGTCTGTTGACGACGAAGCGGGGACTTGAGGGGTTTCGGGAAGGGTAAGCGAGGTCTGCGTGCCGTCCGGCCACGCGATGCGGGCGTCGGAGCCGGCGATGTCGACGGCACAGCCACGTGGTGCATCGGCTCCGGTCAGGGCGAGTTCGATGGCGCGCCATTCGCCCGCCGCGACGGGGGCTGTCAGGGTCGGAACCGCAATGCGGTCATCCAGGGGACTCGCATCGTCTCTGGTGACGGATGCCGCGGCGGCGTCGAATCCGAGCGGGCGCACGGTACTGGCAAGCGTCGTGCTGCTGAGCGCTGCTCCCGTGGGAACGGGCCATCCGCCCCACCGCAGCGACCACCGCTCCGGCTCGTTGATCCCGTCGACGCGGGCAAACCGTACTTCCCACGGCCCGCGCAGAACCGAGACCGCTCTGATGGTCGCCACGGGTGTCGCATCTCCGCCGAAGCCTGAGCCGTGGTGCTGCTGCTCGGGCGCCACGTCCATCAGGTGCGCACACCAGCGCGAGGCGCCGGCCACCGCCGTGGACTCATCGTCTGTGGCGACGCTGAGCGGCACCAGCGCCGAGCGATGCGTCGCGTGGCCGGCCCCGTCGACGAGCGCAATCGACTGTTCGAGGGGCTCGACCCAGCCGCGTTCATCGAGCAGCGGGCTCGTCGCCGTCGAGTACCCGAGGCGGGCGTACAGGGGCGAGTCGGCGGCGAGTGCGTCGACAGCATCCCGTGTCGTGCCATGGTTCGCCAGACGCACAATGCCATCGGATGCTGTTCCAGACACCGCCCATCCGGGTGCCTGCACCCACCGGACAAAGTCGCCGCGTTCGACGGGAAGAGGTTCGGCGGGCTGCGTCCACACCGGGTGATCATCGGGGAGCATGATGCCGAGCAGGCCCTTGGCCGCCCAGTACGGCGATCCGGGGCCGGAGTATGACTGCGCCAGCTGACGCCATTCTCCGAACCAGCCCATCGAGAGGATGTCGTCGTCGTTCGGAGCGCCACGATCGTCGAAGTGACGCACGATCTTCTCGGCAGCGTGGCGCAGGGCACCGGCAGACACCGACGGCACCTCGGCGATCACGCCAGCCCAGAACGGCGCAGCCGCGGCGAAGCGGTAGATCAGGCTGCGTCCCTGGACGAGCGGCGATCCGTCGGCGCCGACAAGGTGCAGCGCGTCGTGCAGGTAGGCATCGAGGTCGGCGACGGTGCGCGCCGGCAGATCGCCGGCGAGGTCATCCGCCCCGGCCATGCGCGCCCACAGCACCGGATACAGGTGCATCGCCCAGCCCGCGTAGTGATCGAACGCACGCCCCTCACCGTCTGAGTACCAGCCACCCTCTCGCCGATACGCGTCGTATCGCGCCAGGTCGTCGTCAATGTCGCTCTGCGACCAGGGGCCGCCGACCGAGCGCAGAAAGGTCTGCACGACGATGCGAAACCAGAGCCAGTTGTTTGGCGGGTAGCTGTCATCCCCCACGACGGGGGCGAGGTAGGCGATCACCCGCTGCTGAGTGAGTTCGTCGAGGGTGTCCCACAGCCACGGCCGCGTCATATCGAAGACAAGAGCGAGGGATGCTGCCTCGACCTTCGCCTGCGGGTGCTCGTTGAGCCGCACCCACCGGTCCTCCGCCGCCGGGTCGACACCCGTCCGGATGCCCTGTGCGTAGAACGCGATCAGCTCGTCGACGCCCACGCCGCGTGCGCCGGCGATGCGGAAGCCGGCGATCAAGAACGTGCGGGCGAATCCTTCGAGTCCATCCACCGAACGGCCGTAGCCACCTTCGGCTCCCGGAAACGTGATGCGCCCGTTTCCCTCAGAGGCATGGCGCATGGCCGCTGACAGCAGTCGGTCTGCGAAGGCCACCCAGTCGCGGCGGGTCCACTCGCCGACCGTCGATGACGAATCTTCATTGACCACGGATGCTCCTCTGAATCGTGCTCAGGTGGGGACTGAATGGAGATTAGCAATCATTTTCAAAGCAATCAATGCTTTTTCGAACAGCATGTTCGGTTATGATCGTTTTATCCATGATCGGGCAATCGAGAGGAGCGCGCCGAGTGAAGAGGGAGTCCCAGGGGCCGCTGAGAACAACGCTGGCGCGGCAGCTGAATACCACCGCCGACACTCTCATGCCGGTACTCGGTCCGATGATCGCCCCTCCCGAGTCGGCACTCCCGGTCCCTCCCGCGTCGCGTCGGGACGTCTGGGAACGCGTCGAGGCCGACAACCTCATCACCCGCGCACTCGCCGAGCGCGACACACCTTGGCCGCAGCCGCTCGCCCATGACGCCGCCCGCATCCACGGCGATGGCGACCGTTCAACGTGGGAGCAGACGGCGTTCGCTCGTGTGCAGCGCAGCAGCCGATCGGTCGTCGCGGCCGTGGTGACAGGGGAGTCCTGCTGGCTTCCGAGCGTCCTCGATGGAGCGAGCCTTCTCTGCGAGCAGAGCAGCTGGTGCTGGCCCGCCCACGACGACGCATTTTCACGCCGCGGCTGGGTGCTTCCCGACGTGACCTCCCCCGTTGTCGACCTCGGTGCCAGCGAGGTCGCCGCGCACCTCGCCTGGCTTGACCACGTCATCGGGGCCGAGCTCGAGACGGCGTACGCCGGGGTCCGCGCGCGGATCCGCACAGAGGTGCGCTCGCGGGTCCTCGAACCGTTCGCAGACCGGGACGACTGGTGGTGGCTGGGAGCCGAACGCCCGACCATCAACTGGACTCCGTGGATCCTCGGGAATGTGTTGGTCGCCGCGCTGCGCCTGCTTGATGCCCCGGACGATGCCGAGCTGAGGATCCGCATCATCGACCGCGTCCTCCTGGGGCTCGATCGCTACATCGCCGATCTGCCGGCAGATGGTGCCGTTGACGAGGGGTACCACTACTGGTGGGCGGGCGCCGCACGCCTGTTCGAAGCGCTCGAGGCGCTCGCGCACGCAACCCTCGAGCGGATTGATTTCATTGACGGCATCCCCGTGCTTCGTGAGCTCGTCGCGTTTCCCCACCGTATGCAGCTCGGCGACGACTGGGTCGTCTCGGTCGCTGATTCGCGTGCCCGGGCGGCCACGCCACAGCCGTGGAATGCGCTCACACGTGCCGCTCGCCGGCTGAAGGACGGCGATGCCGAAGCCTTTGCCCGCGGGCACGAGTCACACCTGGATGCTGACGAGACGATGAATCTCGGGCGGCTGCTCTCCGCGCTTTCCGACGACCACGACGGCGGCTCGGGCCGGTTCCCGTTTCCTGCCGAAGTCTGGCTGCCGTCTGTCCAGATGCTCATCGCTCGCGAGTCGGCGGGAACACCAGCGGGACTCACGGTTGTGGCCAAGGGCGGCCACAATGACGAGAGTCACAACCACAACGACGTCGGGTCGGTCATCGTCGCCAGCGACGGTGTGCCGACGGTTGTCGACGCGGGGCGTCCCACGTATACGGCGCAGACGTTCAGCGCTGACCGCTATGGCCTGTGGATGATGCGCAGCACCTGGCACAGCATCCCCGTCATCGCCGGGCACGCCCAGAAGGCGGGTGCCGACTATCGAGCATCCGCTGTCTCGGTCGCCGACGGCGAGTTCTCGCTCGATATCGCGGCGACATACGGGCTGCCAGATCGCACGTCGTGGCACCGCACGGTGCGGCTCGACAGGGACGCGCGAGAGGTGCGCGTTCACGATGAGTGGCACGAGCTTCCGGCTCCGGTGGGCGACGGCGCGACAGAGAGCCGGTTTCTGCTTGCGGGCTCGGTGACGCTCGGCGAGGGCCGGGCAGTTGTGGAACCGCTTGAGGGGGCGACGCCGCTTGAGATCCTGTGGAATCCCGCCGCGCCAGCCCGGCTGACGACGAAGCGGCTCGACGACCCGATGCTGTCTTCGGTCTGGGGTGACAGCCTCACGCGCCTCGAGATCGATGTCTCGCGGGTATCTGACGTGACCGTCACGATGCGGCAGTATGGCACAGGAGGAGCACGATGAACGAGTCCATTGCGCAGTTGGCGGCGTCGAGGCGGCAGGCGATTCTTCGCACCCTGTCTGAGCACGGGTCGGTTCGCATTGCCTCTCTGGCAGACGAACTTGGGGTGACGCCCGTCACTCTGCGCCGCGACCTGCAGCAGATGGAGGCTCAGGGCCTGCTGGTGCGGGTGCACGGGGGCGCTGTGGCACCGGAGGGTGGGATTCCGCCGTCGCTTGAGCAGCCGCGGACGACCATTCAGTCGGTGGGAGTTCTCGTTCCGTCGCTGAGTTACTACTGGCCGAGTGTGCTGGCGGGTGTGGAAGAACGGGCGAATGCCCATGGGGCACGCGTGCTGCTGCGTGGTGCGTCGTATGAGCTTCAGGATGAGCGTCCCGTGCTTGAGCGCATGGTCAACCGCGATGGCGTTGACGCTTTCGTCGTCGCCCCGAATACGAATACGCCGCACGCGGGGGATGTTGTTGAGTGGCTGTATGACACGGGGCTGCCGTTCGTTCTGGCCGAGCGCGATGCGGTGATGCCGACCGATGGAATGCCTGCCGAGTCTGTGACGACGGACCATGCGCTGGGTGCGGCGATGGCTGCGCATCATCTGGCCGAGCTCGGGCATCGGCGTGTGGGGCTGATTCGCACCGAGGATTCCCCGACGTCACGCAAGATCGTTGCGGGCTGGGGGCCCGGCTGCGAGAGTGCGGGGGTCGCATCGCACCAGTACCTCGTCGCCGATCACCGCACTCCGTCATTTATCGAATCGGCTGCGGGGGTCCTTGATCGGCTGCGCGACGATGGCGTAACCGGGCTCCTCGTCCATGCTGATCCGGAGGCTCTCGCGTTCGTCGATCTGGTGCTCGCGCGCGGCCTCTCCGTCCCCGGTGATCTGTCAGTCATCGCGTATGACGACGAGACTGCGCACTTGGGCAGCCCTGCGCTCACGGCGATCCGCCCGCCGCGTGCCGAGTTGGGGCGCGCCGCGTTCGATCTTCTTCTCGGTCGTCTCGCCGATCCCGACCGCGCTGCCCACAGGGTCACGCTCAGTCCGTCTATCAACCGGCGCGCGTCAACTGCCGCACCGGGGAGGATGTCATGATCAGCCGTTTCGAACACTCCCCGTGGTCGTTCTGGACGGAGGGTTCCCCTGAAGAACACGATGCGCAGCATGCGTACGTTGCTGAGCTCATGAGAGCCTACCCGGCGTGGCGACTCGGCGACGAGTGTTTTATCTCGGAGCGCGCGTCCGTGCACGCTGACGAGCTCACCCTCGGCGATCGCAGCTATATTGCGGCATCCGCCTATCTCACCGACCGAATCGAGATCGGCGCCGACTGTTCGATCAACCCATTCTGCGTCGTCCGTGGCACGGTTTCGATGGGCAACGCGGTGCGCATCGGCGCGCACACATCGATCCTCGGCTTCAACCACTCGATGGAGCCAGGAACCGAGGTTTTTAGGCAACCGCTCGTGTCCGCCGGAGTGAGCATCGGCCGAGACGTCTGGATCGGTTCGCACGTCGTCATTCTCGACGGCGTCACCGTTGGAGATCACGCCGTGATCGGTGCGGGCGCCGTGGTCACGAAAAACGTCGCTGCCGGCGCTGTTGTCGTCGGCAACCCGGCTCGACAGGTGCGCTGGCGTGTTCCGCCGACCGCCGCGAGCAAGGCCCTGTCGCCGCTTGCCGAGCGGGCAGCATCCTTTGCCGATCGTGCTCGTTCTCAGGTGAACGAGATTCTCGATCGGTCGTGGGACGCCGAGAGACAGCTCTTCGCCGATCGGCCCGGTGTGCCCGCGAGCGTGCGAGCGCAGTGCGACGCGATCGAGCTGTCGATGCTGCTGACCGATGCTTCTCCGCCGCAGCTTTCCGCCGGGACGCAGCGTGACCGTCTGCGCGGCTGGCAAGACCCGCAGACGGGGCTCGTCGCCCCGATCGACGCGCACGGACTCCAGTCGGCACCAGCGTCGTTCGATGACGACGACGTCGCGTACCACATCGAGTGCGTCGGGTATGCGCTCGATCTGCTTGGGTCCTCTTTTCCACACCCGCTGGGTGCCGTGACGAGGGGTTCTGCCGAGATTCTCGCGCGTCAACTGTCCGATCTGCCGTGGGCGCGGAACGCTTGGGGCGCCGGGCATGTCGTCGACGCCATCGGCACAGCAGTGCACTGGACTCGCCGACGCGGCGATGTCATTCCGGCGGGGTTCGTTGAGACGCTCTTTAGCTGGCTCACGACGCACTCCGACCCGCGCACGGGCATGTGGGGCGAGCCGACACCCGCCGAGGGGCTGCTGCAGCCCGTCAACGGGTTCTATCGGGCGACACGCGGAACGTTCGCGCAGTTCGGCATTCCGATTCAGAATCCGGATGCCGTGATCGACACTGTTCTCAGGCACGCGCGCGATAGCCGGTACTTCAGCCCGGAGGCGCAGAACGCGTGCAACGTTCTCGATGTGGCGCATCCGCTGTGGCTCACTCGTGAGACGGGCTACCGATCAGAAGAGGTGCGTGAACTCGCGACCCGCCTTCTGCGCGACGCATTGAGGCGCTGGATGGACGGCTCCGGAATTGGGTTCCACGCTGCAACGAGTACCTCAGCTGACGAATCAGACTCGACTCCCGGCTTGCAGGGGACGGAGATGTGGCTCGCGACGATCTGGTTTCTAGCAGACCTCGTCGACGTTTCCCCGGCTCTCGGATACCGACCCCGCGGCATTCATCGCCCGGAACCCGTCGCGCGGTCCTGAACTGCCGCATCACCGGTGCCTTGTGGGGCTTGGGCTGTGGTCGACTCTGCCGCAGCTGTCGTCGTCGATGTCGTTATGCTGTAGTGCCCATCGTGAGGGACTGCAACCGTACATTGGGCCCGCCGGGCGAAACGCACATCGGTTTGAGAGAGTTACGAATCAACGAAGAGGCAAGCCTCCAGCAAGTTGGCGACAGATATGCTGACGTCTCAGCACGCACAAGTTCAACCCACTCGCGAGCCTCAGGCTCCCCTTGAATCATGACAAGCATCGACGAGATGGCAACGATCACTACGACAACCCTGTGGCCATGCCGTAGAACTCATCGAAGTCCAACCGACGAGCGCATCCGCTCTCTCGCACCGCGAACTGGGCGCTCTCAGCCACAGCTTCATAGACTCTCAGCATGAGTGAGCAACGCGAGTTCGTGAGCGCTGGTCGAACGACGATCATCACCGAATCGGGCATCGACACGGGCATCGACTACGTTCTGGTGCACGGCATCGGCATGGGGCACCGGTACTGGTCGGAGTTCGCCGAGGCGCTCGGCCGCACCGGACGCGTCTTCGCCCTCGACCTACCCGGGTTCGGAGACGCACCGGAGCCAGACGAACCGCTCGACATCGCAGCATCCGGTGACCTGATCGCCGAGATCGTCGCGCACGAAGGCCTGCAGAGATCGGTACTCGTTGGGCATTCGATGGGCACCGAGATCGTCGTGGAGGCAGCTGCGCGCCACCCGGAGTTCGCAGACCGCGTGGTGCTCATCGCCCCGACCGTCAACCCGCGCGAACGCACGGCGGCCAAGCAGGCCGTGCGGATGCTGCAGGATGTCTCGATGTCGAAGCCCAAGGTCATGGCACTCGGGCTCATGTATTACCTGAAGGCTGGCCCGCGCTGGTACGTCAAGAAGCTCGGCACCATGCTCGAGCATCACGTGGAAGACAGCCTGCCGAAGGTAACAGCTCCCGTGCTCGTACTGCGTGGCCGCACCGACACCGTCGTTCCCGATTACTGGGCCCGCGACGTCACGCGCCTCGTGCCCGATGGACGCTACATCGAGGTTGATGGGCACGGGCATGAGGCGATGATCACGGGTGGTGTGCAGATCGCCAAGCTGGTCGCCGAACACGCAGGCACCACGCTGCCGGACGACGACGAGATCGTCGCCGCACCCCCGCTCACTGTGCTGGGCAAGGCCGGCATCTGGGCCGCCGACTACCTGTACGCGGGGTCGCGGCAGCTCGTCTCCCTCTTTCGACGGCGACCGCCCGCGCGCTATCTCAAGGGCGATCGCCGCAAACCCGTCATCGTGCTGCTGCCCGGCGTCTATGAGACGTGGGTGTTCATGGCCCCCATCGCCGAGCGGCTCTCGAAAGCCGGGTATCGGGTGAGCGTCGTCTACGGTATGAAGCACAACCGACGCCCGATCGTCGACACATCCCGGATGCTGCAAAACGCACTCACACGCGTGCACGTCCCCTCGGCGGGGCGCATTATCGTGGCCCACAGCAAGGGCGGGCTGATCGGCAAGCACCTCATGAGCGAGGCGGACCTCGGCGTGCGCGGCATGGTCACCCTCTGCACCCCGTTCACGGGGTCGAAACTCGCGCGATACGCGGTGGGCCGGACGCTCCGTGAGTTCGGGCCAACGAACGGGACCATCACCGAACTCGCGGGCAGAACATCGGTGAACGAGCGCATCACCTCGCTGTCGCCCTCTTTCGACCCGCACGTGCCAGGCGGGAGCGCTCTCGACGGTGCACGCAATATCGCGCTGCTCGGCGCCGGGCACTTCCTGACACTCGCGTCGGAGGAAGCCGCCGATACCGTGCTCACCGAGGTCAGCAGACTCGCGGATCGCGAAGCCTGACCGCAGGTCGCGCATTCCTGTGAGCCAAACGGCTCTTCGCGTGCGCCGCAAAGGCGCATATGGCTCACATCAGCGGGCATGCAGCGTCTGTTGCGGCACCGAAGCTTGGGCGCGCTGCGTCCATTGCGGCCCTCCGTGCGGCGCCGAAGCTAGGGCAGGCGAGGGATCGCCGCGACGAGGCTGCGCGCATAGTCCGTTGTCGGCGACGACAGGATGCTGCCTGTCGCCCCTTCCTCGACGACGCGGCCGTCCTTCAGCACGACAGTGCGCTCGCACAGAGCCGCAACGCTTGTGAAGTCGTGCGACACCATGAGCAGCGCAAGCCCCGTCTCGTCCCGCAGCCGTCGCAGCACATCGATCACCTGGATGCGCGTCGTGACGTCAAGACCGCTCACCGGCTCGTCAGCCAGGAGCACCTTCGGCCGGCACACAATCGCCCGCGCGATCGCGATGCGCTGGCGCTGCCCTCCCGAGAACTCGTGGGGGAAGCGCCGAAGTGCATCCCGCTCGAGACCAACGGATGCCACAGCCTCGGCGACGCGCTCCAGGGCATCGTCGCCGGTCGCGATGCCGAGCGACCGCAGCGGTTCGGCCACGATGCGGTCGATGCGCTGACGCGGATCGAGCGACGAGTACGGGTCCTGGAATACCGTCTGCACCGACGACCGGAACCGCCGCATGAGCGTGCGATCACGGCGTGCGAGCGGAATGCCGTCGAACAGCACCTCGCCGCTCGTCGGCGCAGACAGTCCGAGAAGCAGCGACAGGATCGTGGATTTTCCTGCCCCCGACTCACCGACAAGGCCAATGCTCTCTCCCGCTCCGAGAGAGAGTGACACGTCGTGCACAACGGGTCCGCCTCGGCGATAGGCGAAGCTGGCGCCCTGAAGCTCGAGGAGACTCATGCGTCGTCACCTCCGCCAGGACTGTTACTCGACGACGGCGCAGAATCGAGGGCATCATCAAGCAGCCGCGCGCTCGCGACGAGCCGTTGCGTGTAGGCGTGGGCGGGTGCGGCGATGACGTCGCCGACGGAGCCGGATTCGACGGCGACGCCCTTCTCGAGAACGGTGACCCGCTGCGCCATGCGTGAGACGACGGCGAGGTCGTGGCTGATGAACAGAAGCGCCATGTCGCGCTCGGCCACCAGGTGATCGAGCAGGTCGAGAATCTCATTCTGCACGGTCACGTCGAGCGCCGTCGTCGGTTCGTCCGCGATCAGCAGCCGTGGGTGCGCTGCGAGCGCGATCGCGATGGCCACACGCTGCCGCTGACCGCCCGACAGCTCGTGCGGGTACGACCGTGCGATGCGCTCCCCCGGCAGCGCGACGGCGTCAAGCGCCTCAGCCACAGCGCGCGTCAGATCGCGCCCGCGCAAGCCGCGGTGCCGGGTGATGGGCTCGGCGATCTGCCGGCCGACGCGCATCAGCGGGTCAAGCGCCGTGAGCGGCTCCTGAAAGACGATGGATGCGCACGGGCCACGCAGCGGACGCAGCATCCGATCTGGTGCCCCCACGATCTGATGCCCGTCGAGCAGCACCGACCCGCGCGCGTCGAGACCGGCATCGAGAAGCCCCGTGACCGCGAGGGACGTCACCGATTTGCCCGAGCCCGATTCGCCGATGAGGCCGACGCGCTCACCGGCGTCCACGCTGAACGACAGATCGTGCACCAGCAGGGCGCCGTCGCGCGTACGCACGCTCAGTCCGGCCACCTCGAGAAGACTCATCCGTGCCTCCTCGTCGGGTCGGCGACGTCACGCAGGCCGTCGGCGATGAAGTTGACGCCGAGCACGAGCACGACGAGAGCGATGCCCGGCGCGATCGCCCCGACCGGGGCCGTCAGCACCGTGCCCTGCGCTTCGAACAGCATCCGCCCCCACGATGCGTTCGGCGGCGGCGCCCCGAGCCCGAGGTACGACAGGCTGGCCTCGGCGAGCACGGCGATGCCGAACTGCAGGGCGAGGTTGACGCCGAGCATGGGGGCGATGTTGGGCAGGATGTGACCGCCCACGACGCCCGGCCAGCGCGTGCCGCTCGTGCGCGACGCCGTGACGAACTGCTCACCAAGGACACGCCGCGCCAGAATGCGCACCAGCCGCGCCACGACGGCGGACTGCGCCAGCCCGATCGCGAGGATCGCCGACCACAGCGACGCCCCCTGCACCGCCACGACGAGCATCGCCAGCAGCAGCACGGGGAAGGCGATGATCACGTCGAGCGCCGCCGACAGCGTGTCGTCGAGCCACGGCCACGCGAACGCGGCAATGAGGCCGAGCGTCAGGCCCAGCACGGCGGCGATCGCGACGGACCCCAGGCCCACGACGAGAGCGATGCGCGCGCCGATCATGAGCTGCGTCATCAGGTCGCGCCCCAGCTTGTCTGTGCCAAGCCAGTGTTCGGCGCCCGGCCCCTCGAGGCGTGTTCCGCTCGTGTCCGACTGCGGAAAGGGCAGCCAGACGAGCGAGACCAGGGCGAGAAGAATCACGGATGCTGTCAGCACGCAGCCGATCACGAGCACGGCGCGGCGGCTGCGGCGGCGCGGGCGACGCGCTGCCGCGGCAGCATCCGGAATCTCCGTGACCTGCACGGGCGCTGTATCGCTCATCGGTTCCCCGAGACGCTCAGCCGAAGGCGCGGGTCGACGAGGCGCTGCGCGATGTCGGCCGCGAACCCGACGAGAAGCACGAAGAGGGTGCTCACCACGAGGATGCCCTGGATGTTGGGGTAGTCATGCTGGGCGATGGCGTCGAGAAGCATGTTGCCGAGACCGGGCAGCGTGAAGACGCTCTCGATCACGACGGCGCCGAGCAGCGTTGTCGAGAGCTCAATGCCGAGGATCGCGATCACCGGGACGGAGCCGTTGCGCACCCCGTGACGCCACAGCGCCTGCGCCATGCCCGCCCCGCCCGCGCGCGCGGTGCGCAGATACCCGCTGCCCAGAACGTCGAGTGTGGCGGCGCGCACGTAGCGGGTGAGCGAGGCGCTCATCACGACGGCGATGGTGATGATCGGAAGGGTCAGCGCCGTCAGAGCGTCGCCGGGCGCCTCCCAGTCATCGCGCGGGAAGCCGCCGCTCGGCAGCATCCCGAGCTGCAGCGCGAACACCCAGACGAGGATGATCCCGATCCAGAACACTGGAATCGCGATGCCGACCTGCGCGAAACCGTTGAGCAGCGTGCCGTACCAGCGGTTGGAGCCGACGGCCGCGGCCACGCCCGCGACAAGCGCGATCGCGAGGGCAAGGAGGAACCCCAGCACCGTGAGCGGGAGCGTGATCTGCAGGCGCGCGAGAACCTCGGGAAGAACCGGAAGCCCGCTGATGTACGACTCGCCGAGGTCGAAGCGCAGCATCTGCCCGGCCCACGTGGCGAACTGCTCGGCGAGCGGCCTGTCGCTTCCCACCTGCGCTCGTGCGGCGGCAATCTGCTCGGGCGTGGCGTTCACGCTCAGCAGCGCGTTCGCCGGGTCGCCCGGCAGCAGCCTCAGCAGCACGAAGATCACGACCAGGGCGACGACGAGCGACAGCACCAGGAACGCGAACCGGCGGATCAGGTAGGCAGGCATGGGTATCTCAGGTTAACGGCTGGATGCCGCGAGGCAACGCCCCGCGGCATCCATTCACTTACTTCTTGACGATGTCGTACGCGTAGAACTGCGAGTTCAGGCCGTTCACCGGGTAGCCCGAGACGTCGCTCGCGGCCACGACGATCTGCGGGTAGAGGTACAGCCACACGCTCGCAGCATCCTCGGCGATTTGCCTGTTCACCTTGGTGAGCAACTCGGTCTGCTCGTCTGTGGTCTTCGCCTGCTCGGCCTCAGCCACCCATTTCTGAACGTCGGCGTTGTCATAGCCCCAGTAGAAGTCGGGGTTGCCGTACCACACGACATCGCGATCGTTCACGTGCTCTTGCAGCGTCGCCTCGAAGTCGCGATCCTGGAACACCTTCGTGTACCACTCATCTGCGGTGATCGTGTTGATCTCGACGGTGATGCCGACCTTCGCCAGCTCTGACTTGAGGAACTCCGCGACAGCCGGATGCGGGTCATAGCTGGGGGTGTCGAGCGTGAACGAGAACCCGTCGGCGTAGCCGGCTTCGGCCAGCTCGTCCTTCGCCAGCTCTGGGTCGTACGGGTTCACGTCGCTGAGGTCCACGTACCAGGGGTCGGTCGGCGGAACCATCGAGCCGATGAGCTGGCCGTAGTCGCCCCAGATGGAGTTCAGCAGCTTCTCGCGGTCGATCGCCGAGTAGACGGCCTTGCGTACGAGAGCGTTGTCGAAGGGCTCGACGCGATCGTTGAACGCGAGCAGCTCCTTCGTCGTCGACGATCCGTCGTTCACCACGTAGTCGTCGTTGCCGTCGAACTGGCTGAGAGCGTCGGGACTCTGAACGCTCGTAATGATGTCGATCTGCCCGCTGATGAGCGCGTTGTTCTGCGACGTGGCGTCGGTGAAGTAGTGGAAGACCACCTCGGCGTTCTTCGCGGGGTCGCCCCAGTAGTCGTCCCAGCGGGTCAGACTCAGCGTGCTGCCGCGCTTCCACTCGTCGAGCGTGTACGGGCCGGTGCCGTCTACGCTCGTCTTCAGGTCTGTCGCGGCATCGTTCACGATCGACACATAGCTGAGGTTGTAGATGAACGAGATCGACCGCTGGCTGAGCGTGAAGACGACGGTGTGCTCATCCGGCGTCTCGATCGCGTCGATGACGTCGAGGCTTGACTTACGCGCCGACTGCGAGTCTTCGGCGGTGACGGCTTCGACGCTCGACTTCACGTCGGCTGCGGTCAGCGGGTCACCCGAGTGAAACTCGACATCATCGCGCAGAGTGATCGTGTATGTGAGTCCGTCTTCGCTCACCTCGTCGTCGGCGGCGAGAAGCGGCTCGACCTCACCGTCGTCCGTGAGCTTGTACAGCCCCTCGTAGACGTTGCCGCTCAGCGCCTCGGTGACGCCCTGACCGCCGCCGCCGGTGTTGCTGAGGTTCTGCGGTTCGTACAGCGACCCGATGTTGATCGTGGCGTCCGCGCCACCCTCGTCGCCCGCCGAGCCGCCGCCAGAGCAGCCGGTCAGCACGAGGGCTGCGGCGGCGATCGTTGCGGTCAGGGCTAGTTGGCGTTTCACGGTTTCTCCTGGTGCATTCTGCGGGTCATGCTGAAAAGCTGCGGGTCATGCTGCGTAGATGTCGAAGTCGCCCGTGAACCGCACGCGCTTCTCGCCGGCGGTCACCGGCACGGCAAAGCGATTCTGCGCCGGCGGCATGGGGCAGTTGTACTGCGCGCTGAACCCGCAGGGCGGAACGAACGCACGATTGAAATCGAGCGTCACGGTGCCCGATTCGCCCAAACGGATGCTGCCGTCGGCGCCGTCCGCGCGCTCTACGAAGAGGAATCGCCCGGCGCCATACGTTCCCTCGTCGCCGTCAGAGCCGTTCGTCGGGTCGCCGAACACGAGCAGAAGCGCGCCGCCGTCGTCGAACGCGGCAAACGTGTAACGGGTGCCGTCTCGCGAGAACGTGATGTCTCCGGGTACGACGAGATCGCGCGTGCCGCCATTGTCGCGGATGTGCTCGAACGGCACGGTGCGGTCGGCAGCGACGGGAGTGAATTGCGCCTCGATGACCCACTCGGGGTCGAAGGGGAACGCGTCGATGCCCTCGAACGCACGGATCGCCGGTGCCTCGGCGTCCCAGAACCGCAGACCATGCTGCACGTCGCCCGTATCGATGTCCGTGCGCGAGAGGGCAGTGACGGTGACGGATGCTGGCAGACCAGCACCCTCAGCCTCAACGTCCGGCTGCGCGCTGCCGACGGGCAGCCACCGTGTTTCGACGAGCGCGAGGTTTCCCGTGTGCCCCGTCACGGCACGGCGACGATCGTCGCGCCAGGCGGCGTGCGCGTCGCGCGCCGCCGCAGTCCCGTGAGCTGAGGCCGCCTCGTGAATCGATGCGATATCTTGGGCCGGCGCTGGGCCCTGAGCTGACGCGGCGTCGTCTGAGGCCGCGCGATCTGAGGCAGGGAGGTGTGTGGGCATCGTACTTCCGATTATCGGGCGCGAGGGAGGCCGCGGCGAATCGCGACGTCATGATCTGCAACGAATCCGAGCGGCAACGTATTCCGCACCGATTCAGGTGTCACAGATGACCCTTATACAGGCCGCATAACCGCCAATTTCGACACCTGAACTCGCGGGCGAGAAGCTACACGAGATCGAAGGGGCCATCCCGCCACGTGGGATGCTCGGGCACCCACCCCAGCGACGCGGCGAGCGTATTCGTGCTGGCACGTCCCGTCGCCCGCACGGTCAGTTCCGTCGTGTCTCCGCCCGCCGCCCACACGAGCTCCGGTGCCCATTCGTCGGCGTCCACCGGGTCGTCATCCACGATGTTCACGACTCCGCGCGGCCAGTCGAGCGCCATGACGACGGCGAGCGCCGCGTCATCGACGTGCACGAATGAGGTGTGGCGCACTGTCGCGACAACGGTGCCGCCTTCAGCCCGTTCGTAGATGCGACCGCCGCGCCCAAACCAGGTGCCTCGGCCATACAGCATCCCCATGCGCAGCACCACGCCGTGTTCGAGCCCGAGCACTCCCGCCTCCAGCGACTCCACGGCGGGAAAGAGGCTCTCATCCGTATCGGGGTCGCGGGCGATTGCGACGGACTCGTCGCCCGGCGCAGCATCCGGTTCGCCCACCCAGGCGATGCTCTCGGCGACCATGCGTGTGACGCCCGCGCGTTCGGCGGCCGCAACCAGGTTGCGCGTGCCCACAACACGCAGATGCGCATTGCCCGCGAAGTCTTCGGTGGCGAGATCGGTCAGCAGGTGCACGATGGCATCGGGGCGGGCGCCACTGACGACGGCGTCGACGGATGCTGCGTCACGCGCATCCATGACGGCTCCCTCGGCTCCGGCAGCCTGGGCAGGAAGCAGCCGTTCGGCACGGCGGCTCGTGGCAATGACGTCGTGCCCGGCCGCGGTCAGGAGCGGGACGACCCGCGACCCGATCACACCGGTTCCCCCGGCAACCAGTATCCTCATGACGCCATTGTCCTCGCCTCGACATGGAACGTCTACTCCGTCGGCGCTCGGTTAGCGTTAACGCATGCACCATCGATCACGCGCACTGTGTTCTCTGCTGGGAGCGGCAACCGCCGCCGCGCTGGTGTTCATCGGACCGGCATCTTCTGCCACAGCATCCGATGCTCAGCCCGTTCGTGCACTGGCTCCACTGGATGCTGACAGCCTCACGATCAGCTCGTTCGACGCCGAGCTGACGCTGGGCCGGGATGCAGACGATCATTCGACCCTCGAAGTCGTCGAGACGGTTGTCGCCGATTTTCCGACGGGCAACGAGAACCACGGCATCATGCGGTCGATTCCGCTCTATACGGGCGACGGGGTGTCGATGCAGACCGACCTCGTCAGCGTCACGATGGATGGCGGCGATGTGCCCTACGAGCGGGAGAATGACAGCGGGTTCCTCGAGCTGACGATCGGCGATGAGAATGCGTATATGCACGGCTCGCATACGTTCGAGATCGCCTACACGCAGCGCGATGTCGTGCAGGATTTTCCAGACACCGCGAGTCAAGAGCTCTATCGTGACATCAACGGCACCGGCTGGGAGCTGCCTTTCGGCTCCGTAACGACGACGGTGCGGCTGGACGATGGCCTCGAGGATGCTCTGACCGGCAACGCTGCCTGCTACGCGGGCGAAGAGGGCTCGACAGACACCTGCCCGATCACCGTGACCGGGTCGACGGCGACAGCGACGTCCGGCCCGTTCGAGCCCGGTGGCAACATGACGATCGCGATGGGCTTTGAGCAAGGAACATTTGCGACACCGCCGCCGTTCCGTGAGTCAGCGGCGGCGCACATCGGTGCCTGGATTCCGGCCATCGGAGCCGGCCTTCTTGCGCTCTGGCTCGTAGCTCTGCGTTTCAGCGCCTGGCGCAACGCCCGGGGCCGCGGCACGATCATTCCGCAATACACGCCGCCGCCGGGGATCTCACCACTCGAGGCGGCGCTGCTTCTGCGCGTGCGGAAGCGCGGCTTCGCCGCCCAGCTGATCCAGCTCGCCGTGCGCGGGGTCGGCCGCATCGTCGAGGACACCCGTCAATCGTCGAGCCACCCCACCTATGGGTTCCAATCGACGAATGTCGACGCTGCCGATTCGCTTCAGCCCCTCGAACGGAGTTTTCTGCACGCCGTCCTCGGCAACAACGAGAACATGGTGACCACGTGGCTCGACAAGAGAAACACCAGCCTGGGCGACCGACTCGCGCGTCGCCGCCGCGACGCCGACACAGCGATCACGTCGCGCGGGCTCGCCCGGAAGGGCTCGCTCAAGGTGAGCACCGCACTCCGCGTGCTCGCCGGCATCGCCATCTTCGGCTCGATCAGCGTGATCGCTGTGTTCAGCACGCGTGGCGGGGTGCCAGGGTACGCGTGGCTCTCGGTGCTCGTCACGATCGTGGTGTCTGTTCTCGTCATCATCTTCGCGAAGTCCCGGTACTGGTTGACCCACGAGGGAGCGCTGGTTCACGAACACCTGCGTGGTCTGAGGGACTACATCCGGCTCGCTGAGGCCGACCGCATCCGGTATCTGCAGTCGCCGCAGGGCGCCGATCGTGTCGACACTTCGGACGGGCTCGCGATCGTCAGGCTTCACGAGAAGCTGCTGCCATATGCCATCCTCTGGGGCCTCGAGAAAGAGTGGATCAGTCAGCTCACGCGCGAATACGCCACGAGCGCCCAGCCAGACTGGTTCTTCGGAAACGATCTGGCGAGCGTGGCGGTGCTGTCGTCGACGTTCACCATGGGGAGCATCATGACAACGCCGTCGTCCTCAGGCTCATGGTCGGGCTCCGGTGGGAGCAGCTCGTTCGGTGGGTCGACCGGTGGCGGATTCTCCGGCGGCGGCAGCGGAGGCGGCGGGGGCGGCGGCTGGTAGCACGCGGCACGGATGCCGTCACGGGCTGCGTGAGGGGCGTGTGAGCACTGCGCGACGCGTCAGTGCACGTACTCGAGCAGATCGTTGCCGACCGTGCGAAGCCCGTCGTTGATCGAGAGCCGTGTGACGAGGTCGGTGTCGGTGAACGACGTGGCGACGGCGTAGGCGACGCCCGCGCGCGGCCCGCGCAGCACACCCGCTTCGGCGCGGACGCCCGGCGCCGACCCCGTCTTGTTGAAGAGCGTGAGCCCGTGGGTGCCGGTGCGGTGCGAGAGCGGGTCGAGGCCGAACGCCGATGCGACGAGCGAGAGATCCATGTTGAGCGAGAGCCAGTCGACGACGCGCTGGCTCGCCGCGGGGCTGATCGCCTCTCCTCGCGCGAACTCGGCGAACAGCCACGTCAGCTCCTTCATCGAGCCGACGGAGAGGTGCGGCGCATCGTCGGGGCCGCGCTGGTCGCGCGCAATGTCGAGGAGCGCCGTGCGCTTGAGACCCAGGTTCTCGGCACGGAGGCGGACGGCGTCGAGGCCGATCTGCCGCAGCAGCACGTTCATAGCAAGGTGATCGTTTGACGCGCCGATGAGGGCCGCGAGATCGGCGATTGGCAGCGACGGCGCCTGGAGGTGCTGCCACAGGCCAGCATCCGCCGCCTGATCCTGCGTCTCGCGATCGAGGATCATGAGTGATTCGAACGCGGGATCGTCGAGACGGGCGGCGACGTCGGCGAGCAGAAGAGCTGTGCCAACGCCCGCCGTCGGCATCACAATGTAGTCGTCGATCGAGAACAGCTCACGCCCGCTCGCCAGGTCGATGGCACGAGCCGAGACCTGGACGCCATTGCGGGCGAGCGTTGCGAGCGCGCGGAACCCTGACGAGAACGTGTCGACGGGCTCCTGCGAGCGATGGCGAGCACGGCGGGCGCTCTGACGCACCCGGCGACCGGGCTCACGAGTGGGGGATGCCACGGACTACGTCCTCCTTCACAACCGGAATGTTCCAGCTGGGTTATTCGATGACGCGTTCCCCCGTGTTCTCGCACCATCGCCGTCCACAGTACTACCAGATGGTGACGCGCTGCTCCGGGTCGAGCCAGAGCGCGTCTCCTTCTTGAACTCCAAACGTAGTGTAGAACTCGTCGATATTCCTGACAATCTGGTTGCACCGGAATTCGTTGGGCGAGTGCGGGTCGATCGCCAGGAGGCGGATCACCTCGGCGTCGCGGCTCTTCTGCCGCCACGCCTGCGCCCAGGAGAGGAAGAAGCGCTCGGCACCCGTCAGCCCGTCGACGACGGGCGGCTCCTCGCCGTTCAGCGAGATCAGGTACGCCTTCCACGCGATGCTGAGTCCGCCGAGGTCGCCGATGTTCTCGCCGATCGTCAGGGCACCGTTCACGTGATGGTCGGGCGTCTGCTCGGGAGCAAGCGCGTTGTACTGCTCGATGAGCGATCCGGTGCGCTTCTCGAATGCCTCTCTATCAGCATCCGTCCACCAGTCGGTGAGCCGACCGTCGCCGTCGAACCGCGAGCCCTGGTCGTCGAAGCCGTGCCCGAGTTCGTGCCCGATCACCGCGCCGATCGCCCCGTAGTTGGCTGCGGCATCCCGTGTCGAGTCGAAGAATGGGAACTGCAGGATCGCCGCGGGGAACACGATCTCGTTGAACCCCGGGTTGTAGTAGGCGTTGACGGTCTGCGGTGTCATGAACCACTCGTCGCGATCGAGCGGCTTGCCGATCTTCGCCGTCTCGCGGTGCAGCTCGAAGCGGTTGGCGCGCGACACGTTGCCGATCAGGTCGCCTGGGTCGATCTCGAGCGCCGAGTAGTCGCGCCAGCTGACCGGGTAGCCGATCTTCGGCGTGAACTTGGCGAGCTTCTCAAGGGCGCGCTCGCGCGTGGCGGGGCTCATCCAGTCCAGCGTTGAGATCGACTGCCGGTATGCCTCAATGAGGTTGGCGACGAGAGCATCCATCGCCGTCTTCGCCTCGGGCGGGAAGTGCCGCTCGATGTACACGCGGCCCACGGCTTCGCCCATCGCGCCTTCCACGAGCGAAACGCCGCGCTTCCAGCGCTCGCGCTGATCGGGCGTGCCCGTGATGGTGCGACCGTAGAAGTCGAAGTTCTCGGCCACGAAGGC
Organism: Microbacterium sp. MPKO10; assembly: GCF_026107415.2. Taxonomy (GTDB): domain Bacteria; phylum Actinomycetota; class Actinomycetes; order Actinomycetales; family Microbacteriaceae; genus Paramicrobacterium. The sequence continues at coordinate 565,669 of NZ_JAPCHX010000001.1, forward strand.
GTCGGGAAGATACGGTGCCGCACCGTGCAGCACCTTCCACGCGAGCCAGTCCTTCCAGGCGTCGAGCCTGTCGTCGACGAGCAGCCCCGCAAGGCCCTCGAGGTAGGACGGTTGCATGACGACGACCTCGCCGAGCGCCGCCTCGGGCATGTCGAGGGCACGCCGCCACGGTGTCATGTCGACGCCCGCGACGAGCGCGAGTGCGTCGTCGCCCGAGTACAGGTTGTAGGTCTTCTGCGCGTCGCGGCTGGCGACGTTGTCCCAGTGCTGCGCGGCGATCTCCGTCTCCAGCTCGAAGACACGCTGCGCACGCGCCGCGGCGTCGTCGACACCGCCGAGCTCGAACATGCGCTGCAGGTGGCCGAGGTACGACTCGCGGATCTCGGCGAACTTCTCATCGCGGTAGTAGCTCTCGTCCGGCAGGCCGATGCCGCCCTGGACCATGAACATGACGTAGCGCTCGGGATTGCCCGGGTCGTTGTCGACGCCCATGCCGACAAAGCCGCTGAGTCCGTCGTTCTCGAGGGTGCCGATCGTCTCGAGAAGCTCCGGGATCGACGAGACAGCGGATGCTGCGCGCAGCTGCTCCACGATCGGCTCGGTTCCCCGCTCGGCGATCGCTTCGGTGTTCATGAAGCTCGCATAGAGGTCGCCGACCTTGCGGGCCTCGGCGGCAGCATCCGTGTCGTCAAACACGCCCTTCTGGGCATCGAGGATGATCTGCTGGACGTTCTTCTCTGCCGCCTCAGCGAGCTGATGGAAGGTGCCCCAGCGAGCTTTGTCCCCCGGGATCTCGGTCTTCTCGATCCACGATCCGTTGACGTGCCCGAACAGGTCGTCTTGGGGGCGGATGCCGGCGCTGAGGCCGTCTATTTCGATACCGGAGTTCAGAACACCATCAGTCATGCACCCAGCCTAATCGAGCGAAGCTCTGCCGTAGCGCCCAGACCCTACGCCCCACGCCCAGGCACTATGCTTCAGCATCCAAAAGCTGCTCGCTCAGCTTCCACAGGCGCCGAGCAGAGTCCGGATCGATCGAGTGTGAGACGACGTCGGCCGGAATCTCGTCTGCCGTCACCGGCGGCTGGTCGTCGTTCAGCTGCGAGACATCGCTGTTGTTCAGATACAGACCGCCCATCCCGTCGAGCAGCGGGCTCGTGGCACCGAACGCAATCGTGGCGGCCCCCTGCTCCGCCGTCTTCTTGCCCCGCTCCGGGTCGATGATCTGGTTTCCCTTATCGTCGATCAGACCCATCTCACGCTGGACGTCCTCGCCGACAGAGCTGTTCAGCGCCGTGCTGGCAATCACGCCCGGGTGAGCGGCGAATGCCCGAATGCCGTTGTCGCGCCAGCGGCGATCCAACTCGACGGAGAACAACACGTTCGCCGTCTTCGACTGGGCGTAGGCGAGCCCGGGATCGTAGTCGTGCTCGTCAAAGTGCGGGTCATCCCAGAGGACGTCCGAGCCTCGCTGGGCACCAGAGGTTGTGTTGACGACGCGCGCGCCCTGTGCGGACTGCAGGGCGGGGAAGAGCGCCCTTGTCAGCTGAAAGTGCCCGAGGTGGTTCGTGGCGAACTGCACCTCGAAGCCGCGTGCGTCTCGCGTGATGTCAGCCGGTGCGGGATACCCCGCGTTGTTGATCAGAATGTGAAGCGGCCGGCCGGTGTCGAGCCAGCGCTGGGAGAAGGCATCGATGGATGCCGGATCAAGCAGGTCAAGCTGACTGACCTCGACCCGTGGGATTCCGGCAACCGCGGCCTCAGCGCGCTCGGGATCTCGTGAGCCGACGGTGACCGAAGCTCCGGCCGAAGCCAGCGCGCGGGTGATCACGAGGCCGAGGCCCGAATGGCCACCCGTCACAATCACGTTCTTGCCTGACAGCTCGACTCCCGCGAGAACGTCGTCAATTGTCGACGACGCGGAGAATCCGCTGCCGATGGGATGCTGCTGATGAGACATGTGCTGTTCCTTTCGTGTTCCTGATTTCTGGATCGACGTCAGTGTCATGCTGCTGCGACGTCAGAGTTGTCGCGCCGACGCAGGTTCGGTTGCTGCAGCGACGGTGGGATATACGCCGACTGATCGGGGGCACCGACCTCTGTTCCGGGCGGGACGATCTCGTCAATGCGGTCGAGCACGTCGTCAGACAACGTCAGGTCGGCCGCTGCCAGCAGGTCATCGAGCTGGTCCAGCGTTCGCGGCCCGATGAGGGTCGATGTGACGCCGGGATGCGAGGAGGCAAACGCCAGCGCGAGGTGCGGCATCGACAGTCCCGACTCGTCCGCGAGCGCGGCGATCTTCTCGACGGCGTCCAGCCGAGCCGAGTCATTGAAGCTCGGGAACATCGGTGCGCGCCGAAGATCGGTCGTCTGACCACGACGCAGTCGACCCGTCAGCATCCCCTTGGCCAGTGGACTCCACGTCAGCACACCCATTCCGTAGCGCTCCGCGACGGGAAGCACGTCGGCTTCGATTCCACGACTGAGGATCGAATACGGTGGCTGCTCCGTACGAAAGGGCTCGAGGCCTCGTCGCTCAGCAGCCCACTGCGCCTCGACGATCTGTGCGGCAGGAACGGTCGACGCGCCAATCGCGCGCACCTTTCCGCTGCGCACCAGATCCGTCAGTGCTGACAGGGTCTCGTCGAAGTCGGTGTCGGGGTCGAGGCGGTGCATCTGGTAGATGTCGATGTGATCGGTCTGCAGACGGCGAAGCGAGTTCTCGACAGCTGTCATGATCCACCGACGTGAAGCCCCTCGCTGCGTGGGGTCGTCGCTCATCGGAAGACCGAACTTCGTCGCGAGCACGACATCGTCGCGGCGGCCCTTGAGCGCCTTGCCGACGACGATCTCGGAGTCTCCGGTCGAGTAGGCGTCTGCGGTGTCGACAAGGTTGATTCCCGAATCGAGAGCCTTGTGAATGATGCGTGCCGAATCGTCGTGATCCGGGTTTCCGAGCTTTTCGGCGCCCAGCACCATAGTGCCCAGGGCAAAAGAGCTGACCCGGATGCCGGTGCGGCCAAGTGTGCGATATTTCATGAACTCTGCTTTCGTGCGAGGTGTGGCGGCTCGGTGCCGCATGACGTAAGCTGATCTAAACGGAACGTCATTCCGCTACTATACGGAACAATGTTCCGATTAAGCAAGAGGGGATTCTCATGAGCGAACGCCGGCCGCAGCGCGCCGACGCCAAACGCAACCTCGACGCCCTTGTCGAGGCAGCGAAGAGCTGCTTCGCCGAGTCAGGCGTCGATGCCCCGACGCGTACAATTGCCGAGGCAGCCGGCGTCGGCGTCGGGACCCTGTATCGGCACTTTCCGCAACGCTCCGACCTCGTCACCGCCGTCTTTCGCCACGAAGTCGACGCCTGCGCCGACGCTGCTCCGGTGCTTGCCGAAGAACTCGAGCCGGACGAGGCGCTCGTGACGTGGCTGCGACGCTATACCGACTTTCTCGGCACGAAGAAGGGGCTCGGCAAGGCACTCCACTCGGGCGATCCGGCGTTCGATGCGCTCCCCAACTACTTCGTGGATCGCCTTGTTCCCGCGCTCACATCGTTGCTCACGACTGCCGAGGCCGCTGGATCAATCAGGCCAGGGGTGAATGCGAAAGAGCTGCTCTACGCCGTCGCCAGTCTCTCCGCGCCCGTCGACTCAGAGAACTCGGCTCCTGGCACTGACATGGTGGGGCTGCTCATCGACGGTCTGAGGTACGCGCCACAGCGCTGAGCACGCCAGAGCTGTCGCTGTCGGGGAAACGTCTCTCCTGGCAGCCAACACACCCAGAGACCAGAGATCTCTGCTGTCGGAGGGTCATGACAGGGTCGTCGCCATGGAGGACGAACACACCCCGACGATCGAAGAGCTCCTTTTTCACTTCTTCGCCTGGCAAGCGGCCGGGAAGACGGGCAAGCGTCTGAGACGTGTGCAGGAGGTCGAACGACACCTGCGCGAATACCTGGAGACCGCAGGACATCGCAGCCTCACAACAGGGGGCCTCGGCATCCTGAACCTGGAGCGCCAGTTCCACCCCGACGATGCGTTCATTCGCTGCATGCACGCGGACGACCTGCTGTACACCCTCACCACATTCATCGAGCCGGCCTGGCTGCCGGACGACCGCGTTCAAGCGCGCGTACAGGTCGGCATCGTCGAGAAACTGATGAAGTGGCTGCGCGAGCACCGGCTCGTCACCTATGCCGACGAGGCGAGTGAGCTGCAGCGACTCGTCGTGGCGATCTATCGCGTCAAGCGGGCGCAGCGCACCGAGGCGACACTGCGCCGACTCGGTGAGATTCACCGTTAGAGTCGAGGGCGTGAAAGCTGTCGACCGCGAGATCATGCGCCTCGCGGTGCCCGCTCTCGGCGCGCTGATCGCCGAGCCCATGTTTCTGCTTGCCGACTCGGCGATGGTCGGGCACCTGGGTGTCGAACCGCTCGCCGGTCTGGGAATCGCGAGCGCCGTTCTGCAGACGATCATCGGTCTCATGGTCTTCCTCGCGTACGCCACAACGCCCGCCGTCGCACGGCTGCTCGGCGCGGGCGATGAGCGCGGCGGCGTCTCGGTGGGGATCGACGGAATCTGGTTGGCGCTCGCACTCGGCATCGTGCTGGCTCTCGCCGGCTGGTTCACGACACCGCTGATGATCGCCCCGTTCGGAGCGACGCCAGGCGTCGCCGACCAGGCATCCATTTATCTGGGAATCTCGATGGCGGGCATTCCCGCCATGCTCATTGTCTATGCCGCGACGGGGCTGCTGCGCGGCCTGCAAGACACCAAGACGCCGCTTGTCGTCGCCGTCGCGGGGTTCGGCGCCAACATCGTCCTCAACTACATCTTCATGTACGTGCTCGACTTTGGTATTGCCGGCTCGGCGCTGGGAACCGTCGTCGCCCAATGGGGCATGGTTGCCGCATACCTCGTGGTCGTTCTGCGCCACGCACGACGGACTCACGCGACGATCAGACCGTCGCGTGAAGGACTGCGCGGCTCAGCGCTCTCCGGCGGCTGGCTGTTCATCCGCACCGCAAGCCTCCGAGCGGCGATGCTCCTGTCGATCTTCGTCGCCACGTCGCTCGGCACGAGTGAGCTCGCGGGCTTCCAGATCATGATGACCATCTACGGCACGACGGCGTTCGCACTCGATGCCCTCGCCATCGCGGCGCAGGCGCTGATCGGCAAGGGGCTCGGCGCGGGGAACGTCGACGAAGTGAGAGCCGTTCTCGTCCGCTGCCTCGTGTGGGGCCTGGGCTCTGGAGTCGCGATCGGTGCCCTCGTCGCCGGCCTGAGCGGAGTGCTCGGTCATGCCTTCACGGGCGACGCGGATCTGGCCGCCATGATGACGCCCGCGATGATCGTTCTCGGATGCAGCGTTCCGCTCGGCGGCTTCGTCTTCGTGCTCGACGGGGTGCTGATCGGCGCTGGCGATGCGCGCTACCTCGCGCTCACCGGCATCCTGAATCTGCTGTGCTACCTGCCACTGGCCCTCTGGGTGTATTTTGCGTCCCCCTCGGGCGCATCAGGACTGGCGTGGCTGACGGCGGCGTTCAGCTTCGGCTACATCGCAGCGCGTGCGCTCACGCTCGGCATTCGCTCGCGTGGGGCGGCATGGATGCGCACGGGAGCCTGACGCGAAAGGTCAGTCGTCGGCTCGCTTGTGATCCGCCACCTTGACGGCGACGTGATACCTGCCGTCCTTGATGTCGGAGAGCGTCACGCTGGTGTCGTAGATGTCGCCTGTTGCCTCATCGATCAAATCGCACGTGATCTCGGTGCCCTCCTCGAGCGGAATCGCCTCGTCACCGCAGTCGATGGTGGGGCGCTGACCGACTTCATTTTCGAGAGCATCTGCAGCGGCCTCCGCGACGTTTTCTGGGCTCACCGTGGGAGTGACCGTGCACCCGGTTACGAGCAACGGCAACGCTGCCGCCGATATCAGTGCGCCGACGAACGACAGACGTTTTGATGATGCAGACACGGTTTTCTCCCCCTTGTTACGACGTACGGCGACGTACGATTGCTGCGTTCCGTGCGGCCGTATGTGCCGCGCGATAGTGTCACGCTAACAGCGTGCGGTCGCGTGGCCCATGGGGAGTTCTGCCCCGCCATTGCGGGCGAGTTCAGCGACGCAGACGCTCGTCCATCCGGTGCCACGCACCGATCGGCATCTCGACGAGACCGGAGATATCGGTGCCCTTGTCAGTGATGAGACCGCGCTTCTTCAGCTCTTCGAGAACCATGGCGCGGTTGCCCAGCTGCACTTTCTGCTCAGCCGTCGCGGAGCGCCACTTCACTCGTGGGCCAGGTGCCATCGGCTTCGAGACGAAGAACAAGAGGACGAGCACGACAACACCGAGCACTGCTGACACAAGGGCGATCAAGGACGTCCACGAGGCGCCGGGAAGCGGACGCACCAGCAAGTAGGCGACGAGCGAGACGACGGTCACGGGGATGGTGGTGCCGATCAGCATCATCGATCGGTCGCGAGTGCTCACCCAGAGCGCCAACTGGACGATGATCAGGACCAGGCCGATCACAAAGAAGAAGTGCGCGGGGCCGATCATATCGTCGCGCTCGGAGGGCATGTCGGCGCCGATTCCGATGATCACCAGCACGAGTCCCACGACTGGTGCCAGCAGGTACGGCACCCAGAGAAGGTAGGCGACTGCCACATTCAGCGCTCCCGGACCACCCGGGACTTCCTCTGCATCTTTCACCTGCTCGTCGGTGACGGGAAACTCCAAGATCTGCTCTTCGAGTTCGCCCCAGCGAATCGGATCCGGTAGGTCGACGGTGCGCGCCCACTCCCTGACACCCGGCTGCTGCCCCATTGCTGCTCCTCCCGCTCGATCGTGCCGCCCAGCATACCGACCCGCGGGTCACGGACCGACAACGTCGCGCGTTACGAGCGCACGCGCCGCCGCAGCCATGTACTCTTCGCTCACCTGCGGCGTGATACCGAACACGACGCCCTGGCTCAGCCCGAGCAACACGGCTCGCAATGCCGGAACGAGACGTCGCGCCTGCCGTTCGGTCACGCGTGCACCCGCGAACCCTCGGCCGGAAAGCACCGCTACGAGACGCTCTTCTTGGTCGGCGACCGATGCCGCGAGTCGTCGCCCAAGGCCCTCGTCGCGCAGAGCGACGTCGTGAACGGTCATCTGGAACTGCAGAGAGTTCCGCGCATCCGGCTCATCGCACGTGCGCCGTATGTGGCGAGCGATGGAGGCGACGGCCTCCGACAGGTCGGCGTCGGGGGGAACAGCTGCGTCGATCTCGTCATAGTGAGGTGCGAGAAAGTCGGCCACAGTCTCGACGAGCAGACCGCCCTTGCTTCCAAACAGCGAGTACACAGCCCCCGTTGTCAGGCCCGCCCGCTCGACAATGTCCTCGAGACGCACGGCAGAGCCATCACGAGCCAGGAGGGCGCGCGCCGCCGTGATCAGTGCCTCACGATTGCGCCTTTTTGCTTCTTCTCGTATTGCAAGCATAATCACATTATACTAATAATCTCATTATCAGAATGGATCAGGACATGACCACACTCCCGTCCACGCCGCGTGGAGCCACGCGAGCGGGCGTCGTCGCAGACGGCTTCTTCAAGATGACGCTCGGTCTCGTCTACCTCGTCGCGTGCGTCCCACTCGCATCCGCATTGGGGGTCCCCGTATGGCTCGCCATCCTCGCTGGCATCACCGTCGCCCTCGTCGGAATGACAGAAGCCCGACTCGCCTCCCACCGGACCACGCGCAGTCTTCTCGTCTCGCTTGCTCTGTACGACGGACTCTGGGTTCTCGTCACCATCGCCGCTCTCCTCTTGGCATCGGGGGACAGCTCACTCGGTGGCGTCCTGTGGCTGGGGTACCAGATCATCGCGGCCGTGATCTTGACGGCGACGCTCGTGTCTGGCGTCGGGCGCGCGCGCTGACAGCCTCCACCGATCGGTGGAGGCAAAATCAGCCGGTCAGGCGCTGTCGCAGAACGAGCTGTGCAACGACGCTGGAAGCATGGCAACCACAGACACTCCAGACGACGCGAATGTCGTTGTCGAGGTGCATAACCTCCGCAAGACCTACGGATCCTTCGTTGCGCTCGACGGCGTCAGCTTCGACATCCACCGGGGCGAGACCTTCGCCCTGCTGGGGCCGAACGGCGCTGGCAAATCCACGACGATCGAGATTCTCGAGGGCTACCGGCAGCGCACATCGGGCGAGGCGCGGGTGCTCGGCGTCGACCCCGGCATCGGCGGTCTGCCCTGGCGGGCACAGCTCGGCATTGTGCTGCAGTCGACGGGTGAGACGGGAAATGTCACCGTACGCGAGCTCTTGACGCAGTTCGCCGGCTACTACCCCGCGCCGCGCGACGTCGACGAGGTAATCGCTTCCGTCGGTCTCAGGGAGAAGGACAAGACCCGCATCGGCAAGCTCTCGGGCGGGCAGCGACGGCGCGTCGATGTGGCACTCGGCATCATCGGCAACCCTGCGTTGCTGTTCCTCGATGAGCCGACGACCGGTTTCGATCCCGAGGCGAGGCGGCAGTTCTGGGGGCTGATCCGCTCGCTCAAGGCGTCGGGAACCAGCATCCTGCTCACCACCCATTATCTTGACGAAGCCGCGCAGCTGGGCGACCGGGCAGCCGTCATCGCGGGAGGACGTCTCATCGACATCGGCAAAATCGACGAGATCGGCGGGGCCGCGTCACGCATGCCGGTCGTGCGGTGGACGGATGCCACTGGGCGACGCCGTGAAGAACGCACACCCGAGCCGGGCCGCGCCGTCGCCGCGCTCGTCGCCGAGGCGGGCGGCGAACCGCGAGACATCGAGATCGCACGACCGACGCTTGAGGACGTCTACCTCTCGCTCATCGGGGCCGATTCTGATGACGCGTACGATTCCGAACCCGTCGAGGAGGTCCGCGCATGACCGCCACCGCCACACTGCCCACGTTCTCGCCCGCGCGATCGCTGGCCCTCGGCATCCGTCGTGTGCCGTTCGAACTGAAGATGTACTTCCGCGCGGGCGATCAGGTGTTCTTTACATTCCTGTTTCCCACACTGATCTACTCGCTGTTCGCTGCGGTGTTCAGCGACCAGGAGCTACCGGGAGAGCTCACCATGGCGACGTACTACTTGCCCGGAATGATCGCCGGCGCGATTCTGCTCTCCGGCGTGCAGAACCTCGCCTCAGACATCGCCGTCGAGAAGAGCGACGGCACGCTCAAGCGCCTGGGCGGCTCGCCGCTCTCACCCGTTTCGTACTTCATCGGAAAGCTCGGTCAGGTCGTCGTGACGAGCGTGCTGCAGATCGGGCTTCTTGTCGGTGTAGCGGTCCTGGCGTTCGGGGCGCAGCTGCCCACGACGGCTGAAGCGTGGGGAACCATCGCCTGGGTGTACGTGCTGGGGATCGCCGCATGCGCTTTCGCCGGCATCGCTCTCTCGGCCGTGCCACGCTCGGGCAAGACAGCCACAGCCGTCATCATTCCGATTGTGCTCGTGCTGCAGTTCATCTCCGGGGTGTACCTGCAGTTCTCGATGCTCCCGAGCTGGCTGCAGACGACATCGGGACTTTTCCCGGTCCGCTGGATGGCGCAGGGCCTCCGGTCGGCGTTCCTTCCTGAATCCTGGGCAGCACAGGAGCCAACCGGCAGCTGGGACCTGTGGCTCGTCGCACTCAACCTCGGGCTCTGGATCATCGCAGCCCTCGTGCTCTCGCGGCTCACATTCCGCTGGATCCACAAGGATCGCTGATGTGGCGTGAGAACCTAGAGGCGTGAACACTCGGCGCTGGTGGGACGTGGCGGTCATTCTGGTGATCGCCACGCTCTGCGTCATTGCACTCGCCGATTCTGACAGCACGACGGTCGAGCGCTGGGGGCCCGCTGGTCTTCTCATTGCCCTCGGCGTGCTGTACGCCGCGCTGCTCCGACGCTACGTTCCCGTGCATATCGGCATCACTGATGACGAGCCACCTCTCGGCATCGGAATCGCGGCGCAGTTCACGATGATCGCGCTTGCGGCAGCATCCATCGCTCTGAACGCCGACATGATGAACACACTCGTGATCGTCCTGCCGCTGATCTGGCTGTCATCGTCGGGGACGACACAGGCGATCGTCATGAACGTCGTGACGACTGCAGCGTTCGGGGCAGCATTCGCCCAGTCGCAGGGCTGGACTCCCGGGGGAACCGTGACGGCGTTGTCGATCGCCGGCATCTCCACCGCGTTCAGTGTCGCACTCGGGCTGTGGATCTCCAGCATCGCCTCGTGGGGAAGTGAGCGCGCACGCCTCCTGGCCGAGCTGACGGCGGCGCAGGGGCAACTCGAGGCGGCACATCGCGAGTCCGGGGCGACCGGCGAGCGCGAACGGCTCGCGCGGGACATCCACGACACAATCGCGCAGAGTCTGACGAGCATTGTGATGCTCGCCGAGCGTGCATCACGCGAGACCGATCCAACGCCCACGATCGCGCTCATCGAGGACACAGCACGCGAATCATTGGACGAGGCCCGCGGGCTCGTCGCGGCAAACGCGCCCGTGACAGCATCCGCCCCGCTCGAGAGGAGCCTGACACGCCTCGGCGAGCGCTTCGCCCGTGAGACTGGTATGCGTGTGGAAACGCGCGTCGAGCTGGCCGAGCCACTGCCGCGCGAACGCGAGGTCATGCTGCTGCGCTGCGTGCAGGAGGGCCTCGCGAATGTGCGCAAGCACGCTCGTGCCGATCACGTCGCTATCGCGCTGCGGCGGATTGACGATGAGATCCGACTGACGGTCACGGACGACGGCCGTGGTCTCGGCGGCGTCACGATCGATGACGAACGCGGATTCGGGCTGTCGGGGATGCGCGAACGCGTGGGCCTGGTCGGAGGAACGCTGTCGGTGACGGATGCCGCGTCCGGCCGCTTTCCATCGGGCACGATTCTCTGCGTGACTGTTCCCGCTGTCGACCGCACATCGACCGACGGTGCTGCCCCGATGCCCGCTTCCGCATCCAGCATCCGAAAAGAGACATCGTGATCCGCGTTCTCGTCGCAGACGACCACCCCATCGTGCGTTCCGGCATTGTCGGACTGCTCGCAAACGCCGACGGCATCGAGGTCGTCGGCGAGGCGGCGACCGGGGCCGAGGCCATTGCGCGCACGCGCGCCCTGCACCCCGATCTGGTGCTCATGGATCTGCGCATGCCCGAGCTCGATGGCACAGAGGCGACGCTCGAAATCGCCACCGAACTTCCCGATACCCGGGTTTTGATTCTCACAACGTACGAGAGCGACGATCACATCCTCGGGGCGATCGAGGCGGGAGCATCCGGGTACCTGTTGAAGGCGGCACCGTCAGACGAGATCGTCGCGGGCGTCCGCGCCGTGGTTGGGGGCGAGACCGTTCTGGGGCCGTCGATCGCGGCGGCGTTGGTCAAGCGGATGCGACACACCCCTGAGCCTCAGCCGCCAGCCCCCAGCCCGCGTGAACTCGACGTCTTGAGGCTCGTCGCCGCGGGCAAGAGCAATCCGCAGATCGCGCGCGAGCTGTTCATCGGCGAGGCAACGGTGAAGACGCACCTGCTGCATGCCTACGAGAAGCTCGGGGTCTCCGATCGAACACAGGCCGTGCTGCGGGCACTCGACCTCGGCCTCATCGAGCGCCGCGACAACACTTTCTGACATCTGCGGACGTGCTGCACTGCCGCGGAGTTACAGCACGTCCGCAGAGTTACAGCAATTCACTGAGTGCGAGTGATCGCACCCGTTCTGCGCACCCGTTCTGTGCTCCTGGTCAATGGAGCATCGTCCGTCAACAGCGCGTGGTCCCCACTACCAGCCGACACCACGAGGGTGCCGTTACCGCTGCTCTGCTGGCACGAGCGACACACGTGTGCTCAGCCAGTCGTTCGCGTCTGCCTCGGCGGCGGCCGTCGTGAGCGGTTCAAAGCCGGCGCGCTCGGCGACGGAACGTGATTTCGGGTTCTCGGGGTTCACACGCGTGATCGCCTCGGAGATGCCGGGGATCTGGTCGAGGAACGACACCACCAGCATCACGGCTCGCGTCGCGATGCCGCGCCCGCGCGTGCTCGGGTACAGTCCGTAGACGATATCCGCCTGGTGCGGCTGCAGCCCCTCGTGCCCGGTCTCCGCCGTAATGGTGCCCGCGAGGGCACCGTCGGCGATGATGGCAAACTCGTAGATCGGGCCACCCGCGGCCCATGCCTCCTCGGCAGCGGCGAATCGTCGCCGCTCGACGTCGTCGGCATCATCCGACGAGTCGATCCACGTCACGTACTCGGAGTCCCGCCCCGCGATATGCGCCTCGGCATCGGCGGTGGTGACAGGCCGAATCATGACGACGCCATCGTCGGAGTACAGCACCTTGATCATCGTTCCCCCTCAGGTTGCTCAGCCGCGCGGAGCCATTCGCGCGCGGCGGTGGTGAGTGCCGCGATGCCCACGCGCAGCGTCGGCTCGGGCACGGGTGCAAAGAACGGCGAGTGGTTCGACGGCACGCCGTTGGGAAGCGCCGTCAGGGTCTCCGGCTCCGGAAAGAGCGCGGGATCGGCACCGCCGAGAAGCCAGTAGACGATGGGCGCGTCGACCGGGATGGCGAGGTTTCCGATGTCCTCACTGCCCATCACCGGCTGCACCTCGCGCACCGTGACGCCCGAGAGCCGCTCGGCGAATGCGGCAACGGTGCGACCGGTCGCAGCGGGGTCATTGACGAGCACGGGGAACGAGTCACGGCCCGTGATCTCGGGGGCGCGGTCGACACCGGATGCTGCGGCCTCGGCGTTCACGATACGGTGCGCCGCCGCGATCACGCGGTCGCGCACTCCCGGATCGTAGCTGCGGATGTTGAGCCCGAGACGCGCTTCGTCGGCGATCACGTTGCTCTTGGAGCCGGCCTGCATCGTTCCGATGGTGAGCACGGCTGTCTCGCGCCCGGCGACCTCTCGCGACACGATGGTCTGCAGCCGCATCACCGTCGCCGCGGCCATCACGACGGGATCGATCGTCGACTCCGGCTGCGATCCGTGCCCGCCGCGGCCGAACAGGCGCACCTCGAGCTCATCCGTCGCTGCGAACGCCGGCCCTGTTGACACCCCAATGAATCCGGTCGGCAGCGGCATGACATGCTGGCCCATGACGACGTCCGGTGCCGGGACGATGTCGTACAGACCGTCGTCGATCATCACCTGTGCGCCGCCGCCGTTTTCTTCGGCGGGCTGGAAAACGAGCACGAGGGTTCCAGACCAGTCGCTCTGCGCGCCAGCCAGAAGCTCGGCAGCCCCGAGCAGCGCTGTGACGTGGATGTCGTGCCCGCAGGCGTGCATCACCGGCACGTCATTTCCATCGGGATCGATGCCCCGCTCGCTCGACGCGTACGGCAGCCCGGTCTGCTCTCGCACCGGCAGGGCGTCCATGTCGGCGCGCAGCATCACGACGGGGCCCTCGCCCACCCGCAGAACGCCGACGACGCCGGTGCGGCCCACGCCCTCGTGCACGTCGTACCCGAGTTCGGCAAGCCGCGCCGCGATGATTCCCGCCGTCCGCACCTCGTGGAAGGACAGCTCGGGGTACCGGTGCAGGTCCTCATAGACCGGCAGGAGCCGTGCGGCGACAGGTGTCGCGGCATCCAGCGCGTCCGAGCTCACCGTAGTCACGTTCAGGCCTTTCGATCGTGGTGCTTCCAGGGTATCCCGGGTGCCTGGCGTCGGCACCCGCCAGATCGCTCAGGAACGCGCGGGAGCCGTTGTCTCACCGGCCACGAACTCGACGTCGAACGATGTCGACTGCGGCTCACGGCCGTCGAGAAGCGCCAGCACCGCACGCCCCGCAGCCGCGCCCTTCGCATACGTCGGCTGGCGCACAGTCGTCAGTCGCATTCCCAGATGATCGACACGGATGCCGTCAAAGCCCACGACGCTCAGATCACCGGGGACCTCGAGGCCGAGCTCACGGGCGGCGGCAATGGCACCGGCAGCGATCAGGTCGCTCTGCGCGATGATGGCGGTCGGGCGCTGCGCCGGCGCGACGTCGAGCAGGGCAAGAGCCGCACGCCGTCCCGCGTCAACGCGGCTCGCACCCGCGACCCAGCCGCCGATCTCCGGATAGACGTCTCTCGCTCCCTGCAGTCGTTCACGCGCCGGCAGCACACTGTCATGCTCGCAGTCGGGCGTCAGTCTGCGCGGCTCGCTCGGCCGTTCGAGCCCAAGGGTGATGAGGCTGACGCGCTCGTGGCCGAGTTCGCGCAGGTGCTGCGCGAGCATCCGGGTTCCACCCCTGTTGTCCACGCTGATCACCGGGCTCTGCCCCGTCGGCTCCGCCTCGATCGCGACCATGGGGATTCCGCGGCGCCGCAGCACGTCGAGCGACTGCCCGGGGTCGATGTTGCAGCCGAGCAGCACGACAGCATCCACGGGCGCATTGGCGACAGTGACCTGACTCGCGCCCTCCACCGTCTCGCTCATGAGCAGGAGGCTGGCGTCCACCGAGCTGAGCTCCTCGGCGAGCCCGTCGAGGGTCTGGATCAACACCGGGTCGCGAAACGAGACGCCGATGCGGGATGCGAGCACGGCGCCCACGATTCCGCTTCTCCCCCGACGCAGCCCGGCCGCCCGTGGATCCGGACCGACGTAGCCCAGGGCGGATGCGGCATCGAGCACCTTCTTCTTCGTCGCCGCGGACACCGGTCCCTGGCCGCTGAAGGCGATGGATGCTGTCGAGGGCGACACCCCGGCACGCGCGGCGACGTCGGCAAGCGTCGGTCGCGCACTCGCGTTCTGCGGTGTCGGCATGACAGCCTCCTCTCCTCGCTCTCCGGCGGCTTGACCGCCGAGTCGTGTCTCGGCTAGCTTAGGCTGATGCCGTTCTCGAATCGATTCGATCGGCGTTCTCCGGCCCCTCAACTCGTCGAATGGCACTCATGACTGTGACGACTTCACGCAGCGAGACCGTCGCGTGGCGCAATGCGATCTTCGTCATCTTCACGATGGCCGGTCTCAGCATGGCCACGTGGGCAGCACGCGTACCGACGATCAAGGCGAACCTTGAGATCACGACGGGCTCCGTCGGGCTGCTCGTGCTCTGCATGTCTGCCTGCTCGGTCGTGGGTCTGATCCTCGCGCCGATGATGTTCGCGCGCCTCGGGCCGCGTCGCAGCATGCTTGCATCCATGCTGCTGGTCGCGGTTGGGCTCGTCGTCATCGGGCTCGGGGCCGCCGTGTTCTACACACCCGCCGTCGTGGGCGTCGGGCTGGGCCTGTTCGGGTTTGGAAACGGCAGCTGCGACGTCGTCATGAACGTCGAGGCAGCCGATGTCGAGAAGCACCTGAAGCGCACGGTCATGCCGCTCATGCACGCCTTCTTCAGTGGCGGCACCGTCGTCGGAGCCGGCATCGCCGCGCTGACCGAACTGTTCAACGTCTCGATGCTGGTGCACGCCGTCTTCATGGCTGTGCTTATTGCCGTCACGACGCTCATCGCCGTGCGTTTCGTTCCGGCGCGCACGACGACAGAGACGCAAGAACTGAAGCGCCAGAACACGAGCTGGAGGCAGAAGGTCCGCGACAGCCTGGCCGTCTGGGCCGACCCGCGCCTGCTCGCGATCGGCCTGATCATCCTGGGCATGGCGTTCGCCGAGGGCAGTGCCAACGACTGGGTCGCGCTTGCCGTCGTCGATGGGCACGGGATGCTGGAATCTTCCGGCGCCGCAATTCTCGCCGTCTTCCTCACCGCAATGACGGTGGGCCGCGTGATCGGCGGTCCGTTCCTCGACCGATTCGGGCGCGTCCGCGTGTTGATCGGCTGCGGCGTCTCGGCCGTCCTGGGGCTGCTGCTCTTCATCATTGCGCCGAGTCTTCCGCTGCTCGTTGTCGGCGCAGTCCTGTGGGGGCTGGGCGCTTCGCTCGGCTTCCCGGTCGGCATGTCCGCTGCCGCCGATTCACCCAAGGACGCCGCGGCACGCGTGAGTGCCGTCGCCATCATCGGCTACTGCGCGTTCCTCGTGGGACCGCCGCTCATCGGGCTTCTCGCCGACCACATCGGGCTGCTGAATGCACTCTTCGTAGTGCTGGGCCTGATCGCGATCGCGGGCATCGCCTCGCCGGCAGCCCGCGAGCGCTCGGTGCGCATCGAACCGACCGACTGACAGCCGGCCGAAGAACTTTACGGGCGACGCGGTTCGCTCAGCGACTCGGCGCTGACTGTGAGAACGGCGAGTTCTGTGTCGAAGAGAGCATCGGCATCCACGCCCATCGCGGCGTATGCTCCGCCGAGCTCCAAGCTGACGAACCCGTGCAAACGCGACCACACGCGCAAAGCAAGTTGGTACTCGGGCGACGATGCACGGCGTTCTCGAAGCACTTCCTCGCTGTCAAGAACGCCGTTCACTCCCGCGCCCTTTTCGTCGACACTCTTGGATGACTCCGCGCCCAGACGACCCGTGATCACTCCCAGAACAACACCCATGACTGATCGTCCGGCCTCGGAGATCTCTGCCGAATGGGCGTCGTATCCCGGCAACGGCGGCTTGAAGAGTAGTTCATAGCGGTTCGGCCGATCTTTCGCCCACGACCTGTAGGCCCGCGCTAGAGCCTTGACGCGGTCCTCACACTGGTCATCGCGCGCCCCGGGCGCAGCCAAGAGGGCATCGCGCAGGTCATGGTAAGCATCGATGACGAGACTCTTCAGCAACTCGTCGCGGTTCGCGTAGTACCGGTAAAGTGCGGGGCCTGAAACGCCGAGCTTCTTCGCTATGGCATTGAGCGAGATCGACTCCGCACCGCCGTCGGCGAGCTGCTCAAGCGCGACGACCTTGACATCGTCGCGCACTTGCTCGCGAAACCGCTCTCGAATCGATGTACGGCGAGGTTCCGATTCCATGGTGTGCTCCGTCCCGTCCCGCTGTCGCGTATGCCCTAACACTATCAGCTCAAACAAACGCTTGACGTTCTGACGTTTAGTAACGCATACTTGCTTCTGTTAGAACTTATAACTACTCAAGAAAGTTCCTCCGAAAGGGTCAGAAATGTCATTCAGTCACTCGGCGTCCGTCACGGCGAAAGGCTCACGGCCGCCACGTCGAGGCCTGGCAATGGCGGGGCTCGCCGCCGCCATGTTCGTCGTCATCCTCGATGTCTCGATGGTGAACCTGGCCGGGCCGACGATTCGCGCGGGGCTCGGTCTTTCGAGCACGGAGCTCTCGATCGTCGTCGACAGCTACCTTGTCGCGTTCGCGGGCCTGCTGCTGCTCGGCGGACGCATCGCCGATGTCCTCGGGGGCCGACGCGTCTTTCTCACCGGCCTCCTCGTCTACATCGCCGCGTCGCTGCTGTGTGCTCTGGCTCCGTCTGGCGAGTTTCTGATCGCCGGTCGCGTCATCCAGGGAGTCGGTGCGGCGATCATCACTCCGTCTGCCCTCTCACTCGTCGTCGGGCTGTATCCCGACGGCAAGGAGCGCGCCAAGGCCCTCGGCATTTGGGGCGCGGTCGCCGGGGCCGGAAGCCTGTTGGGAGTCGTTCTCGGCGGAGTCGTGACGCAGATTCTCGGATGGCAGTCCGTGTTCTGGATTCCCGTGCCGATCACCGTGATCGTCGGTGCCATCGTTCTCCTGTCTGTTCCCGCAACACGTCCGCGCCCGGGCACATTCGACTTTCCCGGCGCAATCACCATCACCCTCGGCATCTCGGCATTGGCGCTCGGCATGATCTCGGCGCCAGAGAACGGCTGGGACTCGCCCCTCACTCTCGCCGGCCTCGCCCTCGGCGCTGCTCTTCTGGCAACGTTTGTGATCATCGAGAAGAAGTCTCGCGGGCCGCTCGTGCCGCTCGGGCTTCTGCAGAAGAGCAATGTCGTCGTGGCCAACTCCGTGATGCTGCTCGTCGGCGGCGCTTCAGTGAGTCTGTTCTTCTTCCTCCCGCAGTTCCAGCAGAACGACCTGGGCATGTCGCCGGCCCTGACCGGTCTCAGTCAGCTGCCCATCGCCGTCATGATCGTCGTCGCCAGCCTCATCGCGCCCACGATCGCGAAGCTGCTCGGGCCCTCGCGAGCGATGTCAGTGGCCCTGCTGGTTCTCATCGGAGGGTTCCTGTGGCTGGCACTCGACCAGACAGCGAACGGATTCTCCCTCTCGCTTCTCGGCTCCTTCGTCCTCATCGGCATCGGCATCGGCCTCACCTCGGTCTACGCGACGACGACGGCAGTGCGAGACGCGGTTGCGGGCGAATCAGGTCTTCTCAGCGGGCTCATCAACGCATCGCGGCAGCTCGGCGGAGCGATCGGCCTTGCAGCGCTCGTCGGTGTCGCAACGACGAACGCGACGGCGGACGGCGCCATCGACTTCACCACCGCCTTCTTCGGACTCGCGACCTTCGCGCTGATTGCACTCGGGCTCTCGTTCATCCCCACATCGCGGCAACACTCGGAAAAGAGTGCACGTGTCGACACGCTCTCGCGCTGACACCAGCCCTTCCCATCTACGTCACACGCAAAGTTAGGAACTCAGAATGACAACAACAATCCTCGTCACCGGAGCAACGGGAACCATCGGCGCAGCCCTCGTGCCCGAGCTGGTGCGTAGAGGGGCAACCGTGCGAACGATGTCTCGTCGAGAGCACGAGCTCTCGGGAACGCAGAATGCCGTCGCCGATCTGCGCGACCCCGCATCCCTCGAACGAGCCGTCGCCGGGACGGACACCGTGTTTCTCAACAGTCCGTCAGAACCGGATGCCGCCATGCTGCAGTGCCGTTTCGCCGACATTGCCGCGGCGGCAGGCGTGCGCCGGCTCGTGCTCCTGTCGCAGTATGCGGCCGACGCCGACTCGCCCGTGCGCTTTCTGCGCTGGCACGCCGAAGTCGAGCACCACGTTCGTGAACTCGGCATCGACTCCACGGTGTTGCGCCCGAACCTCTATATGCAGGGCCTCCTGCCGTTTGCGGCGAACGCCGCCCGCACCGGTGCACTCGCTGCACCGATCGAGAATGCAAGAGTAAGCGCGATCGACACGAGAGACATCGCCGAGGTCGCAGCTGCCGTTCTCACTGAGAGCGGGCACGCGGGCGCGACATACACGCTGACCGGCCCCCGCGCGGTGACGCATGCTGAGATCGCGGCAGCTCTCTCGCAGGCAACCGGCCTCGGCATCAGCTTCGCGCCGGTATCCGCCGAGCAGTTCGCTGCCGCACTCGGATCCTTCCTGCCGTCATGGCAGGTCGACGGGCTCCTCGAGGACTATGCGCACTATGACCGGGGCGAAGCCGCCGAGGTGTACTCGACGGTGAGCGATCTGCTCGGCCGCCCCGCCCGCAGCATCGAGCAGTTCGCGCACGACCACGCGACGGCGATTTCGGCAGCCGACTAACGCACTAACACCGTTGGCGGCCGCAATCACCGCCCACCAATAATCGGGGACCAACTTTCGCTATCGGAGACATCCGTGGCGTCGTGAAAGTTGGTCCCCGATTGCTGTGTACACTCGCAGGGTGCGTTTGGTGATTGCGAAGTGCCAGGTCGACTACGCCGGTCGGCTGACCTCCCACCTTCCCGAGGCGACGCGGCTGCTCATGCTGAAGAGCGATGGCAGTCTGCTTGTGCACTCGGACGGCGGCAGCTACAAGCCGCTTAACTGGATGAGCCCGCCGTGCACCTTCGAGACCGAAGAGCCCAGCGACGAGCAGCGCGAGGCCGGCATCGTCGACGTCTGGAAGGTCACGCACAAGAAGACGAGCGACCAGATCGTCGTGTCGATCTTCGAGGTGCTTCACGACAGACAGCACGAGCTGGGCATCGACCCCGGTCTGCAGAAAGACGGCGTCGAGGCCCACCTGCAGAAGCTTCTCGCCGAACAGATTGAACTTCTCGGCGACGGTCACACGCTCGTGCGGCGCGAGTACATGACAGCGATCGGCCCCGTCGACATTCTGGCGAAGGATGCTGCGGGCGCATCGGTCGCCGTCGAGCTGAAGCGCCGCGGAGACATCGACGGCGTCGAGCAGCTCACCCGCTATCTGGAGCTGATGAACCGCGACCCTCTGCTTGCCCCGGTCGAGGGAGTTTTCGCGGCACAGGAGATCAAGCCGCAGGCTCGAACGCTCGCGGAGGATCGCGGCATCCGGTGTCTTGTTCTCGATTATGACGCCATGCGTGGCATGGACATCGCCGACGGCCGCCTGTTTTAGGCAGCCGATCCGGTTACACCGCAGCTGCCGGATGGAGCGGCAGCCCTCGTTCCCGAGACGCTGCGTTCAGGTCATTGTCGAATGCGAGAAACTCCGCCAGGTCGCCCGCGATGAGGAGGGCGGTGGCGAGGTGCAGCGCGTCGAGGCCACGCAGACCCGATCGCAGACGCATGGTCACGCTACGGACCCCGTCATCAGGGCGCTCGCCTACGATGGAGAGCACAATGACTACTTCTTCCCGCCCCTGGTCGTGCGTTCTCTTCGACCTCGACGGCACCCTCACCGATTCGGCCCCCGGCATCGTCGACCGCATCGACCGCGCCCTGAAAAAGCTCGGACGCCCCGTCGCCGACAAGGCAGATCTGTTCAGCTGGGTCGGGCCGCCCATGCTTGAGTCGCTCGAACAGTACGGATTCACGCCGAACGAGGCGATCGAGGCGCTCGACGTATACCGCGCGATCTCTGAAGAGGACGGCCCGTGGTCGGGCTCGCGCGTCTACGACGGCATCCCAGAGATGCTCGCTCGCCTGAACGCGGCGGGGATTCCACTCGCCGTGGCCAGCAGCAAGCCCGAGTACCAGGTGGCGCAGGTGATCGAGCACTTCGGGCTGAAGCGCTATTTCGGCATCATCTGCGGCGCATCGGCAGACGAGACCATCAGCGCAAAGGCGGACGTCATCGCCGAGGCGCTGCGCCGCCTGCACCACCGGGGCATCGACCTGTCGAACACCGTGTACGTGGGTGACCGGATCCACGACGTCGAGGGTGCAACAGCTCACGACCTCCCGGTGGTCATCGTCGGCTGGGGCTACGGAACAGAGGCCGAGGCTCAGGGCTCGCTCGCGCACGTCGACACCGTCGCCGAGCTTGAGAAGCACCTCGTCGGCTGAGCATCGCCTCGGAGCGGGCGCCCTCACAGCATCCGTTTTCTAGACTCTGACTATGTCTTCGCTCTGGTGGGTGCCGTCGCTTGTCGTGTTCGGCACGACCGCCCTCATCGTGATCGGCGTCGTATACGTGGTCAGGCTGCGACGTCGGCGGGCGATCGCCTCGGGGCGTATCGCCGATCCAAGACCTGAATCGATCGAGCAGCTCGAGATCCGTGCCGGGCAGGCGCTCGTTCAGGCGGACGAAGCGGTGCGGCACGGGGCCGAGGAGCTCGCGTTTGCCGTGGCGCAGTTCGGGCCCGACGCAACCGCCTCGTTTGCCGAAGCGCTGGAGAACGCCCGCGCGACGCTCAGCTCTGCGTTCGAACGGCGACAGCTGCTGAGCGACGTGACTCCAGACACCGACGCCGAGCGACGCTCGTGGTCCACAAGCATCCTCGAGGCCTGCGCCGAGATCGAGAGCACGCTGAGCGAACAGACCTCGGCGTTTGTCGACAGACGCACCGATGAGCGCACCGCTCCGGAGCGCCTGGCCGCCGTGCGCACTATGCGCGATGAGATTGAGGCGCGAGTACCGGATGCTGAAGCGCGCATTGCCCGACTGTCGAAGCTGTACGCGGCGCGAGCGTTCGCCGATCAGCGCGACGCTGTCCCGAAAGCCCGCGAACAGCTGGCGGTCGCCGATCGCGCCCTTGCCGACGCCGATGCCGCACTGGAATCTGCGGAACCCGCTGTACCGCATCTGGAGAAAGCGGAGAACGCGTGCGCTGCGGCGTCTGCTGCGCTCGATGCGCTCGCCCGTGCCGAAGACCGCCTCGCCTCTGCCGACGCAGAACTCAGGTCGACGATCTCTGACGCCGAACGTGCGCTGACCGAGGCCGCCGGGCTGCGTGACGCCAGCGAACTGCCCGATGCGGCCGAACACATCACGGCGCGCATGGCCGAACTGCGCGGCGAACTCGATGCGGTGGCGGCGGCGACCGGCCCGCAGACGCCACTGCTCAGCATTGACAGCATCCGCTCGGCCCACGCTGCGCTCGACGATGCGCTCGCCTCCGCACGAAGCGCGCAGCGGCGCATTGACACCGCGCGCGACGCCCTGACCGGAGCCCTCTTCTCGGCGAGAAGTCACCTCGAATCAGCGCGTGAATTCATCGCGGCGAACCGGGGGCGTGTGGGTGCTGACGCCCGCACGCGCATTGCCGAAGCCGAGCGGCAACTTGCTCTTGCCGAGGCGGCGAGCGATCCCGTCGAGGCCGTCGACATCGCCCGCGTGGCGGCGCGTCTCGCGCAAGAGGCCGGCGACCTCGCGCACTACGACGCGGGGCCCCGCACCGCGCCCATCATGCGCGGGCGCTGAGCGACAGCATCCGGTCACTGATGCGCCGCGGCCCAGTGTGGACTCTGGATCAGCCCGATCAGGTTGCCAAACGGGTCGACGACCGATGCCGTCCACCAGTCTTCGCTCCTCTGCATCACCGGGTCGAATTCGCGGGCCCCGCTGCGAATGAGCTCGTCGAATGACGCGGCGACATCATCGACGTGCAGATAGACGAGCGTGCCACCGGGCGCGTCAAGGGCGGGTCGAAACGCGGCGCTCATGAGAGCGAACTCGTCTTCGTCGTCCCCGAAGCGCCACTCGGCATACTGCGGCTCCCCGGTTTCTGGTCGCACAAAGTAGGGTGCCGCGTCGAACACACGGGAGTACCACTCGATGGCCGCGGGCATATCTGCGGAGACGAGGTTGACGTTGGCGATTCCTCTGAACATGATCTGTGACCTTTCTGCCGGCGATATCTTCGCGGCTTCTGAATCAAGTCTTTCGTTCAAAGTGCTCACGTTATGAGCACTTAAAGTGGCATTCTTGTCATCATGAGAGCCGACAGACTGATTCGCGTACTCTTCGTGCTACAGGCCCACGAGTCGGTGACCGCCGCCCGTTTGGCTGCAGAGCTCGAGGTCTCCGTTGCGACGGCGAGGCGCGACCTTGAGGCCCTGTCGATGTCCGGTGTTCCGGTGTATCCGCAGCCGGGGCGTGGCGGCGGCTGGCGACTGCTCGGCGGTGCGCGCACGAATCTGACAGGGCTCACCGAACCCGAGTCGACGGCGCTCTTCGCTCTGCTGGGGCAGACGCACGGGAACGCCGCGGAGGCGGCATCCGGAATTCGAAAACTGCTCGCAGCGTTGCCCACGACCTTTCGCTCCAGCGCCGAGCGCGCCATCGGCTCGACGGTGAACGATGGCGGTCGCTGGGGTGACGCACCGCGCACGACACCGCACGCCGTCTCGACGATTCAGCGCGCCATCGCGGCGGGCGCTGCAGTCGATGTCTGCTATCGCGACAGATCCGCTGTGGCTATGACCCCCCTCGGCGTTGCCGCGCGAAGCGGGCGCTGGTATCTGCTCGCCAGCCCTGGTGACAAACCGCGCCTGTACCGGGTCGACCGCATCACGGCGATCAGCATCCGCGCCGACGAGGCGAGAACGCCGCCCGATTTCGATCTGCGGGCGGCGTGGGCGGCTGCCGTTGCCGAGGTCGAGTCGTTGCGCGGCTCCTCCTCGGCAGACGTTCTCGTGAAGGACTTCGCCACGACTGCCCTTCTCGACCGCTTCGGGGTGCAGGCAAGCGTGCAGGACGCCGCGGCAGACGGCGGAGCGCGCGTTGAGGTGCGCGCACAGAGCAGTAAAGCACTCGCGGAGCAGCTGGCGGGATGGACGGCGGCGATCGAGGTAGTCGGCCCACCCGAGGTCCGCGCGGCTCTCGCCGAACTCGGGGCGCGGCTGGTCGATCGCTACGGCTGAGCAGCACCGCTGATGCCTCGAATCGGATTTGACGGCCTCGAGCGACTACACTTCGTGCGGAGACTCCCGCCACGACAAGGACGACGCACCCGCATGACGATCGATAAGAAGCAGCTCGAAGGCCTCACCAAGAAAGAGCGCCGCGAACTGCAGCGAGAGATGGCACGAATCAAGCGCGAAGCCGATCGCAAGCGGCGCAAACGGCGCAAGGCTCTGGGTATTTCCGGCCTGATTCTGCTGATCGTCGCGATCATCGCCGCCGTTGGACTCGTCGTCTGGACGCAGCTGCGCCTGGCGAACGAGGGCCCCGAGAACATGGCGAGCGATGGGCTCGTTCTGACCGGAGACGGGCAGGCGATTTCGGCTGTGCCCTCAGACGCACACGGGTGGCTTGAGCCCGCCGCGGCCGCGCCAGCGCCCAGCGAAGGTGTCGTTCCCATCACGATCTACGTCGATTACGGAAGCAAGGATGCTGCCGCATTTTTCGCCACCAACGGCGACCAGCTGCAGCAGTGGGCCACGTACGGGCTCATCCAGTTGGAGATCAAACCGATCGCCCTCGACCAGTACGATTCGGCGACGAACAACTACTCGACGATGGCTGCCAACGCGGCTGCCTGTGCCGCCAACTTCGCGCCGACGAACTTCCTGGCCGTCAACACGGCGCTGCTCGACGCCAATCCGCTCGTTACCAACACCCCAATCGACAAGGCCGGAGTATCGAAGGCCGTGTCCACGGCATTGGGCGGCGAGAACACGGACATTTCGACGTGTATCACCGATGACCGCTATGCCAACTGGGTGGCGACGGTCAGTCAGGCCGCCGCGAACGGCCCCCTGCAGGGAACCGACGTGAAGCTCGTGGCCCATTCGCCTCTCGTGCTGGTGCAGGGAGAGAAGTTCACCGGCAAGATGGACGAGTCGTCTGATCTTCTCGCGTTCATCTCGGAGGTGCTGGCCGAAGACAAGGCCGAAGATGACAAGGCGAAGGACGACGGCTCGGAGTCGTCGACGGAAACGCCTGCCCCGACGCCAACGGAGACCGAGGGCGCGAAGTAGCACGGCGACGAACGATGACGACGGATGCTGCGCGACTCTGCCGCGCAGCATCCGCTGTTTTCAGCACTCGCACATGCGACACATACCCTCCTGACGTATTGTTGCTGTGACAACCTCCCGCACTCGACCAGGATGAGCCGTGAGCAAAAAGCCCAACAATGCCCCCCAAGCCGGAGCGTCGAAGAAGCAGCGGCAGCAGCAGATTCGCGAACTCGCACGTCAGGAACGTGAGCGTCACGAGAAGCACGAGCGCCGCGTGCGGTGGGCATGGCAGGGCGGTATCGGCATCATCATCCTCGCGGTGATCGCCGTCGTCGTCTTCGTGATCGTCACCTCGATGAAGCCGACGACCACGTCGGCCGGCCCGAAGAACATGATCAGCGACGGCATCCTGTTCACCTCAAATGACAACAAGCCGGTACCTGTAGAAACTCCGGCGTTGGACGAGGGCGGTACGCCCACGCTCACGGACTTCTCGCAGTACTCGGATTCCGTGAGCGTCGTCGTCTATCTCGACTACATGTGCCCGATCTGCGGCCAGTTTGAGAACGCGAACGGTGAGATGCTCACACAGTTGACGGCGTCCGGCGACATCACACTTGAGCTCCACCCCCTCTCGTTCCTCGACAGACTTTCTCAGGGCACCGAGTATTCGACGCGTGCAGCAAACGCAATGGCGGCTGTCGCGAGTTACCAGCCGGAGGTATTCCTCGCCGCCAACACGGCAATGTTCACAAACCAGCCCGCTGAGAACACCGAGGGCCTCACCAACGACGAGATCTGGTCGATTCTGCAGTCGGCAGGCGTCACCGATGAGAACGTCAAAAAGGCCATGGACAACGAGACATTCTCGGGGTGGGTGGCCGATACCTCTGACCGCGCCATGAGCAGCGGCGACTACTCATACCTCGACACACCCGCTCCCGTCTCGGGAACACCCACTGTGGTCATTAACGGCACTCAGTACCAGGGTGGAGTCAGCGACACCGCGGCCCTCGCAAAGGCGATCCAGCAGGCCGCGAGCGAATCAGGGGGCTCGGACGACGACGGCGCAAGCACCGAGACCCCGGCGACGGACGAGCCGGCGGATGAGCCGTCGACCGAGGAGTAGCGACAGCCGCTGAGACCCTCGCTGCGCCGCGAGATGCGGCGTAGAATCGCCGTATGGGCGTGCAGATCAAGCGGGTGTATGAGGATGCCGCGAATGCTGACGGCTTTCGTGTGCTCGTCGACCGTTTGTGGCCGCGTGGCGTCAAGAAGGAGGCTGCGCAGCTCGACGCGTGGTTGAAGGATGTCGCACCGAGCCCCGATCTGCGCACTTGGTGGAATCACGATCCCGAGCGTGCTGACGAGTTCGCCACTCGGTA
This sequence comes from Microbacterium sp. MPKO10, assembly GCF_026107415.2. GTDB lineage: Bacteria > Actinomycetota > Actinomycetes > Actinomycetales > Microbacteriaceae > Paramicrobacterium. The sequence goes on from NZ_JAPCHX010000001.1 coordinate 591,945, forward strand.
CCGCAGCGAGCTTGATGACAATGACGCTGTCGATGAGCTGCGTGACATGGTGTCAGAGCACTCCACGGTGACGCTCGTGTACGGGGCGAAAGACCCGAAGGTCAATCACGCGCGTGTACTTCGGGACTACCTGACTGACTGACTTTCACGCTCGCTGTGCGCAGTGAGTGGCTGGCTCCTGCGGCGCCAATCAGCTGAGGCGAACCACGCGATGACGCCGACAACCGGTGCACAGACGATCACAATGACCCACAGCAGTTTGCTGCCCGGAGTCAGCGTCTGATCGCGCACGACCTTCACGCAAAAGAACACGGCGATGGCTACCCAGACGACGATGGACGCCGACCACGCAATATCGTACGCGACCGGAAGAGTCGGGTTCACTGCGTCATCCTCCATTCTGCGCCTCGCTCGTGCCGCCCACGGTATCAATCAGGGCGGAATCGCACCAGCATCCTGATTTAGTTTCTCGGTATGTATATAGTGATACGTACCGAGTACGCATTACAGGGGAATCGCATGAGCGTGAAGCACAGTCTGCTGGCCATTCTTGATCAGGGGCCCGCCTACGGGTACCAGCTGAAGGCCGAGTTCGACAGGCGAACCGGGTCGACGTGGCCGCTCAACGTCGGCCAGACCTACTCGACGCTCGAGCGTCTCGAACGCGATGGTCTCGTGATCAAGGGTGAGACGGATGCCGAGGGGCACCAGTTCTACGAGATCACCGAGACCGGGCACGACGCGGTGCGGGGGTGGCTCGGCACTCCCGTCGAGCGCGGGCGCATCACGCGCGATGAGCTGGCGATCAAGCTCGCGCTGGCGGCGACCCTGCCTGGCGTCGACATCACGGCGGTCGTGCAGGTGCAGCGCCGTGCCTCGCTGGCGAACCTTCAGACGCTCACACGCACGAAGTACGCGGGCGGTGACGCCGATGGGCCCGAAGAACTTGCCTGGCAGCTCGTCGTCGACAACCTGATCTTCCAGGCCGAGGCCGAGGTGCGCTGGCTGGATCACGTGGAGTCGCGACTTCGCCGTTTCGAGTCCCGGGCGATGCCGGTACAGGATGCTGCTAAGCTGCCGCGCCGTGGTCGGCCGACAGCATCCGCCGACGGCCCCACCGAACGCCCAGCTGCAACGCGCGGAGCGCGGCGATGACCGCCGAGCTGCTGCGCCTCGACGGCGTCTCGCAGCACTACGGTACAGGAGCAACATCCGTAACCGCGTTGGCCGGTGTCGATCTGACGGTGCACGCGGGCGAACTCGTCGCCGTCATGGGTGCCTCGGGGTCGGGAAAGTCGACGCTGCTCGCCGCCGCGGGTGGGCTCACGACTCCGACGAGCGGCGAGGTGATCGTCGAGGGGATCTACCTCAGCGAGGCGAAACCGGCCGACGTCGCACGCCTTCGACGTCGCACCCTGGGGTTCGTGTTTCAGGATTTCAACCTGATTCCGACGCTCACGGCACGCGAGAATGTGTCCCTTCCGCTGGAGCTCGACGGCTGGAAGGCTCGGAAGGTGCGCACCGCGGCGAACGATGCGCTGGCGAGTGTCGAGCTGACCGATCGCGCAGACCACTTCCCCGATGACCTGTCGGGCGGGCAGCAGCAGCGTGTCGCGATCGCGAGAGCGGTCGTCGGCCCCAGATCGCTGATTCTCGCAGACGAGCCGACGGGGGCACTCGACTCCGAGACCGGCGATGTCGTCTTGCGGATGCTGCGTGGCCGCGTCGATTCGGGGGCTGGCGGCATCCTCGTCACCCATGATGCGCGGCACGCAGCGTGGGCCGACCGCATCGTCTTTCTGCGCGATGGCCGTGTTGTCGACGAATCAACCGTCGACCCGATCGAGTCGCTGCTGACGGGAGCCGACGACCGATGAGCCGCCACGGCACCCGGCCAGGTCGCACAGCCAAGCCGCGTTACCAGCGCGGTGCGCCGGCCCGCGAAGAGTCCCGCTGGCGGCGTTCGCTGGCCGAATGGCGTCTCGCACTGCGCATCGCCCGCCGTTCGGTGTGGCGCTCGCGGGGCACGAGCATCATTGTCGCGCTCATGGTGCTGCTGCCGGTCGCAGGCTTCTCGGCCGCTGCCGTGATCCTGCAGAGCTCGATGCCCACGCCTCACGAGAAGGTCGCTGCCGAGCTGGGCCAGAACGAGGCGAAGCTGCTCGCCTGGTATGCACCCGATCCAGAGCTCGCACAAGATCCACTTGACCCCGGGAGCATTACCTCGATGAGTGAGGAGCCCGGTGATGCGTCGCCGCCGGACGAGGCAGCGGTGCGCGCGCTGTTCCCGGAATCGACGCGCATGATCATGATTGGCTCGTCGCAGGTCATCGCGAAGACCGAGCATGGTCTCGGTCAGATTCCCGTGACTGTCGGCGACCTTTGGGACGAGGCGTTCGCGGGCCGGACACACATCATCACGGGTGCGGCACCGGATGAGCCGACCGAAGCCCTCGTCACGCCTGCGACGCTCTCCCGTCTGGGAGCGAACATCGGAGACGTGATCGAGGTCACGGCACCCGACCCTGTGGAACTCACGATCACCGGGGTGCTGAACGATGCCCAGAATGCCTCCGATGCCGAGCGTATCTACATTCCCCACGGAGCTGTCGCTGACGCTCTCGGTACCGGGACGCCAGAGTATTTCCTTCCCGACACGACAATCGAAGCTGCCGACCTTCCGGAGCTTAATCACGCGGGCGTCACCGTTCTCTCACGAGACATCGTCTTACACTCGACGACTGCAGATCTGGCTGCATCGGCTGGGCTCTGGTCGTCATACGGTGTCGTTCTGCTCATGGTTGCCGTCTTCTCGGTCTTTGAAATCGTCTTGCTGGCTGGGGCGGCTTTCGCCGTAGGTGCTCGAAGACAGCAACGTGCCCTCGCCACGCTTGCGAGTGTTGGCGGCGAACGGCGGATGCTGTACCGCGTCGTGCTCTCGCAAGGCATCGTTCTCGGTGGCGTCGGCGGCATCGTCGGCCTTGCAATCGGCGTGCCCGCGGCGGCCGCATTTATGACGGCGACAGATGACGGAAGCGCAACGCAGTACTGGGGATTTCACGCCAACACCCTGGTTCTTGTCGGCATCCTCGTACTCGCGGTTGCCGTCGGCCTGATCTCCGCCATCGCGCCCGCTCGCTCGGCCGTCAAGTTCGATGTGCTCAGCGCCCTGCGCGGCAGCCGCAAGCCAACCACGCCGTCCCGATCCGCTCCGCGATGGGGGCTCGGCTTCCTCATCGCCGGCCTCGTCGCGTGCGTCGCTGGGGCGTTCACCGCCCGCTCGCTGTCGTGGGACGAATCCGCTGGTCTGAAGCTCGCGGCCATCTTGGCCCTTGTGTGCGGCCCCCTCATTTTCCAGATCGGCGTGATCATGTGCGGCGGCTTCGTGCTTCGCGCCGTCGCGCGTGTTCTCTCGCCTGTCAGCCTCGGCGCGCGAATGGCATCCCGTGACAGCGCAGCGAACACGAGTCGCGCGGTGCCCGCCTTCGCGTCGGTCATGGTGACCGCGTTCCTCGCTGTCACGGCGATCGTCGTGGGCTCTGCTCTCGCGACGCAGAGTGACACTGGGTACCAGTATCAAACGATGCCCGGGCAGGCGAAGATCTACGTGTCGTCAGACGATGATCCAGGCACCCTCGATGGGGTGTCCGGCGTAACTGGTGCCGTGGAATCCGATCTCGATGCCGCCGAGGTGAGCACGTTCCACACGCCCGAGATTCAGTGGGACGACGAGACGGGAACGGCGACCGCGGGCGACCTGATCGTTCCTGCGGTCCCGGCAGGCAGCCGGTGCCCCACAGATCCCCTGTCTCCGGAGTACACGGACGATACGAGCACGTACGCCGAGATCATGGATTCAGACCCACGCTGCGGCAGCCACGCGCAGCACGTCACGCTGAACCACGAACCGATCACGGTAACGGATACTGCCGGGCTCACTGCCTGGTACGGCGGGGATGTGCCGCAAGAAGCGCTCGAAGCGTTCCGCGCTGGCAGCATCATCGTCGGCTCCGACCTGCTGGTCACCGACGGTGAGATCACACTGGAATGGTGGGATCCGAACACTGATTGGAACACCGTCGTTGAGACAAGCGAGGAGCCCCAGAACGAGTCGACCTTCGATGCCTTCGTTCTCAGCCCGCCAAAGCCGCTGTGGACTCAGCTCCTTGTTCCGAGGGACACCGCGGAATCGCTGGGGATCGACCTCCAGCCCTCGTACGTTGTCGCCACTCCCGGTGCCGAGGCGTTCGCTCAGGCGCAGATCGACAAGCTGAACCTCGACCTGGAGGGAATGCAGACGTCAGCGTCGGTCGAAACCGGGCCACCTCAGACGATCTTGTACATCATCATCGCCACCTTCCTCATCGCCGGCGTGCTCTTCGTGTGTGCGAGCGCTGTCGCGATCGGCCTCTCGCGGGCAGACGGGCGTGCAGACGACGCCACTCTCGCCGCTGTCGGCGCCACTCGGCTTCTGCGGCGCTCGTTCGCGTTCTGGCAGGCGATCGCCCTTGTCGTGATCGGCACCATCGCTGGAACCGCCGCGGGTTTGCTGATTTCCTATGCGCTTTCACTCGCTGGTGCCACAGGAGGCGGAGCCTTTTCGCCGCCGATGTTCGTGATCGCCGCACTCGCGCTTGGCATGCCGCTCGTGATCGCGATCGGCAGCTGGCTCGTCGCGTCGAAGCCGGTCGCGCTGGTGCGTCGCGCCGCAATCGGGTAGACGCGACATGGCAGAGTTTATGACATGAAGCGGCCGGTGTGGACTCGAGTGCTCGTCGCGCTCTCTGTATGCGCCGTGCTCGCGGGAGGCATCACGCTCATCGTCACGTCGTTTCAGCCGAGGAGCTTTGGCTGGTTCGCATACCCGCCTCAATCGGAGTTCATCTTCACTCCGGGAGTCGGCAGCTTCTTCTCTGACCCATCGTTCATCGGCTGCCTGCTCATCGCGCTGGGCCTCATCGGCCTGGCGTTCTGGGCAGGGTTCTCTCTGGGGAGCCGCCGGCGCTTCTGAACACCGCGATTACCACGATGCAATGGGGCGGGCTACGATTCAAAGTACCCGAATCGTCAAGGATGTCGATGCCCACGCCTTCTCGCGCTACCCCGCGCACTCCCCCAGCCCGCCCGAAGCCGCCCGCCGTGGGCGCCCGCACGTGGACTGCACTCGTTGTCGTCGGCCTCGTCGGCCAGCTCGCCTGGACCGTCGAGAACATGTACCTCAACGTGTTCGTCTACAACACGATCACCGACGACCCCAACGTCATCGCACTGCTCGTGGCATTGAGCGCCATCACGGCGACGCTCGCGACAATGCTCATCGGTGCGGCATCCGACCGCGCCCGCCGCAGGCGCCCCTTCATCGCCTTTGGCTACATCCTCTGGGGGCTCTCGACTGCCGCATTCGGGTTCGTTCAACCGGATGCCGCACCCGGGGTTCAGCCCGCGGCCACCGCCGTGGTGCTCGCCGTTATCGCGATCGTACTTCTCGACTGCATCATGTCGTTCTTCGGCTCCGGCGCCAACGATGCAGCGTTCAATGCGTGGGTCACCGAGGCAACGGTTCCGGCCAACCGCGGCCGCGCCGACGGCGTGCTCGCGATCATGCCGCTCATGGCGATGCTGCTGATCTTCGGCGCACTCGATCCGCTCACGCAGGCGGGCCAGTGGAGGCTCTTCTTCGGCATCATCGGTGCTCTCACTGCAGTGATCGGAATCGCCGCGTGGTTTCTCATCCGTGATTCCGACAGCATCCAGACCACCACCGATGGCTACCTTACCGCCACGCTGCACGGCCTGCGCCCGAGCACCATTCGCGCGAACCCGCGCCTGTACCTCACGCTCGTCGCGTGGGCGATCGTGGGCACGTCGACGCAGATCTTCATTCCGTACCTCATCATCTACCTGCAGCGATACCTGCGAATCGATGGATACGCGCTCATTCTCGGCAGCGTCCTGACGCTTGCCGCAGTGATCAGCGTGCTCGGAGGCCGCGTCATCGACCGCATCGGGAAGCGCCGCGCTATCGTTCCGGGCACGGCGCTCATGATCGTCGGGCTCATCGGCATGTTCTTCGTGCGCGACATGCTGCCGATCATCGTGTTCGGCACCCTCATGATGGGCGGCTTCATGGTGTCAACGGCCGCCATCTCGGCGACGGTGCGCGACCATACGCCCGCCAATCGCGTCGGCATGATCCAGGGCCTGCGCATGATCTCGGCGATTCTCATTCCCATGGTCGCCGGCCCGTTCATCGGTGCCGCCGTCATCACGGGCGCCAACGAGACCTACGTTGACCTCGGCGTCGTCAAGCAGGTGCCGACCCCGTGGATCTTCGTCGCCGCGGCCGCCGTCGCGGTCTTCGTCGTCATTCCCGTCGCGCTCCTGAAACGCCGCGACAACGCATCACACGGCACTCACACGGGAACGGTGGACGCATGACTCTTCTGACGCCCTGGGGCGAAGCGCTCGACGCCGACAAACCGCTCCCGGAGTATCCGCGCCCGCAGCTTGTGCGCGACAGCTACGTGAACCTCAATGGTCGCTGGCAGCACGCGTTCACCTGTGCACAGACCTCGACACGACCGGCGAGACAGGATGCCACCGCGGCAACCGGGCCTCTCGCCGTCGCCGACCCGACACACCCGCCCGCGACGTGGGAGGGCGAGATCATCGTGCCGTTCTCGCCCGAGACACCGCTGTCTGGGGTCGAGAGGATGCTGCAGCCAGACGAACTGCTCTGGTACCGCCGCACATTCACACTGCCGCGCGGCTTCGGCGGCGAGCGCGTTCTGCTGCACTTCGGAGCCGTCGACCAATCGTGCGAGGTCGCGGTGAACGGCGTCCGCGTCGGCGGTCACACAGGCGGCTTCCTGCCGTTCGCGCTCGACATCACTGCGGCTCTGATCGAACGCGAAGACGACACAGCTGCAGCCGCGGGTACGAATGCCGCTGCCGGTGGGGGTGCCGGTGCGAGCACGGGCGATGACGGCGAGAGCACGGGTGACGGCGGCGCAGGCGACGACGACGCGGGCGACGGCACAGTCACGCACGAGATCGTCGTCGCGGTGCGCGACGTCACCGACGCATCGTGGCTCTCGCGCGGAAAGCAGGCGCGCAAACGCGGCGGCATCTGGTACTCGCCGCAGTCGGGAATCTGGCAGACGGTGTGGCTCGAGGCGCTGCCGCGCGTCGCCGTCGACGGCCTCGACCTGACACCGCGTCTCGACGAACGCACCATTGACGTGTTGGTGCGTAGTGACGCCGCCACCACCGCGCACGCGCACTCTGCGCACCACCGAACGGAGAACTCGGACCAGGCGGCAATCGGCGCAGCGACGGCACGAGCGCTGGGCCCCACCGGCGCTGACGCCGACAGCGGCTCAGCGCCCGACGCTGCGGAGGGACACCTCGCGACAGTGACGGTGCGCGCGGCCGGCGACGTCGTGGCGACAGCATCCATCACCCCTAACATCGTGACGCGCATCACGCTCGACGACGCCCACACGGTGCGTCCGTGGTCGCCGGAAGACCCGTTCTTGTATGACGTCGATGTGACGCTCGGCGATGACAGCGTCATTAGCTACGTCGGAATGCGCTCGTTCGAGATCGGCCCGGATGCCGAGGGCACTCCACGGCTGCTGCTGAACGGCGAACCGTACTTTCACGCGGGGCTGCTCGACCAGGGGTACTGGTCTGACGGCTGGCTCACCGCGCCGAGCGATGCCGCCCTCGAGTACGACGTGCAGCTGGCGAAAGACCTCGGCTTCACGATGCTGCGCAAGCACATCAAGATCGAGCCGCTGCGCTGGTACTACCACTGCGACCGCCTCGGCATGCTCGTGTGGCAAGACATGGTGAACGGCGGCACGAGCTACAACCCGCTCATCATCACCGTGCCGTCTGTGGGCACGGGGCAGGTGAGCGACCACCGATACAAGGCGTTCGGGCGAGCGGATGCCGCGGGGCGCGCGAGCTTCAGGCATGAGCTGCGGGCCACAGTTGACCACCTGCGCAGCGTCGTGAGCCTCGCACTGTGGGTGCCGTTCAACGAAGCGTGGGGGCAGTTCGATGCCCTTAAGGTCGAACGCGAGCTGCGCGCGCTCGACGACACGCGGCCGATCGATCATGCGAGCGGCTGGCACGATCAGGGCGGCGGAGACCTGAAGAGCCTGCACGTGTACTTCCGCGCGTTCCGCGTGAAAGACGCGTGGCGCCGTGATGTGCGGGTGCTGGCTCTCACCGAGTACGGCGGGTACAGCCATCGCGTCGAGGGGCATTGCTGGAACGACCGGGAGTTCGGCTATCGCAAGTATGCGACGGATGCTGCGCTCGAGGCGGCGTTCGCGTCGTTGCACGACGAGCAGATCGCTCCCGCCGTGCCGCGCGGCCTGGCGGCATCCGTGTATACCCAGCTGAGCGACGTCGAAGACGAGGTGAACGGGATGGTGACCTACGACCGTCGCGTGGTGAAGATTCCGGCCGAAACCGTGCGCCGCGTCACTGCGCAGCTCACGGCCGGCAACCACTCCACCGGGCAGTCGTCACGAAAGGCGAAGAATCATGCCGAAAGTTGACCATTTGTGGCGACAGCCCTCCCCCGAGATCCGAAAGGACGGAAGCACACGGTGAGCCAGGCGAACGGGAGCGCGCGGCACGGCGACGGCCTCGAACGCGAGATCACCACGCCCACGCCGCTGACCGACGGGCGCGGCCGCCTCAATCACGAGGCCGTTGGGTGGATGCGCCGGCCGCTTCTCGACACCAGCGGCATCGACGGGCGGCGCTCGTGGGGCCGCAACAAGCGCTGGGAGTACTGGTGCGTCATGACGCCAACGCACATCATGGCAGCCACAGTGTCGTCGATCGACTACGCCGGCGTGCACGAAGTGTGGGTGTTCGACCGCGAGACCGAGGAGTCGATCGGCCACGGCGCCACTGTGCCATTCGCCCGCGGAGTCGAGCTGCCGGCGAGTCTCGGTGACGGGCCGGCGCGTGCGGGCACACGCGAGATGCGCATCGAGATCACGGATGCAGTCCAGGCTGCTCCGCCGGGGTCCGGTTCTGCCGCGAGCCACAACGCCGGCACGCGCGCGGCTTCCCCCGGCACGCGCGCAGCCGATTCGAATCAGGATGCCGCGGTCGAAGACTCCGCACCGGGCGCGGCCGAGGCCCAAGGAATGGATGCCGCGGGCACGCGGCTGCGCGCCTCGGCACCGCGCGTGCGATTCGATGTGACCGCCGAAACTCCGCCGGGCCACGAGTGCCTCGGTGTCGTGGTGCCCTGGAGCGATACGCGGTTTCAGTACACCGTGAAAGACGTCGCGCGGCCGGCATCCGGAACCCTCTGGATCGACGATGTCGCGTACGACGTTCCCGCCGGGCACTCCTGGGCAGTGCTCGATCACGGGCGGGGGCGCTGGCCGTACAACGTGCGCTGGAACTGGGGTGCGGGTTCGGGCGAATGCGACGGCCACGCGATCGGAATTCAGATCGGCGGTCAGTGGACAGTGGGAACGGGGTCGACCGAGAATGCGTTCGTTCTCGACGGGCGCCTGCACAAGATCAGTCACGAGCTGCGGTGGCAATACGACACCGCCGACTACCTGCAGCCGTGGCGCATCACGGGCGACGACATCGATCTCACGTTCGAGCCGTTCTACGACAAGGTCACGCGCACGAACCTGGGCGTTCTGCAGTCGCACACCGATCAGTGCTTCGGCACATACTCCGGCTGGTTTCGAGACGCAGACGGCGATGCCACCGAGTTCGCCGGCATCGAGGGCTGGGCCGAGAAGGTGCACAACCGCTGGTGACCGACCGGCGATCGCATCACGTGTTGGGGCCTCGCATGCGACGTCGCGTGTGCACGGCGGCGGCGCTGAGCAGCGCCCCGAGCGCGAGCGTGACGCCGAGAAGCATGTAAACCACGATCGTCGCAGTTGAGGGTGTAGTCCGGTCGGCGCGTCGGTGGCCGGGTCGGGGTCGAGGTCTCCAGATGATGAAGGTGATTATGGTCTCGGGCTCGAAGTGCTCGGGCAGCGGTTGGAACCCGATCGGATGATTCTCCGGTGGCGTGTTGTCGAGCCCGTCAGCTGGTGTCGTCGCTGCGGATTCCAGGGCACGGCCAGGGACACGGTGGTCCGGCGATTGACGCATGAACCGTTCGGGTAGCGGCCCACGGACGTGGAGGTCAGCCTCCGCCGATACCAGTGGAATGCCGCCTCCGACGACCGGAACACGGACCGACGACGCGCCCCGAGCCGTCAGTCACCGACGCTGCCGTCGATCGTCTCGCGCAGGATGTCGGCGTGGCCCGCGTGCCGTCCGGTCTCCAGGATCACGTGCAGGTACACCCACCGCAACGTCAGCCCCCGCGGTGCATAGTCGAGGCTGTGCTGGGCGGCGATCTCGCGGGAGCGGTCGCACTCCGCCTGGTAGGCACCGATGACATCGTCGAGCTTCTCGTTCGGCTCCAGCCGCAGGTCGGCCTCCGGGTCTGCGTCGTTCCAGGGCGGCGTGGGCAGCTCCGCGGCGGGGATCTGCCCGATCTGCTCGGCGAAACCGCCCAGTTCCACCCACCGCAGGTGTTTGATCAGGCCGCCGAGGTTGGTGCCGGTCGGCACCGGGCTGCGCCGGGCGTCCTCCTCCGACAGCCCACGGGCCTTGCGCACGACGGCGTCGCGCAGGTAATCCAGGAACGTCTCGAGCTGCTCGCGCTCGCTGGCAGCGACCACACTGCCGAGGATCTCACTCGGTCGAGTCATGGCCCGAACGTAACACGCGGGCCGACCCTCGCACCAGGGGCTATTTTGCTCATCGCGCTGGGCCCCATCGGCCTGGCCTTCTGGGCAGGATTCACCCTCGGGAGCCGCCGGCGCTTCTGAACTCTGCGGTCTATCTGCATGGCCGCGGCGTTACAGCGAGACCGCAAAGTACAGACGAACAGGGCGTGAGGCATTACAGGGCCGGACGCCGCGGTGCAGGACGCCGGTGCAGGACGCCGGTGCAGAACTCCGCAGGGCAGGATACTTCGCTTTCGCGCGAGACCCTCACCGTGCACGGCTCCTAAGGGCGGGGCTGCTCGGAGAGAGTCCCGATCACGATCGTCGTCTCGCGGTCGTCGTCGTACACCGTGCGGCCGCGCAGGTTCGCCGCGGAGCACGCTGCGAGCGCAGCATCCACCTGCCCGTCACTGATTTCACTCAGGGTGCTGCCGCCAGGCGCCAGCCACTCGGCAGCCGCGCTGGTGAGGCGGCGGAAGACGTCGAGCCCGTCGGAACCGCCGTCGTGCGTCGCGCGCGGTTCGTGATCCCGTGCCTCCGCCGGCATGAGGGGCAGGGCGGCGCTCGGCACGTAGGGCACGTTGGCGACCATCACATCGATGCGGCCTCGAAGTGCATCGGGGAGAGCGTCCGTGAGATCCCCAGCGGAGGCAGTGCCGACTCCAGCGAGATTGCGCACGGCACACGCGACGGCGAGAGGGTCGGAGTCTGCGGCGTGCAGAGTGATGCCGGGAACGCGCTCGGCGATGGCCCGGCCCAGGGCGCCGGAGCCGCAGCACATATCGACGACGACGCTGTCGGCGCGGCAGAGTAACGCAGCCTGATCGACGAGCGCCGCCGAACGCTGCCGCGGAATGAACACTCCGGGAACGACGGCGATGCGCAGCCCGCAGAACTCGGCGAAGCCCACGATGTGCTCGGGCGCTTCGCCCGCGACGCGCCGCTGAACCATGCGCTCGAGGTCGTGCTCGTCGCGAGCGGCGTCGAGAAACAGTGCAGCCTCGTCTTCGGCGAACACGCAGCCGGCCGCCCGCAGGCGGAGCGTCAGCTCACCGGCATCCCGCCCACTGGCATCCTGCCCAGCAGCATTCTGCTCACTGGCATCTTGGCTACCAGAGCCTTGTCCATCAAAACTCTGGCCACCATCGCCCTGTCCATCAAAACTCTGCCCACCAACGTTCTGGCCACCGACACTCTGGGCCGTCACGAGGGCATCACCACCGAGAGCACCATCACGTGAGCTGCACCACCAGGCCGATGATCCAGCCCACCGCGAGAACGACGAATGTTCCGATCAGCCACGGCAGCAGATTGACACGCTGCATGCGCACGCCCTGAGGTGCGACGCTTCCGTCGAGCGTGCGATCGTCGCTGTACCGACCGGCGCGCCGCGCCATATCTGCGGCGACACGCTGAAGCAGCCGGTTGATCACCATCCACTCCCGTTCGTTCGCCAACGCGAGACCGAGCGGCTTGTAGAAGATGATGCGATCGTCGACGATCTCGACGTCGAATGCCGACCCCGAGTCGATGAGGTCGACCATGAGATCTGGTGTCAGCAGGTAGCGCACGTCTGCGTTATACCCGACGGGGCACAGCAGCTTGAAGTGCTTCGGAAAGTCGCCCTCGAGCTGGATCGCGCCGCTGACGTACGGATTCGGAAACGCCTGACCGCTCAGCCCGTTGTTCGTCGTCGAATCGAGGATGGTGTGCGGGAAGCTGCGCTCGAGCTGAACCGAGATGAAACCCCAGCGGTGATCGATGGCGCCACCGCGGCTGGTCTCCTGCTTGTAGGCGAGATTGCCGATCACGATCTGCGGTGCAGAGCCCGTGGCGATGACGTCGTAGATGCGATCGCTCATGCCGAGCAGAAGCCCCGGTGCGTCGGGCCGAGTATCGGCAACGGGCGTGTACGTACTGCCGTTTGCCTGGGCGAAGCGCGCGAGGATCAGCCGCTCACGCCACAGGCGTCGCCCCGATCGCGGAAACCGCACGCGCCCGACGATGAGCACGGTGCCCAACAGCATGAAGAGCGTGACGATCGTGAGCCCGATCGTGGTGCCCGAGACACCATCGATGCTGAACCCCGCAATCGTGAACAGCACCATCAGAAGCGCGAACGGCACGATGAGCAGAACCGTGCACCCGCCGCGCAGACTCGGAGCCGCAGGATCGGTGCGAGGCACACCCCTCGCGAGCGCATCACGCCGAAACGCACGCCGCTCGGCACCGCTCGGCCGGTACCGCAGCCACGCGGTATCGAATCGGCGCATCAACGGCCTTCCACCGTGATCCGATCGAGAAAGGCGATCGTCGTGTCGTACGTCGCCTTCGCATCGTCGAGGTCGAGGTGGAACTGGTACTCGTGCGGCAGCGCCGGCTCGTGGTCGGCCTGAAAGAAGAGCTCGGTGACGCTCACGCCTTCATCACGCAGCGTCTGCGACATCGGCAGCGACTGAATCCAGGCGAGGCCGTCGCCGTTGCCGCCGGAGATGAACGTGTCGGGAAAGTCTTCGGTCACCCACTGCTGGGTGGACATCAGAGAGCCCGCTGCCATCTCTGACCAGCGCTTTGTGCCCGTATATGCCCAGAGCGCCGTTTTCAGGCCCCACGCGTCGAGCCCGGTGAGATCCGCCATAGCGTCGAGGTCGTAGACGCCGCAGTGCAGGATCACCGCATCAAGCTGCGATGCTTCGATCGCGGGCTCGATGCCGGTGAAGTGCGCGTAGTGCGGGTTCGTGACAAGTACGGCCAGCTGGCTCGCCAGCTGTGCGCCCGCGGAGTCGCCCGCAAGCACGATGCGGTCGGCATCGACGCCGAGTTCATCGGCGTGGGCCTCGATGTATCCCAGCGCGTTGTTCAGCTGCTCGAAGGCCGTGGGGTATGAGGCCTCAGGGCCGGGCGTGTAGTCGACACCGATCGCTGCGTAACCGTCATTCGCGATCATCTCAAGATAGGGTGCGACATCGTCTTTGCTCCCCGAGATCCAGGCACCACCGTGTATCCAGACGACGACCGGGGGCGGCTCAGTCGCTGACGACGGCAGGAACACGTCGAGAGTGGCGTCGCTGTCGCTCGGTGCATAGCTGAGATCACGTTGGGAATCGATCGCGAGCTCCGGCTGGTTCCGCTCCATCTCGGCAACCGTGGCTGCCGCGCCGCCTTCGAACGTCCAGCGGATGAACATCGCCGAAGGCACCGGACTGACAGAGAATGCCAACGCGATCACAACGAAGAGGGCACCGACGCCGAGCAGAACCTGGCGTCTGATGTGCTGGCGCCCTCGGCGCACGTCTGATGAGCTCACGGGCAGAGCCTAACGGGTGAGACTGACCCCAGTTTCAGCGTAATGAAGCGGGGCAGGAAGATTCCTGCCCCGCTTCATGCTGTGTCGTGCGTTGGCTTAGCCCTCCGTCGTGGTGGTCTCAGCCGGTGCGTGGTACTTCGGCATCGAGATCTCTGCCGTCCGGCTGAACTCCTGCGTGATCGCATCATTCTGCTTGAAGGTCATCAGGCTGACGACAATCGCAACGACGAGGTTCGCGATGAAGCCCGGGATGATCTCGTAGGTCTGCGCGACCCACGACTCAGCGCCGAACCAGGTGGCTCCGAACTGACCCCACAGGTACGCCACAACAGCGCCCGTAATCAGGCCGGAGAGCGCACCCCAGTTGCTGAGCTTCTTCCAGAACAGCGCCAGCAGGATGACCGGGCCGAATGCTGAGCCGAATCCTGCCCACGCGAACCCGACGAGGTCGAGAATGCTCTTGGAGGGGTTGAGCGCGAGCAGCACGGCGATGATGGCGACGACGAGAACGCCGAGGCGTCCGAATGTCACGTAGGTCTTCTCCTTGATGCGGTTCACACCACCGGTCTTCTCGGCGACCATCTTGTAGAGGTCCTCGACAAGAGCGGATGACGTGACGACGAGCTGGGAGGAGATCGTTGACATGATCGCCGCAAGCACCGCAGCCAGCACCAGTCCCGCGATGAACGGGTGGAACAGAACCTGCGCGAGATCGAGGAATACAGTCTCGCCCGATTTCGCGTCCGTCGGTGCCCCTCCGGTGTTGTGGTAGTACGAAATACCAATCAGCGCTGTGGCAATGGAGCCGAGAACCGTGAGGATCATCCAGCCGATGCCGATCCGGCGACCAGCTGTGGCGTCTTGAGGGCTCTTCAGCGCCATGAACCGGACGATGATGTGCGGCTGACCGAAGTACCCGAGGCCCCAGGCTGCGGCGGAGATGATCCCGAGCGCGGTTCCGCCCGACACGAGGTTAAGCAGGTTCGGGTCGATGTCGACGATGGTGTTAACAACGGTTGACGGACCGCCGGCGTTGATCACGGCGACAATCGGAACGGCGATCAGCGCCGCCAGCATCAGCACCCCCTGCGCGACGTCGGTGAGTGTCGCACCGAGGAACCCGCCGAACAACGTGTAGATCATGGTGATCACGGCGACGAGGAGCATGCCCCAGACGTAGTTGACGCCGAAGCTCGACTCGAAGAACTTGCCGGCAGCGACCATTCCGCTCGAGACGTAGAAGGTGAAGAACACCAGGATGATGACACCGCAGACGATCCGCAGTGCACGAGAATTGTCTCGCAGGCGGTGTTCGAGGAAGCTCGGGATCGTAATCGAGTTTCCCGCGACTTCCGTGTACGCGCGCAGACGCGGTGCGACGAACTTCCAGTTCAGCCACGCTCCGATCGTGAGACCGATCGCGATCCAGGCCTCGACAAGGCCAGAAATGTAGATCGCCCCCGGCAGGCCCATGAGCAGCCAGCCGGACATATCCGAGGCGCCGGCGCTCAGCGCCGCGACCCCCGGTTTCAAGCCTCGGCCAGCGAGCATGTACTCGTCGAGATTGTTCCTGGTCTTGCGATACGCGAACCAGCCGATAGTGAGCATTCCCGCGAAATAGAGAATGATGGCGATTGTCTGGAACACTTGATCCGACATATTGCTCCTCGGGTTGTGCACCTCACGCCAATGTGAGGATGTCTCCACTATGCCAGAGGAATTCCCGAGTGCGGGCCCTCAAATGGGTGTCATCTCCACGTTTTCGACGCAAGTCTCGTGGTGTGGTGGCGGCGCGCGCGTGTCAGAATCTCGCCGTCATCAGGTGCTCGATAACGTCGGGCCTCTTCACACGCAACACATTAGCCTAGCGAGAACCTGAGAATTCACGAAACTCTCCGTCAATTAGCAAGCGATTTCCAGGTTTGCTATGGTTGCCGAGGCGCGTGGGTTCGCAGTCGGATGCCGTCACCAGCCGGGTGGCGTGAGCAGACTGCTGAGCCGCGCAGCGCACACCCGCTCTGACACTCGGGTCGTGCTGATTCGCGACGCCGGAATGCGAATCCCTCCGTCAACGACGGATGATCAATGCTGCTCGCCCATGGGCAAGCACAGAACTCAGTGCGGTCCCGGCACCGCAGCGGAAGGAATGACACGACACGTGGATGACCTGGACATCAATCAGCTCGGAGGGTCGCTGACAATCGGCCTCCTGATCCTCTTCTTCGGCGGCACACTCGTCATGTCAGTAGCGATCAGCCGCAAGAAGGAAAACGCCGATGGGTACATGACGGCGGGCAACAAGATCGGCTTCGGCATCTCAGCGGCGTCAATGACGGCTACCTGGATCTGGGCCTCCTCGATGTACGCCTCGGCGACGTCCGGTTACACCTACGGCATCTCGGGCCCCATCCACTACGGACTCTGGGGCGCCCTCATGATCCTGCTGATCTACCCGTTCGGTCGCCGCATTCGTGCCGTCGCCCCGCGCGCACACACCATGGCCGAGGTCATGCACGCCCGCCACGGACGCTCGAGTCAGCTCATGCTCGCGGGGTCGAACGTGCTTGGCAGCCTCATCAGTCTGACCTCCAACTTCATCGCCGGCGGTGCGCTCGTCTCAATGCTCTCTCCCTTCTCATTCGGGCAGGGCATTCTGATCATCGCCGCGGGCGTGCTGCTCTACACCCTGTGGTCCGGGTTCCGCGCCTCTGTGCTGACGGACTTCGCCCAAGTACTCGCGATGCTCGGCGCCGTGGTCATCATCATCCCTGCCGTGTTCTTCCTCGCCGGCGGCCCATCGATGTTCGTCGAGGGCGCGAAGAACCTCACCCCGCAGCAGGGCAACTTCTTCTCCTCCGACGCCTTCCTCAACCAGGGCGCGCCCTACATTGCCGCGGTTCTTGCGTACGCGATCGGCAACCAGACGATCGCGCAGCGTCTCTTCGCCGTCCGCGAGGATCTCATTAAGAAGACCTTCGTGACGGCGACCGTCGGTTACGGAGCGACCATCATCGGTATCGGGATGCTGGGGGTCATGGCCCTGTATTTGGGCATCGAGCCCCTCGGCGGCGACCCGAACAACCTGATCCCGCAGATCGCGGCGACGTTCCTCGGGCCGGTTCTGCTCTGCCTGTTCTTCGTCATGATCATCGGATCGCTCGCCTCAACCGCAGATTCCGATCTCGCCGCGCTGTCGTCGATCATGATGGCCGACGTCTACGGTCAGAATGTCGCGGGCAAGAAGAAGGCGAACCCCAAGACGATGCTGCTCGTCGGCCGCATCACCATGATCGTCGCGACGGGTGCCGCGCTGTACTTCGCCAGCGGGCAGATGAACATCCTCGACCTGCTCGTGTTCGTCGGCGCACTGTGGGGCGCTCTCGTCTTCCCCGTGATCGCGAGCTTCTACTGGAAGAAGGTGACGAACCTCGCATTCTCGGTGGCCGTGATCACGGCGCTGGTCGTGTTCATTCCCGTGCGCTTCGAATGGATCTCGATGGCGGGGGTCACGGGCATCCTCTTCGACATCCTGTCTGTCATCGGCATCGGCATCGTGCTCGGGCTCATGGCGTTCGGGTTCTTCGGCAAGAAGACGGCGTTCATCGTGGCGATTGTCGCGATCGCGGCATCCGCCCCCTTCGGCATCGGGTTCCTGCACAACTACGCTGTGCTCTCGGGATCGCTCGTTGCATACTCGGTGAGCACGATCGTCTGCGTGCTTCTCTCGTTCCGCAGCTCGATGAACTTCGACTTCGATCTCATCAAGGTGCGCACGGGCGACTTCGATCCGGAGGATCCGGCGGCGGAGATGCTCGACACGGTGACCCCGGTCGCCGATGACGGGCACGACGCCGACGCTTCAGGTACTGCCCCCGATTCCGACGACGAATCCGCCGACACGGCGCGACGCTAAGGAGCCCTCATGGACATCGTTCTGCTCACCATCTACGTTTTGATCTGGCCGCTCATCGTCGCCGGAGTTCTGTACTACATCGCCAGTGCGTTCTTTCGCGAGTGGCGGGAGGCTCGCCGTGAAGGCCGCCGCCTGATCTAGCGAGACTCGCACTTCGACGGCGCCGCCGTCATCGACGAACTCAAACTTTCGCTCGATGACGGCGGCGCTTTCGCTTGCGAGAGTGGGGGTATCGCACACGTTGAGGAGCATCATGAAGCGTTTGTTCTGGGCCGCCGCAGCATCCACTTTTCTGGGTCTCGCCTCGGGACTCTTTTACCGGGAGTTCACGAAGGAGCTCGGGACCACGGCCGATTCGCAGCTCAGCGTGGTGCACACGCACCTGCTCGCGCTCGGCGCTCTCGTCTTTCTCATCGTGCTCGTGCTCGAGAAGGTCTTCACGCTCTCAGCGAGCCCGCTGTTCGGCTGGTTCTTCGCGGTCTACAGTGCAGGGCTCATCATTTCGACGAGCGGGATGCTGGTGAACGGCGTCGTGACGCTGACGGGCGGCGACGCGGGAGCAGCGATTGCGGGCGTCGCGGGGATGGGCCATGTGATTCTGACCATCGGGTTCGGACTGCTCTTTGGGTCGTTAGGTTCTCGCATCCTCATGCGGAAGGATGCCAAGCACGACGCTGAACTGCAGCACAGCTGAGCCGTAGCGTAGCTGATCGGTGGCGACGTGACCGGGAAGGGCGTCGCCGCACAGCGGCACCGTTCGCCGAGTGCCCTGGCGAGTTTCAATGCACCGGTGGCCAGGGGACGTGCGATGCACAGGTGCCCTAGCGACGTTCGATGCCGGGGTGCCCAGGGGAGGTTCGATGTCGAGGTGCCCAGGGGTCGTTCGCTGCCGAGGCGTCCTGGGGAGGTTCGATGCACAACGGTGCTCGGCCGAGGGACACCAAGCCCAGGGGAGGTCTGGGCGCTCGGACGGCCTGACACACGAGCAATTCCAATGCGCGCCAATCCGATGCGTACTAATCCAATGCGCACCAACAGCTCGGCCCAACAGTTCCGTGACACGGATTCCGACCGGCAATTCTGTTAAACGGGTACCGGCAGGCATTTCAGTTACGCGGGTTCTGACCGACGATTCCGTCACTCGTGAGTCGTCCAATGCGCACAGACTATCCAATGCGTACGAGCTGTCGGACGCTCCGACCGTCAGAACGGCGGGTCGTCGTCCTCGTATTCGGGACTCGCCTCCAACGATTCCTCACGATGTGATTCAGGAGAAGGAGAGCCGTCTCGAGTTGGGCCGTCACGCGGAGGGTCTTCACGCGGACGGTCGTCGCCGGACGGCAGCCCATCATCAGAGGGCCCGGTGCGTTGTCGGGCGAGCGCAACGTCAGGCTCGGTCACGAACGTATTGCCCATCGGGCTGGTCCACGTCAGGCGCCCTTCAGCATCTTGCTCAGCACTCCATAGGGTGCTGTGTTTGAGCGTGTGGTGTTTTCGACAGAAATACGCGAGGTTCGAGATCTTCGTCTCGCCGCCGTATTGCCAGTCTTCCGTATGGTCGATGTCGCACCACACTGCCTTGCGGTTGCACCCGGGAAATCGACACGTGCTGTCACGCACGTGGAGCGCACGCGCAAGGTCGGCAGGAACACGGTAGCTGTCGCGCCCAACCGACATAACAGCTCCGGTCTCGGGGTGAGTGAGCAGCCTCGAAAACGACGGCGCGTTGGCAGCGAGCGCCTTCGCCATCTCGGGATCGATCGGGCCATAGCCGTCAAGGTTCGCAGCGTCACTTGTCTGATCCAGAAGACTGAGCACAGGTACGGTAACCAGCACCGTCGGGCGGATGGAACGACGACGGTCACCGACTCCAAGCGCAGAGCGGAGGCCGCGTCCGGCGAATACATCGACACGACATGCACGAACGTGAGCTCTGGCGGATGTCACGACATCGTGAAGCAGCACCTCAGCAATCGATTCGTTCGTGTCCAGCTCAACTCCGCCGGCGCGTCGTCTCTCAGCGACAGCAAGCCTGAGGGCACGGTCGAACGTTACCTCTTCAGCGGCTGTGCCCTGGCTCAACGAACCGTTATCGGGGTCGACCGAAACCGGTAGACCTTCGGAACGACGTTGCTTTCGGTGACGCTTCCGCTGCTCACGCCGCCACGCTGAGATCTCATTCCGCCTTCGGGGAGGACGCGTGTAGAAGACTGAGCCTCGCATGCGGACGGCATCGATGCCTCGCATCACCGTGATGGACTCACGAGCACCATTCGCCTCATTCGGCCCACCCTCGTCTTGCTGCTCGTCGTTCGACGGCGCTTCAGGAGTGAGTGGCGGAGTATCGACGCCCGGCCGCGGGTCGATGAATCCCGACACCGTGGCATCGGCGAACACGTCCGCCGCGATCTGGGGTAGAGAGCGTGTTTCACCGGCCGCCTGCAACCCTCTCGCTGTCTCCATCGTGGCGTTGTAGATGGCCGTCGCAACATCTGCTGTGTGAACGAGCTCGACGGACGCCATGCCATCGTGCAGCGGCTGATAGGTGACATTCCGGCCGTCTTCAGCCCTCTTCCGGCGAACCACAATCGACTCGGGGTGCATTTTTTCACGCGTGACGCGCGCAGTTCGCGAGAACTGAGCCGGGGTCTGCGTCTTTGCACGTGGCACAACCGCTGCTTCGAAACCAGCGGCCGCATCACGCGGCAGTGACCACGACTGATCAACAATGCGACGTGCGTGATGGTGCGAAATATCACCGACGGCGAGCGCCGCTCGCGTCTGCGGAAGATCGCGCTGCAGCGTGGTCGCCTCTTCAATCTGTGTGCGCATCGTCGACTCGGGAACGCGCATCATGACGGCCGCCTCGGCGACGAATGCCCGAAATCCGAGCTCGTCGACCCGTGCAGGTGTTTTCGACTCAGAATCGAGAACGACGACCTCGGCTGCTGACTCGGCGAGCTTCCGTGCAGCGTCGAGGACTGCCGTGCGGCGCTCCTGCGCCCGGGCGATGTCGCGATCGATACGCGCCACTTCTTCGAGCGCAAGGCTCGACAGGCTCAAGCGGTCAGCCCCCGCAGAGCGCCCTCGTGCATGAAAAAGAGGGGCATCGTCGGGCTTGTCGCCCTCAGGTGCAGCATCCTCGTTTTCCATGCCTCAATTGTAGCAAGTTTCGAAGCTTTGTTCGAGTATTTATGAGAAATTTTTCCTTTTCTGGTCGCATTCTGGTCGCGAAACCACCTCGACCCGCGGAGACTCTGTTTTTATTCGACCACTGCCGCCAGCAGGCCCATTACCTCGGCTGGGTAAAGGGGAAGCCGCTCGCCGCTGTCGTCGAACGGGCGCCAGACGACGGGAACAACCGAACCGTCGCTCTCAGTGAGGGTCGCATCCATGGCCGCCGGCTCGGGATCAAGACGGCCGGTATACACGAAGACAATTTCGTGGCCGGCTTCGCCGTCGATCTGAAAGATGTTCTCCACCACACCGAGGTACCGCAGATCACGAATCGTGGCCGAGAGTTCTTCGCTCACCTCACGCTCAACAGCAGCTCTGTGTGTCTCGCCAAACTCGACGCTTCCGCCGATGAGCCGATGGAATCCGCCCGGATTCTCCGCCGTCGGTGCATTGAGACTGACCGCGTGAGCTGTCCCCTCGCCATTAGGAGCGATGAGCATGGCCTTGACCCGGATGTAGCTTCGATCGATCGACATTCGATCATGGTATTCCGACTGGGCAATCATGACGACTGCTGCGGCAGCTCGCTGAGCCCGTGACGCACGTCCACATCACCTTCGGACGAATCTCGCTCTCACCCTCACCTCTACCCAGCCCCGAGGGCATCCCAACGTTTCAATTTATTCGTATATCTCTTCGAGTTATTCTCGTCAGCCCTATCTGTCCCGCGTTCGATGCAGAGCCGTTCGATCTCTCTGCGAAGATCGTGCCTTGACCGTGACGCGGCGTCAGGGTTCACGATTGTGCCTATGACCAACGCCACTGACGCCACCGACAACAACACTGGAACTGGAACTGGAACTGGAACTGGAACTGGAACCGGAACCGGAACCGGAACCGGGACTGGGACTGGGACTGGGACCGGCACCGAAACCGACAACAACGAATCCGCGCCCTTCTACAGCGCATTCGAGATCAGCCCTGTGCCGGAGCCAGGTCCTGATGCCACACCTCCCGAGGTGTATCGCGGCATCTACGGCATGCCCATGTTCGTCACGATTCCGACGGCTGATCTGACAGCATCCGTCGATTTCTGGACTCGCGGGCTTGGCTTCATCGACCTGTTCTCCCTCCACGGCCAGCTCTCGCATATGCGCCGCTGGGCGTTTCAAGACGCGCTTCTCGTCGCCGGCGAACCCGCTGCTGGAACGCCCGCGATGACCGTGAGTTTCTCGTGCGTGCTGAGCGAACTCGACGGGATTTCAGAGGCTTGCGAAGAGCTCGCCCCGGGCTGCACCACCGGGCCGCGCGCCATGCCCTGGCCAACCGTGGACCTCGAGGTGCGCACACCGGAGAACACACGCGTGATCGTCACGGCAGCCCGCGGTGTCGAGCCAGCCAGCAGGGAAGCATCCCAGTTGGCATCCGAGGGGTACCTTATTCCGGACGCGGGTGCGAACGGGTAAGAACGAGTAAGACTGGATGCTGTGAGAAGAACGCCACACGATGGCTCCGGGGTTCCGCCCAGAGAAGTGACACACACGAGACCGGATGCTGTGAGCAGACACACTGACAACGACCACGCCGTGCAGGGCGACGATGAGCAGCGCGAGGGCCTGACCATCGGTGCCGTCGCGCGGCGGACCGGTGTGACGGTGCGCACGCTGCACCACTGGGAGGCCGTGGGTCTGGTGAGCGCGAGCGAACGTTCGCCCGCCGGATACCGTCTGTACACCGCCGCCGACGCCGCTCGCATACACCGCGCTCTGATCTATCGCGAACTCGGCCTGCCCCTCGAAAGAATTCGCGAGGTGCTCGATTCCGGGGCAGCGCCCACAGCCCAGACCCTGCGCGATCAACGCAACCAGCTTGACGAACGCATCAGCGAGCTGCAGCGCATGCGCCATGCACTCGACCGCATGATCGAGGTGATCGACGCCGGACTCCCCCTGACCGCCGACGAGCAAATACGGATCTTCGGCGACGACTGGAACCCGGACTGGACGCGCCAGGCTCGCGAGAAGTGGGGAGACAGCAAGCAATGGACGCAGTATGCCGAGCGTGCCGTCGGCCGCGACCTGACCGACTGGGAGCAGATCGCAGAACAGACACACGCGCTCGACGCAACGCTCGCCTCAGCGTGTGCTCGCGGCGTTCTCGCAGGCAGCTCAGAGGCAAACGCCCTTGTCGATGCGCACAGAGAATCGATGAATCGATACTTCGAGTGCACGATCTCGATGCAGGTGTGCATCGGGCACATGTACGCCAATGATCCGGGTTTCCGCGCACACTTCGACGGTGCGGCGCCGGGCCTCGCCGTCTGGCTGCGTGACGCGATCGATGCGAACGCCCGAGCGCATGGCATTGACCCCGAGACGGCCACGTGGGAATGAGCCTGTCGACGAGGCGAGCCCAGGTCCGAGAATCACCTGGGACCGGATGCTGGAGCACCCCGCCCTGCGTCGAGGCCACGATACGCTGACTCAGAGTCCGCGAAAGACGCGCAGGCAAACGCCGCGGCGCATCGCACGGCAATGCGGCGCAACGCACCGAGTTGCGGAACACTGAGCCTTTGCCCCGCAGAGTCTTCGCCCGCAGAGTCTTCGCGCCCCAGAGGAAGGATCCCCGTGACCGAGTCGATGACCGATTCGCCGCCTGCCGACGGAGTCGTCGTCGACGGCGTCGCGCGATCCTTCGGCAGCGTGCACGCTGTTCGCCAGGCAAGCTTCACGGCACGCTCAGGCAGCATTACCGGTCTTGTCGGCCCGAACGGCGCGGGCAAGACCACCCTTCTGCTGATGCTCGCAACCCTGCTGCGGCCGGATGCGGGCAGCATCCGCATTGCCGGAATCGACCCGGTCGCCGACCCCGTCGCCGTGCGCGCTCTCATCGGGTGGATGCCGGACACACTCGGAACCTGGTCGTCACTGAGCCCACGCACCGCACTCACCACGATCGGCCGCATGTATAACCTCGACGTGCAGGCAGCCCGCCGTCGCGCCTCTGAACTTCTCGCCACGGTCGGGCTCACCCACCTCGCCGACCGGCCGGCCCGCGTGCTCTCACGGGGGCAGAAGCAGCGCCTCAGCCTCGCTCGCGCGCTCGTGCATTCCCCGCGCGTTCTCCTTCTCGACGAACCCGCCTCGGGCCTCGACCCGGCAGCGCGCACCGAGTTGCGCGCCCTGCTGCGCCGCATCGCCGATGACGGGGCGACCATCCTCATCTCCAGCCACGAGCTCGCCGAGCTCGAAGTAATCTCGGATGCTGCCGTCTACATGTCCGCCGGGCTCACGGCGTCGAGCGACGCCCTGACCCACGCGGCGACCACAACGCGACAGTGGCGTATTCGCGCGCTGGGCGACGCTCCGCTCGCGACGGCGCTGCAGCAGATCGGCGTCGCACCCGAGAACATCGCCACAGACAACCGCGGAACCCTCGTGAGCGTCACGGGCGACGCCGACGCCGCCCAGCTCCTGTCCGCGCTCGTCGCCGCCGGCACCGCGGTCACATCGTTCGCGCCCGCGGTCGGCGACTTCGAGCACACCTTCCTCGACCTCACGAAGAACAGCGCAGCTGACCAGCATCCTGAACCCGGCCCCGAGGGAGCAGCACAGTGAACCTCTTCCGCGGCCTCGGCCTCATCATCGGTCTTGAACTTCGTCAGCGTGTGCGCGGTGTCGCCTGGTACGTGCTGATCGGCGTCTTCGTCGCACTCGTCGCCATTGTCACGCTGCTGCTGTGGTTCACGACGCACACCTGGTCAACCGACGGAGCCGATGGCGCCGGCGGGTGGCTGTACTCGCTGATCATCTACTTCGTGCTGCTGCTCGGCACGCTCGCGACACCGGCGCTCAGCGGCAATGCCGTCAACGGCGAGAGGGATGCTGGAACACTCGCGACCACGCAGGTGACACTCGTGTCCACGACGCAGATCGTGCTGGGCAAGTTCGTTGCCGCCTGGATCGCCTCGCTCGCTTTTCTCGTCGCGAGCCTGCCGTTCGTCATCGTCGCGTTCGTGCTCGGCAACCTCGATGTCGGCACCGTCGTCGTCTCGTTCCTCGTGCTGGCAGCTGAGCTGGGCGTTCTCGCGGCGATCGGCGTGGCCCTGTCGGCTATCGTCACGCGCCCGCTGTTCTCGATTGTGCTCAGCTATCTCGTGGTCGCCGCCCTCAGCGTGGGGACGCTCATCGCGTTTGGGCTCTTGGGATCGGTGACGACGTCGACGGCGACCGAGACGTACATCGGGTTCGAGGCCGACGAGTACGACGATGCGACGGGCGAGCCGATCGATCCCGTCTGCCAAGAGCCCCGAACACACACGTATGACGTGCCACGCTTCGACTACTACTGGGGAATTCTCGCGGCGAACCCGTATGTCGTGATCGCGGATGCTGCGCCCGGAGGCTTCGACACACACGGCACACCGACAAACCTGTTCAGCGCGTTGTCGAGTGGCGTTCGCTCTCTGCAGACGCCGCCCGTCCTCGACAGCGTCCGCGATATCTGCAATGGCGGCGCACCCGGGGCGACATATCTCGCCGATCAGCCGACGCCCGAGGAGGTGCACGATGCCGCGGTGCCGAGCTGGTTCGTCGGCCTCGGCATCCACGTTCTTGTCGCCGCGGGTGCCCTGTGGTGGGCGATCGCGCGCACACGAACACCGGCGAAGCGCCTCCCGACGGGCAGCCGCGTCGCCTGAGCGCGCACTGTTTAGGTCAGCAACGCTGCTCGAACACGCCTTCCTCAAGCTCATCGATGCGTGGAATCGTCCGCAGAGAGCGGGTCATCCACATCGTGACTGCCGCGAGGCCCGCGGTTGTCGCTGACACTGCGAGTGGCACCACAGCGCCGAATCGGTCGTAAAGCACCCCCGCAGCGAGCGACCCGACAGGCATGAGGATCATTCCCGGCACCCCTGTTGCCGCGACAATGCGCCCCACGAGGTGCTCGGGAGTGATCGCCGTCGTATAGGCACCGACCGCAGCATTGAACGACGGAAGCGGCAGCGCCGCAAGAACGAGCACGGCGCAGGTCACCCAGAAGGAGGCGTGCGTGACGACGATGGCGACCTGCCCCATCGCGAAGACGCCAATGCCGAAGATACCCAGCGCTCCGAGCCGAAAGCGAGACGACAGCGGGCCGGCGAGGGCGGCTCCACACAGCATCCCCACACCAAACGCACTCGAGAAGATGCCGATCAACAGCGGGCTCACGCCGGTGTCTTGGTAATACGCGATGAGCGTGAGCGGCAGTGCGACAACCGGGAAGTTCGCGATTCCGGTGACGATGGCGATCCCGCGCAGCCCCGAATCGCGAATGACGATCCGAAACCCCTCGATGACGTCGCCGAGGAACGTCGCGTTTCGATGCTCGCGCTCCTGTGCCGGACGCCGAGGAGTCACGATCGTCGCCAGCAGGTGAAGCATCGTCTGGATCGCAAACGGGACGAAAGATGCTGCGGCAACAAGCGCCCCTGCGACAGGGCCGCCGGCCAAGCCTGCCGCGGCTTCGCGCCCCTGCCCCACCGCCGTGGCGCGCCCGAACTGCTCCTGAGGCACGAGGGCCTTTAACAGGGCGAACTCGCTGGGGCCGTCCAACCCCGAAGCGGCACCGGCAACGGTCGCCCCGACAAGCACAAGCGGCACGAGAAGGTCTGGGGTGAGGGTGGCTACGAGCACGAGCGCCCAGCCGCACGCCTGAACGAGCGACGACAGTCGCAGAGTGCGGTCGGCACGCAGCCGGTCAGTGATCGCACCGCCAATGACCTGCATCACGACGAGCGCGGCGGACGAGCAGAACAGTGCCGCACCAGCGAGCGTCGCTGATTCGGTCGAGAGGAGCACGACAAGCGGAAGGGCGACAGTCCCCATCGCCGACGACAGCTCGTTCGACACCTTGGCGACGACAAGCCTCTGAAACTGTCGATTTCGACGCAGCGGCATCTGCTCTGAGCCCATACCAGCCGTATTTTAGGCGCGCAGCCCAGCCATCAGCACATCGAGAAACGTGCCGCGATGCTCGGGCGACCCCAGGCGCACGGCGTGCTCCATGCCGCAGATGAGGTGCTCGATCTGCTCGACCGACAAGTCTGGTCGCACCACACCACTCCGCCTCGCACGATCGAGAACCGTCGTGAACGTCGCAAAGATCTCGCGCTTCATCTCGCGCACAGACGAATCTTCATCGTCGGGCGAGAGGAGCACAGCCTGCAGACCGCCGTTCTCAAGCTGAAGCTGGAGAGCGGCGCCCACGAATGCCCGCAGAGCCGTCGCGTCATCCGACTCGGCTGCAGCGTCGCGGCTGATCGTCACCATCGCACTCAGCGTCTCCGCCGCGAGCGCCTCGGTGAGCGCATGCGCAGTGGGGAAGTGTCGGTAGACCGTTCCGACCCCGACGCCGGCTTCGCGCGCGATGTGATTGAAACGAAGATCAGACGGATCCTCACGGCGAGCTACATCGAGAATGCGCTCCCTGCTGCGTGCAGCATCCGATCGAAGTGCGGCCATGCCCCAAGCGTACAGATAAGCGGATGAAGTATCCAGTTTGTGTTACGTTAAACGGATACTTCATCCGCTTCACGAGGAGGCGTCATGCCCTGGAACCCCGAACGCATCCCCGACCAGACCGGTCGCACCATCGCCATCACCGGCGCGACCGCCGGCATCGGCTACTTCGCCGCCGAGCAGCTGGCCGAGGCCGGAGCCCACGTCGTTCTCGCCTCGCGGTCCGCAAAGAAGCTCGGCACGGCAACAGCATCCATTCACTCTCGCGTCCCCGATGCCCACCTGGATTCCGTCGCCGTCGACCTCACATCGCTGGACTCGATCGCGAACGCCGCGGATGCGCTGGCGGCGCTGCCTCGTCTCGACGGCATCCTGCTCAACGCTGGCGTGATGACCGCCACGCGAGGAGAGAAGACGGTTGACGGGCTTCCGGTCATGATGGCCAGCCACGCCATCGGGAACTTTGCCCTCATCGCCCGACTTCTGCCCACGCTTGCTGACGCGCCGGACGGGCAGAATGCTCGCATCGTGCACACATCAACCGGTTTCGTGCGTCGCGTCCGCCTGTCGGTTGATGACCTCACGCGCGCACCCTGGCCGTCGATCGCCGCCTATACCCAGGCGAAAACCGCGACAGAAGTGTTCGCGTTCGAGCTCGATCGCCGACTGCGCGCTGCCGGGCTCCCCGTGTCGTCGCTGGTCACGCACCCCGGGGTTGGTGTGGACGCGAAGACGCCGATCCGCCCCGGCATTCGAGATGCGACGACCCACTACCAGCGCAACCCCTATACGCCATGGGCGCAGGGAAAGGATGCTGCCGCATGGTCGGCCGTGCGCGCGCTCACCGACCCCGCGGCAGCCGGCGGCGAGTACTACGGCCCTGAAGAAGGCATCCGCGGGCTTCCGGTTTTGCTCGAGCCGCTGGAACGGACGGCTCGGCCCGAGGGAGATCTCAGCGCCCGCGTGTGGGACCAGCTCGAACGGCTCTCTGGGGTGCACGCGCTCGTGTGACGCGGGCACGGGACCGCGTGACTCGGGCGCGCTGCCTGCGCTCGCACAGCGTCAGCCCGATCGACGCGAGCACGATGACGAGAAGTGCACCGGCGCCGATCAGCGCCACGTTGTGCTCGATCGAGCTCATGGCACCGAACATCCACGCGAGCACGGCCGTTCCTGCGACTGCGGCGGCGACCGTCGCCCACCCGATACGCGCACGCGAGCGAGGCGAGTGACGCAGCGGACCGACGACGAGTGCCGCGGCTACCCCCGCCACAAGCCCGATGATTGCGCCGGCGGCAGAGCCGATCAGTCCGTAGATGATCGCGATGTCGGGCACCAGCTCGGCATGCAGCATCATGCTTTCGATGAGCGTGCCGACAAGCACATACAGACCTGCCGCCACAGCTCCGCCGATCATCGCGCCGAGCACCATAGTCACGATTCGCAGGGGCCGCCACATGCCTCAAGTATGCGTGGAGCTGCTGACAGTTCATGCTCACGCGTTGCCGACGACCCGCTAGCCTAATATGATTAGGTAAATGCCAATGAAGTGAAGGTATCCTCATGCGCATCGGACTCACGCCCGAACGAGTGGTTGATACCGCTCTCGAGCTCGCAGACGCCTCGGGGCTACAGAACGTCACGATGACAGGCGTCGCACAGTACGCGGGAGTCAAGACGGCGAGCCTCTACGCTCACGTTCGCGACCTCAACGATCTGAAGACGCGGATGGCCCTGAGCTCACTTGACGAGTTGGCCGACCACGCCGCAGAAGCACTCGCTGGGCGAGCGGGAAAGAACGCGCTCGCGGCACTCGGCAACACCTACCGTGACTATGCGCGAGCGCATCCTGGCCGCTATGCCGCAACACGCATTCCACTCGACCACACGTCGGCGGCGACCGGAGGCGGGCCGCGAAACACCGACCTCACCGGTGCCGTGCTGCGCGAGTACCAGCTGCCCGAGGCGGAGCGGCCGCATGCCACACGTGTGCTGGGCGCCACATTTCACGGCTTCATCTCACTTGAGCAGAGCGGCTCATTCAGCCACAGCTCCCCGGGCAGCGACGTTAGTTGGCAGCGCACCATCGATGCGCTCGACGCGATGCTGCGGCACTGGCCGGAACCCTCGCACACATTGAACGCCTCACACAACGAAAACCCAGCATGACAACAGCAGATCACACCACCACCGCACCGATCTCAACGCCGATCGCCGCTCCACTCGTGCACGGCGCGCACGCACTGGAGCCCGGCACGCACGGGCTGCGACCGCACCGCCTGCCCGCGTGGGCACGACGCCAGGCGGCGGACCCTCAGCTCTACATGGTCGAAGCGCAGCCTTCGGGCGTGCGACTGGTGTTCGACACCGTGGCGACGAACATCACGCTCGAGGCGAGCGCCACTCGATTCGGCTATCGGGGCGTACCAGCACGCCCGCACGGCATCTTCGATCTCACGGTCAACGGTGCCCTCACGGCCAGCGCATCGCTGACATGGGCGACGGTCGTCACAATCGATATGCAGACGGGCGAGCGCAGTGTTGACGAGAGCACGCCCGAGCGCATCCGGTTCGAGGGGCTGACCAAGGGCGAGAAGCGCGTCGAGATCTGGCTTCCGCACAACGAGACTGTCGACCTCGTCGCTCTGCACACGAACTCCCCAGTGCGAGCAGTGACAGACGAGCGACCGGTCTGGCTGCATCACGGCAGCTCGATCAGCCACGGGTCGAACGCGACGCACCCGACGGGGATCTGGCCGGTGATCGCGGCGCAGGCCCTCGACCTCAACCTCGTGAACCTCGGGCTCGGCGGCAGCGCGCTGCTCGACCCGTTCATCGCCCGCACGATCAGGGACGCCCCTGCAGACCTCATCAGCGTGAAGCTCGGCATCAACATCGCGAATGCCGATCTGATGCGAATGCGCGCCTTCAGGGCTGCAGTGCACGGGTTCCTCGACACGATCCGCGACGGTCACCCCTCGACTCCGCTGCTCGTCGTCTCGTCTGTCGCCGCGCCGATCCAGGAGAACACGCCAGGGCCCATCAGCTTTGACCTCGAGGCGCTTGCCAGCGGCGACATGCAGTACCGCGCCCTCGGCGACCCAGCCGAGGTTGCGGCCGGCAAACTCACGCTCACCGTGATCCGAGAGACGCTGGCCTCGATCGTCGCCGAGCGCTCCATCGACGACCCGAACCTGCGCTACATCAACGGTCTCGATCTGTATGGACTCGAGGATTCTGACGAGCATCCTCTGCTCGATAATCTGCATCCGGATGCCGCGACACACCGCCTCATCGGCGAGAGATTCGCGACCCTGGGATGGCCGAACTGAGCGCTGACCCGACTGCCGCTGGCCAATGAGATTCAGGGGCGGCAGTCGGGTCATTTCTCGTCGCCGTCAGCCGACGAGGGCGTGCCGTTGAGCGGCGATGGCGCGACCGTGCTCGATCGCCAGCTGCTCGGCGCCGGCCTTGATCTCTGCAGCCTGGTCGGCGAACTGATCCATCGCCGGGTTGACGCCGACGAGAGTGAACGGCCGGTGTACAACACGCAGATCGGCACCCCAGACATCGCGGAAGACGCGCTCGAGCCACGGCGTGGAGTGGTCCCAGCCCTCCTTGGGCGTGCCGGGGTTGTAGTTGCCTCCGAGCACCGTCGTGAGCACGGCAGGCTTGCCCTTCAGCGCTCCCCCGGC
This sequence comes from Microbacterium sp. MPKO10, assembly GCF_026107415.2. Classification (GTDB taxonomy): domain Bacteria; phylum Actinomycetota; class Actinomycetes; order Actinomycetales; family Microbacteriaceae; genus Paramicrobacterium. The sequence goes on from NZ_JAPCHX010000001.1 coordinate 623,321, forward strand.
GATGCGCGGGTCTGCATAGGTGACGTCGTACCAGCTCTTCACATGAGCGGCGACTCCCCAGTTATAGAGCGGAATCGCCAGCAGCAGGGCATCCGCGCTAATCAGTTCGTCAGCGAGTTCGGCCGAACGGGCCAGTGCGTCGTTGTGCGCCGGGCCGCGCTCGCCCTCGGGAATGAACCCGCTGGTCACAACATCACGCCATAGGGTGGCGGGCAGCGGTTCGCTGCCGATATCGCGACGCGTCACAACCGAGTCGGGGTGCTCCGCAGACCACTCCGCTTCGACCAGGTCGGCCAGAGCTCTGCTCTGGGATGCGGCGGGCATGATGCTGGCGTCAAGGCGAAACAGCGTCATAATTAGTTTCCAACTCCTCTGAACTAAGAAAAACAAAGTGACTTGGAAAACAATAGCACGTAAGATGGGGTGCATGATCGACGCCGAATCCGAGACCCGCATGTGCGACGCCGCGATCACGCTTGCCTTCTCTGTGCTGGGCAAGCGCTGGAACGGCATGATCCTCGCCGTGCTCGGCCAAGGCAGCTCATCGTTCGTCGGGTTGCGCACAGCCGTCAGCGGCATCAGTGACACCGTGCTCTCGGATCGCCTTGCTCAGCTCGTCGGGGCCGGAGTCGTGAGCCGGAATGTCTCAAAGGGCCCGCCGATATCGGTCAGCTATCAGCTCACAGACGCGGGCATGGAGATCGTGCCGATCATCGAATCACTCGGCGACTGGGCGATGCGCAATCTGCGACCGCACCGCTGAGCGGCTCGACTGCGGCGCGGCGGCCGGACCACCGAGCGCCCTCGCTCCCAAAGAAGCCAGTGCCAGCAACACCGGCGACAGCTCTCATGCCGGCGTGACTGTCGACTCCGCACCAAGCGCCTCCTGCGCTTCCATGAGACGCAGGGCCCGCTCGACCTTGTCGACGTCACGCACAGCACCCTTGTCGGCAGACAGCGCCATCGCGGCATAGGCACGCAGCGCCGGCGAGACGACGCGCTCGCGATCACGGGGCGCGAATCCGCCAGTGGCCAGCAGTGCACGGCGGCGCTCGGCAAGAACGTCATCAGAGACATCGAGCGACATCGCCCGGTTCGGAATGTCGATCGAGATCGTGTCGCCGTCTTCGACAAGCGCAATGAGACCACCGGATGCTGCCTCGGGCGAGATGTGCCCGATCGAGAGCCCCGATGTTCCGCCCGAGAAACGTCCATCGGTGATGAGCGCACACTGCTTGCCGAGCCCGCGGCCCTTCAGGAACGACGTCGGATACAGCATCTCCTGCATGCCGGGCCCACCCTTGGGGCCCTCGTAGCGAATCACAACCACGTCGCCGGCGCCCACCTCTTTCGCGAGGATCTTCTGCACGGCCTCGTCCTGCGACTCGCACACCACGGCGGGGCCAGAGAACGTCCAAATCGACTCGTCGACCCCCGCCGTCTTCACAACAGCCCCGTTCACAGCGAGATTGCCGCGCAGAACAGCGAGCCCACCGTCGGCCGAATACGCGTGCTCGATGTCGTGGATGCAGCCCTCGAGCGCATCCGTGTCAAGATCGGCCCAGCGCTCCGACTGGCTGAACGCCGTCGACGAGCGCTTTCCGCCCGGCGCCGCGTACCAGAGGTCAAGCGCCTCCTGTGTCAGGCCGGCCCCATCGGATGCTGCGCCACCACGCACATCCCACGCATCCAGCCACTCGGCCAACGAGGGAGAGTGCACGCTGTGCACGTTCTCGTTGAGGAGCCCGCCGCGGCGCAGCTCGCCGAGGATCGCCGGGATTCCGCCCGCGCGGTGCACGTCTTCCATGTAATAGGTGCGGCCGTTCGCAACGTTGGGCGCCACCTTCGCCAGACACGGCACGCGCCGCGACACCGCATCGATCTGGTCGAGACCGAACTCAACTCCCGCCTCGTGCGCCGCCGCCAACAGGTGCAGGATCGTGTTTGTCGACCCGCCCATGGCGATGTCGAGCGACATGGCGTTCTCGAAGGCTTCGGGGGTTGCTATGGCACGCGGCAGCACCGACTCGTCGTCGCCGTCGTAGTAGCGCGTCGCGATGTCGACGACCGTCTTGCCGGCGTTCTCGTACAGTGCCTTGCGCGCCGTGTGCGTGGCCAGCACCGACCCGTTGCCTGGCAGCGAGAGGCCCATGGCCTCGGTGAGGCAGTTCATCGAGTTCGCGGTGAACATTCCCGAGCACGAACCGCATGTGGGGCACGCGCTCTCTTCGATGCGCAGCATGTCGGCATCCGAGATGTTCTCGTTGACGGCATCCGAAATCGCATCGACGAGGTCGAGCGAGCGCACCGATCCGTCGACGAGCGTCGCGCGGCCCGACTCCATGGGGCCACCCGAGACGAAGACAGTCGGAATGTTGAGGCGCAGCGCGGCCATCAGCATCCCCGGGGTGATCTTGTCGCAGTTCGAGATACACACGAGCGCGTCGGCGCAGTGCGCGTTGACCATGTACTCGACCGAGTCGGCGATGAGATCGCGGCTGGGCAGCGAGTAGAGCATGCCCGAGTGACCCATGGCGATGCCGTCGTCCACAGCGATCGAGTTGAACTCGCGTGCGATGCCGCCCGCGTCGTTGATCGCCTGCGACACGATGCGCCCGACCGGCTGCAGGTGCGTGTGCCCGGGAACGAACTCGGTGAAGCTGTTCGCGACGGCGACGATCGGCTTGCCGAAATCGCTTCCCTTCACGCCGGCAGCGCGCAGCAGTGCGCGGGCCCCGGCCATGTTTCGCCCGTTGGTGACTGTTCGTGAACGCAGGTGTGGCATGAGACCATGTTGGCCGCGGATGCCGCCGCGCGGAAGTTGCCGTTGGCACTAGTACTGACACTACTAGTATTGAGCAATGGTCAACGATGCGGAAAGACGCCGCGAGCTCGGTGCATTCTTGCGCGCGCGACGCAATCAGCTGTCGCGCAGCGCCGTGGGCCTGCCGCCGCGGACCCGTGGAGGCGATCTCGGCCTGCGCCGCGAAGAGGTCTCGTACCTCTCCGGCGTCAGCGGCACCTGGTACACCTGGCTTGAGCAGGGGCGAGACATCAATCCGTCACGGCAGGTGGTGGATGCTGTCGCACGCACGCTGCGCCTCGACTCGTCAGCGCATACCTACGTGCTCGCGCTGCTCGGCTATTCGAACCCGCTTCCCGCGCACGCTCCCCCGGTGCCCGAGGCGCCTGCGAGTCTGCAGCGGCTGCTCGACTCGTGGGCCGACCCCGCGTTCGCCCTCGCGCCCGACTGGAGTGTGCTGGCGTGGAACACCACCTACCAACGGCTGTTCCCCGGCATCGCCACCGTCGACGATGCCGACCGCAACCTCCTCTGGCTGGTGTTCACCGACCCGTATGTGCGCGCACTGCTGCCGGACTGGGACGGCACGAGCCGTCGCTTCCTCAGCGAATTCCGTGCCGAGACGGGTCCGCGACTCGGCGACCCCGCGCACGGCATGCTCGTCGAGCGGTTGCGGCAGGCGAGCGCGGAGTTCCGCGAGGGCTGGGACAGCCGTGACGTGCAGCGCTTCGCCTCACGAGAGCGGCTGTTTCAGCATCCAGATGTCGGCCTGCTGCACCTTGAGCACCACCAGCTGGCGATGGATGACCATCCGGAGATCCACGTGGTCGTCTACACGCCCATGCCAGACACGGATGCTGCGGAGCGCCTCGCGCGGCTGCGGGCGACGTAGACCGTGTTGGAGGACACCCCACCGGTCACCGGATTGTCGAACTCGACGACGTGCGCCGTCGCCTCGTCAAAGACCGCTCTCAGCTCGACCATGAACTCGTCATCGGGCGGATCATCCGACCACAGCGCGAAGACGCCGCCCGGCGCAAGATGCCGATCGAGCGCACGCAGCCCCTCTGACCGGTAAAAGTCGTCGTTGCCCGAATCCAGTCGGTGACGTGGTGAATGATCGATGTCCAGCAGAATGGCCGAATAGCGTTCATCCGCCGCGGGCTCTGCGCGCATCAGCGCGAAGAAGTCGTCTTCGACGAGGCTCGTGCGCGCATCTGCCACGAGCTCGGCCGACACCGGCAGCAGCATCCGCTTGTGCCAGTCGATCACCGCGGGCAGCCGGTCGACGACCGTCAGGGCGCGGACGCGCTCATCGCGAAGCGCCGTGACTGCTGTGTATCCGAGGCCGAGGCCGCCGACCAGAACGGTGAGCTCTTCTCCCTCGACCGCGGCAAGGCCACGCTCGGCGAGCTCCTCTTCGGCAACGGTGAAGAGGCTCGACATGAGGAATTCCTCGCCGAGTTTGACCTCGTAGATCTCCTGGCCCACCACGGGCTCCATGCGCCGTCGCAGGGTGAGATCCCCCATCACGGTGGGCTGCCAGTCAAGCTCCTCGAACCGAATAATCACTGCCACCCCTTCGTCGCTGTTCACCCTACAGGTCAGGCGCCGCGCCGCGAGCGCCGGGCCTCACGCCAGGGCCGCGGGTCGCTCCGCGCACGGTTGGCGACCGCGCCGCGTCCTACGCACCGGTACTGTGACGTACCCACACATTGGGCTCGATATAGACGGCCGTGCCGTTGTCGACGTCACAGTGCACCAGGGTGAGCGCTTGCGGCACCTCAACGAGCCCCGACCGATCAAAGGGCAGGCCCGTCCAGTCACGCCATTCGTCGAGCGTGCCCGGAATCACCATGGCGCGCGGAGCCACCTTGTCGATGCGCCCGCCCGCTCGCACGTGGACGCGAAGCCACGGATCGACGGGCAGCCCATCGTCTCGCGTGCGGAACGCATACGACGACATCGGTTCACGTGGATCCTGCTTGGCATTGGGCCGCACCGGAACGACCAGCTCTCGGAACCCGTGCCGCTTCGCGTTGTCGCGCAGAGCCTCCACGATCTGGCCCGAGAGTCCGCGCCCCTGCATCGACGGCGCGATGACGATCTCGAGCGCCGCCACCGTGTTCGGCTCCTCGCCGTCCACGCTCGTCTGCACGCCGCGACGGATCGCGCCATCCCATCCATCGTCAGGGAGCTCATCGCTCTCGCACCGGAACGGAATGGAAAACGCCTTCGCCACAATCTGTCCGTCGTCGTCCTGACAGACAAGAATATGCTCGGCAAAACGAGTCAGCGTCGGAGTGTTGTAGTACAGCGCTCCGATGGGGTCCTGGCGCATGAAGGTCGGCCAGGGACTCTCCATCGCGAGGAAATCATCCAGAAGGTCGGGGCGCTCGGCGAGCACAGAGATCGTCAATGCCATGACGCCCATCGTAGGGCGCGCTACGCTCCCTCGGCTGAACCATCGTGCAGCACCCGGCTGCGATAGTTCTGCGGTGACTCCCCCAGGAGCCGCTTGAACGCCGTACTGAACGCGCTCTCTGACGAGTACCCGAGTTTGGAGGCGATGGGGCGCATGCGGGACTCCGGTGCCCGCAGCTCACGCTGTGCCAACAGCATCCGCCATCTCACCAAATAGGTGAGCGGAGGCGTTCCCGCCACTTCGCGAAAGCGCACAGCGAACCCCGTGCGCGACATGGCAGCGGAGCGGGCGAGGTCATCGAGGCTCCACGACACCTCAGGATGCTCGTGCATCAGGTCAAGCGCCGGTCGCAGGCGTTCGTCACCGAGCAGCCTCAGCCAGCCGGGCGGCATGTCCGTGCTGCCCGAGAATGTGCGAAGGACGTCGAGGAGAAGCAGCTGACTGTATTGGCGTACGGCGAACTCTGCACCAGGTCGATCCTCGACGATCTCTGCGAAGAGCTGATTTACATGGCCACGAATCCTCCCCGCTTGGGGCGACGCGGAGCGCACATGGGCGACAGGAGGAAGCGCACCGGCGAGCACCTCGCTGCCCTCGACGTTCAGGTCGATGCGACCGCCGATGAACACGTCGGCGCGCTCGGGATCCGCTCCGTCACGCCTCACGATCGTTCCGTTCGACGGCTGCTCAACCTCGACGACGGGGCCGTCGCCGGAGCCGCCTCGCAGTTCGAGCCACGTCCGCGCATTGAGCACGGCGACCTCCCCTGCAACGAGCTTGATCGGCTCGTCGATGCCGTCCGTCATCAGCAGTGCTTCACCGCGCGCGACGGCGCAGAACTTCAGCTGCTCCGCGACATTCCCGTGCGCGCGCCACCGCCCCGTCACCGCGGCACCGCCAGAGACGACGCCGCGAACGGAGATGACGTTCAGAATTTCGGTCAGCCGATCAGCGCTCATTCTTGAACTATAGAGCATAGATTACGAACGCTTCGTTATTCCCCATACACTCTCGGCGCACAATACTGAAAGACATGACTCAAACGAATTCCACTCAGAACCCCACAGCCACGCGTCCCATCGCTCTCGTCAGCGGTGCCAACCGCGGAATCGGCTTCCAGGTGGCGAGCGATCTCGCCGCGCGCGGAATCACCGTGCTCATCGGCTCACGCAATCTTGAGCGAGGCCGTGAGGCCGCCGCCCAGATCGGCGAGGATGCTGTCGCCATCCAGCTGGATGTCTCTGACGCCGATTCCGTGGCGGCAGCCGCCTCGAGGATCCACACCGAGTTCGGGCGTCTCGACATCCTGGTGAACAACGCTGGCGTCTCGTTCCTCGGCGATCAGAACACTCCGCTCGACGTCCGCGCGAGCTCCGGCCTTCTCACCGTCGCCCCTCTGGACGTTGTGAGGCAGATGTACGAAATCAACGTGTTCGGAGTCATCGCTCTGACGCAGGCGCTGCTTCCGCTCCTCCGCTCCACCGAGGGCTCGCGCATCGTCACCGTCGGCAGCGGGGGCGGTTCGTTGAACGAGAACGCCGACACGTCGAATCCGCACCGGCGCATGTTCGGGCTCTATTCCGTATCGAAGTCAGCGCTTCACGCGGTGACCCTCGCGTTCGCGACGGCGCTTGAGCCAGAGGGCATCCCCGTGAACATTGTCGACCCTGGCATGACAGCCACCGCGCTCAACGACTTTCAGGGAACCAAGTCCGTCGAGCAGGGTGCCGCCCATATCGTCGAGGTAGCCATGCGCGGAACGGACGGCCCGACCGGCACATTCACCAGCGACGAGGGCGTCGTGGCCTGGTGATACGACGCATGATCGCGCGAGAGCCCCGGCGTCAACTCTGTGTGCTTGCCTCATAGACCTCGTCAAGCGCGCGCCGCGCCACGACCCCGAAATCGTCGCCGCACCCTCGACCCGACCACCGCTCGTAGGCGATGTCCATGGCGAGGGCACCGAACTCAGCGGCAATCCGGGCGGCCAGCTCAGGCACCCCGCGACGAACGAGACCGTCGGTCAGTGCTGCAGTGATCGAGAGACCCTTAAGCGCCTCGCGTTCTTGCAACTCCGGGTTGTCTGCGATCACCGCGCGGCGACGCGCAGAGAACTCACGGGTCTCGGGAGTGAACGTCTGGCTGCCCACCGCATCGAGCGCAGCGGCGATCACCTCGCGTGGTGTCAGCTCAGCGGGAAGATCCTCGATCGCCCGCTCGAGCAGAGCGGCCACCTCGCCACCTCCGAACAGAACCTCTCGCTTGTCGGGAAAATGCCGAAAGAAGGTGCTCTTGGTCAGCCCCGCGCGTTCGGCGATTTCGATCACCGTCGTGTTCTCGTAACCGTTCTCGGCGAACAGCTCGACGGCTGCCGCGATAAGCCGCACACGGGCATCGGGCTTCCAACGAGGCATGCGACGAGTTTATCGGACCACGTTGCATCAAGTGGCGACGTGATGGCACTTAGTCCCATCACGGGTGTACAGTGATAAGACTTAGTCCCATCACATTAATCGGAGGTCGATATGAGTCGAGCCGTTATGTACGAAGAGTTTGGCGGACCAGAGGTTCTGAACGTGACGGAGGTCACCGAACCTCACCCGGGGCCGGGCGAGGTTCGCATCCGCGTCACCGCGGCCGGCCTCAACCCGATGGACTGGATCATTGCTGCGCAGGCAGAGGCGGCAGAGATGTGGGGCGTCAGCCTCCCGGCAGGGTTCGGCTCTGACTTCGCTGGGGTCGTCGACGAAGTCGGAGAGGGAAGTGAGCGGTTCTCCCCAGGCGATCGAGTCTTCGGCGGGGCGATCGCCAAGGCGGTGGCAGACTATGCCATCGTCTCGACGGAACCCTCTGCCCTCTACGAGCTTCACCACCTTCCCGACGACGTCAGCGACGAGATCGGTGCCGCGCTGGCGACGCCAGGGCTGACCGCTGCCGCCGCTCTCGACACGATCGGTGTGGGCCCGGGCGACACTATGCTCATCGGCGGCGCGGCGGGAGGCGTCGGAGTGCTCACCGTCCAGTTGGCCACGCTCGCCGGGGCACGCGTGATCGGCACGGGCTCAGAGGGAACGTTCGATTTTCTGCGCTCACTCGGCGCTGAGCCGGTCACGTACGGCCCCGGTCTGGCCGACCGAGTCAGAGCCCTCGCGCCCGAAGGCGTCACGGCGGCAGCCGACCTGTTCGGCACAGAGACTGTCGAGGCCGCGCTCGAGCTCGGTGTGGCGAAACAGCGCATCACGTGGATCGCCGCGGGCGGGGCAGTGCCCGACGGCATCCGCTGGTCGACTGGTTCAGAGGCAGCCCCCGGTGCACTCGAGAAGATTGTGCACGCCGTCAGTGCCGGAGACATTGCCGTGCCCATTGCCGCCACGTTCCCACTCGAGCAGATTCGCGACGCTGTGCAGCTGCAGGCGGGCCGTCACGCTCACGGCAAGATCGTCGTCGTTCCCTGACCTCTCGCAAGCGCATGTGCGTCGACGACGACTGTCAGAAGCAGCCCGTCACAGGCCAGCACCGAGTTCGCGCATCGAGGCGAGCGTGACCTTCTCGCGCGGCGGGATCACTGCCGGATGCGTTCCCGCCATCTCCTCGATGACGCGCAGCACCTGGCAGCTGTAACCGAACTCGTTGTCGTACCAGACGTAGAGCACCACGTTCTCCGCGTCGGCAATCGTCGCCAGCCCGTCGACAATGCCCGCCCGGTGCGAGCCCACGAAGTCCGTCGATACGATCTCGGGCGATTCGATGTAGTCAACCTGCTGCCGCAACTTCGAGTGCAGAGACACCGCGCGCAGGTAAGCGTTGAGCTCATCGCGATCCGCAGCGGCTGTGAGGGCCAGGTTCAGAATTGCGAGCGACACGTCCGGCGTCGGAACACGGATCGAACTCCCCGTCAGCTTGCCTGCCAGCTGCGGAAGCGCCTTGGCCACGGCCTTGGCCGCGCCGGTCTCGGTGATCACCATGTTGAGCGCCGCAGATCGCCCGCGTCGCTCCCCGTTGTGGAAGTTGTCGATCAGGTTCTGGTCGTTCGTATACGAGTGCACGGTCTCGACATGGCCGCGCACGACGCCATACGCCTCGTCGATTGCCGCGAGCACCGGCGTGATGGCGTTCGTCGTACACGAGGCGGCCGAGAGGATGCTGTCGCCGTCAGCGATCTCGTCGTGATTGATGCCGTACACAATGTTCTTCACGTCGCCCTTGCCCGGAGCCGTGAGCAGCACACGCCCCACGCCCGTCGAGTGCAGATGCTGTTCAAGCCCGGCCCGGTCGCGCCAGCGCCCCGTGTTGTCTACGACGATCGCGTCGTCGATGCCGTACTCGGTGTAATCGATGCTCGCCGGGTCGTTCGAGTAGATCACCTGAATCAGTGTGCCGTTCGCGAGAATCGTGTCGTTCTCGTCATCGACGGTCAGAGTTCCGGCGAAAGGGCCGTGCACTGAATCCCGCCGCAGAAGGCTTGCGCGCTTCATGAGGTCGTCGTCGCTCCCCTTGCGCACCACGATCGCGCGCAGCCGCAGACCAGCATCGCCGCCATCGTGAGCGATCAGCAGGCGAGCAACAAGTCTGCCGATGCGGCCGAAGCCATACAGCACGACGTCCCGCGGCTCGACCGGGGCTGACCCCGCCTCGGTGCTGTCCGCAAGCTCGTCTCGCAGAAACTCATGAAGGCTCAGCCCCTCACCGCGATCACGGTAGGCCTGATGCAACCGCGCGATGTCGAGCGACGCCGGCCCCGGCTTCAGCTCGGTGAGTGCCTCGAGCACAGCTGTCGAGGCATCCATCGACATAGTCTGCGCCCCCGCCTGCCTGGCGAACTTGTGCGCCTTGATGAGGTCAATCGTCGAGAGACCGATGAGCCGCCGCCCGTGAATCGACGTCACGACTCCGTGGTTGCGATAGAGGCCGCCGACCAGCGGGATGAGGCGCTCGGCCTGCTCTTCCCGTGCGATCCAGTGCGTGCGGTGGGCTTCTGCGGTGCTGTTCACAGCGCGTGCGCTCCTTCTGCCTGACTGCCTCGTGAGCAGACAGCGTTGTCATGAATTTTGGGCACGCCGAATGGCGTGGAGAAACGGGGCGTGGCCTTAGTTTACCAAGCGCGTACCCGCAGAAGGCTGGGAGCACATCGGGCCGAAGTCGCGGTGCTTACCGACTCGGCAGCAGTGCTCGGGCAGGGTGCGCTCAGACCGGCCGCACCGGCTGACGCAGAATCGTGCGCAGCTTCTCAGGCGCCGTCTTGCGGGGATCAGAGAGATAGATCTCGTGGTGCCTGCCCATCAGCGCGTAGCCGGCATCCGGAATGACTGTATCGTGCATCTCAGCGATCAGGGGGCCTTCGGCATCGTAGGGCCCGACGTGCAGCACCTGCGCAGCACGGTGACCAGGATGCTGCGCCCAGCGCACACGATCGAGTGCTGCCGGGTTCTTCTTTCGTCGCACCTGCTCGTTCGCTTCGGCCACCATCTCGTCATCGATCCAGTCTGGCTGCGCGATCATCATCGTCCAGTCCCAGTCGGCCTTGCGACGCTCGGTGAACGCCGCCCAGTCGTCAGCCGACCACAGTCCCTCGAGCGGAGCCACCGTGTGCACCCTCCCGAGGTTCTGCTTCGCGCGAGCCCGGATGCCTTATGACAGTGAGAACAGCGCGACGACGGCATCCGTATACGCGCTCGTCGTGTTTGGGTCGCCGTGCCCGTCGACCATGAGGTAAGACAAGGTCGGCACGTCCACGAGTGAGAAGACTCCGGGCTTCGGCGCATAGAGCACGGGGTACTTCTTCTTGATGTCCTCGTTCTGCATCGGCATCCTTGTTCACATCGTCTCGCTCGTGCCGCGCCCGTGCATGCGGCGACGCACCGGGAGCTTGATTGCGCTATCCACTGAAAGGTTACGCTGTACGCAATGACACAGTCGGGTCGTACAGCAACGCGCTTCGCTCTACTGGGCGTGGCACTCACCCTCGTCACCATCGCGCTTGCTGTGATCATTGTCACCACAGACCTCCCGCTTCTCGTTCGAGCAGGACTCGGAATCGTTGGCGGTCTGACGCTCATCGGCGCAGGGGCGACAATCGGCTACGCGATCGCGGTCATTCGCCTGCGAGATGAAGACAATGATGAGGACGAAGACTGACGGCGGCGTGCACCGACGAGCCCTCGGCCAGACGAGAGCTGATGGGCGACAGAGCGAAGCCGCACCAAACGCCGCCGCAACTGAACATCACACCTGCTGGGTCACGCCGCGACCAGCGCACACCGTGACCGGGGCCGACCACGGCATCACTGCCTGACACCGTTGCCCGCTGAAGACTGTGCGCTGGCCCCCAGCCAGCGCAGCGCTGAGCCACACCAGTTCGGGGCGCCGAGGCGTTCAGGCGTTCGGAACTTCTTGCCGAAACGCCGCTGGCGACGCGCCCCGAACGGCGCGTCGCCAGCATTGTCCGAATGTGTGAACGCGAATTCAGCCCGCGGGAGTGAAATCACGCGCCCCCGCGAACTCCGGGCGCGGGCTGCTCGTCGAGAACGGATCGACGGCGGTGTTCTCCACACTGTTGAACACGATGAACACATTGGACCGCGCGAACGGCGTCACGTTGCCGTTCGATGCGTGCATGCAGTTGCAGTCGAACATGATCGCGCCGCCTGCCGTGCCCTCGAGCACATCAATGCCGTACGTGTCGGCGAACTCGGTGAGCGTCTCCTTCTCGGGAGTGCCTGCCCCCTGCATGATGAGGGACTTCTTGTAGTTGTCCTCCGGGGTCTCACCCGCGCACGACACGTACTTCTTGTGCGAACCCGGCATGATCATGAGCGGGCCGTTGAACGAGTAGTTATCGGTCAGCGAAATCGAGATGCTCACGGTGCGCATGCGCGGAAGCCCGTCTTCGGCATGCCACGTCTCGAAATCCGAGTGCCACATGAACTCCTTGCCCTCAAACCCAGGCTTGAAGTTCACGCGCGACTGGTGAATGTAGACGTCTGAGCCGAGCAGCTGCTTCGCCCGACCGACCACGCGTGGATCGTTCGCGATCTTCGCGAAGACGTCGCTGACCTTGTGGATCTCGAAGATCGAGCGAACCTCGTCACTCGCCGCCTCAACGATCGTGCGCTCGTCGCGGCGCACGCTCTCGTCTGCCGAGAGCCGCTTGAGCTCATCCTTCAGCGCGGCGACCTCGTCGGCGCTGATGAGCTCATCGATGGCCAGATACCCGTTGCGGTCATAGCCGCTGAGCGTCTCAGCATCCATGGGGCCGTCGTCGGCCGTGCCGTAGAGCGTGGGATCCTCACGATCGAACACCCTCTCGGCACCACCTGTGCGCGTCGGGTAAACATCGGTCTGGACTGTCTGGGTTGCAGTCACGTACTCCTCCTTTGACGGTTTTGTTCGTTCTTGCATGGATCACCCAAACGACAGCAGCCGGGCCAGCTTTCGCTGACTCGGCTGCTGTGATTGGGAGCTTTACGCGCCCGTTGGCTCTTCGACGATGAGCGGATACACGCCGTTCTCGTCGTGAATCTCGCGACCGGTCACCGGCGGGTTGAACACGCACACGCACTTGATCTCGGTGCGCGGGCGCACAATGTGCTTGTCGTGGTCGTTCAGCAGGTACACCGTTCCCGGCTTCAGCTCGTGGGTCTCGCCCGTCGCCTTGTCGGTGATGGTGCCTTCACCCTGCGTGATGAAGACCGCTTCGATGTGGTTCGCGTACCAGAACTCGCTCTCGGTTCCGGCGTACAGCGTGGTCTCGTGCACCGAGAATCCCACGCCTTCCTTTGCGAGGATGATGCGCTTGCTGCGCCAGTTCTCGCTCTTGATGTCGGACTCGGTGCCCTCGACATCTTCTACACTGCGGACGATCATGCGAAGCTCTCCTCGCTCTTAGAAATGGTGGATGCTGAGCTCGCCAGCTCACCCGAGGCAACCGTGGCAACGGCGCTCTCGAGAATGTCGAGTCCGGCGTCAAGAACATCTTCGGGAATGGTCAGGGCCGCAAGCAACTTCACGACCTCACCGCTCGGGCCGGCGGTCTCCACGAGAAGCCCGTTCTTGAAGGCCTCCTCGCAGACTGCATCCGCGAGCTCGCCGCTCGTCATCTCGATGCCGCGCGCGAGCCCACGGCCCTTCGCGGCAACCGTGATGCCGGGCGTCACGTCGACGATCGACTGGAAGCGCTTCGCGACAGTCTCACCCTTGTCCTTGATGGACGTGGTGAACGCGTCATCGGACCAGTACTCGCGGATCGCCGCCGTCGCCGTCGCAAAGCCGGCGCTGATGCCGCGGAATGTGCCGTTGTGCTCACCGGGCTCCCAGACGTCAAGCTCAGGCTTGAGCAGCGTCAGAGCCATGGGGATGCCGTAGCCGGAGATCGACTTCGACAGGCACACCATGTCCGGCTCGATGCCCGCCTCTTCGAAGCTGAAGAACGTGCCGGTTCGGCCGCATCCCATCTGGACGTCGTCGATGATCAGCAGGATGTCGTGCTCCTTGCAGAGCTTCGACAGGTTCTGCAGCCACTCGTAGCGAGCGGGGTTGATGCCGCCCTCGCCCTGGACCGTCTCGACGATGACAGCACCGGGCTTGTTCAGGCCGCTGCCGCTGTCGGTGAGCAGGCGCTCGAGGTAGAAGAAGTCGGGGTAGTCGCCGTCGAAGTAGTCGTCGTACGGCATGGGAGTGGCGTGCACGAGGGGGATGCCCGCGCCGCCGCGCTTGAGGGAGTTGCCGGTGACGGAGAGCGCACCGAGCGTCATGCCGTGGAAGCCGTTCGTGAAGCTGATGACCGACTCGCGGCCGGTGTACTTGCGTGCCAGCTTGAGGGCGGCTTCGGTCGCCTGCGTTCCACCGGGGCCCGGGAAGGCGAGCTTATAGTTGAGCCCGCGCGGCTTCAGGATCAGGTCGTTGAACGTCTGGATGAACTCCTGGCGCGACTTCGTGAACATGTCGAGCGAGTGCATCACGCGGTCATCGCTGATGTAGTCGATCAGGACCTTCTTGAGCACCGGGTTGTTGTGCCCGTAGTTGAGCGCACCGGCGCCGGCGAAGAAGTCGATGTACTCGCGGCCGTCCACGTCGTACATGTGGCTGCCGACCGCGCGATCGAACTCAGCGGGCCACGAGCGCGAATAGCTGCGCACCTCTGACTCGAGAGCAATAATGTCATCTGAAATGGGGGACATCACGATTCCTTCCTTCATGAGGATGCCGTGAATCTTTGAATTGACGTCGTGCGCAGGCGTCACGGGTGATCCTGCACGCGTCGCGAGGTCAGCGGTGGCCGCCCTCGACGTGTGGGGTGTCAGGCGAGCGATTCGGCGCGTTCGCGCTTCTGCTCGACCTCGGCGAGGAGCTCGTCGTCGAGAAAGAAGATCGGTCCGATCTCGTACAGATTCTCGGCGTCGTGCCCGTCGGGAAAGTGCTTCTCTTCGAAAAGCGGGTCGACGGTCATGGGGGCCTTCTGCCAACGCCGCGCGAACGAGGCGAAGAGCTTCTGGGATGCCTCGTTGTCGTCGGTGATCGTCGTCTCCACGGTGTGCACCTCAGCGGATGCTGCCACGTCGCCAAACAGCTCATCGAGCAGTCGCCCAGCGAGGCCGTGCCCGCGGTAGCTCTCGTCGACAGCGATCTGCCAGACGAAGAGGTGGTGCGGCTTTTCGGGTCGCAGGTGCCCCATGACGTAGCCGACGACCTTGCCGTCGACAACGGCGACGCGACTTGTGCTGCTGAAGTCGCGGCAATACACGAGGTATGCGTAGGAGGGATTGAGATCGAGCGTGACCGAGTCGCGCGCTATGCGCCACATCTCGGCAGCGTGTTCGGGTCCGGGAGCGACAATGCGCTCCGTGGAGTCACTCTCGACTTGGACATTCGTAATGGCTTGAGTCGCAGACATATGGCTTCCGAGGTTACAGAGGCTCTGTGCAGCCTTCAACCGCTATTCGGGATACCCGGAAAGCCCACAGATAAGCGTCAACCCTCGTGCTAAGAGCCAAAAATCGTTGGCATCTCAAGGATCGTGACCCCTCAGAACCGGGCACTTCCGGAACCTGTCCAGCCGATAATGCAATCGTAATCAAAACGAGACATAACGCACCCGTAACCTCAGGTTTCCTCTGTCACAATCACCCTCTCTGAGGACTCTGCAGACTCTGCCGGTCTCGGGTGCGACGGGAGGCCGCGGCTTCTGTGCTCGCCAGCCGGGTCGTGGCTGCCACAGCATCCTGAACCTGCGCCCCGCTAGTCAGCCGCGCCGACCAGACCCGCTGACAAGAACGCCAGGAAGGCGGCCCCGGCAAGCACGAAGGGGATAACGCCGATGAGCACCATGCGCCGCGGACGGAACCACCGCACGCGCGCCGTCGCGACGGCGCAGATCCACACCGTCAGCGGCATCCACAGCGAGACGGCCCAGAAGCGCGGCGATGCGATCTGCTCGAGCACGGCTGCACCCCACGACACGTCGGCCTCACCGTGCGGAATCACGATCGCGACGATGACAATCACAAACTCCACAAGCGCGACCACACCGATCACGGGAGCGATCCACCAGTGCAGCACCGGGCGGCCCTCCGTGGTGCGCCAGGTGACAAGCCACGCGAGCCCGGCCACCACAATGGCCCCGATCACCGTCCAGATGGCCACCGAGACGACATGGTCTGTCTGAGACAGCTCGGGTGAGAGCGCGCGGTAGACGACTCCGGCCAGGACGTGGACGATCAGCAGGTAGAGCGGCACGATCCCGATCGATACGCCGGTGCGCAACCAGGGATCAGACGCGAGGGCTCGACTCATGCGCTCAGGATAGGCATGAGTGCTCTAATGTTGACTGGATGCCCGACGAACAACGTTTCCCGTGGGTCGGCCTTCTCACCCTCGCCGGAGCGATCTTCGTCTCGGTCACCAGTGAGTTCCTGCCCACCGGTCTGCTGCCAGACATGGCTCGCGACCTCGACGTCAGCCTGTCGACGGCGGGGCTTCTCGTAACCGTGTTCGCGGGCACCGTCGTCATCGCGACGACCCCGCTCGCGGCAATGACGCGCAACGTGTCCCGCAAGGTGATCGTCGTGGCCGTTCTGCTGGTCATCGCGCTGGCGAACGTTCTTGCGGCGATCGCGCCGACGTACGAGCTGCTCGTCGGCGCGCGGATTCTCGGCGGGCTTGCGCACGGTCTGTTCTGGGCGGTCGTCGCCGCGTACTCGGCGCACCTCGTTCCGCCGCATCAGCTCGGCAAGGCCGTGGCGATCACGTCGGGCGGAGGTTCAGCCGCGTTCGTCCTCGGCGTCCCCGTGGGCACGGCACTTGGGCATGTGCTGGGCTGGCGTGCGGCGTTCCTGATCATCGGCGGCATCGTCGTGGTGCTCACACTCGTGGTGATCAAATACCTGCCCGCCGTGCAGCACCAGGTTCCGCTGCGCACGGGAGAGATCGCCATCCCCGCTCGACGCGATCGGAGCCTTCCCGGTGTGATCATCGTGTGCGCGGTGATTCTGCTCGTACTCACAGCACACAACACCTTCTACACGTACATCACGCCGTGGCTCGTCGAACAGGCAGGATTCCCGCCCGATAACGTCGCCTTTCTGCTCTTCCTCTTCGGCGGCGCCGGTGCCGTCGGTCTCGTCATCGCGGGTTTCACAACCGACCGCTTCCCCAAGCGCGGCTTCGCCATCGCCGTGCTCGCGCTCATGGCGGCCATCACCGTGCTTGCGCTGCTGACCATGAACCAGACAGTCGTGACGGCAGCCTTCGTCGTGTGGGGCGTCACGTTCGGGGGCATCCCGGCCATGCTCCAGACCCGGATGCTGCACACGGCGTCGTTCCGCCTGCGCGACCTCGCCGCCGCCTTGCAGACCACCGCGTTCAACGTCGGCATCGGCGGCGGGGCTCTCCTCGGCGCTGTCGTCCTCGACGCCACAAGCCTCAGCACACTGCCGTTCGCGGCGATCGCGCTTTTCGCCATCGGCCTCGTGCTCAGCGTCTCGACCGATGCGCTGCGTGCTGCCCGCGCCCGCCGCTCCATGCTCTGACGCTCCGCGGCCCCGCTCCAGCGCCGGCAGGCCGCGCGCCCCACGCGGCCCGTCGCTGTGCACGTTGCGCCGCTCGGGTGGATACTTGAGGCAGCAGACACCGTCGTCAGCCTGGAGCCCTATGCCACCCGAACATTCCGCCCTGCATGCCCTCGGCAGGCACACACCGCCGTCACACAGACGCGATGACGCCCGAGGCCGCAGAGGCAGAGGCAGAGGCAGAGGGAGACAATGATTCCGGATGCTGCCGCCCACCCTCACGCCGAACCGACGACGCGCGTCGGCATCGGCTGGCTTCTCTCGTTCGCCCTCGCCTGGTTCGGATTCTGGCTGCTCATCGTTCTGCCCGGCCAATTCATGGTTCTGAAGCTCGCGAGCGTTCTCGACCCGGTGGGCAAGGTCGCGTCGAGTTCGTTCATGATCGCCGAGATGTCCCTCGTCATCGTGGCATCCGTCCCGTTCATTGGCGTCGCCTGCGACCGCACCCGCACACGTTTCGGTCGCCGCCGCACATGGATTCTCGGCGGCTTCATCACCGCGACCGTGCCCTTCGCGTTTGTCGGCTCACAAGCATCCTGGCCCCTCGCGGCCCTGCTGCTCGGCGTTGTCTCGCTCGGGCAGGCCGCCGTGCTCGTCGCCCTGTCGGCGGTGATTGCCGACCAGGTTCCGCGCGAGCAGCGCGGCCGTGCGTCGGCAGCCATGGGCGTTCCTCAGGTCATCGCGCTGGCGGGGGGCATGGTGATTGTGACGATGCTGGTCACCGACGTGGCGCAGAGCTGGTTCGTCATCGCCGTCCTCGCCCTCGCGTCCAGCGCGCCGTTCCTCATCATGCTGCGCGACACCGAGCCCGGCCCGCTTCCCCCGCGACCCCGATTCCGGATGCTGCGACGCAGCGACCTGCACGGGTACCACGACTTCTCGTGGGCCATGCTCTCGCGTGTGCTGATCAACGCTGGCAACCTCACGGGCACGACGTACCTGTTGTACTTCCTCGCCGATGTGCTGCACGCGCCGAACCCCGACGAGGCGCTCACGACACTGATCTTCGTCTATCTCGGCGCGTGCGCGGCGGCGTCGTGGCTGAGTGGCATCCTGTCTGATAAATGGCAGATGCGCCGGCATTTCGTGGCCGCCTCTGCGGCACTGCAGGCGGCGGCCGCGCTGTGCCTCGCGTTCGTTCCCACGTGGGAGAGCTCCATGGTCGCGGCTGTGCTGCTGGGTTTCGGCTTCGGCACCTTCCTCGCGGTCGACCAGGCGCTGATCACCGACGTGCTGCCCCGACCCGAGTCCCGCGCCCGCGATCTCGGCATCATCAACTCGGCGCAGTATCTGCCGATCGCTCCGGTCGTGGGCTGGCTGGTGCTGGGCATCGCCGGATACACGGAGCTCTACGCGGTCACGGCGGCGATCATCGTCGCGGGCGGCATCGTCGTGTACCGCATCCGCTCCGTGCGCTGACTTCGCTGCACCGGCTTCGACACGCTGACGTTACTGCACTGGTATCGCTGCACCCACGTCTCCACACCGTCTTCACGGCGCTGATTTCGCTACACCGACGTCACCGCACTAACCTCGACGCACTGGTTTCGCCGCACCAACGTCGCCATGCGCACGTGACCCACCTCTCCCGTTGCCAGAATCACCCCCGCAGGCACTGCCGACCCACCTCCCCGTCGCCGGCAGCAACCGCCTCAATTGGGACCCAACTTTTGCTATCAACTCGGGCATTTCCATGAGCAAAGTTGGTCTCCAATTGCGACACACGGTGCCGTACACTCGGCGCATGACCGTCATCGATGACCAGGGGCGCCCGGAACCGCCGATTGCCGCAACAGAACTCGACACGCTCGTGGGCTTCCTCGAGTACCAGCGCGCCACATTCGAATGGAAGTGCTCCGGGCTCGACGCCGCGGAGCTGAACGCCACGACGGCATCCTCGTCGATGACTCTCGGCGGCATGATGAAGCACCTCGCCCTCGTCGAGGATTCCTGGTTCTCTGAGGTGCTTCTCGGCAACGAGCCCGGCGCCGAGTGGCGCAACGTTGACTGGAACGATGATTACGACTGGGAATGGCACTCGGCAGCGGATGACAGCCCCGAGCGACTGCGACAAGTGTGGGCGGATGCTGTCACGCACTCGCGCGCCTGCGTGGCCACGGCGCTGGAGCGCGATGGTCTCGACACACACGCGGCACGAGGTCAGCGCGACGGCTCGCATGTGACGCTGCGCTGGATTCTCGTGCACATGATCGAAGAGTACGCGCGCCACAACGGCCACGCCGACCTGCTGCGTGAGGCGATCGACGGCGAGACGGGCGAGTAGCGGTCTGAGGCTGCCCCTCTTAGCGCAAAGGGCCTCATCCGTACAGTGAGATTTCACGAAATGCCCCTTCCAACGGCGGAGAGAGGGGCCGATCGTGACATCTCACTTCCCCGAGGTCGTTGTTCTCACGTCACGAGGTCGCGGTACCTCACGTCGTGACCGAGTCGTGGTCGACGCGGGCTGCTCGTAAAAGTGCGGTGGAAGTGCGGCTACTCTGCGACGACGCCACGGAACGCCAGCGACGAAGGAGGCTCGACTGCCCAGCAACGACGCCACGGAGCGCCAGCGCGGCGACAGCGAGACGCGGCGGGAGCTCGACGTGTCAGCAGCAGCGGCTCGAAACGTCAGCGGCAGCAGCTCAACGCATCCGCGAGAACTGCAGCGGCGCCGATAGGCTGAAACGGTGGTGCGCGCATGACAGTCCTCGACGCAACGGGCGTCTCGGTGACGACGAGCGGCCATGTGCTTCTCGACTCGGTCGACATCCGCGCCAGCTCCGGCGAGTGCGTCGCCGTCCGCGGCGCAAACGGCTCCGGCAAGACAACACTGCTCCGTGTGCTCTGCGGGCTCCTCGCGCCCTCAACCGGACGCGTGCTTCTGGACGGAGTGCCGCTCAGCGACCGTCGCGCGGAACACCGCGCAGAGCTCTCCGCCCTCGTCGGTTCACCCGCGGCATACCCGGACATGACCGTCATCGAACACCTGGAGCTGATCTGCGCCAGCTGGAAGGTCCCGGTCGACGAGGCCGAACGGCGCATCACCAGCATCCTCGACGAGCTTGAACTGGGCCTTCTGCGCGATCGGTTCCCGGGCGAGCTGTCGTCGGGGCAGCTTCAGCTCTTCAGTCTCGCGCAAGTGCTGGTGCGACCCTTTTCGGTGCTGGTCATCGACGAACCGGAGCAACGTCTCGACGCCCACCGGCTCGCCCTCGTCGCGGACGCCATCACGGGGGTGCGGGAGTCCGGCGCCGCGATCATCCTGGCAACGCACAGCGACGACCTCGTGAGCACCGCGTGCACGCGTGAGATCTCGCTCGACGACGCGCGCTGACATGAGTGCCGCCTCCCCGTCGTTTGCGCGCGTCCGGCGCACACTTTTGGCGCGTGGCGCGGCACGGGAACCGCGCGATGTCGCCCTCACCGTGTACTCGGTGGGGCTCGGCGCGCTCGTCGCCATGGTTCCGATCATTCGCACGCTGGTGCTGACGCTCGCGGCGCCCGGGCCCGCCGCCGTGCTCACTGCCCCGTATGTTCGGGCACTCATCACCACTGGATGTCTGCTCGTGCTTCTGATCGTCACCGCACTCGGCGGCGTTCGCGGTGCCGTGGTGCCCGCGCCGCCCTACGTCCAGTTCGTCGTCGGCGGCGCGTACCCGCGCTCGATCACGCTGCGGCGCAGCATGCTGAGTGTGCACGCCGTGTCAGTCACGGTCAGCGTTGTGTCCGCGCTCATCATGTGCGCGGCCGTGTCTACCGCGGGCAGCCGGATCACCGCCGTCACCGTGACATCGTCCGTGGCAATGGCCGTCGCGTTTGGTGCCGTTCTCGCTACCGCCTGGCTTGCCGGGCAGGTGTTCCGCATCGTCAGGACAAGCAGCGCCGTCGCCGTGCTTCTGCTCGCGGTCGCAGGCACTGTCACCGTGACAGGCGGATACACGGATGCTGTCGCGAAAATCGCTGCGTCAACAGCATCCGCTCTGGCATGGCCGGCATCGGCGAGCGCGGTCACCGCGACGATCGTCGTCTGCGTGGTGTCCGCTTTCGTGGCGATCGTCGCATCATCGGCGATGCTCGACCGTGTGCGCCGAACAGAGCTCATGCGGCAGGCCGTCGTCTGGAGGGCAGCGGGCACGCTCGCGCTCACCGCCGACATGCGGGGGACCGTCGACAGCATCCGCCAACCGGCGCGGCACAGACCGGCACACGTGCGGTGGGCGACGCGCTCGGTGGCGCTGCGAATTCTCGTGCGCGATGTCGGCGGTGTGCTGCGGCATCCGGTGCGCACTCTGGTCGGCGCGGCGTCTGCCCTTGCAGCCGGTGCACTGGTGCCCGCGATGCTCGGTGCGAGTGCGAACGGCGCCGCCCTGGCCGGGGCCGTAAGCGCCCTGCTCGCGTACGCCGCGGCTGGAGCATGGAGCGACGGGCTGCGCTCCCATGCGGACAACATCGGGGCTCCGACGCTCTTTGGCTTTCGTGCCGGAACCGGCATCCTGATGCACGTCGTGACTCCGCTGCTCGCCATGATCCTGCTGTTGCTCGCCGGCGTCGCGCTTGTCACCGTGCCCGCGGCGGGCGGCAGTCCTGCTGCTCCCCCGCCCGAGGACGCATCGTTGTGGACCGCCGCACTCGCGCTCGGGGTTCTCGCGTGTGCGCTGCGCGCGCATGGGGCGGTGAAGGGTCCGATGCCTCTGCGGCTGCTTGCGCCCATCAGCACACCGGCTGGCGACGCGTCCATTCTGGTCATCACCGCGTGGGCGCTCGACGGGCCCGTGCTCGCGATCATCGCCGGCCTGGTGCTGGTCATGGCTGTGCCAGGCGGCGTTCTTCCCGTTCTCGGCGCGACGGTCGTCATGCTGGCGATCCTCGCCCCGTGGGCGTGGCTGCGGCTCCGCGACCGCCGGTCGCGCTAAGCAGGTCGTCGGGCGAAGTGCGCTGCGAGGCAGTCGTGCGCGAAACCGGGCGGTAGCCACGCGATCGCTCTGCCCGTGAGAAGCAGCTGACGGCGACGCCGTTAGGCCGAAACTGGGGGCGTCGCCCCATCGCCGCGCGAGTGAAACTGCGCCTCCTTTGCTGTTTCTGTACTTTGCGGTCTTGCTGTAACCCCGCGGCAGACAGGAAGACCGCAAAGTTCAGATTTCGCACCATGCGTCAAGAAACTTTCTGCGCGATGTCGATTTACGGCTCCACCATTCGACGTCATAGTAGGAGGACATATTCGGTGTCCTCATAATGAAGGAGAGAACCGTGAAATACATGCTGATCATGCGCACCACCGATGACGCTGCAATCCACGAGGACGAGCAGACGAACTTCGAAGAAGTCATCAACGCCATGGGGCGCTACAACGAATCGATGATGAAGGCCGGCGTGCTGCTCGCTGGTGAAGGACTCAGCGATGCGGCCGAGGGCTTCGTGGTCGACTTCAATGCCGAAGCACCCATCGTCACGGACGGCCCCTACGGCGAGACCCACGAACTCTTCAACGGGTTCTGGATCCTCGAGGTTGCGAGCAAGGACGAGGCCGCGGAGTGGGCGCGCCGCGCTCCGCTCGGCCGCGGAAGCAAGCTCGAAGTGCGTCGCGTCACCGACGAGAGCGACTTCGAAGACTTCGCCGACAACGAGTTCGTGCAGAAAGAGAAGGGCTGGCGCAATGAGCAGGAGCAGCGCGCGGAGCAGTCATAAGAGTGCGCGATGGCAACGCCGAGAACGCCACGTGCGCTCTGCCACGTGGGCGTAGATCCCTCGTGGCAGCGAGGCGCGGAGCGCTGACGACTGCGCCGCGTCACGCGACAGCATCCTGTGAGCATCTCGCATGACGACGATACAGAGCACGCTCGACGTCACCTGGCGAATCGAGGGAGCGCGCATCATCGCGACGCTCGCCCGGTTCACCGGTGACGTCGGGCTCGCCGAAGATCTCGCTAACGACGCGAGCATCGAGGCACTACAGGCATGGCCGGATGCTGGTGTGCCACGCAATCCGGCGGCGTGGCTGACCGCTGTCGCGAAGCGCCGCGCGATCGACGCGTGGCGGCGCGAGGCCCGGCTCAACGAGCGGTACGCCGCGCTGGCGCACGAGCTCGACGAGCAGCATCCGGACGCCGACGGAATCGTCTGGGAACCCGTGGACGACGACGTGTTGCGCCTGGTGTTCATCGCGTGCCACCCGGTGCTGTCGCGCGAATCGCAGGTGGCGCTGACGTTGCGCGTCGTGGGCGGCCTCACCACGACAGAGATCGGGCGGATGCTGCTCGTCCCCGTCCCGACGGTGCAGGCGCGCGTCACCCGGGCGAAGCGCACGCTCGCTGAAGCACGCATCCCGTTTGAGAACCCCGACTCGGGCGAGTTGAAGGCGCGACTCGGTGGCGTGCTGAGCGTCGTCTACCTGGTCTTCACCGAGGGGTATGCCGCAACGCAGGGCGACACGTGGATGCGGCCGGACCTCGCCCGTGAGGCGCTGCGGCTCGGGCGCATCCTCACGGGTCTCATGCCGCGGGAAGCCGAGGCTTTCGCCCTTCTCGCCCTCATGGAGTTTCAGGCCTCACGATTCAACGCTCGAGTGGATGCTGCTGGGAAGCCCGTACTGCTTGCGGACCAGGATCGCGCGCGCTGGGATCACGCGCAGATCCGCCGAGGAAGTGCTGCTCTGGCGAAGGCTGATGCTTTGGGGCGTGGTCGAGGCGCATATGCCCTGCAGGCGGCGATCGCCGAGTGTCACGCTGTTGCGCCAAGCGTCGAGGCCACCGACTGGGAGCGCATCGTCGTTCTGTATGAAGCGCTCGGACGGCTGGCGCCGAACCCGATCGTCGACCTTAATCGAGCCGTGGCCGTGTCGAAGGCGACCGGCCCGGCGTCGGGGTTACGCATCGTCGATACTCTCGTGGCAAACGGGGCTCTGGCGCAGTCGCATCTGCTGCCGAGCGTGCGCGGCGAACTGCTGCTGCAGCTGGGCAGACACGACGAGGCGCGGGCAGAACTCGAGCGCGCCGCTACGCTGGCGGGCAACGCGCGCGAGACCGAAGTGCTGCGCGCAAAGGCGCATAGCGTCTGCCGGGCGCGCTCGTGAGGCGACGCTCATGGGCCAGAACGCCAGCGCTCGTCGTTCAGAGGTCGAAGTTTGCTCTAAAACTGCGCTCTTAGAGCAAACTTCGCCCAACGAACGCGCAGAGCCCTGCCCGACGCAACGCAGATCGCAGCGCTGCGCAGGCGAGCAGAGCTCCGGGCGAGGTGCTAGATCACGCCGTCCGAGAGCGTGCTCGGCGTTCCGAAACGGTGCGCCGTGATCGATACAGCCTGCTCGTGCAGCAACTGCGTCCGGATCAATCAGCCAGGCTGACGCTACTCCACAGTGCGTTGATAAATTTATCAAAACTGCAACTCTCGTCGACGAGAGAGCAAGCCTGTTGCGCCGGCCCCACCTCACAGCGCTTGGACTCGACGCGCGGCATCATCCAGCGCGGAAAGCCATACACATTCCGTCACCGAGCCGTCGAGGCGTACCTCACGAGCGACTGGCCTGACATCCGCTCAGGCTAACGGCGACTCTGCGCCATAGAAATGAGGTATACCCAGGCAACCGAGCATGGCACGTCCCCCAGCCACCGAGCGGACGTGAGATGAGTGTGACGCGCCTACTATGTGAGAACGCTATTCTCATTGCTCACGACGATATTCGACGAGTGTGACCACATCGCGGTAGAGAGGCAGAGGTGGTCTTCGATGACACGACGACGCTATGAAATCGTCAGCGCAGCTGAACTGGGGCTTCCCGCGCCCGAAGAGCGCCACGCAAAGCGGCATTCGCTTCGCGCTCGCCTGGCTCTCATGGGAGGTGCCGTGATTGCCGTCGTCGTTCTGGTGTGGGGCGGCGGCTTCGTCTTTCGGTTCGTGACCTTCCCACCCTTCGAATCGGGGCGCTGCTTCGTCCTCTGGCCGACGTGGTGCATATCGCTATCCGAGACGTGGATTGAGGACACGGCCGATGTGCAGCTACCTCCGGGGTCGAGGATTGTGGAATCCGGCTCCTCGGAGAACTTCTTCGGCAGCGGCATGTCTGCGCTCGTCAGGCTCCCGTCAGACGCCGAGGTCGAGCTGGGTTCTGGATACACCCAGTGCCAGTACGCCTCAACAACCTGCCTGTCAGACGAAGAACAAGAGTATTTCGAATCACGCGACCTCACCCGGGACCACAGCTTCACCGACAAAGACGGCCAGAACTCAGGCACGTTCGTCAGTTTTGGTCATGACGACGAGGGCGCAGTGTGGGTGTACATACGGGCACACCACGAAGCATGAACGGTCGTCTTCCGAATGGACGCAGCACGGATGACGCTATCGAGGCCGAGATGCTGCGCGCAAAGGCGCATAGTGTCTGCCAGGCGCACTCGTGAGGCGACGCTCATCGGCCAGAACGCCAGCGTTCGTCGTTCAGAGGGCGAAGTTTGCTCTAAAACTGCGCTCTTAGAGCAAACTTCGTCACACGAACTGGCGGAGAGCCCAGAAAGGCGCTGCGGGACCCGAGAAAAGGGAGAAACTCGGGTCCCGCAGCGCTCTTCGGAAGGAGTGCTAGATGACGCCCTCGGAGAGGGTGCTCGGCGTTCCGAAACGGTGCGCCGTGATCGATACAGCCTGCTCGTGCAGGTGGGGAAGCATCTCGACACGACCGGCAGAGACGACCTCGCCCCCGTAGACGGCGATGTCCGGCTTGCCGTTCGCCGCCTCGAAGACGGCGGCAACCTCGGCATCCCGCGAGGCACCGGCGACAACGCGAATGCGGGCGCTGGCCGACGGGCCCTCCTGCGCAGCAAGCCCCGCCACGCGTGAGCGCCATGCGGCGTCGTCTTCGAAGTGGATCGGCACACCGGCGGCACGCACCGCGTTCATGATCTGCTCGGGCAGAGCGATCGGCGTGCTCACCGTCGGCGTCGCCCCAGCCGCGAGCCCCGCAGCGACAACACGCACCACATGGTGCAGCGGGGCGTCGACCGCCACACGAATCGTCACGGGGACCGGGCGATACCGCAGCATATTGCGCTCGACGCCGAGCTGCGAGGCATCCCGGGCGATGCCGAACTCCTCGCTCCACGCGCGCGCATCGCTGCCAAGAGCCGCCGTGAGCCACGCGAGCTCGCCGCCGTTAAGACCGGCGCGCTCGGCGGCGTTCAGCAGAGCGGCGGCCGACGCACGCGGCGAGACCGCGGGCTGCGTGGGCGCGGCATCCGACCAGTCAACGAGTCCGTGCAGGTAGTTCGGGCCGCCCGCCTTGGTGCCGGCTCCGATCGCTGATTTCTTCCACCCGCCGAACGACTGACGGCGCACGATCGCGCCCGTGATACCGCGGTTCGCGTAGAGGTTTCCGGCCTGGACGCGGTCGAGCCACGTCGCGAGCTCGTCGCTGTCGAGCGAGTGCAGACCGGTCGTCAGGCCGTACTCGATGTCATTGACGATGTCGATCGCCTCTTCGAGCGTGTCAGCGGTCATGATGCCGAGGATCGGCCCGAAGTACTCGGTGAGGTGGTACTCGGATCCGCGCTTCACGCCGTCGCGCACGCCGGGGCTCCACAGCTTGTTCTCACCGTTCTTGTCGAGCGCGAGCGGGCTGTCGCTGGCAAGCGGCTCGGGCTTGATCGCCCAGCTTTCGCCGGGGCCGAGCGTTGTGAGGCCGCGCAGCAGCTTGCCGTCTGGCGCCGCAATCACGGGGCCCATCTGCGTGTCGAGGTGCTCAGGTGTGCCGACCTTCATCGACTGGACGGCATCGAGCAGCTGGCTGCGGAATCGCCGGGACGTCGCGACGGATCCGACGAGAATGACCAAGGATGCCGCTGAGCACTTCTGCCCCGCGTGCCCGAACGCCGACTGCGCGACGTCCTTCGCCGCCAGGTCGAGGTCGGCATTCGGCGTGACGATGATGGCGTTCTTACCGCTCGTCTCCGCGAGAATCGGAAGGTCCTGGCGGAGCTCGCGGAACGTCACTGCCGTGTCATACGAGCCGGTGAGGATCAGCCGGTCGACGCGTTCGTCGGCGACGAGCTTCGAGCCGAGCGAGCGGTCGCCGAACTGCGCAAGCTGCAGCACGTCGCGCGGAACACCGGCCTCCCACAGCGCCTCCACCATGACCGCACCCGTGCGAGCGGAGTTCGATGCGGGCTTGATGATCACTGACGCGCCCGAGGCGAGCGCGGCGAGGGTCCCTCCGGCCGGGATCGCGATCGGGAAGTTCCACGGCGGGATTACCGCGACGAGCTTCTTCGACTGGTGCTTTGCGCCGTCGACCTGCTCAAGCTGCTGCCCGAGCATCGCGTAGTAGTTGGCGAAGTCGATGGCCTCCGAGACCTCAGGGTCGCCCTGATCGAGGGTCTTCCCCGCCTCAGAGCCCGCGACCTCGAGCAGGTCGGCGCGATGCTCTTCGAGCTTCTCGCCTGCGCGGTAGAGAATGCGGGCGCGCTCGTCGGCACCGAGTGCCTGCCAGGCGTCGGCCGCGGCAACACCGCGTTCGATCGCCTCGTTCAGCGTGGCCTCGTCGTTGATGCGGGCTGCTTCGACAGCATCCGTACCCAATTTCGACTCGACCATGCGGTCGGCAATGGCGCGACCCCATTCGCGGTTGCCCTCGAGGTCGGGGTCGGTGTCTGGTGTGTTGTCGAACTCGCCCTTTCGACCTGCGACGATGCGCTCCTCGATGCGAGCCTCTGCGCCGTCGGCGTCGTACGAGCGGCGGTCCTGCTGGCGATTGGGTTTCGGCACGTCAAACGACGCGACGTCGCCATCACCCGTGATCGCCTCGAGGTCGTCGAGCGAGGCCAGGAAGCGCTGTTTCTCGCGCTCGAACAGGGTCTCGCTCTCGTTGAGCTCGAAGACGGCAGACATGAAGTTCTCGTGGCTCGCGCCCTCTTCAAGACGGCGAATCAGGTAGGCGATCGCGACGTCGAACTCCTGCGGGTGTACGACGGGCGTGTAGAGCAGAAGCGATCCGACGTCGCGCTTCACGACCTCGGCCTGCCCCGTGGCCATGCCGAGGAGCATCTCGAAGTCGACGCCGTCTTGCGCGCCGCGGGCCTTCGCCAGCAACCAGGCCAGCGCGACGTCGAACAGGTTGTGACCGGCGACGCCGATGCGCACATTCCGAATGCGCTCGGGGTGCAGCGCGTAATCGAGCACGGCCTTGTAGCTCGTGTCTGAGCCCTGCTTCGTGTCCCACGTCGCCGCGGGCCACCCGTGAATCGCGGCGTCAACGTGCTCCATCGGCAGGTTCGCGCCCTTCACGAGGCGCACCTTGATGGGCGCTCCACCGTCGGCCACGCGCTGCGCAGCCCACTCCTGCAGGTGCATCATCGCGCCGAGAGCATCCGGAAGGTACGCCTGCAGAACGATGCCAGCCTCGAGCTGTTTGAACTCGGGTCGATCCAGGATGCCGGTGAAGACGGCGAGTGTGAGGTCGAGGTCCTTGTACTCCTCCATGTCGAGGTTGATGAACTTCTGCGGGCTGGCGTTCTTCGCCTGTTCGAGAAGCGGAGCGAGGTGATTCTGGATGCGCTCGGCGGCCTCGTCGAACGCCCAGTGGTTGTGCGGGGCGACGGTGGACGACACCTTGATCGACACGTAGTCGACGTCACCTCGGGCCAAGAGCGCCTTGGTTCCGGCGATGCGGCGCTCGGCTTCGTGCTCGCCGAGGATCGCTTCGCCGAGCAGGTTGATGTTGAGGCCGACGTCGTCTTTCTTGATCTTCGCGATCGCGGGCCCGAGCTTGGCATCGCTCGCGTCGATGATGAGGTGGCTGACCATCTCACGCAGCACCTTGCGGGCGATCGGCACCACGACCTGCGGCAGCGGCTTCGCGAACGCCCCGCCGAGCCCGATCGCGGCACGCAAAGGGGCGGGGAGGAACTGCGGGGTGAGCGGAGTCAGTTCGTTCAGCTTCTTCGCGGCTGCACGAAGGTCTTCGGGCCGCACGACGCCGTCAACGAAGCCGACGGTGAACGCGAGGCCGTTCGGGTCGCTCAAAACACCGGCGAGTCTCTCACCTGAGGCGTCTGCCGGGATGTCCGCGGCCTCGCTCAACCACCGCTTCGCGAGTGCGATGGCGTCGTCGGCGAGATCCTGGGGGCGAGTCTGCGGCTGGGTGGCATTCGATGCCGAGGTCTGCGATGTGCTCACGATGTGCCTTTCACGAGCGTGCGAGCAGCAATGCTCGCGGGGGTACGGACGTCAGACTGCCAGTTTCACCCCGCTCAAGTGTGAAGTAAAGCGACGTTTTTTCACCGGTATTCTGAAGCAGACCTGTAGTGTTTATAGTCGGCGCTCGCCACCACCGGTTCCAGCGAAGCAAGTGATCAGGGCACCCACTCCGACGACCAATAGTCGGCATGGATGCTGAGGAGGTCGCCCGCTTGCTCTGCCCGCAGCCAGATCGTTCGCGGGTCCAGCAGGTTTCCACTGATTTTCCCCTGAGGGTCAGTGCCAAGCTGAAGCGCGAGGTCCTTCGGTGTCATGTCTTCCGGCGGCCGCACGTCGAAGATTGACCAGCATCCGGCCGATGCACAATCGGTGCTGACGTTGACGACCTGGCTCCCGTCAGGAAGCGGAATCGACGAGGATGCGGACACGTCACCCTCCGTTGCACCGGCATACAGCCAGAGAACTCTCACCACGTAGAAGAGGATGAGCACGCACGCTGCAATCACCACGGTGAGCAGCCCGCGGCGTGACGTTCGTGTAAGCGTCATAGTTCATTGCCGATAGCAACGGTCATCACAATGGGGCTCACTCAGGCACGGGAGCGGCGAGCAGGCACACGAAATACGGCGCCCCGATGATCACGACGATCCCCATGTCTGGCTGGCGCCGCGTCGTGACAATTGGGGACCAACTTTCGCTATGCCAGACGGCGTTTTAATGAGCAAAGTTGGTCCCCAATTTCCAGTGGGTCAGGCGGCACGGGCAAAGCGCTCACGCGCGGGAGCGCGCGAGCAGATACACGAAGTACGGCGCTCCGATCACCGCGACGATGAGCCCCGCGGGGATCTGGGACGGCGCGATCACCGTGCGGCCCAGCGTGTCGGCGACGACGAGCAGCACGGCACCGAGCATCATGGCGACCGGCGCGACACGAGCATGCCGCCCGCCCACCAGTGCTCGCGCGGCATGCGGAGCGACAAGGCCGACGAAGCCCACGACACCAACGGCCGAGACGCTCAGCGCGGCAAGCACCGCAGCCGTGATCAGCACGCCAAATCGCACGCGCTCGCGCGCGACGCCGACCAGGCGCGGTGTGTCGTCGTCGAGCGAGAGCAGATCGAGTTCCCTCCGCCACACGACGGCCAGCGGGATGGCTGCGACAAGCGCGACACCCACAGGCAATACCTCGGCCCAGCCGCGGCCATACGTCGATCCCGACAGCCACGTGAAGATCGCGGGCGTATCCCACGGGTTCGCGCGCACGAGAATGAAGGTCGTCAGCGCCGTGAACCCGTACCAGAGGCCGATTCCGATCAGCACCAGTCGGTCGGTGTTCATGCCGCCGCGCCATGACAGCGAGTACACGAGCGCGAACGCCAGCAGAGCGCCGCCGATCGCGGCGGCCGTCATGACGACAACGCCGCCGCCCGACACGAGTGTGACGATGATCACCGCGCCCAGCCCGGCACCGCCCGTGATGCCCAGAATGCCCGGCTCGGCGAGCGGGTTGCGGGCGCTGGCCTGCACGAATGTTCCGGCCAGGGCGAGCGCAGCACCCGCGAGGAGCGCCGCGGCAACGCGCGGAGCACGACCGTCCAGTGCGTGCGCGATGACCGGCGCCGCGTCATTCTGCAGCCACAGGGCGATGTCTCCCGTGAGCAGCCATCGTTCACCGGCGAGCAAACCGACAAGAACGCTGCCGACGACGAGCGCCGCAAGAATCACGGCGACGATCACCGTTCGACGGCGACCGTGGATGCTGGTGCGCGCTGCGCGCGGCTGCCGCGTCGGCCCGGAGTCGCGGATGCGGCGCGCAAGCAGCACCAGCACGACCGCGCCAAGCAGCGTCGTCGTCACTCCGGTGGGCACTGAGATGGCAGCATCCGCCCCGATGATCGCGCGCAGCACGGCGTCGGCGACGATCACGATCAGGGCACCGACGAGGCCGGCGGCCGGAATCATCACGACGTGCTTATGCAGAACAGGGACGACGCGTGCAATAAGGCGGGTGATGACGGGCGCGCAGAGACCGACGAACCCGATCGGTCCTGCGAGTGTCACGGCCGTGGCAGTGAGCACGACGGCGATCAGGATGCCGCTTGCCCGCGTCGCGCGAATCGGAACACCGAGAACGGATGCCGCGTCATCGCCGAGACCGAGCAGGTCGAGGCGGCGCGACAGCAGCATCGCCAGCACCGTCGCCACGACAATCACGGGTGCGCAGCGCTGAGCGTTCTCCAGGCCCAGCTGGCTGAGCGAACCGCTGCCCCACGCGAACAGGCTTGTGGTCTCTTCCGCAAAGAGGATCAGCAGGGTTGACGTGCCGGCCTGCAGAGCCAAGGCCGTCGCCGTTCCGGCCAGGATCAGTCGGGTTGTGGAGGCCCCGGCGCCACCCGCGATGCCGAGCACGAGCCCCGCCGCAAGCAGGCCCCCGACGAATGCGACGCCGCCCGACGCCCACAGTGGCACAACGATGCCGAATGCCGCGACGACCGTCACCGCGAAGTACGACCCGGCCGTGACGGCGAGCGTGTCGGGCGACGCGAGCGCGTTGCGGGCGAGGGACTGGAAGAGCGCGCCCGCAACACCGAGCGCGATCCCGACAAGAATCCCCGCGGCGACGCGCGGCAGGCGCGAGCCCAGCAGCACATCGCGAGTGGTGACGCCGCCTGCGTCTGCGGAGCCGCTGCCCGACAGCATCCCGAATAGCTCGCCGATGCCCGTGTTCGACGTGCCCTGCGTCACGTGCCAGGCGGCCGCGAGAACCACGAGAACGGCGAGGCCGACGAGCGCACCCACGGCTCCGAGCCCGCGCGTCAGTGTGAGGACGCGCGACCTGCCGCCCGTCGTCGATGTGACGGGCGGCACGGTGTTGGTGTGCGCCATGCGGTGAAAACCTACGCGGTCAGCAGCTCGACGTAGGCGTCGATCGCCTGCTCAGCGGAGCGCGGCCCGCCGAACGTCCAGATGCCCGCGGGGAACGCATAGGTGTCGCCGCGCTCGACAGCAGGAAGTGACGTCCAGATCTGATTGTCGGCGAGCAGGTCGACGACGCTGTCGGACTCGGGGTCGTCGGTGCCGGTGTAGAACATCATGGCGTCGCCCACCTCGACGAGGCCCTCAACATCGGTCTGCCCCAGGCCGTACGCCGGGTCGACGTCACCGCTCCACACGTTCGTCAACCCCAGCTGCTCGCCCAGCTCGCCGAAGAGCGAACCCTGACCGAACGGACGGATCGCCACGTTGCCGCCCTGCACCCAGCCGTCGAAGTAGACGAAGTCCGTCGTCTCGAGGTCTGCGTCGGCAACAGCATCCTTCGCATCGGCGAGAGCCGTGTCGAACTCGTCGAGAACCACGTCAGCGCGTTCGCTGCGCCCCGTCGCATCGGCGATCAGCGAGAACGTGTCCTTCATCTTCTGAATCGGGTCAGCAGCATCCGCGCCCACGGTCGCCAGCACGGGCACGTCGTACTCTTCAAGCTGCGAGACGATCTCGTCATCGGGCGATGACACCTCGACGATCACCAGATCGGGATCTTCGGCGAAGATTGCGTCGAGGTTGGGCTCCTGACGGGTGCCGACGTCGGCGACGCCCTCGGGGAGCTCCTCTGCGGTGTCCCACGTCGAGTACCCGTCCGCATCAGCCACGGCGACCGGCGTCACACACAGCGAGAGCAGGTCTTCGGTCTGCTGCCACTCGAGAACGGCGACGCGCTCGGCCGGCTTGTCGAGTTTCACCGTGCGGTCGAGGTCATCGGTGAGCGTGACAGCATCCGTCGATGTTGTCGTCTTGTCGTTCTCGCACGACTGCGAAACGGGCGCCCCGCTCTCGCCCTCACCCGAGGCCTCGACCGAGGTGGTCCCGCAGGCAGAGAGTGCGAGGGCAGTCAGGGCCGCAAGAGCGACGGCGGATGCTGTGGATGAGCGTCGTGACATGGATCTGCTTTCGATGGATGGGGAGGGACAGAGAGTGCGGATGCTGTCGAGACAGCGCTTTGGAGCTATGCGGTGCGCGCCAAACAGCGGCGCGGCAGCGATTCAACGCGAACGAGCCCCGAGTCGTCGTCGACGTGGGAGACGATCGGGATGCCGTAGACCTCAGAGAGGACGCCCGCAGAGAACACCTCGGGCGGCGTTCCTTCGACACGAACGCGTCCACCGCTCAGCAGAACGACGTGATCCGCGACGGCCGCTGCATGGTTGAGATCGTGGAGCACGACGCCGACCGCCGTGCCGTGGTCATCGGCGAGCTCGCGCATGAGATCGAGAATCTCGACCTGGTAGCGCAGGTCGAGGTGGTTCGTGGGTTCATCGAGAAGCACCACCCCGGTGTCTTGCGCGAGGCACGTTGCGAGCCAGACGCGCTGCAGCTCCCCGCCGGAGAGCTGATCGACGGCACGGTCGGCCATGAGCTCAGTTCCGGTGAGGCGGAGAGCCTTCTCGATGGCGGCGTGGTCGCTGTCGCTGAGCGCCGCGAAACGACGCCGGTGCGGGTGGCGCCCGTAGGCGACGACGTCGCGGACGCTGAGACCCGACGGGTTGGGCCGCGACTGCGAGAGAAGCGTGACACGGCGGGCGAATTCGCGGGCGCTGAGGGCGGCAGCATCCGTGTGTCCTTGTCCGCCGCGGGCACCCGTGCTGTCGCGGGTGGCTGCGCTGTCGCGAGTGGCTGCGTGACCTTTCGTTCCCTCGGCGTCGCCAGCCAGCGGGGCAGCATCGCGCACGGTGACCGATCCAGTGCTGACCGGATGCAGCCGGGCCATCGATCGCAGGACCGTCGACTTGCCGCTGCCGTTCGGTCCGATGAGCGCCGTGACCGCGCCCGGAGTGATGTCGAGTGAGACATCGTGCACGACAGTGCTGCGCTCGTAGGCGAGGGTCAGGCTGTCTGCGGTCAGCTGGGTGCGATTCACATTAGCCGAGCCTAACCTAACCGCGCCTCAGTCCGCGAGGGGGAAATGTAATTTTTCTGCACCGGGCGACGGTCTTCTCCCGCCCGCGTCGCGACGCGTTCCTGTGATTCTCACCTCACACTCGGCGTCCTGCGCGTATGCTATTCCCGTGAATTCATTGA
This sequence comes from Microbacterium sp. MPKO10, assembly GCF_026107415.2. Lineage (GTDB taxonomy): Bacteria > Actinomycetota > Actinomycetes > Actinomycetales > Microbacteriaceae > Paramicrobacterium. The sequence continues at coordinate 657,861 of NZ_JAPCHX010000001.1, forward strand.
TCTCGACTCCGCCCGATGGGCGTTTGGAGGATGCTGGCGCGCTCTGCGCCGGTACGAGATAGCCCTGCCGCCGCGTCGAGAGACGATTGTGCCTCGCGGCATGCGCCGCACACCTTGCACGTCACACTCTCTGTGCCCTGTGCCCTGTGCCCTGTGCTCTGTGCTCTGTGCTCTGTGCTCTGTGCGGCACCGTGCACTCTGCATGCCGTGAGCCTATTACTCGCCACCCAGAAGTTTCACCGCCACTTTTTGTGTTTCGCTCTCGAATCTTCTGGCGCGAAGAACTAAGAACGGCGCGCTTCCGTGAGGGGAGCGGGGCACGATGCGTCGGACGCGGCATCCGGTTGTACTATCTCGGACTCCCGGGCGATGAGTTCGCCCGCCATCATTAAGGACCACTCATGCTTCCACTGACCGAAAAACAGATCCGCTCAAGCTTTGTCAATGCGACCAAACGCGAACGCACGCAGCTGAGCATCCCCGACCTCGATGCCCAGCCGTGGGAGTCGCTCGACTTTCTCGGCTGGCGCGACACGAAGTTTCCCAAGCTCGGTTACGTCGTCGCGATGGTCGACGACACACCAACGGGCATTCTGCTGAAGCTGGCCGAGGGCCGCACGCTCTCTCGTCCGCAGTGCTCGTGGTGTGAAGATGTGACGCTGCCCAATGACGTCGTCTTCTATGTCGCCAAGCGCGCGGGCGACGCGGGGCGCAAGGGCGACACCGTCGGCACGCTGGCCTGCGCCAACTTCGAGTGCAACGTGAACGCGCGCCGCACACCCGTGAGTGCGTACATCGGGTTCGACGTCGAGGCGGCGAAGCAGCAGCGCATGGACGCCTTGCGCAGCAACATCACGCGATTCGTGGCGGGCGTGCGCGACGGCCGCTGAGCCGCCGCGGTGCTGACGGCGACCGCCGAGCCGCGTCTCGCCTGGCCGCACCTCGTCGCACAGCTCGCCTCGCCGCGCGGCAGAACTCGCTCGCCGCGCGGTACGGTCGGCAGTCCGCAGTCCGGTCGGCAGTCCTAGGTGCCGCCGGCAGCCCTCGGTCCGGACGCCAGCCCTCAGTCCGGACGCCAGTCCGCGATCCCTGTCGCCTGGAGGCCAACCGCTGGTGCGCTACAGAATCGGATCTGCGCTACAGAATTTTCTGTAGCGCAGATCCGAAAGTGGCGCGCACGGGGTGTCGGCTGCACAAAGCGCGGGGCGTGCGGTGCGGAAACGCCACCACCTGTGCTGAAGGCCGGCCCCGCTACCGCGCGTGGCGCAGCGTGGTGAGCGACACAACGATCGCCACGACGATGAGCCCCGCACCCAGCCACGATGTCAGAGATGCCCCACTGCCGAACGCAGTGATGGCCGCATCGCGCAGGGCATCGCCAAGCTCAGCCGGAAGACCATCGGCGACCTTCATGGCTCCGCCGATGGTCTCGGATGCTGCCACAGCATCCACCCCGCTCACACCCTCGGGAATGCTGATGTGGCTGCCGTACGACGCGGTGAGCACAGTGCCCAGCGTTGCAACGCCCAGCACCGAACCGAGTTCGTACGCGGTCTCGGAGAGGCCGGACGCCGCTCCCGCCTTCGCGGCCGGGGCATTGGCGAGGATGAGGTCGTTCGACACCGTCTCGGCCGCACCCACCCCGATGCCCAGGGCGACGACAGCGAGCGCAATGCCCAGCGCGTTGACGCTGCCACCCTGCACGGCGATGCTGCCGTAGCAGAGCACCGAGAACACCAGAGCAACCGCGATGACGATGCTGGGCCGCACCCGCCGAGCGATCGGCACCACCACGAGCCCCGCCGTGATCATGACGGCAAGACCGGGAACAAGCACGAGACCCGCATTCATGGGCGACATTCCCAGCACGAGCTGCAGGTGCTGGGTGATGAAGAAGAGTCCGCCGACGAACGCGATGATGCTGAACAGGTTGATGACGATCGCGCCGGTGAACGCCGAGTTGGTGAAGAGCGACACGTCGAGCATCGGATGCCGCAGCCGCAGCTGGCGGCGCACGAAGAGAGCCCCGAAGACGAGCGCGCCGAGGAACGCCGCGACAGCGAACGCATCGATTCCGGCATCCGCCGCGTGCTTGATCGACCAGACGAACGGCACCATTGTGACAAGCACGAGAAGTGCGCTCAGCAGGTCGATGGGCGAGTCCACGGGGTCGCGCGACTCGCGCACGATGAGCGGAAGGAAGATGAAAAGCGGCAGCAGCACGGGGACGGAGAGCAGGAAGATCGAGCCCCACCAGAAGTGCTCGAGAAGGAAGCCGCCGGCGATCGGGCCCAGCGCGCCACCGCCCGCGAACGCGCTGCCCCAGATGGCAATGGCGAGGCGCCGCTGCTCGCGGTTCACGAAGAGATTGCGCAGCAGCGAGAGTGTCGACGGCATGAGTGTCGCGCCGAACAGGCCGAGCGCAGCACGCGCCGCAATCAGGGCTTCAGCCGATGGCGAGTAGGCGGCGAGAATTGAGACGATGCCGAAGCCGGCTGCCCCGATCAGAAGCAGCTTGCGGCGCCCGACGCGGTCGCCGATGCTTCCCATCGAGACCAGCAGCCCCGCGAGTACGAGTGGATAGACGTCGATGATCCACAGCAGCTGCGTGCCGGTCGGCAGCAGGGCCTCTGAGATCTGCGGCAGGGCGAAGTTGAGAATCGTGTTGTCCACCGAGATCAGCAGAACAGGGAGCATCAGCACGGCAAGGCCGAACCACTCGCGCGCTCCGGCCCGCGGCGTGGTCACTGTCATCTCTGCTGTCGTCATCATTCACCGTCCGATCGACAACTGTACCGTCCAGACGGTACAGTAGCAATATGGCTTCTCAGACTGACAGCGCACACACAGCCGACCGACTTCTCGATGCCTACTCAGAACTCCTGATCGAAGGCGGCGAGAAGGCGGCGACGCTGGATGCTGTCGCGGCCCGCGCGGGCATCTCCAAAGGCGGCCTCCTCTACCACTACGGCTCGAAGGACGCCCTCACGGCCGGGCTCATCGAGCGCCTGTCACACCTCGTGGACGAGGACGTCGCAGCCATGGCCGCCGACGCAGAGGGCCCCGTCGCGTTCTTCATCCGCACGTCGACTGCCACGGCAACACCCTTCGACGTCGCCTACAACGCAACGGTGACTCTCGCACAGAGCGGCGATGCGTCCGCCGCTGCCGCCATCGCCAGCACTCGGGCGCGCTGGCACGCCGCCCTTCTGCCCGAAGTGGGTGACCCGGATGCTGCGACCGCACTGATCTTCATGAGCGACGGCCTCTACCTGGCGAGCGCCAGCCCCGAGACCGACCCCGCCTTCACCCGCGGCTCAGCATCAGACTTCGCCGAGCGGATGCTGGCGGTTGCCCGCCGCCTCATCGCGCAGTGATACCCGCCGGCCGTCTGGTGCGGACGCCACGAGCCCGGCATATCAGAGATGCGCCGCGCCGACGCACAGCGGGCACTGACCGCTATCGACAAGGATGAGACTATGACGTCACAGGACACCACGGCTCCGGCGCAGCCCCCGCGCCGGCGCGGAATTCAATACGCACTCACGGTTATTCGCACCGAGCAGCTCACGCCACACCTCGTGCGTGTGCACCTGGGTGGCGACGGTTTCGACGCCTACATCGCTGACGCCGACCCAGAGCGGCTCGCCGCGACCGACACCTACTCGAAGCTACTGTTTGCCAAGCCGGAGCTCGGCCTGACCCCGCCGTATGACCTCGAGACGTTGCGCGAGACGCTTCCCCTTGAGGACCTCCCCGTGCGCCGCACCTATACGATCCGGTCGATCAACGAGGCCGAGAAGACTCTCGCCATCGACTTCGTTGTGCACGGCAGCGACGGCATCGCTGGACCCTGGGCCGCGGCCGCACAGCCGGGCGACGTCGTGTCGCTGTCCGGCCCGGGCGGCAAGTTCGCGCCGAGCCAGGACCCGTCAGTGCAGCGCCTCCTTCTTGGCGATGACTCGGCAATACCCGCGATCGCCGCAGCGCTTGAGGCCATGCCGGCGGATGCTGTCGGGCGCGCGATCATCGAGGTCGGCGACGCGAACGACGAGATCCCACTCACGCACCCGGCGGGGGTCGACGTGACGTGGCTTCACCGCGCTGGTGCCGTGCACGGCATCCCGCTTGTTGAGGCCGCCCAGGCTCTGCCCCGGCCCGAGGCGACTGATGACCCGGATGCTGAAATCGAGGTCTTCTCCCACGGCGAGCGCAGTGCCATGAAGCAGCTGCGCCGGCTGCTGCACAACGAGTGGGGCATCGATCGCCGCGCGCTGTCTCTCTCGGCATACTGGGCACTCGGCCGCGCCGAAGACGGCTTCCAGGCTGAGAAGCGCGAACCCGTCGGCAAGATCTTCGACGAGTAGGGCGCCGCTCTCTCGCGTCAGTCGAGCAGGTCGGGGCGGAATCGCAGACCCTCGCGAGGCACGCGGACCAGGTCGTTGAGCACACGCGTGATCACGTCAAGGTCGCTCTCCGAATAGCGCACGAGCAGCGTGGCCAACCCGTCGCCCATCTGCTCGTGGAGACTGTGGTGTGCGCGCTGGATCTCCTGACCTACCGTTGTCAGACGCAGATGGACTTCTTTGCGATTCCCTTCGCGCCGATAGCGGTCGACCGCTCCCCCATCGACGAGCCTCTGCACAATCTTCGACACTGTCCCCTTCGGGACTCCCGTTGCGTCTGCCAGCCCGACGATATTCACCGACTCACCGCTGCCATCATCGGCAGGAATTCGGGCGAGCACGTGCAACGCCTGCACGCTGATCGTGGCGAGAACACGCTGCGCAGCGGGTGAGCATTGGTCACGCATCCAGGCCTGCTCGTCGACGTCTTCCTCGCTGAAGCGAACGGTGAGCTGATCGATAAGCTCGCCGATCTGCTGGATCGCGTCCTGCTTTGTTTTCACAGAAACAATCTTGCCATTTCACGCACGGTGATTTATTGTTTCCTTGGAAACCAAAACCGACAGGAGACAGTTCCATGAAGGCAGCAGTCATCGATGCTCTCGGCCGTGCACCCGTGTGCCGCGAGGTCCCAGAACCGACAGCACCCGACGGCTGGGTTGTCGGCCGCGTGCGCGCCGCGGCGATCAAGAACATCGAGCGGATGCTGGCGGCCGGCACGCACTACGGAAGCGGGAAAATGTCTCTACCGGCGCAGATGGGCCTCGATGCCGTCGTCGAGCTCCCGGATGGCCGCCGTGTTTACACCGGAGCGACACCACCAGCCGGGGCAATGGCTGAGCGCCTGGCCGTGAACCCCGCACAGGTCATCGAGCTTCCCGAGGGCGTCGACGATGCCGTCGCCGCCGCATTGCCGAACGCGGCCGTGTCTGCGTGGTTCGCCCTGGAATATGCGGGGCAGATTCAGCCGGGGCAATCCGTTCTCGTGCTCGGCGCCACGGGCGTGACGGGTGGACTCGCCGTGCAGCTGGCTGCGCAGCAGTTCGGCGCGGACCGCGTTGTTGCTGTCGGGCGCGATGAGACTCGCCTTGACCAGCTGCGGTCGATGGGGGCCGACAGCGTCATTCGTCTCGACGCTGATGCGGCCGGGCTGACGGATGCTGTCAGGGCACTCCATGCCGAGCATCCATTCGACCTCGTGCTGGACTATCTGTGGGGGTCGCCAGCGGAGCAGACGTTGCGCGCACTGGCGAACGACGACCTTGCGGCGAGCTTCCATCGCACGCGTTTCGTGCAGATCGGTGAGTCGGCAGGGCCGACGCTCTCCCTCCCGGCCGCTGTGCTTCGAAGCGCGGGGATCGAGCTCGTCGGCCAGGGCGCCGGCAGCGTCCCGCACGAGGCGTTCGGGCGCGTCCCGACGGAGATCCTGCCGGCACTCTTCGCCATGGTCAGTGCCGGAACCCTCACGCTCACTACTCGCACGATGAACCTCGACCAGGTCGAGTCTGCCTGGGCGGAGCCCACAGCATCCGGCGAGCGCATCGCGCTCACCCCGTGATCAGCGCACGCGACGGCCGTGCGCGAGGTCGATCAGGTGCGGCAGCACGTCGCCCGAACGCAGTCCGTTGTGCTCGTTCTCGCTCGAGATGAACGGCGTCACACCCGGCAGCATCCGCAAAGTTTCGAGCGAGTACTCCATCGGAACATAGATGTCATTCGCGTACACCGCCGCAGCGCCGCGGGCTCCGGATGCTGTCAGCGCGGCCTCGTCGTACAGGCGCGGCCACTCCACCTGCGCCAGCGTGTCAACGACCTCGCGCCACGGTTGCAGCGCGGGAACGGTGTCTGCCCACTCCCGGCGCACGTGCTCGCCCGTCAGAAGCGTCACGTCGCGGTGGAACTCTTCGGGCATCGCCCGCTCGGCCGACCAGTTCGTCACCACGCCGTCCGCGTAGCACGACTCGTGGAACACGTAATAGAGGGGATTGCGTCCCGAGAACGGCAGCGCGGACACCAGATCGTAGCGGAACGCATTCGTCGCCGGATCCCGCTCCAGCAGGCTCCACAGCATCTGCCAGCCCTCGTTCGTTCCCAACAGCATCCCGAGAGATCGCAGTCGCGAGACCGACACCACTTCGCCGTCCGGGAGCACGATCTCGCCAGCATCCGCCCGTTCTGCCAGACGCCGGAACGCGTCACGATGCCCGGGGAATCGCCGGTAGTACCGCAGCGTCGCGTCGTGCACCTTGTCGTAGGTGAGCGCATAGGGCTCGTCTGGGTGGTGCCCGACAGCGCTCACGCCTCCGGTGAAGTACGCGTGCTCGATCGACGAGGCGTGCGTCGAGAGGTACGTCAGTGTTGTGAAACCGCCGAACGACTGCCCGAGCACACTCCAGGTCTCGGCACCCAAGTGTTCGCGCACCGCTTCGCAGTCGCGCACGATGGAGTCTGCCCGCAGGTGCGTGATGTGCTCGGCAAGGGATGCTGCCGGGCGCTGCAGATCCTCATCGCCGATCGGCGTCGAGCGGCCCGTTCCGCGTTGGTCGAGCATGACGACGCGGTAGTCCGTCAGCGCGTCGTCGAGCCACGACGGCCCGGTCGGATCGCGGAACGGCCGCGGCGCCTCACTGCCCGGGCCGCCCTGCAGGAAGACCAGGTACGGCAGATGCTCACCGCCCTCGCGCGACACCACGGCGGCGAACACGTCGATCGTGCGCGAATCGGCGGCGTCGTCCCACACCAGCGGGACGGTGAGCGTGTGCTCGTGAACGGTCAGATCCAGCATGCGTCGCGTCGTCACGGTCATACTGCCAGCCTACGCGGCGGTGCGGTTCGCGCTTTCGGCTGCAGTCTCCGTTGTTCGCGGTGCTACTTCAGAATCAGCTTCTGTCCCGTGCGGCGTTGCTCCAACATCAGTTTCTGTCCTTTACGGATTTGCTGGCCTTCCGCGGAGTTACAGCAAATCCGTAAAGGACAGCAAATGCCGGTGCCACACCTCGGAGCCGCTGCAGCCAGCGCAGCAGAAGCCGCAGCATCGGGTGCGCCTCAGACGTACGGCACCGGCGCGCCAGAGGTCGCCGCGGCCGCGGCGCATCTGAAGCACTGCGGCAGCGACACGTCACACCTCAGCAGCGACACGTCACACGGTCAGCAAGACCTTGGTCGCACGGCGCTCGTCCATCGCCGCATAGCCCTCAGCGGCGCGGTCGAGCGGCAGCGTCATGTCGAACACATCGCCCGGGGTGATGGCGCCGCTCATGATCAGGTCAATGAGCTCGGGCAGGAACCGCCGCACCGGCGCCGGCCCGCCATGCAGGTGCACAGCAGAGAAGAAGAGCTTGTGTCCGGGCAGCTCCACACCGTGTGACACCCCGACAAAGCCCACGTGGCCGCCGGCCCGCGTCGAGCGAATCGCCTGCATCATGGACTCCTGCGTGCCCACCGCCTCGATCGTCGAGTGCGCGCCGAGCCCGTCCGTGAGGTCGCGGATCCGGCGAGCGCCAGCATCCCCTCGCTCGTCGACGATGTCGGTGGCACCGAACGAGCGCGCCAGCTCCTGCCGGTCGGCGTGGCGGCTCATCGCGATGACGCGCTCGGCACCGAGGCGACGGGCCGCGAGCACACCGAGCAGCCCGACGGCGCCATCACCGACAACGGCCACTGTCTTGCCCGGGCCCACCTCTGCAGCGACGGCGGCGAACCAGCCGGTGCCCAGAACATCGGATGCTGCGAGCAGCGCGGGAATCTCGGCGGCCGTGGGCGGGCGCGGCGTCGCGACAAGTGTGCCGTCGGCCAACGGAATCCGTGCGTATTCCGCCTGGGTCCCGATCGAGCCCATCGGCACCACGTGCACGCAGCGGCTCTGATATCCGGCGGCGCAGATCTCGCACGTGTTGTCGCTGGCCATGAACGAGCCGACGACGAAGTCTCCGGGCACCACTGTCGTGACAGCATCCCCCACCGACTCGACGACGCCGACGTACTCATGCCCCATCGGCGACGGCTGATCTGACGTGTCGATGCCGCGATACGGCCACAGGTCGGAGCCGCACACGCATGTCGCTGCGATTTTGATGACGGCGTCCGTCGGCTCCACGATCGTGGGCTTCTCGCGCTCCTCGACGCGGACGTCGCCGGGACCGTGCATGATCACTTGGCGCATGTGCTCTCCTTCAGTCGGTTCTCGCAGTCTGCGCTTGCAGTCGATGCCCGCAGTCTGCACATGTGCGAGTTCAGTGCGCGTGCGAGCCGTCTCGCGTCACGCGTGTTCGCGCTGCCTCTCAGATTACGCCGTGCTCGGTGCTCGCTCGAGGCCGGTCGGCTGAGCGCACCAATCGTCGTCCATCGTTCCGCACGAACGGCCAGTTGCCCGCGGGTCGACGGCTCATGGCAACGTTCGAGAACACGGGACGCACACGCTCGACAAGACCTCTTCCCGTTGTCGGATGCGCCACGTAGGCTGTGCCGGGTGAGCACAACGACGTACCTTCGCTACCCGCACATCTCGAACGACCTTCTTACCTTCGTCGCTGACGACGACATCTGGCTCGTCGGCTCCGACGGCGGCCGCGCCTGGAGACTCACCTCAGACCACGCTCCCGTGCGCCAGCCCCGGCTCTCGCCCGACGCCGCGCACGTGGCGTTCGTGTCACACCGCGACGGCCACCCCGAGGTCATGGTCGCCGACATCGCCACCGGTTCGGTGCGCCGCCTCACCTGGTGGGGTGGCAGCGTGACCACGATGCTCGGGTGGGCGTCGAGCGACAGCATCCTCGTTTCGTCTCATGCGGGCGAGGCGAACATGCGCCATACGGTTGTGAAGCGCGTTTCGCTCGATGGCCGATTCGAGCGTCTGCGTTATGGCACAGCGGCGGGTCTCGCCGTGCGTGCGGACGGCGCTGTGGCGCTCAGCACTCCGGGGAGCCGCCCACCAGCGTGGTGGAAGCGCTACCGGGGCGGCACGGCGCCGCGGCTGTGGCTCGACGCCCACGGCGATGGTGCCTGGCAGCAGCTTCTGCCCGGCGACGAGGCCTCGATCGTCGACCCGATGTGGCTGGGCGACCGGCTGGTCTTCGTTTCCGATCGCGCCGCCCGGTTCCCCGACCACGCCCGGGAGCAGGCCAACCTGTGGGTGCTGGATGCTGCCGAGAACGCCGAGCCGCGCCAGCTCACGTTCCAGACCGAAGATGACGGCTACGTCCGCGATGCCACGACGGCCGGCGAGCGCATCGTGTGGCACAGTCGCGGGCAGCTCCGGATGCTGTCGGGCATCGACGCCGAGCCCCGCACCCTCGACATCGTGCTACCCGGCATCGACGTGGGCCCCGTCGCCCTCGACCCGGCGAAGGACGTAACCGCAATCTCGCCGGACCACGGTGGCGACGCGAGCCTCCTCACCTGGCGGGGCAACGCCTTCTGGCTGTCGCACCGCGAAGGACCCGCACGCGCGATCGCCGCCGATTCCGGCATCCGGACGCGCGAGCCGGTCGTCCTGGGCGAGACCGGATCTGTTGCCTACATCACCGACGCTGAGGGTGAGGATGCTGTCGAGATCCGCGCGTCTGACGGCAGCGGCGAGCCGCGTCGCATCCTTGGCGGGGTGCTCGGGCGTATCCTGCACCTCGCGGCGAACCCAGCGGGAACACACATCGCCGCGATCTCGCACGACGGCGTCATTCGGCTCATCGATGTCTCCGCCGGAACGGCCCGCGATGTCGGCAGCAGCGTGGCCGGGGAAGCACTCAGTCCCGTCTTCTCCCCCGACGGTCGCTACCTCGCATGGTCACAGCCGACGTCGGGCGAGTCGGAATTGCATCAGCTCCGCATCCTCGACACCACCCGCGGTGACGATGCCGTCGCGCTCACGACGGGGAAATACCACGACCACTCGCCCGCGTTCACCCTCGACGGCGCGCACATCGTGTTCCTGTCTGACCGCACGTTCGACCCGTACTACAACCAGCACGCCTTCGACCTCGCCTTCAGCGGGGCGACGCGGCCGTGGCTGATCCCGCTGTCGGCGACGGAGCCCGCACCGTTCGGGCCGAGCGCTGACGGGTGGCGGCTGTCGAGCGCGACGGGCTCCTCCGCGGAGGGTGGCTCCGCAGCATCCGCCCCTGTGACCTGCCCGGAGCTCGACGTCGAGGGTGCCGAGGAACGCATCACGCCCTTCCCCGTGCCCTCCGCCGATTACCGCGATCTGGTGGCGGCGAAGGACGGCGTGCTCTGGATCCGAGTCGCGTCGGACGAGCAGGGCGAGCTCGGGTCGCGCCGCGCCGGCGTCGCGGGCGAGAAGGCGGCGGACCGCGTGGAGCGCTGGTCGTTCACCGACCGCAAACTCACGACGCTCGTCGACAAGGCGGACCACGTCGCCGTGTCGGGTGACGGCGAGAGAATCGTCGTGCGTCATGGCGACGACGTCACCGTGCTGCCGTCCACGCGCAAAGCGGAGGAGGACGACAGCGCCCGCATTTCCGTCGACATGAGCCGGCTGCGGTTCGAGCTCGATCGCACGGCTGAGTGGCACCAAATGTTCGACGAAAATGCTCGCATCATGCGCGATCATTACTGGCGCGCCGACATGAACGGGGTCGACTGGGATGCTGTCATCGCACGCTGGCGCCCGGTGGTCGATGCTGTGCGCACGCACGACGACCTCGTCGACGTGCTGTGGGAGACCGTCGGCGAGCTGAACACGTCGCACGCCTACGTGATGCCGCGGGATCCGCTCGGGGATGCCTCGCGCAAACTGGGCTTCCTGGGCGCCGACCTCTCGCCCACGGAGGGCGACTGGCGCATCGACAGCATCCTGCCCGGCGAATCGAGCGAACCGGAAGCCCGGTCTCCGCTGCGCCAGGCCGGGGTGGGCGCACGGGCCGGCGATCTGATCGTCGCCGTCGACGGCGCACCGGTGGACCCCGTGGCGGGGCCGGCACGACACCTCATCGGGGCGGCGGGCAAGCCCGTCGAGCTCACACTGCGACGTGACGGTACCGATCGGCGCGTCGCCGTTGTGCCGCTTGCCAGCGAAGAAGTGCTGAGGTATCAGGCGTGGGTGCACGAGCGCCGCGCGTACGTCACCGAGCACAGCGGCGGCAGGCTCGGGTACCTGCACGTTCCCGATATGCAGAGTTACGGCTGGGCACAGCTGCACCGCGACCTTCGCGTGGCAACCGACGCCGAAGGGGTCATCGCCGATGTCCGCTACAACCGAGGTGGGCACACGAGTCAGCTCGTGATCGAACGCCTCGCGTCGCGTGTGATCGCGTGGACGCAGGCGAGGCAGTACGAGCATCCCATTCCCGATCCGGACCGGGCACCACGTGGTCCCGTCGTGATCGTCGCGAACGAGAACTCGGGGTCAGACGGCGACATCGTCAACGCGCGTGCTCAGGCCCTGGGCGTCGGCCCGGTCGTGGGCGTGCGCACCTGGGGCGGCGTCGTCGGCATCGACGGGCGGTTCAGCCTGGTCGATGGCACGGGCATCACACAGCCACGGTACGCGTACTGGCTCGAAGGCAAGGGCTGGGGCGTCGAGAATCACGGCGTGGATCCGGATATCGAGGTGGTGCACACGCCCTCCCAGCTGTTCGAGAATGACGACCCGCAGCTCGACCGGGCGATCGCCGAGGCGCTTGCCCGGCTCGACCGGACTCCCGCGGCGGCGCCTCCGCCTCTTCCGGAGCCGCGAGTTCAGGGCTGACGGCAAACGCTCATCGTTCCTGCTGAGGGCTCCGCGCTTATTGCTCCTGGTGAGAGCCGGGGCCGGACGACTTCAGATCTCGCCCGCTGAGCTCTCGCGCCGATTGGGTCAAGACGGATGCTGTCATGCAGCGCGATGCTGCCACCGCAACGCGGTTCGGCACCGCGCGCGTGCGGCCGGCGCTGACGTCACGTCGCCAGCGCCGGTCGCTCACGCCGCGGCCAGTTATCGGGCGAGGATCTCATCGAGAGACTCATAGCCCTCGACGACTCCGTGCTCCATGCCGCTCTCGACCATGGCATCGCGCACCTCGACACTGGGGTACGTGGCTCGGGAGCTGAGCCGAGTGCGGCCACCACCCAGATCGGTGAGTGTCAGCTTCTCGATGCTGACAGCATCCGGAGCGCCTTCGAACTCGAACGTCTGAATGACTACCTCGTTCTCGCGAACCGTGTGGAACGTTCCGTTGAAGTGAAACTCGTTGCCTTCACCGTCGCGATGGACGAACCGATAGCTGCCGTGTGAGGTGAAGTCCCATTCGGGAACTGTCATCTCGTAGCCGTGCGGCCCCATCCATTGGGCGACGAGCTCCGGGTCGGCATGAGCCCGGAAGACTGCCGATGGGGGAGCCTCGAACTCCCGCTCGATGTCGACGAAGGGAAGTCCTTCTGGAGCTGTAATGGTGACGGGATTCGTCATTGTTCTGCATCCTTTGAATCGTTGTGTGAGAGAAGCTCGTCGAGCTGTCGAAACTGCTGCTCGTGGATCAACCGGTAGCGGTCGATCCACGCCGTGAGCTTCTCGAGCTGTGCGGCATCCAGTGCGACCGGTCGCCGCTGCGCATCGCGCGAACGCGTGACGAGCCCGGCGGCCTCGAGCATCTGGATGTGACGGGACACGGCCTGCTTGGACATCTCGAACGGTTCCGCGAGTTCATTCACGGTTGCCGGTCCCCTGCTCAAACGCGCAACGATCCGCCGTCGGATCGGGTGCGCCAGAGCAAGGAACGCGGCGTCGAGAGTGTCGTCATCCGCATTCGTCATTAATCAACCTATTTCTTTATCAACTACTTTGTTGATTAACAAGGTACCGAGAAGTCGCTTCGAATGCAAGGCCTCCCTCGAGACTTTTGTGTCGCCCGATGCGTTGCTGCGTGTCAGGTTCAGAGCGCAGAGGGGATATCGGTGTAGGCGAAGTCGTCACCAACGTAAAGAAGGGGCTCATCGGACACGGACGCGAGCGCATAGCTGAAGGTGTCTCCGAGATTGAGCTTCGCGCGATGCCCTGACCCTCGCCCGTAGTCACGATATGCGTCACACGCGGCCTGAGCCTGTTCTGCGTCGAACGGCACGACGCTCACCTCGGCCACTCGCAAGAGTCGCTCAAGCCGCCGCTCACCTTCGGGCCCGGCCTTTGCCCGTGCGACGATCCGCGCCTCGACGAGTGTCGCCGCCGAGATATGCGAGTCACCACGAGCCAGAGCACGTCGGATGCCGTCAGCATCCCGCTCGTCAAGCAGAGCCGCGATGAGAGCCGACGTATCGATGATCATGCGGGCAACCCCGCGTCGTCGTACAGCCACTCATCAGAATGGCGCAGATCCTCACGCTGTCCATCGGTGAGCCCCGCGCTGAATTCCTCCGCAATGCGTGTGAGCTGCTCATACCTGCGCTCAGCCTCGGCATCCGTGTCGCGAGTGCTCTGTTCGGCAAGTTGATCAAGTCGACGGCGAACAGCGTCTTCTACCACGCTTGTCTGGCTCATGCCTTCCAGCTGCGCCAATCGCCGCACCACCTCATGCGTGCGTTCGTTCTTGATGTTCAACCCCATATTCGAAGTCTACCAACGGTAGATTGAAATTGGAATACTTCTACCCTCATACACTGGGCTACTCGGCGCACGCCGGCTTCTGCCCAATCCTCCAAGGCATGCCACCTGGGCAGTTGACCCCATGGGCAGGCGCGCGTTTTCTTGGCATCGTTGAATGCATGTCAGCTCAGCAGCCACCCCACGATCCGTATGGCTACCCACAGCTGCCTCCATACGCGCAGCAGCCCGGCCAACCGTTTCCGGGGCAGCCCGTTCCGGGGCAGCCGCTAGCCGGGCAGCAGTTTCCCGGGCAGCCGCCGCAGCCGACACACAGCCGTGTTAACGGATTCGGCATTGCCGCGTTGGTCATCGGCGTGCTCTCGCTGATCGGCGCTGCCATTCCCGTCATCAACTACGGCAGCGGCATCCTGGCTCTCATCGGCCTCGTGCTCGGCATTGTCGGCATCTGCCTGAAGAACCGCAAGAAGGGGATGGCTATCACCGGCAGCATCCTCTCGGTCATCGCCATCATGCTGTCGATCGTTCTCGCGATCACGTACACCTCGTCGTTCATCAACACCATCATCGACTACGCGCCGTCGCCCACGGCGACACACGGCCCGGATGCTGCCGGCGAGCCCGGCACGATACAGAATCCGATCCCCGTCGGAACAACGGCGCAACTCGGTGCGGACGAGCCCGAATGGGGCGTCAGCATCGACGACGTTCTCATCGACACGAGCGACGAGAACGCCAAGACCACCGCATACGGGGCAGACGCGGCCGACGGAAACCGCTACATCGCTATCAACCTCACGGTCTCGTACCTCGGCGTCGGATCGGCCACTCCGTCGACAGATCTCAGCGTCACGTTCGTCGATGCCGAGGGCACTGAGCACCAGGCGAGCTCCCTCAACCCACCAGGGCCAGACACCGACTTCGATGACATCACCGGGTTGGCCACGGGTGAATCGGCCAGCGGCAGTGTCGTGATCGAGGTGCCCGAAGACACCATGAACGGCGGTCTCGTTCGGGTCACTGCCGGATCGGACGAGTGCTATTTCGGCAGCGCTTAACCTTTCACAGCATCCGGCATAGGCTGGCACAGAGGTCCCGCGCCGGGCCGACGCGGGATCTCCCGTCGGAAAGGCAGGGCTATGTCTCAGAACGTCGCACAAAAACTCATCGCGAGTCACCTCGTCGAAGGCGAGATGACGCCGGGCAGTGAAGTCGGGTTGAAAGTCGATCAGACGCTCACGCAGGATGCTACGGGCACAATGGTGATGCTCGAACTCGAAGCCATGGGGCTCGACCGCATCAAGACCGAGCTGTCGGTGCAGTACGTCGACCACAACCTGCTGCAGACCGACGAGAAGAACCCAGACGACCACCTCTTTCTGCAGTCGGCAGCGCAGCGCTTCGGGCTCTGGTTCTCGAAGGCGGGGAACGGCGTCTCGCACCCGGTTCACCAATCGCACTTCGGGCGGCCGGGCGTAACGATGATCGGCTCCGACTCGCACACGTGCGCCGCCGGAGCACTCGGGATGCTGGCGATCGGCGTCGGCGGACTCGAGATCGCGATGGCTATGGCCGGGCAGCCGCTCTACGTGGCGATGCCCGAGATCTGGGGCGTTGAACTGACAGGCAAGCTGCCGGACTGGGTGTCGGCGAAGGATGTCATTCTCGAGATGCTGCGGCGCCACGGCGTCAAGGGCGGCGTCGGGCGGATCATCGAATACCACGGCCCGGGCCTGAAGAACCTGACGGCGATGGATCGCCACGTGATCGCCAATATGGGCGCTGAGCTCGGCGCAACCACGACGGTGTTCCCGGCCGACGACGCCGTGCGCGACTACCTCGAGGCCGTCGGCCGCGGCAATGACTATACGGAACTCGTCACCGACGACGGCGCCGAGTACGACGTCACCGAGCACATTGACCTGTCGAGTCTCGAACCGCTCATCGCCAAGCCATCGTCACCGGGCAACGTTGTGCGGGTTGCCGACGTCACAGACGAAGAGGTGTTTCAGGTCGTCGTCGGATCGTCAGCCAACCCGGGGCTGCGCGATTTCGCCGTCGTCGCCGAGATCCTCGATGGACAGCAGACGCATTCGCAGGTCTCCGTCGACATCAACCCCACCTCACGGGAGGTGCTCGCCGATCTCATCTCCGGCGGCTGGCTCACCTCGCTCGTGAAATCCGGTGCCCGCATTCACCAGTCCGGGTGCATGGGCTGCATCGGCATGGGTCAGGCACCGGCATCCGGCCGCAACTCACTGCGAACGATGCCCCGCAACTTCCCCGGGCGATCGGGGACGGAAGAGGATGCCGTGTGGCTCTGCTCACCAGAGACCGCGGCGGCCGCGGCACTGACGGGACGCATCACCGACCCGCGCACGCTCGCAGAGTCTCACAGCATCCGGTATTCGATTCCGACAATGCCCTCGAAGTACAGCTCCATCAGCGATATGCTCCTCGCACCGCTGGAGCCGGCGGAGGCGGCCAAGGTCGATCTTGTGAAGGGGCCGAACATCGTGTCACTTCCGGAGTTCGAGCCGCTCGACGACCACCTTGAGGTGCCCGTGCTGCTGAAGATGGACGACAACGTGTCGACGGACGAGATCATGCCCGCGGGGTCGCGTGTGCTGCCGTTCCGCAGCAACATCCCGAAGATCGCCGAGTTCAGCTTCACGCGCATTGACGAGACATACCCCGACAGGGCACGGGATGCCGCGAGCGGCCACGTGGTGATCGCGGGCGAGAACTACGGGCAGGGCTCCTCGCGCGAGCACGCGGTGATCGCCCCGCGCTACCTCGGTCTGCGGGCCGTGATCGCGAAGTCGTTCGCGCGCATTCACTGGCAGAACCTCGCGAACTTCGGCATCCTCGCCCTCGAGTTCGACGACCCGGCCGACTACGACGCGCTGTCGCAGGGCGACGTGGCGGTGATCGATGGGCTGCACGAGGCTCTCAAGACCGGCACGAGCGTGACGGCGACGATCGGCGGGCGCGAGGTGCCGCTGCACCACCGCCTCTCCGACCGGCAGGTGGAGATGATCCTCGCGGGCGGCCGCATTCCGCTCACCGCGCTGGCGGCGGGAACGCAGGGGTAGCCGCTCAGGTAGCCGCGTCAACGACCAACCGCTTATGGGCGTCCGCCACCTGGCCGGGGGCGTCCGCCACCCGCCCAGCTACAGAATCGGAATTGCGCCACAGAAAAAACTGTGGCGCAATTCCGATTCTGTAGCGCTGCCCGAGATCCGTCGCATATGCCCGTAAAGTCCACGCAGACCCGGTTCTCAGTCAGGCTGGCGCAGTGCAGCCGGCGCCATGCAGCAGATCGACCGGGCACGCCTGCTTCCGATGACTGCGTGCTACTGGCTGCTGACTATTCCCCGCTGTCGACTTAGGGCTTACCGCTCGCTGGTGGGCGCTGGCCGCGTTAGCCCCTCCTCGTCCTGCCAGAAACGCCGCTCGCTAGCGGCTGCACGTCGTAGCCGAGCCGGCCACGCGTCGCCACCACAATAACCGCGGCCGCGATCGTCGACCCGAACAAGAGCGAAGTCTGCGCGAGCGAAACGTCCACCATGGGGAACATGTCGCTCCACGCGATTGAGACGAAGTTGTTGACGCTCACGTGCATCAGCATCGAAAGCGGCAGGCTCTGACCCGTGCGGTTGAAGACCCACGTCATGACAATGTTGAACGTGATGCAGAACGCCGCAAACTCGAGCGGACGCCACCAGGCAGCATCCGGCCACCCACCCCAGTCGCTGAGAAACAGCGGCATGTGCCACAGAGCCCACAGCGGCCCGAGAATGAACGACGATTTCAGCGGGCTGAACCGCGCCTGCAGACGGGGCAGGGCGAAGTCGCGCCAGCCGGGCTCCTCGGCGAGGCCGGTCGTCACCATCTGAAGTACGAGCCCGGGCACGAGCGCCGCAAGCACCAGGAGGGACGGCGCCTGAATCTGGCCGCCGGAGAACACGAGTGCCGACGCGATGATCGCGGCCGGAACACCGACAATCGTGATGATGTACCACCGGACGCTTACGCGCCACTTCCACAGTCGCTTCGCCCACGCCCTCAGCCCGGCACGACCATCGGCGAGCGCGGTGATGAGCAGCGCCGAGACAATGGGCCCGAGGTAGGCGCCGGGAAGCACACCCGAGAACTGCGCAGTGCCCAGCCACTCGGGGAACGAGTAGTCCCACAGGCCGAGCCCGTTGTTCGACAAAATGTACGGCGTCCAGGCCGCCCAACTAAGCAGATTGGCGAGAACGAAGAAGCTAATGAGCGGCGAGCGCGACACCAGCGACCGGATGCTGCCAGAGCGGCGCCGCGCGCTCTGGTCGCCCGTCCGGTCGGCGGAAAGACCGGTGCTGTTTTGGTCAGCAGTGCCGCTCCTCCCGTCGATGCCGGTTTCTGAGCGGGATGCTGCGTTGCGGGCCGTCTTGGGGTGAGGCAGTGCGCTGGACGGCGACGCTGACCGGGGCGCAGCGGCGGCAGTGGCGTGTGGCAAATCAGTGTGTGGCGCGCCGCTCGGGTCAGACGCATGTGGGGCAGTCACGGAAGGTCCTTTCACGTTTCGACAATCGAACGTGTCAAGCTCACCAG
Source organism: Microbacterium sp. MPKO10 (assembly GCF_026107415.2). Taxonomy (GTDB): domain Bacteria; phylum Actinomycetota; class Actinomycetes; order Actinomycetales; family Microbacteriaceae; genus Paramicrobacterium. The sequence goes on from NZ_JAPCHX010000001.1 coordinate 676,395, forward strand.
CGCGACGGCCGCAGCTCACTACCCCGCACACCACACTTCGGGGTAGGGCTGGGCCTACCCTCGGGCAATTGGGGACCAACTTTCACTATCAAACACGGCCCTGTCATAGTGAAAGGTGGTCCCCAATTCGGGCTGACCTGTCGGATTGGGGCTGGCTATCCGACGTAGAGCACGGTGTCGCTCGCCGTCGTCGACACGGCCCAGGTGCCGCCCGTTTGCGTCCCCTGCGGAAGCGCGATGACCACGTCGACGGTTGCTGAATCGCCCGGCTCCATGCTGCCGAGTGTTGCAAACGACTCCGCGGGTGTCGTGATGTCGGACGACGGGATCCCCCACACCGTCTCGCCGGTGCCCGCGTAGCCGAACTGAAGTTCCATCTGCGGCACAAGCGATGTGCCGGAGCCGTCGTACTCGAGCGTCACGTGCAACAGCGCATACTGCGGTGCTTCATCGGCGGGCACTCCGTCATCGTTCGGGTTGTCGACGGCGTCGCCGGCATCGAATTCCGCATCGTCGACGGTGATCGTCCAGGTTCCGCCCGCCATGCCCTCGACGTCAAAGGGTGTCCCGAGCGCGAATGGTGACTCTTCGGTTCCGTCGCCTCCGGCCGCACCGTCACCCGTTGGCTCTGCGGTCGGCGTTGCGGTGAGCGTCGACGACGGGGCGACGTCGCCGTCCGAGCTGATCGCCGAGAAGATGAACACCGCGCTGTACACGAGCACCATCACAATCGACAGGATGGCCCCGAGAACAGACAGCACGATCCCCGTGATCGCCATGCCGCGGCCGCCTCGTCGCTTGACGAGCGAGACGATCCCGAGAACGAGCGCCGCGATGGCGACGAGCCACGCCCCGAAATTCGCGAAGGGCACGACGGCGACCACCAGGGTCAGGATGCCGAGAATAAGCGCCCAGACCGCAAGGGTGCGAGAAGCTGCCGAAGGGGATTCAACTGAGGGACTCTCGGGATTCACAAATTCCAGCATTACATACCCAGGCCATGTATCGGGTGCGGCTGCCGCGTATCCTCAGCGAGTTCGGCCGCTTGTCGGCACGGCACTCGCCGGCCGGCACGGGACCCTCGCGGGTCGACACGGCACTCGCGGGTCAGCACGGCACTCGCGAGTCGGCACGGCACTCGCCGGTCGACACAACACTCGCGGGTCAGGACAGGACGCGCAGACCCGCGGACGTCTCGATCGGCGTCCGCTGCCCACCCGAGTGCACAACGTCATCCCCCGCGACGGTGACCTGCGATGCATGATGCGCGAGCGCCCGCTTCACCTGACCGAGTCGGTGCTCGAGGCGGAACCACGTCTCTACCGGTGCGCTCTGCTTCACCTCAGGCTGCGCACTTGGTTCGCCGACAGCATCCGCGTCGCCCCTGGTCTGCAGGGCATTGTGGTGGGGCTCGTTCGGCTCACCAGCATCCTGAGCGTTTTGCAGGGTCGACGCATCAGAGATGATTTCAGCAAACCGGATGCCGCGGGCGCGCGCCGCCCTCTCGGCGATCTCGCGCGCACGCACGTGATCCGGATGCCCGTAGCCGCCGATCTCGTTGTAGCTGACGATGAGGTCGGGCGGCGTGTGCGGGGTAGGCTGAGCGCCCCGAGTGCTCGCGGCAGACTCTGCGCCCCGAGCGGGCGCGGAATTGCGGTCGAGCAGGGCGAGCAGATCAGCCACCTCGTCGTCGAGCGGCTGCGACGTCAGCGACGTTGCCGAGGCATCCTCGGCCGGACCAGCGAGGCCTTCGCGCACCCAGCGCATGCCGGAGTCTTCGTAGCGGCGCGGTTCAGGACATGCGGCGACCTCTGCTGCAGAAGCGTTCTGATCGCTGTGCGCGACTGAGGCGGAATGTTCTGACCGTGAGCCGGGGGCCTTCGGATCGGGACACGCCGCGGCTTCCGTTTCGGAGGCTGCGTGCTCGCCGTGGGACACGGGGGGCCTGCTCGCCGCCGCACGGGCCGGGGGCGTGCCAAGCCACACGTGGCGCGTGACGCCAAGCTCGGCCAGTGCGCCCGCCAGTTCGTTCTCGCGATGCGTCGCGAACTCTGGTGTCCCCTCCAAATGCGACAGTGGCCCGGGGACGACCTCGCCGCGCTCACCGCGCGTGCAGGTCACGAGCGTGACGAGGATGCCGCGCTCGACCAGTTCGGCCATGAGCGCACCGGTGGCTAGCGTCTCGTCATCCGGATGCGCGTGCACGAACAGCACGTGGCGGGTGCCGTCGAGCACGGTGCCGTCAGTGTCGAACCCGTGCGCCGGGCCCTGAGACTCGTCGCCCTCACTCCGCGTGCCACCCCGCGGCATCTCGGTCACGCCCGCCGCCCCAGAAGTTTCTCGTAAACGGCGACGGTGCCCTGCGCCGTGCGTTCCCAGGTGAAGCGCTGCGCCCGTTCACGACCCGCCGCGCCCAATTGTGCGCACCGTTCCGGGTCACGCAGCAGCGTCGAGATCGCTCCCGCCCACGCGCTCGGTTCGCGCACCGGCACCAGCACACCCGTCTGCCCGTCGACGACAGCCTCGCGCAGCCCACCAGCATCCGATGCCACCACCGGAGTGGCGCACGACTGCGCCTCGAGCGCGATCAGGCCGAAGGTTTCGGAGTGCGAGGGCACGAGCGCAATGCGGGCTCCGCGCAGCAGGTCGGCGAGCGCATCACGCGACTGCGGGCCGATGAAGTGCACGCGATCGGCAACGCCTCGCCGTTTGGCAAGGGCGCGCAGTTCGCTCGGGTAATCGTCGAAGCCCGTCGTCGCGCCGCCGGAGACGATGAGGTCGGGGCGTCCCTGCTTGGGCAGTTCGGCGAGCGCATCGATGGCGAGATCGAGGCCCTTCAGCGGCTCGAGCCGCGCGGCAGCGAGCAGGTAGCCGGCGTCGCCCGTGGCAGCATCCGGTGTCGTCTTGGGGCTGAACTGGTCGGCATCGACACCGGGCGGAACGGTCATGACGCGCGCGGGGTCAGCGCCGAGGCGATCGGTGACGGTGGAACGCTCGGCGTCGCTGACGGTGATGATCGCGTCGGAGCGCTGGGCGAGCAGCTCTTCGCCCGCGAGGCGGCCGGGGGACTCTGGCCGCTCGCCCTCAGACAGCGGAGTCGCGCTCGCGGCGGCGATCGAGTGGAAGCTCTGCACGTGAGGGATGCCGTGGTGCTGCGCGAGCTCAAGGGCCGCCATGCCACTGAACCAGTGGTGCGAGTGGATCACGTCGTACGGGCCGAGGTGGCGCATGGCGTCGCCGAACTCGGCGATGTACTCCTCGTGATCGCCCTTGACGCGGCGCTCGGCAGGGCCGGCGTGCAGCTGGCGGAGAGTGACGCGGGGCGCGATCTCGACAGCATCCGGAACCGACGGCGATGACCGGCGAGTGAGCACGTCGACGTGGTGGCCCAGCGCGGCGAGCGCGAGTGCTGTGTGGCGCACGGCGACGTTCATGCCGCCGACGTCGCCCGTGCCTGGATCGTCGTTGGGCGACGTGTGCAGGCTGACGAGGGCAAGGCGAAGGGGCATGGTTCCAGCCTAAGCCGCGCGGTTGTGCGTGCGGTCGGTGGTGACGTGCAGCCGTCTGCGGCGAGACGACGGCACGACCGTAAACTTGATGCATGGCAGCAGATCGACGCGTCGCCGAGTTCTACCGTGATCAGCTCGCCGAGTTGGGCGACATCACAATCTCGCGCTTGTTCGGCGGCTGGGGACTGCGAGTGCACGGCGAGTTTCTCGGGGCCATTCTCGACGATGTCTTCTACTTGAAGGTCGAGCCGTTCGCGTACGACGCTATGCGCGCCGAGGGCGGTCACCCATTCACATATACACGTCCGAGCGGCAAGCGCATCACGATCGAGAAGTGGTGCTCAGTGCCTGACGATTACCTCGACAACGCCGAGTCACTAACCGAGTTCGTGCGTGGCATGACCGGCATTCTCTGAGGCATAAGTGATCAGCCCAGGCCGAACGTGGCGTCGAGCGCAGCATCCAGATCGGCGATGATGTCTGCCGGGTCTTCGAGCCCCACCGAGAACCTCAGGTGTCCGTACCGCTTGAACTCGTCAGGATAGTGCTGCACGCGCGGGCCACTGGTTCCCACATGGACGATGAGCGACTCGTCGTGGCCGAGCGAAACAGCCGACGTGATCAGCCGCAGGTTCGCGACGAAACGGTTCTGCGTATCGGGGTCGCCGTCGACGGCGAACGCCATCACCGCGCCATAGCCACGGCCGCCGAACTGCCGCGCCGCCACGTCATGCTGCGGGTGCGAGTCGAGCCCCGGATACGCCACGTACGCAACGCGCGGGTCGGCGTCGAGGTGCGCCGCGATCTGCTCGGCGCTCGCGAGATGCTGCCGCAGCCGCAACGGCAGCGTGACGGATCCGCGCATGATGAGCCACGCGTTGAACGGCGAGATCGTGCCGCCGACATCGACCATGGCTTCCGCCTTGATCTTCCCGACGAGGTCAGCACTGCCGATGACCGCACCGCCCATCGCATCACCGTGCCCATTGATGTACTTCGTGAGCGAGTGCACAACCAGGTCGGCGCCATCGGCAAGCGGACGGTAGAACGGAGGCGGCGTGAACGTCGAGTCGACGGTGAGCAGCGCGCCCGCCTTGTGCGCGAGAGCGGCCACGGCGGCGATGTCGGTGACCTTCGTTGTCGGGTTGCCGATGGCCTCGACGTGCACGAGCTTCGTGTTGGGGCGTATTGCTGCGGCGACAGCATCCGGGTCGCTTGTGTCGGCAAACGTCGCCTCAATGCCGTATTTCACGGGCAGCAGATCGGTGAAGAGCTTCCAGATCGCCTCATACGTCACGTCGCCGACGACGACATGGTCGCCGCTCTTCAGGTGCGTGAAGAACACAGCGTGCAGGGCGGCAACGCCAGAGGCCAGCACGACGGCATCCTCGCCGCCTTCGAGGACAGCAAGCTTCGACTGCAGGGCCTCTTGATTCGTGCCCGTGTTGCGCGTGTACGTCTTGGTGTCGGTGTTCGACCAACTGAGGCTCGAGGGGTCATCGGGCAGCGCGTACGAGTTCGCCATGACGATCGGCGTGCGAATCGCGCCCGACCCGGCGTCGATGGCGTTGCCGGCATGCACCGCCTGCGTCAAGAATTGCAGTGTCGAGGGGTCGTGGGCATCGGGTCGCGGCGTCATACTCCAACGCTACGGCCGGCGCGGGAATGCGCGGTAAGTATTACAGAGAATGGATGCTGTCAGCGCGTTCAGGTGTCACAAAGTGCGCATAACGGCCCCCGGAAACGCCGTTTTTGCCACCTGAACGGGTTCGCGCGGCCTCAGCGCTCGTTCGGCACCACGATCCACAGCACGATGTAGATGATGAACTGCGGCCCCGGAATCAGGCAGCTGAGGATGGCGAGGAACCGCACGACGTTCGGGCTCATGTTGAAGCGCAGTGCGAGCGCGGCGCAGACACCAGCGATGACGCGGCCACGGCGAGGTCTGTATAGCGAGTTCATGCTTCCATGGTGCGCCAGAACCCACGCCCTGTCACCCGATTTGACCCGGAATCAACCCTGAGAGGGAGCATGTTGCTACTGGAGTAGCACCCAGGTCGTTACTCGAGGAACGGGAAGCTTCACCGCCGACCACGTCGTTTCGGGCGCAACTGCTTCTTACGGAAGCACGAGAATGACAGCAGCAATCCCGCAGAGCACTCCCGCAGCCGCCAGCCACCAGGTCGTCGCATTTAAGAGGCGCACGACCGGAATCTTCTGGGCAACATCTCCATTCACCCCGGTGGGGACGGGAAACAAAATGGCATCCCATTCCACCCGCAGATTTTTCAACTGCCTCGCCGAGAACGGCTGAGTTGCCGCGAATGCGCCGTCTGACACCAGTCGATGCAGCTGGCGCCGATACCACCAGACCGTGCCGTACATCTCCAGAAAATAGCAGCCGAGCAAGGCAAACCACACTCCAACTGGAATCATCACCGCCTCACCCAGCTGAGTTGCCAGCCAGAGCCCCGCGCCGACAAGTGCGAGAGCGAACGGAAGCCAGCAGGCGAAGAAGATCACATTCGCTTGCAAGGTCTGCCGCCGATAGTAGGCCAATGCAGACGCAGTCATTGTTCAAGTCTGACGTACTCGACAAATCTCATTGACGTCCTTCACGCACGTGCCGCCGAAATATTCGCCATGCAGCAGGCTGACGGGGCTATTCTGACAACAGGTTCACGAGATGCAGCTTTCGGTACCTGGCCGGCTGCACGGCAACCCTGTCCATCGACCGGGGTGCCCCAGGGGAAGAACCGGCGTCGTGCGAGGGCTCGGCGCAAGTCGATGGAGGCACGTGCCTCCGGGAAGGCAGGCATCATGCACACTCAAGCTCCGATTCGCGCGGCGTCCCCCGCGCCCACGGCCCACCCGCGGGTCGAGCCCCGGCAGCCGCATCGTGGGGCGACAGCGCCGCTGCGCATTGTGGTGCTCGACGGGCTCCCCCGCACCGAGGTCTTCGACGTTGCCGAAGCCCCGCGTGAGATCCCGGTCAGCGAGCAGCATGTGTGGGCGGCGGCGTTCGCCACGTTCTCGCCGCGCGTCGTCGGCATCTTCGAGCAGCGCGCCCTCGAGCAGTGCCTACGCGCGGGCGCGCCCCTGCCCAGCTGGATGCAGAACGACATCGTCGCGTGGGCGGATGCTGGGTTCACACCGTCGCGTTACCGCGACCTCGTCGCCGCGCTCGGTGAGCTGGAACAGCATCCGTCTCACCCGGCGCACCACGACGACGTTGCTCCCCACCAGCGGCTGCGCGCCGCGCACTGGGCCGAGTGGGCGCGGCTCGTCGCGAACGGCGCTGATCCGCAGATCGAGGCGATCGTCGTGCTCGATAGTCTTCGCTGAGCCGCACTTCTGAGCCGCACCGGGGCAACACGCGCTCCGGCTGAACCGTGTGGGCCCCGCCCGGGTCGCACCCGGCGAAACCGAGCACCGGCGATCCACATCAGGCCGGGCCGCACCCCGACGCCCATGTAGATCGCACCGCACACCGGTCGGCGATCCACATCTGGCCGGGCCGCACCCCAGCGAGTCAGGTCTCGTCGGACCGCACCCCAGCAAGCCGCGCTTCCGTGACGCACACGCCGGATCCGCCCCGCCTCGCCCTGCCCTGCCGCATCATGCCCGCCCAGCGCCACGAATTGTGTGGTGGCGTCTCATATATGCGTCGCCACCACACAATTTGTGGCGCTCAGCCGACCGGGCGCCCGCACCCTCGACGCACACGCGACCACCGGCGGTCGTTCAGCAAACCGGCTCTACGCTGACGGCATGGCACGGCGTCCCGACCTCACTTCGCTCGAGCGGCGCATCGATGACGCGGCGAACCGCCTTCTGGAGCGCGCTTCCGACAACCGGCTGTGGGGCGCACTCGTCGAGTTTCTGGTGTTCGGCGCGAAGCAGGCGTGGGCGTGCATCTTCGGCGGGCTGCTGCTCGCGGTGATCCTCGTGGCCCGCGTGGCGTATCCCGATGACGCGTGGCTCGCCCGCAATGACGCCCTCACAATTGCCGCAATCGTGATCCAGATTGCGATGGTCTGGTCGGGCCTCGAAACGTGGCGCGAACTGCGCGTCATCGTCCTCTTCCACGTCGTCGGCACGGCGATGGAACTCTTCAAGACCGACGTCGGATCGTGGGCGTACGATCCGGGCGGGGTGCTGCGCGTACTCAGCGTGCCGCTGTTCACCGGGTTCATGTACGGCGCTGTCGGCTCGTACATGGTGCGCGTCTACCGGCTGTTCGACCTGCGGTTCACGCGCTACCCTCCGATCTGGCTGACGGCAGTGATCGCGGGCGCGATCTACGTCAACTTCTTCTCGCACCACTACATCGTCGATCTGCGCTGGGTTCTCCTGGCCGCCGTGCTGCTCGCGTTCGGCTTCTGCACGATGCACTTCCGTGTGTTTCGGCACACGCTGAGGATGCCGCTTGTCATCGCATTCGCGCTCGTCGCGTTCTTCATCTGGATCGCCGAGAACATCGGCACCTATTCCGGCGCCTGGCTCTACCCGGGGCAGGTCGATGGCTGGCACATGGTGTCGATCTCGAAGCTCGTGTCGTGGTTCTTACTGATGATCATCTCGGTGGTGCTCGTCACGTGGGTCTATCCACCAAGACGCCCGGATGCTGTCGCGGCAGCGCCCGCGCCCGCATCCTGATTTCACCTCGAGTGCCTTCGTCTCCGCTCTTACTGGCGAAGGCCTGACCCGTCTTCACCCCTCAGACCAGATCGTAGGTGGGGATCCGGTCGTCGGTCGCGAAGCGGTCTGTCATCCACAACATCGACCGATACAACAGCGGATTCGTGAAAATTCGATTGCGCATTCGGATGCCTGCCTCTGTGCGCGGTGCCAGAAACAGTCCGGCGTTTCCACTGCGTGCGGCCTTGGCCGGTTTGGCCATGCGTCGGTTGTAGCTGGCGAATGCTGCCTCATGGTCCCCGCGGTTGCTGGCCAACTCACCGGCGAGCACGTACGCGCCGACGAGAGCGAGCCCGGTGCCGAACCCACCGAGGGTGTTCGCATAGCCAGCATCTCCGACAAGAGCAGACCGTCCCGTCGTGAACGAGCGCATCCGCGAGCGTGTCAGTGAGTCGAGATAGAAATCGGATGCTGTGAGGGCCGCATTCAGCGCCGCCGGTACGCGCCACCCGACATCGCCGAACGCCGCTTCGAGCAGGGCTCGCTGCGACTGTTCGTCACGGCGATCGTAGGTGAGGTCTCCCGCTCTGAACACGAACAGACTCGGCGCCTTCTGCCCGCCCAGAAGGGCAAACCTCCCCGGTACGTTATAGCCGTACGCAATACCCCGGTCGCCTCGAGTGGTCTCCAGATCATCCAGCGGCGCACGTCCGCCGGCCACGGCGTAGCAGTACCCGAGGTTCTCAACGAACCGCTCCTCCGGCCCGAAAGCCAGTCGTCGCACCGCTGAATGCACGCCGTCGGCGCCCACAACGATGTCGAAACGTTGGCTCGGACTCTGGGCAAACGACACATCGACCCCGTCGGTCGTTTCGCGCAGTGCGACAATCTCATCGTCGAAGATGTACTCGGCAGCGTTCTCTGAATGTCGATACAAGATGTGCGCGAGGTCTCCGCGCAGGATCTCCAGGTCTCCTCCAATGAACTCGCCACCGATCACGGCCTTCACGTGATCCGTCTCGTCAACGATTCGCCAGTCCGTCCGCCCGGTCTCGTGCGCCACGAGTTCGTCCCACAGCCCCATGTGGTCAAGAATCTGGCGATGTGTCCGTCCCTTGACGTCGACGGCTTGTCCGCCGGGGCGGAGTTCGGCTGCCTTCTCCACTACCGTGACGTCGAAACCGTTGTGTCCGAGCCATCGTGCGAGGGCGGGACCGGCGATGCTCGCTCCCGAAATCAGTACCCGTGTAATTGCCATGTCACTGTCCTTTGTTATTTGCGTCTCTTGGACACAATACACAAACGCGTACAATGGACACAATTCACGAGGAGGGTCGCATGACAAATCCGGATGCCGCGTCAGGAGCCGACGCGGCAGCGCTGCTGTGGGGCGCCCCGGGTGCAGCCGTGAAACGCGGGCCGAAGCCTCGATTCACGCTCGAGGCCATTGTCGACGCGGCCCGTCAGATCGCCGACGAAGACGGACTCTCACAGGTCACGATGCAGAACGTCGCCGATCGGCTCGGGGCGGCGAAGATGGCGCTCTACCGATATGTTCCCGGTCGGGCCGAGCTCGATGCTGTCATGCTCGACACGGCGTTCGGCAGCCCCGATGAGCTCAACGCTGGCGATTGGCGCGCCGCTCTCACCGCATGGTCGCTCGCTCTCTATGACCGTGCCCTGCAGCATCCGTGGGTCGTCGAGCTCGCGGGCAGGCCGCACACTCCCGGACCCGCCGAGATCGGGTGGTACGAGGCGGGCCTCGAGGCGCTGTCATCGCTTCCGCTGGCAGAGGCCGACAAGCTCGACGCACTTGCCCTGTTGTCTGGTCATGCGCTGTCGATGGCTCGCCGGGCCGCGGATGCAGAGAACACGGAGGAGCTCCTCGCGGTCCGGCTCTACCCTCACCTCATGGCAAACGCCCACCGCTTTCCGCGCACCGCGGCGGCATTCGCTGCCTCCTCATCGGGCGACCGCGATCATGCCCTGCGGTTCGGCATCGACCGCATCATCGATGGCCTCGCGGCCCACGCATAATGGGTGGCGCGAGGGTTCTCAGGCGGGCACCCCCTCGCCTCGAATGAGCGAATCTTGCGCCCGGGGTTCGCGTCACGAGATTCTGGAAGGTACGCCTCACGAATTCGTCACCGCAAGGAGCCGCCATCATGGACTTAAGAATCGGAATCATCGGCTTCGGAATGCGAGGAACCGAGCTCACCCGCGAAGCACATCGTCCTGGATCCGGCAGCCATGTCGCCGCCGTGTGCGAGGTGTCCGAGCGCGGGCGCGCCGCCGCAGCATCCGCGTACCCTGATGCACTCATCACCGCCGATCTCGACGAACTGCTCGCCCACGACCTCGACGCCGCCATGGTCTTCACACCTGACGACATGCACGCGCGCACGGTGATTCCCGCTCTCGATGCTGGGCTCGCGGTGTTCAGCGAGAAGCCGCTCGCCACGAGCATCGCCGACTGCGACGCGATCCTCGAAGCCGCGCACCGCAACAAGAGCCGCCTGTACGTCGGGCACAACATGCGGCACATGCCTGTTGTCACGCTGATGCGCGACATCATCGCCCGCGGCACGATCGGCGAGGTCAAAGCCGTGTGGTGTCGGCACTTCGTGGGGCACGGCGGCGACTACTACTTCAAAGACTGGCACGCCGAACGGTCGAAGTCGGTCGGGATGCTGCTGCAGAAGGGTGCCCATGACATCGACGTGATCCACTGGCTCGCGGGGCGCTACACCACGCAGGTGCAGGCCATGGGCGAGCTCGCGGTCTACGGCGACGTCACCGACCGCCGCGACCGCTCGGGCGAACTCATGGGTGATTGGTTCAGCGTCGACAACTGGCCACCGACCGCGCAGACCGGACTCAACCCGGTGATCGATATCGAAGACATCTCGCAGGTGAACATGCGCCTGGGCGGCGGCGTGCTCGCCTCGTACGAGCAGTGCCATTTCACCCCCGACTACTGGCGCAACTACACGGTGATCGGAACACACGGGCGGCTCGAGAACTTCGGCGACGAATCGGGCTCCGAGGTGGGCGTCTGGACGCACAGACTGCGAGGGTCTGGTTCGCCAGACGAGACACACGTCGTACCGGATGCTGCCGGCGGGCACGGCGGCGCTGACGCCCTCATGATTGAGGAGTTTCTGCGCTTCGCACGCGAGGGCGGCCCGACGACAACGTCGCCCGTTGCGGCACGCAATGCTGTTGCAACAGGGGTGGTTGCGACGCAATCTTTGCGCGGACGTGGCGAAACCCTTGCTATTCCGCCCATTGACGCTGATATTGCCGCATACTTCGATGCGGACCACTCTGTCCGCACCGCACCATAGCCGCGGAGCCCCACAAGCGTTCCGCGCGCACACCACCCCACAAGGGAAAGGAGCGAGGACGCCAATGAAGGCACTCTACAAGTCCGCCCCCGAGGCCGGATTCGACCTCGTCGACAGGCCAGAACCCGAACCGGCACCAGACGAAGTGAAGATCCGCGTGCTCCGCACGGGCATCTGCGGAACCGACCTGCACATTCAGCGATGGGACGACTGGGCAGCATCCGCCGTCACTCACCCACTGATTCCCGGCCATGAGTTCTGCGGCGAGGTCGTCGAGGTGGGCGACCTCGTGAAGGGCGTCGCGGTCGGCGACCTGGTCTCCGGCGAGGGCCACATCGTGTGCGGTGTGTGCCGCAACTGCCGCGCCGGGCGCCGACAGATGTGCATTCGCACACAGGGCATCGGGGTGAACCGCGACGGCGCCTTCGCCGAGTACATCACCCTGCCCGGCACCAACATCTGGACGCACAGCTCCGACATCGACAAGGACGTCGCCGCCATCTTCGACCCGCTCGGCAACGCTGTGCACACCGCCCTGTCGTTTCCCGTCGTCGGCGAAGACGTGCTGATCACGGGCTGCGGCCCCATCGGACTCATGGCCATCGCCGTCACCCGCCACATCGGGGCACGCTTCATCGTCGCTACGGACGTCAGCGACGAACGCCTCGACCTCGCCCTGGCGATGGGCGCCGATCGCGCCGTCAACCCGGCTCGCGAGTCGATCCACGACGCCTTCACATCCCTCGACATGCACGAGGGGTTCGACGTCGGGTTTGAAATGAGCGGAGCATCCGCCGCCATGCGCCAGATGATCGACAACATCAACAACGGCGGCCGCATCGCCATGCTGGGGCTGCCAAGCGAACCGTTCGCGATCGATTGGGGCTCCGTCGTCACCCGGATGCTGACGCTGAAGGGCATCTACGGCCGCGAAATGTTCGACACGTGGAACGCGATGACGGCGATGCTGCAGAGCAGCGAGACTCTCGCAGCATCCATAGGTTCGATCGTTTCTGACCGCTTCGACGCCCGCGACTGGCAGGACGCGTTCGACACCGCGGCGAACGCGGGTGGTGGCAAGGTCGTCATGGACTGGACGGAGGTCTGATGTACACGTCGTTCAAGAATCATCTGCAGGGCGAACTCGACGCGATCGACGAGGCCGGGCTCACCAAACGTGAGAATGGTATCGCTGGCGCGCAAGGGGCTCGCGTCGAGACCGGCGGGCGCGAGGTGCTGAACTTCTGCGCCAACAACTACCTCGGGCTCGCCGACGATCCTCGTGTGCGGGATGCCGCACGCGCGGCACTCGAGGAGTGGGGGTTCGGCATGGCCAGCGTGCGCTTCATCTGCGGCACGCAGACGCAACACCTCGAGCTCGAGCGCCGCATGTCGGAGTTCCTCGGCACCGAGGCGACGATCCTGTACTCGTCGTGCTTCGACGCGAACGGCGGGCTCTTCGAGGCTCTGCTCGGGCCGGACGACGCCATCATCTCCGACGAGCTCAATCATGCGTCGATCATTGACGGCATCCGCCTGTGCAAGGCGCAGCGGTACCGCTACCGCAACCGTGACCTCGCCGATCTCGAGGAACAGCTGCGTGCAGCATCCGGCGCCCGCTTCCGCGCGATCGTCACTGACGGCGTGTTCTCGATGGACGGCTCCATCGCGCCGCTTGAGGGCATCTGCGACCTGGCCGAAGCGTATGACGCACTCGTGATCGTCGACGATTCGCACGCGACAGGGTTCATCGGCGAGCACGGCCGCGGCACGCCCGAGCTGTGCGGCGTCGAGCGGCGCATCGACGTTTACACCGGAACATTCGGCAAGGCGCTCGGCGGTGCATCCGGCGGGTATGTGTCGGCGCACCGAGAGATCGTCGACCTGCTTCGGCAGCGCTCGCGCCCCTACCTGTTCTCGAATTCGCTCGCGCCGTCGGTGGTGGCGGGAACGCTTGCCGCGCTCGATCTGGTTCAGGATGCTGGTGAGCTGCGTTCTCAGCTCAGGGACAACGCCGCCGAGTTCCGTCGCCTCATGACCGAGGCGGGCTTCGACCTCGTGCCGGGGGAGCATCCGATCATCCCTGTGATGCTGGGCGATGCGAAACTGGCCGTCGACATGGCTGCGCATATGAATGCCGCGGGGATCTACGTGACGCCGTTCAGCTTTCCCGTCGTGCCGCGGGGGAAGGCGCGCATTCGCGTGCAGCTGTCTGCCGCGCACACGATTGAGCAGGTGCGCCGCTGCGTCGACGCCTTCGTTGCGGCCCGGGATGCTGTGGCCCACAGCTCCTCCGCCGAGTAGCGAAGCGCTGCGGGAGCGCGCGCCGCTGCCCTCGCCCGGTGTCTCGCCAGCGGCACGAACCGCCTTCCCGACACCTCTGCAACCCTCCGGCACCTCTGCGCCTATCCGGCACCTCTGCGCCCATCCGGCAGCGCTGCGCCTATCCGGCACCGCTGCGCCCATCCGGCAGCGCTACAGTTTCGGACCTGCGCTCCTGAATTTTCTGTAGCTCGGGGCCGAAACTGTAGCCCACCCGCCATTCAGCGTCGCGAATCAGCCGGTGATGGCTTTCAGTGCTGCGACATGCGCCTGAAGCACCTCGCGGCCGCGCGCGGTGATCGACAGCCACGTCTTCGCATACCGCCCGGCGCGGCCCTTGGCGATGTCGACGTAGCCGGCGTCCGAGAGTCGCGTGATCTGCCGTGAAAGCTCGGCATCGGTAGTGTCCACGGAGTCGCGGATGGCCGAGAACTCGGCCTTGTCCACACCCGCGAGAGCAGCGACGATCGAGAGTCGAAGCGGAGAATTGAGTTCTTTGTCGAGTCCTGTGCGCGGGTGGCTCATTTGACGGCCTTCCCCGACGAGGTGATGGCGAACCATGCTCCCGGCACCGCAACGAGCACGGCACCGATGATCCAGACCACGGCTGGTGCCTGTTCAAAAGCGACCCAGCCGACGAGCAAAGCGGCGACGTAAATGATCGCCCAGCTGAAGATCGCGATCAGGTAGCGGCGGGTGAAGTCGCGCGATCGGGCCCTGGCTGTGACACCGACAATCGAGAGGCTCACTGCCGCCCCGACGGCGAAGAACGTCCCGCCGATGATGCCACCGGGTAGGGGAACGAATCCGAACATCAGCATTGCGATCGCCGAAGCCAGAGCGAAGCAGGCCATAGCGACGCGGACTCCGATCGTGTGTTTGCGCAGCGCGGCAGAACTTGACTCTGCCCGCTCAAGCGCGGCTGCGGCATCCTGACTCTGTGGGTTCTGCGTGTCATTCATCTCTCGTCCTCCTCGTGCTGTGTTGTGATTTCTTGTAAGTAGTTACAACTATCGCATCTACTTGGCAAATATGCAAGTAGCTAGAAACTACGCATTTGGAGGAAGTCCCCGCCCAGGTCTTCGTGCCAAACTGGGGTGATGATCTCCACGCCGCTTGCCCAGCAATTGCGCGAGGCCGGGTTGACGTGGACGCCTGTGTCGGGCGATGCCTTTCAGGTCGCTGGGCACGAGTTCGAGGGCGACGTGTTCACGGTGAGTGACATGACCATCGAAGCGCACACGTTCTCGACCGGTACAGTCTTGGGCTTCAATGGCACAACGGAATGGGCCCTCGACTCGGTCGCTCTCGATGACGTCGTGTGGCTGCCGCGCGAAGACCAGCTACGTGATGCGCTTGGCGCCGCGTTCGTCGCGATGGAGCGCGTCGATGGCGCGTCGGGAGTGGAGTACGACGTCACCGTCACGGTCGACGGCGACTCGGTGATCTTCGTGAGCGAAGACCCCGCCGAGTCGTACGGCATGGCGCTGCTCGCGCTGCTGCAGAGCGTGCGCTGAGCGACACCCGATGCCGCGCCCGACGGGGGCATCCACGAGTCAGGATCCTCGGCCCGGTCCGCGCTTCTCATTCTTCGGCTGCCGACCTGCGCACCTGAATGCGGTTCAGCGCAATGTGGTGCGGTTTAGTGCAGCTCAGATCGGTTCAGCGCGTTGGGGAGGCACGACGTCCAATGTCGAGTCGGCGCGACGTCATGGCGCACGCGCCGGCTCGACTCTGCCAGCGGTTCAGGCGGCACGTGCAGCAACCGCCGCACGCGCCTCCGCCATCACCAGGTCGCCGTTGATCGCGCCACCGGCCATCGTGCCCTGCGCCGCCGCGGCCGCCACAACAGCGCCGAGTTCGCTCACGTTGCCCGCCGCCCAGACACCGTCCAAGTCGGTCTTGCCGGCGAAGTCTGTCTCGACGAAGCTGCCCATGGGGTTCTCGCTCAGCGTTCCGCCCAACTGCTCGTAGATGTCACTATTGGCGACAAAGCGCGGCGCCACCGTCAGAGCATCAATCGCGAACTCGTGGCCGCCCTCGAGCACGACAGCGTCAATCTCGCCGCCCTTCGCCCGCAGCTCAGCAACACGCCCCGAGACCACCTCAACGCCCAGTGCCGCGAGGGTGTCCCAGTCATCGTCCGACAGCTCAGGCATGGTGTGTGTGAAGAGGGTGATGTGCTCGCTCAGCTGGCGGAACAGCATCACCTGGTGCACCGCCATAGACGTCGTCCCGAGCACGCCGATTCTCTGCCCGCGCACCTCCCACCCGTGGCAGTACGGGCAGTGGAGCACGCGGGTGCCCCACAGGTCGGCGACGCCGGGCACGTCGGGCAGCTCGTCATGCAGGCCGGTGGCCAACAGGATGCGGCGAGCGCGCAGCTCGCCGCCGCCAGCGAGCTCGAGCACAACGTCGCCCCCGTCACGTCGCGCGTGTGTGACGCTGTCTGACAGCATCCGGGTGCCGTAGCCTTCGGCCTCGGCACGCCCCTGAGCGATGAGGTCGCGTGGGGAGATTCCCTCGCGCCCGAGCAGGTTGTGCACGCCGGGCGATGGCGCGTTGCGCGGCTCGCCCGCGTCGATGACGACGACAGATCGCAGTGACCGTGAGAGTGCGACAGCGGCGCTCAGGCCAGCGGCTCCGCCGCCGATGATGGCGACGTCGGCCCGTGATTCGGCGGTGGTTGCTGCACCTGTGGTCTCGGTGAGTGAGGTGTGATCGTTTGTCATGATCGTCTCCTTCGTGATGTTTCGTGTGCGCCGCTCGCAGCGGCGATTGATGGCTGAGTGGGCGGTGTGAGATGCCGGACGGCGCCCGCACACTGATGGCCGCCTGTGCTGTGTTCGGTTGTCGGAATTCGGGTACCGGTCATGGTGTCCTGAGGGCGGGAGCGTCCGTCGCGGGGCGGCGGGCAAGCAGCGCCGCACGAACCCCGCGCACCGTCGTCGCGACGCGTTCGAGCTCGCCCTCGTTTGAGAGAAGCGCCTCCAGTGCCGTGGCGTCGCGGGGGTCGAGGGGCCCGGCCGGTGCTGCGTCGCGGGCATCGAAGGGCCCGGTCGGCGCTGCCTCGCGGGCGTCGACATCCTCAATCGACGCCTCCTGCGGCACGTCGATGCCCCCAGCCAGTGGTTCCTGCCGCGCGTCGACCCGTCTGACCTGTTTGGCGGCGCCGGCCTGTTCTGGGGCTCCGGTTCGTTCTGCGGCACCGGTCTGCTCTGCAAGCTCGGTCTGCTCTGCAAATCCGGTCTGCTCAGGGCGCCCGGCGTCCGTACGACTGATCAGCGCGAAGGCCACCTTCGACAGCCACGATCGCGCATACGTAACGACGTCGGCACCACTCGCCTCCGAGGTGAGACGCGCGCGTTCACGCAGATCGAAGCCGACCTCGCCGAGGACCGGCTCCCAGTCATGGTGTGGATTCCAGCCGAGCGACGCGAGCGCGGCGCGCAGTCGCTCTTCGAGTCCGGGGCGCTCAGACGGGTAGTTCGCGGGGAGGAAGCTCGGAAGTACATCCATCTCCAGCACCGCGATGAGGCCAGAGGGCCGAAGCGCTGCATACGCGTCACGCAGCACACGCTCCGGATGTCGAAGTTCGTGTAGTGATGACGAGGCCCAGACGAGGTCGGCTCCGGCGACAGCATCCGGCCATTTTTCATTCAGATCGCACTCCACTGTGCGCACGCGGGACGCGAGCCGTTCGTCGTGGGCGCCGCGAGTCACGTGCTCCAGCATCGTGGGCGAAGCGTCGACAGCGATGACCTCGGCTTCGGGGAAGGCCCGGGCGAGCGCGAGTGTGCCCGCGCCGGTGCCAGCCCCGAGGTCGACGATCGTCTGAGGTGCGCGGTCGTACTCTGCCGCGATCATGCGCACCGCATCGTCGAGATAGGAGCCGGCGAGCGCCGCGTCGAGCGCGAGCGTCTCAGCGAGCGTCGCGGCATCGTGGTGCGCGTGTCGTTGGTGCGCATCGTGAGCGTCGTGGGAGTGCTTGGCTGTGTGAGGTGCGTGTGGTGCGGGCATGCATTCATGGTAGACGCGTTATGCGTGGATAGCATACACTTTTGCTTATGAAGCAAGACGATGCAATTGAGCCCGACGTCGATGTGCTGATCCGCCGCCGCATCCGCGGCCTCAGGGCAGCACGTGGTTGGTCGCTCGACACCCTGGCCGAACGTTGCTTCATGAGCCCCTCCACGCTCAGCCGCATCGAAACCGGGCATCGCCGCATCGCCGTTGATCAGCTCGTCACGCTGGCGCGGGCGCTCGGCACCTCTCTTGACGAGCTCGTGGAATCCCCCGACGCTGGCGACGTGGTGATCCGTCCGGAGCCGGAGGAGACTCCGGGCAGGACGACCTGGGTTCTCTCGCGCGAGAGTCAGGGCGTCACGGTAGCGAAGATGCGCATCACTCCCGAGTTCGACCCGGGCGACGAGCCACGACTGCATCCGGGAAGCGACTGGTTCACGGTCCTCGAGGGTACGGCGACGCTGTGGCTCGGCGACCACACGCACGTGATTGAGACGGGCGAAGCCGCCGAGTTCTCAACGATGGTGCCGCACGCGATCACCGCGCCCGACGGCCCCATCGAGATCCTCTCGATCTTCGACAGAGACGGCGAGCGCGCTCACCTGCACGAGGGCTAGGTGCCGGGGGCACGCGAATGCGGGATGCTGCCACGGGTCTACGCTCGTGGGCAGCATCCTCGTTGGCTGTGGCCTACCAGGGCACCCGCGTGCCGTCCCACGACCAGAGCGCACCGGTCGGGCCGTCGTCCGGAAGCAGTGCGAGTCGCAGTGCTCCTGTCGCGGCCTCGGCTGGGTCGCCGCCACCTGTCATTCCAGCAATGAGGTTCGTCTGTCGCCGGCCGGGCGCGAGCGCATTCACTCGAACGTCGTCGCCTAGAGTCTGAGCCATCAAAAGAGTGACGGCGTTGACCGCGGTCTTCGAACTCCGGTAGGCGATTCCGCCGCCCTGCACGCGCTCCCATTCGAACTGCGGGTTCGGGCCGCTGTTCCACGTCAGTGACGCCGTACCGCTCGATACGTTGACGATGCGCGGATGCTGGGAGCGACGAAGCGCCGGTAGCAGTGCCTGGGTCACCGCGATGAGGCCGAAGACGTTTATCTCGTAGGCAATCCGCAGCTGCTCGAGGTCCGTGCTCGTGATGTCTTCGCCGCCGGGGTTCACCCCCGCGTTGTTGACGAGAATGTCGAGGTCGCCGATCTGGGATGCTGCCGCCGCGATCGACGCCGCATCGGTGACGTCCAGCTGAACGACGTGCACACTCGGCCCGAGCTCTGCCGCCGCCCGCCGACCTTTGTCGATGTCGCGCGCTCCGATCCAGACGTCGACGCCGAGATCGAGCAGCTGCCGAGCAATGTCGAATCCGATCCCGCTGTTTCCTCCGGTCACCAGTGCGACCGTGGGCGATTCGGGGGATGTGATCCTCGTGGGGAGACGGTCAATCTGTGTCATAGGCAAAATCTCCAACTCCAACGGTGTGTTTGTAATACCGTACACCCCGCGACTCTCAATTCCAACTCTTAAGTTGGTACCTTGGGTTCATGGCTTGGGACACAGAGGGAACGCGGCGCCGACTGCGCGATGCCGCTTTGGTCGAGTTCGCCGAACGAGGCTTCGACGGCACGACTGTCGCGGCAATCGCGCAGCGTGCCGGCGTGAACAAGGAACGCCTGTACAGCTACTTCGGCGATAAGAAGGCGCTGTGGGAACTCGTTCTCGCGACCGAGCTGGAGCGGCTCGCCGCATCCGTCGGTCTGACCGGTGTCGGCCTGAACGACATCGGGGAGTTCGCCGGGGCAACGTTCGACTATCACGCAGCGCACCCCCAGCTGGGCCGCCTGCTGCAGTGGGAAGGCCTGCAGGGCGGCCAGCCCGCCGATGCCGCGCAGCGAACGACGCACTACCGCGACAAGGTCGACCGGTTCGCCGCCGCCCAGCGCGAAGGGGTTCTCGATGACGGCCTCGACCCGGCCCACCTCGTCTTCGCACTCATCGCCCTCGCCGCCTGGTGGCAGACGGTTCCGCAACTCGCCGAGATGATTACCGGCGCCGGGGCGAACGACACACACGAGCGGGCCCGCCGCCGCCGGTTCGTCGTCGAGGCAGCGCGCCGCATGGCGTCGCCGGGTCGCGCCTGAGCAGGGTCTCGCACATAATCAGGATGCTGACGCGCTGCGTGCGCGACAGCATCCTGATCACCTAGCTGAACAAGCCGACAATGATGTCAGCGAGCTTGTAGATCGCCAGGCAGATGAAGAGCACGGCCGTGATGACCAGCGCCACGTTCGTGTACCACTTGTTGCGCCATTCCTTCGGCACGCGGTCGGTGTTGAGCATCGGCAGAAGTGTGATCGCGAGGAACGGCAGGAACAGGGCGCCCAGAACCCCGTAGGCGATCACGAGCGCGATCGGCTTGCCGATGAGCAGGAGCAGCATCGGCGGGAACGTCAGCCAGAGCAGGTAGAAGCGGAAGTACTTGCCGTTCTCGCGGGAGTCCTTGTGGTCGGGGCCCTTGCCACGCACATTTCCCCAGAAATCGGCGAACATGAGCGACACACCGTTCCAGACGCCGATGAGCGACGAGAACGACGCCGCGAAGAAGCCGATGAGGAAGGCGACGCCGATGACGTCGCCGTACTTGTCTTTCAGGACGTCGGTCAGCTGCAGCAGCCCCTTCGAGTCCGCGCTCAGTGTCACGCCCGCCTCGGCGACGACGGTCGCGCCCACGATGAACATCGAGATTACGAAGATGCCGGTGATCACGTAGGCCATCGTGTTGTCGATGCGCATGACGCGCATCCACGACGGGTGCGACCACCCCTTCTCACGCAGCCAGTACCCGTAGGCCACGAGGGTGATGGTGCCGCCGATGCCGCCGGCCATCGCCAGGGTGTACAGGACTGAATCGCCGGGGAGCCGCGGGACCAGGCCGGCCAGCAGATCGGGCAGACTCGGAGCCGCGATGATCGCGAGGCCGACGATCACGACGAACATGATGCCGACAAGCGCGGCGGTGATCTTCTCGAACACCGCATAGCGGTTGAACCACACAAGCACGAGGCCGACGAGACCGCAGATGACGGCGATCAGATTCAGCGGGACACCGGGCAGCAGCGCGGCGATCGGCATCGCCGTCGTCACCATTGCCGTTGCCCCGTAGATGAATCCCCAAATGATGATGTAGGGCGCGAAGTACCACACCGGCCACCGTCCGAGCGAGCGCCAGCCCTCGAAGATCGTCTTTCCCGACGCGAGGACGTAGCGGCCCGCGCCCTCGACGAGCACGATCTTCAGAATGACGCCGACGATGATCGCCCACAGCAGGGCGAACCCGAACATCGACCCCGCGACGAGCGTCGACACCATGTCGGCTGCACCCACGCCGGTTGCGGCGACAACGAGCCCTGGCCCGATGACCTTCCATTTCTTACGCGGTTCTGCTGTGAGATCCGGTGCTGCATTTGCCATCGGTTCCATCCCCTCGAGTGCGCGTCACTGCGCCATGTGCATCAGCGTTTTCACGGTAAACCCACGCGTGCTGATTTCGGAGGATTTGTGCGTGACGGGTTCACCACGTTTATCAATAGGTGTTTGACTCCGCACAGCGTATGGTGAGGCCACGGGGCCATTCGGGCTCCCGAACAAGGGAGCGGACCATGTCCGACAAATCGCCCAAGAAAAACGGCCAGAAAACCGCCGCCACCCGCACTCTCAAAGAGAAGCGCGCAGACAAGAAGTCGAAGGCCAACGACCGCGCACAGAGCGATGTTGTCGACGCGATGAAGGGCAAGAAGCGCTAACAGGCTGACCCGGCAGCTGCGCAGTCAGCCAGCTCTGCGCCCGGGCGGCATAGGCTGAGGACATGTCCGTCAGTACCGTCGGCGTGCCGCAGCATCCTGCCCGCGCCCAGTTGCAGGCGCTGTGCACGCGCGTCATCGATTGGCAGCGCGGGCTTCTGCCCGCAGCATCCGACGACGTGCGGTCCGCGGCCGTTCTGATCCTGTTCGGCGTGCTCGACAACGCGCCCGCCGACTCTGATGGGCCCGTGTCCGCCGACCTCGACGTTCTGCTTCAGCGCCGCGCCGCGACCCTGAGATCGCATCCGGGCCAGATCTCGTTTCCCGGCGGGCGGATCGAGACAGGCGACACGGATGCTGTCGATGCAGCGTTGCGCGAGGCCCGCGAAGAGACGGGGCTTGACCCGGCTGGCGTCGAAGTTCTCGGGACGCTGCCCGAGGCGCCGCTCGCCGCGAGCAGTCACGTGGTCACTCCCGTGCTGGGCTGGTGGCAGCATCCGTCACGCGTCGCGGCCGTCGACCACGCCGAGACCGTCGAGGTCTTCCGTGTGCCGGTCGCCGACCTTGTGAATCCCGCGAACCGCATCACCTCGGTGCGGCACTACGGCGCGCGTACGTTTCGAGCACCGGCGTTCACCCTTGCGGCATCCGACACGCTCTTGTGGGGCTTCACCGGCGTGCTGCTGTCGCGAATCTTCGACGAGCTGGGCTGGGCCGAGCCGTGGGATGCCGCACGCGAGGTCGAGGTGTAGCGGCCACGCGCACGCATTCGGAGACATGCCTGCACCCGTGATCTCGGGACTCCCAAACCGCGGATCTCCACGCGCAGAACCCGTGCTCGCGCCGAGATCTCCGAAAGTCGGGCACGCTCCCCCACCAGCACCAGTGCCAGCACCAGTGCCAGTGCCAGTGCCAGTGCCAGTGCCAGTGCCAGTGCCAGTGCCACCAGCATCAGTGCGACACACGCTCAGGCGGGGCGACGCACCTCAAACAACTCGCACACCGTGTCGTAATAGGCATCGCTCTGCCCCAAGTGCGTCATGCCGATGCGCCGGCATACCGCCATCGACGCCGCATTCGCGGGATTCGTCACGGCGACGATCCGGTCGAGCCCGGCCGCCCACGCGTGGTCGAGCACGCGTCGCGCCGCCTCACTGGCAAAGCCATGCCCCCACGCGTCCGGGTGAAGATGCCAGCCAATCTCGGTTTCTCCTGAAGGAACACCGCCCGTGCCCGAAGCCGGAATTGACTTGAGCAGCAGGGCGCCGAGCAGCTGCTCGTCGTCGGTGCGCTCAATGGCCCAAATGTGATGAACCGGATGCTGCAGGTCGCTCCAGCGCTCAAGCAGCTTCACCGCTTCGTCGCGCTCTTGCATCACCTCGCCCTGCCCGATGTAGCGTCGCACTTCGTGTCGCGAGTACATGTCGAACACGAAGTCGGCGTCGCGCACGGTCCATGAGCGGAGGGTCAGGCGATCTGTGGTGAGGTCGTGAAGCACGTGGTCAATGGTTTCACACCGTATCTTCATGGGTTCTGAGGCCTGCGTGCGGGCTACAGGGTGCCGGCACCGCCTGCGCGTTGCGTGCGGAAGACCCCTCGCTCCGCACTCCGCACTGCGAACTGCGCGGGTCGCGACGTGCAGCACGCGCAGCTCACGGCTCACCGGTGGGCGGCACGCAGCTCAGAGAGTACGCGGTCAGAGCCAGTCGATGAACCGTTGGAGCTCATCAGGGATGCTGACGGAATCCGGGTCGTACAGCCACTGAATCTGCAGGCCGTCCCAGAGGGCGATGAACCAGGCCGCGCTACGCACCGGATCGACCACGTGCCGCGAGTGCTTCCGCAGAAGATCGGCAAACTCGATGATTCCCCGTCGATAGCGCTGCTCAAAGTACTGGTGAGCGGGGTGCCCCTGGCTCATCGCCTCGCAGACGAGAACGGTATACAGCTCGACGAGCCCCGACTGCACCGCGTTGTCGCGCGCTCCGTCGAGAAGCCCGTCAACGCTGTAGAACTCCGGGCCGGCGAACGTGGACTCGATCCGCCGGTCACGCTCGGCGATGACGGACCGCAACAGGGAATCCTTCGACCCGATGTGATGCAGGAGCGTTGACTTCGACACACCGACGCGCGCAGCGATCTCGCTCAGGCTGGTCGCGAGGAATCCGCGCTGCGCAAACAGCGTCGTTGCTTCCTCGACGATCTGCGCGCGCTTTTGCCGCCCGCGAGCGTAGCCAAGGGGCGTCGGCTCCTGCCCCAGCTGAAAGTCACCGGGGTCTGGATCCTGCCAGGGCCTCGGCTCCGCAGCATCCCGAGCGAAGAATGCCTCGAGTTCAGCGGCGACGTCGATCTCTGTCAGGTAGAGCGACATGATCTGCAGTCCGTCCCAGAGACCGGCGACGACCTTCGAAGCATCCCGGCGCGACGCCGACACTTCCTCACGCAGGTCACGGTACCGACGGACGAAATGGCCGTGGGCCGGATGCTGCTCGGGCGTCGCCTCCCCCGCGAGCGCCGAGAACAACTCGCCGTATCCAGGGAGGCTGGCATTGCGGTGCGCGAGGGCGACGACAAGTTCTTCATAGGTGAGTTCCGGATGCTCGTCGGCCCAGTCGTGGTTCGCGCGCTCCCACCGGTCGAGCAGCGCAAGCAGAATCGCGTCCTTCGACGGGTAATACCGCAACACGGATGCGTGCGAGATCCCGACCCGCGCGGCAATGTCACGCACGGAGACGCCGTTGAAGCCTACCTCGGCAAACAGCGCGTATGCGGCATCGAGAAGCTCTTTCTCACGCGCTCGTCCCGGTGCGTACCGGCGCACAGCAGTGTCGCTCACAGCACCTCCCTGACGCTTCAACAATACGTGACCTGTAAAGCTAACCACTCGGTCGAGTTTTAAGCTACAGTACTTCTCGAGCAATGATCGCTCGTCCCGAAAGGAACCCTCATGACAGAGCCGTCATCCCCTCCCGGCGTCGAGGCGCTTTCCGCCCAGACGGAGAACCTCGCAGCGGCAGCATCCGGCCCCACCTCCCCCGGCCGCGAGCCACGCGGCTACGTTGCAACGCTTGGTGCCGCGAACTTCGGCATTTTCGTCTCGCTGCTCACACCCGTCTTGGTCTCGATGGCCTTCAAAGTGCAGCACCTCACCGACAGCGCAGCCGAGGCCACCGGGGCTCTCGGACTTGTCCTCGGCGTCGGCGCGTTCTTCGCGCTCGTCGCCAACCCGCTCGTCGGCCGACTCTCAGACCGGACCGTCTCACGCCTCGGAATGCGTCGCCCGTGGATCATCGGCGGTGTCATCGTGGCGTTCCTCGCGTTTGCGCTGATCGGCGTCGCCACCTCGGTCTGGATCGTTCTGGTGGGCTGGTGCCTCGCCCAGTCAGCCATGAACGCCGTGCTTGCAGCCGTGCACGCGACCTTGCCCGACCAGGTCCCCTCCGAGCGCCGCGGCAAAGCGTCAGGCATCGTCGGAATCATGACGCCACTCGGGATCCTCGGGGGGAGCTTCATCGTGAACTTTCTCGACAGCGATGTCACGCGTTTCGTGGTTCCCGGTGCCGTGGCGCTCGTACTCTGCCTCCTCTTCGCGATCACGCTGAAAGACCGCGTGCTCACGACAAAGCCCGCTCAGCGACTCACTCTCGCCCAGTTCTTCGGCTCATTCGTCTTCAACCCGGTGAAGCACCCAGATTTTGCTTGGGCGTGGATTACGAAGTTCCTCGTCATGTTCGGCTATGCCGGCATCGCCACGTTCCTGCCGTACTACCTCACCGAGAAGTTCTCGCTGACCGAGCAGGACGCCATCACCACGATCCTGCTGGCCAACATCTCCTCGATGATCGCCATGGCTGTCTCGAGCCCCATCGGCGGCATCCTCTCCGATCGCTGGGGCAAACGCCGCCCCTTCGTCACCTTCGCCGGTGTCGTCATGGTCATCGGGCTGGTCATTCTGTCATTCGCCCCGAGCATCGGTGTGCTGATTGTGGGCCAGACGATCATCGGCTTCGGCGCCGGCGCCTTCTTCTCTGTCGACCTCGCACTCACCACCGAGGTGCTGCCGAACCCCGACGACACGGCGAAGGACCTCGGGGTCCTCAACATCGCCAACGCACTGCCGCAGTCGGTCGCCCCCGCAATCGCCCCCGGCGTCATCGCGCTCGGCGCGCTCACGCCACTCGGCGGGTACACGGTCTACTACCTGTTCGGTGGCCTCGTCGCACTTGCCGGTGCCGTGCTCGTCTACCGCATCAAGTCCGTCGCGTAATCAGCGGCCCGCCTCATCCAGCTCGCTCACGACACAAGGACGACCATGACAGACACCACACGACAGGATGCTGCCGCTGTCACAGCATCCGGAATCGACCCCGCTTTTCGCGACAGCGATCTGCCGCTCACCGACCGCGTTGAGAACCTTCTCGGGCAGATGACACTTGACGAGAAGGCCGGGCTCTTCTTCCACACGATGATCACGATCGGCGAGGGTGGGGAGCTCGCCGAGGCCGACGCGGCATTTGGGCTGCCCGCGACGCGCGAGTTCATTGACGACAAGCTCATGACGCACTTCAATGTGCTCGGCGCGGCACCGGACGCCGCGACGATGGCGCGCTGGCACAACCGGCTGCAGGAACGCGCGTCGGCGACGCGGCTCGGCATCCCCGTGACCCTGTCCACCGACCCACGACACTCGTTCACCGACAACCCGGGCGCAGCACTCCTCGCCGGGGCGTTCTCGGAATGGCCCGAGATGCTCGGCCTCGCGGCGATCGGCGATGACGCGCTCGTCGAGGAGTTCGCGCGAATCGCGCGCGTCGAATACACAGCGGTCGGGCTGCGCGTGGCGCTGCACCCGCAGATCGACCTCGCCACCGAACCGCGCTGGGCGCGCCAGCTCGCCACATTTGGGGAGGATGCCGCTCTCACATCGCGCCTGGTGCCGGCGTATATCCGCGGCTTCCAGGGCGCCGAACTCGGGCCGGATTCCGTGGCAACGATGACGAAGCACTTCCCCGGGGGCGGTCCGCAGAAAGACGGCGAAGACCCGCACTTCGCGTACGGGCGGGAGCAGATCTACCCGGGCGGGCAGTTCGAGCACCACCTGAAGCCCTTCGAGGCGGCCTTCGCAGCGGGCACGAGCCAGATCATGCCGTACTACGGGATGCCGGTGGGCACTGATTACGACGAGGTCGGATTCGGCTTCAACAGGTCTGTCATCACGGGGCTGCTGCGTGAGCGCTACGGCTTCGACGGAATCGTCTGCACCGACTGGGGGCTGCTCACTGACGCGTCGATCATGGGTCAACCATTCCCGGCCCGAGCCTGGGGCGTCGAGCACCTGTCACCGCGCGAACGCATGCTCATGGCGCTCAACGCCGGTGTCGACCAGTTCGGGGGCGAGGCGTGCCCTGAGCTGCTGATCGACCTCGTGCGATCGGGCGACGTCTCCGAAGACCGGCTTGATACCTCTGCCCGCCGTCTGCTGCGCGAGAAGTTCCGTCTCGGCCTGTTCGATGCCCCGTTCGTCGACGTGCAGCACGCCGACGCGGTTGTCGGTTCTCCTGAGTTCCGTGAGGCGGGCGAGCGCGCACAGCGCGCCGCGATCACGGTACTCACCAACAAGGGCGCGGCTCTGCCTGCCCGCCGAGGACTGCGCCTCTATGTGGAGGGCATCGATCGGGAGATCGCAGCTGAATACGGCAATATCGTGAGCGCACCGGAAGACGCGGAGCTCGCCGTGCTGCGACTCCAGGCTCCCTACGAGCAGCGCGAGACGATGTTCGAGAACTTCTTCCACGCCGGCTCGCTCGAGTTCGACAGCACTGTTCTCGACCATGTCGCCGCTGTCGCAGCATCCGTCCCCACCGTTGTCGACGTCTTCCTTGACCGCCCGGCAATTCTCGAGCCGATCGTCGAATCAACGGATGCTGTCGTCGCAAACTTCGGCGCGAACCCGCGGGCACTGCTCGACGTACTGGTCGGAGACGCAACGGCGAGGGGCCGGCTGCCATTCGATGTTCCGCGCAGCATGGACGCGGTGCGGGCCAGCCGGCCCGACGTGCCGTTCGACACGGAGGACCCGTTGTTCCGGTTCGGTCACGGCCTCACGCTCTGATACCGGACTGGCTCGCCGACTCACACGGGCGCCGCATCGACTGACGTATCGATGCGGCGCCCACGCTCGTCATTGCGGCAGCATCCATCATTCGTTCAGGCTTACGATGTTGCATAGCGTGGCAGGCACATGATCATCGGGGAGGTCGCCATGAAGTTCAGAACACTCGTATTCACGGTCATCGTCGGAGCGCTGTTCTTCAGCCTCGGCGTGCGCAGTGAGCGTGGCGAGTTTGACGACGCCAAGAAGCGTGTCAAGGCGTGGTCAAGCCCCGCCATTAAAGAGGCCCGCAAGCGCGTCAAGAAGCTCGACAAGCAGCTCGCGAAGAAGCTGAAGTAGCCGATATGGGCCTCTTCTCGCGCACGCCCCCGCCGGCGCCCGCGCGCCCCCTCCGCACGCTGTGGACCGACGGCTTCGGCAGCATCGCCACGCGTTGTGTGCAGATCATCGCCGTGCTCGCCGTCGTCGGTGTCGCCGTCTACGGTCTGATGCAGCTGAGCCTCGTGCTCATCCCGGTTATTCTTGCGTTGATCTTCGCGTCGGCGTTCAACCCGCTTATGTCATTCATGCGGCGCAAGGGCGTTCCGAGTCTGCTCGGCACGATCATCGCGCTGCTCGGATCCCTGGCGATCATTGCCGCCGTCGTGTGGCTCATCGTCTGGACCGTGCGATCGCAGTGGGACGAGCTCATTGACTCGGCAAACAACGGCATCTCACAGCTGCAGACTTACTTTGAGCACCTGCCGTTCTCTATCGACCAGGAACAGATCGACTCCGTGCGCGACACGGTCGTCGACTTCGTGACCAGCAGCCAGTTTGGCTCCGGAGCCATCGCGGGCGTCTCAGCGACCGCGAGCTTCTTCACGGGCCTCGTGCTCATGATGGTCGTGCTGTTCTTCTTCTTGAAGGACGGGCCGGCGATCTGGGAGTTCGTGCTGCGTCCCTTCGAGGGTGAGCACTATGAGCGCGCTCGTCGCATCGGCGACAAAACGGTGTCGACGCTGGGCGGCTACGCTCGCGGAACGTCGATCGTGGCGGCGGCGGATGCCATCGGTATCGGCATCGGGCTTGCGATCCTTCAGGTGCCGCTCGCGATTCCGCTCGCCGTGATCGTCTTCCTCACCGCGTTCATTCCGATTGTCGGAGCGACGCTCGCCGGCATCCTCGCCGCTCTGGTTGCGCTCGTGACCAACGGGCCGCTCGCCGCGGTGATCGTGATCGCGATCGTCGTCTTGGTCAACCAGCTCGAGGGCAACTTCCTGCAGCCGGTCGTGATGGGCCGCTCGCTGAAGCTGCACGCTCTGGTCATCCTGCTTGCTCTGACAGTGGGTACGATCCTCGGCAACATCGTCGGCGCGGTGCTCGCGGTGCCGATCGCAGCTGTCGCTTGGGGCATTGTCACGGTGTGGAATGGTGAGGACGAACCGGCGAAGCCGTTCAAGCAGAAGCGTCCAGAGGTGGCGTAGTACGTCACATCAATGCTGGCTCATGGGACCGCGAGGGTCGGAATGAGGTGGATTCGAGCTGCACCGTGCGCCGAACGCACCCGAACTGGGGGTACCCAGCGGGTGGGTCAGGCGTGCTAGCCTCCCCGGACCAGACACCCGTCAGCTGAGAGGCACCCCGTGACAACGTCTTCAGTCCGCCGTCGTGCTGGACGTTCAGCAGATCTCGCGCGCATCGTATTCCTTATCGTTGCCACGACGCTTGCGTTGATATTGATTCGGCCAGTCTCCGCGGAGGCCGCAGTTTCCGACGTGACGCCACCAGCAGATGGTTGCCTTGCCTCCGACATGGGTGCCGTCTCGATGGCGGAAACCATGGACGTTCAGTCTCTCACCCTTACACTCGACGGCCCTGTCGTCCATGCAATCATCGAGTGGTCCGGGGTCTGGCAGCCTGCGCCTCTCGACCCGGCTATCGGCGTCGAGGTGACCGGCCCAAACGGCACTGCCACAGGCGTGTTCGCTGGCTCCGAGTCAACGGACGCAACCGGCCTGCCGGTCACCCCAGCAGCCACCGCATATGGATACGTTGCCGATATCACCAACCTGTTCAGCGGTAATGCGCCGGGTACGTACACAGTCAACGTGACACCACCGGTCGACGGGATCGATGGAGGTGAGAACCATTGGGGCGGCGCCACCATCACGGCGATCTACAATGACTCTCCCTGCAGCGTCGACTCCACGACGGTCTGGCAGACAGGTGTCGATTACTACTACGGCGGAAACTCCAGTTCTTCGCCCACCACCGATCTCATCATCTACGACTGGGGCTATCCGCTTCTCGAGGACTACACAGCTTCGTTTGCAACATCGGTGACAGGGATGGATTATGAGGCGTCAAATTGCCGGGCTTCGTCGATCTGGGTAGCCGCGGGCTCTGGAACAGCGCCGCCGACAAGCGCCGATCTCGTCGATGACGTCGGAGTTCCAAACCCCGACCTGGGTGGCGTTGAGGGCATCACCAACCCGTTTTCACCGCCGAGCCAGCCCTGCCCTCCGGCGGCCTCCACCGCACCCGTATCCTTCTTCATCCCCGGCAACGTTGGCCCGGAACAGGCGCTGGTTCAGTTCGACATGACGATTCCCGCGGGGTCCACCTGGGCCGCGATCCAACTCGAATCGCCGAGCGACAATGCCGGCAACCCAGGCTCGCCCGACGAGGGCATCTGGAGCGGTGCTGGTCTGCTGATCCTGCCCGCATTCGTTCCGCCCGAGCCCGACATCGCATTGGAAAAGACGATTCTCGAGGGCACGGATGCGACGTGCCCCGGTATCGAAGGCTCTGACGAATTCGTCGCCGGCGATTTTGGAACCCCCATCACCTACTGCTTCACGGTCACAAATACCGGAGAGGTGCCGTTGAAGCCCGTCGAGCTGTCCGATCCGGGCCTGGGCATCACCCAGGACGACATGACTCTGGTCTCCGGTGACGATTCCGTTGATCTGAAGCCCGGAAAGAAGCTCGTCTACTCCTACTCGTCGACAATCACCGCCAGTCTCGTAAATACGGCCACCGCCACAGGACACCCCATCGACAACGGTGCCCCGGTGACGGCGAGCAACGACGCTGAGGTTCAGAAGTACGTGATCAGCGGAACCGTCACACCGTTCTGCGAGGCCGATGCCCCCTACCTCGGATACGACATCCGAACCACCGCCCCAGGAACGACCGCCACCATCAAGTTTGCCGGCAATGGCGGCTCCGAGACGGTAACCGTGCCGGTCGGGAAAGACGAGATCCTCTGGCCCGGGGCAAGTGTTGGCCCAGATGGCGTCGGGGCCGACTGGCCGGGTTGGGATCAGGATGCTGACGGAAGCTGGTTCGAGAACCCGGACAACGCTTATGCGTGGGCGCAAGGGAACGTCACCGTCACAGTCACTGTCAATCCCAGCACCGATCCGGTCGTCGTCGCTTACCCGCCGGGCACAGAGACCTGCGCGACGGCACCGCAGCCCGCTGACTCATCTTCTGGCGTTCCTCCGGCTGTGGATAATCCGGCCACGTCGAACAACGATGCACTTCCGCTGACCGGCAGCGCTGATCCAATCGGCCCCGTCGGCCTGGCTACGGCAATGCTGCTGGTCGGAGCTGCGCTCGTGCTGTTCTCGCGCAGACGTACTCGCCGCTCGTAGCACTGGCGAGCACTAAGCCCGTGCGCGTCGCATCCGCAACAACACGGTGTCGACGCTTGGCAGCTTCGCGCGTGGAACGTCGATCGTTGCGGCGACGTGCGCGATCGGCATGGGGCTCGTGACTTGCAGGTGCCGCTCGCCGGCAGCCTCGCTGCCCATCGCGCAAGAATTGGGGACCAACTTTCACTATGAAATGAGCGTTGGTCATAGTGAAAGTTGGTCCCCAATTGCGCACCGTGGCACGGACAGGAGCGCGAGGTGGCACGGGGCAGCAGCAGCGTCAATCGGCACGGGAGCAGCGCCACGTGGCGTTAGGTGGCGACGCGAGGTGGCACGGCAGCAGCATCACGTTGCGCTGACAGCAGCAGCGTCACGTGGCACTGGGCAGCGGCGCAAAACGCGGGCCATAGGATGCTGCCAGCGCAGAGGCCCGCGACGCGAAGCCCTCAGCGCCACCCGGGTACGTGTGGCGGAACCGCGCCGCCCCGCCGGTCGCCGCCGGGAAGCCCGCGTCAAGCGATGCGACGTTGACATCTTCGTCGCTCAGGGCCTCGGCCGCCTGCACGCGGGACGCGGCGAGCGCGGGGGCGAACAGCATCCGGTCGACCAAGTCGGCAAACGGAACGTCCATCCAGTCGCTCTCGCTGGGCTCAAGCGCCCGCGTGTCGATGCGCTTCAGCACGCCCTCACGCCAGCCCGCGCACCGTGCGGCCCGGTCGACGACATCCGGGTCGGCACCCGCGCGCACCGCGGCAACCGCCTCACCGAGCACAGACTCATCGACGACAGCACTCACGTCGGCCCGAGCATCTTCGCTGTCTTCCGTCACGCGCTGGCGGTCGAAGAACGCGTCGATCAGATTGCGCGCCTCGTCTGAATGCGACAGCTTCACGAAGTACCGCGTCTCGATCTGCGAGGCGGTGTCGGCGTCGACGAGCGACCCCTCAACGACGGAGGCCATCGCCGCACGTGGAGCCGGAAGGTTGCCCGCCTCGGCGTGGGCCGTCGCGATCCACCCGGGCAGCGTGTCTGCGAGGCGCGGGTCACTGCCGTCTCCACCCGGAATCCGGAATCCCCGCTCGTCCCAGGGCTTGACCGGTGCGGGGTGAGCGGCGATCCATTCGCGAGCGGATGCTGTGGCAGCATCCACGTCTGGCACGATTTGGCCGATGATGCCGAGCTCATGCGCGGTCTGAGCATCCATCGTCTCGGCGGGAAGGATCACGCGCAGCGCCGCCTCGATGCCGATCATGCGGGTCAGACGCACGGTGCCGCCCGCGCCGGGCAGCAGGCCGAGCCCCACCTCGGGCAGCCCGACACGCAGACGCGGATCATCGACGGCGATCCGCCGGTGGCAGGCCAGAGCCAGCTCCAGCCCACCGCCGAGCGCAGACCCGTTCAGCACGGCGACGACGGGAAGTCCGAGCGTTTCGAGGCGCCGCAGATCGCGCTTGATGCCGTCAAGCCGTTCGGTCTCGTCATCGACGCGCTCGGGGTCCGCCTGACGCAGCAGCGCGAGGTCTCCCCCGGCGCAGAACGATCGCTTGCCTGAGGTCACGATGACCCCGCGCAGGCTCTCGCGGTCGGCCTCGAGACCGTCGACGGCGGCGCGCATGCTTGCGACGTACGCGTCGTTCATGACGTTGACCGGCGCGTTCGGGTCGTCAAGCGTCAGCGTCGCGACGCCGTCGGCATCCGCTCGCGTCACAACGCTCGGGGCAGAAGTCTCGCTGTTCGCGCTCATGGTGTTCTCCGTTCAACCTCGCGTGTCAGCATCCGGTGTCACACTCTCTCGATAATCGTGGCGATGCCCATTCCCGAGCCCACGCACAGCGTCACCAAGCCGCGGTGCAGGTCGCGGCGTTCGAGCTCGTCGAGCAGCGTGGCCACGAGCATTGCACCGGTCGCGCCCAGCGGATGACCAAGTGCGATCGCGCCGCCGTTGACGTTGACCTTCTCGTGGGGCACTTCCATCTCGCGCATCCAGCGCATCACGACGGAGGCGAATGCCTCGTTCACCTCGAACAGGTCGATATCGGATGCTGTCAGGCCAGCGCGCTCGAGCGCCTTGCGTGTTGCCGGGCCGGGGCCCGTGAGCATGATCGTGGGGTCGCTGCCCACCACGGCGGTCTGCACGATGCGCGCCCGCGGTCTGAGGCCGAGCTCGGTGCCGGTCGCCCGGCTGCCGATGACGGCGAGCGCTGCCCCGTCGACGATGCCCGAGGAGTTGCCCGCCGTGTGCACGTGGTTGATGCGCGGCACCTCGGGGTAGCGCGCGAGTGCCACCTGGTCGAAGCCGAACTCGCCGATGCGCGCGAAGGCGGCGGGGAGCGCGGCGAGAGACTCGGCCGTCGTCCCCGGGCGTCGATGCTCATCGGTGTCGAGCAGCAGGCGCCCGTTGATGTCTGTGACGGGCACGGTCGATCTCGTGTAGCGGCCGTCCGCCCACGCACGCTCGGCGCGGCGCTGCGACTCGGCGGCATACGCGTCGACCTGCGGGCGTGTGAAGCGCTCGATCGTGGCGATGAGATCTGCGCCGATGCCCTGCGGCACGAAACCGGTATCCCACGCGATCGCCGGGTCGTGGGCGATGGCACCGCCGTCGCTGCCGAGCGGCACGCGCGACATCGACTCGACACCGCCGGCAAGCACGAGGTCCTCGAACCCGGACGCCACCTTCTGCGCAGCGACGTTCACTGCCTCAAGGCCCGAGGCGCAGAAGCGGTTCAGCTGCACGCCGGGAACCGTCTCGGGCAGGCCTGCGGCGAGCGCCGTCGTGCGCGCAACGTCGGCACCCTGCTCCCCCACGGGAGACACGACGCCAAGCACGATGTCGTCGACGAGCGCGGGGTCCAGACCAGGATGCCGCTCGCGCAGCGCCGTCACGAGGCCTGTAACTAGGTCAAGCGGTTTCACGCTGTGCAGGGATCCGCCACGGTTTCTGCCGCGTGGCGTCCGAATGACGTCGTAGATGAAAGCTTCGCCGGGCATTCTCACCTCACTGAACGTCGACGGCATTCCACACCGCTGTGGAACACCTCTCTGATTCTCCACCCTACGCATGCGGCAGCGGATGCTCCAGCTATCTGTCGCGAAGCGCGCCTGGCTTGATGCGCCCGTGCCACTCTGCACGAGGTCCCGTCACATCGATGTCTCACTCCGCCTGTCTACGACCGCTTCACCATGCAGCCAGCCAGTGCCACATCGCACCCACAGCTCGTCACCGCCATTGCTCCCCCGCAGCCGTGCCCGCACCCGCCGAGGCTGCTCTGGGCGATAATCCGCGTCCCGGCATTCGGAGATATGGCTGCCCGATCAGCGTGTCGGACGTTCGAGCGCGGCGTGTCGCATCGCATCTCCGAATTCCTGAACGTGCACGAGCACGTTCACGTGGCGGATGCTGTCTCGGCCTCGTGCTCCGCAGCATCCAGCGCATCGAGCACGCGACGCCGCAGCGCGTTCGACCGCTCGGCGAACCCGCGCTGCTGCCGCACGTACTCGGCCTTGCCCTCGGCCGTCTCAATCGCGACTGGCTCCGCACCCCAGTCGCTCACGTCATACGGCGATGCAGCCATGTCGAGCCACCGGATGTCGCGCGCCAGCTCGAACGCATCGAGCAGAACCTCACCCGGCACCAGCGGGCCGAGCTTGATCGCCCACTTATACACGTCCATTCCCGCGTGCAGGCAGCCCGGCTGCTCCAGCTGCGGCTGCGACTCCCGCGTGGGCTGCACCCGATTGAGCGGTGCGGCGTCTGGCGTGAAGAAACGGAAGGCATCGTAGTGAGTGCACTGGATGCTGTGGCTGTCGACGACAGCATCCGTGCCCTCTTGTCCCAACCGAAGCGGAGCCTCGTGCCTGTGCTCGCCCTGCCGGTACACCATGGCCCACTCGTGCAGACCGAAGCAGCTGAACTGGCCGGGACGCGACGCCGTGCGCTCGAGAATCCGCCGAATCAGATCGACGCCTGCACGCTTCGCCGCGAGGTACGCAGCGGCATCGACACGCAGCGACCCAGGCTCGGCGCCTACGACGTACCACTTCCATTCCGCGCGCGGCATATGCGCGGCGCCCTGCAGCTCCACGCCCGCTCCGGGGTGCCAGCGCCGCAGAATGCTCGGCTTGTACGAGTAGTAGGTGAAGAGAAAATCGTCGATCGGATGCTTCGCGCCACTGATCTTCCGAGCGCGCCACCCTGCCGTGAAAGCATCCGCTCTCTGTTCGTGCTCGCGTGCCCGTGCGCACCACTCGTCGCGCGCCAGCACCCGGGTGTCGGGCGCGGTGTCGAGAGTGGATGTGGTCACCCTTCGAGGGTAACCGGCGAAGTGTCGCGCGAGCATCACGCGTAGGCGCCGTCACGTCAGCGCCCCGGCGCCCCGGAACGTCCACCCTGTCACCGCCCATTGCCGAGAGGCGTAGCATGGCGGCACCAACACAGTCCCCTACGTGGAGGTGACATGACGACGACGTCGCGTGCACTGAAGTCCATCATCGGTGCCGGTGCCGGAGCGGTTGCCGCTTTGGCCGCCTACGACCTCACCCAACGCAAGCACTCGGTTCTGCGCAACTACCCGGTGATCGGGCACATGCGGTATCTGCTCGAGGGCATCCGGCCCGAGATTCAGCAGTACTTCATCGAACGCAACTGGGACGGCCGGCCGTTCGACCGCGATACCCGCTCCATCATCTACGAACGCTCGAAGGGGACGCACGGCGAGCAGGCATTCGGCACCGAGCGCGACGTCAACGCCGACGGCCACGAATGGCTCGTGCACTCGTCTGCTCCGGCACCCCAGCCTGACACGACTCCTCGCGTCACGCTCGGCGGTCCGGATTGCACGCAGCCGTACTCCATGGCGCTGATGAACGTATCGGCCATGAGTTTCGGCGCGCTGTCCGCAAACGCGATCCGCGCCCTCAATCGCGGCGCGCACGATGGCGGATTCGCGCACGACACCGGCGAAGGCGGCCTGTCCGACTACCACCTCGAGAACGGCGGCGACCTCATCTGGGAGATCGGCACCGGGTACTTCGGCACTCGGACGAAAGAGGGCCGCTTCGATCCGGAGCAGTTCGCTGAGAAAGCATCCGACCCCCGTGTTCGCTGTGTCTCGCTCAAGCTCAGTCAGGGCGCGAAGCCCGGCATCGGCGGCGTACTTCCCGCCCCCAAGGTGTCGCCAGAAATCGCGAGCGTGCGCGGCGTTCCGGTGCACGAGAAGTGCGTCAGCCCCGCACGCCACAAGGAGTTCGACACCCCGGCAGAGATGATCCGGTTCGTCGCGCGGATGCGCGAGCTGGCCGGCGGCAAACCCGCGGGCATCAAGCTCTGCGTCGGTTCGCGCATCGAAGTCCTGGCCATCTGCAAGGCGATCCTCGAGGTGGGCACAGCACCAGACTTCATCATTGTGGATGGTGCCGAAGGCGGAACGGGAGCCGCGCCTCTGGAGTTCGAAGACCACGTTGGGATGCCGCTCACGCAGGGTCTCATGATCGTTCACAACGCGCTCGTGGGCACCGGGTTGCGCAGCACCATCCGCGTGGGTGCCAGCGGCAAGATCGCGGCGGGCAACGACATCGTCAAGCGCCTCATTCAGGGTGCAGACTTCACGAATTCAGCGCGGTCGATGATGATGGCGGTCGGCTGCATTCAGGCGCAGCGCTGCCACACCGACCGGTGCCCCGTGGGCGTCGCCACGCAGAATCCGCGGCGCGCTCGCGCCCTCGACGTCGACAGCAAGAGCACGCGCGTGACGAACTATCAGCAGGCCACCGTCGCTGAGGCGGTTCGCCTGATGGCTTCCATGGGCGTGAGCGATCCTTCACAATTGACAGCCCGGATGCTGCGCCGCAACGTCGACGTTCACGAGAGCCAGTCGTATGAAGAACTGTACGAATGGCTGCGCCCGGGGGAACTGCTCGACAGCGCCCCCGAGTCCTGGGCGGCCGACTGGAACCGCGCTCGCGCAGACAGCTTTCCGACTCCGTAGCGAAAACACCCAGCCAACATCCTGCAGAGCAGCATGTTGAGGGACCACAATGGAGTTA
Source organism: Microbacterium sp. MPKO10 (assembly GCF_026107415.2). Lineage (GTDB taxonomy): Bacteria > Actinomycetota > Actinomycetes > Actinomycetales > Microbacteriaceae > Paramicrobacterium. The sequence goes on from NZ_JAPCHX010000001.1 coordinate 713,832, forward strand.
TGGTGCGCAAGATTGTGGTCGTGACGGGCATCGTCCAGGGCGTTGGGTTTCGGTTCTCAGCGCAGCGTGAAGCCGCTCGGCTCAACGTGACCGGGTGGGTGCGCAATCGCCCTGACGGCTCGGTCGAAGCGGCGGTTCAGGGCGACGAAGAACCGGTGACGGATATGCTCCGGTGGCTTCGCACGGGCCCGAACTCGGCAAACGTGCGCAGCTTCGAGGTGACAGACGTCGTCCCCGTCGATTCCGAGACCGAGTTCTCGATCACGGGCTGATAGTCCGCGAGATGACATGCGGCCCACCGTCTTTGCGGTATATATTGTCAGTACATATTAAGGGCCGATGATGGAGGTGCCCACGTGGCGCAGCTGGAAGAGAAGACGTTGCCACTGAGCGTCTTCGTCGATCTCGACCGCAATGGCCCGGTTCCGCTCTACTACCAGATCTCGCAGCGCCTCGAAGCGGCGATCCGCGATGAGGTGTTGCCCGCCGGCTCCCGGCTCGAGAACGAAGTGGCGCTCGCACAGCGTCTCGGCCTGTCGCGGCCCACGATCCGTCGCGCCATCCAAGAGCTCGTCGACAAGGGTCTGCTCGTGCGCCGTCGCGGCATTGGCACGCAGGTCGTTCATGGACGAGTGACGCGCAACGTCGAGCTGACGAGCCTCTTCGACGACCTCGAGCGTTCAGGCCAAACCCCCAAGACGGTGGTTCTCTCCAGCGAGCGCGCCACGGCGGATGCTGAGACAGCAGAGGTTCTCGGTGTCGAAACCGGCAGCCCTGTGCTGCACATCACACGACTGCGCTCAGCCGATGATGTTCCCCTCGCGATTCTGGACAACGTCCTGCCCGAGGAGTTCATCGACCTCAGCATTGATGATTTGGCGAAGTACGGTCTGTACCAGATGCTGCGCACCCGCGGCGTGACAATGCGCGTTGCCAAGCAGACGATCGGCGCCCGGGCCGCGTCGCAGCGCGAGTCTGAGCTGCTCGACGTCGACAAGGGTGGCCCGGTTCTGACGATGTCGCGCACCGCATTCGACAACTCGGGCAAGGCCATCGAGCACGGTCGCCACTGCTACCGTCCCGACCTCTACTCGTTCGAGATCACGCTTGTCGACCGCTGACGCCTGGCGATTCTCCACGGCATCCTGAAACTCGTCGCTGTCGCGCTGAGGAGATGCCCCGTTGACTCCCGAGCAGACACCACACAGATCGTGCTCTTGAGATGCGCAATCTGTACAGCATCCTGCTTGAAATGATCAGTGTCTTCTCTTGTTGCTGTACATCCGCGCTGTCTAATGTGGAGATGCTGGCATGCGGGAGAAAAGTGGAAGGTGCTTCATGGTTCGATTCGTGGGTGTTCAGAACACAGTTCGGTGGATTCGGTCCACGGGACTTGAGACGATTCTCGGTGAGCTGAGCGACTACGTGGCCGACGACTACCGCCGCTGGGAGTCTTTCGACAAGAGTCCACGCGCGGCCAGCCACTCCCCGATCGGCGTCATCGAGCTGATGCCGACGAGCGACGGCCAGCTGTACAGCTTCAAGTACGTGAACGGACACCCCTCGAATCCAGCCAAGGGCCTGCAGACGGTGACCGCATTCGGCGTGCTCTCTGACGTCGACAGTGGCTATCCCCTCCTCGTTGCCGAGATGACGCTTCTGACCGCGCTGCGTACCGCTGCCACGTCCGCGATGGCTGCGAAGTATCTGGCACAACCCGACTCGACGACCATGGCGATGATCGGCGCGGGCACGCAGGCCGAGTTCCAGGCGATCGCGGTGCGCGAGGCACTCGGCATCCGCTCGCTTCGGGTCTTCGACACCGACCCTGCTGCCTCGGCGAAGCTTGTACGCAACCTCACTCCTTTGGGCTTCGACGTGTATGTTGCCGAGGATTCCGCTGACGCGGCATCCGGTGCTGACGTGATCACCACCTGCACTGCAGACAAGGCGAACGCCACCGTGCTCACCGACGACATGGTGGGTCCCGGCGTGCACGTGAACGCCATTGGCGGGGACTGCCCGGGCAAGACCGAGCTGGATGCTGCGATTCTTCGTCGCGGTGACGTCTTCGTCGAGTTTCCGGAGCAGACGCGCATCGAGGGTGAGATTCAGCAGGTTGAGGCCGACTTCCCGGTCACCGAGCTGTGGGAGGTCGTCTCCGGAAAGACCGTTGGCCGCTCGTCAGCTGATCAGGTCACCGTCTTCGACTCGGTCGGCTTCGCCATCGAGGACTTCTCTGTGTTGCGCTACCTGCACGACAAGACGAACCATTCGGCGTTCTCGGTCGACATCGACCTGGTCGCCGACCCAGACGATCCCAAGGATCTCTTCGGGTTCGCACAGGGATCCGACGCACCCGTTCCCGCCCTGTAGAGCAGTGCGCATGTCTATCCAGGCGCCACGGGCTGTGGTGCTCATCCGACCGCGCCACTTCACACCGAACCCGGCGACGGCAACCGATAACACGTTCCAGTCACCCGCGATCGGTGACGCAGAGACGATCGCGCGGGCGGCCTGGCACGAGGTGACGGATGCTGCCGCCGAGCTCGAGCGACACGGGGTCACTGTTCATCTGTTCGATGATGAGCGCGACGATCGTGCTGACGCCGTGTTTCCCAACAACTGGTTCTCGACTCATTCGGGCGGTCATGTCGCCGTCTACCCGATGCAGTCGCCGAGCCGTCGCGGCGAGCGCCGCGAAGACGTCATCGAGCTGCTGAAGCGCGAGTATCGGGTTCAGGATGTCATCGACTACTCGGGCCTCGAGTACGACGATGTCTTCCTCGAGGGCACAGGAGCAATGGTTCTCGACCACCTGAGCCGAATTGCGTATACGGTGCGGTCAACGCGGGCCGATCCGATTGCCCTTGAGCGCTTCTGCACGAACTTCGGCTACGAGCCGATGGCGTTCGACGCGGTCGACGAGCACGGCTGCCCGATTTATCACTCGAACGTGCTGATGTGCGTGGCCACAGACTTCGCGATGATCGGCCTCGATTTCATCGCCGATCAGAAGCGTCGGGCTGAGGTCGTCGATCGGCTGGGCGACCATGGCCGCGACGTCATCGAGCTGAGTCGCGAGCAGATCCGCGAGTTCGCGGGCAATGCCATCGAACTGCAGGGCCGCGAGGGCCGCATCCTGGCACTGTCGACGCGAGCGCTGGCATCGCTGACAGCGCAGCAGAGGTCAACGATCGAGAAGAGCTGCGCGATTGTGCCGTTGAGCGTGCCGACGATCGAGCTCGCGGGTGGTTCGGTGCGCTGCATGTTGGCGGGAATCCATTTGGACCCGCGCACCCGCTGAGCCGACTAGCGCAGTACGGAACTGAGCAGCAGGCTCGTCTCGCTGTTGATGACGCCCTCAACGCCGCGGATGCGCGCGAGCAGACGGTCGAATGAGGCGAGGGTGTCGGTGCGGAGATCGGCGACGAGATCCCAGCCCCCGTTCGTGGTGTGCAGTGCATGCACTTCGGGAAAGCCGCGGAGCTTGTCGATGACATCTGAGGTCGTGCGCCCTTCCACCTCGATGAGCGTGACGGCACGCACGACGTCGGTGCTGATGTCTTCGCGGACGCGCACGGTGAACCCGAGCACGATGCCGTCGTCGACGAGCCGGTTGATCCGGTTGTTGATTGTGGCGCGGGTGACGCCGAGGCGGTGGGCCAGTGTCGCCACGGGCTCGCGGCCGTTGAGCCGTAGTTCGGCGATCAGGCGTTCGTCCAGCTCGTCGACGTCTCTCATATGCCGAGTCTACGAGCGATCGGCATCGTGCCCCCGCCAATGCACTCCGCGCAGCCACTTTCTGGCACGACACTCCTTTTCCCGATGCGCTCGCGACCCCCGCCCCAATGTCCGCCAGACAACGGGTGAGGTGGGCACCTGACGACGAGGTCACTTTCAAATTGACGACTGAATCGCTTCTGAATTGGCGACTTCGCTTACCACGATGGTTTCAGAGCGCGACAGCGTAATGCTCGGCTGCGCTGCGGCGCGCAGCATCCAGAACCCGCAGCACCGTCACGCCCTGTTCGGCCGGAACCGGTCCGGCCTCGCCACTCTCGATCGCGCGAGCGAACTCATCGTAGTAGCGCGTGTAGTCGCCTTGCCGAGACGGGATGCTGCGAGAGCCCGCACTCGTGCGAAGCGTTCCCCACCGTTCTTCGCGCTCGAACCCCCAGCCGGCGCGGTCAGTGCCGGGCCGAGCCCCGGCAAAGATGGCCTCCGCCTGCACGTCGCTGTAGTCAGAGCTGTAGCTGCCCTCATCGCCCAGAAGAGCCAGCGCACGAGACTCGAGCCGGTAGGCCTTGGATGCCGAGACCAAGGAATACGTTCCCGACTGGTGCTCAATCCCGATCGTGAATCCGACATCGGTAGGCCCCTGAGGCAGGTCCTGCCATTCGAGGTGCGCGGTTACAAAGCGCGGCTCACCGCCGAGTAGGAGCGCTTGGTCAACGACGTGACTGCCGAGATCTCGCAGCAGCCCACCCTGTGGGCCGGCTTCAATCGACCCGGGATCATCTTGATCGCAACGCAGTTCCACACGCTGCAGCCGACCAAGGTTTCCCGATTGAAGGACTGCGCGAGCCGTCACGATATCCGTGTCGTACCGGCGGTTATGGAAGACGTTGAGAAGGACGCCCGCGTCGCGTGCGCTGTCGGCGAGAAGCTTCGCCGTAGCAGCATCCGGTGCGAACGGTTTGTCTGCAACAACGTGTAACCCCTTCTGCACAGCCTCAAGGACGAGATCACGGCGCGTTTCGGGCGAAGTCGAGATGACAACCGCATCCACACCAAGCGAGATAAGGTCGTCGATCGAGCCCGCCACCTGCACGTGAGGAAAGTCAGACCCCACCTGTTCACGCCGGGAGCCCGACGAGGTGACTACCGCGACAAGCTCGCACTCGGCCGATGCCTCGATGAACGGGGCGTGGAAGTACCGGCCCCCGGTTCCGTAGCCAATGAGGCCAATACGGACGCTCATGATGCCTCCGGAACGCCGAGCTCACCGGTGAGGTACTGGGCACGGCCGAAACCGAAGCTCCAGTCCTGCGCGCCATTCTCCATATAGCCGAGAAAGATGTCTCGTCCGAGAACACCGACAGCCTCAAGGCGCTGCGCGATTTCCGCGTAGAGCGCCCGCTTAGCAGCATCCGCTCGGCCAGCCTGAGTAAAGATCTGGATCATCACGACGCCCGTGGTGCGCTCGAACCCGAGGCCGGCGTCTTCAGCAATGATCTGCCCCGGCCGGTGCTCTGTGATGATTTGGAAGCGATCACGGCTCGGGATGCCATACTCGGCAACGATCGCGTCATGGATGGCATCAGCAATGGCGCGCACCTGCTCGGGACTGCGACCGACATTGATGTCTATGCGGACGAGCGGCATGCGGACTCCGTCCCTCGCGCGTCACGTGCGCGTGACGATGGGGACACGGGGTCAAGGTGCTGAAGTTGCGTGATCGTCCTCGTCTGGTGGTCGAATTCGAACAACGCAACCCACTCCGGCACGCCCTGCCCGTATCTTCCGCGAGCGTAAACCGGCACCCCATCGATGCAGAACTGGTCGGCACGATGATAGTGACCGTGGAAGCTGGCGCAGGGCTTCAGGAGCGTCAGCAGTTCGCGAACCCTCTCGTCGCCGACGAGACTCGTCTTGTGCACGAACCCGCTACCGGTCGGCCATTCGTGGGTGAGCAGAATATCCACCGATTCCAACGCCCTGACAGCCCGAAGTTCGTCTGCACAGTAGTAGTTGTTCTCCTTGATGGAGTTGAGCTCTCGTCGTTCAGCCGCGTTTCCCAGCATTCCATCCGCGCGCGCGATCCCCGAGAGAAATGCGATGTGAATTCCCGCAATCGTGATTGAACCGGCACGGCCCAAAAAATACACTCCTGGAGCGATCGGCTCGCCTCCGGAGCCGACACCTCCGTTGCGGTCGAGTGTTGCCCACGGCTCGTGGTTCCCTCCGATGAAGTAGAGGGGTGCACCAAATTTGATATCCCTATCAACGACAAGACGGAAGTCGCTCAGCCGATGCCTCTCCGGCTTTGCAAAGACTTCTTCAAGTTCGACAGCGTCTCGTGTCGGCTCAGCATCCCCGACCTGGAGAATCGCCTCAATTCGCTGGCCGGCGGGAAGAAATTCCCGCACGCGATCAAGTTCACCAGCGAGCTCTTCCCAGCGCCCATGAACATCTCCGACAACGGCAAAAATGGTCCTGCGGCCTCGTGAATCATCGGAGTCTGCGACAGGGGAGGCGAATTCCTGTTCCATGCCACCGTCCCTTTCTCTCTGAGCCTCGTCTCTCAGAGACGACGAAAAAGTGCATTATGTAAAGACATTTTTGCTTAATCGTTGAACTCACGATCAAGCGTAGATATCCTTGATTATATGTCCTTACATTTATTTGTCCACGAGACGTTGTTACCCATAACGCCTCCTACAGAGGTGGAGGTCGGCATACGCATAGCCTTCAGCCTGGCGATGGGGGCGTGTGTCGGGCTGGAGCGTCAGTGGCGTGCAGGGCTCGCTGGTCTCCGTACCAACGCACTTGTTTCTGTCGGTGCGGCGCTTTTTGTCGTCATGGGCGCTTACGGATTCACGCCGGATGGCAGCGCGGATCCCACCCGTGTCGCCGCCCAGGTTGTCTCCGGAATCGGGTTTCTCGGTGCTGGCGTCATGATTCGCGAAGGCCTCAACATCCGAGGCCTGAATACCGCCGCAACCCTCTGGTGTTCCGCAGCCATTGGCTGTCTCGCCGGCACCGGTATGTATGTCATCACCCTGATCGGCACTGCTGTGATTGTCGCCGCCAATACTCTGCTTCGGCCTCTTGGTCGCGCGGTGAACCGCAAGACGGGTCGCCTGCCCCTCCCGACCGCGACTCCGTCCGGCGCCGACTTTGCGTTCGAGGTCATGACAAGCGATAAGGCCGAACCTCGCGTCCGCGCGCTGCTCTTGCAGACACTCAGCCGCCCGGAGTACCGGCTGAAATCGATCACGGCCTCTCACAACAAACAGGGAAACTCTGTTGCTCTGTTGGCGGAGATACATTCAACCGACCCTGATGCTTCTCCACTGGAGAGGGCGGTCAGCCGTATGACCCTGGATCCCAAAGTCAGCTCCGCTCGCTGGTGGCCTGACGACGAAGGAGAAGAGAACGAAGAGGACGAATTTTAGAGTAACGCCCTCCCAAGTCGTGGCCAGCTGGCCCGGCACAGAACGTGTACACGAGGAGAACATCAATGCTCAGTGGGTATAAGCACTCAGTTTCACAGCGCAGACGCAGGGTCGCGCTCCCCATTCTCATCACCGCCACATCACTCATGCTTGTGGCGTGTTCGCCATCGTCTGCGCCGAGCTCACCGGAGTCATCGGACCTGGGCATCTCAGACGATGACTATTCACTCGATGCGCTCATTGCGGCAGCGAAGGAAGAAGGCCCGATCACTGTTTACGACGTCACGGGAAAGATCGTCGACACAGCCAAGAATTTCACGAAGAAATACGGCATTAAAGCAACCGGCGTCAAAGCCAAAGCGAACGAGCAGCAAGAAATTCTCATTCGTGAGGCACAAGGCGGAAATGTCCAAAGCGACGTATTCTTCATGACCGACGCACCCACCGTGAGTGCGCAGATACTGCCCGAAGGAATGGCCACGAGCTGGTTCCCGCCCGACCTCGTTGACGACGTTCCTGAGGAATTCCAGAATCCAGTCTCGGTCTCAACGGAAGTCGACGCCTGGACATACAACACGGAGGCCTACGGTGACACCTGTCCGATAGACAACGTCTGGGCGCTGACGACGGATGACTGGCAAGGCAAAGTCGCGCTCTCCGATCCTCTCCTTCGATCTGACTTCCTTTACTGGATCAATCAGATGCAGACCCACGCGGATGAGCAGTTGGCATCCGCGTACGAAGAATTCTTCGGTGAGGCACTGGACACGTCGGACGAGAGCGCTGCCGAGCAATGGCTGAAGGGTCTCGCCGCAAACAAGCCGATCGTCAAGAAGTCGGGCGGCGACGTTGCAGAAACGATAGGCGCATCGGGTCAGAGCGAGCCTCCCATGGGAATGGTCAGCACCGCTGAGTACCGGACAAACGAGGATTCCGGGTTCAACTTGGGCCTCTGCGAGGGGATCTCGCCCTGGCTGGGACGCTCGTATACGAAGGTTGCGGTCATCGCGAATGGGACAGCGAGCCCGAACGCGGCCAAACTGTTCGTCCATTACCTGCTGACTCAGGAGGGCATTGAACCGCAGCTCGTCGACGGAAAGTTTTCAACGAACTCGACAGTAGCTCCGTCACCGGACGAACCATCGGGAATCGAAGAATTCCAAGACGCCGTATTCGATCCGGATCCCTCGACAGCAGCGGACGACTTCGATTCGCTTCCTGAGTGGCAGGATCTGTGGACACTTAGTTCACACTGACACCTTCAGATCCTTCATTTCAGGCCTGGCCCCCGTCCCGACGGGGGCCAGGCTTTTCTCGTGCGGCCACTTGTCGGCGACCCGCAGTTCCGTGATGACCTCAACCGGAGCGAGAGGGCCGGGGATTCGCGCGCAACACCTTTCGCAGACGAAAAGCTTGAGAGTCCCTCTTTCCGTCGTAAACGATGCGCGACCAGCTCAGAGGTCATCTCCCGGAGACCCGTGGCGACGGGACGTCAGGCCTCGTCACGCGGACGCTCCTCCCCTGTGCGGCAACACGCCGAGTCTCGCTCACGGAGGCCACCGGTAGCGAGAGTTCCGAGTTCAGCTCAGGCAGGGCTTTCAACAGACGAATTCACAGCAAAAATCCCCGGGAGACACAATGTCTCCCGGGGATTTTCTTGATGTTGTTAGCCGCGAGCGGCGATATCCCGTGCGATCGCCATCAGCTTCGGATACGTAGCGTGTCCCGCCGTGGCGACATATCCCTTATGGAGATAGCGAGCGTCGAGCTTCTCACTCTGCCCGACGGGCAGAGGAACATAGGTTCCTCCAGCCTGTCGAACAATAAGGTCGGCGGCACAGATATCCCACGGGTTCACATTGAACCCTGCGGCAGCATCCGCCCAGCCTGCCGCGACGTGCGAGAGCGTGAGTGCAGCACTTCCCGGCCGTCGAAGAGCTCTGAAGGTGAGCACGAGCTGCGCGAAGTCGCCCAGTGCCGGCGCTCCCTGCGCTTCGAGCTGTCGGGCATTAGGGTAACCGGTGATGAGTGTGGCCTCAGCCTCTGTCGGTGCGCCGACAGAACGCAAGGTTTCACCGTTCAGCCACGCGCCGTCAAGGTCAGCCGAGAAGAGATCGTCCGCCATCGGGTCGAGGATCGCGCCCGCGACGACCTCACCATCGATCGCTGCCGCAACAGAGATGCACCAGAATGCGATGCCGTCAACGAAGTTGCTCGTGCCATCGATCGGATCGACGAACCACGACACTCGGCCCTCTCCCACCGAACCCCCTTCTTCTCCGAGGAGACGGGAGTCGGGGACATGCTCGAAGATATAGGCAGAGATCGTTGCTTCCGCGCGCTTGTCGTGCTCGGTCACGACGTCGCGAGCGTCCCGCTTGTGCCCGATCGACATCGACGTGCGAAAAGCCGCTTTCAGCTGCTCTTGGACCGCACGCGTTGCCCCTTCGGCGACGCCCCGGAGCCGTTGCGCTTCGCCTCGCTGCTCGGGCGTCGGGAGCGTCGTGGGTGCCTGCGCAGCCTTGGCGTTCATGCGACCTCCCGGCTCGTGGCCTTTTCGAGGAGGTCAAGTAACCCCCATGGGTCAGCCACGATTGCATCGGCGGTCACCGGGAGATCGTAGGGAAGATCATAGGTGCTGCGTGCCTCCATCAGAATGTTGCCTCCGACGTGAGCACGAGCTCCACACAGAACGTCACGGTCGAAGTTGTCCCCGACATACCAGCACTGCTCCGCCGTCTTGCCGACGGCCTGAGCACCGAGATGAATCATCTCGGGGTTGGGCTTGCGGACTCGGACCTCATCGCTGTAAATCTGCTCGGCGAACCGTTCCGTCAGACCCACGCGGTCAAGATAGTCACGGTGCACGACGCCCATGAGCGTATTGCTCACGATCACGACCGGGACGCCGGAGGCCTCCGCAGCGTCGAGCACCTCGATGAATCCTTCACGGGTCTTTCGCTCTTGCTTGACCTCGCCCATCACTCGGCACAGTTCACGCGCGTTGCTTTCGACGAAGTCACGTGCCGGGGCCGGCCAGTCGCCGCCTACGAAGTCCACCCAGAACTGCTCGTATCGCAGCTCGACCGGTGCGAATGGCCGAGACATGGCGTCTTTCCACTTCGAATCGGCCTTTCCGCCCGCTCGAATGTCACGCTCAACATCGTCGACCGTGAGACCGTCCGGATTGACGGCGGCAGCAGTGAACTCTTCGAAAACGTGTTCCGCCATTCGCCGTTGCCAATTGGGTCGATTACGGGTTTCCACAATGACACCGCCGAAATCAACCAGAAGTGCCTGTGGCCTGATCAGCCCGCTCATGTCTTTCTCCTTGTTAGTCATTCTTCCGTTCTCTGTCCGAAACAACGGCTTTCTCGAATCCCCGCACAACGCAGGCTGCGCCGTGCCGCGGGAGGATCATGCTTGCGCCTTCATCTCGGCGGGGACATATCGCGCCGACCACTCCTGCATCATGGTGCTCAGAGTCTCGTAGGCCATGCCGCCCCCGATGGCGTAATAGTCTGGGGCGCTGAAGTATGGCTCGACGGGCAGCCCTCTCTCAAGCGCGTAGAATCGTCCGCCTGCTTGCTGCAGGATGAACCCTCCGGCCGCGATGTCCCAGGAGTTCGTGTAGAAGCCCATCGTGGCATCGGCCCAGCCCGCCGCGACGTGGGCGAGGTTCAACGCCCCGCTGCCGAGGTTCCGCACGGCCTGGAATGCCTCGATCAAACGCGCCTGCGCGTCGAATGCCGACGGGCCGAACAGCCACGTGTCCTTTGCATTGGGAAAGCTCGAGACGATCGTCGCTCGCATCTCATCGTCGGCGGCTTGCACGTGAATCGGGTCGTCACCGAGCCATGCACCCGTGAGATCCGCCCGGAAAAGGTTGTCGGCAACCGGGTCAAAGACAACGCCCGCGACTGTCTCGTTGTCAACGACGGCAGCGATCGAGACACACCACAGCGCGATGCCTCGCGCGAAATTGGACGTCCCATCAATCGGGTCGATGTGCCATTCCACGCGGCCGGCACCTCGAGTACCGCCCTCTTCGCCGACGATCACGGAGTCAGGACATTCGGCGAGAAGAAGCTTGACAATTTTTTCCTCTGCCGCTTTATCGTGAAGCGTCACAATATCGTGTGCGTCGCGTTTGAAGTCCTTGTCCATAGGGCTTCGGAAGGCGGCGCGCAGTTGGTCGCCGACGCTGCGCGCCGCCCGTTCCGCCAAAGACCCCAAGTGGCGCGACTCGTCAATCTTGCCATTCATCGTTATTTTCATTTCCTTTCAATTCACGCCGACGTGTCGGGGTCTGAGGCGGATGGTTCTGCTATTTGTGACTGTTGATTGTCCAGAAGTCGATCCAGTCGGGCAGAGCGCTGAAATCGCTATCCAAAGTTGACCGGTCAGGTACGTGGACCTCGTCCCAAATGTCTGCGATGCCAGACGGTTCGGTGGGATCCAGCGGAACGTCTGGGTTAGACGAAAATTTTCCATCCGCCACCTGAGGCGCGATGCCGTCTTCAGTCAACATGTAGTGAAGAAACAATTTTGCCGCGTTCGGGCTTTCGGTACCGTTGGCGATCAAACCAACTTTTGTGTAGCCAATCGCAGAGATCGGCGCAATGTGCTTGCAAAGTCCAAGCTTGTAACCGCTGTCCTCATTCTCGCGGAACTTGGCCGTGCTCATCAGCCCCATAAATGGCTCGGTTTGCCCCGGGGCCCCCACAGCATCGGCTGCGTCACCGTCGCTCTTGACGAGCAACGGGTTATTTCCGGCGATTCTCTTCAGCCACTCCGCGACAGCAGAATCTTCCTCACTTGCGAAGTCTTCACCGAAGAAGTCCTCGTATGCGGTAACCATTTCATCATCATCATGATCGGCCACTTGGTTAGCCCAGTAGAGAATTGCTGTCTTCAGCGTCGGGTCTTCAAGGACGATCTGGCCATTCCACTTGTCTGTCGTTAGAGCCCACAAGTTGGTAATAGGACACTCTTCACCGTATTTCTCCGTGTTATACGCCCATGCAAGGACACTAGTAGTGATGACCTGAGGGTCCTGAGAGTCGGCTGGGATGGTGTCTGCCAGGTCTGGGGGTGTCCAGGTCGAGGTAATTCCTCGTTTGATCAACACGCTCTGTGCTGCTGGAGCGTCGCCCAGTATGAAGACATCCGTTTTGATATTGCCGGCCTCAGACTCACGGATGGCGACCTCTTGAGCGTCGCCAGCTTTCATCTTGACGCCGGTCGTCTCGATCCCATACTCACTCGTAAAGTTCTTCGCGATGTCCTTGATCTTCCCTGTGCTGTCAGAGACGGTCAGCGGACCCTCCTTCTTCGCCGCTTCGATCAACTTATCCAGCGAGTAATCATCGTCCGAGATGCCGAGCTGCACAGATTCTGCTGCGTCATCCTTGCCCTCAGATTGCGCCGATGAGGGCGTACACGCGCTAACGCCCAAAGCGAGGGATGCTGTCATGGCGATCAGGCACACAGATTGCGCCCGGAACGCCTTTTTATTGGAGAACTTCATTGTTCCTTCCTCCGGTTGTGTTGGTGCATGGGGTTTGCGCACATGTGCGCTCTAATCTCTGACGTGGATACGCCAGAAGTCTTGCCAGTCCTGCAGAGCATTGAAATCCTCCTCCGCAGTCTCAGAATCGAATGCAAGAATCTGATCCCACACAAATTTCGGGGCTTCAGACAGATGAAATGAACTACTTGTGGTTGTTGATTGTCCAGAAGTCGATCCACTCGGGAAGAGTGTTGAAGTCATTGTCCAGAGTGGCCCGATCGGGGAGATAGACCTCGTCCCAAATGTCCGCAATTCCAGACGGCTCTGACGGGTCGATCGGAACGTCCGGGTTGGACGAGAACTTTCCGTCTTCGACCTGCGGCATGATTCCGTCTTCCGTCAGCATGTAGTGCAGGAAGAGCTTGGCAGCGTTTGGGCTCTTCGTGCCGTTAGCGATCAGCCCAACCTTTGTATACCCGATTGCAGAGAAGGGAGCGATGTGCTTGCAGAGGCCCAGCTTGTACCCGCTGTCCTCATTCTCGCGGAACTTAGCCGTGCTCATCATGCCCATAAACGCCTCGGTTTGCCCGGGAGCACCAGCCGACTCGGCCGCGTCGCTCCCGCTCTTGACGAGGAGCGGTTTGTTGAGCGCAAGCCGCTTCAGCCATTCTGCTGACGCCGAGTCCTCATCGGTCGAGAGGTCCTCACCGAAATAGTCTTCGTAGGCTTCAGCCATGGCGTCATCATCGTGCTCTGCCATCTGGTTGACCCAGTAAAGGATGGCGGCCTTGATGGTCGGGTCTTCCATCACGACGTGGCTCTTCCACTCGTCGTCTGTCAGGGCCCACAGGTTGTCAACGGGGCATTCATCACCATAAATATCCGTGTTGTATCCCCAGGCGAGGACATCGGTCGTGATGACCTGAGGATTCTGATATTCATCGGGAATCGTGTCTGCGAGATCTGGGGGTGTCCAGGTCGACGTGATCCCACGCTCGATCAAGGCACTTTGTGCTGCTGGAGCGTCGCTCAGTATGAAGACATCCGTTTTGATATTGCCTGCCTCAGACTCACGGATGGCGACCTCTTGAGCGTCGCCAGCTTTCATCTTGACGCCGGTCGTCTCGATCCCATACTCACTCGTAAAGTTCTTCGCGATGTCCTTGATCTTCCCTGTGCTGTCAGAGACGGTCAGCGGACCCTCCTTCTTCGCCGCTTCGATCAACTTATCCAGCGAGTAATCATCGTCCGAGATGCCGAGCTGCACAGATTCTGCTGCGTCATCCTTGCCCTCAGATTGCGCCGATGAGGGCGTACACGCGCTAACGCCCAAAGCGAGGGATGCTGTCATGGCGATCAGGCACACAGATTGCGCCCGGAACGCCTTTTTATTGGAGAACTTCATTGTTCCTTCCTACGGTTGTGTTGGTGCATGGGGTTTGCGCACATGTGCGCTCTAATCTCTGACGTGGATACGCCAGAAGTCTTGCCAGTCCTGCAGAGCATTGAAATCCTCCTCCGCAGTCTCAGAATCGAATACAAGAATCTGATCCCACACGGACTCGAGGCCACTCGGCTCATCGGCGGGGAAGCTGATCGTGGAGTTGGTGGATTTCTTCCCATCGGCGACCTGAGGCCCGACGCCCTCTTCGGTAAACATGAAATGCACGAAAAGTTTCGCCGCGTTGGGACTTGCTGTGCCGGCCGCGATGAGCGCTGTCTTCGTGTACGCACGCCCAGCCCACGGCTCAAGATCTGCGCAGATGCCCAGCTTGTATCCGCTTGCCTCATTGTCGCGGAACTTGGCCGTGCTGATGAACCCCATAAAGGGCTCGTCCTGTCCCGGGGCACCCACCGCCTGAGCAGCGTCGTCGTCCGAGTTCGTCAAGACGACGTCATTTGAGGCAAGTCGTTTGACCCATTCAGCAGTGGCGCTGTCCTCATCGGTCGTCAGCGGCTCGCCGAACTCGTCCTCGTATGCATCGGCGACGAGATCGTCACCTTGACTCTGCATCTGATTGAACCAGTAGGGGTAGTCAGCCTTCAGCAGTGGGTCCTGGAAGCTGATACGTCCTTGCCACTCGTCCTCAGTGAGCTGCCAGATGTTGTCGACGGGGCAGGTGTCGCCGTAGACCTCGGTGTTGTATGCCCATACGTTCGTCTCCTGCGTCACAATCGCTGGGTCCTGAAACTTTTCCGGGACATCTGACGCCATATCCGGCGGGAACCAGGACGTGACGTATCCACGAGGCATGAGATCAGCAACGGCTGTCTGTGTGTCCGGCATGAGGATAACGTCGTTCTTGACGTTCCCCGCCTCGCCTTCTCGAATAATGACCTCGGCCTGCTCACCGGCCTTCATCTTGACGCCTGTGGCCTCAATACCGTATTTCTCGGTGAAGGTCTTGGCGATATCCACGATCTTGCCCGTCGTGTCAAGAACAACGATCGGGCCTTCGTCTTTCGCCGCTTCCACAAGCTTGTCGAGGCTGTAGTCGGCATCGGATATACCAAGGTCATCGGCGTCGACGGTTTCCGGCGGTGCCGAAGATGGTGAGCACGCGACAAGAGTGAGAAGCGAAGCCGCGGCAAGCGCAATTCCCGCGACGCCCTTGTGGAGCCTCGCTCGTGAAGAGAATTTGCTATTCGTCATTTGACGAGCCCCACTTCGGTGAGAACCAGGTCAGCTTGAGGTGCACGGTTTCCATCGATGTCGAACAGATGCAGGTCCCCTGGGCGCACCCAGAAATAGACCTCGTCTCCCGCGTGAACGCTCGGCAGCTCACTCGTGACCGAGAAGATCTTGCGCCCCGCGACTTCGAGCTCGATGATCCAGCTGCCGCCTGTAGGAAGGACACCTGTCACCCGCGAACGTGCCTTGAAGGAGTCGTCGGGTACATCGATTTCATGCGCGGCAACGTGAACGGTTTCCGGGCGAATTCCGAGCGAACCGAGCGAATCGATCTTCGCGTATCGCCGTGTCAGGAACTGCATCGCCCACAGGGACAGTCCGCCGGCCTCATCGTCAGCCAGCTGGATGATGTTAATGGGAGGACTGCCCACGAATTCTGCGACAAACCGGTTGGCAGGAGCACCGTAGATCTCGTCTGGCGTCCCGAGCTGCTGCAACTCGCCGTCGCTCATGACGCCAATCTTGGTGGCCAACGTCATGGCTTCCCACTGGTCGTGGGTCACGAAGACGATCGTGGTGTTGAACTCTTCGTGGATGCGCTTCAGCTCAGCACGCATTTCCAGACGGAGGCGCGCATCGAGGTTTGACAGCGGTTCATCGAGAAGCAGAACGCCCGGGTTCACAGCGAGCATGCGCGCCAGCGCAACCCGCTGCTGCTGACCACCCGAAAGCTCGGAGGGGTACCGCTTACGGTACTTCTCGATGCCCATCTTCTCCATGACTTCTGTGGTCCGCGATTCGCGCTCCGCGCGCGGAATCTTTCTCAGGCGGAGGCCGAAATCGACATTGTTCTCAATCGAGAGATGTGGCCACAGAGCGTAGCTTTGAAAAACGAGCCCGAGTTCACGCTTCTCCGGCGGGACGAAAATCCCGTCCGAAACAGAGTCGACAACGCGATCTCCGATCGTGATCTTCCCGCCCGTGGGATGCTCGAGCCCGCTGATCATGCGGAGAGTTGTCGTCTTGCCACACCCCGACGGACCGAGGAGGCACATGAACTCTCCGTCGCCGATCTCCAGATTAAGATTCTCGACGGCATTCGGGGAACCCCCACCGTAGTTCTTCTGGATGTTGCTCAAATTAATGTTCGGCATTTCTAGCCACCTAGTCCTTCTGCCAAGTTGCTCTTTGTCAGTTTCTGCCCGAGGAGCGTTCCGAAGAACGCAATCGCTGCGACCATGAGTACAGCGGCATTTGCAGCCTGGTCGTATCCGTAGTCCACCAATTGAAGCGAATACGTGGTCAGAACGTTTGTTCCGGGAACCGCAAGGATCACGACGAGACTCAGTCCCTTGACACCCGAGATGAACGGGAGCAGAACCCCTGTGGTCAACGAGCCCTTCTGAATGGGTATGACGACTCTGGTCATACGCTTCCACCAGCCAGCACCCGCAACCTGCGCCGCCTCTTCTGGATCTTTGCCGAGCTGCATCATCGCCGAAATTCCAGCGCGAGAAGCGTAGGGCATCTGCTCAGCGATGAATGCGAGCACCAGGATCGCAGCCGTCCCATACAGTGCAGGAACCGGGCCCCGTTGCACGGCGAACAGTGAAAGATACGCCACGGCGAAGGCGATGCCCGGAACCAGGTAGGGGAAGAACGTGACTTGCCTCAAGAAAGAGCCGACGAATTTCACCGGAGTACGAACGACGACGTAGCCAACCAGAAGTCCCAAGATTCCCGATGTAACGGCGGCGAGTCCGACGATCCATAACGTGTTCCATGCCGCTGCCCAGAATTCCGGCGTAAAGAGGATTCCCTGTCGGAGTGCAACAGTGTCCAGGTTCTGGCCGATCCAGAAGTCCAGCGTGAAGTTACTGGCTTCGAATACCCCGGGGAACCGCATGATCGTCGAGAGGAACAAGGTGCCCAGCGGAAGCACGACGCTCACGAAGAACACCAAGCCAGCCCCGATCGTTGCTGGCAGACGCCATTTGCCCAACTGCGACAGGCGGTTCATCGAGCCCTTCGAGCCCACGGTGACGAACTTTTTACCTTCTTTCACGAGTCGCGCATCAATGAGGAGAGAAATCACGCCGATCAGGATGATGGCGCCGGCGAGGACGGCGGCGACACCCGTCTGCCGCGATGAGATGTTTCGGTAAAGGGATGTCGCAAGCACCTCGTACTGCACGGGCATACCCAGGACGTAGGCGACACCGAACTCGCCAAGACACTTGGCGAACACCAGGATGGTCGCTGATACGAGCGAAGGCTTCATCAGGGGAAGAACGACTCGCCATGTGACGAGGAACCTCCGGGCACCGAGCACTCGGGCGGAGTCTTCCAGCTGGGAATCGAATCGCCGCAACGCATTACCGAAGAGAAGAATGACGAACGGTGCGTAGTGCAGGGCAAGAACGATCGTGATGGGGATCTGCCCGTACGAGAGCCAGTCTGGCGGCTCAAACCCCAAAGCCTCAAGCCATCCAGCCTGACCGCCCACCTTCCGGTTCTTGAAGAGGTTCGTCCACGCGAGGGCGAACGTCCATGCCGGCAGCATGTACGGCACGATGAGTGCGGTTGCGAACCACTTGCGGCCCCAGAGGTTTGTACGACTGAGCAGCCACGCCATAGTTCCACCGATGATCAGTGCAAAGAAGATCGCCCCAATCGCGATAGAGAGCGTGTTTCCGAGAGGCCGCCAAAACACATCAACGGACAGCGGCGACGCGAACACCCGATGGAGATAGTAGAGCGTGAGCTCACCGAAATTCTGGTCCGCTCTGCGCTCGTCACCATATTGGACCATCATCGCGTCGCTCAGCATCGTGATGATCGGAACGATGATCAGATAGGTGAACAGAATGGCTGCGAGGATGCCAACGATCGTCGTTGGCTCTCGTAGCGCAATCTTCAGCTTGTAGGCGAATCGCTTGCCGGCACCGACCTGAGGCTCTATGCCCTTCGGCTCGGGGCGAGGCTCGCTCTTCTCCCGTTCAAGGAGCCCGTTGCTCATCGAGTTTCTCCTCTGCAAATTCGCGACGTCATCGTCTTCCAAACTCTTGTCGGGTTGGGGTCGGCGACGCGGTGCCGCCGACCTTGTATTCAGATCACTGATGTTCTGCGTCTGATGGTTTTTATGGTGGTTGAATGAGGTTCATATCGTCGTGCGTTTCACCCGCGAAGTGGTGCCAGGCAGCTCTCTAGTTCGTCTGCTTCGTAGAAATAGCTGCCGTCTTCAATCGGCGTGCAATCGAACCCGAAAGCGGTCTCAGCTTCGTTGTAGAGCATCCGGATAATGACATTCCCGTCTGAATTCTCGAACGCGTCCCACTGAATATTGGCCGCCATGGGCGCTACCTGTGCTCCGCGCCACGGGTTGTTGTCGTATGTATACGGGTCGTCTTTGGCCGCTGGCTTCGTACTGCCGGGGAGCTGGAGCAGGGTCGCGAAAGGAATCACTTCTTCTGCGTGTGCGAATCGGAAGTCTGCCGCTTGAGTGGTCTCGCCGGTAGAGATACCCGCGATGGCGTCCAGGAACGCATCGAGAAGCACGGTCGACATCCGGTAGGTGACGTCACGGCCTTCGAATCCCGGGCCTTTCTCGTAGAAGTCATTAGCATCGGATATATACGCGAGCACTTCGGCGTCTTCTTCCGAGATGTAGGCATCGAAGTCAACATCGGCCTCTTCCGACATCAGCGGTGCAATCACGTAGAGCTCGTAAAGATAGCTCGCTGTGTCTACAACGCTCTTCAGATGCTTCTTGCCCTTTCCGTTATCGACGAGGTCGAACTCACCATCGTCAATACGCGTGACAAAATCTTCGGTGAACAGCTGTGACACGATGTCTTGTGCCACTTCCTCGACCTCCGGACCACTCTCAATCTCGTCGAGGACGTCACTGAGGTCTTCGTCGTTCTCCTTGTACTCAAGGTATTCGGGGTCAGACTTGTGGAAGTACAGTAGATCGGGATCATCGACTCGCGGTGCAACGACCTGCTCGATTGAGCCGTTCTCGGATTCAAAACCGATGAAGAAGTTGTCACCACTCGCTGTCGCGCGATCCTGCCCGGAACTGGTGAATGTGATCGAGCCCTGATTCTCGGCAGCATTATCGAAGAGCGCTTGCATTCGCTCGTACGCGCGCTGCCCGATGTTCTGCTCTTCCGTCGCACCCAGACCGCTCAGCGTGCCGTATCCGACCTCGTCGTGCACCGCGATGATCGTTTCGAGGTCCTCGCCGAGCTGCTCACCCAGTTCCGTCAGGCCATCAGACTCATCCGCGATCTGCCAGAGCTGGTAGAGAAGGTCATCATATTTCTTGCTTGAGAGAAGTCGTGATCCGTGACGGCCGAGATGCTCCACAAGCACGGGCTCGTACCCGTCAGGCACAGGAGCGTAATCGTCCATGTCTTCAAAGGGCGCGTAGGGCGCCTTTGTTCCGTATTGATTACCCGTGGTCCTGACGTCTGTTGCCGCCTCGTCAGCGGCTGCTTCTGCGCTGTCAACCTCAGGTGACGAGCAGCCCGCTAGCATGATTGTGAGGGTTGTTGCCGCGCCGAGCGCGGTGAGCCACGGGCGTGATGATCGCCTCGTTGCTGTGATTGTCATCGTGCGTCCTTCTGCTTCATTGCCCGGAACGCGACTTCACGGGTCGTGAACTGCGCACCGAAGGAATCGGAATGTAATGACAATAACACAACCGGTGCAATTTGACGAGAGTCCAACGGCGGATTGTGCTCAGCTCGGGGATGACGTGAATTGCGAGCGCGGTTGTGCGCCCGTCGACTCTGCGGTCATGTCGCTTCGATCATGAAAGATGGATCTGAGCTCACCGTCGAGGACCGTGGACGGCGCGATCTGCGCCCGGTGTACGTCATCACTTAGACTCCGTCCCGCCCCACCGAGGAGTGCGTAACGCTCACTCGCGCCTTCAGCTGGGCGGAGCGCTCCACAGCATCCACAACGCGCGCTGCCGCGAGCCCGTGCTGTGTCGAGGGACCACACTGTTCGCCAGTGAGAACGGATGTGAGGAACTTCGCCGCTTCAATTGTCTTCAGATCGTCAAAGCCCATGGCGGTGCCGGCCCCGGGTTGAAAGCGCGCATACTCCCCCATCCCGGGTTCCATATAGAGAGTCAAGTATCCGTGATGGGCCTCGCGACGGAGGCTCACCTGGAGTTCATTCATCCGTTGGAAGTCCCACCTGAGGGAGCCTTCGGTGCCGTACACCTCGATGACATACTCGGCACGCGGGCCGACCGCGATGCGACTCGCCTCGAACGCCCCGATCGCGCCCGACGCAAACGTGGCGATGACCAGGGCGACATCCTCGTTCTCGACGGGCTTCTTCTCGCCTCCGGCAGATGTGCTGAAGTGGCTGGCGTTTGCCGAGGCCGGCTTCGCTCGCTCGGTGATATAGGTACCCGTGGTCGCCGACACCGCATCGATATCGCCCACCAGGTGAGTCGCGAGGTCGAAGCCGTGTGAGAGCAAGTCGCCAAGCACTCCCGACCCCGCGCGATCGCGCTCAAATCGCCAGGTCAGTGCGCCCTCGGGATCTGACGCGTAATCGGCAAGGAACGAAACGCGTACGTTCGTGATCGTGCCGAGCTCACCACGCGCAATGAGATCACGCGAATACGCAATCGCTGGCGCATTGCGATAGTTGAAGCCCACCGAGGTGACGAGACCGACATCGGATGCTGCCCGTGCAATCTCGGCACTTTCGGCAAGGTTTCGCCCCATGGGCTTTTCAATCCAGAACGGCTTTCCCGCGGCGGCGGCGGCAAGCGCAAGCTCCTTGTGCAGAACGTTTGGGGCACAGATCGACACGACATCGACCTCTGGGTCAGCGAGAACCTCTCGATAGTCGGTCGTGGCTCTCTCGTAGCCCAGATGATCGACAGCCTGCTGTGCAACATCGGCGACAGCATCCGCTGCGATCACCAGTCGCGGCTCAACGCCGAGCTCAGGAAACCGCTCGGGAATCGCCTTGTACGAGCGCGTATGGAGTCGCCCCATCCAGCCCACGCTGATGAGGCCGACGCCGAGACGGAGCTTCGATGTCGCCATAGGACACGCTCAGGCGTAGAACGCCGGGCGCTCCTCGTGCGGGATCTCCACAATGCCGCCCTCGTTCAGCGCCGTCACGCCGGCCTCGCACGCCAGCGCCACCTTGTAGCCGTCCCATGCGCTCGGGCCGTCGACGTTCGTGCCGTTCTGTACGGCACGCACCCACCGCTGCACCTCGATGTCATAGGCATCGGCGAAACGCGTCGTGTAGTCGGCGTGCTCGCCGCGGAACACACGGCCCTCCTGCCACCGCTCGATGCCCGTGGGCTGGCCGATGCGGGCCGTGCCCTTCTCGAACACCGCCTCGGTGGCCACCTGGTAGCCGAACTGAATGCTCACGTTCATCTCGACGTCGACGAGCACCCCGTTCGTCAGCTCGATGATCACGAGGATCGGCTCTTTCAGACGCTCCGGCGCAAGCGAGTTGCGACGCGGATGCTTCACCTCGACGCTCTTGACGTCGCTGCCCGCAAGCCACGGTGCCACGTCGAACTCGTGAACCACCGAATCGGTGATGAGCATGTTCTGGTGATACGCCTCCGGCACGCTCGGGTTGCGGTGCACGCAGCGCAGCATCACGAGCTCACCCGCGTCATGCGAGGTCACGAGCTCGCGGAGCTGCTCGTACTCTCTGTCGAATCTCCGCATGAAACCCACCTGAATAAGCGGCGCGTCCAGCTTCTGCTCCGCCTCGAGCACGCGCCTCGACGACTCCGGCTCCTGCGTGAGCGGCTTCTCGCAGAGAATCGGCAGCCGAGCGTCGAGCGCCGGCATGATCACCGTTTCGTGGAACTGCCCCGGCGTCGCGATGAGCACGGCGTCAAGCGCGTCGGCGGCGATCGCATCCTCAAGACGCGCGAACGTGCGGGCACCGGGCGCGTTCGCTGCCGCGGCTTCAGCGCGACCAGCATCCGGTTCCACAATGGCGGACACGTGCGCGCCGGCGACTCTGTTGGTCAGGCGGTTGATGTGGTCGGCGCCCATCATTCCGGCGCCGACGACGGCGACGCGAATATCGTTGGTGGTCATGAGATTTCCTTCGCTTGTCGGTGTGTGAGGGTGCGCGCCCGTTCGTGAGGGGCATCTGCCGTGTCGCGCGTGGAACGCCAGCCGGACGGCACGCCCACGATGCTCATCGGGGCAGCTCAGTCGATACGCGCTGCCGGTGTTGACCCCAGCAGGTGCTCGCGCGTGCGCTGGGCGATCGGGAACGGACGATCGGCAGCGCAGCCGTACATGTCCTGCTCCACGATGCCGAAGATATTCGGGTCAAGGGCGGCGACCTTCTCGATGATCGGCGCGAGCGGGGGCACGCCATTCGGGGGTTCGATCATGATGCCGTCTGCGACAGCATCCTTGAACGAGACATCGTTCTTCAGCACGTCGAACAGCTGCGTCTGGTCGACCTGCTTGAGGTGCAGGTACCCGATGCGCGACGGATAGGCGTCGATGAGCTTCAGGTTGTCTCCGCCGTAGTACGCGAAGTGGCCGGTGTCGAGGCACAGGTTGGTGTAGCGCTCGTCGGTCTCGGTGAGAAAGCGCTCGACCTCGCGGTAGGTGCCGATGTGACTGTCGGCGTGCGAGTGGAATTGCTGGGCCATGCCGAACTCATCGAGAAGCGCCTTGCCGAGCCGGTCGTGCGCCGCGGCAAGTTTCGCCCACTGGTCGGCGTCGAGCGTGCGCGGTTCGAGTGCCTCACCCGTCGCATCGCTGCGCCACAGATCGGGGATCACAACCAGGTGCTCAGCCCCCAGCTTCGAGGCGAGTCCCGCGACGGCGAGCGCTTGATCCCACGCGCGCTTCCACTGGTCATCCCCCTTGTGAAAACCGGTGAATACTGTGCCAGCCGAGAGCTTCAGCCCGCGCTTACCGAGCTCGTCCTCCAGCTGGTGCGGGTCGGTGGGCAGGTATCCGTACGGGCCCAGTTCGATCCACGTGTATCCGGCCTCGACGACCTCGTCCAAGAACCGCTCCCACGGAACCTGGCCCGGGTCATCCGGAAACCACACACCCCACGAATCGGGGGCGGTGCCGATGCGAATTCCGTTCGACATGTGACGTGTCCTCTCTGACGTTCTGGCGTGTGCGCCTGTTCGTGTTGTGCGTGTGTGCGATTCCGGATGCTGTCAGCCGAGCAGCCGCTCAACCCTGCATTGGTCGGCCAGCATTGCTCAGCCCAGCAGAGGTTTCTGCCGCGCCTTCTGCGTCTGGTACTCGGTGTAGGCGCTGCGTGTGGACTCGAGCTCGGCGACCGGGGCAACGGGAACGTCCCACCAGCCCTCGCCGTCGGGCGCGTAGTCGAGCGGATCCGAGTTGATGTGGATCACCGTCGAGGCATCCGAGGCCTTGGCCGTGGCGATCGCCCTCTTCAGGTCATCGATCGCGGATGCTGCGGGTGCCACCTCGATCACATCGACACCGTAGCTGCGCGCGTTCGCCGCCAGGTCGACAGGCAGCACATCGCCGCTTTGGAAGTTGCGCGCCTGCTCGTCGAGCGTGCGGTATTGGGTGCCGAAGCGCTGCGATCCGGTCGTCTCCGACAGGTGGCCGATTGATGCGTAGCCGTGGTTCTGCACGATGATCACGATGATCTTGAGCCCTTCGGCAACAGCGGTGACGAGTTCGGTGTGCAGCATGAGATACGACCCGTCGCCGACCATGACGATGACGTCGCGGTCGCTTTCGCCGGCAGCATCCGCGCCCCGTCGCACGCCCAGCCCGCCCGCGATCTCGTAGCCCATGCACGAGAACGCGTACTCGACGTGGTAACCGAGTGCGTCGCGCACGCGCCACAGCTTGTGCAGGTCACCCGGAAGCGAGCCTGCCGCCTGAACGATCACGTCACGCGGGTCGCTTGCGCCCTGCACGGCCCCGATGATCTCGGACTGCCCGGGAAGCGCGCGCCCGGTTGGCTCGAATGCGGCGTCAACGGCGGCATCCCAGGTCTGCTTTTCGGATGCTGTGCGCGCGGCGACTCCGGCGGGCACCGTATACCCGGCGAGCAGATCGCTCAGGCTGCGCAGCGCCTCACCCGCGTCGGCGATCACGGGCAGCTGACTGCCGTGCTTGTACGCATCGAATGAGGCGACGTTGATGTTCACGAACGTCACATCGGGGTTCTGGAACGCCGTGCGGCTCGCCGTCGTGAAGTCGCTGTAGCGCGTGCCGATGCCGATCACCACATCGGCGTCTGCCGCGAGGCGGTTCGCCGCCGTGGTGCCCGTCGACCCGATTCCGCCGAGGTACTGCGGGTGATCCCACGGCAGCACTCCCCCGCCGGCCTGTGACGTGCCGACCGGGATTCCCGTCTGCTCGACAAACTCTCGCAGGTCGTTCTCGGCATCGGCGTACAGCACGCCTCCCCCGGCGACGATGATGGGCGCCGCCGCGGAGCGGATCGCCTCGGCCGCGCGCTCGAGAGGGCCGCGCTCGGCCGGTGGGCGCCGAATGTGCCATTCGCGGTCGGCGAGGAACTCGTCGGGAACCTCGAGCACCTCGGCCTGAACGTCTTCGGGCAGCGCGATCGTCACGGCACCGGTCTCGGCCGGGTCGGTCAGCACACGCATGGCGGCGAGCGCGATCGAGAAGAGCTGCTCGGGCCGGTCAACGCGATCGAAGAACTTCGACAGCGGTTTGAAGGCGTCGGTCACCTGCACCGACGTGTCGTGCGGCATCTCCAGCTGCTGCAGCACGGGGTCTGCGACCCGCGTCGCGAACGTGTCGCTCGGCAGCAGCAGAGCGGGCAGCCGGTTCGATGTGGCGAGGGCGGCGCCGGTGAGCATGTTTGCCGCGCCGGGCCCCACGGATGCTGCGCACGCGAACGTGCCGCGACGCCGGTGCATGCGCGCATAGCCGACGGCCTGGTGCACCATCGCCTGCTCATTGCGCGCCTGATGGTAGGGAAGCAGGTCGGGGTCGAGGGCGTTCGCCTGGGCGATCGCCTGCCCGATCCCCGCCACGTTTCCGTGCCCGAAGATGCCGAAGATTCCCGGGATCGTGCGCTCGCGCACGTCACCGTCAACGGTCCACTGGTGCCCAAGAAATTCCACGAGTGCCTGGCCCACCGTCATTCTGCGTGACACGGTCACTGCCCTTCGTCGTCGCGGTACGGGAGGCGCGCGTCAAACTCTTGGCCCTCCCAGCTGGCGCGCACCCATCCGTGCGCGGGGTCATCTGTGATGTTCCAGACCCGCTCAGAGTCGGGCCCGGCCATCACATTCAGGTAGTACATGTCGTACCCGGGTGCCGCGGCAGCTGGGCCGTGGTAGCCGTAGGGAACGAGCGCGATGTCGCCGGTGCGTACGATCGCGTTGATGTCGATGTCGCCCGCGTTCGACGAGTACGTGGCGAACAGCCCGAAAGGGTCGGCCTCGGGCGGTGCGGCGAGGCCGCGAGAGACGGCGGTCTCGAAGTAGTAGATCTCCTCGAGGCGCGACTCCGTGCCCGGCACGGCGGTGTCGTGCTTGTGCGCGGGGAACGACGACCAGTTCTCGGCCGGTGTGATCACCTCGCACACGATGAACTTCGAGGCAGCAAGCGCGGCGGGTGTGCCGTAATTGTGCACCTGCCGGCTCGAGCGCCCGGCGCCGCGCAGCTCGACGGGCACCTCGGCCTTCGGGATGTACGTGACCGGATGCTTCTCGGCAGCCTGCTCGGCGGGAACCGGAGCCTCCGCGACAGCCACACGGCCCTCCCCCGTGATCGTCGCCGACGTGCCCACCGGCAGGTAGAGCACGTCGGGTGGCCCATCGAACACCGAACGGCGACCTTCAAGGTCGACGGCGTCTGTGGTGAGTGTGCCTGCTTCATCAGCATCCGATTCGCGCCTCGCTGTGTATTCGACGCGGAACGAACCGGCGAGCGGGATCACGAGTCGTTCGACGTTGCTTTCCTCGAGGGCCGCGCTCTGGCCGGCGGTGATCTGCGCAATGCGCAGGCCCGTGTGCTGCCACCCGTCGAGGCTGGCGTCAACGACGCTCTGCCAGCTGTCGCGGGCAAGTTCGCCATTGCGAAAGAACCACTGCGTCATGTGTCTGCTCCTTTGCGCGATTCGGGATGCTGCGAGGCGACCGACCCGGCGATGCCGCCGCTCTGTGGCTCGGCGTGGCTGAGCCGCCTGCCGGTCGCCCCGCGTGCTTAGTCGTTTTCGGGGAAGCCGAGGTTGATGCCGCCGTGTGTGGCGGGATCGAGCCAGCGGGACGTGATCGCCTTCTCCTGGGTGAAGAAGTCGAACCCGTGAACACCGTAGGCCTTCGCGCTGCCGAACAGCGACTGCTTCCACCCGCCGAACGAGTGATACGCCACCGGCACCGGGATCGGCACGTTGATACCAATCATGCCCACCTCAACCTCGTTCTGGAACCGGCGGGCCGCTCCCCCGTCATTGGTGAAGATCGCCGTGCCATTGCCGAACTGACCCGAGTTGATCAGATCCATGCCCTCCTGGAACGACTCCACCCGCACGATCGAGAGCACCGGCCCGAAGATCTCTTCCGCGTAGGCACGCGAGGTCAACGGAATATTATCGATCAGCGTCGGGCCCAACCAGAACCCCTCCTCGGCCCCATCGACGGTGAACCCGCGACCATCGACGAGGATGTCCGCACCATCCTGCTCAGCAACATCGATATAACCGGCCACCCTGTCACGGTGCGCCGCCGTGACCAACGGACCCATATCCGGGTTCTCCCGCCCGTCACCGACTTTCAGGTTCACCATCCGCTCACGGATCTTCTCGATCAACAGGTCAGCGACCGGCTCCACAGCAATCACCACCGACTGCGCCATGCACCGCTCCCCCGCGGACCCGAACCCGGAATTGATCGCGTTATCCGCCACCAAATCCAGGTCAGCATCCGGCAACACCATCATGTGGTTATTCGCCCCACCCAACGCCTGCACCCGCTTACCGTGCTTAGCCGCGGTCTCGTAAATGTACTGCGCGATCGGCGTCGACCCCACAAACGAAATCGACCGCACCTCGGCAGCCTCAAGCAGCCCGTCCACCGCCTGCTTATCGCCCTGCAACACGTTGAACACACCATCAGGCAACCCCGCCTCTTTCCACAGGCGCGCCATCCACACAGCAGCAGACGGATCCTTCTCACTCGGCTTCAACACCACCGTGTTCCCCGCCGCAATCGCTACGGGGAAAAACCACAACGGCACCATCGCCGGGAAGTTGAACGGGCTAATGATCCCCACAACACCCAGCGGCTGCTTGATCGAATACACATCAACACCGGTCGACACGTTTTCCGAGAACCCACCCTTGATCAGGTGCGGAAAACCACACGCGAGATCAACAACCTCAAGACCACGCTGCACCTCCCCCGCAGCATCCGACACCACCTTCCCATGCTCACTCGTGATGATCTCCGCCAACTCGAACTTGCGCGCATTCAACAACTCACGAAACCGGAAGATAATGCCCTGACGCTTCGCCATCGACAAATCACGCCACCCCGGAAACGCCTCAGACGCCGACGCGACAGCCGCATCAATCTCACCAGCATCCGCCAACACCAAATCCTTCGTCCGCGCACCCGTCGCCGGATTGAACACCGGCGCCCGACGCCCCCCAGACGACGACACCTCCGCACCACCAATCCAATGCGAAACAACAGGCAGCTCAGTGTTCTCAGTCATGTTCTCTCCTTTGACAAGTCTGTGTGTAACAGCCCGGTGTTCGCCCGGGTCAGTGCGTGCTGGGGTGGACGAGCGCGGCCGCGGTATCGACGGCCCCGGCCACGTCGCCATCCGGCGGGTAGACAAGAGTGCGCCCGACGACGAGCCCGCGCACTCCGGGGAGTGCGAGGGCGTCGGCCCAGCGCGCATACGTTGCGTCTGGGCTTCCCGACGGGTCGCCGCCAAGCAGCAGTGTCGGCAGCGTCGTTGACGCCATCACCCGCTCCATACCGTCGACGACGGGAAGCTTCAGCCAGGTGTAGGCGGAGCTCGTGCCGAGTCCCTGGGCAATCGAGACGGAGGTGATGACCGCCTCTGTCGAGAGGTCGTTCACGACAGAGCCGCCCGTCCAGTCGCTCATGAACGGTTCGAGCATGATGGGCACGGATGCTGTGGCGGCATCCGATACCGCCTTGGCGTTCGCCTCGAGGGTCCGCGCCGATCCGGCATCGTCGAGGTTCACGCGCAGAAGCGTCTTGGCGAAGTCGAGTCTGTCGCGCACGATCGCGTCGATGTCGTAGGCGGTCACGCGGTCGTCCATCTCAAACGAGGCGCCCTTGAGCCCGCCGCGGTTCATCGAGCCGACGACGACCTTGTCATCGAGGACGCCAAGCAGCGCGAGGTCGTCGATGATGTCAGGGGTGCCCAGGACACCGTCCACGCCGGGGCGGCTCACGGCGAGCGCCAAGCGGTTCAGCAGGTCGTAGCGGTCGGCCATCGCCATGGGCTCGTCTCGCACGCCGAGCGCTCCGCGTGCGGGGTGATCGGCGGCGACGATGAAGAGGCGTCCATCTGTGAGCAGGGGCCGACGTGTGCGAGCCGCATGCGCCTCTGCCACCTTCTCGGGGTGGAACGCGCGCGTCTCTCGCAGCTGGTCGAACTGTTGCGGCGTGATGATGGGGTCTGCGGTGGCGGTGTCAGTTGCCGTCATAGTCGCTCTCCTTCAGAACCTCATCGATCTCGTGTGTCTCGGGCATCGCGGTCGAGCACTCACGGCGCGCGGCGACGATCGCGCCGGCGACGTTGGCAAAGCGCAGGATGCGGTCGAGCGACCATCCGCTCAGGAGCCCGAAGTTCAGGGCACCGCCGAAGCTGTCTCCGGCGCCGAGTCCGTTGACCACGTCGACGAAGTAGGGCGGGACCTCGACGCTTTCGTCGCGGGTCTTGGCCAGAACGCCCTTGGGACCCTGCTTGACGATTGCGATGTGAACGCCGCGGTCGAGCAGCGCGTCGGCGGCTCGCTGCGGATCGGTCTCGCCGACCGCGACCTCGCACTCCTCTTTGTTGCCGACGGCGACGGTCACGTGCTCGAGTGCCTTCTGCACCTGCTCGCGCGCGGCCGCGGGCGACTCCCAGAACATGGGCCGGTAGTCGAGGTCGAGGATCGTGTGCTCGCGACGTCCGCGTGCTTCCCACGCTGTGAAGTGCGACGAGCGACTGGGTTCCTCTGACAGCCCGGTGACCGTTGACCAGTAGATGCGCGCGTTGCGAATCGCGTCGAGGTCGAGGTGCTCGTCGGTGATGCGCAGATCGGGTGCCTGCGGTTTGCGGTAGAAGTAGAGCGGAAAGTCGTCTGGCGGAAAGATCTCGCAGAACGTCACAGGTGTCGGATTGTCGTCGTCGACGAAGATGTAGCGGTTGTCGACGCCGAGCCTGTCGGCCTCGCGAATGCAGAACCGGCCGAACGGATCGTTCCCCACTCCCGTGATGACGGCCGAGCGGAGTCCGTGGCGTGCGGCAGCGACGGCGACGTTCGTTGCGCTGCCGCCGAGGTACTTGCCGAACGTCGAGACGTCCTCAAGACCTACGCCGTCTTGCAGCGGGTAGATGTCTGTGCCGATCCGACCGATGGTGATGAGGTCGAACGAGTCGTTCTGCGTGGTCATACGTCGATGTATCGCTCTCTCGTGAAGTGCTGAAGCCTGCTTACATCCTATTGTCTTAACAAATGAATCGTCAAGTACCGTCCTGCAACCCTGGGGTGCACCGTGAGGCGGCGGCAAGCAGATTAAGCTGGGACCACCGCTCGCGCACCCCGCTCACCGTCGAAGGAGCATCCATGATCCGCGTCGCCGCCATCGACTGTGGCACCAATTCCATCCGTCTTCTCATCGCCGACATTGCCGATGGCGCGCTCACCGACGTCATTCGTGAGCTCAAGGTCGTGCGCCTCGGGCAGGGCGTCGATCGCACGGGACGGTTCGACGATGCTGCGCTCGACCGCACGCTTGATGCCGTGCGCGAGTACGCCGCGCTCTGCCGCGAGCACGATGTCGAGCGGGTGCGCTTCGTGGCGACGTCAGCGACTCGGGATGCTGCGAACCGCCTGGTCTTCATCGACGCTGTCCGCGACATCATCGGCACCGCTCCCGAGGTTCTCGCCGGCACTGAAGAGGCAGAGCTGTCGTTCCAGGGTGCCACGAGCGTGCTTCCTCCCGGAGCCGGACGCCTCGTCGTCGACCTCGGCGGAGGGTCAACAGAACTCGTGCTCGGCGACGGAGACACCATCTCGTCGTTCTCGATGGACGTCGGCTGCGTGCGCATGGCCGAGCGCAACATCACGCAGGATCCACCGAGCGAGGACGACCGCGCAGGCATCGTGCGCGATGTGAACGCCGCGCTTGATCTCGCGACAGCATCCGTCGATTTGGGCCGCGTCCGCGAAGTGGTCGGCGTCGCCGGCACCATCACGACGCTCACGGCTCACGCGCTCTCGCTCGACCGGTACGATCCGGATGCCATCAACGGCACCCGCCTTACGGTCGCCGCGATGCTCGCGACATGCGACGACATGGCCCAGCTGCCGCGTGACGATCGGGCGGCACTCCCCTACATGCACCCGGGTCGCGTCGATGTCATCGCCGCGGGTGCGCTGACCTGGCACACGGTGCTCACGCGCACGGCCGAGGCGGTCGCGGCGGCGGGCGGAACGCTGGATTCGGTCGTCACGAGCGAACACGACATCCTCGACGGCGTCGCCCTGTCGCTGGCCTGACCCGCCGATCGGCCACGCGAACGCAGAGTCGCCACACGGGGCCGTCCGCGTGGAGCCCAGTCACGCCTTGCCACGCCGAGCCCGTCACGCGGCACTCATCACGGCGTCAGTCACGCCGGGCCCATCGCACCGGCATCTCCGTTCGGATCGTCACCACTCGCCCGTCACGCTGTGGTGACACCTGCGAGCCGTCACGCGTCGCCTGTCACACCGTCGGAGGGGGCGGATCCGTTTCGTCATCAGCATCCTCATCTGGGCGATTTTTCGCGGGACGGTTGTTGAAACCGGCGCCGAAGGCGATGCCCAACGCGAGACCAATCGCAAGACCACTGCTCAAGTTGTCCATGGCGGCGCCCAGCGCCATGCCGACCCCGACGCCGATCGCCATCCCCGCGCCCATGCTCATGCCCGCGTTGGCGCCGAATCCGCGTCCAGCCATCGTCACCACCTCCGCTGCGCTCCGTCTGCCCGTTCTGCCGGCAGAAACGTCGGCGAACTCCGCCCGATCGGCACCTCACCAATCGACAATCCCCGGTCGGCGCGTGCGCACCGGCCCTTCCACACCCACCGAACGTGCCACACGTACAGCCCGTCCCGACGAGCGCTTCTCACGAACAGGCTACGCACGAGCTCAGCCGGTGACATCCGCCGCGCGGCGGAGATTTCGTGGGCGAATCGCACCCGCAGCAAATCAGACGTGTGGGAGCTCAGGCACCCGGATCACACGTGCAGGACGTCAGACGCGTGGGGGCTCAGGCACGGAGAAGGCCTGAGCTGCGCCAAGTCGAACCCGTGAGGTTCAGGCGTGGCTGAATTCACTCACGTCGGACTGTGGCTCTGGATGAGTATGGGCCTGCATGAGCCCGGGTACTCGGCATTTCCGGTCCGTCGAGTATCGAGGCCCTCGGGGGCAGGCCGCTCAAAGGCAACGAGACGAGACGATCGTCACACGAGATGGATGCTGTTCTGCAGCCTCGTGCGCACCTCGAACATGTCCGTTCCCGCCGGGCGTGCCGCA
Source organism: Microbacterium sp. MPKO10 (assembly GCF_026107415.2). Lineage (GTDB taxonomy): Bacteria > Actinomycetota > Actinomycetes > Actinomycetales > Microbacteriaceae > Paramicrobacterium. Next base: position 745,937 of record NZ_JAPCHX010000001.1, read on the forward strand.
TCGGGCACGCCCGTGCGCAGGAAGTGACCGATCACCGACCGACGCACGGCGAACGCCGCGAGTCCGCGTGTGCGCCCCAGCGCGGTGATCGCATCGTCGAGTGCGTCGTCGGGCAGCACGATCACGAGTGCCGTGAACTTGACGCGTGCCGATCGCGCCACGGCCTTGGTCCGGGTCGCGAGAGCGTGCACGGGCTTCTCACCTTTCGCGAGCCCGTCGCTGATGAGGTCACCGCGGCGGGCACGCGCTGGCTCTCCCCAGTCTTCCGACTGCACAGCGAACAGGCCACTCGGGCCGAGCACGACGTGGTCGATCTTGCGGGTGTCGCTCGCGGCAGCATCCGCATCGACGACCCAGGTGTCACTCCCCCGGTCTGTCGCAACACCGTGCCACACCGTGTACCCCATGCCGAGGTCCGCAAGCGCCCGCGCTGTGGCTTCTTCGGCCAGCGCATCGGCGAGCGCGTGCCTGATCTCACTGGGTGCACGTCGAATCAGCGCCTCGTCGTAGATGTCGACGGGATCCGTACCTCGTCCGACCCATTCGCGCATGAGCGTCGTGAATCTATCGCGTGCGCGACCACCCGGATGGCCATACATGCGTGCCTTCGGGCGCGAATCGCGCTGCGTCGATCGCGAGCGGCCGGTGCTCCAGATGTGTTCCGACTCGTCAGCGTCGAAACCGGATGCTGGCCGGGCAGACGAACTGCGATCGTACGCGGCTCGCGACTCGGGGGTGCCCAGGCGCTCCCAGGCCAGCTGCACCGCGTTGAATTGCGCCGCGCTGCCGCCCAGATCGGGGTGCGTCTGCCGTGCACGGCGGCGGTAGGCACGCCGCAGCTCATCGTCGCTCGCTGTGCGATCGACGCCGAGAACCTCGTACGGGCTCTCATCGAGGGGGCTTGCGGTCATGGGGAGCTTTCGATTTGGGGACGACCAAAAACCCTACAGCGGCTGGCTGTGCTGGTGGTGAATTCGGGCGGCACTTCTGCTCGCGGCATCCTGCCAACCACGCGCAACACCCTTCTGCCTGCGTGCGGCATGAGTGTGTCCGCATGCGGCATCACTGTGTCCGCGTGCGACGACCATTCCCCATACGCCGAACGCCGAGCGCGCTCACCGCTCTGGCGGCGGACCGCTGGGCCACCCCGCGCGGCGAAACACGTTATCGTGTGGGAGCCTCCGAGATTGAGCGGACCCTCCGAAGGAAAGTGCGGTGAATGACGCCTGCGGCAATCGTCTTTCTCGCTGTCGCCGTGCTGGCGGGAGCGTTTCTGCAAGGCGCTACCGGCATCGGCTTTGCCATGCTCGTGGCACCGCTGGCAGGCCTCGTCGATCCCGGCTTTGTTCCCGTCGCTATTTTGATCTGGATGCTGCCGCTCAACGCGTTTGTGGCGTGGAGAGAGCGGCACCGCATTGACCTGCGCGGTGCCGGATGGATCACCATCGCGCGCGTGCTCGCGACGCCCCTCGGCATCGGCCTGCTCGCACTGATTCCCCCAAGCGGCCTGGGGTATCTGATCGGCGGGTCGACCATTCTCGCGGCCCTCGTGAGTCTTCTTGCGCCAGCGTTCACGCCGAGCCCGGCCGCGTTCCTCGCGGCCGGCGCCCTGACCGGTCTGAGCGAGACAGCGACGGGAGTCGGCGGCCCTCCCCTCGCTCTCGTCTATCAACACCGGCCCGCCGCCGAAATGCGAGCCACCGTGGCACTGTGCTTCCTCGTGGGCGAGGTCATCTCACTAATCGGCCTTGCCATAAGCGGACGCTTCTTGGGCTCCGGATTGACGACGAGTCTGTGGCTGCTTCCCGCTGTCGTGATCGGCGTGTGGCTCAGCTCGCTCGTGCATCGTCGTGTCGGCGGGCGGGGCCTCCGCTACGGCATCCTGATCTTTGCGATCGTCTCGGGCATCGCTGTCATTCTGCAGACGCTGTGAGGAGTCGGCACCTCGCCTTGACGACTCTGTACGGGGCGGGAGCGAGCGCCTGACCGATCTATTCGGGGCGCTCGTCCGGATTTTCTCTCCAGCCAGGCGGAGCCGTGGATCGTTGACGACTCCCCCGGACGCCCCGAGTAGTCGAGAGTTCTGGCTCGAACACGAACGGCCGCCGACCGAAAGGGTCGGCGGCCGTTCGCCCGAGTGGCGCGCGTCTCGGTGTGGATCTGGCAGAGGCCGAATCCGCATCGAGGCTGCTCGCGCTGCGGACCGTTACTACGCCGTGGTGCTGTCGCTCAGCGCCGGAGTCGCCTCGGTGGGAGCCGAGTTCACGGCGATCTTGCGCGGCTTTGCCCGTTCGCTCACCGGGATCATGATGCTCAGCACGCCGTTGTCGTAGCTCGCGCTGATCTTCTCGGTGTCGATGCCCTGCCCCAGGCTGAGCTGACGCAGATACGACGTCGTGCCACGCTCGCGCGTGATCCACTTCACGCCGTCTCCGCTCGATACCGTGCGCTCGGCGCGGATGGTCAGAAGCTGGCCGTCCACGTCGATGTCGACGGAACCCGGATCGATTCCGGGCAGGTCGGCGTTGAGCACGTACGTGTCGCCGTCGCGGTACAGATCCATCGGCATGCGTCGCGGGCCGGCCGGTGTATCTGCCAGTGCTCCGGCGAGCGATGCAAAGTCGCGGAATGGGTCAAATGTCGTAGTCATTAGGTAACCTCCCAAACTTGAGCGTGTATTACTCAACTAACGACAGATTAGCACTCTCGACCTGCGAGTGCTAACAGTGCGCGCTCGCCCGCAGCGAACGCGCGGATCTCACACGGTGCGGTCTACGGACCGAACACGGTGCGGTCCGTGGATTCCACCGATTTTCGCCACTGCGCATCACGCACAGACCGATGGGGAGCTCGTTCGTGCAGCACGTCGCGTCAGCGGCATCCGGGCTTGTCATCGGACGTGTTCGGTGCCGGGTACGATTCGAGGCGCATCCCGTGGGGATTTCAGGTCATGATGCCGGCGGCGCACCCCGGAGTGTTTCCGATACGAGAAGGCAGCCTGCGCAGTTGTCGACTGGCCCGGGGCGCAGCTATCGCAGCATCCGGAAGCTCGTGTGTTGAACGGCGCCCGGGCAGGGGAGTGTCGAGCTACATCGGTCCCGTCGACATGCCGAAGCGGCCTTCAGGGTCGAGACGGTCGAGGACCTTCGCCATGATGCGACGGAGGTCCTCGGTGTCACGTTCATCGAGGGCATTGATGACGTTCTGCCGCACGGTGTCGACATGGCCTGGCGCTGTGGCCAGAACCTTCTGCCAGCCATCGTCCGTGAGTTGGGCAATGATCGCCCGCCGATCATCATCGGCAGGAGTGCGCCGCACATACCCGCGGCGCTCGAGCCGAGAGACGACATGGGAGAGCCGGGGGAGTGTCGCGTTCGTACGCGACGCAAGAGCAGTCATGCGGAGCGACCGATTGTCGGCCTCCGACAGCATGGCGAGTGTGAAGTACTCGAAGTGGGTCAGGTCGGCATCGCGCTGCAGCTGAGTATCGAGAGCACCCGGCAGCAACTCGACGACGGCGACGAGTCGAGTCCACGCGGCAAGCTGCTCGGGCGTGAGCCAGTGCGGTTCTGTCATGCCACTATTCTACCTTTGGTTGATGCTACAAGTATTACCGGCACTCGCACCCGCGACGGCGAGAGCGCCTCACACGTTCTGAAGCACGTTGCTGTAACTGTTCTGGCTGGTTTCTTATACCGGGATCGCCGTGCACACGGGCGACGCTGGGGCGAGGCCACGGGCCGTAGACTGAGAGCCTGATAGGGGGTGCTGTGAACGATTCAGATGACGGGCGCTTTGACCAGGACACTCCACCGGCGTTCCTGTCTCGCGAGCGCGCACACGAGTCGATAGATCCGTCAACAAGGGAGCCCGTGCTCGATGCACCGCGACTGCGAAGCGACGAACCGGTCATTCGGACCGACGATCGTAAGCGTTTTGATCGCGATGATGTCGTCCACCGGACGGGTCAGTATGCCCTGAGCACGGGTACCTTCACACCGCATGATGCAATGATCTCCGACCTGATCGCACTCGCCGCCGCACTGGAGAGCGCGCAGATTGACTATCTCCTCGTGCGAGGAGAGGACGATCAGGAAACGATTGCTGTTGATCGGCGCGACCGGCGCTCGGTGGAGGCAGCACTGTCATCGGCATTTGCCAACGAGCCCTTTTATGCGCTGACATTGAAGAAGAAGCATAACCGTGACGTCTCTGCCGCCCCGTTCTACACGGTCGACACAGATGACCGTGCCCTCCTCGTTGCCGACGGTGCTCTCTCGACAAACCCCAAAGCAAAAGTTCTTCGGCTGTTTCGCCCACGTGTCGAGCCCATTGGGCGCTTACGTTATGGTCCAGAGTCAGCACCACAGCTCGAGTTCTGGCGATTCGGCGATCAGTCGATCGTTGCGCCGACGCCGAACGCACTGACGCGTCAGGTTCTGGATCGTTCCGAAGCGGTCATTGCCACAGTGACGCGTTACGGGCGCGAGTGGCCCACGCTGGAGAATATGTTCGCCGAACTCGCGAGCGATATTGGGTTCGACATTGACATGGTGTTCTCGTGGGTTGACGGCTCGAGCGCCGAGTACCAGAAGAAGCGCGCTGAGCAGATGGCCGGCGTGGTCGTGGGGGAGGGGGACGACTCGGTCGCCCGATTCCGGCAGATTGACGAACTCAAGTATGCCCTGCGAAGCATCTATCTATTCGCGCCGTGGATTCGACGGATTTTCATCGCGACGGATTCCCCCGCTCCCGCCTGGATCCAGCGCCATCCCAAGGTGACTTTCGTGCCCGCCGAGAGCCACTTCCGTGACACGAGCGTCCTGCCCACTCACAACTCGCACGCCGTAGAGAGCCAGTTGCAGCACATCCCCGGGCTCGCAGAACACTTCTTATATTCCAATGACGACATGTTCTTCGGCCGTCCAGTGAGCCCTGACCTTTTCTTCTCTCCGGGCGGCATCACGAAGTTCGTCGAGGCTCGCACGCGAATCGGACTGGGAGACACTGACCCGGCGCGAAGCGGGCACGAGAATGCTGCGCGCGTCAATCGCGATGTGCTCCGGAGGCGGTTCGGCAAGGTGACCACGCGTCACCTTGAGCACTGTGCGGCGCCGTTGCGTGTCAGCATCCTTCACGAGATGGAGTCCGAGTTTGCCGAGGAGTTTCAGCGCACAGCTGCAGCGCGCTTCCGTTCAGCAACTGACATCTCGGTGACGAACTCGTTTTACCACTACTACGCGCTCATGACGGGTCGCGCCGTCGAGCAGCGTCAGGCCAAGGTGAAGTACATCGAGACAACGCTCAAGAGCGCGATCCCTGCCATGGAACGCCTGTTGCGTAAGCGGGACCAAGACATGTTCTGCCTCAATGACGGATCGAATCCTGAGTTGACCGACGCGGAGCGCACGCGTGCCGTGCTGAGCTTTCTGAATCGCTACTTTCCGTTTCCGGCTCCCTGGGAGAAGGAGTCGATCTAGAGAAACTGTGCGCTCGAGAAGTCTGGGTTCGAGGCGCTGAGCGCTCGCTTGCTCGTTTGCTTGCTTGCAGACTCTTGCGGAATCTCACAACACGGCCGGCGAGTCCCCAACCTTTCTCTAACGCAATTCGTACTCTCTAGGGCCCGCGCTGTCCCCCTGGGGGCATCGTCCTGTTCCCTGGGGCCTGCCCTGGCTGCTGGGGCCCTTCCTTCGTCCCCGTGCACGCCCCCGTCCTCTGAGGCCCAGCTCTGAGGCCCAGCTCTCAGTTCCCAACTCTGAGTTCCCCGCTTTCCTTCCGCGACCCCGTCGTGTTCCCTCTCCGTCGCCGTCATGCTGCGGGATTTATCCATACACCCGTCGGCTCCGGGCGACGCCATTGTCACCGCTTTGTTCCACCACTCTTGTGGTCCCGTGCTCCGGATATCGCGATTGTCGGCACTCGCACTGGCGCGGTTCTTCGCTTTTATGTTTCGGTTCACCTCGCCTCGGATGTCAACGCGAATCTGCTCGTTTGTTCTCCCTCAGGCAGCCTTTCGTCGGTGCCAAATTCCGCTTCTCCGTCCACAGGCATGCGACTTTTGGAGTTATCCACATTGGTGTGTTGATCGGGGGTTTGTGTCGGTGGGAATGTCGGTGGCTGCTGTCACAATGTGTCCATGGTTATCGCAGGTTCGGCACCCGGGTTTGGGTCTTCGGAGGAGCCGGAGAACCGGGCCCGGTGGGCGGCTCCGGGTGTGCCTGAGATATCGGAGAACCAGCACTCCCCGGGGGAGCTCGCACCGCGGTCGGCGGATCGTGACGCTGCTTCGAGTGGCGCGGTTGCTGCGGTGTCTGCTGTGGAGGCGGCGGAGCGTGCGTTGGGGGCTGTGGCGGGTTTGACTGATTTCGCTCCGGAATCGCTCTCCGCAAACGATTTGCTGAGGTTTGTGGGTCTTTTGGCGAATATTTCTCGGGTGGTCGAGGGCCGTCAGGTCAGCAATGTTGGCGACATTGCCCGACGCTCCGACACGGGCGCGGGGTTTGACGGGTTGGCGGCTCGTCACGGCTCCGCTAGCCCGACGGCACTGTTTGAGAAGGTGACGGGGGTGAAGAACTCCACGGCGTACCGGTACACGAAGCTCGCTCAGCGCACCACTCCGCGGGTCTCGGACACGGGTCTTCCTCTGGAGCCGGTGTTTGCCCAGACGGCGAAAGCTCTCGCTGAGGGCACCATCGGTTTGGATGTGGCCGAGGCAATCACCTCCACGCTTGCTCCGGTTCTGTCGCGGGTGGCGCCGGAGCAGCTCGATTGGGCTGAAGCCACACTGCTGGGTAACGCGACCGGTGCTGATGGTGAGGTGCCGGTGGCGGCGGATGCGTTGCGGGGTCAGGCGCGCATGTTCTGTGCTGTGTTGGATCCGGATGGTGTGCAACCGTCGGCGGAGGAACTTCATGAGGCACGGAGTTTGGTGTTTCGTCATCTGGATGATGGGAGTATGCGTCTTACCGGGGTGCTCTCTCCGGAACAGGCAGCACACGTCACTCCGGTGTTTGACGCGTTCATGTCCAAACGCACCAGCCCGGCGTTTATGCAGGCGGATGAACTCGCCGCTAAGGAACAGGCACCGGAGAATCGGTCGAGGCCGCAGGAACGTGCGGATGTGTTCACCAGCATTGTTGCTGGCACCGGCACACAGGACAGCACCCCGAAACTGCACGGTCGTGCTCCGACCGTTTTGGTCACCGTGTCAGAGGATGACCTGGAGAACGGGAATGGTGCGGCGTGGTCGCCGGGGACACCGGCAGCGTTGCCCATGTCGTTTGTGAAACAAATGCGGTGCAACGGCAACACGAGACGGGTCACGATCGATCAGCACGGGGATGTGTTGAACCTGGGAGACACGGAACGGTTTTTCACTGCGAAGCAGCGCCTTGCTCTGGTTGCGCGGGATGGGACCACGTGTGCGGCAGTGGACTGCGACATCCCCGCCTGGTTGTGTGAAGCACACCACATCCAGGGGTGGGACAACGGCGGCCCCACCAACCTCGACAACGGCGTCCTTTTGTGTTGGTTTCACCACCGGTTAGTCGAACACGGCGAATGGGCGATCACCCGCAACCACGACGGCCACCCGAAACTCGTGCCACCAGGCTGGTACGTGAACCGGAAGTATCTCGGCAAACGTCGCCGACAAGGTGACAATGAAGACGGCAATAGTTCCGGCGACAATCCCGACGGCGACGATCCTGGGGAGAGTCCACGCGGCAACGGCCACGGCGGCGACGACGGTCCCAGCGGCGGTGACCGACCAAGCGGTAGTGACCGGCCCAGCGATGGTGGCAACTCCGAAGGCGGTGGACATCCAGGCGGTAGTGGCCGGCCGATCGATGGCGACCGGCCAGGCGGTAGTGGCCGTCCCGGAGGCGGTACCGGTTCCGAACAGAAGGGCAGTCCCAGGGACCGAGGCGGCCCCGAAGGACACCCGCCCGATGATGGTCGAGATACCGGGCCGCGCACCTAACGTACGCGGCGGCCCCGACACCTGAGACGCACAAGCAGAACAGCTTGAAGCGTTACTCGGAGTACGCCGACACCGCGAGAGTCATTCCCGGGCAACTGCAGCGAAGGTATCCGAGCGCCAGACCGCCTGCCTCGGCTGGGGCAGCCGGTGAGAAGGGAGCCATCCGCTACGACGCGTAGATCGCACCAGTGCTGACCGATGACGATCACTGCGGCTGACGAGATGACGAGCGTCGAATGCGTCGGTATACCGCCAGAATCGACGCCCTGCGGGCATGTGAGCGACGGCGGCTGGACCTGCGATCCCGGCGGCGGCCCCAACACACATAACGCACAAGCAGAACAGCTTGAAGCGCTACTCAGGCTGTGCTGCTGCCGCGAGAGTCATCCGCGGGCAACAATGGTGGTGGCGTCCGAACTACAGACCGCCAGCTTCGGCCAAGAAACTCAGGACACCGACGCTGGCACCCGCGAACGTGATGCTTCCGCAGCTTCAGCCGCTTGCGTACGCGACAGAGGTATCTCAATGCCATCAGCTTCGAGACGACGCGCAGACTCCTCAGCATCCACATAGTCCAGAACACGATATTGCCCCAACGGAACAACCGAATGCAGCACCGTGCTCTCATAGACATGCACGAGATTGTAGGCACGCGCCCCATCGCGTCCCCGCGTCCCCCCGACCGGCACCGTGAGATCTTGCGTATAGCAACTCGCCGAAGCGACAGAAACGGGGATGCCCGCAAATGACGCCATGGACGAGTAGTGCAAGTGCCCGGCAATGATGCTGCGCACATCTGTTCCACGCAACACATCAGCCAGTCGCTGCTGATCGCGCAATTCCACACTCACCGCAAGATCAAGCACACTCGGGATCGGCGGATGATGCATCGCAAGGATCGTGCCATGGGGTGCCGGAACGGCAAGCTGCTCACGCAACCAGTCAAGCTGTTCCGCCGTGAGATCGCCATAATGCTCACCGGGGACACTCGTGTCGATTGTCACAACACGCAGCCCATCGAGGTCATACACGTGATTGATGGGTCGCATACTCGGTGGCTCACCCAAGAGTTCCGAACGCATCGCAGCACGGTTGTCATGATTGCCCATCGCCCAGATCACCCGGGAGCCGAGTCGCTCAGCAGCAGGCTCAACGATGCGCCTCAGCAGATCATAAGCCTCGGGCTCACCCTTGTCGGCGAGGTCTCCCGTGAACACAATCGCATCCGGGTGGCGCTGCGACTCATCCAGCTCGGCGAACAACTCGCGCAACTGAGCTGTCGGGTCGACAGATCCGTAAAGGCGACGACCCCCACCCAACAGGTGTGTGTCGCTGATGTGCAGAAGAAAGTGGTCCGGCCTCGGGTATTCGGCCGTTCGTGGAGTCACGACTCATCCATTCGCTGGCTTCTTCGGATACACACATCTCAGCACAACTCTCCGAACGGACGGTGAATGGCTGACGGCGAGCCGCTAACGCGCCGTACGGCGCGCGACGACTGCGGCCTCGGTACGCGTCGAAACACCCAGCTTCCGCAAAATCGATGACACATGAACACTCGCCGTCTTCGTGCTGATAAATAGCCGTTCGCCGATCTGCCGGTTGCTAAGTCCCTCGGCAACAAGTTCAAGCACCTGAAGCTCGCGTGCCGTGAGGACGTCATCAGTGACGGATGCTGTCGAGCCACGCAGACCTGCAGCATCCGCGTACGCCATCACCTGGTCGCGAACTCCCACGTGAGCGAGCTCTCGGGCACGGCCGATCACGTCATCCATCACCGCAGACGCACGCACGCGGTCGCCCGCAGCGACATGAGCACGCGCGAGCTGGAGACGAACCACGGGACGCACAAGCGCAGGCACGATCGGGTCATCTGACGCCTCGACCGCCGCAACATGCAGCTCGACAGAGACCGCTGCCGGAGGAGCCAGAAGCCCTTCGACAACGGCAGTGAGTGGTTTCGTCGCAACTGATTCCGGCAGGGCATGCCATGCCGTGCGCACCTCTTCTGCGGCAGCATCCGGATCAACACCCGTGTTCGCATCGCGCAAACGCGTCACCACCTCCGCCGACTTCAGCAAGAAGTTGCGCCTGTGCAGCTGCGTCGTCACCCCGGGCTCATCGAGAACACCGCGAACAGCACGCCACGCGTCATCCCATCTCTCTTCGGCACTCGCCAGATCGACACGCATTTCACTTGCTGCCCACCAGACCTGCTGTTCGACGCGGGCAATCGCGTCGAAACCGGGCAACCACTGCTCGGCGAGACGGCGAGCCGTCGCGACATCACCACGCCAGAGCAACGCCTGCACACGGGTTCTCTGTGAATAGCTCTGCGGCACAGTGAGGCTGCCGAGCTCAAGGGTTCTCGTGATGATGTTCTCAGCCTCATCGATGTCACCGAGTGCAAAGAGGGGGTCGACCATGTTGTGCAAAAGCATCGATCCCGAGCTGCGTTCCACTCCCAGCTCAATGGCACGCACGTGCCCGGCACGGGCAACTTCGATTGCCTCTTCATAGCGGCCGAGCAGATAAAGAAGGTCTGAATAGTTCACGCTGAAGCGCAGTCGCGACTTCGGGTCGATGGCGTCTTCACGCGCACGTTCGATGTCGGCGAGAGCCTCGGTGACATCACCCAATTGGGCTCGTGACATACCGCGCAGGTTCGCCGCGATCGACCGCTCGGCACGTTCGCCTGCGGCCGATGCGACCTCATACGCCGTCGATGAGGTGACGATCGACTCGTGCGCCTTACCTACGAGCATGTACCGGGCCGCCAGCATATTCAGAAGCATCGCGTGGAGGCGCTCATCGTGCACATGACCCGGATTCTCGTCAGATTCGTCGCCAAGTAGTGCGAGCGCATCGATGAGAAGCTCGACGGCACCCGGGCGGCCGATATTCGCGAGGTACTGAGCCTTATCTCGCAGCAAGCGCACGAAGAGCTCGGGTGTGACGGGGGAGTGGTCTGCCTCCTCCAGCGCCGCGTTGATCAACGAGAGTGCACGCTCACCCGCACCAGCGTTTCGATGCAGTGAGGCGACAGTCGATATGAGCTTCACCCGCGACACCTCGGCCAACCGCTCAGGCTCGTCGACGCGTTCCCAGAGTTCAAGCGCGAGTTCACCCAGCTGAGACGCGGTTGCGTACGCGTACGCCTTCTTAGCGCTCCACATGGCCGAAACCGCTGCTGACAATGCACGTGGTGCATCACCGGCGGCGTTCCAGTTGTATGCGATCTCGAATTCGGCGTCGATTTCAGGATGCTGCTCGAAAGCGCGGGCATACGCGAGGTGCACCCGCCCGCGCTCACCGGGAAGCAGTTCGCCCTGAGCCGCCTCCCGCAGCAGCGAATGGCGGAAGCAATAGGCGTTGTCATCGACCTCGAGGATGTTCGCATACACCCCGGCGCGAATCGCCTCGTCGAGATCTTCGTCGCTCAGATCGACAACCTCTCGCAGAATGACGTGCGGCAGCCAGCCTGTTGAAGCCGAGAGCACTCGAATGACCCGTTGAGCCGTGGCATCGACTGAGTCGTAGCGCGCCAGAAGGAGGTCTCGAAGAGTGTCGGGCATCGCCCCGGTTGCACAGCATGCGAGCTCTTCGACAAAGAACGGCACGCCATCGGTGCGATCAACGATGCGGTCGAGAACGTCGTCGCTGAGATTGTCGCCGCGCATCGACTCGGCGAGCTGGCGAACCTGGGTGCGGTCGAGCCGTGACAGACCGACGCGCTCGAGCAGGCGAGCGCGCTCTCCTTCAGCGAGGAACGTGTGCACAGCTGACCCTCTGCCGACGTCCTCGCTGCGCACGCTGAGCACGATGAGCACGCGGGCGTGCGAGATCACACGCATCAAAAAGCGAAGCATTGTCAAGGTCGATTCATCGGCCCAGTGCAGGTCTTCGATCATCACCACGAGCGGCGCCCGCTGTGCATACGCCTCGAGCAGCACAGCGATTGCATCGTGGAGCCTGCTGGCGCTCACCTCACTCCAGTCGAGAGGCCCCTCACCGAGCTCGGGCAACAGCAGCAGCAGAGCATCGCGCCCTGGACCGACCACGGCTCGTGCGGCTTCTGCCCCCATATCGGCGACGATGTCGCGCAGCACGCCGATGATCGGAGCGTACGGGACCGGCGTCGCCCCGTAATCAATGCACTGACCGACTGCCACATTCGCTTGCGCACTCGCCTGTTCGCGGAATTCGCGCAGCAGTCGCGTCTTGCCGATCCCGGCTTCACCCGCCACAAGCACGACGTGGGGGCGCCCCTCCATGCTGCGCTCGAAGGCAGAGGTCAGGGCGCTCAGCTCGTGTGCGCGTCCCACCATCGTCGCGCGCACAGGGGTTTCGACCATGTTCCCATCGTCACACGGCGCACCGACATCAGCCGCGCCATCTGCCGCGTTCTTAGCCAAGACGCGGTCGAGCAACAGCATCCTCACTTTTCACTCTGCGCGCACGCACCGTCGACACCGGTGACGCGCTTATCGATGGGGCGGGTACCCGCTCCGCTGTCACCGGAGCTGAGTGCGAACTCGCCGTCGAGGGAGTTGAGGCCGCGTCCGCACGCGCCCGGCGGGACTTACGCCGCCGATTGATGTAACCCTTCAGCTTGGTTAGTGCCCGCGAGAACACGGAGACGTACGGCACAACCTGCGCGGGGCTGAGTTCAGCCGCTCGCCGATACGCGGCGGCATTCTCCAATGCTCGCTCGTGCTGACGGTATTCGATTTCGTAGTACATTTCGGGCCATGCGTTCATCGTGCTCACTCCTGGTATCTCGTTCGATACCTCCAGAGTGGAAGCTAAGGTAGCGGTGCCCCATCGGGCAGATGCCTTATCTTTGCGACCTTTGCGACGCAGGCCCGTCTGAGGGGTACACCAGGATGCCGTCATCGATGAGGTCCCGCACGCGGGGGAGCAGCTGCGCAGCCAGCTCGTCTTCGCCGACGTCAAGCAGCTGTGCGAGTGCCCCCGCAATCGCGCCGACGGTGAGCTCTCCATCGCAGGCTCCCACGAGCGCCGCCAGAGCCGTATCGACGGGGATGCTGCGGCCGAAGCCGCCGCCCTGGCGCAGAATGATCGCCGTGGGGTCTTCACTGCCCGGCCAGTGGTGCTGCTCTTGAGTGACGTCACCGGCGACGAGGAGCGCCGTCGCGGCGAGCTCGGCATTCGTCGCCCCCGCTTGGCGGTCGTGCGCCGCGACGCACGCGGCCATATGTGCACCAAGACCTGTGTCGTTGTGCCCTGGCGGGGAGAGTAACCGTTCTGACCGGTTCCATAGGGGCGTGTCGAGGTTCGTGCGACGGCGCAGCCACACGTAGCCAAAGCCCACCTGCAGCACACCACGCTCGGCGAAGTCGTCGCACCACGCGTCGTACAGCTCGTCGAATCTCTCGGTGCCCTCGCGCGTTCCGCCGTCGCGGATCCACGTCTCGGCGTATTCCTCCGGTGACTGCACTTCGCGCTCGATGACCCACGCGTCGAGAGCCTCACCAGCATCCTCGGTCAGCCATGACGCGACACGGTCAAGCCCCGCTTCGCCCGAGCGGTACTCCCAGTTCGCCAGCATCTGCACGGTTCCGCCCGGTGTGAGGTGCTCGGCACTGCCGACCAGAACTCGCCGCACGATCTCGTCACCGACGAGCCCGCCGTCCCGGTACTCGTACGCGGGAACGCCGGGGCGCCGCGGCGTGATCACAAAGGGCGGGTTACTGACGATCTGATCGAATCGCTCACCCGCGACCGGCTCATACAGGCTGCCGTGGCGGAATTCGATGGTGGTTACGCCGTTGAGCGCGGCATTCAGCCGCGCGAGGTCGAGTGCTCGCGCCGAGATGTCTGTCGCGACGACCCGCTTCGCGTGCCGCGACGCGTGCAGCGCTTGGATCCCGCATCCGGTTCCGAGATCGAGGACACTCTCGACGGGACCAGGCCCCATCAGCCCCGCGAGCGACAGTGACGCACCGCCGACGCCGAGCACATGGTCTTCGTCAAGCGCACCAGGTCGAGTGAGCTCGCCCAGATCAGAGACGATCCACCAGCTGCCCGCCCCCGTCGCGTCAATGAAGCTGTATGGTCGCAGGTCTTTCAGCGGCCGGATGCTGTCACCAGCGGCCGCGATGAGTTCGAGTTGTTGCGCGCCGGCAACCCCGAGAGACGGAAGCGCCGCATTCAGGGCTTCTCGCGTGACGTTGCAGCCGAGCACGAAAAGGCGAGCGAGTGTCACGGCGGCGCTGGCCGGCTGGCGGGAGAGCTGACGGAGAGCAGGCACGCGCTGGTTGCGATGCAGGGCGCGCTCTGCCTCATCGCCCCAGAGTGCGGTGAGCGTCGGGACGGAGTAGGCGGCTGCCTCAAGATCGGATCTCAGCCGCTCTGCAAGGTCGGCGCTCTCGAAAAAGGTGTCGGTCACCGGTCTATTCTGCCAGCGGATGCCGAGAAGGGAGCGGGGAACGGGGAGCGGGTGACCCGGGAACCGATAGACGGCCGAAGCCGGCAACGGCAACGGTAACCCGGGATCGTCCGAGGGAACGGCGGACTTCTGAGGTAACCAGTGGGACTGGTTAGTGCTGCGAAGAATTCGGATATGTCCCTAACCCCTCAGCCAGGTTACGACGCGGCCAACTGCTCAAGGTAGTCGTCGGGTGCGAGCCAGCGCACTCCGTCGCGATGGCTGATCAGCTGCGCGCGCACGCAGATCCCGCGCACTCGCGCCGCCTCACCCAATGAGCGCGCCCACGCTCGATCGGGCATCGTCACCGTCGCACCGGTCGGGCGTTCCCACACGAGGATCACTTGCGCGGCACCGATTTCCTCCATAATCGCCGCCATTCCCTCGGCGCTATGCTCCGCCGCGGCCTCGTCGGGCACAAGGGGCGCACCCTCGACAGGCACCACGACGGGGAGCTGGACGTCGTTCTCGTCGAGAAAGAACATCCACCACTGACGTCTGAGGGCGCGGCCCACGAGATCGGCCATTCTGGCCTCAATCTGTTCATCGCTCACGAGCGGAGTGCTCGCTGCCTCTTCTGCACTGATCGTCATACGCCGATCGTGCCCGGATGCCACGGCACACCGCTGTGCCGATCAGCAATCTGTGGACGGTTCACGGTTCTCCACAGCCACCATCGCCACGGGCCCCCACCTCAGTTCCTCGTCCACAGCCCGGCGCGACCGCCCATTTCTGCACATAGAACCCAGACGGATGCTGTGATGTCACCCACGTCTGATTGGGTGGGGGAGTGACAGACACCACCCGCACCGCCGCCCGCGACAAGCTTCGCGCCCTCGTCGGGCGCGACGACGCCGATTTTCACGACGGGCAGTTCGAGGCGATCTCTGCCCTGGTCGACGACCGCGAGCGCACCCTCGTCGTGCAGCGCACGGGGTGGGGCAAGTCAGCCGTGTATTTCGTGGCGACTTTGCTTCTTCGGCAGGCGGGTGCCGGCCCGACCCTCTTGGTCTCTCCGCTCCTGGCCCTCATGCGCGACCAGATCGCCGCGGCGGCGCGGGCCGGCGTGCGGGCAGCATCCATCAGCTCGGCCAACGCTCATGAGTGGGGCGACGTGCTCGAATCCCTCGAGAAAGACGAGATCGACGTGCTGCTCGTCTCGCCCGAGAGGCTCAACAACCCGTCGTTCCGCGACGAACAGCTGCCCCAGCTTGTCGACCGCACCGGTCTGCTCGTCGTCGACGAGGCGCACTGCATCTCGGACTGGGGCCACGACTTCCGCCCCGACTACCGGCGTCTGCGCGAGCTCGTTACACGGATGCCCTCCGGCGTCCCGGTTCTCGCCACGACGGCGACGGCGAACAAGCGAGTGGTCGTCGATGTCGAAGAGCAGTTGAGCGCCGGGGGCGAACCAGTCACCACCATCAGGGGGCCGCTCGCACGCCAGTCACTGCGGCTCGGAGTCCTGCAGCTCAGCGACAACGCGGCACGGCTCGCCTGGCTCCTCAGCCACCTCGGCGAACTCTCAGGCAGCGGCATCATCTACGCCCTCACCGTGTCGGCGGCAGAAGACACCGCACGGCTTCTGCGCGAGGCCGGGCACAACGTCCTTGCGTACACGGGTCGCACCGATCCGGGTGAACGCGAGCGTGCAGAAGAGGCGCTCAAAGCCAACGAGGTGAAGGCACTCGTCGCCACCAGTGCTCTGGGCATGGGGTTCGACAAGCCGGATCTCGGTTTTGTCGTCCACCTCGGGGCGCCGTCGTCTCCTGTCGCGTACTACCAGCAGGTGGGCCGCGCCGGACGCGCCACAGAACACGCCGATGTGTTGCTGCTGCCGGGGGAGGAGGATCGCGCGATCTGGCGCTATTTCGCGACAGCATCCATGCCCGATGAGAACGCGGCGATCGCGGTCATTGACGCACTCGAGAAAACCGATCGGCCCCTGTCGACTCCGGCACTCGAATCGAGAGTCGACCTCAAGCGCAGCGCTCTCGAGCTGCTGCTGAAAGTTCTCGACGTCGACGGTGCGGTGCGCCGCGTTCAGGGCGGCTGGATATCGACGGGGATGCCGTGGCACTACGACAGCGAGCGGTACGAGCGCATCGCGGCCGAACGAGTCTCCGAGCAGAATGCGATGCTGCAGTACGAGGCGGGCGACGAATGCCGCATGGCGTTTCTTCAGCGCCAGCTCGACGACGACACCGCTGCGGCATGCGGCCGATGCGACGTGTGCGCGGAGGCATGGTACCCGCGGGGCGCCGATGACTCGGCAACGGATGCTGCAACGCAGAGCCTCTCGCGTGCCGGCGTCGTGATCGACCCACGCGCCCAATGGCCGGCCGGCTCCGATCGCGTCGGCCTTCCGGTTTCCGGGCGCATCGCCGCGGAGCGCCGTCTGCAGCCGGGTCGTGTGCTCACGCGACTCACCGACCTGGGGTGGGGCGGCCGGCTGCGTGAGCTGTTCGCCCCGAACGCGTCCGATGCTCCCGTCGACAACGCAATTCTCGATGCCTGCGTCCGCGTGCTCGCCGAATGGGAGTGGTCCGAGCGTCCCGCCGCGATCGTCGCGATGCCGTCAAGTTCTCATCCCGAGCTCGTCGGCTCTCTCGCGGCGGGGCTGTCGAGAATCGGCCGCCTGCCTCTGCTCGGCTCTCTCGAGAGCACGTCGCCACCTCAGGCAACGGGCACGACGAACAGCGTGTTCCGTCTTGCTCAGGTGTGGGGGCGTTTTCGCGTCGGCCCCGCACTTACGAAGGGGTTGGCCGAGCACCAGGGTGCACCGATTCTCCTCGTCGACGATCTCGTCGATAGTCGCTGGACGCTCACCGTGGCCGGTCAAGCGCTTCTGGACGGCGGTGCCGGTTCCGTTCTGCCGTTCGCGCTCGCCCAGCGCGCCTAAGCAGCACACCTAGGCAGCGCGCCTAGCCGCGGCAGAAAACTTAGCCTCGGCAGCTCAGCCACCGTGGCTCTGTCAGTGGGAGCCGACTCGATCTGCTTAGCCTCAGCAGGTCACGTCAGGTCTGGTCAGTGCGCTTCCGCCTTGCGCGCGCAATCGATGCACAGCGTCGTATATGGGCGCGCCTCAAGCCTCGGTCTGCCGATCGCGTTTCCACACGATTCGCACATCCCGAACTCATTCTTCTCAATGCGCTCCAGGGCTGCATCAAGCTCGCGCAGCTCGTTCTCACCCTCCGTCTGGAGGCCCGTGAGCTTCGACCATTCGTCCGACATCGTCGGACCCTCGGGGTCGTGCTCGTCGTCGTTGGTGCCCTCGCCGAGTGATTCACGCACCTCGCCGAGCGCCTCGTCATTGGCACGCATCAGATGAACCAATTCATCTCTCCGACGATGCAGAACGTCAGAGAAATGCTCCAGGGTTGCGTCGCTCAGTCGTGAAGTGGCCATAGACCATCGTGACATATGGCGAGCGAAACCGGCGGGATTTTCGCTACCAGACGACGTCCCGTCACAACGTCGTACGCTGGATATGCACGGTATCTCCCAGCGAAAGCGAGCAGAAATGAGCGAATCCCTCGCCCGCCTGCGCGCTGACGCGCGTCTCGAACTCGACGTTTTGATCGAGCACCACTCTCGTGACGGCGAAGACCCGTGGGAGTTCCTGCAGCATCTCCCGACCGTCGACCAACTGGTCGTCAGAGCCCTGCGTGACGAGGAGCTCGACCGTACGGGCAAGACAGCCGAGTTTCTGCTCGCCCGCTTGGGCGAACAGACACAACGACCGGATGCTGCCCGCCTGCGTGCCGAGGCGGACCGCCTTGAGTACACAATCCTCCGCGACATCGCCCACCAGCATCCGGAACTCACCCGTGCCGTATGGACACTCGCCGGCTCCCTCGACCATGCCCAGATCTCGCCCGCTGAACCCGCGACCAGGCGAGGTGAGGACTGAGCCGCTCCGTGTGCGCTCAGGCAAGGTCACGCCGTCTCCACGTAGAATCGGCTGAGCCCTCGCCCGTCGCGTGGGGCTCGCCAACACTATGACTCCTCCTTCGACTCTCGCGCGTGCGGCCATCGTCGCTGCCGTCGGCCTGTCGTCTCTGGCCCTGACGCCGGCCTCGTCAGCCGCTGGTTCGTTCGCGATGGCCACGGAGTCGGAGGACGTCGTTGTTCTCTCCGTCGAACTCCTGGACACCCCTCTTCCGCCCGATGGCGAGATTCGCGCGAGCGTGACAGTCACCAACTCGACTGAGAATTCACTGCCGCCTGGTCATGTTGTGCTGTCCGCCGGTGATGAGCCGTTTGGTTCCCGCGCGGATCTCAGCACCTTCCTCGACGAGTCATCGCCAGATACCTTTTCGACGACGACCCTCGACACGCTTGACGTTCCCTCGATCGATTCGAACTCGACCTGGACGAGCACGCCGATCACCGTGACAAGCGACGATCTTGATCTGCCCGACACATTCGGGGCATATTCCTTCGCAGGCACATATGTGTCAGGCGATGTCACGGCGCAGTCGCGGGACGCTTTCGTCTCTGAGGCAGGCACCGTTCCAGACACTCAGAGGGTCACGGTCGCCGTACCCATCACTCTTCCCCCGAACGCTGACAGCCTTATCAGCGCTGAGGATCTCGAGGCCTACACGTCGGAGTCCGGGCTTCTCACGCGCCAACTCGACGGTGTTCTCGGCCATACAGTCGCTCTGGCGATCGATCCGCGCATCATCGCCTCGATTCGGGCGCTCGGGTCAGCGGCGCCGGAAAGTGCCACGACGTGGCTCACCACACTGGAGAACTCGGGTCACGATATATTCCCCCTGCAGTATGCGGACGCCGACCCGACTGCTCAACTGCAGGCCGGAGCATCTTCTCTGCAGCAGCCGACGTCGCTGGCGTTCGGCATCGACCCTCAGAACTTCAGCCCGCCAAATGAGGACGAGGCCCCCGAGACCCCCACGCCAACGGACACAGACACACCGAGCCCCAATGATCTCGGATCAACACCGAGCCCCACACCCACGGTCGATCCCAACGGAGTGCCCAGCCTCGACGCACTTCTCGACTTTCCGTACACATTCCCGACAGCTATCTGGCCCGCTGATGACACCGTCACCGCCGGCAACCTGGCTTCATTCGAAGACCTCGGGTACGGCCCTGTCATTCTCGCGTCATCGAATACCTCCGTCGGCGCGCACACATCGGTGAACGCCCGCACTGCACTTGGTGACACGACCGCCTTCATTGCCGATTCCGCCGCATCTGCGGATCTTCGACGCGCGGCAACGTCAGCGAGTGAAACGGGGCAAAGCGATGCCATCGCGGCGCTCGAAGCAAAGCTGGCGGTCATGGCCGCGGAGCCAGGAGCGCACGATCGCAGCATCCTTCTCACCCTGGATCGCACGTATCCGTCAAGCGCGGAGCGCATGTCCTCGGTGCTTTCATCGCTCGAGTCTGCTCCCGGAGTGAGCATCGCTCCGCTCAGTTCCCTCGAGGAATCCGACACGACAGACGTCGCCCTTGTCGACAAGAAGCAGTCGGACGATCGAATTGCGGCCTTCACGCGTCTGAACAGCGCCGATGACGACATTGCCTCATTCGCGACGGCATTGGAGGACCCGAGCGTACTCATCGGCCGTCATGACGCCGCGAAGCTCACTGTCTCGTCCATCGGATGGCGTTCCGACCTCGATGGCTGGGCGGATGCTGTCACCGAGTTCGAGGAGGGGACGCAGGACGTGCTCTCGTCAGTGACGATCGTGCAATCCAGCCCGATCTTGATGATCGCCGATCAGATCTCCATCAAGATCTCGGTGCGCAACAGTCTCGACCTTCCCGTGCAGGTCGTGATGAAGGCGTCGCCAGACAACCCGCGGCTCGCCGTCGAGTCATCGAAGCTTACAGAGATCCCTGCCAAGACGCAGCAGACTGTCGCGATCCCCGTGACGGCTCGACTCGGCAACGGTGACGTGAATCTGCGTCTCAATCTGTACTCGGCAGATGGTGTCGCTCTCACCGGCAGCTCGACGGTCCCCGTGACGGTGCGCGCCGACTGGGAACGCATCGGCACCATCATTCTCATCGGCGCTGTCGTTCTGCTGTTCGTCTTCGGTGTCATTCGCACGGTTCTCCGCCGCCGCCGTGAGCGCACTGACGGCACCGCACCCATCGACGAACCGGATGAGGACTCGAGCGACCCGTCGGACGATCACGCCGATGATGAGACGACCAAGGGGCACGACGATGGCTGATCCCGCGCCGAAGGGCCGCGATTCGATCGGGCGTGCCAGCCTGTTTCTGGCATCCGGCACCGTTGTTTCACGACTGCTCGGCTTCGCCAAGGCGGTGCTCCTTGCCGCAGCGATCGGCAGTGTCGGCAGTGTGAGCGCCGACGCGTTCGGCGTCGCGAACGCACTTCCGAATCAGATTTACTCGATCGTTGCCGGGGGAGTGCTCAGCGCAATTCTCGTCCCCACCATCGTTCGTGCGATCGTTGGCAAAGACCGCGGACAGGCATACATCAACAAGCTTCTGACCGTCGCGCTGGTTCTGCTCATCGCCGTGACGCTCGTTGTCACTCTTGCGGCGCCGTACATCGTCAATCTCTATCTGTTGAGCGGCGACATCAATCCAGAAGCACGCGCCCTCGCCACGGCGTTCGCATACTGGTGCATTCCGCAAGTGCTCTTCTACGGCCTCTACTCACTCGTCGGTGAGATTCTCAACGCCCACAAGCTGTTCGGACCATTCACCTGGGCACCGGCGGTCAACAACATCATTGCGATGGCGGGCCTCGTCACCTTCATGATGATTTTTGGGGCAGATGCTGCGGGAACACGTCTCGTCAGCGACTGGTCACCGCACATGATCATGGTTCTTGCCGGATCCGCCACGCTCGGCATCGCGGCCCAGGCCCTGACGTTGTTTTTCTTCTGGCGCCGCATCGGTCTGTCTTACCGACCCGACTTCCGGTGGCGCGGCATCGGCCTGCGCGCCACGGGCAAGCTCGCCGGATGGACTTTTGCCTCTCTCCTGCTCACACAGCTGGGCGGCCTCGTTCAGACGAACGTGGCCATGCTCGCAACGGGGCAGGGTGCGTCGACGTCGGCCCTGCAGAACTCGTGGCTCATCATCATGCTTCCGCACTCCGTCATCGCCGTTTCCGTGGCGACGGCGTATTTCACCCGGATGGCCGAGCACGTGCACGCGGGACGGGTTGAGCGCATGAAAGAAGACGTCGCTCGCGCCGCCCGGCAGATTACGCTCCTCGTCGTGCCAGCTGGTGCCGCCATCGGGGTTGTCGCACTTCCCTTCTCGAGCCTCTTCAACGGCACGTACGCTCAGGCCGGTCAAATGGCGGCGGTCGTTCTTGCCTACCTGGGAAATCTGCTGCCGTTCACGCTGTTGTTTGTCGTGCAGCGCACGTTCTTCGCTCTCGGAGACACCCGTACGCCTTTTCTCTCCGCCGTCGTACAGGTAAGCGTGTTCGTTGCCCTCTGTCTGTTCTGCTCGACACTGCCTCCCGAAACGATCGGTGTCGGGCTCGCAGCATCCATTTCGCTTGCCGGCGTCGTGCAGCTGATCGTCGGCTACCTTTTACTGAGACGCAAGATCGGCGGTCTCGGCGCACGCCCGGTCTTGCTCACCATCGCACGCTTCATTGTCGCCGCGCTTCCCGCCGCCGCTGTGGGCTGGCTGATCACCTGGCTGCTCGGTGCGACCGTCGACGGGGGTTTCGCCGTCGGATCGGTACTCGGTGCCATCGCAACGATGGCTCTCGTCGGTCTCGCCATGGCCGTCGTCTACTTCGGCGTCCTCATAGCGATGCGCACACCCGAGCTCAAGGGCGCGCTCGCCCCGCTGAAGCGCCGACTCGGTCGATAGGCCATCTGAGAACGCGCGCCCGCACTGATCATGAGATTCCGGATGCTGCGTGCAGCCCGCCTGCAGGTCACGCACATCCGCCCGGAATAGTTGCTGACTACACTGTGTTCTACTCGTCAGAACGACAACGTCAGGAGTCTTGGTGCACAACGTCATCATCATCGGGTCCGGTCCCGCTGGCTATACCGCGGCGATTTACGCGGCG
Source organism: Microbacterium sp. MPKO10 (assembly GCF_026107415.2). GTDB lineage: Bacteria > Actinomycetota > Actinomycetes > Actinomycetales > Microbacteriaceae > Paramicrobacterium. The sequence goes on from NZ_JAPCHX010000001.1 coordinate 768,419, forward strand.
CGCGCAGAGCTTGAGCCGATCGTCATCGCCAGTTCTGTCGAGGCCGGCGGTGAGCTGATGAACACCACGGATGTCGAGAACTTCCCCGGCTTCCCCGAGGGGATCCTCGGCCCGGACCTCATGGGCAAGATGCAGGCACAGGCCGAGCGTTTCGGCGCGAAGGTCGTGTACGACGATGTCGATTCGGTCGACCTCGGCGGCCCGGTCAAAACCGTCAAGACGATGCTTGGCGACACGTATGAGGCACGTTCCGTCATCATCGCAACAGGTTCCGCGTACCGCAAGATCGGCATCCCCGACGAAGAACGCCTCTCCGGTCGTGGTGTGAGCTGGTGCGCCACGTGCGACGGATTCTTCTTCAAGGGCAAGACGATTGCGGTCGTCGGCGGTGGCGATTCGGCCATGGAAGAATCGACGTTCCTGACTCGCTTCGCCGAGAAGGTCTATGTCGTGCACCGTCGCGACAGCCTGCGTGCATCGAAGATCATGCAGGAACGCGCATTCAGCAACCCCAAGATCGAGTTCGTCTGGAACAACGAAGTCGTCGGCATCGACGGAGAGAACGCGGTGACGGGTCTGACCCTGCGCAGCACACTCGATGGCTCAGAATCGACGCTCGACGTTCAAGGGCTCTTCGTGTCGATCGGAAACGACCCGCGTACGCACCTTGTTCACGGTCAGCTGGACCTCACAGCCGAGGGAACGATCGCCGTCGAGGGTCGGTCGTCCAAGACGAACATCCCCGGCGTCTTCGCCGCGGGCGACGTCATCGACCCGACCTACCGTCAGGCTGCGACGGCAGCGGGCAGCGGAACCGTTGCCGCACTCGACGCCGAGCATTACCTGGCGTCTTTAGCTGAGGCTGGCGAGCCCGACGCCGGCGCTGATCAGCTCGCCGGGCACGTCGCTTGACGTCCATTCACTGAGACCCACACAGCACAGACCCACACAGAAGGAGACACAATGACCGCTCGAGACGTAACCGAGCAGACTTTCGAGGCAGAGGTCTTGAAGTCTGAAAAGCCCGTTCTCGTTGATTTCTGGGCCGCATGGTGCGGACCGTGCCGCATGGTGTCGCCGATTCTTGATGAGATTGCCACCGAGAACAGCGACAAGATCGACATCGTCAAGGTGAACGTCGACGAGAACCCCAACCTCGCGATGCAGTACCAGATCACCTCGATCCCCGCCATGAAGGTCTTCAAGGCTGGAGAGGTCTCGACGTCCATCGTCGGAGCCAAGCCGAAGCCTGCTCTTGAAGCCGACCTCGCCGCCTACCTGTCGTAGCCGACGAGACCTGATCGACCCGTCCGGCATACCGGACGGGTCGATTGTCGTTAACCCGGCTTCCGCCCGCCTCGTCCTGCGGAACGCCTCAACGCGACTACCATGATCACTGAGAAGAAACGGATTCACGTGACACAACAAGGCCGACCCAGTTCACCCGGAAACAACCTCGATCCCTGGTTCTCCAGCTACGCCGCGCGCGCCGCCGGGCTCGCCGCGAGTGAGGTCCGGGCACTGTTCGCCGTGGCCTCGCGCCCCGAGGTCGTGTCACTGGCCGGTGGAATGCCGTACGTCTCTGCACTGCCCGAGGATCTCGTGACCGGCGCAATGGATCGCGTAATGCGCGAACAGGGCCCGACCGCGCTGCAGTACGGCTCTGGTCAGGGCGTCCCGGCGCTGCGTGAGCAGATCCTCGACGTGATGGCGCTCGAGGGCATCTCGGCTAGCGCCTCCGATGTCGTCGTGACCACCGGGAGCCAGCACGCTCTCGAGCTCTTCAGCAAGCTGTTCCTCGACCCAGGAGACGTCGTCATCTCGGAAGGCCCGAGTTACGTCACGGCGATGGTGATCTTCAAGAGTTACCAGGCTGAGGTGTCGCATGTGCCCATGGACGACGATGGCCTCGATCCGGAGGCTTTGCGCCAACGCATCGCTGCGCTGAAGGCCGAGGGCAAGCGCATCAAGTTTCTCTACACGATCCCGACATTCCACAACCCGGCCGGCGTCACGCTCGCCGAGCGCCGTCGTGCCGAGATTCTCGCGATTGCGAAAGAGAACGGCATCCTTGTTCTCGAAGACAACCCTTACGGGCTGCTGTACTTCGACAAAGAGCCGCCGCAGGCCCTGCGCTCGCTCGACGAGGACGGCGTCGTCTACCTCGGCACATTCTCCAAGACCCTGGCGCCAGGCTTCCGTGTGGGGTGGGCGCTGGCACCGCATGCGATCCGCGAGAAACTCATTCTCGCCAACGAGGCGGCGATTCTCTGTCCGTCGTCGTTCAGCCAGCTTGTGATCTCCGAGTATCTGTCGAGCGCTGACTGGCGTGGACAGATCGAGACGTTCCGCGGCGTGTATCGCGAGCGCAAGCAGACGATGATCTCCGCGCTTGAGGAGCACCTGCCGAACTGTACGTGGACGGATCCCAACGGTGGCTTCTATGTGTGGCTCACGCTTCCCGAGGGTCTGGACTCCAAGGCGATGCTCCCGCGTGCCGTCAAAGAGCTCGTCGCGTATACGCCAGGAACGGCGTTCTATGGCGATGGCGGGGGAGCGCAGAACATGCGCCTCTCGTTCTGCTATCCGACGTCCGAGCAGATCCGCGTCGGCATCCGACGACTCGCGAACGTCGTCAACGGCGAAGTCGATCTCCTCCAGACGTTCGGCGGATCCGGGACGCTGTCAGCTCATCGCACCTCATCAACATACAACGCTCCGCCGCCCAACATGTCGTGAGACAAAGATTGGAAGAAACCCTGATCATGACGGATAAATCCACACTCGACGTGACAGTTCTCGCAGGCGGGATCTCTCACGAGAGGGACGTCTCACTTCGGTCGGGCGCCCGTCTCTCTGACGAACTCCGGCGGGCGGGTCATCGCGTCACCATTCGCGAGCCCAATGCGACGCTGTTCGCCGATGTCGCAGAGAATGCCCCGGACGTCGTCTGGCCTGCGCTGCACGGGGCGAGTGGTGAGGATGGTGCTCTCCAAGCGCTCCTGCGCGCGCGCAGTATCCGCTACGTGGGCTCGCACTCAGAAGCAGCTGGACTCGCCTGGTTCAAGCCCACGGCAAAGGTGCTCGTCGATCGTGCCGGCTTTGCCACTCCGCGTTGGCTCTCGCTGCCGCAGGAGACCTTCCGCGAGCTCGGCGCGGGTGGAGTCCTCGGTGAGGTTCTCGCCGGCATCGGGACTCCTGCTGTCGTCAAGCCGGCTCAGGGCGGGTCTGCTCAGGGTGTGACGATCGTCGATGATGCGAGCGCGCTTCCCCGCGCCATGGTCGACGCTTACACATACTCTGACACCGCACTCGTTGAGCAGAAGGTGACGGGAGTCGAGCTCGCGATCGCCGTCATCGACACCGGTGATGGCCCGCGTGCGCTGCCCGCCGTCGAGATCGAGCCTGTCTCGGGTGTCTACAGCTTTGAGGCGCGGTACAACGCGGGGGAGACCATGTTCTACGCTCCCGCGCGCATCGATGATGATGTCGCCGACCGCGCGGCCAGCACGGCTGTGGAGATCCATAATCTGCTCGGGCTGCGTCACATCTCGCGCATCGACGTGATCGTGGATGCCGAGGGGACAGTGTGGTTCCTCGAGGCGAACATGCTGCCAGGCCTCACCGAGACCTCTCTTGTGCCGCAGGCGATCGAAGCGGCCGGGCTCACGCTCAGCGATGTCTACAGTGACCTGGTGGCGCGAGCGCTCGTCGACTAACCGTACTGGGGCACCGTACTGGGGTGGCATCGTACTCAGGCCCGCCCGGACTGCGGACTCCCGTGGTTTGCGGACCCACACCGTGCGCGGACTGACAGCATACGCAGAACGGCAGCATCGTCTGCCTGGCTCGGTCATCGAACTGGTTCTCTTTTGAGACTGGCTCGGTACTTGAGCTGGCTTAGTTCTTGAGCTATCTCGGTACCCAGACCGGAACGGATCTCAGACCGGCACTTTCTCAAAGTGGTTCCGCGAAGTACCCTCGCGCAGAATGCGGTGGCCGCGCAGAATGTCTCCAGTGACGCACTCCTGTACGGGTGATGCTCTTCTATGCTGACAGTGGTTTTCGGCGCTTGAGGCAGGGCTATTTCCCGAGCAAAATTGCGATCTCACCACGCGCATTCAAGGCAGAATCGGGATTTGCGCAGTCCGAGATGCTGAGTTGTGGTTCCCGTACACAAAGAAAGAGCGAGGCGCCACGTGACGCCCCGCTCTCCGTGCTCACGCACCGGTTTCTGTGTCATCCACTGTAGGCGTCTTCGCCAATCTCCTCAAGGATCCTGTTGAGATCGGAAATCGTCGCGAAATCCACCACGATCTGGCCTTTTTTCGCTCCGAGTGTGACTTTCACACGTGTATTCAGACGATCACCCAGGCGCTCACCTACCGAATCGAGCTGCCCACGACGCGACCCCGGCTTGGGCTTCGGCTTTGTGCCCGCGGTCATCCGTTTCGCCGCTTCTTCGGCCGCTCGAACGGAGAGATCTTCATTGATGATCTTCTCTGCCAGACGACTCATCAGCTCCGGAGTGTTCACCGACAGGATGGTCCGTGCGTGGCCCGCACTGAGCACCCCGGCGGCCACACGTGTCTGCACATCAGTGGGCAGACGCAGCAGACGAATCGTATTCGTAATCTGGGGGCGTGATCGTCCAATTCGATCAGCCAACTGCTCCTGTGTAATCCCGAAGTCGTCAAGCAGCTGCTGGTACGCGGACGCCTCTTCAAGGGGATTGAGCTCAGAGCGATGCAGGTTCTCCAGCAGAGCGTCCCGGAGCATCGCATCGTCTGAGGTGTCCTTAATGACAGCAGGGATGCTCTCCAGGCCCGCCTCTTTAGCGGCTCGCAACCGCCGCTCACCCATAATGAGCTCATAGATGCCGGCGGACGCGTCGTGCGTGCGCACAACGATCGGCTGGAGAACACCGAACTCGCGAATGCTGTGCACGAGCTCGGCGAGGTCGTCTGGGTCGAAGTTGCGCCGAGGCTGACTCGCGTTCGGGATGATGGCGTTCGGATCGAGGGCAACCAACTGCGCCCCCGGTACGGCCTGAAGATCCGACTCCCGGGATGACTCGTCGGACTTTGGAGGTGACGCTTCCGGCTTCGTGGGGACTTCTACCGAAATCCCCCGAGCCGAATCCGGGAAGAACACGTCAACGGGCCTGTCCGATGTCGGTCCTTCCGACTGCGTTGGGATCAGCGCGCCGATTCCGCGCCCAAGTCCAGTTCGTCGAGTTGCCATTAGCGCTGTTCCTTCTTCTGAGTCGCTGCTCTGCCGGCGATCTCCGCCGCAGCTTCGAGATATGACACGGCACCGATGCCGTTCGGATCGTGACTGATAACGGTCTGCCCAAAACTTGGGGCCTCGGAGATACGAACAGCGCGCGGGATGACCGATTTCAGTACTTCATGTGGAAAGTGCGCACGAACGTCCTCCGCCACCTGGTTAGCAAGATTGGTGCGGGAGTCGAACATTGTCAGAAGAATGGTCGAAAGATGAAGCACCGGATTCAGGTGCTTCTGGATCAATTGGATGCTGTTAAGCAATTGACTGAGGCCCTCGAGGGCATAGTATTCACACTGAATCGGAATGAGCACTTCGGTCGCGGCGACCAACCCGTTGATCGTCAGCAGCCCGAGTGACGGCGGGCAGTCAATGAAGATGTAGTCCCAGGGGGAATCCGTGGCGTTCGCTCGTTTTACGAATTCATCGAGAGCCGTGCGGAGGCGATGTTCTCGTGCGACCTGCGAGACGAGTTCAATCTCGGCACCCGCCAGATGAATGGTCGAGGGAACACAATAGAGCTCATCGAACTCAGGACTCTTCTGAATGACATCCTCGAGCGGAAAGTCATCGATGAGCACGTCATAGACGCTCGGGACTTCTGAGGTGTGATCAACACCCACCGCGGTTGACGCATTGCCCTGTGGATCAAGATCGATGACAAGCACCTTGAGCCCGTGCTTCGCGAAGGCGGCGGCAATATTGACGGTGGTAGTGGTCTTGCCGACCCCGCCCTTTTGATTCGAGACCGTGAAGATCCTGGTACTCTCGGGGCGCTCTACCGTCACCTCGTTGAGATAACGTCGTCGTTCCGTCAACGCTGCGAGTTCTCGGGCCAGGGGAGTGGACGCGTCGAAACCAACCTCCGTCATGCGGCAGTCACCACTTCATCCCCATGTTTCACGTGAAACCCTCCGTCGAAACCGTACTTACCAACTGTACGCGTTTGCGGCGCAGCGTGCATGCCTGATTCATCCCGTATCGTCCTAGAGCCTGTACGCTCAACACCATGTTTCACGTGAAACATGAACGCCCCAACAGACCATAATCCGTCTGGTTTTCCGGACGCCACCGACCGTATCCTGACGAATTCTCCGTGTCAGCGAGAGGCCGACGAGTCCCAAGCGTCGCGGAGAATCGCTCCTGTGCAATTTCGAACCTAAAACTGCAGGTCAACGGAATTTTCGAGCTTTCTCATAATTCGTCTTCTTCGAGCGCATTTCCTCGCCTTAATCGCCTCACCGTGGGCCGCCGCAGTTGGCATACCGTGCGGCCGGCTAAACTCACCAACCCCAATCACGTGAGGCGATAGTAGACGCTTCGAGACGCAGCACGGTCGGCAGAGGCCTGCAGCGCGTTGCGTGCTCACTCGTGAGCTCATATGCAGTTCACGGCGGGTACTGACGTCGCGTACGTGGGGCGACAACCGACGATCCCAACGGAGGCGAATAGAGAAGGGAGGGCGAAAAGCGGGCTCCAGGAGATGGAAGGACCTGAGTGGGCTTCCGGTGAATGCTGGCGCGGCACCCGCCGGTTCGCATGCACTCTCAATCTCGGTCAGCGATCATACGTGCAGGAGAGGACGCCGCCAAGCGCGGCAGGGAAAGCGGGTGTTAGGGGATCGGAGTCACTTGACCGACTCTGCATTCACCACGGGCGGCGGAATGTACCTTGCCCACAAAACTGCACTCGCACACGCTCTGCCTGAACGAGCGGCCGCGCTGTGTCCGTGACAGCGTGGCCGCAGTCTTCAGCCTTCAGGACTCAGCACTGAGAACTCACAACTCACAACTCACGCGACGATTCCCACTACAGTGCCCGCCCCTCGCCACGGCAGATCGGAACAAGAACTTAAGCGCCCAGAGCACGAATGAATGACGGTACGCGTGTCGGTCTCCGTCATACTGCTCGCAATCACGTACTCCATATTCCGCGTCTAAAGCCAGCAAGACCACGCCGTGAGCAGCCTCCCTCAAACACATTCTTCGTGCTCGCATCGACCCCGAGCGGCAACCCTGAGGCTCAATGTTTCACGTGAAACACATAGCCAGAAGTATCCACAAGTCCCTGAAACTTGTGGATAACTTCCGGAGATAGCATCGGACCGATCCCGCCATACCCGCGGGAACACGCGGAAGTTGGGGGTCTATCCACAGGCAGTCTCGACCTCGGGATAACCAGAGATATCCACAAGGGAAGATCCCTAAGAGGAAACTACGCGCGCACATCCCCACGAATGACTCGAGTCGGCTCAGCAATCACGCCTTCGCCGATAAGCTCAACCCGCGGTCGTGAGATCCTAAATTTACGAAGCTCCTTCTGAGCTGCATCGATTTCGGCCTGAGCATTTGCACCCTTCAGCAGGAGCAGCTCACCGCCGTCGCGAACCAGGGGAGCGGTCACCTTGAGGAGCTTACGAAGAGCACTGACCGCACGAGCGGTCACCTGGTCGAGAGGCTGGGGGAGCACCGCATCCTCACCCCGCGCTCGCACCACACTGACATTGTCCAATTCGAGCTCCTCCACCTGCTCGGAAAGCCAGTTGACGCGGCGCTCCATGGGCTCGATCAGTGTTACGTGAACGTCAGGACGCGCAATCGCCAGAACGAGCCCGGGTAACCCTGCACCGGATCCGACATCACCCAGGTGCCCCGGTCGTACAAGTGGGCTGAGGACACCGCTGTTCAGAATATGGCGCGTCCACAGTCGCGGCAGCTCAAGAGGTCCGATCAGGCCACGTTCTTCGCCGTGGCGCGCCAAGCTCTCAGTAAAGTGCCGAACCACGGTGAGCCGTTCGCCAAAAACAACGCTTGCCTCTGCCGGCTCGCGTTCAAGAGCGGGGGAGTGGTCTAAAGATTCAGTCATCGTGTTTCACGTGAAACATTCAACGCCGAGTAATGACCGTGTGGCGTGCGCGTCCCTCACCGTGCGACTCCGAAACGAAACCGCGCTCAGCAACGATATCGTGAACGAGCTTGCGCTCGTAGCTGGACATCGGCGGGAGATCAGCCTCGGAGGCACCCGCATCGATACGGCTGATCGCCTGATCCACGAGGTTCGTCAGCTCAGCCTGGCGGGCCTCTCGAGATCCAGCGACGTCAAGAATCACACGGGAGAACTCGCCTGTCTCACTCTGCACAGCCAGACGGGTCAGTTCCTGGAGCGCGTTGACAACGTCCGGCTTCGCAAGGCGCGACAACTCACCATCGGGATCCGAAACAGATACGTACGAACGGTCGTTGCGCACCTCGATGTCGATGTCACCACCAAGGTCACAGATGTCGAGGAGCTCCTCGATGTAGTCGGCAGCCGCGTCGCCTTCGCTCTCACGTGCGTCGACGGGCTGGGAGTCATTCATCGTCTCGGACATATCTATTTCTTCCCTTTGGAATCGGGCGACTTCGGTTTCTTGCCCGGATTGTTCGTTTGTTTCGGCTCTGGCTTGGGGGCAGGCTTCGGTACCGGCTTCCCCTGCTGCGCGAGCTTCTTCGCACGATTCTTACTCACGGGCTGCTGACGCTGAGCAGGCTTGTTCTCTTCGACAACAACAGTGTCGTCACCTTTTGCCAGCTTGTCGAGCTTTCCCTTGCGCGCAAGACGAGCCTCGCGCTCACGCGCGGCTTCAGTGCCAGGCATCGGCATGTTCCGAATGATGATGAACTGCTGGGCCATCGTCCAGATATTCGAGACGAGCCAGTAGAACATCACACCCAGCGGGAACGCGAAGCCCGAAAACAGGAACACGAAAGGGAGAAGATACAACAGGATGCGCTGCTGCTTGAACATCGGAGACGCCTTCGTCTCTTCCGAGATGTTCTTCGACATAATCTGAAGTTGTGTGAAGAACTGCGACGACGTCATGAGCACAACCATGATGGCCGCGATGACCATCACACCCACCGCGGGCGGCGTCGCGTTCATCGCATCCTGGAAGCTCGAGTGCAGCGGAGCGACATCGAAAAGCGACGCGTCTCCGAACAACGAGGCAAGGTCCTGATTCAGAGGGCCCACCCCTCGCTTGCCGCCCGCTGCCTCGCGAAGGACGGAGAAGAGGGAGAAGAAGATCGGCATCTGCACGAGGAGTGGCAGACAGGACCCCATCGGGTTCGTTCCTGTGTTCTTGTAGAGCGCCATGGTCTCTCGACTCATAGCTTCGCGAGACATCTGATCCCGCTTGCCCTTGTACTTGTCCTGAATCTTCTTGAGCTGCGGAGCGACCTCCATCATCTTCCGCTGGTTCTTGATCTGCTTGACGAACAGCGGGATCAGAAGGGCACGCACAACGAGAACGAGGCCCACGATCGCCAGCACCCATGTGAAGCCGGCAGCCGGATCCAGCCCAAAAAATGTGAAGAGAGCGTGGAAAGCGACGAGGATCAGCTCCACCGCCCACTTGAGCGGCCAGAGGATCGTACCGATGATGTCCATGGAGCGATCAGTTCTTTCTGTCGTTGGGGGAGACCACGAACCCGCGAGGGGTCACGGCATAACGGAAGTTCTTCTTGGCAGGAACGTCATCGATTCCTCCAGTTGCCCAGGGATGACAACGCAGGATCCGCCTAATACCCATGACTGACCCAATCACCACTCCGTGGATCTGGATCGCCTGAAGCGCGTATGCGGAACAGGACGGGTAATACCTGCAGACATCGCCATAAAGCGGAGAAATCACGGTTCGATACGCGTGCAGGAGTGCCACGGCAACATTGCGCGGTACAAGCAGGAGCATCCGGATCAACGACATCATCATCGGGCCGCCTGTGCAACAGCATGAACAACGTCCGCCTTCAGGTCAGCAAACGATGCAACAGCAGCCGAAGGCTTCGCGCGAAACACCAGGTCACAGCCAATAAGCGAACCATTCTGCCCGAGATCGCCGTGGACAGCTTCGTATGCCAGTGCTTTCAAGCGACGACGCACACGGTTTCGCGTGACAGCGTTACCGACCGTTTTCGCAACAATGAACCCGAATCGTGGTAGCCCACCATTCGGGTTCTTCGTTGTGTAGATCACGGTACTCCCGCCAACGCTGCGTCGACCTCGGCGCACGACGTGCTTGTAGTCAGCAGCGCTCGTGATCCGGTGTTCCCTGTCGAGCACTGTCGGCTGATCGCGGTCGGTTACGCAGAGAGCTCGGAGCGACCCTTGCGGCGACGCGCCGAAACAATAGCGCGCCCTGCGCGGGTGCGCATGCGGGCACGAAAACCGTGAACCTTGGCGCGACGACGGTTGTTCGGTTGGAACGTTCTCTTGCTCATGATCTCTCCTGAAGGACACCCGACACGCGAAATGGCATCGAGGAAGCTGTGGCCCGAGCACATTCGGGCTGCGTCAACTGATTAAAACTACGTGTTCACGCAGGTTCGGTCAAACTCTGCGCCACCAAAAGGGCAATTATCCACAGCTTTCACAGACTTACACGGAGCGACACGCGCGATCGCGCCAACCGGAATGCCGCGGAATTTTGCCCTCACGTGTCTCTGAGACTAGCGTGATGTGATCAAGTTATCCACAGCCTGACCTCAGTCGCGCGTGCCGACACAGACCCGGTGGGGTTAAATCAGTGGATAACGCTGTGGATAAGTATGGGGGAACCAATGTCAGACGAGCAACAGGATGTTGCGGGCACGTGGCAGATCGTGCTGGACGCACTCGCCGAAGACGATCGCATCACACCACCGCTTCAAGGTTTCCTGAGTCTCGTCGTGCCGAAGGGCATCATGGGTGGCACTTTCTATCTCGAAGTTCCCAATGAGTTCACGGCCGGACAGCTGAATGCGCGCATGAGGGCACCCATCCTCCAGGCTCTCGCCGGCACGATCGAGAAATCCCACGGAGCTTCGACCTTCGCCGTCGTGGTCAATCCGGAAATCATCGAGCAGGAATACGACGTAGCACCCGACGCGAGACCGGAACCGGTCGCGTCAACTCCCCAACCCGAGCAGCAGTCGTACTCTGTTCCGGCGAATGTCCTCCCCGCCAGACAGAACGACACCCGTCTCAACGCGAAGTACTCGTTCGACAATTTCGTGATCGGCCAATCCAACCGCTTCGCGCACGCAGCCGCCGTCGCGGTTTCCGAGGCACCGGCCAAGGCATACAACCCGCTCTTCATTTACGGAGAGTCCGGGCTTGGCAAGACCCACCTGCTTCACGCAATCGGGCATTACGCCATGAACCTCTATCCCGGCATCCGCGTTCGCTATGTCTCGAGCGAAGAGTTCACCAACGACTTCATCAACTCCATCGCCAACAATCGCGGTCCCGAATTCCAGGCGCGCTACCGCGATATCGACATCCTGCTGATCGACGACATCCAGTTTCTGCAGAACAAGGCAGAGACGCAGGAAGCGTTCTTCCACACCTTCAACACTCTCCACGACCACAACAAGCAGGTCGTCATCACAAGCGATCTGCCACCCAAGCACCTCACCGGTTTCGAAGATCGTATGCGTTCTCGATTCGAGTGGGGCCTCATCACTGATGTGCAGGTTCCCGATCTCGAGACGCGCATCGCCATTCTGCGGAAAAAGGCACAGAGCGAGCGTTTGCAGATTCCCGATGAAGTGCTGGAGTTCATCGCCTCAAAGGTATCGAGCAACATCCGCGAGCTCGAGGGAACACTCATCCGCGTGACGGCTTTCGCGAGCCTTAACCACACACCCGTTGATATGTCACTTGTGCAGACCGTGCTGAAAGACATCATCACGCTCGACGAAGACAACGTGATTTCTCCGGTCGACATCATCAACACAACCGCCGCCTATTTCAAGCTCACCGTCGACGATCTCTACGGGTCGAGCCGCTCCCAAGCAGTCGCCACGTCGCGTCAGATCGCCATGTATCTCTGCCGCGAGCTCACGAACCTCTCGCTGCCGAAGATCGGTCAGCTCTTCGGAAACCGTGACCACACGACGGTGATGTATGCGAACAAGAAGATTGGCGATCTGATGCAGGAGCGCCGGTCGATCTACAACCAGGTCACCGAGCTTACGAGCCGCATCAAACAGGGAAACCGCTGACCGACCGGGACTTTTGTCATGCCCTGTGGATAACTTGTGGAGAAGATCCGGACAACATGCGCCAACATGGGGACAAAACGGCTCGTCCTGTGAATGACAAGATCGTAGCCACGCCTCCTCACATCCGTGTCATCACGCGGATCCCACACCAGTTCAACAACTCACACGCATGTAGTTCCCTCATAACTTCCGGCGTGTCGAGACTTATCCACAGTTTCCACAGCGGTTAAGCCCGTTAAGAGAATTACTTAAAGACTCATCCTGCAAGAACCTTCACCCAGACCGGACCGAATTCCTGCGTGACATGTTTTCTGCCCACGTTGTGGGGCTAGCATGGTGTGCGACTTGTCCGTCGAGTTCGACAGGGGTACCACGTGCGTTTCAGCGTCAACCGCGATGTCTTGAGCGAAGCAGTCTCATTTGCCGTCAAATTGCTCCCACAGCGCACAACGCTGCCCATTCTCAGCGGGGTGCTGATCGAAACGACGGATGCCGGCTTGCGGCTCTCAAGCTTCGACTATGAAGTCTCCTCGCAGACCGAGATCGACGCCGACGTCGAAGAAGAGGGCACGATCCTCGTCTCGGGTCGCCTCCTCGCAGACATTGCCAGCAGGCTTCCGAGCGCGCCCGTGAACTTCACCACAGACGACAACAAGATTCTCGTGACGTGTGGGTCAGCGAACTTCACACTCCTGTCGATGCCGGTCGAGGAGTATCCGACCGTTCCCCAGGTGGAGGGTCCGACAGGTCTCGTGCCTGGTGAGGAGTTTGCGACGTCAGTGGCACAGGTGGCCGTGGCAGCATCCCGTGACGATGTGACCCCGGTGATTACTGGCGTGCAGCTTGAGGTAAGCGATAACAGCCTCGGCATGGTTGCGACAGACCGATACCGCGTTGCGGTGCGCGCCATCGACTGGGATGGCAGCAACATCACGACCGACGAGCCGCTCACGGCACTCGTTCCCGCGCGCACCCTTCAGGAGGTCGGAAAGACCTTCGGTCACGACGGCAACATCGCGATTTCGTTTGCGCACAAGGACGATCGCGAGCTCGTGTCGTTCTCGGTCGATCGCAAGACGGTGACCTCGCTGCTGATCAAGGGCTCATTCCCACCCGTGCGGCGCCTCTTCCCCGACAATGTCGAGAACCACGCGGTGATCAACACCGCGGAACTGATCGAAGCCGTACGTCGTGTCTCGCTCGTGCTTGAGCGTGAGGCCGCGTTGCGTTTCTCGTTCAGCATCGATGGACTCACGATGGAGGCCATCGGCTCCGAGCAGGCCCAAGCTTCAGAATCCGTCGACGCTCTGCTCACAGGTGAGGACATCGTGCTGTCTCTCAAGCCGTCATTCCTCATCGATGGCCTCAACGCGGTACGCAGCGAGTACGTGCGCTTCTCGTTCACGAAGTCTGAGAACACGAACAAGCCGGGGCCGATGCTCATCACAAGCCAGTCCTCGAAAGACCAGCCAGGAGCCGACAGCTACAAGTATCTGCTGCAGCCGAACCTGCTCTTGCGCTGATTTCAGCGATCGTCAATGAAAGGTGAGTGCGATGCACATTGGACTTGTCGGGCTCGGACGCATGGGTGGCAACATGCGCACTCGTCTGCGTGCCGCCGGCATCGAGGTCACCGGATATGACCCGAATCCCGAGGTGAGCGATGTCGCGAGCCTGGACGACATGGTCGCCGCACTTCCGTCTCCGCGCACCGTCTGGGTGATGGTTCCTGCGGGGAAGATCACAGACACCGTCATTGACGATCTGCACGACAGACTTGAGCAGGGCGATCTCGTCATCGATGGCGGGAACAGCAAATTCACTGACGACTTTCGACACGACGCGCTTCTTGAGAAGAAGGGCATCGACTACATCGATGCGGGCGTCTCCGGGGGAGTATGGGGGCTCGACAACGGCTACGGTCTGATGGTCGGCGGGCCGGCCGAGCAGGTTGAGCGTGTCATGCCGATCTTCGACGCCCTGCGCCCCGAAGGTCCGCGCGACGAAGGATTCGTTCACGCCGGCGAAGTCGGTGCCGGGCATTACGCGAAGATGGTGCACAACGGCATCGAGTACGCACTGATGCAGGCGTACGCGGAAGGTTTCGAACTGCTCGAGAAGCGCAGCGATCTGCTCAAGGACGTTCCGGGAACGTTCAAGGCATGGCAGCGCGGAACCGTCGTGCGGTCATGGCTTCTCGAACTGCTGGTGCGCGCGCTCGACGATGACGATGATCTGTCCGAGATCGAGGGTTATGTCGAAGACTCCGGTGAAGGACGCTGGACAATCGAAGAGGCGATCATGAACGCCGTGCCCGTTCCCACAATTTCGGCGTCGATCTTCGCGCGTTTCGTGTCGCGGCAAGAGGATTCTCCCGCGATGAAGGCCGTCGCGGCGCTGCGACACCAGTTCGGCGGTCACGCCGTCAAGAAGTCGGACGACTGACGGGCACGAGGCGAGACACGCGTCGTGAGGAACGTCACGTGCACCGCCTACGATGGAACGCGTGATCGTCACGCATCTGAACATCAGCGATTTTCGCAATTACGCGACCGCTGATGTGGCGCTGCAGCCCGGGGCGAACCTGTTCATTGGCCGCAATGGTCAGGGCAAAACGAATCTCGTCGAATCCCTCGGATATCTGTCGACGCTCGGCTCACATCGCGTCTCGCAAGACAAGGCAATGATCCGGGCGGGGCAGGACGCCGCGATCATCCGGGCGAAACTCCACCATGCCGGTCGCGACATGCTCGTTGAAGTGCAACTCAACCGTTCCGGGCCGAACCGGGCTCAGGTGAATCGCGGCGTCATCAAGCCGCGGGAACTGCCGCGCTACTTCTCCAGCGTGTTGTTCGCGCCGGAGGATCTCGGCATCGTCCGCGGCGATCCGGGCGCGCGGCGGCGGTTTCTCGACGAACTGCTTGTGCTGCGGTCACCGCGGCTCGCCAGCATCCTGGCCGATTACGATCGCACACTGAAACAGCGCAACACCCTCATGAAGTCGGCGCGGGCGACCGGTGTTCGTGGTGCGCAGCTCAGCACCCTTGAGGTGTGGGATGACAAGCTGATCGCGTTGGGTAGCGAAATCATCGACGAGAGGGTTGCCCTCGTCGATGCGTTGCGGGCGCCGATCGCCGACGCCTATTCGAAGGTTGTGGATGCTGACCACGGCGCAGCGCTTGAGCCACTGCTGTCGATCTTGGGCCGCGATGCCGATGATGACGACGCCCAGAACAGCCCGGATGCTGCGACAGCATCCGGAAATCAGACGACAGCTGAGCGGTTTCGCGCAGCTCTTGCGGCGCGGAGATCGCAGGAACTCGAGCGGGGCCTCACACTTGTGGGCCCCCATCGCGACGACGTGCTGTTCACGCTCAACGACCTTCCGGTCAAGGGTTATGCGAGCCACGGGGAATCGTGGTCATTCGCCCTCGCCCTCAAGCTCGCATCGGCCGAGCTGCTGCGCCGCGACTCGTTCGCGGGTGACCCCGTGCTGATGCTCGACGACGTGTTCGCCGAACTCGACAAGGGCAGGCGCTCACGTCTGGCCACAGCCATCGTCGATTTTGAGCAGGTCATCATCACGGCCGCCGTGATCGAGGATATTCCGGAACAGCTGACCGCTCACACCGTTCACATTCACGCCGGGACGATCACCGATGGCTGACAACGAGCGGGGCGGCGACCGTGAAACCGAATCAACGCGGGTCTATCTGAGATTCAAGGAGATCTTCGGCGGCCGGAAGCGGGGCGCGGGGCGCCGAAAGCGTGACACAGGAGACGGTCCCTCGAGCAAACCGTTCGGTTCGGGCCGGGACCCAAAGGGTATCGGCGATGTCATGAGCACACTGACGACGACTCTCGGCTGGGACTCGACGCTGTCGCAGGCCGAGCTGATCAACCGGTGGGCCGAGGTCGCGGGGGAGAGCACCGCGGCACACTCGGAACCGATCGGAATTGAGGGCGGCGTGCTCACGGTGAAATGCGATTCCACGGCCTGGGCGACGCAATTGCGGCTCATGCGGGTCGAGATCATGAACCGCATCGCGACGAGCTTTCCAGACGCGCGCATTGACAGCATCCGATTTCAAGGCCCCAACGTCCCATCATTCAAACGTGGCCTCAGATCGGTTCAGGGCCGCGGTGTGCGCGATACCTACGGTTAAGGTGACAAATCTGGTGGATATTGGCACGAAAGGCGCTCAAACGGGCGTTGAGCGCCTTTTTCCCAGTCTCATTTGGTAGACTCAAACGTCGAATTCGCGACGGTTTGGAGTCTCTTTTATATGTCATCAGAACCGAAGAACGGCGAGGGCACGAACGATTACGGCGCTGACGACATTCAGGTTCTTGAAGGACTCGAAGCTGTTCGCAAACGTCCCGGCATGTATATCGGGTCAACCGGCCCGCGTGGCCTTCACCACCTGGTTCAAGAGATCGTCGACAACTCTGTCGATGAGGCGCTTGCCGGGTACTGCGACGCTATCGACGTCACGATCCTGGAAGACGGCGGCATCCGCTGTGTTGATAACGGACGCGGCATCCCCGTCGATATTCACGAGCGCGAGGGCATTTCCACGGTTCAGCTCGTTCTGACCGTATTGCACGCCGGCGGCAAATTCGGCGGCGGCGGTTACGCGGTTTCCGGTGGTCTGCACGGTGTCGGCAGCTCGGTCGTCAACGCGCTGTCACGCCAGCTCGACGTGGAGGTTAGGCGGCAGGGCAACGTGTATCGCCAGCGCTATCACGACGGATTCCCCGACGCGCCCCTCGAAAAGGGCGAGGCGACAGATATTACGGGAACCACGATCACGTTCTGGCCGAGCAGTGAGATCTTCGAGACCATTGATTTCGATTACGACACCCTGCGCACGCGTTTTCAGCAGATGGCGTTCCTCAACAAGGGGCTGCGCATCAGCCTGCGCGACGAGCGCCCCAGCCGAGAGCTCGACGATCCGAACCCCGAGACCGGCGTCTTCACCATCGCCGAAGACGACTCGGAGGGCATCGATCCCGAGGCCGAATCAACCGCCGAGCGCAAGGTTCCGCACGAGGTCTTCTACTACGAGCGCGGTCTTGTCGACTACGTGGAGTTCCTCAACCGCAGCAAGCGCGGCGACCTCGTCAACGACGAGATCATCGCCTTCGAGACCGAGGACACCGAGCGCAAGATTGCACTTGAAGTCGCCATGCAGTGGACGACGGCCTACACCGAGAGCGTCCACACCTACGCGAACACGATCAACACGCACGAGGGTGGGACTCACGAAGAGGGTTTCCGCGCCGCGCTCACGACTCTGATCAACCGGTACGCGCGCGAGAAGAGCATCCTGAAAGAGAAGGACGACAATCTCTCGGGCGAGGATGTCCGTGAAGGACTCACCGCCGTCGTCTCCGTGAAGCTGAGCGAACCGCAGTTCGAAGGCCAGACGAAGACCAAGTTGGGTAACACCGAAGCGAAGGCGTTCGTGCAGAAGGTCGTCTGGGACGAACTTGGCGACTGGTTCGACCGCAACCCGATCTCAGCGAAAGACATCATCCGGAAGGCTATTCAGGCAGCATCCGCTCGTATGGCTGCTCGCAAGGCGCGCGAGACTGCGCGCCGCAAAGGGCTGCTCGAGGGCGGCGGTATGCCCGGAAAGCTGAAGGACTGCCAGTCGAAGGACCCGACGCTCAGCGAGATCTTCCTCGTCGAGGGAGACTCGGCAGGCGGATCGGCCACGCAGGGGCGCAACCCCGAAACGCAGGCCATTCTCGCGCTGCGCGGAAAGGTGCTCAATGTCGAGAAGGCGCGGCTGGATCGGGCCCTTGGCAATGCGGAGATCCAGGCGATGATCACCGCGTTCGGCACCGGAATCGGCGAGGATTTCAACGGCGACAAGGCGCGCTATCACAAGATTGTGCTGATGGCGGATGCTGACGTTGACGGCCAGCACATCACGACGCTGCTGCTGACGCTGCTGTTCCGCTACATGCGCCCGCTCATCGAGATGGGCTACGTCTATCTCGCGCAGCCGCCGCTGTTCCGCCTCAAGTGGTCCAATGCCCCGCACGAGTACGTGTACTCCGATGAGGAGCGCGACGCGCTGCTGGTGCATGGTCAGGCCAATGGCAAGCGGATCCCGAAGGACAACGGGATTCAGCGCTACAAGGGTCTTGGCGAGATGGACTACAAGGAATTGTGGGAGACCACGATGAACCCCGAGTCGCGAACGCTGCGTCAGGTCACCCTTGACGATGCCGCGGCCGTTGACGAGATTTTCTCCATTCTGATGGGCGAGGACGTCGAGTCTCGCCGCAACTTCATCCAGAAGAACGCGAAGGACGTGCGCTTCCTTGACATCTAACGACGACGTGACCCCAGAGAACGAAACGGGCGAAGGCGAATCCTTCGGAGTCCACGGTCGCATCGACCAGGTTGACCTGCAGCTCGAAATGCAGCGGTCGTACCTCGACTACGCAATGAGCGTGATTGTCGGGCGTGCGCTTCCCGAGGTGCGCGATGGCATGAAGCCCGTGCACCGCCGCGTGATCTACGCGATGTTCGACGGCGGGTACCGCCCAGACAAGGCGTTCTCAAAGTGCGCCCGTGTTGTCGGCGACGTCATGGGAAACTTCCACCCCCACGGCGACTCGGCTATCTACGACGCGCTGGTGCGCCTCGTTCAGCCGTGGAGTCTTCGCTATCCACTCGCGCTCGGGCAGGGCAACTTCGGCTCACCCGGAAACGACGGCGCCGCCGCCCCCCGGTACACCGAGACCAAGATGGCGCCGCTCGCCCTCGAGATGGTCCGCGACATCGACGAAGACACCGTCGACTTCCAAGACAACTACGACGGGCGCACCCAGGAGCCGACGATCCTGCCCTCGCGCTTCCCGAACCTTCTGGTCAACGGCTCCGTCGGTATCGCGGTCGGCATGGCCACGAACATCCCGCCGCACAACCTGCGCGAAGTCGCCTCTGGCGCTCTCTGGCACCTCGAGAACCCGGAAGCATCGCGCGAGGAGCTTCTCGAAGCCCTCATGCACCGCATCAAAGGCCCGGACTTCCCGACCGGCGCGCAGATCCTCGGCGTCAAGGGCATCCACGACGCCTACCGGACGGGCCGCGGATCGATCACGATGCGCGCGGTCGTCAACGTCGAAGAGATTCAGGGTCGCACCTGCCTCGTCGTCACCGAACTGCCGTACCAGGTCAACCCCGATAATCTTGCGATCCGCATCGCCGAGATGATCAAGGACGGCCGGCTGAGCGGCATCGCCGACATTCGTGATGAAACGTCGGGTCGGACGGGCCAGCGTCTGGTGATCGTGCTCAAGCGGGATGCTGTCGCCAAGGTCGTGCTCAACAACCTGTACAAGCACACGCAGCTGCAAGAGAACTTCGGCGCGAACATGCTCGCGATCGTGGACGGTGTGCCGCGCACCCTTGCCCTCGACGGGTTCATTACCGCGTGGGTGGCCCACCAGATCGACGTCATTGTGCGCCGCACCCAGTACCGGCTGCGGAAGGCCGAGGCAGACGCGCATATTCAGCGCGGGTATGTGAAGGCACTCGACGCCCTTGACGAGGTCATCGCGCTCATCCGCCGTTCGCCGACCGTTGACGAAGCACGCACTGGGCTCATCGAGCTGCTCGACATCGATCAGCTTCAGGCAGATGCGATCCTGGCGATGCAGCTGCGTCGCCTCGCGGCACTCGAGCGTCAGAAGATCATCGATCGACTGGCTGAGATCGAAAAGGAGATCGCCGAGTACAAGGCGATCCTCGCCGACGAGGTGCGCCAGCGCACGATTGTCTCCGAAGAACTCACCGAGATCGTCGACCGCTACGGCGACGATCGGCGCACCGAGATTCTGTTCGGCTACGACGGCGACATGTCCATCGAAGACCTCATCCCTGAGGAAGAGATGGTTGTCTCCGTCACACGCGGCGGATACGTGAAGCGCACGCGCAGCGACAATTACCGGTCGCAGCACCGAGGCGGCAAGGGCGTCCGTGGCGCCCAGTTGCGCGCCGACGACATCGTCGAGCACTTCTTCGTCACGACGACGCACCACTGGCTGCTGTTCTTCACGAACAAGGGCCGGGTGTACCGCGCGAAGACCTATGAGCTTCAAGAGGGCGGGCGTGACGCGAAGGGTCAGCACGTCGCCAACTTCCTCGCTCTGCAGCCGGACGAAGAGATCGCGCAGATCCTTGACATCCCGGACTACGAGACTGCCGAGTATCTCGTGCTGGCTACGCGCGACGGCCTGATGAAGAAGACGAAGCTCACCGAGTACGACACCAACCGCACAGGTGGCATCATCGCGATCAACCTGCGCGAGGGTGACGAGCTCGTGTCGGCGCTCCTGGTGAACTCCGACACCGACATCATGCTCGTGTCCCACCAGGGAATGTCTCTGCGGTTCACGGCGACCGATGAGGCGCTGCGCCCGATGGGCCGCTCAACATCCGGTGTGAAAGGCATGTCCTTCCGTGAGGGCGACCAGCTGCTCTCAGCATCCTGGGTCGCTGACGACAGTGACTGGTACATGTTCGTGGTCACCGAAGGCGGTTACGCCAAGCGGACGCACGTCAGTCATTACCGGCTTCAGAACCGTGGCGGACTCGGCATCAAGGTCGCGAAACTTCACGAAGATCGCGGCGTTCTCGCGGGCGCCCTGGTCGTCGCCGAGGATGACGAAGTCTTGGTGGTTCTTGCCAGCGGCAAGGTGGTACGCTCTGCCGTGGCCGAGGTTCCCGCCAAGGGACGCGACACGATGGGCGTGGTCTTCGCACGATTCGCTGAGAACGACCGCATCCTCGCTTTGGCTAGAAACAGCGATAGACAGCTTGAGAATGAGGAGTCGGAAGACGATCCCGAGTCCGAATCGCCGGATGCTGGTGAGTCTGAAGGGGTCGAGGCCCCTGACGCTCCGCAACAGGAAGAGTAAGAATGACAAGCGTTGCCGACAAACTGGCTAAGAAGTCAGCGCGAAAGCCGTCGAGCAAGCAGGTGCGCCTGAAGCTCGTATACGTCGACTTCTGGTCGGCGCTGAAGCTGTCGTTCCTGATCGCGATTGCCGCCGCGATTATCACGGTCGTGTTCTTCTTCCTGGTTTTCACCGTTCTCGATGCCACGGGCGTCTTCGACCAGGTGTCGAGCCTCTACAAGGAGGTCACCGGTGACAAGGAGGGGCTTGAAGCGATCATCGGGCTTGGCCGAGTCATGGGCTTCGCGCTTGTCGTCGCGATCTTGAACCTGGTGATCGTGACGGTTCTCGGTGCGCTGGCCGCCGGGCTGTACAACCTGGCGGTCAAGATCACGGGCGGCCTGCTCGTGGGTTTCACCAACAACTGATCACGACACTCCCGGCCCGTTGCGGGGCTGATTTCGATTGGGAAATCACGACTATTTCGGGTAATCTCGAATCTGGTCAAAAACGGGGCTATAGCTCAGGCGGTTAGAGCGCTTCGCTGATAACGAAGAGGTCCCAGGTTCAAGTCCTGGTAGCCCCACTTGTGGGAGTCACGTTAAACTGATCTTCCATTTTCGGGGCCTTAGCTCAATTGGTAGAGCGCCTGCTTTGCAAGCAGGAGGTCAGGGGTTCGATTCCCCTAGGCTCCACAATTTCATACGTAGTCACATGCCTCACAATGGTTTTCTGGCGTGACGCAACAGTGAACAGCTCCGCTCAGCGGAGTGTCGCGTGTTCTTCGTCGATGTCGATGTACTGGGTCTCGCTGATGCGCGAGTAGCAGTCGGCGACGAGGCGTTCGGCGACTGCAACGAGGATCGGGCAGCGGGTGCAACCGGTGGTTCGCCTCCTGCGTCCGGTGCAGACGAAGTAGGCGTATTGGGCGCCCTGCTTGTTCTTCGGCAGATCGAGTTGCAGGCACGACCCGCAGGCCCCGCAGAACAGGGAGCCCTTCGGTATCAGCACATCGGAGATAACCGCTCGACACGGGCAGGATCAACCGCGCTACGTCCGCTCCTACGGAAGCTCATCAACTCGCCGGTGTTCCGAGAAGATCGCATGCCGCTAGTGCTCAGCGACGGTACGTGCACGACCATCGCGTGACGGTCCGAACCCGGGGATCTAGCCCAACCAATCCGTCCTGAGCGCTCACTATGTACCTATGAGGTATATAAACGCTGATGGCGCTCACTGATTTTCCTCAGTTGTGCTCGCTGAATTTCCCCGGGTCGCGTGGTTAGGTTAGCGCAGGTTTGTGCCGGTGGTGGCGCGGCGGAGTTCGTCGGCTGCGGTGGCGTGGTGGCGGAGCCGGTAGGAGGCGCCATCGAGGGTGATCACGACGGAGCGGTGCAGGAGTCGGTCGAGCATCGCGGCGGCGACGGTGGTGTCGCCGAGGATCTCGCCCCAGGCGCCGACGGGCCGGTTCGTGGTGATCACGATCGAGGTTTTCAGGTAGCGCTGGTTGATGACCTGGAACAGTGCCGAGGCTGTTTCGCCGGGTAACGGGAGGTAGCCGAGCTCGTCGATGATCAGCAGGGTTGGGCCGGCGAAGAACCGCATCATCGTCGACCATTTGCCCTCGATCGCGGCGCGATGGCAGCGGGCGGCGAGGTCAGCGGCGGAGGTGAAGTAGGTGCGGTAGCCGGCTTGAACGGCGGCGTGGCCGAGGCCGGTGGCGATGTGTGTTTTCCCGACGCCGGGCGGGCCGATCAGCAGCACGTTGGTGGCGGTGTCGATGAACCGGCAGGTGCCGAGTTCCTGCAGCAGGTTGCGGTCGATGCCGGAGGCGGCGTCGAGGTCGAAATCGTTCAGTGTCGCGCCGGTGGGCAGGTTCGCGAAGCGGAATCGGCCGGCGAGGCGTCTGGCGTCGGTAGCGGTGACCTCGGCTCGAAGGAGGTGTTCAAGGGCCTGGGTCAGTGACCAGCCTTCCGCTTGAGCCTGGTCGAGCACGGCGGGTAGCGCGTCGGCGGCGTCTCCGAGTTTCAGGTCTGTCAGGTGGCCGCGCAGCTGCTGATAGACGCTCGCCGCTGTCGTTGTGGGTGTGGTGCTCATCGGAGGGTGTTCCTGTTCTTCGCGGCCTGCTCGTAGGCGGCGAGGTCGATCACGGTCGAGGGGTGCTCGTCGGCACCGGTGAGTATCTCGGCGGCGTGCAGCGCCGCAGGCCCGGGCGGGATGCGTTCCTTGCGCCGATGCGGACGCCCGGGAGGCGCCGAGGCCAGCGCGATCGTCTCCAGCGCCCTCACGTGAACGGTGTCCCGGACCGTGACGCCGAGGCCGGGCTCGGCGAGGGCGTGCCGGGCGATGACGGTCCCTGCGGTGGTGGCGATATCGATGATGTCGGCGCCGAGGCGCTGGCGAACGAGCACCTTGGACGCGGCGAGCTCGACAGGGACCGAGTAACGGTTCCCGCGCCAATCGACCAGCGCTTGCCTGGTCGCGGTGCGTTCCTCAGTCACGACTACCGGGAACACGCTCGAAGGCAGCGGCCGCAATCGCTCGTTCGCGAACATGGCCGCGGCCGTCGACTTACCACCGGTGTCGTCGCGGCGGCGCTGGTCCTGGCTCGTGGCGAAGGCTTCGAGGCTGGTCTGAGCCTGCTCGAGGGTGAGCTCGTCGGCGAGGTTGCGCCACCAGCGCTGCGCCGCCGTGTGATTATTCTTCTCCACCACGCCCTTCCGGTTCCCCGAGCGGGGCCGACAGGCGACGACCTCGATGGCATGGTGCTTGGAGAACGCGGCGAACATCGGCGTGAGATCGGACGTGCCGGCCTTCAAAACCGTCGTCATCCGATCAAAGCGCCAGACACGGGTCAGCTCACCCAGAAGGCCAAGCAGCGTCGTCATCGCGGCCAGCAGATGCGGCAGATCCATCGATGGAGAGATCACCGCCCGCCAGACACCAGAGTGTGCCAGGGAGCCAACGAGCACAAACGCGCGCTTGGTGGGGAAACCCCAGGCGGCGGGCGGATCGGGCATCTCGACCCAGTCGAACTGCGTCTCCTCGCCCGGTGGGTGCTCGATGAGGGCGTTGGGCCGTTTCGTGACATGCGCGCAGGCCTGACAGGCCGGCCGTAGCCCGCGGCTGCGGATCTGCCTCGTCAGCGTTTGATAAGAGCCGGCGTATCCGAGCGGCCGCAACTCGTCCAGTAGCGTCACAGCCCACAGGTGCGGGTCCTCGGTCAGCCTCGCGGTCACATACGCGACGAACGCGGCAAACGGGTCCGGGACCTGGCGTTTCCGCTCCCCGGGCTGGCGTTGCCCGGACAGATACGCCCGAACAGTCTTTCGGTCATGATTCGTGCGGCGGGCGATCTCACTGATCGTCATCCCCTGCCGTTTCAGAGCGTGGATATCCACGTCGTCCTCCAATGAGAGCATGAAGGAAGGGCCTTTCTCGTGCTGGTGAGTGGTCGAAGACCATCAGCATCGAGGAAGGCCCGCCCTCATGAGCGGAAGCGACCCGGAGTGGGGAAAATCGATGAGCGAAAGTGAGGAATTTCAGAGAGCGCCGTCAACGCACATGCAGTTTGTTATTCTTGGTCTCCTCTTGCACGGGCCCCTATCCGCATACGACTTACGCAAGCGGTTCACCGCCGGTATCTCGCTCTTCTACTCGGCTAGCCTTGGCAGCATTCAGCGCGCGCTCCAAGTACTTGACTCGCAGGGGTGGGTGACGAAAGACGAATTGTCCGATTCCGGCCGGCCGAAGCACCTCTACTCCATCACCGAGTCTGGCCATGAGACGTGGCGCGGCTGGATGCTCTCACCGATCACGGATTCGGATGCCGAGCAGATCACACTGGCGAAGGTATATCTGCTCGGCAGCATGCCATCTGAGAACCGTGTTGAGAGCCTCGCCCTGCTGCGTCGGAGGGCCGATGCAGACCTTGAACGACTCACGGTACTGCGGGCCGGGATCCATGTGGCACCGGTACGAGAACAGGAACAGGATGTGGCGCGATACCGCCTCGCGACGCTCGACTACGGCATTCGCGCACACGAACTCATGGTGCGTTGGCTCGATGAACTGGAGTCCGCATGACCACGGGCGCCCTCACGGTCGCCCTGGCGCTCCTCACCGCACTCGCAGTACTACAGGTGCTTGTCGCGCTCGGATAACCGCTCGGCCGATCCGTCTGGGGCGGTCAGCATCGGGTGTTGCGTACGAGACTCCGCATCGGGAGTCTGGTCTCGGTGGTGCTCTATGCCGGGATGGCTGCATTGCTGCTTAGCCGGGGAGGCGTAACTCCCGGTGACAGCACTTTCGTGCAAACCGCAGTTTGGGTGCTCTTCGCCTACTTCGTTATCGGCATCATCATGAATGCATCTCTCGCAGCAGACCCGAGCGTTTCACGATGACCCCCATCTCGATCGTACTTGCCGCCGCGACCCTCGTCATCGCGCTAGAAGGTTAGACGGATGGCAGACTCCCGCCGACGTAACTGGGTTCTCGGGAGGGCGTGATTGCACATAGTCTGCCCATCGATGAGCTCAACCCGTTGTGTGCCCGAGATGTAAGTCTCTATCGTTTCCGCACTCACCCCCATCGTGCTCGGCCTCTGAGTACGACACTTGCCAAGATGGAAAGTGACGGATACAGTTTCCAGTATGGAAACTAACAGCGAAAGACTTCGGCCGACGCCAGAAGAGGCGCGTGCCGCTCTCGACGGTACCGAGAGTGTTCGCGCATCTGTGAGTGCGCTCTCTGCCACACCGTGGCCGCTGTGGTTCACGGCTGTTCTTACAGCGATGCTGGCCGCTCTGCCGATTGGTCTTGGCGGCGCACTGGCCGAGCCCGAGTGGCTGATGCCCCGCTGGGCGTGGTTTGTCGCCATTGTCGTCGTCGAGGGCGTGTTCTTCGCGCTGTTCTTCTTGGCAAGTCGTCGTTGGACTGCCAGCACGGGCGTCGCTCTGCGGTTGAATGTGCTGCCGAAGGCAGTCACACTTTCGGCCATGATCGGGCTTCCGGTGATCGTCGTCGGCGCCGGAATAGCCTTTCGAATGACGGGCGAAGTGTGGTGGCTGCTCGGTGCGGCAACTATCGGCGCCGCCCTGTCGATAGCCTTCCATCTGTGGTTTGTCCGCCTTCACGAGCGGCAGTCGTGAGCATCACTGAGGCCTCGGATGGGATTAATCCGACCATCCATGCGCCTAATCGGCTGCGCATATGCGCGTTGCTCGAGGCCGCGGGAGAGGCGGAATTCGGGCTCGTACAGCAGCAATTGCGAGTATCGGCGTCTGTGCTCAGCAAACAGGTGTCCATATTGATGAGTGCCGGGTATGTCGAGCAGCGCAAGGCGGTTCGCGACACACGACAACGCGTCTGGCTGAAACTCACCCCTCAGGGGCGCGAAGCATATGGTGACCATCTTGCCGCACTTCGCGCCATCGTCGACACCTGACATCCGGACGTGCAGATCGGCGACGCGTTGCACTGGATCTGGGGAAAGCTTGCGAGATATGGAAGCGCGGCTCGAGCCCATCGAGTCCGTCGCGTCGTTCCTTATCGCTCGGACGTATCGAGCGGGCCGATCCGTCTTCGATCATGGCGGCCCAGCGAGACAGCCGAGTCGCAGGTGCTATCCGTTTCTCATAGGGTTATCGCATGGAACTCGAGCTTGATCCCGAACCATTCGAACCACTGATCGATGAACTCGCTGACGCACTCGAATCCGGGCGGGTGACGGTCATCGGTGCCACGGACGATGACGAACCGTGGGTGAGTTTTTCATGCGTCATCGTTCGTGATGATGACGGTTACGCCATTACCGAACTGCGAACGTCTGTGCCTATCCGCAATACGGAGGGCTGGGAGACGATCCGACTCGACGAGAGTCTGACGAAGCTGTTGGACTACTGCGAACAGCGCGGTATGTCACAACCCAGGCAAATCTGGCTGCACTTTCACAGGGAATGGAGTGCAGACTTCGCGGCCGGTATCTCTGCAGACGACGGCACAGAATGTGAGTGCGAACTGCTTTCTGCAGAAGAACCACTGCTCCGCCGCCTTTTTGAGCGCTGGGGGCTCGGCGTCGCCGCGTCTCAGGCGGGTCAGTACCGCGTCCGTGACCCCAGGGCGTGGTGGGGGGAGGTGAACGAGCACGCTGAGTTCCTGTCGTCTAACGTTCAGGAAAGTCGTGACATGGTGAACGAGCTCATCGAGTCTGACCCCCATGACGAGTGGGCAGAGTCGGATTTTCGCGCCAGGCGAATCGAGCAAGACACCCTCGACGACCACATCAGGCTGTTCGGCGAACACTACCTGCGCGGTGACAAATTCTCGGAACTTCGCAGCTTTGTCGATTGCTGGTACGAAGACTTCACGCGCGTGTTCGCCCTGCTCGAACGTCGCGCCGGGACACCTGCTTTCACGAAGCCGCCGGAGGGCGGCAGCTGGGTAACCGTGTGGCACACCGTCAACCTGATCATGGTGGCGACGCTGCTCGGAAAAATGGATATCGTACGAGACGTTCTCAGGCATCCCGCAATTTCGCATGCTCCGTATCGAGCGGTGGATGTACTGGCGCTGGTCAATGACGTTCCGCAAGTCAACGGAATCGACGACCTGCGTGCTGACGGATGGCAGGACTGGGTTGTGCACGAGCGGTGGCTGAAGGTGACGGGTGCCACGCCTGGGCGTCGTCAGGCTGCGTTCGAGAAGTTTGTTCGGGAGTGGCAGGAAAAAGAAGGCAATAAGCGCGTCGGGCAAGTCAAGTGGTGTATCACCGGGGCGTATCTTGCTGTGGCTCTCGGCCTTGACGACAGCGCTGTTCGTGATCTCGAAACGTATCCGAGTGAGCTTGCTGATTTCGCACGAGCGTCTGGGGTGCAGTCGATTCCGGCGAAGATGAAGCTTGCGGGGCCGTGGAAGAAGCCGACACCGCCGAAGGTTCTCGAACCGGCAGAGGCCCGCCAGCCGCACGCGTTCAGCTCTGAATCGGGTGAGCTGGCGCTCGCCGATTTCGCAGCGCTGCTGACCCCGGTCTCTGCTGAGCAGTTGACCGGATCTTTCGACGAGCTTCTTGAAAGCGCGGTCGACGCCGGAACTGTCGCGATGCTCAATTGGAAAGGTGTGGCTCTCGACGGAGACGTGGCCTTGATTCAGGATGCTGGCCGCGCGCTCGGTCTTCGGGTTCCCGGAAGAAATCCGACGAAGATGCCGAAGGCGACCGAGAAAGCGCTCCCTCGATTCGATGAGTGGCTTGAGCCGCTGGGAGTGCGCCTGCTCGAGCTCGACATCGATTCGGATGACGTGTTCGTTCTTCCCGTGCTCGCCGAAGACTACGATCGCGCCGTCGGCCGTACGGTCGGCGATTGCACGCTGAGGGCCACGGGCTCGGTGCCGGCCCACTGAAAGGAAGATCATCACGATGACGAAGAACGTGAGGGTCCACCCATTCGCGTCCTACGACGACGGGTCGCGCAGACGAGCGACGCGGCCTGTCAACAGCATCCCATCGCGCGCATTGAGCCCCATAAGTGCGACATTGACCGCACCCGCCATGAGTTCGATGACTTGAACTGGGTAGAACCAAGCATCCAGCTCGCCATCGCGGGTCATCAACGCCAGAGTGAGTGCGCAGGGAACAAGTACGAGGATGCCGTTGGCTGCGATGATCGGCATGCGACGACGTTTCGATGCGATCAGGGCAGACGTATCACCGCGGCCGAGTGTGAACCCGCTCGCACCGGTGAGCGCGAGCGCGGGCACGAGAAGCAGAAGCCCCCACGGAATCACCTGTTTGACAGCGATGATCGCCTGCTCAGAACCGCTCAGCTCTGAGATCACAGTAGAGACCCAGAAGGATGCGATGGTGAGCAATGCGACAATTCCGGACAGAGGGTGCATGCGTCGCCACATCACTGCACCTCGCTGGCGTCGTCGGACTGCAGTTGAGCGATCACGCTGCCGACCAATTTGAGCAGGCGTCCTTGTTCCGTTGGCGACAGGCTGCGAGTGGCTTCCGCGTTGGTCTCTTCAGCCGCCGCCGTGAGAGTTGCCTCGAGCGAGCGAGCATGGTCGGTCAGGGTGACCACGACTCGGCGGCGGTCTGCCGGGTCAACGTCGCGTTGCACCAACCCGTCACGTTCCATCCGGCGTAGTGTGTGCGCCATGGTTGACGGATCGACCTGCACTCGCAGGCCCAGCTCGCGCTGCGAGAGGCCGTCTTCTTCGAACAACGCGAGCAGCTGAGCAAACTGCCCCGGTACCACTCCGGTCGCGGCAATTCGGTCGCGCAGGCGGAGCTCCATCAACCGAGCAAGATGGTTGACCTGGTACCCCAGCGATTCTTCGCGTTTCATGCGCATCTCCCATTCATGTGGCTTGCCATCTAATATTAGATGGTTTGCCATGAGATGCAAGAGGTCTGCCCTATCTGTCGAGTCACGACCGGTCGCTGTGGCGGCCCGGCGAATTGAGCGGGCTCGAAGGCGCTGATCGAGTTCAGCGGCGATGCAGGCTCGTCAGGATGAGAGACCCCGTGATCGCCGCGAGACCGCCGACCAGCAGCGGTGCACTGCTGCTGATGGTGTCGATGAGGATGCCGCCGAATCCCGCGCCCACAGCGATGGCGATATTGCACACGGTGACGATAACCCCGCCGACTTGCTCCAGCCGAGTGGGCTCTGTTCGTGCGCCCCAACTCAGCACGGTCGTGGGAACGCCTCCGAAACCGAAGCCCCAAAGCGCTGCAGCGATGAAGAGACCAACGACCGATGCACCCGTCAGATGCATAACGAGCATCCCGACACCCAATATGCCGGGAAAGAGAAGGATGCCGAGACGCGGGCTGCGATCGGCCAGCGGTCCGGCGAGCGCCGTTCCCAGGAAATTGGTGATGCCGAAGACCAGGAGCAGAACCGCAAACGTGCCCGCGTCGATCTGGGCCATGTCGTGGGAGGCGGGACGAATATAGGTGAAGCCGCTGAAGTGCCCTCCGAAAATGAGCAGCACGGCGAATAGTCCGCCGAGGACGATCCAGGAACGCAGGACGGATCCGAGAGCGCGCAGGCTGCTGTTTGCGGTGGGTATGACTCGAGGAAGCGTGGCGGCCTGCACAATCAGCGCCAGCAGAGCGACGCCGGCGGCCAGGTAGAACACGCCGCGCCACCCCCACAGTTCGCCGAGCCACGAACCGAGCGGCACAGCTGCAACAGTTGCGAGGGAGACGCCGGCGTTGATGACTGTCAATGCGCGGCCAACGTGGTCCGCGTGTACAAGAGTGGCGGCCATTGCTGTCGCCATTGCCCAAAATCCGCCGAGTGCGATGCCGACCAGAAGGCGAGCTCCCAGGAGCACGTAGAGGTTGGGTGCCAGCGCGACGATCACGTTGGACACGACGGCAAGCACAGTGAGCCCGATCATGACTCGACGGCGGTCAGCGCGAGGCAAAACTACCGATATGAGAAGCGCAGAGAGCGCCGCTGCGAACGCAGTTATACTCACGGTCTGGCCAGCCGCACCTTCGCTGACATTCAAGCTGTCGGCGATACGCGGCAGCAGGCTCGCCGGTAGGAACTCCGACATGACGATCGCGAAGATCCCCAAGCTCAGAGAGATCACCCCTGCCCACGAGCCCGGCTTGTGCAGTTGTGATGCGGATTCTTCCTCAGTCGTGCTCGTCACGATTCCATCCTTCGATTGGTGCGGTGTGAAACGGCAGCGCCGTTCACAGTGGTCTTGTATTGAGCGGCGAGCGTGTGAACCCATGCTCGTGCCAGCATTGTCGAGACTATGAAGGCGTTTTCAGCTGCTCCAGAGCCCTCTCAAGACAGGGTCCTGTCAGGGCCTGGTATCGCGTGTTCGCGCCGAAATACCATGAGGTCGTGAGCGGAAGGTCGATGCTCACACGAGAACTATTGAGAGTCGCCGGCGCGGCGGCAGGCAGGGAGACGCGATCATGACAACCCTTGGCATCCTGGGAGCAGGTCAGGCTGGGAGCACGCTTGCGCGTGCTGCAGTTGCTGCTGGATACGACGTCGTGCTCGCGAACTCGCGAGGCCCAGAAACGTTGGTGGAGATTTCCTGCCAATTGGGTTCGCGGGCGAGTGCTGCGAGCGTTGAGGATGCCGCTGCGGCAGCCGATTTCGCATTCATCGGGTTTCCCTATACGCCTAGTCACAGGCTGCCCGACGATGAGCTTGCGGGCAAGGTCGTGATCGACAACAACAATTACATGGTCTGGCGGGACGGGAACTTCCCTGTGGTTGATAGCGGGCTCAAGACAGTGCATGAGCTGCGACAGGAGCAGCTTCCGCGATCCACGATCGTCAAGGCGTTCTCGCATGTGCAATTTCATGCGCGCTTCGAGGTTCGCACTCCGCGCGATCGAGAGCCAGCGCTGCTGCGTCTGGCGAGACCCGCCGGAGCGCCCGATCGAAAGGCACTCGTCGTCTCGAGCGATGACCTTGCAGCGGTGGAACTCGTGACTCGGTTCTACGACGACCTTGGATATGACGCGGTGGACAACAGTCCGCTGAGCGAATCGTGGCGAAGCGCACCGGGCACTCCGATGTGGCGCAGGAGCATTGACGGTCAGAACCGCGAAGAGCTGATTCGCAACCTTGAACGCGCTGCGCACCCTGGTGCTCATGGCTGAGTAGCCGAGTCTGACCCACATGAGAAAACGCGGTGAGAGCGTTTCGCAATCGGATTCATAAATTATCGATCGTGCGTGCATCAGAGCTGGACCCGCTCTCCTGCGGCGGCGGACTCAGAGATAGCGTCCAAGAGTCGATGGCGTGCCACAGCATGACCGAAATTTGGCACCGTACTGGCGGCGCCGCGCAATTCGTCGCGAATACCCGCGTATGCGTGGGCGAGCGTGTGAATCGCTGTGCCGGCAAGGCCGGGAAATCTGTCGTAAGCAGGTGGCATCTGCAGTGGAATCATGGGGCCGCTGCCGCGTCTTCCGCGGATGGTCGGCGGAGAGATATGCGGGTGATTGGCCGCCGACACTTCAAGCGAGCCTTCCGACCCGTCGATGATCATTGTGAATCCAGTGCTTGATGACGTGCCACCCCGTTGATGGGCCGAAAGGACGCCCCCGCCCGGAAGCATGCCCGAGATGGCGATCTGGTCGACCGCTGTCATGGGCACGAGCTTTCCCGTCGGTCGCAGGGGCACGTACGGGTGGCGGAGAGCAGTGGTGGCCACAACGTCGCGCAGTTCTCCGGTCGCCATCAGCACCGGATCGATGGCGTGGCCAAACCCGATGCCCAGCATCGACGCTCCCTGGTCTCGGTCGAGCGTGTACTGTGCCTGCGGGAGGAGCGGAGAGCCCCATTCGGAGACGGTCGAGAGGGCGGATGCCGAAAGCACCTCACCGACGTAACCGTCCGCCACCAGGTCGGTGATCCAGCGAAAAGCGGGCGAGGACCTCCCGTGCAGGCCCACAAAGGTGAGAAGACCCTGTGCCGAATTCGCCATCTCAACCGCTTCTTGGTGGTTCACGGCGAATGGCCATTCGCAGAAGACCGACGTGGCGGCATCAGTTGCGGCGAGTACGAGCTCACGATGGCGCGGTGTCTTCACGGTGATCACAACGAGATCGATATCGTCGGCTCCCGCTAACTGCGTGACCGAACCGTACGATCGTGCCCCGAACCGTTCACTCGCCGCACGGCCGGCGTTGGCCGAACTCGCCACAAGGCCACGAAGCTCAAACCCGCCAGCCGCGTCCATCGCGGGGAGGTGGGCCGCGGCGCCCCAGCCCCCACGTGCACTCAGCCCGACGATTCCGACTCCGATAGTTTCGCTCATGGTGCCACCTGGCCGCCCTCTCGGATGTGCACAGCTAGATCTGTCCCAATCCACCGTCGACGTAAAGATTTGTGCCGTAGACGAAGCTGCTTTCGGACGAGGCGAGGAAGATGACGGCGGCCGCTACTTCGTCCGGATCGCCGGCTCGCCGCGCAGGAATACCGTCAGCAACTCCGGCAATCATCTCTCCTGAGCGCTTGCCGAACGCTGTTTCCCAGAACGGCGTATCAATGGGGCCGGGCGAGACGACGTTCACCCTGATCCCGCGCGGGGCGAGTTCACTCGTCCACGCTCGTGCGTAGGCACGCACCGCTGCCTTCGACGCACCGTAGGCGCTCATTCCTGCGGCCCCGCCATCGCCCGCTGTTGAACCTGTGAGGATCACCGACGCGCCGTCCGTGAGCAACGGCAGGGCCTTCTGAATCGTGAAGAATGTGCCCTTGACGTTGATATCGAAGATAGAGTCGTGGACTTGTTCCGTCGTTTCCTCCAAGCCCACGATTGCGTTGATGCCAGCGTTGGCGAACAGTACGTCAAGCCCTCGCCCTCGCTCCTGCACACGCTCGTAGAGGCGATCAACATCGCTCGCAACACTGACGTCTCCAGGCACCGCAGTTGCGTTGCCGACCTCGGCGACAGCCTTTTTCAGCTCGGTCTCGCGTCTGCCCGTGATGAATACGTGGGCACCTTCAGCGGCGAGCCGCTTAGCCGTGGCCAGGCCGATCCCAGCATTGCCGCCCGTCACTACTGCCGTCTTACCGTCCAACTGGCCCATCGTGCCCTACTCTCGTTCTCGAGATGTGATCTGCGACCACAAACTATTTAAGTACCGATCGATACCGAATAGGAGCGTAGCATATCTGTATCGACCGGTACTAAACTGCTACACTGGGAGTCATGAAGGCGAAGGCTCAACCAGGCCGACCTCGCGGATTTGACGAGGATGTGGCACTCGACCGCGCGATGCGCGTCTTCTGGGAGCACGGCTATGACGGAGCAAGCCTCAATGAGCTGACGGCGGCGATGGGGATCACGCGTACGAGCATGTACGCCGCGTTTGGCAACAAAGAAGCACTTTTCCTCAAGGCCTTACAGCGATACTCCGACGGGCCCGCTTCCTACGCCGTCCGAGCACTTCAGGAACCCACGGCCCACGACGTCGCTTCGGCGTTCCTCGCTGGGGCGGTCAACGCCACGACTCAACCCGGAGACCCGGCAGGATGCCTCGGGGTGCAGGCCGGTTTGGCGGTAGCGCCAGGGTCCCGTCGAACCCAGCAGAGGCTCGCCGCATGGCGTAACGACGCGGCTGCGTTTCTCGCAGAGCGGTTCTGTCGCGCACGGGAAGAGGGCGATCTCTCTGAGGATGCCGACCCCGATCTGTTGGGTCGTTACCTCGTGACTGTCGGGAACGGCATCGCCGTGCAGGCAGCGAGTGGTGTTGACCGCGACACGCTTGCACAGGTCGCGCATGTCGCTCTGCAATCGTGGCCTCTGGATACGTGAGTTCGTTGCGACGGTGGCAGGATGCCGTCGGCCGGGCCATAGGCTGGCGAACGCACCGTCTGGGGTAGAGAGCCACCGAGCGGAGGGAGTCCGTGCCCACGGCGCATCGATATCGTCGAGTCCCAGCACCGAGACGACGTTGGCCAATATTCCGGCTCCAGACCAATCACGCACGTCCGCGCCGTCATTGCCCAAGAGATCTTGAACAGTTTCAACCTGCTTGGCGTAACAACTGCGTACGGCGTCCGCCACCAGCGGTTCCTCGGCGGCACAGTTGGCGTGCATAAGGAGCCGCAGGATCGTGTGGCCGCTGATGAGCGCGGCATAGGCTTCTCGAGCCTTGTTGAGTGCGGGTCTCTGCCCTTCTGCAGCCGGATTCGGCCATTATCTCGGAGACTCGGTCGACTGCTGAAGCGAAGAGCGTCTCTCTGTTCGTGTATAGACGATAGAGGAGCGGCTGAGAGATGCCTGCAGCATCTGCAATCTCATGGGTCGTCGTGCCTTAGAATCCTTTGCGCGCAAAGCACTCGATCGCGGCAGCGACAACAGCACGGCTCCGCTCATCACTCTTGATTCTTGAACCGGGGGCAGGCATGGTCAGCAGTTAACCACAGCGCGTCTCAGCCGCTAAAGGTCACGCTGAGGTCCTCACTGGCTGGTGTCTCGACGGGAGTGAGCGCTTCAATCGCGACGAGCGGATTCCAGGAGTCCATGTCGTGGGTGATGAGCGCCTGGTCATTTGTAAGGAACACAGAGATACAGGTCTGCTCGTACGGTTTGCCGGTAGAGAGTGCAGTGCATGTCGAACGGAACTCGGCGATCACCAGGCTCGGGTCAACCGTGTCGTGGAACACGAGGTCGACGAACCTCGCGTCGATTGTGTCGGGGAAGCTGCTCACGTGCTCTCTCAGCGCGCAACGGCAGACCCCGCCACCAGCACTGTCTGCGGCGTCACCTGGCGGTCGCCCGGAGCCCAGTCGAAGAGCATCACATCGGCGCGGGCACCGACCGACCAAAAGGGTTCAATCCCGAGTACGCGCGCTGGCGCCACCGATGCGAGAGTGACGGCACGAGCCAGCGAGCCTGTGATGCGGGCCACTGTCGCTACTCCGACATCGATCGTCTGAGCGGAGCCCGCGAGGAATCCTGTCGAGACGTGGCGCAGCGCTCCATCATCGGCAAAGTACACGCCACCACCAACTGTGGATTCGCCGCCATCCAGCAGGGCGGGCGGAGTCGCGACAGCGTCGCTGACGAGGAATATCCCATGGTCGCGCTTTGCGGCGAGAATCGTGGCGAGTGTCGCATCTGGAAGATGGTGACCGTCGGCGATCACTCCAGCGGCCAAACGTGGTTCTGCCAGCTGTGACCACAGGTAGTTCGGATGCCGGGGAAGCACCGAGTGCGCTCCGTTGCCGAGGTGCGTTGAAAGCGTAGCGCCCGCGTCGACCGCAGCGGCGATCTGGTCGTGGTCGGCATGAGTGTGGCCGATCGCAACGTGCACACCGTGAGACACGAGGAACTTCGTAGCCTCGATTGTTCCGGGGTGATGGGGCGATAACGTCACGACGCGCAGCAATCCTTCAGATGCGTCAAGCCACTGCTGAAGCTCGGAGATCTCCGGCGGGCGGATGTGTTCCTGGGGATGCACGCCGCGCGGGCCGTCTTGATCAGACAAACTTGGCCCCTCAACGTGAATGCCGGCGATCGCGTATGACGTCGCTGTTTCGATTTGCGCGGCGTCGGCTATCGCTCGTATGCGCGCAAGCATCTCCTCCGGAGACGCAGTGATCACGGTGGGCAGAAACCTGGTCACGCCACGTGCGGCCAGGCTCAGCACCATGTCACGGATGTTGGCGGCTGACGGCTCACGCGCATTTGCGTCGCCGTTGAGATGGCCATTCACCTGAAGATCGATGAGGCCCGGCCCAATCCAGAGCGCATCTGGCCCCGGGTCGGCGATCGGCGTGAACGCCGATATCCGCCCGTCCTCGACAACGATTTCCACTCCCCCTGTGCCGAGTGCGTTCCGACCACGCAGTGTCTGGCCCGTCATCGCAACTCCGGCACATATGTCGCCGAGACGCTATCCAGCAATGACGCGGCATCGGGGTCGATGTGTATCTCACAATGCGGATGTCTGCGCAGTACCGTGCACGGCCAGTCGGCGTTCACCGGTTCCTCGACGAGTGCGCGCACGGCGGCCGCCTTCCGCGAATCAGGTACGGCGCAGACCAGGTGTGCGCCCTTCATCAGTGTAGGGATCGTCAGCGTGAGGGCGTCGGTGGGAACGGCATCGAGAGTGACAAAGCATTCGTCGTCGACTTGCTGCACGCGACTGGCGAGGTCAAGTTGGACGTCGCGTATCGCGATCGGATCGTCAAAGTCGGCATCCGGGGGGTCGTTGAATGCAATGTGGCCGTTGACGCCGATCCCCAGACAGACGAGGTCAATAGGGCCCTCGTCAAGGAGCGCCGTGTACTCCGCTGTCGCCGCAGCAGCCCCGAGCTCGGTGCGCATCGGGTGGAAAGCGGCGGGCATAACCGCATCGACGAGGTTCTCACGGAGCCAGTTTGAGAAGCGCTGCGGTGCACGGGCGTCCAGGCCGATGTATTCGTCCATGTGCAGGATTGTCACGCGATCCCAAGGAATGTCTGGTTCGGCAGAGAGGGCCGTATAGACGTCAAGCTGACTAGGAGCGGCGGCGGCGATCATTCTCGCGCTGCCGCGTTCCGAAACTGCGGCACGCAGAATTTCGGCAGCGGATCGCGCAGCGGCCGCGCCCATCGCGCTGCGTGTGGTGTGGGCGTGCAAACTGAAGGTCGTCGTGCTCATGATTCGAAAGACTAGTGCAACCGTTTGCAAAGTCAAGTACAAAGTGCGTGAGCATTGCTCAGAGAAGAAGCGAGAGTGCTCCATTGCAGCGTTGAGATTCGCGCAGTTCACGCGCGACAGGACAAGTCGGGCATAGTGTGTCAGTTGTGACCGGCAACAGCAAAGCATCAACGACGTCAGTGACAATCGGCGACATCGCTCGGGTCGCTGGCGTATCCCGATCGACTGTCTCCCGGGCGTTCAGCCGCCCGGAGCTGCTCAGCGCAGAGACAGTTCAACGAGTCAAAGCGGCTGCAGCCCAGCTCGGATATGTAGCGAACCATGCCGCTCGCGCCCTGTCGACAGGGCGCTTCGGCAATGTCGCTGTCGTCGTTCCAGACATCGCGAACCCCTTCTTCCCTCCGCTCGTTCGGCGTGTACAGACACTTGCGGATGCCGCAGGTTTCGCCGTGTTCCTTGGCGACTCGGACGAGATTGCCGATCGGGAAGCCAACCTGACGTCGCGTCTCAGCGCGCAGGTCGAAGGGTTTGTTCTTGCCGCGCCCAGACTCGACGAACAACGTATCCGCGAACTCGACGCCACACGTCCTGTTGTCCTGGTGAACCGCGATATCTCCGGTCTGGCCCGTGTGCTCATCGACCCAAGTGGCGGCCTTGACGAGGCAGTCGCGCATCTGCAGCGTCACGGGCACCGATCGCTTGTCTACCTGTCTGGCCCGCGAGAATCGTGGTCTGATCAGCAGCGACGTGCCGCCCTGCTGAGTGCGGCAAAGCGCGCGGGGCTCGAGGTGACGATTCAAGAACTCGGCCGCCCGAGTTCCGCCGCCGGCCGGGATGCAGTCGGCGGCATCCTCTCCTCCGGTGCAACAGCTGTCATCGCCTTTGATGACGTCGTTGCCCAGGGCGTGATGGCCGGGCTTGCTCTGCGAGGGATCGACGTACCGCGAGACATCAGCGTAATTGGCTGCGATGACACACTCGCGTCGGGTACGCACCCGGCGCTGACGACGATCTCAGCCGCTTCGGCAGCGGCCGGTGACGCGGCGGCCGAGCTTCTTCTCGCCGTTCTCAGCAGCGGGGAGCGGTCTGAAGCCCGCGTCGCGATTGCCACGCACCTCGTCGTTCGTGCCACGTCCGACAAAGCGCGAGACGACATCAGTTGACCATGCAACCGGTCGCATGGTTGACTAGCGCCCATGATTCGGATCGCGATTATAGGTGCGGCACATCCGCACGTGGAGTATGTACTCGATGAGCTCAGGCGAGACGAGCGGCGTGACTTCACACTTGTCGGGGTGTACGACCCTGACCCCGTCATAGCCGAACAGTACGCTCGGTCACACGGTGTGCCCGCCTTCGCGGATTCTGAGGGTCTCCTTGCAGAAGAAATCGATATAGCCGTGATCGCCGGTATCTATGGTGCTCGAGGTGATCACGTCATATCGGCGTTGCGCGCTGGAGCTCACGTTCTTGCCGATAAGCCTCTCTGCACATCCCTCGACGAGCTCGACGCGATCGAGATCGCGGCTCGGGAAGAAGGGCGCTCCGTGAATCTCCTGCTGGAGAAACGCGGATATCCCGAGACGATTGCAGCGCTGTCTGTGGTGCGCAGCGGCGAGCTGGGCGACATTCATGGCATTACGTCATCCGGACCGCACAAAATCAACGTCGACACGCGCCCAGAGTGGTTCTTTGACAGATGTCAGTATGGCGGCATCCTCGCAGATCTTGCGGTGCATGACCTCGATGCTGCGTTGATGTTCGTATCGCTGGACGCGGGAGCCGTGCGCGGAGTCACTGCGGGTTCGCTCGAGAATGCCGCAGACTTCGAGCTGTTCGGTGTCGCGAGTGTGTCGGCGCCGAATTTGGTCATTACGTCGGAGGTGAGCTGGCTGACGCCACAGGCATCCGACATCCACGGTGATTATCGCCTGCGAATAGTCGGAACACGTGGGACTGCAGAGGTCTTCTGGGCGCGAGGTCGTGTGGACGTGACGACGTCTGAACGACAGTCGCGCAACCTGGAGCTTCCTCGAGGTTTTCGCCCGGCAGAGCAGGCACTGGACGCCTTCGCCGTGGGCGACGTCCCGCAGGTCGGCACCCGGGAGTCGGTGTCGGCCACACGACTGGCGCTGCTGGCACAGCGCTCGGCCGACCAGCAAGGTGCACTGCAGGTCTGGCAAGGCGCCGAGAAGCACGAGAACGCACACGTTCAGCACCACCCACGACAGGAGAGAGCATGACTGAGACGTTACGTATCGCGATCGTCGGGGCGGGGGTGATCGGAGCCGTTCACGCGCGGCTCACCGCGCGCCTCGGATCCGCTGGAGCTCTCGCTGCTGTTGTCGATCTCGATGATGCTCGCGCGCGCTCTCTCGCTGCCGACTACGGCGTCCGTCCATACACATCCGCGTTAGACGCCTACCGTGCGCAGCGCATTGATGTTGCCGCGATCTGCCTGCCCAGTGCCTATCACGCGGATGCTGTGGTCGAGGCACTGGAGGCTGGCGTTGACGTCATCGTTGAGAAGCCGATCGATGTCACGCTGGAGGCAGCAGATCGGGTGATAGCGGCAGAAAAGGCGACGGGGCGCACAGTATCCGTCGTGAGTCAGCGCCGGTTCCAGCCCGTCGCGTCTTTCCTCCATTCCGCGGTGACAAGCGGAGACCTGGGACGCATGACCTCCGGTGTTGTCGAGTCTGCGTTCTTTCGCCCGCAGGAGTACTACTCCTCGGGAGACTGGAGGGGAACTCTCGCCGTTGACGGTGGCGGTGCACTGATGAATCAGGGCATCCACGCGCTCGACCTCCTGTTGTGGATGCTCGGAGATCCGATCTCGGTCAGCGCGAGAACCGGTCGTCTCGCGCACGAGGGAATTGAGGTGGAAGATGTCGCTGGCGCCACGATCGAGTTTGCGAGTGGTGCCATCGGGTTGATGCTCGCCAGCACAGCTGCCTACCCGGGGTTGCCGGTGCGCCTCGCTCTGCACGGCGACAAGGGCACGGCCGTCATGGAGAACGACGGACTGTCATTCTTTGAGTCTGTTTCGTCACCGCGACCGAACTCAGAAGCTCTGAGCGAAGGTGAGACTCCCGCTGGTTGGAGTTCGGTCGACGTCGCCCACCATCGGCAGTATCTCGATGTGCTGGACGCGATTCGCTCGAAGCGGGCTCCGGCCATCACCACCGCAGATGGGCGACGGGCGCTCGAGGTGGTTCTTGCCGTCTATGAATCTGCCCGCACGGGGCAGCCCGTCGGCATCAGCGAGTGAATGAGGATGACACAGATGAACATGAAGCGCGTCGGCATCGTCGGTATCGAGAACAGTCATGCAGAGGAGATCATCCGCTATCTCAACGTGAAGCAACCAGAGCACGTGCCCGTGCGAATTACCGCTCTCGTGGGGGGTGACGAAGACCAGACGCGAGAACTGGCACGACTTGGCTCGATCGACACGGTGGTCGCTCGCTCTGCCGAGTTGATCGGAGGCGTGGACGCACTGATCATCACTTCACGAGACGGAGCCGTGCATCGCAGTGATGCAGTACCGTTTCTCGAAGCTGGTATACCTGTGTGGGTCGACAAGCCCCTCGCAGCGAGCGTCGCTGACGCGGAGGAGATCATCGCCGCGGCCCAGCGCGGCGGTACTGTCGTCACGTCGTCGTCGGCACTGCGGTGGGTGCCCGACACGGATGCCGTTGTGGCGCAGGTCGCCTCAATCGGCGACCTGCAGGCAGTGACCGTGACCGGCCCCGCAGACGCTGACAGCCCGTACAGCGGCATCTTCTTCTATGGCATCCACGCGGCGGACGTGGCGCAGAGACTGGTCCCCGGGCCGCCGCAGGACATCGAGTGCGTGCGATCCCGAGACTCGGTGATCGTACGACACCGAACGAGTGACATTCTCGTGACGCTCGAGCTAGTGAGGCCAGACGAGATTGGACGCGTTCCATTTCGTGCAACCGCTGTCGGAAGCCACGGTGTGGTGAGCACCGATATCCGACTGGGGGAAGACTACGTGCAACCGGGCGTCGACGCGTTCGCTGACATGCTCGCAACAGGTCAGCAGCCGATCCCCTCTGAACAGTTGATTGCGCCAATTACTTTGCTCGAGCAGGTGCGTTCGATGTTGTCAAGGGAACAATAAAAACAGCAACCAGTCGCATTAGAGCGTCGAACTCCTTCGAAATGACCATTGTGCGCGGGATTAGAACTGCGTTCCTTTCCCCAGATAAGCCCTTAGAAATACAAATGTTACAAACTCTCTAGGCCGACACCTATTGTAATGCAACCGATTGCACGATACCGTGAACTTCGATTGGATCACACGTGTTCGTCGGGCATCGAAGTCCGGCCAGAAGATCATGGAGGATCGAGAATGGCACAACGTAGATTGACCGCAGCGGCTGCCGCACTTGCTGCGGTGCTGGCCGTGACCGGGTGTTCAGCCAGCGCAGAGGGCAGCGGAGACGGTGAGACCGGCGACCTGCGAGTCTGGCTCATGCAAGATTCGGTGTCGGAGGACGCCGTGGCGTGGCTGGAAGAAGAATTCGCGCAGCAGAACCCAGGCTCGACTCTCACTGTCGAGATGCAGCCCTGGGATGACATCGTCTCGCGATTGCAAACATCGCTCGCGAGCGCATCAGAGACTCCGGACATCGTGGAGATCGGCAATACGAAGACCGCCACGTTCGCGGATGTCGGTGCTCTCGCCGACCTGACTGACATGTACGATGACGTCGACGGCGACAATCTGATCCAAAGTTTCGTCAAAGCTGCGACGCTCGACGGCAAGACCTACGCTTATCCGCTTTACGCGGGCACAAGCGTGATGTACTACCGCACCGACCTCTTCGAGAAGGCAGGTATCGAAAAGCCGGAAACGCTCGACGATCTCGTCTCGGCTTCTGAAGCGATACAGGAGGCGAACCCAGACAACACGAAAGGGTTCAAGGGAATCTATCTTCCGGTTGCCGACATTCACGGACTCGAGGGGTGGTTGTTCACCCATGGCGCAAACTATGCGCACGAGGAAGACGGAACGTGGGTGAGCGGACTCGATACACCAGAAGCAAAGGCCGCCCTCGAGCAGCTCCAAACCGTCTGGCAGACATCTGCGCTCGGGGCGTTGGATGCCAAGGAGACGGCCGGAAACCCCTGGGTACCGTACAACAACGGCGAAGTGGCGATGTTCTCATACCGCGTCTTCGCTCAGGAGAGCATTTCCGACGAGCTTCGCGACGTCACCGGCGTGATGGCACTTCCTCCTGTCGAGGCCGGCGGTGAGAGCCATCAGTTCCTCGGCGGCTCGAACGTCGCCATCTCGGCGAACTCATCCCAGCAAGAACTGGCGAAGAAGGCGCTGAAGCTCATCATGAGCGAAGGGTTCATGAGTCAACTCGCAGAGGATTCCGGATGGGTGCCTGGCAACTCAACCTACGCGTCGTACATTCCGAGCGACATCGTCGACGCACAGTTGCAGCAGGATATCGCCGAGACATCCGAGCTCACGCCAGCGGCATCGAACTGGGCGATCGTCGAGGGCAACAACATTCCCGTCGAGCTCTATTCCGACATTGCTCGAGGAGACGACATTGACGCGGTGATCGAACGAATCAGCGCGAAGATCGAAGAGACACTGAACGCCGAATGATGACGACAGCACCCGCTCTTGATGCAGGGGCAGCCCCCGCGGCTGCCCCGCGCAAGCCCGTTTCTCGCCGGCGTCGGCGCCGTATTCGAGAAGCCGTGCTTCCGTACCTCTTGGTCGCGCCGCTGATCCTCGCGGTCGTTGTCGCGCTGGGATGGCCACTTCTGCAACAGTTCGTGATGTCGCTGCAGAATT
Organism: Microbacterium sp. MPKO10; assembly: GCF_026107415.2. GTDB lineage: Bacteria > Actinomycetota > Actinomycetes > Actinomycetales > Microbacteriaceae > Paramicrobacterium. The sequence goes on from NZ_JAPCHX010000001.1 coordinate 811,637, forward strand.
ACGGTCTCGAGCAGCAGTTCGGCGCGGCTCCTGAATGGGTGGGCTTCGCGAACTACGCGCAGATCATGACTGATCCGTCGATGTGGATAGTGTTCGTGCGGTCCGTGCTGTTCTGCGCGGTGAGCGCGTCTCTGTCGATGGTCATCGGCATGCTAGTCGCGCTCTTGCTCACCAAGGTGAGTGCATGGGCCCGAATTGCGCTGCAGGTGACTCTGCTCCTCGTCTGGGCCATGCCGGCTCTCGTGACGATGGTGATCTGGCAATGGCTGTTCGATGCGCGGTACGGGTTGGTCAACTGGGTTCTCGCCCGAGTCGGCTTCCCCGACATGGCCGCGTACCCGTGGACATCCACGACGATCGGCGTCTTCACGATTGCCGCCCTTGCCGTGATCTGGGGGAGTCTCCCTCTGATCATCTTCATGATCTATTCGGCGCTCACCCAGGTGCCGACAGAAGTGCTCGAAGCCGCGGATCTCGATGGCGCTGGACCATGGAAGCGCTTTAGAGAGGTGACTCTGCCGCTCATCACTCCCGCCGTGATGATCGTCGGGCTGTTGCAGATCGTGTGGGATCTTCGTGTCTTCACTCAGATATACGTGCTTCAGCAGGCTGGCGTCTCCGTCGACGAGACCAACCTTCTCGGCACCTACATCTATCGCGTCGGTATTGGGCAGGGGTCCTACGGGGATGCCTCGGCACTCGCAACCGTCGTCCTCATCCTCACCCTGTTACTCACCTGGAGATACATCGCGAAGATGTTCGCGCAACAGAAGGAGGCTACCGAATGAGCGCGCAGTCTCTGACGAAGACCACTGATATTCCGGCCGTCGCTCCAGTGCGCAGCCGGCGCACGCTCGGGAATCGTGCCGACGGGCAGCGCCGGATCTGGAACGGTGTCGCGGCCATTGCCGCACTCGTGCTGGTGTTTCCGATCTACTGGATGGTCAATACGGCACTCTCCGAGAACGAGAATCTGTTTTCGCGCACTCCCCGGTTCTTCCCCTTTCCGCTGTCACTTGACAGCTTTGCCGGCATCCTTATCGATGACGGCTTCTGGTCAGCCCTCGGGATGAGCGCTGGAGTCACAGCAGTCGTTGTTGTGATTGCAGTCTTCTTCGGATTCCTCGCCGCCGTGGCCGTGAGCAGGTTCCGTTTCAGAGGCGGCGGATTGATCATTCTTCTGGTGTTGATCGTTCAGATGATTCCGTCTGAGGCGCTGTTCATCTCGCAGTTCCGAATGCTCGACGACTGGCACCTTCTCAACTCGGTCGGTGGGCTCTCCATTCTGTATATCGGCACCATCGTGCCGTTTACCGTCTGGCTCCTGCGAGGCTTCATACACGGCATTCCACCCGAGCTCGAGGAGGCGGCAATGGTCGACGGCTGCAGTCGATTCGGAGCGTTCATGCGTGTCACATTGCCTCTGCTCGGTCCGGGTATTGTCACGGCATCCGTCTTCTCGTTCTTGCAAGCGTGGAATGAGTACACTCTTGCCCTTGTCGTCATGACCAAGCCCAGCAAGGCAACGCTTCCACTCTGGTTGCAGACCTTCAGCAGCGACTTGTCGGCGACGGACTGGGCGGGAATCATGGCGGGCGCGACGCTCATCTCTGTACCAGTCGTCATCCTGTTCCTTATCGTCCAAGGTCGTCTGGGTGCCGGGATGATGGCCGGAGCGGTGAAGGGATGAGCGTCAATCGGGCGCCAGCGAGCGAGTCCCGCGCCATGGTGACTATTACGAGGCCTGCGCATGCCGCGAGGCGGAAGGAGAGAGCAATGATACGCACGCGCTGGACATCAATGTTGGCGCTCGTGAGCCTTCTCACGAGTGGCCTGATCATCACAGCCGACACGCCCGCAGCGGAAGCTGACGAAACGTCGATCGCGATCACATCACCCGTAGACGAGTCGACGGTCGAAGGCGAGACCCTCACTGTTGAGGGAACCTTCTCGAATGCTTCCGAACTGGTGCTCGTGGTCGGTGCGCAAGAACTGCTGCCGATCGAAACGGTCGGCGAATCGGGCACGTGGACGGTAGACCTCGACATATCGGAGAGAGACGGGCGGCTGGATCTGGCTGTGCGCGGGCGAGACTTGACGACGAGGTACACAACATGGTCGGCGTTCCTCGAGGTCGACATTGATAACCCCTCGGAATCTCGCCCCGACGTCACCATCGTGTCTCCGGAGGAGGGTGACCATGACACGCGGATTTTGAAAGTACGGGTGAATGTGGAATCCGAGCACACGGTCGAACGGGTGGAGGTGCGCGTGAACGGCAGTAGGTGGCGTCACGCCGTCGCGCTGCCGCACTCGCCTGGAGAGTATCGAGCAACATTCCCTGCGGCAAGAGTTGACTTTGCGAGCATCGAAGCCCGTGCGGTGAGTGCGAATGGACACTCAGATGAAGCGCCAACGACGTATGTCTCGTTCCGAGGCGCACAAGCCGAGGCCCCGTACGTTTACGAGCAGGATCGCGCGATGTGGATCTGGGAACGGGCAGCATATGAAGCCGTCTTCGACGAGGACGCACGCGATCGTCTGGGCACAGTCATGGACGACACAGGTACATTCGGCTCCGACCCGATCCGCACCATCTACCTCGGTGTCGGTCGTTACGGCGACAAAGACATGCTTCGTGACTCACGAGACGAGGTGGCGGCGTTCGTGACGTGGGCCAAAGACCGTGGCTATCACGTGCAGGCCACGGTGGCCGGCGGAACTCAGCCGCCGTACCTGGGTGCGTTGGAGCAGTTTCAGCACTTCGCCGTCGCTGAGTTCGAGAAGGTCCTCAACTACAATCTGGCTGTCCCGGAGCACGCGCGCTTCGACGGAATCAACGTCGATATTGAGCCATACATCCTCTCCGAGTGGAAGGTGCCCGGAAATGACCTTCCGGTGCGATGGCTTGAGGTGCTTCAGACGCTGATCGAGCGTCGGGATGCCTCTGGCCTTCCGGTGCTGGTTGGGCCCGCGATTCCGCGCTGGTTGGATACATCGTCATGTTGCACAACCGTGACGTGGCACGGAGTGACCAAGCCGTTGAGCGAGCACATCCAAGACATGACCGATTACGTATCGATCATGGACTACCGGGACGCAGCGGAAGGCAGCGCGGGAATCATCGCGCAGGCACAGAACGAGATCGACTATGCGAACCAGATCGGAAAACCTAACTCAGTTGTTCTCGGTGTCGAGTCAAAGGATCTGTCTGGTGGCGGTGATCCGGAAACTGTGACCTTCTGGGAGGAAGGTCGCACGTACATGGAGGCTGAGCTCGACAAGGTGTATGACGCATTCAGCGCGGAATCGTCCTTCGGCGGCATTGCTATGCATCATTACGACGACCTCCTGATTTTCCCGTCATCGTGGGAGGATATGCCGCCGGTCTACTATCCGGTGCCGGGCGCCGGTCCGGAGGGTCCGGAAATGCCAACGTAGAAGCGAGTGGTTCGTCGGATCGATTGCTGTGTTCGTATACACAAGGTTCTCAGGGCAGGTGCTGGCTTGGAGGCACCTCGAAGGCGAAAACCCGAGTAACGCCGGACGCGAATCGACCCGGATCTGAGCAGTCAGGCGAGATACTCCCGTGTGCGTATAAGTGCGAGGCAGTAAGAGCTCGTCGCGGTTGCGCGTGCAACGACCAAGTAGCGACCGAGGACGTTGCTCGCGGGCGTGGCAGTTGCGACCTTCGAAGGACGCACCCACCACGGCGACGATGGAGCGCATCCCATGACCCGCGCTCGTCACTCACTCTCGCCGTTGGCGAGCCCAGATGGCGACGGCCACTGTCGCGGCAATCGCCACAACCGCGACGACGAGGAAGGCACGCTGATACCCACTCACGAGGTGGCCAGTGACTGCCGTCTGCGCAGACGCCACCGTCGCGAGTGCGGCAAGACCAATAGCGCTTCCCGTTTGCTGACTGGCAACAAACAGAGCGCCAGCGATTCCGCGTTGGTGAGGTGCGGCTCCGCTGGTGATCGCGAGCGAAGCGGCGGGGAGCGCAAGGCCGATGCCAGCCGACGTGATGAGGATCGGACCAAGGACATCGGCGAGGTAGGTTCCGTCCGTATCGACGAACGCGAGCCAGCCTTGCCCTATGCCCATCAGTCCGAGAGCGATGACCAGCTGCCCGGTGGTTCCGATGAGCCCCAGGACTCGTCGAGAGACCTGCGTCGACATGAGCATGACCATCGCGGTGGCGGGCGCAAGGGCGAGTCCGGTTTGCGCCGGGGAGAAGTCGAGGACCCGTTGCAGGTAGAGCGAGACGAAGTAGATGTAGCCGGCCAGGACGGCGCCGATGGCGAGGGCAGCACCGAGAATGACGGCGCGATTCCTGCGTAAGAGCTCGGGCGGGAGCATGGGTTCGGAAGCGTGCCGTTCAATGATGGTGAGCGTCCCGACGAGCACGGCAGCGAGGGAAACGAGCATCCAGACCTTCCAGGTGCCGAAGCCGTGTTCCGCGCCTTGATTGACGCCCAACATCAGGGCGGCGATTGCGGCAGTCACGATGAGGGCTCCGGGGAGGTCGAGGCCGACGCCGCGTCGGCCGTGCATTGTCGGAATTCGCCAGAGGACGAAGACGAGAAGAAGCACGATGATCGGCGGATTGATGAGGAGCACCCATCGCCATCCGGCGTACTCGGTCAGAAAACCCCCGGCGAGTATGCCCGCAAGTGCACCGCAGGCGACAGCGCCTTGAAAGATCCCCATCGCATGTGCGCGCTCCCTCGGCTCTGTGTAGTGGTCGGTGAGGAGTGCCAGTGCTGCGGGAGCAACAAGCGCGGCGCCGGCGCCCTGTGCAAGTCGTGATGCCACAAGGATGCCGGGCCCAACAGCGAGACCGCCGCTAAGAGAGCTGAGGCCAAACACGACAAGCCCGGCTATGAGTGCGCGGCGGTGGCCGATCATATCTCCGAGGCGTCCGCCGAGAAGGAGAAGTGCGCCGAACGGGAGCGCGTAGCCCGTGACAACCCACTGCAGTCCCGCAGAGCTGAACCCGAGCTCGTGTTGCACGGTTGGCAGCGCCACGTTGACGATGGCGACGTCGAGCTGGAGGACAAACTGTGCGGTCGCGGTGAGCCCGAGAACCCACCGGCCCCTGCGCACATGGCTGAGAGTGCCCGTCATGCGGACAGTGCCGGTGTGATGACGTCTTCGGCGAACTCGCGGAACGTGGTGGGAGTGGCGTTCTCAGCAGTGCGCGAGGCGACCAGGTCGATGCCGCGTTCCTTGGCGATGTCCATGTCGATCATGGCCTGAGCAACAGCATCCGAGAAACCATAGCCGATGAGCGCTTGCTTATCGGCCCCGCGATCACCCGGCTGGAAGCGGATGGGCCTGCCAAGAACGGCTGACAGAGTCTCAGCGATGTCATTGAGCGACAGATCGTCCGGCCCCATCGCCTCGACGGTGTCTTGACCCGTCCAGGCACGGTCGAGCAGAAGCCGCGAGGCGACAGCCGCGATGTCTTTCGTCGCCACCATCGGGAGACGGAGGTCCGCGGGCAGGGTGCCTGTGATCACGCCGTTCTTGATGGCCGGGATCTGCAGAAGGAAATTGTCCATGAAGGTCGGGTTCGCCAGTGCCCGCACATGGATGCCGGTGGAGCGGAACAGATCCTCCATCGCCAGTGAAGCCGACACATGCCCGCCATAGATTCCGCTCTCGCGACCCAAAGCGGAAATCATGACCACACGTTCGACGCCATGCCGATGCACGGCTTCAGCGCCCGGGATGCTCGCGGAGACGTATGCATCGTAGATGCTGTGCGCTGCCTTCTCGGCCGGCATCAGCCAGAACAGGACGTTGGCACCCGGCAGTGCCGCGTCAAGGACGTGCGGATCGCGATGCGACCCGACGATGACCTCGAAACGCTCGCGTGCCGCGGCCGGAAGTTTCTCTGGATCGCGAGCGATCACGCGCACAGGCTCGTCGTGCGCGAGAAGGGTGGTCAGAAGCTTGCTTCCGATCCGACCGGTGGGGGCAGTGATGACTATCATGGGGAAACTCCTGTTCGATGAGCGGGACAAGTAAACTCTACTGTACCGTTTACTTTTAGGAGGAACAACATGGTGCGACGCGGTGACGTCCTCCGTGACCACATCCTGGACACGGCGAAGGAGTCATTTCTCGAAACAGGATTCGAGCGGACCTCGATGGATGCTGTCGCTGTGCGAGCGGCGACATCCAAGCGATCGCTGTATGCGCACTTCCCCACAAAACAGGCACTCTTCCTCGCGGTTGTGGATCACATCGACGAACTCTTTCAGGGGCGGATGCGGACTCCGGAGACTTACTCCGAGGAGCCTGTTGAGGCCGTGGCTCTGTATTGTGCTCGCTTTCGACAGATGCTGAGCTGGGAGTCTGGTGTCCAGACGTGTCGGCTGGGGATCACGGTTGCCAGTCAGTTTCCTCAAGCCGCCACGCAACTCCATGAAGTCTTCTTCCACGCGCCCGCGGTGCGACTGTCGGGCTATCTCGAGGGTCACCTCGGCCTCCAGGCCACGGAAGCCGACGATGTTGCCGAACGCATACTCGGTGTGACGGTATTTCAGCGCACACTGGGGCTGCTGTTTGGGGTGACCCCGTCCACTCCAGACCTTCCCGCCACCCCAGAGATCGCCGACGCGGCTGACGTCGCTTTCATTCGACAGACATTCGAGGTGACGTTACCCAAGAGCGTCTCGTGAGCCCAGGGGCGTCGAGGACAGCGGTGTTCGCGACTCCACACCGTACCCCGCCGATCTCATTGACCATGCGCGTGAGATCGGGGTGCGATCGGTTCCGTCGAAGACCAAGCTTCCCGGTCCGTGGAAGAAGCCGACTCCGCCAAAGGTGCTGGAACCCGCCGAGAACCGAGTGCCCCACGCATTCGCAACCGAGGCCGGCGAGCTCGAGGTCGCCGACGTTGCCGCCCTTGTCGTACCGGTCAACGGTGAAGCACTCGCCGGAGACGCCGATGCCGTGCTCGACAGAGCGGTCAACGATGGCACGGTCGTCATGCTCAACTGGGACGGCGTGCAACCCGAAGACGCCACAAAGCTCATGCAGTTCGCATGTGACAAGCTCGGCTTGCGTGTCCCGGGAAAGAGTCCGACGCGGATGCCGCGCACGGCCGGGGCGGCAATATCCCGACTCGATGAGTGGCTTGAGCCGTTGGGCGTGCGTCTGCTTCAGATCGACATCGACGCGGACGACGTCTTCGTGCTTCCCATGCTCGCCGACGACGACACGGTGGCTGGCGGCCGTTCTGTGAATGGCGCCAGTCTGAAGGCGACACGAGACTAGGACTGCGCGACAAACCGTTTGTGTGTCAGCCGGGTGGGTGAACGTGCTCGAACGGTGATTACAGCCCGTCGAGCAGTGATTACATCGGTGCGTCACCCTGGCCGCGGCACCTGCCCGACACCCGTCCCGGGGTTCTGCCTCTCGCCCGGAGTGCTGGGTGACGTCAAGCACAAGGAGTGGCTGGTCTCTGGGACAGCGCAGAGAGGTACTTCGTGCGGTTCGCGTGCCGGACGCAGGTCGTAACGGGAACTGCGTGGGACAGCATCCGGACGCATTAAACGAAGATAAAACAAGACAAACACTTGTAAACACAGATCGAAGTGTTGTATCTTGTTTGAAACTTCGGGAGGATGCCCATGTACGCAACGGAGCGCCACACGATCATCGAGCGGCTGCTGCACGATGACAGCCGCGTGACGGTCGTCGACCTTGCCGAACGGTTCGGCATCACACCCGAGACCGTCAGGCGCGACCTGGATCACCTTGAGACGGCCGGCATTCTGCGCCGCGTGCACGGGGGAGCGGTTCCCGCCGACAACGCAAGCACGAACGAGCCGTCACTCTCTGACCGCCGCGAGCAACATAGCGCCGCCAAGGCCGCGATCGGGCGCCGCGCCCGCTCCCTCATTCCGCCGGGGTTCGACGGCTCAATCTTCTTCGATGCCGGCAGCACGACGGCAGCCGCCGCCGGAGAACTTGCTGACGACCTCAGCGGGGGAAGCATCGAGGTCGTCACGCACTCGCTCGCGATCGCGCATCCGCTCTCAGAACTGGCGCACGTCTCGCTGACGCTGATCGGCGGTCGCCTACGCGGCCTCACCTCCGCTGCCGTCGGGGCCGGCACCGTCCGCTCGATCGAGGGCATGCGCCCCGACATCGCCGTCGTCGGTGTAAACGGTATGTCGGCCGACTTCGGCCTCAGCACACCCGATGTCGACGAGGCAGCGGTCAAGACAGCGATCGTCCGCTCGGCGCGACGCGTGGTCGTCGTCGCCGATGCCGGCAAGTTTGATCGCGAATCGCTCGTCAGCTTCGCCACCCTCCACGACATCGACGTGCTCGTCACCGATGAGCAGCCCACAGGCACACTCGCCGAGGCACTGCGCGACGCGGATGTTGAGGTGCGACTGGCATGATCGTGACACTCACGGCGCATCCCTCGTTCGACAAGACGATCGAGTTGGGCGGCCCACTCGCACCCGGTCACGTGCACACGGCACTGGGCACGCGTGAAGATGCCGGTGGCAAAGGCGTCAACGTCTCACGTGCTGTCGCCGCTGCACGAGCGGACACTGTCGCCGTGCTCCCTCTGGACGACACAGACCCGTACGACGGCGCCCTTCGCGACGCGCGCATCAGTGCGCGGCGCGTCCCCATCTCTGGTGCCGCCCGGTCGAACATCACCCTCGTCGATCCCGAGGGCGAGACCACGAAAGTCAACCTTCCCGGTGCCACACTGGGCACGACGGATGCTGGTGAGCTCATCGATGCGCTCGTTGACGTGTGCGGCGGAGCCGACTGGCTCGTTATCGCCGGATCACTTCCGCCCGGAGCATCCGACGACTTCTACGTCAACGTGATCACGGCTGTGCGTGAACGCCTGGGCACGAAGTCGCCGCGCATTGCTGTCGACACTGCCGGAGCCGCACTTCACGCCGTCGTCACGAGCGCCGCGCCCGACCTTGTCACTCCGAACGCCGAAGAGCTCGCCGAGCTTGTCGGCGCCCCCTCCGGCGGCACGGTGACGGGAGGAGCCGAAGCGGCGCTGGCGCTGGCCGAGCAACTCGTCCCCGGAGCCGTGCGCAGCGCCCTGATCACGCTCGGAGCCGACGGCGCCGTGCTCGTTGACGGTGACGGCACCTGGGTTGGGACGGCGCCTGCCATCCGCGTTGCCAGCACGGTGGGCGCGGGTGACAGCGCGCTCGCCGGATACCTTCTGGCCCATACCGAGGGGCGCTCGCCGGAGGAGCGGCTGAGGCGCGCCATCCAATACGGTGCCGCCGCGGCGGCATTGCCCGGAACCCAGCCGCCGTCCCCGCACACCCTGCCCACCGAGGGCATCACCATTCACCGCGTGCGCTGAACCCGCACACGCTACACGGGAGGACACCATGTCCACGACAATCACCGCTGATCTCGTCACTCTCGACCAGGATCTCGGCACAGACAAACAGGCTGTGATTCGCGCGCTCGCCGCACGAGTCGCCGCCGAAGGGCGCGCGACCGACGCTGAGGCACTCGCCGACGACGCGTGGGCACGCGAGCAGAAAGACGAGACGGGCCTGCCCGGCGGCATCGCCATTCCGCACGCGAAGAGCGCCGCCGTCACGCAGGCGACTCTCGCCTTCGCGCGGCTCTCGCCCGGCGTCGACTTCGGCGCGCCGGACGGGCCGAGCGACCTCGTCTTCCTCATCGCCGCACCCGACACCGCGGCCGAGGAACACCTGGCCGTGCTCTCCAAACTCGCGCGCAGCCTGATGCAAACCGAATTCACCGACGGTCTGAGACAGGCCGAGACGCCGCAGGCGGTCGTCGATCTCGTGAACGACGCGATTGACGAGCCGGATGCCGCGACAGAGGCTGCGCCGGGTGACGGTGAACAGCGTGAGGCAGCATCCGACACCGATGATGCGGGCTCTGACGCTGACGCGCACCAGACCGAGGAGGCCACAGCGCCCGCGTCCTCCGCCGAGACAACGACCGGCCCGCAGATCGATGGCCGGCCCGTGCGCATCGTTGCCGTGACCGCCTGCGCCACGGGCATCGCCCACACATTCATGGCTGCGGACGCGCTGAGCGCGGCCGGCACGGAGGTCGGCGTCGAACTCACCGTCGAACCGCAGGGATCCAGCGGTTACACGGCTCTTGACCAGTCGGTGGTGGATGCCGCAGACGCGGTGATCTTCGCCGTCGACGTTGATGTGCGCAATCCGCAGCGATTCGCCGGCAAACCCGTTGCGCGATCCGCCGTCAAGCGCGGCATCGAGCAGCCGAAGGAGCTCATCGCAGAAGCGGTGGCCGCCGCGCAGGACCCGAATGGGGCGCGCGTTTCCGCAGCATCCACTGAGTCGTCCTCGGCGAGCCCCGAGCGGTCGCAATCGGTCGGCGCGAGAATTCAGCGGTGGCTGCTCACCGGTGTCAGCTACATGATCCCGTTCGTGGCGGGCGGCGGTCTGCTGATCGCGCTCGGATTCCTGCTCGGCGGGTATCAGGTGACGGATGCTGCCGGAAAGGTCATCGTCGAGAACTCTCTGTGGAACCTCCCCACCGAGAACATCACCTCTTCTCTGGGGCCGCTCGGCCAGTACCTGGGTTCTGTGGCGTTCGTCATCGGAAGCACGTCCATGGGCTTCATCGTCGCCGTGCTCGCCGGGTACATCGCCTTCGCGATTGCCGACCGGCCGGGCATCGCCCCCGGGTTCGTCGCCGGTGCGATTGCTGTCACCATGAATGCCGGCTTCATCGGAGGCATCGTCGGCGGATTCCTGGGCGGCTTCATCGCGTGGGCGCTGGGCCGACTCAATGCTCCGCGCTGGCTGCGCGGCCTGATGCCCGTCGTAATTGTTCCGTTCCTCGGCTCGATCGTCGCGTCAGGCCTGATGATCCTGTTCCTCGGTCGCCCAATCGCCGTTCTGATGGAGGCTCTTACCGGGTGGCTCACCTCCCTCGCGCAAAGCGGCGCCGGAGCGATTGTCCTCGGGGTGATTCTCGGTCTGATGATGTGCTTCGACCTGGGCGGGCCCGTCAATAAGGCGGCCTACGTCTTCGCGACGACCGGGCTGGCGGCAGCATCCACATCGAATGTCGCGCCGTACCTCATCATGGCTGCCGTCATGGCAGCGGGCATCGTGCCCCCGCTGGCGATGGCGCTCGCGTCGACGGTGCTCGCGCGCCGGAAGTTCACGCCCGTTGAACGCGAGAACGGAACGGCGGCATGGCTGCTCGGCGCCTCGTTCATCACCGAGGGAGCAATCCCCTTTGCCGCCGCCGACCCGTTGCGGGTGATCCCGTCGTCGATGCTCGGTGGTGCAGTTACCGGTGCGTTGAGCATGCTGGTCGGAGTCCAGTCTCTGGCCCCTCACGGCGGCATCTTCGTTTTCTTCGCGATCACCCCGTTCTGGGGCTTCGCGCTCGCCATCGTGGCGGGCACCATCGTCAGCGCGTTCACGCTCATAGCCCTCAAGACGTGGGTGCGCAAGAAGCCCTCCGTCGACAGTGAGGCGGATGCTGCGCTGGCCACGCGTTGACGGGCACCGGGCGGCGCTGGCAGCGGCCACCGGTTGTGCGTGCGGGAGAAGGGCGGTGAGCAGTGGTGCCGCGGCAGACGGAACAGCTGTTGCGTCTGCCGGGTTGTCGTGCCACGTCGACTGAGACGTCGTTGTCGTGAGTGGTGTTCCCTTCGTTCCTAGATAGTGATACTATCTAGGAACGAAGGCACGTGAAGGGAGGCACGACATGAACTGGCTCGAGATCTGCGCCGTCGTCATCGTCGGATTCGTCGGCTGTGCCGAATTTGGGTCCGCCGTTCTGGTGCATCCGGTCATTCGGACGCTCGCGCCCGACGACCAACTGGCATTCGAGAAGGGTCTGCTGAAAACCTTCGGCCGTGTGATGCCCGTCGGAATGACCATTGCAACGGTTCTGGCAATCATCATCGCGATCGATGCTCCGAGCGCATGGCTCATCATCGCCGCGATCGCGCTCGGGATTGCGCTCGTCGTCACGATCGTGGGCAACGTCCCGATCAACACTCGCACCGGGCGAATTGACCAGGAGACCGCTCCGGAGGGCTTCATTGCTCTTCGGCGACGATGGGACCTCTTCCAGCTCACGAGAGCATCACTTCAGCTTGTGGGCTTCGTGCTCCTGACGATCGGCGTCGTGGGGGCCTAGCGAGGAGCGCAGAAGGCAACACACGTATCCACAAACCGGACGCCGCGCTATGCATCCGGTGGCATCTCCGACATGATGGGAAGTACTGCACACTCTCTCAGGAGGCTTCATGGAATACGCCATTGCGGGCGGCGTCCTCGTGCTGGTCGGGATCATCGCGGCGATCGTCGTCGTCGTTTTGATCATTGCCCTCATCGTCGCGAAGATGTGGATCAAAGTTGCTCGAGCTGACGAGGCACTCGTCGTCTCGGGCAAATCGAAGAAGAACAAGGACGAGTCGTCACTGTCGGTCATCGTGAACGGCAAGGCACTGGTCAATCCGCTCACGCAGCGACACGAGATCATCTCTCTGCGTTCGCGCCAGGTATCGATGCAGGCGGAGGCGCAGTCGTACGACGGCGTCACCCTCGAGGTTGAGGCGGTCGCCATGGTGAAGATCGGGTCGACGAAGCAGCTGGTGCAGCGCGCCGCCGAGCGTTTCGCCTCGCAAGACAAGGCGATCGAGCAGTTCACGACCGAGCAGCTCGAAGGTGCCCTGCGAGGCATCGTCGCCACGCTCGCCGTCGTCAGCCTGATGCGCGACAGAAAGAAGTTCTCGGATCAGATCGCGGCAGATGTCTCGGGCGAGCTCGCCGATCAGGGGCTCATTCTCGACTCGTTCCAGATCAAGGGCATTACAGACGACCTTGGCTACATCGCCTCTCTCGGTGCCCCCGAGGTGCAGTCGAAGCGACAGGCGGCAGAGATCGCATCGACGAACGCCGAGCGCGCGATTCGCAAGCAGCAGATCACCAACGACGAGGCGAACCTGGTCGAGCAGACCGCCTACGACAAGAACGAGGCAGATTCGAAGGCTGAAGTCGGCCAGGCCAATGCTCGGGCCGAGCAGGCTGAGGCGCTGGCACGTGAGCGCGCGCGTCAAGACGTGCTGCAGCAGGAGGCCGAGAACAAGCAGGCCCAGCTTGACGCCGACGTGAAGCGCGTCGCGGACGCCGCTCGGTACGAGAAAGAGCGCGAAGCAGACGCCAAGGCCTACACCCAGGTGAAGGCGGCTCAGGCCGAAGTCGACGTCGCCGAGAGCGAAGCCGAGGCCATCAAGGCACGCGCTGCGGCCGAGGCGGAGTCGGTGCGTCTCGCCGGTGAGGCGAAGGGTGACGCCATCCGTGCCGAGGCGGAAGCACTTCAAGAGAACCTCGAGGGAGTCATCGCTCAGCGCTCTATCGAGATTCTGCCCGAGCTCATGGAGCGCTTCGCTCAGGGCTACTCACGCATCGGCACGATCAGCGTCATCGGCTCCGGCTCAGATTCATCACCCGCGGGCAGCCAGTTCTCTGGCGAGTCGGCATCGGCGATGCGCGGAGTCTTCGAGTCTGTCAAGGAAGCGACGGGCGTCGACCTCGCGAGCGTGATTCAGGGTCGGGTCACCGGCAGCGCCATCGGCGAAAGCATGCGCGAATCGACAGCATCCTCCGCTGAACCTGCTTCGTCGCCTGGCGCAAAGCCATCCGATTCTGCATCATCGTCGGACGCAGCGCAGAGCGTCAGCGAACCCGTCGCACCGCACACCGAGTCGACGCCTCACGGGGATCCGGATGCTGGTGGCCAGCCACCCGCACACAACTCCTGATGATCTGAAACGAATGAGGGGCGGACGCCGTGCGTCCGCCCCTCACGTATTCACTGCCGTGATCAGAACGCAGCCGCTCCGGCCTCAGCGACGGCCTGGTCTTGATCGCCGGCGCCACCGCTGACACCGACGGCGCCGACAACGGTTCCGTCGGTGGTGAGTGGAACGCCCCCGGCGAATATCGCAACCCGGCCGTTGTTCGTGGCGTGAATGCCGTAGAACTGCTGGCCCGGCTGGGCATTGTCACCGAGATCCTTCGTCTGAATGTCGAAGGCGCGTGAGGTCCACGCCTTGCTGATGGAGATATCGACGCTTCCGATCCACGCGCCGTCCTGCCGCACGTGTGCGATGAGGTTTCCCCCGGCATCCACGACGGCGATGTTCATCGGCTGGCCGATATCGTCTGCCTTCTTCTCTGCCGCGGCAATCACGCGGCGTGCGTCGTCAAGTGTGACGGTCATACAGCATCCTTTCTGTGTGGTGTGGTGAGAGCGGGTCAGGCCGCGATGTAGCCGTTCGGGTTGAGCACGTACTTCTGTGCCGCCCCCTGATCGAACTCGGCGTAACCGCGTGGCGCGTCGTCGAGCGAGATCGGCGTGGCCTTGACGGCCCTGGCGATCTGCACCTTGTCGTGAAGGATTGCCATCATCAACTGACGGTTGTACTTCATGACCGGGCACTGTCCTGTCGTGAACGAGAGCGACTTCGCCCACCCGAGGCCGAGACGCAGCGACAGCGACCCCTGCTGGGCCGCCTCGTCGACGCCGCCCGGGTCGCCCGTGACATAAAGACCGGGGATGCCGAGGGCGCCACCAGCCGCCGTGATGTCGAACAGTGAGTTGAGCACCGTGGCCGGCGCCTCGTGCTGCGAATCGGCACCGTGACCGCGTGCCTCGAAACCCACGGCATCGACGGCAGCATCCACTTCAGGAAACCCGAGGATCTGCTCGATCTGATCCCGCGGGTCGCCCTTCGACACGTCGACGGTCTCGCAGCCGAACGATCGTGCCTGAGCGAGACGGTCCTCGTTGAGATCGCCGACGATGACGGCTGCGGCGCCGAGCAGCTGAGCACCGACGGCTGCCGCGAGCCCCACCGGACCCGCCCCAGCGATGTACACAGTCGAACCGGGCCCGACTCCTGCCGTGTAGGCACCGTGGAAGCCGGTTGGGAAGATGTCAGACAGCATCGTCAGGTCAAGGATCTTCTCGAGAGCCTGATCGCGGTCGGGAAACTTCAACAGGTTCCAATCGGCGTACGGCACGAGTACGAACTCGGCCTGCCCGCCGACCCAGCCGCCCATGTCGACGTAGCCGTAGGCGCTGCCCGGTCGGTCGGGATTGACGTTGAGGCAGATGCCGGTCTTTCCCTCTTTACAGTTTCGGCAGCGACCGCAGGCGATGTTGAACGGCACCGAGACGATGTCACCGACCTTGATGAACTCCACGTCGGGCCCGACTTCGACAACCTCACCCGTGATCTCATGGCCGAGGATGAGCCCCTCGGGTGCCGTGGTGCGCCCGCGGACCATGTGCTGGTCGGATCCGCAGATGTTCGTGGCGACCGTGCGCAGAATGGCGCCGTGCGGCACTTTGCGGCCCACGTTCGCCGGGTTGACGCCCGGTCCATCCTTGAGCTCGAATGTCGGGTACTCGGTGTCGACAACCTCGACGACTCCGGGACCCTTGTACGCTACTGCGCGATTCTCTGTCATCGTTGACTCCTTAGAAAAGCAGTGGGCACGTGTGGCGATTGCCACTGACTCGAGCATCTCTCTGGTGGCCGCTTCGCTCAATGACCCCATCGAGCCAGAGCACCTACCCATTCGGGTAGTGCGGGCGTAGCCTGGGCGCATGTCACAGGCGCATCCGAGCGGGAGGTTCCTCCGGGGTCTCGTGGACCTGATGAGCGCTCCCGCCCGTGACATTCCCCGCGACCTCTCGGCGGTCCTGGCTCCTTACGTGCCGCATACGGCGCTGATCACCCTGACCGCCGACGCCGCGGGAGGGCAGCGGCAGGAGTTCGGAGATCCGGCGTTCACGACGGCCGTGACAGCTCTCGACCTGGATCAGATCCGCGGAGATGCCGCGAACGTTGAGGCCGTGCACCGGTCATCGCTCCCGCTCGACTGTGAGTCGAGGACGGTTTTGCACGCCCACGCGCGGAACGGCGCACTGCTGATGCTCGCTGACCCCGCAACCACGGATGCTGATGATCTCGTGCTCTCCACATGGAACATCGTCGCGCTTCACCAGCAGAAGCTCCCCGACGACGGCTCTCCGCGATATCTGCAGAACGCGCGTGCGGCTGCCAGCGCGCGGATGGAGGCGCTCACCGAGCTGGCCGACGAGTACTCGACGACACTGGAGTCCATTCTCGACACGCTGCGGTCGGATCGTCTGGACGACACCGCGGCGCGGACGAACGCGATCGGCATCGCCGCCGGAGGACTCGTCCACCTGCGCACCGCATCGGACAAAGTGCGCACGTTCACAGAAGAGCCCGTCACCACGGCATTCGCGCGGCTGCAGGATGACTTGCGGCCGGTCACGAGGTACCGCGATATCGATGTGCAGTTCGTCGACCCGCCCGTCGACGGTCGGCCCCTGCCCGGCGAAGTCGCGCACGGAGCCCGTGCCGTGGTGCGCGGGACGATTCTGGCGCTGACCGATCATCCCGGAGTGTCAAAGGTGCGCGTGCAATGGGACTGCGACGGCACGAACCTGCTGATGAATGTGCGGGATGACGGCTCGGGCGATCACTCGGAGTCGAGCAGTCTGCTGAGCTTCATCCGTGAGCGCGTGCGAGCCCTGCACGGTCAGCTCGCACTCGACGCGACACCCGGGTGGGGAACGGAAATGGCGATCGTGATTCCGCTGGACCCGCCCAATTCAGGGCTCGTCTCATCGGCGCTCGCCGACTTGAGGCCCAGGGAGGTCCAGGTCATCGAGCTGATCGCCGTCGGCCACCGGAACCGATCGATCGCGGAGCGCCTCGGCATCAGCGAGAACACCGTGAAGTTCCATGTGTCGCGCATTCTGCGCAAACTCGGGGCGTCATCGCGGGCCGAGGCGATCTCGATGCTCTTCGCCGACCGGCGAGCGTAAACGTCGCTCAGCCCTCTTCTGCCGGAGGCACCTCCGGCAGCAGCGAGAACAGTGCGCGGCTGAGCCGGCGGCCGGGGCCGGGTGCGTTCGTCCAGCCGGTCCGCCGCAGTTCGAGCTCGGCTCGCTGAAGCGCCTGCGCGTAGTGCGCCGCCTCGTCGTCCGTCAGCCACAGCGTCGATTCGCTGATGCCGACGTAGCTGTCTTCCCCCGGTGCTGCGTGCGTGCGGAGGGCTTGCAGTCGCCCGCGCAGCTCAGATACGGCGATGCTCGTGAGAGCATCCTGGGCCTCCCACACTCCCTCGGCCTCGCTGCCGTGGATGAAGATCGACGTGCCCGCCGCCCGCCAGGGCCGTGTGCGCGAGTCGCCCTCTTCGGGGTCTGAGCGCTCAACGAGCCCCGCCTTTTCGAGTGCCCGAAGGTGGTAGCTCATGGCGCTCGGGGTCAGCCCGGTCAGCTCGGAGAGCTCGGTCGACGTGTGTGCCAGTTGGTCGGCGAAGAGCAGGTTGACGACGCGCTGGCGAGCCGTGTGGGCAAGAACCCGGATCGCCTCGGCGTCTCGCAGGTGAATCGGGCGATTCGGGATGCCGCTGGCGGCAGCGAGTTCCGCGTCGATCTCGTTGAGAGGCATAGCCCGAGTCTACGCCAGATATGAAAATTGTCCTTGACAAATGAAGCGTGAAGCGTATGCTTCATATATCTGAAGCAACTATTTCACAATGGGGGATGAGCGCGATGGATCTCTACACCTTTTACGCGGTTCAGCGTCACGGTGCCGCTGCTCTTCCGGGCGCCAGCGGTCTCGACCACCCCGGGACGCGCGGGGACGAGAGGGCGTCGGTTCGGGCACGGATGCTGCATGACGCCCACGAGCGTCGTCGCCTGGCACGCCTCGAACGGCGTTCACGTCGGCTGCGTGCGCGGCTTCGTGCCGTTGAGGCGCAGATGGCCCCCGCGGCACGTCCGATCACGGCGGGGTGCTGAAACACGGGGCACACGGTGGCACGCGTGAGACCTTCTCGGTTGTGCGCGGCGTTGCGCACGGCGCACACGACCCAGGGCGGGGCGACTGAGTTCCGAGGACGCCCCCACGGTCTGTGACGTCTGTTCGCTACTCGGGTGTCGCCCGTACGATCTGGGCGGCTGCCGTTGTTCGGGGGTGAGTTACGCGGTCAGGGTGGCGGCAGCATCCGGGCTGTTATGGTGCTGGTCGATCCCGTGCTTGTCAGGTCGGGGCTGGTCACTGTGGGGTTGGTCACCCCGGGCCTGGTCCCGTCCCAGCAGATCGCGTCCCCGCCGAACTGCGCGGGCACTCCACCGGCCATCCTCATGCGCCACGCGAATCGGGTGCGCAAACGCGCGCGAGATCGTCTCGGAGGTGACGACGTCGGTCGCAGCTCCGGAGGCGATGACGGCTCCCTCGGCGATGACGAGCGCGTGAGTCGTCGTGACCGGGAGCTCCTCGAGATGATGCGTGACGAGAACCGTGGCGACATCCGGGGCGTCGACGGCGAGATCGTCAATCGTTTCGAGCAGCTGCTCGCGGGCGGCGACGTCGAGGCCCGTCGTCGGCTCGTCGAGAAGCAGCAGCTTGGGCTCGGCGACGAGGGCACGCGCGATGAGCGCACGACCGCGTTCCCCCTGCGACAGCGTGGGCCACAGCGCGTCGGATCGTGACGAGAGGCCGACCTGGTCGATGAGCGCCCGAGCACGCGCTGTCTCATTCGGGGTGGCTTCCCACCGCATCGGCAGTTCGATGGTTCCGGTGAGGCCGGTGAGCACGACGTCGATGACCGAGAGCGGAGACCGCACGGGATGCCGCGGGTCGACGTGCCCAATGTCGCGCCTCAGCTCTTGCATATCGACGCGCCCGAGCCGCTGCCCGAGGATGTCGACGGTGCCCGATGTGGGATGCGTGCGCGCACCGCAGAATCCGAGCATCGTCGACTTTCCCGCACCATTGGGCCCGAGGAGTGCCCAGTGCTCTCCGGTGCGGGCTGTGAACGAGACGTCCGAGAGAATCCGATTGCCGTTCCGTGTGAACGAGACATCGGTCAGATCGATGACGGCACTGGTCATTCGAAGCGCTCCTTCATGACGGTGAGGTGAGTTCGTGTGAGCTGGGCGGCACGGGCGGCGTCGCGTCGTGCGATGGCCTCCACGATATCGGCGTGAACTCGGTGGTCGGTGTGCGCATCACGCATCGGGTGGGCGCGCAGCATCTCGGTCATGGCATGCCGAAGCCGCGCGGCAAAAGAATCGAACAGCTCAGCGAGGATCTCGTTTCCGGATGCCGCGACGATGGCGCGGTGGAAGGCGACGTCGGCATCGACGAGGCTCTCGACATCTGTCGGAGTCGTGGCCGTGCCGGGGTCGCGTTCGGCGAGCAAGCGGCGCAGGGCGCGCAGCTGTGCCGGCGTGCGCCGGAGGGCCGCGTGTGCAGATGCCTCGACCTCGATGGCGATGCGTGCCTCGATCACGGTGATGATGCTCGCGGTGAGCACGGACGGGTCGCGTTCTTCAGCGGGTTCGAGTGCCATGACGAAGACGCCCGAGCCCTGGCGAGAGCGCAGCACTCCTCGCCCCGCAAGCTGCCTGATCGCCTCACGGATGGTAGAGCGGCCCACGCCCAGTTGAGGCGCGAGTGTAACCTCGCTGGGCAGTTTCTGCCCCAGCATCCACTCGCCTGAACGGATGCGCTCGAGCAGAAGCTCTGCCGCCTGATCGGCGAGGGGCTGTCGTGAAAGCGTAGCCACTGACTCTCCAAGTACTCAACTTGTCTGATGACTTGTGTTACAGTCTACGCATGTTCTCAGCGGTTCTTCTCCTTCTCTGCCACATCGGGGCCTGATCAGACCAGCTCCTCGATGTGGGAGCTGCGCGCTGGTCTCCGGCATTCGAGCAGACGCCTGAGCGGGCTCTCGGGCCGGCACCGAAGCAGACACCAAAGAGAGCAGCATCATGTCGAAGACCACACACCGCGACAGCACACCCGCCAGCCACTCCTGGAACCGTCAGCGCCCCTCGGGCATGCCGGCCCACCGCTACCGGGACGTGTTCTCCACCGTCGACGTGCCGAACATCGACCGGCAGTGGCCGAGCAACCGCATCACGAGCGCACCCCTGTGGGTTCCTGTCGACCTGCGCGACGGCAACCAGGCGCTCGCCGAGCCGATGGACCCCGCCCGCAAACGACGCTTTTTCGAGCTGATGGTCCGCATGGGATACACCGAGATCGAGGTTGGCTACCCGTCAGCATCCCAGACCGATTATGACTTCGTCAGGATGCTGGCCGAGCAGCGGATCGCGCCGGACGACGTCACGATTGTGGTGTTCACCCCCGCGATCGCCTCGCGCATCGAGCGGACGGTGGAGGCGATTCGTGGAATACGGAATCCTGTCGTGATCCACCTCTATGCAGCATCCGCGCCGACCTGGCGTGAGCTGGTGTTGGGGAAGTCACGTGACGAACTGCGGGACCTCGTCGACTCGGCCGGGACCCTCGTGAGGCGCCTGACGGACAGCATGGCAGCGAGCACGGCGAAGAGCACAGGCGACGTGCGATTCGAATTTTCGCCCGAGGTCTTCAATCTCACAGAGCCTGACTATGTGCTCGAGCTGTGCGCCACGATGACGCGGGTGTGGGATGCCTCGCCCGAACGGCCGGTCATTCTCAACCTGCCGGCCACCGTCGAAGTGGCGACCCCGAACGTGTACGCCGATCAGATCGAGTACATGCACCGAAACCTCGAGAACCGCGACGGCGTGATCCTGTCAGTGCATCCGCACAACGACCGCGGCACCGGCATTGCGTGTGCCGAGCTCGCCGTGTTGGCGGGGGCTCAGCGCGTCGAGGGATGCATCTTCGGCAACGGTGAGCGCACGGGCAACGTCGACATCGCGACGCTCGCGCTGAACCTCTTGGCGCAGGGCATCGATCCGATGATTGACTTCTCAGACATCGACGAGGTTCGGCGCACTGTCGAGTTCTGCAACCGGATCGAGGTGCATCCGCGGCATCCCTATGTCGGTGATCTCGTGCACACCGCCTTCAGCGGAACCCACCAGGACGCCATTCGAAAGGGGTTTGCCGAGCACGCACGGCGAGCGGATGCTGCGGGCATCGCCGAGCGGGATGCCGAGTGGCGCGTTCCCTACCTGCCGATCGATCCGCACGACATCGGGCGCAGCTACGAGGCGGTGATCCGGGTCAACTCGCAATCGGGAAAGGGCGGCGTCGCGTACGTCCTCGAGCAGGAACATGGCGTGGCGCTGGAGCGGAGCGAGCAGGTCGCCTTCGCCGACCACGTGCAGCGGCGTACAGAGAGCACGGGCGGTGTCGCGACGGCCGACGAGATCTGGCGTCTCTACGGGGAATGGCGGGATGCTGTGGGTCAGCGCGCCGATGCGCCCGGTGTTGAGCCGCGCTGAGGGGTGGCCGGTGCGGCAAACTCAGGCGGTGGAGCCGAGGTCGGCACCGGCGTGGGTGTAGAACCTAGCATGGTTCGTGCTCTGACGCCGCGGATGAGGCAGACGTGCACAGCGCCGCCGATGAGGCAGACGTGCTCAGGCTGCGCTGAGCGCCGCGTCGATCAGTGTCTCCGCCGCTCGGCGCGCCTGGACTGCCGCAGCCGAATCTGCCGCGATGGCCGCTGTGCTCTGGGCTCCCTCGGCGAGAATCGACAACTGCGCCGCGAGGTCTTCTGACGCGCCGGCCTCGCGCGCGAGTGACGCCACGTAGCGCTGAAATGCGGCCTTCTGCTCGCGCACGAGCCTCGCCACCTCGGGATTCGTCCCACCGAGCTCGCCGAATGCATTGATGAACGCGCACCCGCGAAAGCTGTCGGTCGAGAACCAGTCTTCGAGGTACGTATAGATCGCGAGCAGCCTGCCTCGAGCATCCTCTGGTGCCGTCGCCACCCATCCGGTCAGCCCCGACTCCCACTCGTCTCGCTTGCGGGCGAGAACAGCAGTGATGATGTCGTTCTTCGACGGAAAGAGCGCGTAGAGGCGGCGCAGCGAGACCCCGGCGTGCGCCCGGAGTTCGTCCATGCCCACGGCCGAGTACCCCTTCTGGTAATACAACTCTTCCGCTGCAGCAAGTATGCGTTCACGTGCCTCTTCTACGTTCATACTTACAGTGTACTTGACACGAGAACGATCGTTCTCTACTGTGGTGAACACACAGCGAGAACGATCGTTCTCGCACATCTCGAAAGGATTGGAATCATGGGATTCATCACCGTTGGACACGAGAACAGCACACCGATCGACCTCTACTACGAAGACCAGGGGTCCGGTCAGCCGGTCGTTCTGATTCATGGCTACCCGCTCAACGGACACAGCTGGGAGCGTCAGACGCGCGAGCTCCTTTCTGCCGGCTACCGCGTCATCACCTATGACCGCCGAGGCTTCGGGCAGTCGAGCAAGGTCGGTACCGGTTACGACTACGACACGTTCGCCGCCGACCTCAACACGGTTCTCGAGACTCTCGACCTGCGCGACGCGATCCTCGTCGGATTCTCCATGGGCACCGGCGAGCTTGCCCGCTATGTCTCACGCTACGGCCACGAGCGGGTGGCGAAGCTCGCGTTCCTCGCGTCACTCGAGCCCTTCCTCGTCGCCCGCGACGACAATCCGGATGGCGTGCCGCAGGATGTCTTCGACGGCATCGCTGCACAGGCCAAAGGTGACAGGTACGCCTGGTACACGAACTTCTTCTCCGACTTCTACAACCTTGACGAGAACCTTGGCTCGCGCATCAGCCAGGAAGCGGTGACGGGTAGCTGGAATACAGCGATCGCCAGTGCTCCGGTCGCCGCTTACGCCGTGGTTCCCGCGTGGATCGAGGACTTCCGCGCCGACATCGAGGCGGTGAAAGCGAGCGGAAAGCCGGCGCTCATCCTGCACGGCACCGCCGACAACATCCTTCCGATTGACGCCACGGCACGTCGGTTCCGCAACGCGCTGCCCGATGCCGACTACGTGGAGATCGAGGGCGCCCCGCACGGGCTGCTCTGGACCCACGCAGACGAGGTCAACGCATCGCTTCTGGCTTTTGTCGGCAAGTGAGCGGATGCTGTCACGCAGCGCCACACATCACGCAGCGCCCCGGAGACTGATGTCGCCGGGGCGCTGTTCGTGCGGCGCACCTATCTCGCGGAAACGGCGATCACCTGCTTACCGCGGACGCCGCCTGCCGCGAGTGCGCGGTGCGCGTCTGCAATGTCCTCGAGCGAACGCACCGTATCGACAACAGGACGAACCGCCCCTGCATCGACAAGCTCTGCGAGGAGGCGAAGGTTCGCGGCGCTCGGCTTTCCCCGAAAGAAGCGAGTGCGTCGAGGACCGTGCACGGTCGACAGTGCAACGTGTCCGATGCTCCGGAACAGGTGGGTGAAGTCGAGCGCCACGGCGATCATGCGGCCGCCACGAGCGAGCAGCCGACGTGAGCGGTGCAGATCCCTTCCGACCGTATCGACGATGACGTCGAAGCGCCCGTCGGGCAGCGAACCGTCACGAGCGTAATCGTGCACGTGCTCCGCGCCGAGTTCTGTGACGAACTCACGAGTGCGTGGGCCCGTGATGCCGGTTACCTGGGCACCCAGATGTCGACCGATCTGTACGATCATGCTTCCCACGCCACCGTTCGCCCCACGCACGAGCAGGCTCTCGCCCGTGGCCAGCTCGGCCTTCTCGCGGAGTGCGATGAGCGCGGTGAGGCCACCGGTCAGCATGCTTACCGCCTCCGTTGACGACACCGATTCAGGGGCGTGCGCGATCGCATTTGCGGGGGCGGCGACGTATTCGGCGGCCGCTCCGAGGGTGTCGTCGGGGAGCACTCCCCAGACACGGTCGCCGACCGCGTACGTGTCGATGCCCGTTCCGACCTGGGCGACTTCCCCCGTGAAGTCGATGCCCATGCGCTGAGGAAACTTCTTGCCTGTGATGAGGGACGTTCGGCCTTCGCGTGTGAACAGTTCGCCGCCGTTGACCGTTGTCGCGGCGACCCGTACGAGAACCTCGCCGTCGGACACCGTGGGGTGGGGAACGTCGATGACCTTCAGCATCTCGGGTGAGCCGAAAGCGGTCAGCACAGCGGCGCGCATCGTCCCAGTAGACATGTCATACTCCGATCGTCAGTGCGACGTGTCTCGCCGCTGTCGAGCACAACCGGTGAAACGGAGGGTTGATTCCGCTTTGGCGTAAAGTGAGAGCCATGTCGGCATCCCGCTCTCACAACACAGCATCCGGTCGCCTCGACGACGACGCTGACCAGGCGGATAACCGGATGCTGCGCGCCGACGCCGAGCGCAACAAAGTCCGCATTCTCACCGCAGCTCGCGAGCTGTTCGCCCGCGACGGCATCGACGTTCCGCTCGCTTCGATCGCCCAGCAGGCGGGCGTGGGCGTCGCCACTCTGTACCGCCGCTTTCCGACGCGAAACGACCTGATCTCTGCGGCGTTCGTTGAGGAAAGCAGACGGTGTGTCGACGTCGTGCAGCGGAGCCTCGATGACTCCGACCCGTGGCATGGCATCTGTGTTCTTGTCTCAACGGTGTGCAGCATGCAGGCGGTGGATCAGGGGTTCAACCGTGTTCTCGCGTCGCACCTGCCCGGCCTCACCGACGACGAGCAGAGCGACTACCTCTTCGCCCTGGAGTCCCTCGATCGGCTTGTCGAGGCTGCGCACGCGGAGAGGCGGCTGCGCCCAGGTATTACCGGCACCGACATTCTGCTCATCGTGTTGGCGAACAGCGGTGTTGTGAGCCGAGATCCGCGTCGCTCGCTCGCCGCATCCCGTCGTCTCGTCGCCCACCTGCTGACGGCGATCGGCGCCGCTGACGTGGCCCTGCCGCATCCTGTCGGGGAGACGGGTCTTGATGAGCTTCTTCGTGACCGACTCGGATGAGGTGAATGCGTGGCAGGGCGTTGGCCTGCAGCATCCTTCGCACGGGTATTGGCGAGGCAGCATCAGTCGGGCGGCAGCATCCGAGGAGCATAGGCTGTGCCCATGACCTCCGAGCAGGCCCCCGCGCCGCGGCGCATCACACTCACCCTCCGCCGCCCCTGGCCAGGGTGGCATCCACGACCCACTGTCGTCTTCGCCGGGCGCGGCCAGCCGGCGCAGTGGGGCACCGGCACGTGGCAGCTGCCCGACGGCGATGCGACGATCAGCGTCTTTCTGTACAACCGGCTGTGGCGATACGGAGAGGCCGCGCTCGAGCTCACCGCCGACGCGCGAGTGGATGCTGTGGAGTACAGCGCTCCGGTGCTGCCGTTTCTGCCGGGCAGACTTCGTGCGGTGACGTCTGCCTGAGACGTTGCGGCACAGAGTGTGGAATGAAAGCCCGCAGCTGAATGTACCGACAGGGCACCGTCACGCTCGCCAGGCGTTCAGAGCTTTCTGAAGGTTCGCAGCATCCGCTCCTCTGCGGCGTGTGCCCTTCGGCTGCTTGCATTGCGATCAGGGAGTCCGTCTTGATCCGCAAACCTTGTTGGCGTCAAACTCGTGGTGGCGCAGAAGCTGCTCGTGACCAAGGTCACTGCTGGGCAGCATCCGGCTTGTTAGGGTTTCGTCATGGGCATGGACATGCGCGTCGCCGCTTACGGCGTCATCATCGATGACGGGCGGATGCTGCTGTCGCACTGGAACGAGGGCGGACGCCAGGCGTGGACGCTGCCCGGCGGGGGCCTCGAACCGGGCGAGCACCCGGCAGACGCCGCCGTGCGTGAGATCCGTGAAGAGACCGGATACGACGCCGAACTCGACGGCGTGCTCGGCGTCGACTCGATCGTGATTCCGGCGGTGGCGCGCTTCGCAGCCGGAATCGACAGGCCGTTGCAGGCGCTGCGCATCGTGTACCGGGCGCACATCACGGGCGGAACACTGACGTACGAGCTCGACGGATCCACAGACTACGCAGAATGGCACGACAGGGATGCTGTTGAGTCTCTGCACCGGGTCGATCTGGTCAACGTGGCGCTGCGGATGCTCGGCTGAGCGCGAGCGCCATTCGTGTGAGGCGAATGCACCCCAGACTGCGCTGGGAAGGTGCGTGTGCCGCACATTCTTTTTGGGAGGGCCAGGAGGTTTGGTCCGGGAGCGGTGCGGCAGCCTGGGTCCGGGAGCGGTGCGCTCGTAGCCGCGGGCGCTGCGCTGACGACGCAGCGCTGAGGATGCTGCGCTGACGACGTGGCGCTGCGGATGCCGCGCTGACGACGCAGCGCTGACGACGCAGCGCTGAGTCGCTTCGAGCCAAGACCATTCGCGGTCGCGCCCGCGTTCAGGTGGCAAAGTTGGCTCCTCACAGGCCGATTTAATGCCAAGTTTGACCACTGAACGCGCCCGGAGGCACGAGCGCGCCTCACGAACGCGCGTAGACGCACGAACGCGCGTGGGCGAACTGTGCTGGGCGAACTGTGCTGGGCGAACAACGGCACCCACGAGCACTGGATGCCCACGAACTCTTCCCCGACGCTCTACCGCCCACACCACTTCCCGGCCCTCTCTAGCACCGGTGAACGCGTTCGTGCGGCCCACATGCACGGTTACCGATGCCCGACGGCGCCATTTGGGACGCATGATTCGGGCGAACGGCGAAGAAGAACTTCCGCACGTGCGAACACAAACGAGGGCACCGCCTTACGGCGATGCCCTCGTGACAGCGACGGGGCCGGAGCCCGTGCCGCAGAGTCTTCAGCTCAATTGCTCGGCAGTGAGTCGTCGTCGTCAGCCACCCACAGTTCGTCGTCGGCACGGAACGTCTGCCAGACAGCATACGCAACACCCGCTGCGGCGATGAGGCCCGCGGTGAGCGCAATCGCCTTGCCCGCACCGGACTTCTTCTTGGGCTCCGGCTCGACGACCTTGCCAAACGCGGCCTTGACGCGGCCGTCGCGGGCAGCGTCACCGAGGGCGACCACGGTGCCGAGAGCACTACCGACGGCGGGGAGCACCTTCTTGTCGAAGTTGTGCTTCGCGACCTGGCGTGCGTCGTACGTGGCAGCATCCACCCGATTGACGACCGGCTGCAGCTTGTCTTCGTACGCGCGAGCCAGTCGCGGGGCGATCTCGTCGCGGCTGTAGGACGAAAGCTGCCGACTCGCATCACGAGCCACGGAGTTCGCCTGTTCCAGCAGCTCCTGCTGGGCAGCCCACAGGGCGTTTGCGTCACCCTTGAGGCGTTTCAGCTGCTTCTTGCGCTTGCGTGTCATGCTCACTGGGGGACCTCCATTGATCTCGTGACAAACGACTCACCCCATCTTGTCACGAGAGGCTGGGAGCGTCACAAGAGGCACGGCGTGCATTATGCAAGAATTGAGCCATGTCTATTCACACCGCTGTCGCCACGATCCACACAAACTATGGCGACATCAAGGTCAATCTGTTCGGCAATCACGCCCCCAAGACTGTCGAAAATTTCATCGGACTCGCGACTGGTTCGAGGGAATGGACCGACCAGAGCTCAGGTGAGACGAAGACGAACACTCCGCTGTACAACGGTGTGATCTTCCACCGCATCATCCCCGGCTTCATGATTCAGGGCGGCGACCCGCTCGGCAACGGAACGGGCGGCCCCGGCTACCAGTTCAACGACGAGATCCACCCCGAGCTCGGATTCGCCGAGCCGTACAAGCTCGCGATGGCGAACGCCGGCATCGTGGCGGGTCAGGGCACCAACGGCTCGCAGTTCTTCATCACCGTCGGCGCCACCACGTGGCTGCAGGGCAAGCACACCATCTTCGGTGAGGTTGCCGATGACGCAGGCCGCAAGATTGTCGACAAGCTTGCCACCGTTCCCACCGATGCTCGCGACCGCCCGCTTGACGACGTGGTCATCGAGAGCATCGACGTCGAGAACGTCTGAGCCTGAGGCTTCGTGAGCACCTTCCCGACGGGACGACAGAACTTCTGTTATCGGCACCCCGACCGGCAGAGCTTCGTGCTGTGTCAACGGTGTGGGCGCACGATCTGCGCTGAATGCCAGACGCAGGCCCCCGTCGGCGTGGTGTGCCCCGAGTGCATGCGTGAGCAGCGCGCCTCTGCTCCGAAGGTCAAGTCGGCGACAGCATCCCGCATCTCCAGCGTGATGCGCAAGAATTCGGGTCACCCAGCCGTCACATATGCGATCATCGCGTTGACTCTTGCGGTGTTCGTGCTGCAGTTGATTCCCGGCCTTGGGGTTACCGATTCTCTGCTCTATGCGGGGGTCTACAGCATCCCCGAGTTGGGCAATTTTCAGCCATGGCGGATGCTGACCGTCGCACTCGTGCACTCGCAATCGTTCTTCTTGCACGTCGCCCTCAACATGTACACGCTGTGGATCTTCGGGCGGATGCTCGAGCCGATGATCGGGCGATGGCGCTTTGCCACGCTGTATGTCATCACGGCGTTCGGGTCATCTGTCGGGGTTCTGCTGCTGTCGAGCCCGCTGCAGCCCGTTGTCGGGGCATCCGGCGCGATCTTCGGGCTCATGGGCGCGACGCTCGTGATCGTGCACAAGCTCGGCGGCAACATGACGGGTCTGCTTGTGCTTGTGGGCATCAACCTTGTCATTGGGTTCATCCCGGGCACCAACATTGCGTGGCAGGCGCACCTCGGCGGTCTGGTCACCGGTGCACTTCTCGGGCTGGTCTTCGTCAGTACGCGCCGCCGCAGGCAGCAGACCCTGCAGAAGCTCGGTGTTGCCGGCGTGGTTGTGCTGCTACTCGTGCTCACCGTCGTGGGGACGCGCCTCTACGTCTGAGCTGCACGCGCGTCCGGGCGTGTGCACCGACGTGTGCACGGAGGACGTGTGCACAGACCCGTGCACGGAGGACGTGTGCACAGAATGAGATGCCACAAAATGCCCCTCATCGACCGCTGAAGAGGGGCATTTCGTGTCATCTCACACCGGCCGACCCGTAAATCACTGCGGTCGGAGCCGATCCGTCCACACGTTCTCCACATTCCACAGCGTGTTTTTCACACGCCGCCCACAACCCGTCCCCAGAGTTATCCACAGGTTTGTCCACACTGTGGAGAATTACAGACGTGTAACTCGACACCGTCCAGTGAAGTTACCCCCGCCGAACCGCCGGGAGAGTCAAAAACGGGCATTCCGGGCGAGTTACTCACAGGAGTTATCAACAGGTGGGGAGAACTACACCCGTGTAGTTCGCTGGCTGACAGCATCCTTCGCGGTCGGCGATCACCGGCGCAACGGCGCGTACGCTGGGGGAGTAGCCACGAGAAAGGACGCTGAGATGATCACACGTGAACGCAGACGGCATGAACTGGCTGTTCGTCGCACGACCGTCGAGAGCGTCGACTGGCTGAACAACGCGATGGTGCGGGTCACCGTGACCGGTGAGAGCCTGCGCGGCTTCACAGCCGACGGACCGAACGACCACGTGAAAGTGTTCTTCCCGAACCCCGAGACCGGTGTGCTCACGACCCCGGAGGTCACAGCCGAGGGCCTCACGCGCCCCACAGACGGCCTCATCCTGTCGCGCGACCTGACGCCGCTGACGTTCCGCGAGAACAACTCATCCGGCCTCCCGGAGCTTGATATCGACATCGTCGTGCACGGCGATGATGCCCCTGCGACGTCGTTCGCGACGCACGCGCACGCGGGGCAGGAACTCGGGATCGGCGGCCCGCGAGGCTCGAAGCTTGTTCCCGACGGCATTGCCCGGGCTGTGCTCATCGCCGACGAGACGGCGCTGCCCGCGTTCACGCGGTGGCTGCGGCTGCTGCCGCCCGAGGTGAAGGTGACGTCGATCGTGCAGGTATACGACGACGATGCCGAGACGTATCTGACGGCAGAGCACCGCGACCGCACGAACGTCGAAGTGCTGTATCGCGAAGACGGCCCGGGGCAGCTCATCGAAGCCGTGCGCTCGCTGGGGTCGATCGATGATGACACGTACGTGTGGGCCGCGGGTGAGGCGAACGAGCTGGTCGAGGTGCGCCGTCACCTGCGTCGCGACCTGAAGCTGCCGAAAGAGCAGGTCGAGGTCGAAGGGTACTGGAAGCGCGGCATCGTCAATCTCGACCACCATGCGCCGCTCGACCCCAGCGACCCTGACTGATGGCGCACGAGGTCGTTGAGGTCGATGCAGCGGCACTGGACTCTCGGGTGCGCGACAGGTACCGGATGCTGTCGGGCAGCGCCGCGAAGGGCGTCGCCGTCGTGTCGACGCGCGTCGGCCGCTATGACCACGCGACGACGGTGACGGACTACCTCTCTGTCTCGTACGATCCGCCGACGATGCTCGTAAGCCTCTATGGCCTGTCGCGCACGGCCGAGGCCGTGGAGGACGCCGAGCGGTGGGCTGTCAGCCTGCTCGCCGACGATCAGAAAGCGATCGCCGACGAGCTGGGGGAGCTCGGGTCACCCCTGCGCGGGCTGCTCGACCGCACACCGCACTGGCGCCGTGACGCAGCTGCGCCCGCCATCGTCGAGGGAAGTGTCGCCTGGTTCGAGTGCCGCACGACGGCCGTGCACACGGCGGCGACGCATCTGCTCGTCGTCGGGGAGGTCGTCGCGATGGGTCGAAGCGACGATCACACGGCGAAGCCGCTTGTCTACTATCGCTCGGAGTACGGCACCCTGGCGTAATTCGCGGCGAACATTCGCGGCGTTGTGTGCGCGACATCTGCGGAAACGTCCCCCGCGAGATTCCTGAGTGCGCTCCCGAGCGAAAACGGTCGAGGCGTCGCCTGGCATCAGCCCGGGCTCGTCGACGGGCCGCCCGGCATTGGCCCAGGTGCGTCGACGGGCCGCCCTGCATCAACGCTGGCGTGCTGAGGGGAGATAGCCACACTCAGGTGACCCATGCGTCCTCACGCAAAAGGCCCCCGCCGCAGCGGAGGCCGAGTGCACAGTGTGAGGTCGCGTGCAGCTATCGCCAGCGCGTTGTCATCAGGAAGCCGATGAACGCGATGCCGAACCCGACGAGAATGTTCCACGAGCCCAGCGCCGCTACCGGCAGGAGACCCTGCGAGAGGTAGAAGACGATGATCCACGCGAGACCGATCAGCATAAAGCCGAACATCACCGGCTTGAACCACACCGGGTTCGGTGCGTCATCACCGCTGCGCTGTGCCTGCTGCTGTTGTTGTGCTCGAGCAGCCGCAGCCTTGTTCTTCGTGCGTGCCATGCCAGCCATTCTATCGCGAGTCGTGGGAACAGTAGAATCAGCCCCATGGTACATGGTGACACGGATGCTGCGTCGCGCCGCACTCGCAGACGAGAAGCATCCCGAGGCGACGCCTCACCGCGTCGACGGCGGAAGACCCGACCACGTGTCACCGTCGTCGGTGTTCTGGGCGAGTTGCTCATCACAGCCGGCGTGCTGATCCTACTCTTCCTCTTCTGGCAGCTCTGGCTGAACGACATCATCGTGCGCAATGAGCAGAACGGCATCGCCCATGAGCGTTCGCAGGAGTGGCTGCTCAACCCGCCGACCGCGCCGGACCCCGTCGAGACGGATGACGGCACCGAGGTCTACGAGCCGATCATTCGTGAACCCGCTGCCGACACCGAGATCTTCGGCGTCATGCACATTCCGCGTTTCGGCTCTGACTATGCCGCCGACGTCGCGGGCGGGGTGACGCGGCCCGGAACCCTCGACCCGATCGGCCTCGGTCACTACCTCAACACGCAGTCGGCGGGCGAACCGGGCAACTTCGCGCTGGCCGGCCACCGCACAACCTACGGCAAGCCGCTGAATCAGATCGCCGAGCTGCGCGTCGGAGACGCCATCGTGTTGCAAACCGAAGACGGCTGGTACACGTATCGCTTCCGCACGCTGGAGTACGTAACGCCCCAGGCCGTCGACGTGCTCAACCCGATCCCGCAGAGCGACAGCGCCGACGTCACTGACCGCTTCATCACGCTCACGGCCTGCAGCCCGATGTTCTCGGCGGCCGAGCGCATCGTGGCATACGGCACGTTCGAGTCGTTCACGCCGACGGCTGTGGGCCCGCCGGCATCCCTCACCGAAAACCTGGAGGACTGACCATGTACGCCGCACTCTGGCGCGCTCTGCCGGGCCCCGTCATCGTCAAGCTCATCATTCTGCTCGTGCTCATCGCGGCGGTGCTGTACGCGCTCTTCGCCTTCGTGTTCCCCTGGGTGCAGACGCTCATCCCCGTCCCCGACGCCACCATCGACGAATAGAATCGCCTCATGACTCGCGTTCTCGTCGTCGACAATTACGACAGCTTTGTGTATACGCTGAATGGCTATCTTCAGCAGATCGGCGCTGAGACCGAGGTCGTGCGCAACGACGCATTCAGCGAAGCGGATGCTGTCGCCTACACGCGCGAATTCGACGGGGTTCTGCTGTCACCTGGCCCCGGAACACCGGCCAACGCGGGAGTCTCGATACCTCTCGTGCACGCCGCGGCCGAGTCGGGGCAGCCGCTGCTCGGTGTGTGCCTCGGGCATCAGGCGATTGCTGAGGCATACGGCGGTGTCGTCACGAACGCCGACGAACTGATGCACGGCAAGACCTCGCGTGTGACGCACGATGAGAGCCCGTTCTACGCCGGTGTGCCGCAGCCATTCACGGCGACGCGTTACCACTCACTCGCCGTCGTCACCGGCACGATCCCCGACGATCTCATTGTCAACAGTCATACCGACGGCGGCGTCATCATGGGGCTGCATCACCGCACGCACCCGATCTTCGGTGTGCAGTTTCACCCCGAGAGCGTGCTCACCGAAGGCGGCTACCGCATGCTGGGCAACTGGCTCGAGGTCGTCGGGCTCACGGGTGCGGCGAGCGTTGCGGCGTCGCTGCACCCGCTGATCGGAACGGATGCTGCGCCCGCAGCTGCCCCGGCCACAGCGACTGCGCCCTGAGCCTCAGCGGCTCCTGAGGCTGCACGTGCCACTGTCACGCCCGCTTGACCCTGTGCCCGTACACATCAGTGTTGCGCCGGCCTGACGCAGTGCCCGCACACATCGTTGCCGCGCCCGTCTGACGCCCGCGCGGCCGAACAAGGTGTCCTGCTGCGGACAAGTTGGGGGCGCACACCTGCAGAAGATGTCCGTGCGCACACACCTTGGCGTCACCCGGCGCGCAGAGCCGCCCCGCGCCAGCGAACGACGCTGCGTCGCCTCATGATCCGCGTTTGTGAACGGGGCCCGGCCCGATAGACGCGCCGTCGAACAAAGTGTCATGCTGCGGACAAGTTGGGGGCGCACACCTGCAGAAGATGTCCGTGCGCATATAACTTGGTGTCACCGAGTGCTCAGTACGCGTCCGCGCCAGAACCGTCCGTGTGTCGTGCGAGTCCCCGCCGAGCGAATCCTCCGTGTGTGATCAGTGGTTCTCGCGCGCCGGTGTGCTCTGTGCATTCGGCGAACCCTGATTGTCGCCGCCGCCGCCATTCCCGTTGCCACCGTCGTTGCCGCCACCGTCGTCGCCGCCATCATCGGGCTCACCCGAACAGTAGGTCAGCTCGATCGTCGAGTGCTGGGGAACTTCGCCCGGGCCGATCGACTGCTTCGTGACCGGGTTTCCCTCCGCAGCGACGCACGACGAATCGGGTACATCGATCACGGTGAGAGCGTATTTTTCGCCCTCGAGCTCCTGCCGGGCCGTCTCGAGTGCCTTGCCCGTCATGTCCGGGATAGTCACCATGCCGTCAGAGATCACGATGTCCACTGTGGTGCCCTCGGGGACTTCCTCCCCATTGGCGGGCGACGTCGAGAGCACGGTGTCTTCCGGGACGGACGGCGAATTCTCAGAGCTGATCGAGCCCACTTCGAGCCCGGCATCCTCGATCTTCGCCTTCGCATCATCGAGCGACATATTGCTGACATCGGGCACCGGGTTGAGTTCGGCACCTGTCGACACGTACACCTTCACCTGCGTGTTCGGGTCGACCCGCGTGCCTTCTTCGGGATCGACGGAGATCACGTCGCCCGCCGGCACATCGGCGCTCGGCTTTTCGTACTTGGTGGGCAGCAGGTCCAGATCGGTGAGTGTCTTCTCGGCGCTCTCCCACGTCGACCCCACAAGGCTCGGGATCGTACGCGAGGCAGACGGGATCGGCGCCGCCGACGGGAGGGTGATCACCCAGACAAGCACGGCAATCATGATCACCGCGACAACGGTGACCCCGGCCCAGATCCAGACGACCGGAGGGCGCCGCTGCGTGCGCGTGACGGTGTCATCGTTGGTCAGCTGACGCAGCGCCTGCTCCGTGTCGTTCACGGGCGCGGGGGCGGCGCCGAACAGCTCGGTCGCCACGTCGTCATCGCGCGACATCGCCACGGTGTCGAGCGGAATATGTCCGTCGGCAGCGAGGTCCAGTGCTTCGCTGAACTCGCTCGCCGTCTGATACCGCTGATAGCGGTCTTTGGCGAGCCCCGTCAGCACGGCCTTGTCGATGGCGGGCGTCACGGCGTCGTTGAGCGAAGATGGCTTCACCGGCGTCTCGCTCACGTGCTGATACGCGACGGCGACGGCGGTGTCTCCGATGAATGGAGCACGGCCGGTGAGCATCTCGAACAGTACAACGGATGCCGAGTAGATATCGGTCCGGGCGTCGACCGTTTCGCCCTTCGCCTGCTCCGGCGAGAAGTATGAGGCCGTCCCGAGAATCTGCGTCGTCTGGGCGACCGTCGACGACGTGTCGCTCACGGCGCGGGCGATGCCGAAGTCCATCACCTTCACGACGCCCTCTGGCGTGATCATGATGTTGCCCGGCTTGATGTCACGGTGCACGACGCCCGCGCGGTGCGAATACTCGAGGGCGGTGAGGATGTCTTGGGTGATGCGCACGGCCTCGTCGACCTCGAGGGGGCCCTGTGCGATCAGATCCTTGAGCTGGTGGCCCTGCACGTACTCCATGACGATGAAGGGTTCGCGCTCGATCTCGCCGTTCTCGCGGCGGACGGACTCTTCACCGGCGTCGTAGACGCGCACGATGCTCGAGTGCGACATGCGCGACGCGGCCTGTGCCTCCTGACGGAAGCGCGTGCGGAAGGCGGGGTCGCTCGCAAGATCGGATTTGAGGATCTTGATGGCGACGTTGCGACCGAGCTTGGTGTCGCGCCCCTTATAGACGACCGCCATGCCGCCTCGTCCGATGACGGAACCGACATGGTACCGCCCGGCGAGGATCCGCTCTTCGTCAACCACCCCATGAACTCCGAATCGTCGGACGCCGCCCCTCTCGGGGCCCTGAACGCGTATAGCCTATCGGGCGGATGCTGGACAGTCGCCGGAACCCTGACACTCCGCCGCGGATCGTAACGATCTGTTACCGGCGCGCCAGGGCTTCTTCGCTCGGCGGAAGGGCGCCCAGGGTGATCCCGGAGCTCGAGTTCCCGTCACCACTCGTGCGTTCTTCCTGCCCCTGACTTGTGCCGCCGCCGTTGCCGCCCGTGTCGCCGTCGCCCGGAGTTCTGTTGACCTGGACGAGCGTCGAGTCGGACGCTTCAGACTGCACGTCATCGCAGAAGACCGTGAGCGAGACGCTGACGGAGTCGGTGCCGGCGGGAATCGTGATGTCAGTGCCCATGCTGCCGCTCGGCTTGACGTCCACCGACTCCGGGCTTCCGCCACGGGCCGAGACGCGATAGTTGGTCGGCTCTCCGGCCGGGCACTCGCGGTACGGGTTCCACGTGACATTGATCGTGACGTCTTCGCCCTCGGTGCCCTCAACAGAGCACGGCGAGCTGACGCACCCGTTGACGGCAGGCGCATCCGGTGCGGGTGGTGTCTCGGGCGCGGGCACCTCGTCATAAACCGTGAGCGTGATGGTCGCGCCCGGGTCGACCTTGTTGAATGGGTTCACGTCGTAGACGGTGTTCACGGTGTCTTCACTCGACGCCGCATCGCCGACCTGCTTCTTCGGGGTGAGGCCGAGCTCCTTGAGTTTGTTCGCGGCGTCGTCGTACGACAGCCCGATGTAGTCGTTCTTGTTGATCGTGACCCGGGTGTTCTCGGGCGTCGGAGTCGACGATGTTTCGGGTGGCGCAGACGTCGTCGTCGGCGGGGTCGTCGTGCCGCCGGCATCCGGGTCACCGTTCATGTTGACGAGGGCGAAGATCGTTCCAGCCAGCACGATCGCGAGCACGGCGATCAGCACGATGAGCGGCCACGTCCACGGGCTGCGCTTCTTTTTCTTCTCTCCCTCGTCGCCTTCTTCACCCGCGACGGGGAGCGACGCCGTTCCGGTGTCTTCGTGCTCGCCGATCAGCTGGGTGGTGTCGTCGCTGCCCCCGGCAAGGATGCTGGTTCCGCCCGTGCCCTCGCCGACAGCGGGTACCGCGGCCGTGGCGGCCGAGACGTCGCCGCGACGCAGCGCGTTCGCGGCGCGCACCACGTGCGCCGTCGAGGCCGGACGATCGTCGGGGTTCTTCGCGATCATCGAGAACACGAGGTTGCGCACCGGCTCAGCGACGGTGGCGGGAAGCTCGGGCGGGGCGTCGTTGATCTGCGCCATGGCGATCGCCACCTGCGACTCGCCGGTGAACGGGCGCTTGCCCGCGAGGCACTCGTAGGCGACGATGCCGAGCGAATAGATGTCTGTCGACGGGGATGCTGGGTGCCCAGACGCCTGCTCAGGCGAGAGGTACTGCACTGTTCCCATGACCTGACCGGTCGCGGTGAGCGGAACCTGGTCGGCGATGCGGGCGATGCCGAAGTCAGTGATCTTCACCCGGCGGTCGGGGGTGATCAGCAGGTTGCCCGGCTTGATGTCGCGGTGCACGAGGCCCGCCGTGTGCGCGGCCTGCAGCGCGGCGGCTGTCTGCGCGACGATGTCGAGTGTCGCGTCCGTCGACAGCACGTGCTCGCGCTCGAGTGTTGACGAGAGGGCCTCACCGGGCACGAGTTCCATGACGAGGAAGGCCGAGCCGTTCTCTTCGCCGTAGTCGAAGACGTTGGCGATGCCCTCGTGGTTGACGAGCGCAGCGTGCCGCGCCTCGGCACGAAAGCGCTCGAGGAAGCCGGGGTCGCCCATGTACTCGTCTTTGAGGATCTTGATGGCGACCGTTCGGCCGATGACGTTGTCCGTGGCTTTCCAGACTTCGCCCATGCCTCCGATGGCGATGCGAGACTCCAACTCGTATCGCCCGCCGAAGGTCACCCCTGCCATGGGTCTCATTCGTTCAGCACCGCCTCGATTACCTTTTTGGCGACCGGTGCGGCAATTGCATTGCCGCTGCCGGACTGGCCCTTTCCGCCACCATCTTCAATTACGACTGCTACTGCGACCTGGGGGTTATCCGCGGGGGCGAAGCCGGTGAACCACAGGGAGTATGGCTCGTCGGACCCGTTCTCGGCTGTGCCCGTCTTTCCTGCCACACTGACTCCGTCTATTGTGGCATTACTCGCGGCTCCGCTTCGGACGCTGAGCTGCATGGCGGCAGACACGTCTGCCGCCACCTCGGGCGTCGTGGCCTCGTTGTACACCGTGGGCGCGAAGCTCTGCAGCACCTCGAGGTTGCGTCCCGTCACCCGGTCGACGAGCGTTGGCGTCATGACCGTGCCCTCGTTCGCGAGGCCGGCCGACACCATCGCCATCTGCAGAGGCGTCGACCTGACGTCACCCTGCCCGAAACCCGTGAGCGCCGTCTGAGCGTCATCCAGCCCCTCTTGCGGGTACCGGCTGGTGCCGCACTGCAATGGAATCGTGATGTTCTCGTCGTTGAAGCCGAACGATTCAGCAGCATCCCGGATCGCTTCGTCGCCGAGTTCGACGGCGAGTTCCGCCATCGGGATGTTGCAGCTGAGCCGAATCGCATCGGAGATCGTCACCTCGTCACCGGAGCCGCACGTTCCGCGGGTCGCGTTGTAGATCTTGTGCGAGGTGCCCGGCGGTGTGTAAGTCGCCGGGTTCGGCAGCTTTGAATCGGGTGTGAAATCGCCTGACGCAAAAGCAGCGGCGGCGACAACGACCTTGAACGTCGATCCCGGCGGGTTCTGATCCCCGCTCGTCGCCCGGTTGTACAGAGGCTTGGCCGGGTCGTCGAGCAGGGAGTTATAGGTGTCGAGGACGGTCTCGCTGTCATGCGCCGCGAGCGTATTCGGGTCGAACGTGGGCGTGGTGACCATGGCGAGGATGCGCCCCGTCTTGGGCTCGATGGCCACGAGTCCGCCCGTGTAGCCCTGCATGGCCTCCCAGGCAGCATCCTGAACCGCGGGGTCGATCGTGACCTCGACGGCCGCGCCCTTGGGATCCTGCCCGGCGATGATCTGGTTGAGCGTGTCGAGGAACTGCGAGTTCGCCGTCCCCGAGAGGTACTGGTTCATCGCATGCTCGAGACCGGAGGAGCCCTGCGTGGGGTTGAAGTATCCGGTGACGGCGGCGTACTTGTCTCCTTCGGGATACGTGCGCTGATACACGAAGCGATCGCCAGTCGGCTCGGATGCTGCCAGCACGGTGTCGCCGGCCAGAATCGCGCCGCGCTCGGTCTGGTAACTGTCGTAGAGGGTCCGCGTGTTGCGCGGGTCTGCGGCGAGAGCATCCGCCTGAATGCCCTGGATGAGGGTGGTCGACACGAACAGGGCGAGGAACATTGCCACGACGACGAGGCCGACGCGCTTCATTTCTTTGTTCACGAACTCACCTCCGCGGGTTTGCGGCGGACGCTGTCGCTGACGCGCAGCAGGATGGCGACGATCATCCAGTTGGCCACGAGCGACGATCCGCCCGCGGCCAGGAACGGCGCGGTGAGGCCGGTGAGCGGAATCACGCGGGTGACGCCGCCGACCATGATGAACACCTGCAGCGCGATCGTGAACGATAGGCCGAGCGCGAGCAGTTTGCTGAAGTCGTCTTGCCCGACGAAGCCGACACGGATGCCGCGCGAGACGAGCACGAGGTAGAGCACCAGAATGGCGAACAGTCCGGCGAGCCCGAGTTCTTCACCGAGGCTCGCGACAATGTAGTCGCTGTCGGCCAGGGGCGTGAGGTACGGCCTGCCCTGCCCCAGACCGGTGCCGATGAGCCCGCCATGGGCGAGGCCGAAGATGCCCTGCACCAGCTGGTAGCTATTGCCTGCATCCCCGCCGTTGTAGACGGCGTCGCTGAACGCATTGATCCAGTTGTTGAACCGGTTCTGCACGTACGTGAGGTACTGGCTGGCCACGAACGCGCCGGCACCGAAGAGCACGCCGCCGATCAGCACCCAGCTGAGTCGCCCGGTAGCCACGTACAGCATCACCGTGAACATGCCGAAGTACAGCAGTGCCGTACCGAGGTCGCGCTCGAAGATGATGACGAGCATCGCAAAGACCCACACGACGAGAATGGGCCCCAAGTCGCGCAGGCGCGGGAACCGCACGCCGAGCACCTTCTTGCCCACCATCGAGAGGCTGTCGCGCGTGCGCACGAGGTAACCGGCGAAGAACACGGCGAGGGCGATCTTCGCGACCTCGCCCGGTTGGAACGACAGCAGGTCGCCGATGCCGATCCAGACCTTCGCACCGCCGACGCTCTTGCCGAG
The DNA here is from genome assembly GCF_026107415.2 of Microbacterium sp. MPKO10. GTDB lineage: Bacteria > Actinomycetota > Actinomycetes > Actinomycetales > Microbacteriaceae > Paramicrobacterium. The sequence goes on from NZ_JAPCHX010000001.1 coordinate 851,017, forward strand.
GCCCGGCACGAGTGGCAGGAGCAGTAGAACGAACGCTCCGAGGCCGAAGATGTACGTGTACCGGAACAGCGAGCGGTGGTTCTTCAGAAACAGCACGATGACGATCGCCGCGATGATGGCGATGGCGCTCCACGCGATCTGGCGAGTGGATGCTGCCGCCCACCCGGCATTGCCCTCGGCGATGTCGATGCGGTAGATCTCGGCGATGCCGAGCCCGTTGAGCACGGTGGCGATCGGCAGAAGCAGCGGATCGGCCTGCACGGCCACGTAGCGCAGGCAGATGTGCAGCCCGAACACGAGCACCGAGAGGGCGGCGCCGAAGTAGATGAGCGAGTAGTCAAGCGCGCCGAGCGCCCCCAGCTGCACAAGCATGATCGCGACGGTGTTCACGACGCAGGCGAAGACCAGCAGCATCAGCTCGCGGTTGCGCAGCTTCTGCGGCACGTGCAGCTTCTTCATGATGCGGATGACCGCGGTGTCGGGGGTGACGCTGTTCGCGTCTTTCACGTCGGTCATCCGTCTGCCCCCGGTGTCGAGGTGGCGGTGGGTGTGTCAGTGGGAGACGGAGATTCCGTGGGCGCGGGTGTGCCCGTGTCAGCATCCTGTTCTTCGTCTCTGTCGATGCGCAGCCGCGACACGATGTCCATGGCGTCTTCGAGGCTCGCGGCGCTGATGGTGCGCTCGACCTCCTGCCGGTCGTAGAACGACAGTTCGCTCAGCAGGATGCCGGTGTCGTCGTACTCCTGCGACAGTGACAGGGGGCCGACGTTCTGCTGGATGCCCTGATAGATCACCACGGTGTCGTTGTCGGCGCCGACGTAGTAGCGCGTCTGCGTCCACGAGTATGCGGCGAGCAGGCTGAGCACGAGCGCCAGCACCAGCACGATGATGCCGAGCGTCCACGTCAGGCGCCGCCGCTTCACGCGCCTCGCGTCCTCCTCGATGAGCTCCTCGAGGTAGTCCTCGCTCGCAGGCTCGAAGTGTGACGGGTCGAGGGGAGCGACGCGACCGGTGTGCAGGCGCAGCGCGGGAATGAGCCCCGTGCGGCGCGACGGCTTGACTTCGAATGCGAGGGGGCGGGATGCTGATCCCACCGTGACGGGGCCGGATGCTGTGCTCTTGGCGCCGACGTCGAGGACGACGACCGTGACGTTGTCAGGTGCCCCGTTGTCGAGCGTCTTCTTGACCAGCCGGTCTGCCGTCTTCTGCGCGTTCTGCCCCGACGCGACGATGCGCAGAGTGTCGCGGTCGTCCACGTAGTCACTCAGGCCGTCAGAGCAGATGATCCAGCGATCGCCGTCGTGCAGGGGCATCGACAGTGTGTCGACCTCGGGCGAGGTGTCGACGTCGCCGAGCACACGCATCAGCACCGACCGGCGCGGGTGCACTCGGGCCTCCGCCTGTGTGATGCGCCCCGAGTCGACAAGTCGCTGCACGAACGTGTGGTCTGTGGTGATCTGCGTCAGCTCACCGTCGCGGTACAGGTAGATGCGCGAATCGCCGATGTGCGCGATCGCCACCTCGTCGCCCACGATCATGAGGGCGTCGACGGTCGTGCCCATGCCGGTGAGCTCCGGATGCTCGAAGACGGTCTCGCTCAGCTGGTCGTTCGCCGCCATGATGGCGTCCTGCATCGCGAACTGCGCATCTTCAACCGTCTCGTACGCAGCATCCGCCTCGATGATTCGGTTGGCGGCGATGGCCGAGGCGACGTCTCCGCCCGCGTGCCCGCCCATGCCATCCGCGATCATGAACAAGTGGGTGCCGGCATAGCCGGAATCCTGGTTGTTCGAGCGGATCTTGCCGACGTCTGTCGCGGCCGCCGCGTTCGCGGAGAGGGGCATGGATCAGCCTCGCAGCTCGAACGTCGTCTGGCCCACCTTGATGGGGGCGCCGAGCGTGATGGGCGTCGGTGCGCCGACGCGTTTGCCGGCGAGGTAGGTTCCGTTCGTCGAGTCGAGGTCTTGCAGCATCCAGTCGTCGTTCCACAGCAGCAGCCGTGCGTGGTGTGTCGAGGTGTAGTCATCGCGCAGCACGAGCGTCGAGTCGGCGGCGCGTCCGATGGTGATGGGGCCTTTTCCAAGGGGCACTTCGGTGCCCTGCTTTGTGCCCGAGGTGATCACGATGCGTGTGACGTTGTGCACTGTGGCGTTGCCGCTGCGGGCCGCGCGCGGTGCGGCGGCCGGGGCCGGTGCGGGTTTCGCCTGCGGCGGGGCGGATGCTGCTCGCGCGCTCGACTGCTTGCCCGCGTCCACCTTGCGGCCCTGCCCGAACAGGTCGGAGCGCAGCGCGTAGACGACGCCGAGCACGAAGAACCAGAGGAGGATGAGGAATCCGAATCGAAGGACGAGAAGTGTCAGTTCACTCACGACGCTGGCCCCCAGAATCCGCCCATGTCGGTGCGCCGGGTGGGAATGTCGGCGTGTGACGCGGGGCGCGCCTGGGCGAGCACGCGGAAGGTGATGCGCGTGCGCCCGATCTGAATGACGGAGTCGGGTTCGAGTGCCGCCTGGCTGATCTTCGCCCCGTTGAGCGTTGATCCGTTCGTCGATCCGAGGTCGCGCACCTGAGCGCGCTCGCCGTCCCAGAGGATCTCCACGTGCTTGCGGCTGGTTCCGGTGTCGTTGACGGTGATGTCGGCGTCGCTGCCGCGCCCGATGACCGTGCGTGACTGGCGGATGGGGTGGCGCTTGCCGTCGATGTCGACGACGGGCTGCCACGTGACGTCGCCCTTCACGTTCTCGGCGTCGACCTGCAGCATCCCGTCACTCAGCTTCGGATCGGCGGCGAACGAGATGTCGACGGCTCCGGCGAACTGGTAGCCCTGCTGTTTCGCGTGCTTCTGCACCACGGAGGTGAGCTCGTCGATGAGCGTGGGGCCCAAGCGGTCCATGCGCTCGTGGTCGTCGACGGACATGCGCACGCTGAACCGGTTGGGGGTCAGGATGCGGTCGCGGGTGACGATCGCCGCGTTGGTGTCGAGCTCGCGTTTGAGCGCGCTGGAGATCTCAACGGGCTGCAGGCCCGCGCGGAAGGTCTTCGCGAACGCGCCGTTGACGGCACGCTCCAGTCCCTTCTCGAAGTTATCCAGAATCCCCACAGTGCTCCAGTTTTCGTTCAGTGGCTACGCACATGCTAGTAGGAAGGACTGGGAGAGGGCACCTTGTGCGGCGCTCTCCAAGCCAATGTGGTGCGGTCGTGCGGAATAGGAATCGTGCGTCTTTTCATGCTAATCTCGCTGAGTTGACACAGTGCTGTCAACGCTCGCGCGAGTGGCGGAATTGGTAGACGCGCTGGCTTCAGGTGCCAGTGTTCGCAAGAACGTGGGGGTTCAAGTCCCCCCTCGCGCACAGTGGGTTGGATCCGCGTTTTGCGGATCAGCATTCGATTGTTCATCGCAGGGTTGCTATTCGGTACCGCCCAGTTCGTGTGGGCACGTCTTCGAGAACGGTCCTTAGCGCGTTGATCGCTTGCGGTAGTGGCCGGTGATCCATCGACCGTTGCGCCACGTGCCCGGTTCCCAGAGGCCGCGTGAACGTGGCGTGCCCACTGCGGTCTTCCCTGTGAAACGTGGAAGGGCACGGAGACTCAGGTCTTCCCCCTGTGTTCGGTGCACGAGATCGGTGGCGAACGCCGCGATGCGCACGGGCATTGCACGCAACTCCGTGGTCACCATGGACGAGGGCACTTGGCCGATGGCCTGCTCGAAGGCATTCGGGAGTTCTTTCGCCATCTGCTCAAGTCGTCCGATGAAGTCCGTGCGCTGCATCCCGAGCACGTCGGCAGTGCGGGCGATGTTGCGCCCGGAAATCAGCCGATATCTGCGCTCTTTGCCGTACTTCACTGCCGCACTCGAGGTGTACGCGACTCGGTTTTCGTCCCAGATGCCGTGCGCAGAGATCAGGTCGTATGCGGGAGCGAGCCTGGTGTTGTTACCGACGTGCAGCATGCTGTGGTTCTTGGCATGTGCGTCGACGCCAGCGACGAGGAGGTTGAACGCAAACAGGTCCGCGAGAGCTCGCAGGTCTTCGGTGCGGTAAGCCGGTGTCGACGTGCGGGAGACGAGCTCGACCATGTCGGCCATGGTCGGCCCGCCGTCCTCTTCGTATTTGCGCGATGGGAAGACACTGAGCGCTTGGCAGAAGTCTTCCTGATGCACGCGTACGACGTTGCCGTCACGAATGCGGCGGTCGTATCGAGCGGTGACGAACGCGGGCACGCCATCAAAGTCGAGGATGTCGACAAATGCCGCGCGAATGCCGAGGGCGCGCGCGGCGCGCATCGTGACGAATTCCAGGGCTTGGATGTGATCGTCCGTATGCCCGGCAGCGATCACCATGCCCGGCTTGACGATGTGCGTGCTCGCAGCATGGCCGTTGGGCTCAAACCACTCGCCATCGATTTGGGCCACAGCGAACTTGCCCTGATTGCCTCCGAGAGAGAATCGGCTCTCATCTTCATCGGAGTCGTCGACCCAATGAGCGGGATCAGCGAGGATGGCACGCACGCGTCTGGCGATCTCACGTTCGGACATCGGTGAGAGCTCGCCGGCGGCTGTGGGAACCGCATCCTCCGGGACCACCTGGACAGACCCTGGCGCGTCTTCACCCATGTGCGCCAGGAGTGTAAAGGGGTCGCTACGTCGCTCCCCGAACTTCGCCGCCCAGCGCGTGCGCACCTCCTCTGCGTCTGGCAGCAGGTTAGAAAGCCACGGCATGACCACATCGGGACCGTGACCGAGCGCGCTCATGGGCATGCTCTTCGATAGTGGCGTGGAGCGCGGATCCTGACGGTATGCCTCGTTGTAGAGGAATTCGACCTGGTCCTGCTCACCGCACATGAGCTTGCCGGCGAAGCGAGCGTCCACCCAGACGTCGAGGACATCGGTCATTACAGGTCCTCGAACAGCTCGTCAAGGATGCCCGAGCGCTCACTCTTTTTAAGCTCGACGGTGTAGCCGAGGACAGCTGCAACGTCGATCACTGCGTCAAGTGATGGTGCGACCTTGCCCGACTCCAGGTCGTGCACCCAACGCCTGCTCTTGCGTACTGCCTGGGCGAGATCGTCCTGCGTCAGGTTCGAACGCAACCTGTTGCTCCGCACGAACTCGGCGAACGCCGCCGTGGATGGTATTTCCATGACTACCTCCGAGTGCAGAATACTTCCCACAAAAAGTTATGAGCAGTTTACTGCACATAACTACAAAAGGGAAGTATTCTGCACATAAGCGGTCCGAGTGTGCGGTGCCACCATCGTTAGGCCACAGGATGGAACTCTTCGTCGGCTGGTGTGAGCTACTCCGGGTTTTGCGGGGTGGCCCTGAAGGGGGCAGGGATCGCGATCACATCATGGTGGAAAAATCAGGAGTTGATCCGCGACAGCCACGCCTCGCTGCGCAGCCTTTGTGGCACTTCTTCGTCAGGCTCTCGAACAAGACGTGCTCTGCGGCAGAGCGTTAGCCTCGAGTCATGAACCTCGACGATCTGCTCCGCGCCCTCAACTCCGGTGAGACGATCACCGGCGACTCTCCGCTTCACGAGGTCATGCACCGCGTGAGCCAGGAGGCCCTGCGGATCGCCGGAGAGCTGAACAGCGGCTATCACGAGCCATCGCGCGTGCGCGAACTTCTCACCGACTTGACCGGCACCCCGGTCGACGAGACGGTGCGGGTTTTCCCGCCCTTCACCTCTGATTTCGGCAAGAACATCACTCTTGGCAAGCGCGTGTTCATCAATTCAGGATGCCGCTTTCAGGACCAAGGCGGCGTGACGATCGGTGATGACTGCCTGATCGGTCACAACGCTGTTCTCGCGACGTTGAACCATGACCTCGATCCGGTACGGCGCGCTGACATGCATCCGGCACCAATCGTGATTGAGAGAAATGTCTGGATCGGCGCGAACGTCACTATCTTGCCGGGCGTGACGATCGGAGAGGATGCTGTCGTGGCAGCCGCCTCAGTCGTGACGAAGGATGTGCCTGCGCGCACCGTCGTCGTCGGGTCACCCGCCCGAGTCGTGCGCTCCCTCGACGACTGAACCCGAGCTGACGAGTACGGACGCTCATCGTTACGGAAACCCATCGTCGCGCATCGAGCGTCGCGTCGGATCACGTACTGCTGCGCCGTGCGGCGTCACATCACGTCGTCTCGCGCTGCGTCGCGCCGCAGCATCCGTACTCAGTGAATCAGGCGGAGGCGGCGTCTCGTTTCGGCAGCACCCACCCGGCACGCGGGAAGCCGAGCGATAACTCGTGCCCCGGTCGTTGCCCTGCTGGTTGAGGGCCGATGTGTCGTGGATCTGAAAGAAGAAGGCAAGAACGTCGCGAAGTATCGTCTGTGTCGGATCGAAGGAGCCCTCAAGCCACACCGTGTTCTCGTCGTAAACACGGAGGATTCGCCGAACCCGGGCAGAGAGATTGCACGGGCGAGAGAAGGGGCATCGAACGAATTCGATCAATACCCCACAGCGCATTGTTTCTTGCAATATTTGCTTCAGGTGTGTTCCTCTTCTGTCGGCGTGCCGCCCGGTAGCTGTACCTACGGGCTGGTGTCTGGTGCCCTGCCAACAGGGGGAGCCGGGATTCCGCCATTGATTCCGCAAACTGCACATCAAGCTCTCTGCAAGGCGCACTATAAAAGGTCTGCAAACTGCATTATAAAAGATCTGCAAACTGCACTATAAAAGATCTGCAAACTGCACTAATATCACAGTATGGACTACGTAGCGCGGTGCATCGATCAGCGGATCCTTCGCTCTCTGGGCGCTATGGGTGCGGTCTTCATAGAAGGTCCTCGAGCGTGCGGAAAGACATCGACGGGCCTGCAGCATGCGCGGAGTTCGATCCGTCTCGATGAATCGCCTCAATTGGTCGCGTTAGCGGAGCTTGATCCGCGTTCGCTGCTGATCGGTGAGGCGCCGAGGCTCATCGATGAGTGGCAGTTAGCTCCAGCTATCTGGAATGTGATTCGACACGAGATTGATGATCGACAGTTGTCAGGGCAGTTCATTGTCTCTGGTTCTGCCAGGCCAGCAGATGATGTACGTCGACACTCGGGAGCGGGAAGAATCTCGCGCGCACGTATGCGCACGATGTCGCTTGCGGAAAGTGGGCGATCAAGTGGGGATGTATCTCTGAGCGAGCTGGACGCGGTAGGGCAGCTCAGTGGAGTCCGTTCGCACCTCACATATCAGGATCTCGCGGCGGAGGCAGTTCGTGGTGGTTGGCCAACACTTCTCGAAGCGACGACCGAAGATGCGATCGAGTTCAATGAGTCGTACAGTGCCGATCTGATGGCGGTTGATGTAATTCAGGCAGGAGGAGTGCGTCACGACCCAGCCAAGATGCGGCGCCTGCTCGTGAGTTTGGCAAGAAATGTTTCTGCAGAGGTCTCGATCGCAAAGCTGGTCGATGATGTCGCGTCGAACGGTGTGGAGATTGGGCGCAACACAGTCAGCGATTATCTCGACGCTCTGCGCGCAGTATTCGCCATTGAAGAAATACCTGCGTGGGCCGCGAGCCTTCGATCACGTACTCGACTTCGCCAGCAGCCGAAGAGGCATCTTGCGGACCCAGCTCTTGCCTGCGCGTTGCTTGGCCTATCTGCCGCGCGCTTAGCGCGCGACCCGGAATATTTCGGCCAAGTGTTTGAAGCAATGGCGATACGGGACCTGCAGGTATACGTAGAGCGAAACGGCGGACACGTCTACCACTATCGGGACAGTGGCGGACTCGAGGCCGATGCAATCGTTGAATATCGGGACGGTAGCTGGGCGGCTATCGAGGTCAAACTCGGCGCGAGCAAGATCGCAGAAGCCGAAGCGAATTTGCTGAAACTGCGGGATGAACGAATTGATCTCGAGCGCATGGGAACGCCACGCTTCATGGCAGTTGTGACGGGGACCGAATACGGTTACACGATGCCCTCGGGAGTGCATGTGATCCCACTGGGGGCCCTCTCGGCATAGTCCCCACTCGTTATGGCACAGGCGACAACGAGTATTCGCCTGTGCTTACGCGGAGGCGGCGTCTCGTTTCGGCAGCACCCACCCGGCACGCGGGAAGTGGCAGGTGTAGCCGTTGGGGTACTTCTCGAGGTAGTCCTGGTGCTCAGGCTCGGCCTCCCAGAACGGTCCGAGCGGCTCGATCGTGGTCACAGCTTTTCCCGGCCAGAGACCGGAGGCGTCGACATCGGCGATCGTCTCGCGAGCAACCATCTCCTGCTCTGGGGTGACCGGGAAGATCGCCGAGCGATAACTCGTGCCCCGGTCGTTGCCCTGCTGGTTGAGGGTCGAGGGGTCGTGGATCTGGAAGAAGAACGCGAGAATATCGCGATACGTCGTCTTCGCCGGGTCGTAGACAATCTCCAGAGCCTCAGCATGCCCTGGGTGGTGACGATACGTGGCGTGGTCGTTCTCGCCTCCCGTGTACCCGACGCGCGTTCCGAGCACTCCCGGCTGACGGCGGACAAGGTCTTCCATACCCCAGAAGCATCCGCCCGCCAGAATGGCCGTCTCTGTGCCGTCGCGGCGGGTGATCTCCCCGGAATCCTGCTTTCCGCTCGTCATGATGCGTGCTCCTTCTCTTGATGGCATCGGGCAACCCGACCACGTCTCGTCTTTACCGTAACCCCACGACTCACGGGGGCGGGCTGTATGACGGCGTCACCATCGGGCTCTACAGGGTTCAACACCGGAGCACACCGTTTTGATTCCAGCCATGTGCGCCCGCGACAGCATCCCGGATCGACCCTCGGCTTGCCTGGCGTGGGCGGGGAGGGAAGATCGCGCCGCACCGAGGCGTTGCACCAAGCATGGCCACCACTCAACGCACCGCGACTGTCGTCGTGATCGGTGCGGGTCAGGCGGGACTTTCGGCCGCCTTTCACCTGCAGCGTCTCGGGTATGACAGCGCACTCGACGACGATGCCGAATACCCAACGTTCGTGGTTCTCGACGCCAATCCAGCGCCGGGTGGGGCATGGCAGCACCGGTGGAAGTCCCTCACGATGAACACCGTGAACGGCATCTTCGACCTGCCGGGCATGGAGAAGCCACCCATCGACGATGCCGAGCCGAGCAGAACGGCTGTGCCGCATTATTTCGCCGACTACGAGAGCACGTTCGACCTGCCGATCATGAGACCCGTGCGCGTGATGTCTGTCGAACGGGCGGATGCTGCGCCCGACGGCGATCTCGTCGTCGAGACGACCGACGAGACGTGGCGCACACGAGCGATCATCAATGCCAGCGGCACGTGGGACAACCCGCGACTTCCCACCCTGCCGGGAGCCGAGACGTTCCGTGGCCGCCAGCTGCACACGCGCGACTACGTCTCGCTCGACGAATTCGCGGGCCAGCGTGTCGCCATCGTCGGCGGCGGAATCTCGTCGATCCAGCACCTCGAAGAGATCTCGCGCGTCGCAACGACGCTCTGGTACACCCGGCGCGAACCGGTGTGGCTCGACGGGTCGTTCAGGCCGGAGACCGAGGGGCGTGCCACGATCTCGGCGGTAAAAGCCGACGTCGAGGCCGGGCGACCCTCGGGCAGCATCGTCTCGTACACGGGACTGCCTTGGACGTCGTATGCGCTTGAGGCGAAGGCGCGCGGTGTGCTCGATCGTCGCCCGATATTCACCGCGCTCGAACCGCACGGAGTTCGCGAGGCGGACGGCTCTCTCACAACCGTCGACACCATTCTTTGGGCGACGGGATTCGCAGCATCTCTCGCGCATCTGGACCCGCTGCAGCTTCGGCACGAACTCGGCGGCATCGTCACGCGCAACACTCGTGTCGTGGACGAACCACGTGTGCATCTCGTCGGCTTCGGGCCGTCACAGTCCACACTCGGTGCCAACCGTGACGGCAGGCACGCGGCGACTGAGATCGATCGGATGCTGGGGCGCGACGGTCGCCCGGCACGCGCGCGTAGCCGGGCAGCATCCGGAGCTGTTGCCTGAGTTGTGGCAATCGTTGTCCACAGGCACACCCTGGCGAGCGGTTATCCACATGCGCGGATGATGCAGCGTCGTTGTGGGCAGCCCGGTGTAGACAGCACACCGACGGCCGGCGCAACGGTTTGGGGTCCGGAAGTTCGTCGTCTCCGTGATGGAGCGCGAGCCTACGACGCGTCAGCGACGCGATACAGGCGGCGCGCGTTCTCGGCAAGCACCGCGCGGGCGCGGTCGTCACCCACCGCCGCGCGCACGCGGTCGAGGTCGGAATCCGCGAACGGCACCTTCGCGCGGGTTGAGGGCAGGTCGCTGCCGAAGATGAGTGCGTTCGGGTTGGCCCGGTCGATCGTCGCCATGAGAGCATCCGGGTCACTCACCGACATGCGGCCGAAACCCGTCGCCTTCACGACAAGTCCGGCTTCGACCAGCGAGAGCAGCGTGCCCGTGGTGTCGTCGCTCATACCGAGGTGGTCGACGGAAGCCTGGGGGAGCCGACGGAGCGTGCTCTCAAGGTCGGGGAGGTCGGCAGCATCCACGTAGAGTTCGCTGTGCCAGCCGGCGACGTCATGCACCCGGCGCGCGAACTGCTCCATATCTGACAGATCGATGGTCGCGCCACGGTAGAGATTGAACCGCACAGCGCGGACGCCGGCAGCATCCAGTCTGGTGATCTCGACGTCCGTGACGTCGGCGGTCAGCTGGGTGACGCCGACGAAGCCGGGGCCCAGGCGCTCGAGCGCGGCAATGAGATAGCTCTGGTCGGTTCCCTGAAACGAACCGCTCACCACAGTGCCGCCCGTAATGCCAAGGTGACGGGTTCGCTGGAGGTAGTCGTCTGCCGTGAAGGCTTCGGGCAGGTATCCGTTATTGGGAATGAGCGGGAACGCGGGATCGACGATGTGGAAGTGCGCATCGAAGACTGCGGTGTCAGTCGGCTGCATGGCACCACTTTACGAGCATTGGAGCTCGTGTTGGGGTGTTCGCGCGTGCCGAGCGCGGAGGCCACATCGCCCGACCAGGCTGGAGAAGCATCGAACTCGCTCCGCGTGGATCTTCGGGGTAGCAAAGCGCAGGGGGACTCGCGGTGTTGCTGCGATCGAAAGGATCGCGATTGGGTGGCGGAGGACTGCGGTGGTGAAACGGCGACCAGACTGCGGCAAAACGGCGAGGACAGGAGGGTAGAACGGCGAGATTGACGCGGTGAAACGGCGAGAATCCCGTAGAATTGGAGTCATGGGTGTGCCGGAACACATGAGAGAGCGCTTTGTTGCAGCGCAGGTTCGCGATGCTCTGAACGACACTCGAATTGTCATGATTCAAGGAGCTCGGCAAGTCGGAAAATCGACGCTTGCTGCCGCCGTTGCCGCCGAACGCAGCAACAGGATCGTTACGCTTGACGACGAAGCATCGCGGGCGTTCGCCTCCGACGATCCCGTCGGGTTCGTCACGCAATTCCCGGAAGGGCTACTGGTCGTCGACGAGATCCAGCGGGCTCCGCACCTGGCGATCGCGCTGAAAGCAAGCGTGGACCGGGACAAACAAGCCGGTCGTTTTCTCATAACCGGGTCAGCGAACCTCCTCGACCTCACCGCAACCCAAGAATCACTGGCGGGCCGTGTTGAGACAATCAGTTTGGAATCGTTCAGCCAGGGTGAGATCGAGAACCGAAGAGGGACGTTCGTTGACGCGGTACTCAACGGACTGGCACAACATGGTGCCCACAGTGACCTTACGCGAGAGGACTACCTACAGATTGCCTGCGACGGTGGGTACCCCGAAGCATTGGCACGCTCGTCGTTTGCACGCCGAACACGCTGGTACGACGCGTATCTGACGCAGGTTCTCAACCGTGACGCTTCGGATATCTCAGGTTTGCATCGCCTCGCAGATCTGCCTCGCATCGTTCGCCTCATCGCGGCCCGCGCGGGGACGGGAATGGTGTGGAACGCTGTGGCCTCCGAGGCAGGAATTCCTCGCCGCACTCTCGAACCGTACGTGAAACTGCTTGAAACGCTCTACATCACGCACACGCTTCCGGCGTGGACACCGAATATTACTGGGCGTGAAGTGAAGCAGCCCAAGGTATTCTTGCGCGATACTGGCCTGCTGGCTGCTCTTCTCAGACTTAGTCCAGACGGACTGCGGTCTCCTGCGAATCGGAGCATGGCAGGACCTCTGTTGGAGTCGTTTGTCGTTGGCGAAGTGAGAAGGCAGTTGGAGTGGGCACACAGTCGGGCCTCCCTTCACCATTACCGCGATAGCCGGGGCACCGAAGTCGATCTGGTTCTCGAGGCGCCCGACGGTCGCATCGTAGGAATCGAGATCAAAGCGGCAGTCACGGTACAAGCGAAAGACATTCAAGGTCTTGCGGCGTTGCGGGATCGCCTCGGGGCTCGGTTCGTCGCTGGCTATGTGCTGCATACGGGGCAAGACACACAACAAGCTGGTGACAGAATTTTCGCCGCGCCCCTTGCAATACTCTGGCGGTCCTGAATGCGCAGCAGGCCGCTTACCAGCCGCGGGCACGCCACTCGGGGAGGGCGGGGCGCTCGGCACCGAGCGTCGTGGGGTCGCCGTGGCCCGGGAACACCCGTGTGCTGTCGGGGAACCGGTCAAAGAGACGCGACGTGACATCGGTGAAGAGCTGATTGAACCGCACAGGATCGTCGCCCGTGTTTCCGACGCCGCCGGGAAAGAGGCTGTCCCCGGTAAACAGCAGCGTCGGTTCCTCGCCCAGCGCGAGTGCGACCGAGCCCGGCGTATGGCCGCGAAGCGCAATGACCTCGAGCGCGACGCCATCGATGCTCACCCGGTCGCCGTCGTCAAGCAGCACGTCAGCGTCGACGCTGCGCTCGGCAGTGAGCTGCGCAGCATCCGCCCGCCCAATCGCCACCCGCGCGCCCGTCTTGTTCGCGATCTCTGCCGTGGCACGCGTGTGATCCCAGTGCGCGTGCGTCGTCACGATGGTGCCCAGGCGCGTCGTGCGGCCGGCATCCTGTTCACCATCGTGGAGCAGGGCAGAAATGGATGCCGCGTCCGCAGCCGCGTCGATGAGCAGCTGCTCGCCCGACCGCCGTGCCGTGACGAGATACACGGCATTGTTCATCGACGAGACGAAGATGCGGCGCACGGTGTACGTCGGGTGGGCGACGAGCAGCTCGGAAACCATGGTGACTCCCTTCGGCGATGCGGCTGCCTCCACTCTGCCATGCGCGGCAGGTTGAACCGTGTGCTGCCCGCCCCTCCCTTCGTAGGCGGCAGCGCGATGCTTCCGCTTTGTCATGTCGGCTAGGCGCCGCCGCGCTGTCTTGGCTGCTGTGCGTGTGGTTCTGGTCGTCAGCGAGAACGTAGGCACAGGCCTGAGTCGCGGGATCGTCAGCGCTCGGCGTCTGCCTTCTTCGCGAGGTCGTGAACGTTCAGCAGGCGGAACGCACCGGCCGCGAGTGCTCCGCCGACAAGCGGCGCGACGACGTACAGCCAGAGCGCGGACCACGAGAACTGCCCGCTCACGGCGAGGCCCAGCCCGACGGCAGGGTTGAAACCGCCGCCCGAGATGCTGCCGACTGTCGCCGCACCGACGAACACTGTCGTTCCGATCGCGAGACCATAGAACGAGTTGCCGTCGTGATCCTTTGACGTCGCCGTGTTGAGAACGACATATACGAGGATGAATGAGAAGACGGCTTCAACGATGAACGACGGCACGACCTCGATCTCAAGTGCCGCTTCTGGGCGCGGCAGAATCGCCATACTGAGCAGGGCTCCGAGTGCCCCACCGATGAACTGGGCGACGATGTACGCGAAGAAGTCGCCGACACTCATAGCCCCGCGAAGCAGTGCACCGAGCGAGACAGCAGGGTTGATGTGCCCGCCCGAGATATGACCGGTCGCATACACCAGCACCATCAGCGCAAACCCGATGGCCAGTGGGGCGAAGTCGCCCGCGTTGTTGACTGCGGCGATGATCGCAAAGACGAAGAGGAATGTGGCGAGTGCCTCTGCCGTCGCTTTTCTGATGGTTCCGGTCATAACTGTGCTCCTTTGCGAGTCTCCGGGTCATTCCGGAGTTGAGTCAATTATGCCGAAGCCTGTCTCTCGCGCGGCGGTGCCGGGCGGGCAGGTCGTCAGGCAGGTGCCGGATCCTCCGGGGCGATCAGACGATCTTCCACAGGGATCGTAGCCAACATTGTGTTCGGTTTGTGCCGAACAAACTGTACAGTGGAACCCATGAATGAGGTGTCAGAGTTTGTGGAGCACGCGGCGCTGTACTTCGGCGGGCTCGGTCTGAGCCGCACGGGCGGACGCATCATGGGGCTTCTGCTCACGGTCGACGAGAACGGTGTCGATGCTCCGGAACTGTGCTCGGCACTGGCCGTGGCGAAGAGCAGCGTGAGCGTTGAGTTACGTCGGCTGGAAGACGGAGGCCTGATCGAGCGGTTCCGACTTCCCGGGCATCGGCGAGACCGCTTCCGCCTCGCCGATGACGTGTTCGGCAACGCGTTCCGCGCACAGATGAGCAAGTTTCACGCATTCACCGACCTGGCCGAGCGGGGCCTTGGCGTCGTCGGCGACGACCCGGTGAAGCGGCGCCGGCTCGAGCGGATGCGAGACATGTACGCATTCATGGCCGAACGGTTCCCCGCCCTTCTTGACGAGTGGGAGCAGGGCGCATGAAAGCGCTTCTGGTGACCACGGGCAGCCGCGGCGACGTCGAGCCGTTCGTCGCGCTGGCGCGCGGGCTCGCAGACGCCGGGCACCACCCCACGCTCGCCGCTCCCGCACGATTTCTCGAGCTCGCCGCAGAGCACGACGTCGCGTTCATCGCCTTGGACGACAGCCTGTTCGAGCTGCAGAGCTCTTTGGCACATAGGGGCACATTCGCCGCCTTCACCGGGGCCGCGCGAGCGAAATCGGCACTCAGGCTCTTTCTCGCCGACGTCGCAGATCTCGCCGACCACGCCACCGACGTCGTCGTCTACCATCCGAAGACGCTCGCGGCGCCCCTCGTCGCCGAGCGCCTCGGTGTTCCGTCGATCGCCGTTCAGCTGATCCCGCTTTACCAGCCCACGGCAGCATTCCCGTCGCCCCTGCTCAGCTTCCCGATTCCGCGCGCGCTGAACCGCCTGACCTGGCGGATGAGCTCCGCCATTGAGGCGCCCTGGAGAGGGATGCTGCGCACCCTGCACCGCGACCGGTTGGCACTGTCGACGCCGCTCACCGGGATCGCCGACCGCATCGCCGCAGACGGGGCCCTCAACGCGTGGAGCCCCCACCTGCTCCCGGCTCCCACTGAGTGGCCCGCGAGTGCCGAACCGCTCGGCTTCTGGCGTCTGCCCGGTGCTGCCGACGAGCCCGCGCCCGAACTCGTCGACTTTCTCAGCAACGGCGAGCCACCCGTGTACGTCGGGTTCGGCAGCATGACGTCAACACATCCGGATGCTGTTGGAGCCGCCATTCGCGATGGGCTGCGTCGCGCCGGACGCCGCGGCGTGGTCGTGACCGGGGCTGGGGCTGTCGAGCTCGAGGGCGATGACAGCATCCTGGTTCTCGACCATGTCTCACACGACTGGCTGCTGCCGCGCACGGCGGTCGCCGTGCATCATGGCGGCGTAGGGACGGTCGGAGCGGCGCTGACGGCTGGTGTTCCGCAGGTGATCCGCCCGTTTCTGGGCGACCAGCAGTTCTGGGCAAAGCGCGTTGCCGATATCGGCGTTGGCGTCAGGCTCCGGCGGCTCACGGCAGAGTCGCTCGCTGCGGCGATCGCCGCCGCCGAAACGTGCACTCCGCGTGCGCGGGCGCTCGGCGACAGCATCCGGGCCCGTGACGACGGTGTGGTTCAGGCGGTACGTCAGATCGAGCAGCGCGTCGCCACGTAGCCTCGTTCGGCAGATCCTCGACGGGTGCGGGAAAATGGATGCGGGACGTGTGCTGTGCCGCTGCGCGGGCGGTATGTTGAGCGAAGGCCGCGACTCACGCACAGGCAGGAGGTGCAGCATTGGTCGAGATCACCTGGCTCCCCGACACGATTCTCACTGAGCTGATCTTGTTGTGCATCGCGTTCGCCCTGTCGGCGATCGTCGGGTTCGAACGTCAGCGGCAGCTGAAATCAGCCGGGATGCGCACGCACGCCGTTGTCGGTCTGGGCGCCGCGCTGTTCACGCTGGTCTCGGCGTATGGGTTTCAGAATGTTCTCGGTGCCGAAGTCGTTCTCGACCCGTCGCGCATTGCGGCGCAGATCGTCTCGGGCATCGGCTTTCTCGGTGCCGGTGTCATCTTCGTGCGTCAGAACATCGTTAACGGGCTGACGACGGCCGCGTCCATCTGGGTCACCGCGGCCATCGGGATGGCGTGCGGTGCCGGGATGCCGGTAATCGCCGCCGCGACGACGGTGCTGTACCTGATCGCGGTCATGGCGCTCAGCGTCATCGCCTCCCGCATTCCGTCCGTTGAACGTGGCGCACGCTTCACGGTGACGTATCGCAATAACAAGGGAGCCCTTCGGCGGATTCTCGCCTGCGCCACAGAACTCGGCTATCAGACCTCGCTCTCTCACACGCGCAAAACTGAAGAGGGCAATACCGACATGATTGAGGCGAGCATGCGATTCTCCCGCGCCAAAACGGGACCGACCGACGACCTGGTCGAGGCGCTCTCCGATGTGAAGGACGTGCTGTCGATCTCGTCGCCCGACGACAATGACTGACGGCGAGAGAGGGGCATCCGTGACGCGACTAATGATCGCCGGGGCCAGCCTGGCCGGAGTGGCAGTGCTGGCCGCGGCTGGCGCGGTCGCGGCATTTGCCGCTGATCGGCTGCTCGAGGCGCTCGCGGACGGTGAGGGGTCATAACGAATGGGACGAGATGCGAGGGAGACTGGGATGCTGCAACGAATCACCGTGTTCACTGGTTCTGCTGCCGGACACGACCCCGTGTATACGACAGCTGTGACGGAATTCGCGCACGCGCTCGCCGACGCGGGAATCGGAGCCGTGTACGGCGGCGGACACGTGGGGCTGATGGGAGCCTTCGCCGATGCGCTTGTCGAGCGAGGCGGCGACGTGCGCGGCGTGATGCCGCAGGCTCTCGTCGACCGAGAGATCGCGCACACAAAACTCACCCACCTCGAGGTCGTCGCGAACATGCATCAGCGTAAGGAACGCATGGCTGAACTGGGTGACGGGTTCGTCGCTCTGCCGGGCGGCGCGGGCACGCTCGAGGAGCTCTTCGAAGCGTGGACGTGGCAGCAGCTCGGAATCCACGCGAAGCCCGTTGCGCTGCTCGACGTCGATGGGTTCTGGCAGCCGCTCGTGCAGATGATTGCGTCAATGACCGAGAAGGGATTCATTGCGCCGACGTTCAGCGACGCCCTGATCGTCGAAGAGAACCCGCGAGCACTGGTGCAGGCGATGACGGCGTGGACGCCGCCCGCTCCGAAATGGGAGAGATGACCACAACGGCGCGCTCAGCCTCTGCCAAAGCCTGAACTTCGTGGATTAATCCACTACTGACTAGTGGATTACTCCACTGCTCAATGCCCGATTACTCCAGTGATAACCGGATGCACTCGGGCTCAGCGGCCCGACAGTGGATACGTCACGGAGCCGTCCGGGTGAGTGACGGCACCGGCTGTCAGGCTGGCAGCATCCGCTTTGGCCACACTCATGATGTGGCGCACGTCTCGGCCGTGGGCGAGCAGGTGATCGGCGATGATCCGCCGGTGGCACCGCCACCACACGGCCTCTGAGCACATCACGGCTGCACGATGCTGCGTACTCAGCTTATTCAGCTGGGTGAGCCCGTGACCAAACGCGGTGCCAAGCGCGTAGTCCGCGTAGTTGTGGAAGCTTCGGTTGTTCCAGAACGCATTCACCTCAAACGGCACATCGGTCGACACGGGACGCCGACCGGTCAGCTCCTCGATGCGCTGGTAGCCGATACCGACGGCGCGCAGGGACGAGGCGAGGGCATCGTCGTTAAATTGCGGGTGAGCGCGCGAGCCCGGCAGCCTGCGCACGTCGACGATCTGCTCCACGCCGTGCTCTCGCAGCATCCCGAGAAAATCATCGATTGAGCGATCAGAATGCCCGACTGTGAAAACCGGAACGCGATCGGCTGGCTGAGACACGGATGCTATTTCGGCACGCGCGTGAGGGCAGAGCCCTTGTGCGCGGCGATGTGGTCCGTCTTGTCGCTCGCGATCTCATATTGCGGATCGTCGTCGGAGGCATGTCGCGTGTGGCCCTTGTATGTGAAGTCGGACGTGTGCACTTTCGTGATGGTTCCAGAAACGTGACCGGCCTCGGAATTCCAGCTCACGTGGTCGCCGACGCTGAATTCTGGCATCGCTGCCGCCTTTCTCATGACCTCCCGCCATCGTACGACCGATGAGTGCCGGGGCACGCGGCAGTTCTCTCAGAGATACGACACCAACAGCACGACCGTCGACAGCGCCAGCATCCCGAGGCAGTTGAGCCAGAACTCGCTGCCGGTGAACCGCGCGCGAATGTGTGCGTATGCTGCCGCGACGAAATACCAGACAATCCCCACGTTTGCGGCGAAGGCGATGCCGGGAACCCACAGGCCGACAATCAGCCCGGCGGCCGCCAGTAGTTTGATCACGAGCAGCGTCCACCACCACTCGCGCGGAAACCCGACGCCGGTCAGACAGTCGCGAATGAACGCCGGCGGCCTGACCGACAGTGCGGCATCGCTCAGTATGACCACAGCGAGTAACGCGGTGAGCCACCACGGGTCGGGAAGCAGAATCATGGGCAGTCCTCCGTACTCGTCGTCATGACAAGCGTCGCAACGCTCGACAGTTCCTGCAGAGCTGAGTGCACCGTCGAACCACTGCCGGCCCACGAGAGCAGGACACCAAGGTAGGCGAAGTAGACGGCGCGGGATGCTGCGGCAGCAGGTGCTTCCGACATACCCGCGCTCTTGAACTCCCGAGCGATTGTGTCTGTGAGCTCATCTGCCATCTGGGTGAAGATGTGCGTTCCGTGCGTTCCGCGCACAAGGACAGCGGCGTACTCGCGCGACAGGTCTTCGTCGTGCGCGAGGAACTCAAGGAAGGGGCGGAAGATGGCGGTCACACGATCCGGCGTGCTCACAGCATCCGGTGCGTGCATTGCCTCACGGTGAGACGTCTGCTCTACCTGCATCTGCCTGATGGAGGCCTCGAACACCGCGGCCAGCAGCGAGCTCTTGTCGCCGACAGACATCACCGTGCCCGTGCTCACGTCGGCCTCGCGTGCGATCTGACGGATTGAGGTGGACGCAAAACCCTGTGTGCGAAACAGTCGGTCAGCCACAGCAATGATGCGGCCCTGTGTGCGCTCGCGCTGTTGCGTTCGAGACTGAACACGTTCACTGAACATGTTCACTAACCTACACCCTGACTCATGACAGGGCAATCGGTGATTGCGAAACTCATTCGCCGCGGGGCGTCCGCCCGAGTCGAGCGTGCGAACGTGGTGCGTGCCACGTCACACTGCCAGCCGTGGTGCGAGAACGTCGTGGCGGGTTCCCTGTGCGCACGACGTAGCATGGCGTGAGGCGGCAAACCGTCTGAAGTCAGCACGTCAGAATCGGGGGATCCCATGTTCGGCAAGAAGCTTCTCGGGACGAGCGCTCTCGTGACAGCCACCGCGCTCGTCGGTGCCGCGGCGACGCAAGACGTCAACAGCCGCTGGTACAAGAAGCTGCGCAAGCCCGATTTTCAGCCACCGGCTGCTGCATTTCCCATCGTCTGGCCCGCCCTCTACGCAAGCATCGCCCTCGCCTCGGCAGCCGTGCTTGTGCCGCGGGCGAAGAAGCGGGCCGCGCAGAAGCGCCGTGAAAGCCTCGGTGTGCAGGTGACGAGACCGGATGCTGATCCAGCATCCGACCCCGCTCGGGGGTATCGACGCGCACTCGTGCTCAACCTGGCGCTCAACGCCGGGTGGTCGTGGACCTTCTTCCGACAGCACGACCTCGATCTGGCTCTCGGCACGGCGACGGGCCTCGCGGTCAGCAGCACCGATCTCGCCCGCCGGGCGGGGCGCGTGCACCGCGGTCTCGGCTGGGCGCTCGCGCCGTACGTCGCGTGGTGCTGGTTTGCGACAGCACTCACGTCGCGCATCCGCTCGCTGAACAGCTGAGCGGTGGGGGTTCAGCGTCAGTGGCGGGAGCATTCGCCCGGTTTAGAGAAGGGCCGTTGACCCACTGACGCCCGCGCGACCGGTCACCGTTCGACCCGTGGGCGAAACATGGTCAGGATGCGGGCAAGGTGCGTCCTGGCCCCGAACCGCGTGAGCTCCTGATTCAATGGAGTCGAGGCAGCATCTCGCACCACGCTGCGTCCCGAGACTCGCAAGGGAGCATCACATGCAGACACCGATTACCACGCGCAGCCTGTTCGGTCCGGGGCCGACCAACCCGTACAACGAAGCGACCGTGGCGCTCGGCTACCCGCTGCTCGGGCACCTCGACCCCCTCTTCATCGACCGGATCGACCGCACGTGTGACGGACTGCGGGAGGTGTGGGGAACGTCGAACGCTCGCACGCTGCCGCTCAGCGCGACCGGATCTGCGGGAATGGAAGCCGCGTTCGTGAACATGGTCGAGCCAGGGGACGTCGTCGTCATCGCGGTGAACGGGCTGTTCGGCGAACGCATGGTCGACGTGGCTTCCCGCTGCGGAGCCGAGGTGGTGCGTGTCGACCACGACTACGGCCAGCCGGTCGATGCGCAGCGCGTCGCCGAAGCGCATCCGAACCCCAAGATTATCGCCGCCGTGCACGCCGAAACCTCCACCGGTGTGCTCTCAGACATTGCCGCGCTCGGTGAGCTCAAGGGAGATGCGCTGCTGCTCGTCGACGCCGTCACCTCGATCGGGGGCGTCGAGCTGCGCGCTGACGACTGGGGCATCGACATTGGCTACGCCGGCACGCAGAAGTGCCTTGGCGTCGCACCCGGGCTCGCACCGTTCACGGTGAACGACCGCGCGTTTGAGCGCCGCGTCGAGAATCCCCGCTCGTGGTATCTCGACCTCGGGATGCTGGGCGGCTACGTCGGCGCAGCATCCGGCGCCAAGCGCGCGTACCATCACACGGCGCCCGTCGCGATGATCGCGAGCCTCGAGGCGGCGCTTGACCGCATCCTGGGCGAAGGTCTCGAGAACGTGTGGGCCCGTCACAGTGAGGCGGGCGCGGCGCTGCGCGACGGACTGCAGGAGCGCGGCTTCGAGCTGTTCGCCGCCGAGGGCCACCGGCTGCCGTCCCTCACGACGGTGCGGGTGCCCGACGGAGTGAACTCCGCAGCGGTGCGCGCGTATCTGCTCGAGAAGTACAGCATGGAGATCGGGGCGGGCGTCGGCGCCTACGCCGATTCGGTCTGGCGCATCGGCCTGATGGGGCCGAATGCGACGATCGGAACCGCCGAGGTCATTCTGTCGGCGCTGCAGGATGCTGTGACGGCGACGCGCTGACCGCCCGCGTCAGTCCGCTGGCGCGGGCGCCGGCTCCGTCTCCGGGCTCGTCGCCTTGGCGACAGCATCCGGTGTCTTCTGCCGGCGAATGCACAGCACGATTGCCGCCCCGGCGAGGGCAGCGGCAGCCCCGATCGCGAAGCAGGTCGTGAATGCGGATTCGGCGGGCACAACGGCGTTGCCGACCGGCATCGTCTGGCTGGTGAGCACGATCGCCATCACTGCGCCAGCGACCGTGGTGCCCATCGAGCGCATGAGTGAGTTGACACCGACAGCGGCACCGGCCTCGCTTGACGGCGAGTTCTGCATCACCAGCGTCGGCATGGCGGCGTAGCCGATTCCGACCCCAGCACACGCGATGCACGACGCAACCATGAGCTGCCACGGTGCACTGGTCAGGAAGAACGCGAACACGTACCCACCTCCATGCACCGTCGCGCCAATCGCGAGTGTCGTGCGTCCGCCCAAGCGAGTGAGCATCCGGCTGGAGATCGGCGAGAAGGCCAGCATCATCAAACCGCCCGGGGCCATCCACAGGCCCGCTTCGAGCATTGTCTGACCCAGTCCGTAATCGATGGATGCTGGTGTTTCGAGCAGCTGCGGAACGACGATCGACTGCGCCATCATGCCGAACCCGATGAGCAGGGCGGCGATGTTCGTCAGCAGCACGGGTCGGCGCGCCGTCGCGCGCAGGTCGACGAGAGGCTCACTGTGGCGCAATTCGTACGCGCCCCAGACCACGAGCACGATGGCACCGCCGATGATTGACGCGAGCGTCGCCGGCGAGGCCCAGCCCCAGTCGTTCCCCTTCGAGACACCGACAAGCACGGCGACGACGCCGATCGCGAAGCCGATGGCTCCGACGACGTCGAGCTGTGCCGTTCTCGTCGGTGAGCGGTGCGGAATGCAGGCAATTGTGAGAGCGACCATCACCGCGGCGAGCACGGCGGAGAGCGCGAACAGGGCCTGCCAGTTGAACTCTTCGGCGATCCAGGCCGCAAGAGGAAGGCCGAGCGCACCACCGACGCCGAGCGTCGCGCTGATTCCCGCGACCGACGCGTTCTTCATCCGCGGCGGCACAAGTTCGCCCACATAGCTGATGGCGACCGGGATGTAGCCCATGGCAATGCCCTGCAGCACGCGCCCGATCAAGACGGGCAGCAGCGTCGTCGAGAGCGCGCAGAGCAGTGAGCCGAGCAGCAGGATGATTGCGGAGACGACGAGGACGGGCTTCTTTCCCTTGATATCGGCGAGGCGTCCCGCAACCGGCATCGCAACAGCACCACCGAGCAGGGTCGCCGTCACAACCCATGCCGCGTTGCTCGGGCTCGTCTCGAGGATGCGCGGAAGCTCCGGCTGAATCGGGATGACCAGTGACTGCATCAGCGCTGCGCACAGGCTCGAGAAGCCGAGCACGCCGACGGCGATGGCCGGATGCTTCGCTCGAGGTAGCGCGTCAGTCGCGTCGTCGTTCGCGGTGCGCGTGGGGGATGCTGCCGTCACGAGGCCTCCGTCACTGCCGGGCACCTTCAATATGTAATCTACATATCGTGCCGGATATGTAGACTACATATAGATGGTCGACGGATCAAATCGAGCGCGGAGGTGACGCATGGTTGCGGAGGGGAGCGCGAAGCGACGCGACGACATCGCGCGCGGTCGTGAGCTTGCCGGCATCCTCACCCGCCTGGATCGGCTCCGGCACGTTCACGAGAACCTGGCAGAGCTCGGCACCGCAGACCTGCGAATTCTCTGGCTGTTGAGGGAGCGCCAGCCGAGCACACTTGCCGAGATCGCTGCCGAGTTGAAGCTCGAGCAGTCGACGGTCAACAGGCAGGTGAACGCCGCGTTCGCTGCCGATCTGCTGAGCCGGGAACGCCGCGAGCCGGGCGGCCCGTACGTCTTCACGCCCACGCAGACGGGTCGGGAGGCATTCGAGCGTGACGTGACCGCGAGTCTCGGTGCCTACGAGAGCGCGCTTGCTGCGATGGGAGACGCCGACGCCGAGCGGTTTCTTCGCCTGGCGCGGCGGTTTCTCGACGACTACAGCGCTGTCGTGGCTGACGACGACCGGCACTCCGGCGCACAGGACTGACGCGCGCGTCTGCCGGGAACGCGCCCGGCCGCGGCGGCATGCTCGCGTGTGCGACGACGCGGCGGTGGGCGGCTACGATTCCGAGTCGTGCAGGTACGTCAGCACCGCCTTGACCCGACGATTTTCGTCCACGGGGCTGAGGCCGAGCTTCGCGAAAATGTTTCCGACGTGCTTGCGCACCGAGGCATCCGTCACGACGAGAAGCGCGGCGATATCCGCGTTGGACTTGCCGTCGGCCATCAGCTCAAGCACCTCGCGTTCGCGGCCCGTGAGATCCGCGAGAGGCCCGCGGCGGCGCGGCCGCAGAAGATGCTGAACCACCTCTGGATCGATGACCGTACCGCCAGCCTGCACGGTCTCGAGCGCGTGGGCGAAGTCGTGCACGCGGTTGACGCGATCCTTGAGCAGGTAGCCGATGGCTCCTTGCGGGAGAGTGAGCAGCTCACGGGCGTACCGGTCGGCGATGTACTGCGACAGCACCAACACCGGCTGCTCGGGCCGCAGACGGCGGATGCTGAGAGCCGCAGCCAGACCGTCGTCGCTGCCTCCCGGAGGCATGCGCACGTCGGTGACGACGAGGTCTGGGCGGTCTTCGGCAGCATCCGATCGGGCATAGACGCGCTCGAGTTCGTCAGCGCGCGTTGCCGTCGCCACAACCTCGTGGCCGAGGCGCTCGACCAGAGCGATCAGGGCCTCGCGGAGCAGCGTCGAGTCTTCAGCCAGCAGTATCCGCATGCTCTCGCTCCTGTTCTGTGAAGGGAAGCTGCAGCCGCAGGGTGGTCGGTCCGCCGACGGGACTGTCGATGCCGAACGAGCCGCCCAGCGTCTCCGCGCGCTCGGTCAGACCCCGCAGCCCAGTGCCGCCGCTGGCTTGCGCGCCGCCGTGGCCGTTGTCGGTGACCGTCATGACGATGCACTGACCCTCGTCGTGCGCCCGCACGGCCACGAAGGTCGCCGTCGTGTGCTTGGCCGTGTTCGAGATCGCCTCGGTGACGACGTAGTACGCGGCAGTTTCGACGGCGGTCGGCAACCGGCGATCGATGGCGAGATCGAGGCGCAGCTCGACGGGGGAGCGCTCGGCGAGCTCGCCCAGTGCGGCGGCAAGACCGTGATCGGTGAGCACCGCGGGGTGGATGCCGCGCACGGTGTTTCGCAGTGTGGCCATGGCGTGCTCCGCCTGATCCTGCGCGGCGGCGAGCGACGACCGGGCAGCCTCCGCATTGTCGCCGGTGACCCGATCGAGGTCGAGGCTCACCATGCCGAGCCGTGCGGCAAGCGTCACGAGTTCTTGTTGCACGCCATCGTGGAGGTCGCGTTCGATCCGCCGCCGCTCGGCCTCGAAGCCCTCCACCAGGGCGGCCCGCGAGCGTGAGAGCCGCTCCACGTTGCGCTCGAGCTCTTCCTGCCGCGGTCCGCAGAGCAGCCGCAGAAGGTACCCGTGACCCGCGGCGATGACGGCATTGAGGTAGGCGAACAGCGCGACGAGGGCGAGAGCGATCGGTACGGCCGGCCACCAACTGCCGGGCGTCACTGTGATGTAGACGTCGCCGAAGAGATTGAGCTCGCGTGGCCCCTGCACCGCGGCGATCACGATCGCAGCAGGCACGGCCAGCGCGGCGAATTCGACGAAGAGCACGGCGAGCGACAGCATCCCGAGAACAACATCGGCGAGGAGCCCCGCTGTCTCACGCCACGTCGCGGGTTCGGCGAGCCGGATGCTCAGCCAGTGCAGCCGCTGTTCCCGGCCGATCCGCACGTGTCCGGTCGGCAGCCTGTCAAAGCCGAGCAGTTGCGTGCGCCGCCGTTCGAGTGCGCCGAGTGCGATGCCCCACAGGGGAAGCAGCAGGAGTGTGAGAACGGTAACCGCGAGCAGCACCACACCGAGCACCGCGCTCGTCAGCAGAAAGAGCAGTGCCCGCCAGGGCCACCAGCTGCCGAGAAACGACGCGGGAGACCGCCGCAGCGCAGCCCACACCGTGTTCGCCATGGTTCTACAGTACGGATGCCGCGAGACTCCGTGCCGCTGGGGCGACAAAAGGTATCGCCAGGTCTACCCCAAAAGTGGCGTTGAGCCGCTCGTGCGCGCCGGGGGAACGCGATGGACTCGTTCTGTGAACACGACACTGCTCAGCGCACAGGACCTGCAGAAATCATTTCGCCTCGGCCGCAAGCAGCCACCGGCCACCGTTCTGCGGGGAATCTCGCTCGCCGTGCGAGCGGGAGAGCTCGTGAGCATCGTCGGCCCGAGCGGCTCCGGCAAATCGACGCTGCTGTACTGCCTCTCTGGACTGGAGCCGTATGACGCGGGACGCGTGACGCTCATGGGCAGCGAGCTGCGCACCCTCGGCCGCGGTTCGCTCGCGGCACTGCGGCGAGACCACGTGGGCTTTGTGTTCCAGTCGTACAACCTGATCCCGGCGCTCACTGCCCGCGAAAACGTTGCGCTGCCCGCTCGACTGGCACGCCGTCGCACGATGAAGCGCGACGTTGACCGCGCGCTCGCCGACGTCGGCCTCGTCGACCACGCGCGCCACCGTCCCAGCGAGCTCTCGGGCGGACAGCAGCAGCGCGTCGCCATCGCGCGCGTCCTGGCGATGCATCCGGATATTGTCTTCGCCGACGAGCCCACGGGCTCACTCGACACGGCCACCGGAACCGCCGTCTTGACCCTGCTGCGCCAGGCAGCATCCGGGACTCGCTCTGTCGTCATGGTCACGCACGATCTTGAGGCGGCCGCGCGAGCCGATCGTGTACTCGTGCTGCGCGACGGACTCATCCACCGGGAGCTCGCAACACCGACCCCGGAGCAGGTCTTCGATGCCGTCAGCCTCGCGGGGGACG
The DNA here is from genome assembly GCF_026107415.2 of Microbacterium sp. MPKO10. Taxonomy (GTDB): domain Bacteria; phylum Actinomycetota; class Actinomycetes; order Actinomycetales; family Microbacteriaceae; genus Paramicrobacterium. The sequence continues at coordinate 877,374 of NZ_JAPCHX010000001.1, forward strand.
CCGCATGATCCGGCTGATCGGGGCCGACGTTCTGCACAACGTTCGCATCTGGGCCGGCGCGTTCGCCGTGACGGTGGCCGCCGGTTTCGTGGGGACCTTCGCCGCGAGCCTCATCGACACAGGGCAGCGCTATGAGGGCGACGTGACACTGTTTTTGAGCGGCGGAAGCATGGCGCTGCTGATGTTCACGTCGATCAGCGCGGTGATTGTGCTGAGCTCGATCTCGAATCTGACCGTGGCACTGCAGCGGCGCAGCTACGCACTGTGGCAGCTGATCGGTGTGCGGCCCTCGCGCGTCGCCCGCGTCGTCATGGCGCAGCTGCTTCTCGTGACCGTACTTGGAGGTGTGACCGGCATCCTCCTGGCCCTCCCCGTGCTGAACCCGGCGTTCGCGCTCATCTTCCACACGTGGTCTGCGATCACGCGGGTGACATTCACGTTGTCGCTGCCGGCGGCCCTGTGTGTGGTGGCAGGCGTAGCCGCGGTCATGCTTCTCGGTGGCCTTCGGGGTGCACGCCGGTCGAGCCGCGTGGCGCCGATCGTCGCTCTGCGCGAGACAGACCACGTCGTGATGCGGGTGCGCTGGTTCCGGATGCTGCTTGCCGCAGCCACTCTCGCCGGACTCTGCTGGGCGGCCGCCTCGTTGTACGGCGCCGAGTTCACATACATTCTCAACACGTCCATCGTCATCACGCCGCTGATTGCCGCGCTGATCGCGATTCTTGGCCCACTGCTGCTGCCGGCGACCCAGCGCGCGTGGACCTCCCTCGTGCCACGTCGCGCCTCAGCATCCTGGTTTCTCGCCCGGAATTCGGCAGGGTTCCGGCTGAGTCAGAGCGCGGCGGCGATCAGCCCGCTCATGGTGGCCATCGCCCTGACCGGCGGCCTGTATACGACGTCGGCACTGCTGCGACAGTCGCTCATCGAGCGCACCGGAAACGATCAGGGGTGGAGTCTGCCGCTCGAGACCGTTGTGCTGACGCTCGGCGGACCGCTGCTGCTGTCGGCCGTTGCGGCCGCCGCGACCGTGTACATGACGAGCCATGCGCGCGAACACGAATTTGCGCTGACCCTTGCTGCCGGTGCCACACACCGGACCGTCATCGCGATGGCAGTGTGGGAGGCCGTCATTTATGCGACAAGTGCCGCGGTGCTCGGTCTCGTCGCCGTCGCCGGGGGAGGGCTCATCGTGGCGACCGCACTCGGTCTGCAGTCGATTCCGCTCTCGTGGGCCAGTACGGGAATCATCGCCGGAGGCGGGTTCGTCCTCCTCCTGGCAGCGACAGTTGTGCCGACGATCATGTCGCTGCGCCACAGCGTCGCACGCACGTTAGCCGCGGAATGAGGCCTCGGGGGTTCAGCCAGATTCCCAGCATCCGTGAATTGACACGGCCGATAGAATAGACCAGCTATCGAATCGGGCGCATCGTTGCATTTCTGTCGCAGGCCCTTGCGGCCGCCCCGATACGCGCGTGCGATGGCGGCGATCGACTCGCGCCGCCCACCGATCGCATGAGCCGCGAGACCTCACTGAATATCACCAAAAGCAAGGAGCCACATGGCCGAAGAGAGCACGCCGAAACCTGTGAATCGGACCGTCGTCCTCGCCGTTCTGCTCTCTGGCGCGTTCGTGGCGATTCTCAACCAGACGCTGCTCGCCACGGCCCTCCCGGTCTTCATGAAAGACCTCGACGTCACAGCGAACACAGTTCAATGGCTGACGACGATCTTCATGCTGGTCAACGGCATCATGATCCCCGTGACCGCGTTCCTGATTCAGCGGTTCACGACGCGCGGCCTGTTTCTCACCGCGATGGGGCTGTTCGCGGTCGGCACGCTGATCTGCGCAATCGCCACCACCTTCCCCGTGCTGCTGATTGGGCGTATCGTCCAGGCATCGGGTGCCGGAATCATCATGCCGCTCATGCAGACGATTCTGTTCGCCATCTTCCCGCGTGAGAAGCGCGGCACGGCGATGGGCACATTTGGTCTTGTGATCGCGTTTGCCCCGGCGATCGGCCCCAGCCTCTCCGGCTGGATCATCGGGCACTTCCCCTGGCAGGCGCTGTTCTACATGATCCTGCCGATCGCGGTTCTCGACATCATCGTCGCCTTCTTCATCCTCAAGAACGTGACCGAGCGCACCTTCCCCCGACTCGACGTTCTCTCGATCATCCTCTCGACCCTCGGATTCGGCGGGCTTCTCTTCGGATTCAGCACGGCCGGCGGAAGCGGCTGGGGCAGCCCGGCGGTCATCATCTCGCTGGCGCTCGGGGTGGTTTCGCTCGTCATCTTCATTCTGCGCCAGCTGCGACTCGAGCAGCCGATTCTGGAGTTCCGCGTCTTTCGTTACCCCATGTTCACGTTGAACACGGTGATCGGAATGGCCGTGTTCATCGTCATGATCGGCGGCGCGACGATCCTGCCGCTCTACATGCAGAACATGATCGGCTTCACGCCGTTCGAGTCGGGCCTGGCGCTGCTGCCCGGCGCCGTCGTCATGGGAATCAGCTCGCCGTTCACCGGTCGCATCTTCGACCTCTTCGGCGCGCGATGGCTCGCGACGATCGGCCTGACGATCGTCACAGGCACCACCTTCATGTTCGCGTTCCTCACGCCGGACACGACGTTCGCCTATGTGGCCATCGTGAATGCCGTCCGGATGCTGGGAACGGCAATGGTCATGATGCCGGTAACCACGGCGGCTCTCAACGAGCTCACGCCGCTGCTCATTCCGCACGGCACGGCGATGAACAACACGATGCGGCAGATCGCCGGGTCCATCGGAACTGCAATGCTCATCACGGTCATGACCAGCACCGCGCTGGACCCGGAGACGCACGGCCTCGAAGGCCTGATTCACGGTGTGAACGTGTCGTTCATCGTCGCCGGATGCCTCGGAGTGGCGTCGATCATCGCCGCGCCGTTCATCAAGGACTACAAGCGCGAGACGAAGCCGGGCAAGCACTAGCGAGCCGCAGGGCCTCGCCCTCTGAGGCCGCTGCTCGCGACGTTGTTCGCTGGCACTTCCTCCGGTACTGCTTCCGCCTGGGGTCGGGATGCCGCCGTCTGCTGCCGCTGTCTGCTGCCGCTGCCGCTGCTTCCGCTGTGGAGCGCTGCTCCGTGTCTGCAGAGGTCCTACGCTGCTCCGTCGTCCACGCCGGGGAACCGCCGTCGTTAGCTGACGCCCCGCGCCGGGTTGCTGCGGTGCGCAGACGTTGCTGCGGTGCGCAGATGTGGCTTCAGTGTGGAGCTGCTACCGTCCGGGCTCCGGCGCCCTCCAGCATCCATTGCAGACTGCTGTGCGCGCCACAATTTGAAGTGCGCGCCAGTTTTTTCTGGCGCGCAGGACCAAAACTGGCGCGCACTCAGTGGCAGCCACCGCAAGAAACGCCTGTGGCCGCGTCATCGAGTGGTCTCCCCAGAGGGTTCTGTGACAGCGCCGCGTGAGAGGAGCACGACGACCAGCGCCACCGCAGTGAGTGCGGATGCGACCCAGACGGGCGCGAGCGGCCCTAGCTCGATTGCGAGTCCGAACGCACCCAGTGCCGGTCCGGCCGCCGCCCCGATGTTCAGTGCTGCTGTTGCATACGAACCACCCATCGTTGGCGCGCCCGAGGCTGCGTACAACACCCGCGTGATCACGGTGCTGCCGACACCGAACGACAGCACACCCTGAACGAAGATCAGGACGAGAGCTGCGACGGGATGGGGTGAGAGCAAGCCCAACGCAACCCAGCCCGAGAGCAGCAGCGGCCCGCCGATTGCAAGCACGACGCCAGGCCGTTGATCTGCCAGCCGTCCTGCGATCGTGACGCCAAGAAATGAGCCGATGCCGAACATAACCAGCGCGACGGATACCCACACATCCGCCAATCTCGCGGTCTCCGTCACGACGGGGGCCAAGAAGGTGAAGGCGGCGAAGGTTCCGCCATTGATCAATGCCCCCAGGGTCATGGCGAGGATGAGCCGCGGCTTCGCTAACTGGCCGAGTTCGACGCGGAGCCTCGGCGGTGACGCGTCCGTTGCCGCCTGACGAGGATTGCTCCGGATGCCGCGAATGACTCCGAAAAAAGCGGGAACACAGAGGGCGGCGATCGCCCAGAATGTCGTCCGCCAGCCCATCGCCGTCCCGAGCAGCGCGCCCGCGGGAACTCCCGCGACGGTTGCGATCGTTGTGCCGGAGAGCAGAATCGACAGTGCACGCCCTTTCTGATTCGCCGGCACGAGAGCGGTGGCCGTACTCAGTGCCACAGCGAGGAACCCTGCATTTGCCAGAGCGCTGAGGACTCGAGTGATGAACAGGAGAGAGAATATCGGCGTCATCGCTCCGATGACATGACTTCCCGCGAACACGAGAAGGCAGACGAACAGCGTGAGCCGCGGTGGCCATCGGCGAGCAAATGCAGCCATGACGGGCGCGCCGATGATCATTCCGACCGCGAACGCAGAGGTCAGCAGGCCTGCCGTGCCGAGCGAGACGTGAAGTTCGTTCGCGATTGCGGGGAGCAAGCCCGCGAGCATGAATTCTGACGTTCCCATGACGAAGATCGCCAGGGCAAGCATGTAGAGAGAAAAAGGCATCGAGTACTCCGAGGTGAGAGATCAAGAAGTGGTTCTTCTTGTCACCACGGCCAGCACCCCGAGGTGTGCCAGGCAAGCGCCCACGCAGAGAGTGGACGTCGTAACTAGTGGTTCAGGGGGCTGGCGGTGTGACCGACAACCCCTGACCTGTCTGATTTGGGACTCGACATGTCTCATACCCTACAGCCCGCACTCGGAACCCACCGCGAGCTCACGGCCAGCGAGCAGATGACGGTCAGCGCGGCGGCGAATTCGTCAATGCGCGCACGTGCAGCCGTCACCGCAGCCGCAGGACCCGTCGCCGCACGCGTTCGCCGCGGCGCCCGGAAGGTCGAGCGCGGGGTTCTCATCGAAGAACCCGAAGGGCTTGAGCAGGAAGCCCGAGTAGTCGACGGGCATGATCGGGAAGTCTTCGGGGCGCGGCAGGTGCGTCGGCCCGAACGTGTGCCACAGCACGATGTCTTCGCCCTCGATGGGACGATCCCCCGCGGTGTACTCCGGCAGGCCCGAGCCGCCGGCGTGCTGATTGGGGTACGGCCCGCCCGGCCACAGCTGTCCGTCTTCGTACTGCGACGTCCACAGATGCTTCGTCGCAAACGCCGCACGCGAGCTCACCGTGGCGTCAGGCTGAGCGAGCAGCGTCGGCTGCCCCTGCGGCACCAGGTGATACGCGGTCGACTGACCGAGGTGGTTGGTGCGCTCGGTGCTGCGCACATGCCAGCTGCGCGCTGCGGCAGGGTTCGCGAGACGTGCGCCCTCGCTCTCGGTGCGCAGCGGCGTCCGCGTGAAGGTGAAGGCGTTGCCGTACGGGTTCTCCTCGCCGGTCGGCATGCCGACAGCATCCACCTCGTCGACGGCATTGCGCTCGCCGTCGATCGCGACATCGAGACGTGCGCAGAAGAGGTGCTGGTGCACGGGAGCGAAGAGGCCGGGCGCGATTTCGAGGGCGTGCGGGTCCTGCTCGCCTGGCGTCCCGGCCCCGGTGAACACGATGCCCGTCGCCTTTGCCTCCACCTGAATGGTGCCGTCAAGGTAGAAGTACCAGAAGAACCCGTAGTCGTAGTTGCCGACCGTCGAGAAGTACGAGACCACGAGCCGGCGTGAGCGGCGAACCTCCGGATGCCCGTCAAGATCGGTGTGCTTCCAGAGCACCCCGTAGTCTTCTTCGTGCATGCAGATCACCTGGGGGATGGTCTGCGGATTGCCGGAGTCATCGGCGACGACGCCGTCAAAGTAGTGGATGACGCCGAGGCAGTCGCAGCCGAGTGACAGCGCGTTCGCGTTCTTGCCCAGCAGGTACTCGCCTGCGTCGAAGTAGCTGATCCAGAACCGGTTCGGCGAGGTGTCGCCGTAGGGCACGACCATTTCAGGTACGGATGCTCGGTACAGCACCGAGCGGTCCTCATCGCCGTCGCGGAACGCCACCTGATTCAAAACCAGACCCTCGCGTGCGTTAAAGCCGACGCGGAACGACCAGTTCTCCCACTGCACGTGGGATCCGTCGACTGAAAAGCTCGGCCCCTCTGGCTGCGTGATCTCGATCGGCTTCAGCGACGTGCGCGCCGGGCCGACGCGGTCTGCATCGTAGTTTCCGTCGACATCGGGAATCGGGACCTCGCCCTCGTCGTGCACCCGCACGACCTCGCCGCTCGTGAGGTCGATCGTGACCACAAGCCCCTCGACCGGACGCGACCACGGGCTGTCGTTGTCGCCGGGCTGCAGAAACGTGAGCGACCGGATGATGCGTCGCCCCACCTCGTCTTCGAACCCGAAGTATCCGGGTGCGAGGGGTGCGCAGAATGCAGCATCCGTGTCGGTCACCCCGCGGCGGGTCATCGCCTGCTGCCACTCGGGGTGCTGCTTCACGATTGCCTCGACACGCTCGTACTCCTCGAACAGGTACGGCGGCTGCCCGTAGGGTTCCTCGGTTGTGGCGAGTGGCGTATCGCTCACGATGGACTCTTCGGTCACCGAGACGACGACCTCGCGCGAGCGCCCCGTGGCCGTATCGAGAAGCGTGTACAGGATGCTGCGGTCAAACGCGCTGCCCGGCTTCCACGTGAGCATGTCAGCCTTGGGCGGCTCGACCGGCAGGACGCTCGGAAACCGGATGCTGTCGCCGAGAAGCCCGGCGCGCTCGAGAACAGCGCGCCCCGCCGCGAGCTCGTCAGCGGTGAGCGGGTCGAGCGGATGGGACGGCGTCGTGACACGCGTGACTCTCTTACCGTGCGTGTGCGTCGTGTCGGGCATCGCGCTCTCCTTCGAACTGGCGGCGTACAAGGCGGAGGCTGCGTGACGTGGCTGCTGAGCGACGGGTGTCATCAGCAGCACACGGGAGCGAGCCGTCCCCACGGGTCAGTTCCACCGTGCGCGAACCGTTCGCGCGGGTCAAGAGGGAAACGAGCACCGTGCACACTGGGTCAAGGAGCGTGCATGCAGGGTCTATCACGCCGCGCGCCGGGGCTGTGAAGATGCAGAGACCTCCCGCATTCTCCCTCAGAAAGGTTCGCCATGACTCGCAACGACGCGACGCAGTCTCCGGCCGCACGCCGCCGACTCGGCGTTCCCGCGATCACCCTCATGATCATCGCGGCATCTGCACCCCTCACCGTTGTCGCCGGCGGTGCCACGACGGCGTTCTCGGTGACGTCATCGCTCGCCGTGCCGATCGGCTACATCGTGCTGGCGATCGCGCTCGGCATCTTCGCCATCGGCTACGCCGCCATGAGCCGCCACATCACGAACGCCGGGGCGTTTTACGCCTACGCGGCACAAGGGCTCGGCCGACCGGTCGGCGTGGGCGTCTCGGTCGTCGCCCTCATCGCGTACAACTGCATGCAAATCGGTATCTACGGCATGCTCGGCTTCCAGGTCTCCGACTTCATCGGGTCGATGTTCGGCGTCAGCATCCCGTGGTGGTTGATCGTGATCGTCTTCATCGCGATCGTCGGCTGGATGGGCGTCAACCGCATCGACCTGTCGGCCAAGGTTCTCGGCGTTCTCGTGGCACTCGAATTCCTCGTGGTCATCGTTTTCGACGTCGCAGCGTTTGCGAACCCGACGGAGTCGTTCACGGCGCAGCCGATTTCGCCAGCCGAGATCTTTGCCCCCGCGATCGGCGCCGTGCTTGCGTTCGGTGTCGCCGCGTTCATGGGCTTCGAGCAGGCAGCGATCTACGGTGAAGAGGCGAAGGACCCGAAGCGGACCGTGCCGCGCGCCACGTTCATGGCCGTCGGAATCATCGGCATCTTCTACGCGCTCTCGTCGTGGGCACTGTCGCTCGCGATCGGCACCGAGAAGATCGCGTCGGGCGGGATCACCCCGGACGAGGCCGGCCCGCCCCTGTTCTTTAACTTCGCCGCGACGCATCTGGGCGTGATCGTCGTCGACATCATGTCGGTGCTCTTTATCACGAGCGTGTTCGCCGCGGTCGTGAGCTTTCACAACGCCGTCGCCCGGTATGTGTTCTCGCTCGGCCGTGAGGGTCTGCTGCCACGCGGCCTCGGTCGCGTGAGCCGCAGCGGTGCCCCGTGGGCCGGTTCTGTCACACAGACGATTCTGGCGCTCATCGTGGTTGTCGGCTTCGCGATCGGTGGCATTGGCTCCGAGTACGGTCCGCTCTACCCCGTGATCACCCTGTTCACGTGGCTTACCAACACCGGAGCCATGGGCCTCGTGCTGCTCATGGCGGTGATCGCGCTGTCGGTCATCGGCTACTTTCGCCGCAACCCAAACGGCGCTGGCATCTGGACGACCACCATCAGCCCGATCCTCGCGTTCCTGTTTCTCGCGACGGTCTATGTGCTCATCGTGGCGAACTTCAACGTGCTGATGGACCAGCCGGAGACCAACGCGCTGACGTTCATCCTGCCACTGCTCATCGTGGTGCCGGGCCTCATCGGTGTCGTCTGGGGCGCCATGCTCAAGACGCGCAGGCCAGAGATCTACGCGAACATCGGGCACGGAGCGCCGGAACTTGAAGAGGTCGCGGCGGACGTCTGATCGTCGAGGTGAATGAGGCGAGGGATGCTGTCGGCACGCTGGCCGACAGCATCCCTATGCAATGGGGACGAGGTAGGTCGCCAGGAAGTACACGGCGCCGACGATCACGAGGACGTGGCCGACGCTCCTGACGTTTCCGATCCAGGAGGGCTCGTGAAAGTCTTTTCCCTGCTGCTGGGCGTCCTCGGACATCCACCGCGGGATGAAATCAGCGAGTGCTTGGAACACCAGTCCGAGCACCGTGGCCACCGCCGCGATGACGGTGAACGGCAGCACCGGTGCACCGGAGGTCGAGATGCCGAAGACCGCGACGGCGGCGATAAGAACGACGAACAGGACGAGAATGACCGCGGCAGTTTTCGGTCCGATGGGGTTCTTCATGCTGCGAACATACCTGTTCAGTATGTCGGGGTCTCGACGCATAATGAACGAGGAGTGGGCGACGCGGCCTGCTTCACGACCCTGCAGGAGGAGTCATGCAGAAAGTCATTCCAAACATCTGGTGCGACGGCAACGCTGAGGAGGTCGCGGAATTCTACGCGTCGGCCTTCCCGCGCGCGACGTCGAGCATCGAGGCGAGATATCCGAGTGAAGGTCTCGCCGATTTCCAAGCACATATGGCGGGTCAGGTGCTCACGGCCTCCGTCCAGATTGCCGGCACCACGTTCACACTGATCAATGCCGGTGACGAGTTCCGGCCGAATTCGTCAGTGTCGTTCATCGTGAACGTCGATCCGGCGGCGTTCGATCGTGACGACAGCGCCGCGCGCGTACATCTCGATGCGCTCTGGGCGCGGCTCTCAGAGGGCGGGCGTGAGTTCATTCCGCTCGGAGAATATCCATTCAGCAGGCGGTATGGCTGGGTCGAGGATCGTTTTGGTGTGAGCTGGCAGCTGATGCTGACGGACCCAGACGGTGACCCGCGCCCGTACATCATCCCGTCGCTCATGTTCGCGGGGCCGGTGCAGAACCGTGCGAACGAGGCGATCGAGTTCTATACGTCGTTGTTCGATGACGCCGAGCCGGGCAACCGGTTCCCGTACGGAGAGCCGACCGGCCCGGCCGCGGCTGACGCTTTGGCGTTCGGTGAGTTTCGGGTGGGCGATCAGTGGTTCGCGGTGATGGACTCCGGCGTCGAGCAAGACGTCACATTCACGTGTGGCGTCTCGCTCGAGGTGCTGTGTCGAGACCAGGCGGAGATCGACCGGCTGTGGTCGGCGCTGAGTGCGGATCCAGAGGCGGAGCGCTGCGGATGGCTCGCCGATGGCTTCGGCGTGAGCTGGCAGATTGTGCCCGAGAACATGGGTGAGCTGATGCAGCGGCCGGGCGCACATGAACACATGATGGCGATGACGAAGATCGTCATTGCGGAGCTGTAAAAGATGAGGAGTCTCTCGAGAACGCGGCTCGGCGGCATTCTGATGACACGCAGCCATCGCAACTTCGGCCCTTGCGGACATGGTGTCACGGTGTGCGCTGCCACGATGTCCGTCACGCACGACTTTGGGCGGCGAGCCGGCACGGCGTGGTGACCGACAGATTTCTCTCGCCATCACGGGCTTCAGCTCTTGCTAAGTACTCCCGTGGCCACCGAGAGCTGCCGTCTACATCCCGGACTGCAGCTGTCATCACGTACCGCGGGTGCCAATAAGAATCGCTGTCGGCGCCGAGAACTTCACTCGGTACTGTAGATTCCATTCTCCGCGTATGTTACCGTTCACATTAACGTTGTGGCGTGATTGCGGTAGCGCAGTGCATCACGATCGCCGTCCGCGGTAGCGTCGTGGATCACGGATGCTGTCCACGGCAGTGCCGTGTAGCACCGCCGGCCCCGCAGCACCCGCGATTCACCTGCCACGTGGCAGTGGTTTCGAGCACAGAAGTGCCACGTCACTTGCACAAAGGAGTCCTGAGATGACCATCGCTCTCGATCAGCTGCCCGCCGAGGCGCAGGATGCTGTCGCGCGCACACGCGAGCACGTCAGCGATCTGCACGCCGAACTGCCGCGCAACCAGCTCGTCGTCTGGACCGCAGGCAACGTCTCTGAGCGCGTTCCCGGTGCCGACTTGTTCGTGATCAAACCCTCGGGAGTGTCATATGACGAACTCTCGCCAGACGTCATGGTCGTGTGCACGCTCGACGGCGAGAAGATCGACGACGGAACGCCCGCCCGCCTGACGCCCTCGTCCGACACCGCAGCGCATGCATACGTCTATCGGAATATGAGTGAGGTCGGCGGTGTCGTGCACACCCACTCCACCTATGCCACGGCGTGGGCGGCGCGTGGCGAGGAGATCCCGTGCGTGCTCACCATGATGGGCGATGAGTTCGGCGGGCCGATCCCCGTGGGCCCCTTCGCGATCATCGGCGATGATTCGATCGGCCGGGGTATCGTCGAGACGCTCAAACACTCGCGGTCGCGCGCCGTTCTCATGCAGAATCACGGTCCGTTCACGATCGGAAAAGACGCGCGGGATGCTGTCAAGGCAGCGGTCATGTGCGAAGAAGTCGCGCGGACCGTTCACGTCGCCCGCCAGCTGGGCGACCCGATCGCCATCCCGGAGCCGATCATCGACTCGCTCTTCGAGCGCTACCAGAACGTGTACGGGCAGGGCGCGTCGAGCTCGGGGGCCGACGTCGCGGATTCACCCGCGCAGGTTGTCGACGCCGCGGACCCTCTCGCGCCGGATGCCGACGCCGCGGGCACCGACACCACACCGCCATCGGCTTCCGCCTCGACACCCTGAACGCCCGCACGGCTGCCGCACGTCGGATCTCCGGCACGGAACCGGCGCCACCACGACCACACTGATCATCACAAACTCACCGCCGACACCGCACCGCCACAGGAGACAAGAGCAATGAAGAACCCTTTCGAGTCCCGCGAGATCTGGTTTCTGACCGGGAGCCAGGGACTGTACGGGCCAGAGACCCTCGAACAGGTCGCTGAGCAGTCGAAGCAGGTCGCCGGGCTGCTCGACGACGCTGACAGCATCCCCGTGAAAGTCGTCTGGAAGCCCGTGCTCACGGACAGAGACGCGATTCGCCGCATCGCGCTCGAGGCGAACGCTGACGACGCGTGTGTCGGCGTGATCGTGTGGATGCACACGTTCTCGCCCGCGAAGATGTGGATCCTCGGCCTCGACGCCCTGCGCACGCCGCTGCTGCACCTGCACACGCAGGCCAACGTCGAACTGCCGTGGAGCACCATCGACATGGACTTCATGAACCTCAACCAGGCCGCGCACGGCGACCGCGAGTTCGCCTACATGGCGACGCGCCTCGGTGTCTCGCGCACCACAGTCGTCGGGCACGCGTCGACGGATGCCGTGCGCGATCGCGTTGGCCGCTGGGCCCGCGCCGCGACCGGCTGGGCCGAGCTGCATCAGCTGAAGCTCGCCCGCTTCGGCGACAACATGCGCAACGTCGCCGTCACCGAGGGCGACAAGACAGAGGCCGAACTGCGTCTCGGCGTCTCCGTCAACACGTGGGGCGTCAACGATCTCGTCTCTGTCGTCGACGGAATCGACGAGGATGCTGTCGACGCACTCGTCGCCGACTATGAGGACCTCTACGACGTGGCCCCGGAGCTGCGCTCCGACGGCGACCGCCACGAGTCACTGCGGTACGGCGCCCGCCAGGAGCTCGGTCTGCGGGCGTTCCTCGAGGAGGGCGGTTTCGGCGCCTTCACGACGAACTTCGAAGACCTCGGCGGGCTGCGTCAGCTGCCTGGCCTCGCCGTGCAGCGACTGATGGCCGACGGCTACGGCTTCGGTGCCGAGGGGGACTGGAAGACAGCGATCCTCGTGCGACTCGCGAAGGTGATGGGCTACGGCCTGCCCGGCGGTGCCTCCCTCATGGAGGATTACACGTACGAACTCACACCGGGCAACGAGAAGATCCTCGGTGCGCACATGCTCGAGGTCTGCCCGTCGCTGACGACGGCGAAGCCGACACTCGAGATCCACCCACTCGGCATTGGCGAACGCGAAGACCCCGTGCGGCTGCGCTTCACCGCTGACCCGGGCGCGGGCCTCGTCGTGTCGATGTCTGACATGCGTGAGCGGTTCCGCCTCGTCGCGAACGTCGTCGACGTTGTCGAGCCCGACGCCGAGCTGCCGAAGCTTCCCGTCGCCTGCGCGGTGTGGGAGCCGAAGCCGAACTTCGCCACTTCAGCATCCTGCTGGCTGACGGCGGGAGGCGCGCACCACACAGTGATGACCACGGCGCTCACCCTCGACGTGTTCGAGGACCTCGCCGAGATCGCACAGATGGAACTTGCGGTGATCGACGCCGACACGACGGCGCGCGGCTTCGCCCAGGAACTCAAACTCGGGCAGGTGTACTACCGCATGGCGCAGGGACTGTAAGAACGGGGAGCAGGTTGTGTCGGGGCAGGGCAGGGCAGCGACAAGGGGCGATGATGCGCGGCGATGAAACCTCGTACGGAGTTCGAGGGTGACAGCGCAGCATCCGGACCTGACCAGGCACCGCCGCCCACGCCGTCGCCTGTTTGAGGCAGTGTACGCCGACGACGCTCCACGGCCCGTGAGACTCGTGCAGTCCGCTGTCACGGAGGGGTCGCCAGGGTGGACGAGTCGCTCGAACATACACAACGTCGCCACACATTCACGAAAGGCATACTCATGACTTCGACTGCACTGACGACAGTGACGGGCGCTGAAGCGATCACCGCCGGGCGCACGAGCCTCGGCATCGAGCTGGGTTCCACGCGCATCAAGGCATCTCTGATCGACGAGGAGGGCGTGCAGCTTGCGTCCGGATCGCACACGTGGGAGAACGAACTCGTCGACGACAACTGGACGTACGCGATCGACGCCGTCTGGAGTGGTCTGCAGGCGTGCATCGCCGAGCTGCACGGCGACGTGCGCGACCGGTGGGGTGCTGAGCTGATGCACGTCGCCGGTCTCGGAGTCTCAGCGATGATGCATGGCTACCTGGCGTTCGACGCCGCCGGAGAGCTTCTCGTGCCGTTCCGCACCTGGCGCAATACCTACACGACAGAGGCCGCGGCACAGCTCACCGATGCGTTGGGGCAGAACATTCCGCTGCGCTGGAGCGTCGCGCACCTGCTGCACGCGGTGCTCGGCGGTGAGGAGCACGTGTCGCGCATCGCCCGCATCACGACGCTCGCCGGCTACGTGCACGAGCGACTCTCCGGCCGCGCTGTGCTCGGCGTGGGCGACGCCAGCGGTGTATTCCCGATCGACGCCGAGACGCACAGCTACGATGTGGTGAAGCTCGAGGCATTCGACGCCCTCGAGGCCGTTGCCGACGTTCCGTGGTCGCTCGGCAGCATCCTGCCGGAGGTTCTCACCGCGGGTGAGGATGCTGGTCAGCTGACAGCATCCGGTGCCCTGCTGCTCGATCCGACCGGGACCCTGCAGCCCGGCGCCGTCATGGCACCGCCCGAGGGCGACGCCGGCACGGGCATGGTCGCGACGAACAGCGTGCGACCGCGCACCGGAAACGTGAGCGCGGGAACGAGCGCCTTCGCTATGGTCGTGCTCGAGAAGCCGCTCGGCGGTGTGCGCGACGAGATCGACCTCGTCACGACGCCCGCGGGTGACCCGGTCGCGATGATCCACACGAATAACTGCACGGGCGACCTCGATGCGTGGCTGCAGATGTTCACCGAGTTCGCGCAGTTGGTGGGCGCCGATGTCGAGCCGACCGAGCTGTATCGGCTGCTGTACACCCACGCGATGACGGGTGCCGCTGATGGCGGGGGACTGCTCTCGTACAACTACCTGTCCGGCGAGCACCAGACGGGTGTGGCGAGCGGGCGGCCGCTCTTCGCACGCAGTCAAGACGCGGACTTCACGCTCGCGAACCTCATGCGCACGCACCTGTATGCGGCGTTCGGCGCGTTGGCCTCGGGCATGCGGGTGTTGGGTGACGAGAATGTCGCGCTCGACGAGCTCTTCGGGCACGGCGGCATCTTCCGTACGGCGGGTGTGGCGCAGCACGTGCTGGCGGATGCTCTCGACACACCGGTATCGGTCAGCAGCGCTGCGGGCGAAGGCGGCGCGTGGGGCATGGCGATCCTCGCGGGCTTCGCGGCGCGTCAGGCCGCAGCATCCGATGCTGTCGTCGGTGCCGCAGGCGCCACCTCGGGAGCGGCAGGAGCCATCACCGGCGCTGCGGTTTCGAGCGGAGGTGTCGACGGGGGCCTTCGCTCGCTTGCCGACTACCTCACCGGTGTGATCTTCACAGACACGGAGTTTGTGACGGCGCAGCCGGATCCGGTCGGAGTCGCGGGGTACGCGGACTGGCTGGCGCACTACCAGCAGGGTCTTCCGGTGGAGCGTCTGGCAGGCGCCACCCTTCGGTAGCGTACGCGGCATCCCGCATTTGCTGTCCTTTGCGGATTTGCTGTAACTCCGCGGAATGACAGCAAATCCGCAAAGGACAGATTCTTCAGCGTCTCGTGATGCGCCAATCGGCGCGTGGCCGTGGTTCGCGAGGAAGTCCCGCAGTAACGAGAATCTGCGCCAGGCGGTTGGCGCGGTGCGCGTCGTCCCACAGCCAGCGCGCCATTCCCTCGCCGGTCGCGCGCATCCGGTCTTCCCGCACCTTCTCGTCGAAGACGATGTCTGCGATCGAACGACCGTGTGTGTACACGTCGCGCGTGTACTTCGCGCGCCCGTCGAACTCACCCAGGAGACGAAATGTCGGCCATGCTTGATCGGCTTCCCCGATGAGGCCGTCATTGTCGAAGACCGCCACTTGCAGCTCTGGTTCGGGGAACCCGAGAAGGTATTCCTGGACGCGGCTTATCGATTCTCCCAGGCTGTCTGCACCGTCACGGGCAAAGTGAAGTACGGTCTCCGCGCGCGCGAAACCGTGTTTTCCTGTGAACTCGAGGTTGCGTTCGCGCAGCTCCTCGAGGTCCACGCGGGGTGCGTAGACCCGCTCATCGAGACGGCGCCGAGTACGTACACCCGAATCGACGATGCCGACGGCGCGCCCGAAACGGGTTGTTCGGGCGATATCCAGAAGTGTGCGCATCGGCGAGGTGATGAGGAAACCGCCGCATTCGATAATCTCGTCGTCCGACAGTTTCGACTGATGCCACCTGAGCTGCGGGGTGCTGCGGCGCGGTGTGGGGCTGGCGGCGTGCACGACGGAGCCGTAATAGCCGTATGCAGGGTAATTCAGAAGAGCAGCTGCAGAATCACAACAAAAAATGAGCGGAGACCGGTGGCGCGACTGTGCGGCCTGCATAAACGCAATGTGCTTCGATCTGTCGTCGAGTGCGTTCCAGGCCTCGGGGTCGATGTATGCGCCACGCCCGAGTCGCCGCAGCATACCGCGCTCGTGCTGGTAACGAACCGCCCTACTTGTGTTGTCGAGGCCGTCGCCTCTTGTCGTGAGGAGAAGTGACTGCCGCGGTATGCGGAGGTGGCGAAGTGAATCAGTCATAGCCTCGAGGCTGTCGTCTGAACGTGGCCTCCGCATCAGAGTTTCCCGGTTCTGTGGACAAGTGCACGGGATTCGCACTCCTGTGGATGAAAGACCGCGTGCGCCTTGACGGCCTTACCTCGCGTACGTCGAAATCCGGGAGTTCCGACCGGACCACACCGCAGAGGTGTGATTGTCAATGCCGTCCACAGGAGACCATCCCGCGGCGGCTTTCCACAATTGTCTGTCTTTCGAATTCACTCTGGGTGGTGACCGGGCAGAGTGACATCATGTCCCTCCGGCACGATACGTCAGCCTCGTCGGTTTCGGGGATCTCGCCGCGACGCAGAGATCGCCGTACAATTGTCCGTACATTACGGAGGATTCTGATGGCAGCGACAGAACGTCTCGAGTTTCGCGTGAGCGCCAGCGCGAAGGCAACGATTCAACGAGCGGCACTCCTCGTCGGAGAGCCGGTCACCGCGTTTGCGCGCACGGCTGCAGAAGAACGGGCTGAAGAGGTACTGCGTGAGCACGACATGACGACCGTCGTGCCTCCCGAGTTCTTCGACGAGCTGATGGCCGAACTTGATGCACCCGCGGTGGCTAACCCCGCTCTCAGGGGGGCGGGCCTGCGGTTGCAGGCGAGTGTGACACGTGACTGACGCACGCCAGGTGGAGCACTTTCGGTCTGAGCGATTTGATCCCGCGAAACATGATGTCTCTGAATTCACATGTGGGGTGGATTCGCTTGATGTCTGGTTGAAAGAACACGCAGGCACCTCCGCCGCGCGCCGAACCGCCCGAACCTGGGTATGGGTCAACTCGCGGGGAGTCGTCGTCGGCTACTACGCGCTCGCCGCCCACAAGGTTCAGCGCGAACACGTTCCGTCACGAATCGGACGAGGCGGACCCATCGAGATCCCCGCTGTCCTCCTCGCCCGACTCGCACTCTCTCGCGACCTGCAGGGTGCGGGTTATGGCGCAGTTCTCGTCGCTGATGCCCTTGAGCGCATCGTCACCGCCACGAAGGTCGTTGCCGCACGCGTGGTCGTGGATGCACGAGAAGAAACCGTTGCACAGTTCTATGAGCGCCTCGGCTTTCGCCGGATCCCCGGCAGCCTGCGGCTTGTGCAGAAGATCGCTGACGTTGAAGCCGCCCTTGGCTGATACACGGCGCGCAGTGCGTGATGACGCGTGGCTCATCGGGAACACGACAATGCCAGCCTTACGGCGGACTTCTGGCTGGTGACACTCCCGCGAGTGGAGTTGCGGGTTACGCAGTCAGCCTGGCGCATGACCAGCAGAGTGTTCCGGCGGAGTATCTCGCGGGCGATACTTTCTGTAGCGGGTTAGCGGGTTAGCGGGTTAGCGGGTTAGCGGGTTAGCGGGTTAGCGGGCGACACCCTTCGGTAGCGCCGTTCACACGAACGAAAGGCCGGTGCCGGACGTACGTCCAGCACCGGCCTCCCCGCAGAAAGCGGTGGTTCAGGCGGCTTGCCGCTCGGTGAGCGCATCAAGCAGATCGCTCTTCAGGCCTGCGAGCTGCTCCGTCACCTCGGAGTCGTCGCGCGGGTGCGTCAGCGTGAAGCGATCGAGAGAGCCCGGGATCGACAGCGTGATGTCGGTGAGTACTTCTGCGCCGGCGATTCCGAGCGACTTGCGCGCCTCGTCGTGCGCCCAAAGCCCGCCATACCTGCCGAACGCGCAGCCGACGACCGCGGTCGGTTTGCCCGACAGCGCGCTGGTCCCGAACGGCCGCGAACCCCAGTCGATTGCGTTCTTCAGCGCTGCGGGAATGGTCCCGTTGTGTTCGGGAGTGACGATCAGCAGCGCGTCCGCCGCATCGATCGCCGCACGCAGCTGCCGTGCGCTCTCGGGCTCGCCGTCGGCTCGATCGATGTCCTCGTTGTACAGCGGAACGTCGGCCAGGTGTTCGTAGATCGAGGCAGTGGCGGTGCCAGCTGCGGTCTCAACGAACGTCTCGGCGAGCTTGCGATTCGTGGACTCTGCGCGAAGGCTGCCGACGAGGACAAGGATGGATGCGGGCATAGGTGTAGCTCCTTTATGGGCGTGTTGATGGATGCCGCGACGGTGGACGCGGCGGAGGAAAAGACTCAGAGGGCGTTGACGGATGCTGTTTCCGCAGCATCCGCCAAGGCCGTCAATTGCGGCAGAATGTCGCCGACGCCGATCTCGATGCGGCTGTATACCTCGTTGTTGAGAACGAGCGTGCCGTCGAAGTCGCCCGAGTTCGCGTAGAACCCGACGGGCGCTGTCGCCGCCTGGAAGAACCCGAAGAGCGGGCGCAGCGCGTGCTCGATCACGAGGGCGTGCCTGTCGCTGCCGCCCGTCGCGACGAGGATGACCGGCTTGTTCGCGAGAGCGTACTGATCGACAAGATCGAACAGGTGCTTGAACATGCCGGGGTACGTTGCCCGGTACACGGGCGTTGCGGCGATGAGCACGTCGGCGGTTTCGACACGGCGCAGGTCCTCTTCGACATCCGGCGAGACGTCCTCGCGCGTGATGGCTCCGGTGAACCCCGAGCCGAGCCGATACACGTCGACAGAACTGGTCTGGATATCCAGCTTGTTGCCGAGAGATGTGGTCACGAGGCCCGCAAGACCCATGGTCTTGGAGCGTTCGGTGGGGCTGCCGTTCACGATCACGACGGTGAGCGGGCGTGTCATGCTGCGACCTCCTCACGCGACGCGATCTCGCGCCGAACAACGGGGGCGACTTCGGTGCCGAGCAGCTCGATCGCCTGCAGATGCTCCTTCTGCGGAACGCCCCCGAAGCCCATCTGCATGATCGCCCGCGAGATGCCGTACACCTCGTAGTACGTCATGATCTTGTCGATGATCTCTTGCACGCTGCCGACGAGCAGCACGCCGGGCTCTGTCGCTTGGGCGTCGAACGCGGGGCGGGGAATGTCGAAGCCCTCACCGCGCTGGTGGTTGTTCTCGCGCATGCCGCGGGCGAAGTACGGGTACATCGTGTCGCGGGCGCCCTGGCTCGTCGTGCCGACGTAGCCATGAGCATTAATGCTGGTGCGCAGCGAGTCCTCGCTGTGACCTGCCGCTGCCGCAGCCTGGTGGTAGAGGGCCGCCGGACGCTGCATCTGCGTGATCGGGCCGAGCAGAAGGGCGAGCGCGATCGGGAGGCCGAGCTGCCCCGTCCGCACTGCCGACGCCGGTGTGCCGCCGACCCCGACCCAGATGGGCAGGTCTCCGACCGGACGCGGCGTGACGTCCGCGTTCACGAGCGGTGCGCGGTGCATGCCGCCCTCCCACGTGACGGGGTTCTTCGCGCGGATGGCCAGAAGGGCGTCGAGCTTCTCTCGGAAGAGGTCGGCGTAGTCGGCGAGGTCGTAGCCGAACAGCGGGAACGACTCGGTGTACGAGCCGCGCCCCGCAATGATCTCGGCGCGACCGCCGGAGAGCAGGTCGAGGGTTGCGAAGTTCTCGAACACGCGCACAGGGTCGTCAGAGCTCAAGACCGTCACACCGCTTGTCAGTTTGATGGTTGAGGTCTGGGTCGCGGCGGCGGCGAGCACCATGTGCGGGGCAGACGCGACGAAGTCTGTGCGATGGTGCTCGCCGACTCCGAAGACGTCGATGCCCGCTTGCTCGGCAACGCGCGCCTGTTCCAGTGTCTGCATCATGCGTTCGGACGGCGAAGGCAGTGCGCCTGTGGTCAGGTCGCTGGTGATCTCGCCGAAGGTGAGGATGCCGATTTCGAATGCCATTGTCAGTTCTCTTCCGTCTTCTCGTCCGTCAGTTCTGTCTGGTGGGTGTGGGCGGCGCTGGGATTGTCGACGGTTCCGTACGCGTGGCCCCAACTGGTGATGTCCTCGAGGATCGGCAGAAGCGCGAGCCCGGCAACCGTGAGCGTGTACCGCACGCGAATGGGACGGGTGTCGATCACCGTTCGTTCCACCAGCCCATCGGTCTCGAGTTCGCGCAGGCGCTTGGCGAGCATCGTGTCGCCGATGTGCCCGACGAACCGGCTGATTTCGGCGAAGCCGGTGCAGTCGCGGCCGATGGCCTCGATGATAATCCCCGTCCAGCGTCGGCCGATGATGTCCATCGCCGTGACGAATGACGGGCAGGCACCTCCGACTGCCTCCTCGACGGGAAGGTCCGGTGTGCGGGACAGATCGTCAGACATATACGCTCCACTTTCTGTAGTCACTACAGAGAGCAAAGCTCAGTTCGGGTTTATTCCAGCATTCTCAAAAAACTTTGGCGACGCGTTTTTGGGCGCCGTGCAGGGCGTGCCGCATCGCAGATGTGACGCGGCGCTCTCACTACGCGGCGTCGAGAAGTGCCCTGCGGCGCAGCTCGCTCGGGGGCAGACCGAAGCTCGTCTTGAATGCGCGACTGAAGTGCGCGGCATCAAGGAACCCCCACCGGGCGGCGACGGCTGCGACCGGAAGCGCCGCGAACGCGGGGTCGGTCAGATCGCGCCGGCAGTACTCGAGCCGCCGCTCACGCACCCACGTCGACACCGTCGTGCCCTGCTCGCTGAACAGCGCGTGCAGGTAGCGCAGCGAGACATGGTTCGCGGCGGCAATGCTCTGCGGGTCGAGCGCGCCTGATCCCAGGTGGTCGTCGATGTACTGCATGATGGTGCTCGTGAGCGCCGCTTTCGGCGACGCGGATGCTGCCGCTCCCAGTTCTGTGCTGTACAGCGTCGTTGTCAGATCCACGGCCGCCCGCGACAACCGCGTGCCGGCGGGACCGTTCAGCACGCTGAGATTGCTCGCGAGCCCCGAGAGGAACGGCGAGATCACGCTGGTGAGCGCGGAATCGTGCGGCATGCGCACGGCGGTCAGCTGTGCGAGGGTGTCGGGCGCGATGCCGAGTGCGTGATGGTCGAACATGAGCACGAGCGTGCGGAAGTCCTGATTGAACTCCAGCACATACGGGCGCTCGGTCGAATAGATGGCGATGTCGCCGGGCTCGAGCAGCGCTTCACGACCGTCTTGCACCAGCATCCCTGTGCCGCTCAGTTGCACGCTCAGCTTGAAATACGCGGTGTCGTCGCGGGCGATGAGCTCGGGTGTGCGCTCGACGGTGTGCTGATTGGCTTCGACGAGCGAGGCATGAACGCCATCGCACACCGCGACAGAGACCGCGCCGCGAAATCCGCCCTGCGAGGGCGCGGTGACGCGCAGGGGAACAAACGACTCCGAGACGGCGCGGCTGAACTCGGCGAAGCCGAGCGGCTGCTCAGCGCGGGCGGCAGAGGGCATCACCGGGCGGGGCGTCGCGGCGGCTGAGCGCGAAGCGAAATCCTGGGGCTGTGAGAGGGACATGGCAACCACCAATCGGGCACGGACCGGGCACCATCGCAAAAAATCCGTTTCTCCAATTCTAGGCCGCCGGTACCGGAAGTCCAGAGTGCGCGACGGGCCTCGATGCCCGTGCTCACGGGCATCAGGCGGGAACCGCTACCCGTTGATCACCTGCGGAACGCCGAGCGCCTTCAGCCCCTCGACGCCGAACTCGAGCCCATAACCCGATTGCTTGACACCTCCGAACGGGATCATCGGGTGCACGCCGCCGTGCGAGTTGATCCACACAGTGCCGGCTTCGACCTGCGCGGCGACCTCGCGCGCAGCATCCCGATCGCCTGACCACACCGAGGCACCGAGCCCCACATCGAGCCCGTTCGCCATCGCGAGCGCCTCGTCGACGTCGCTGTATCGAATGATTGGCAGCGCGGGGCCGAACTGCTCCTCCTGCACCAGCGGGTTGTCGTTGTCGATGTCAGCCACGAGCGTCGTCGGGTAGAAGTAGCCTGGCTGATCAGCATCCGGATTTCCGCCCATCACCACACGCGCTCCTGACGCCCGAGCCTCCTCGACGAGCCGCGACACGATGTCGAACTGTGGCTTGTTCTGCAGAGGGCCGAGCACGTTGTTCTCGTCGGTGCCGACGCCCATGGGCATGGATGCTGCGACGGCAGCGAGCTCATCGACGACGGCGTCATAGATGGAGTCGTGCACGTAGAGTCGCTTCATCGCGGCGCAGGTCTGGCCGGTGTTGATGAACGCTCCCCAGAACAGATCTTGCGCGATCGCGGCCGGGTCGACGTCGGGCAGCACGATTCCGGCGTCGTTGCCGCCGAGTTCGAGGGTGAGCCGCTTCACGGTGTCGGCGGAGCTGCGAATGATCGCCTTGCCCGTCGCCGTCGATCCGGTGAACATGACCTTGTCGATGTCGGGGTGGCTCGACAGTCGCGCCCCCACCTCGCGGTCGCCGGTGACGACCTGGAGAACGCCCTCGGGGAGCACCGTGTTGATGACGGAGACGAGCGCCAGGACACTGAGGGGCGTGAACTCGCTGGGCTTCACCACCACCGTGTTTCCCATGCGCAGGGCGGGCCCGAACTGCCACACCGAGATCATCATGGGCCAGTTCCACGGTCCGATGGCACCGACGACGCCAATGGGGCGGTAGTGCAGCACGGCGTGGCTGTCACCGTCGTCGATCACGGTTTCGGGGTCGAGGGGCGTGGATGCTGCAGCACGCAGCCACCCCGATGCGCCACCGACTTCGAACCGCGCGTTCGGCCCGTTCAGCGGCTTGCCCTGCTCTCGGGTGAGCAGTTGTGCGAGTGCCTCGGCCGAGGCGTCGATGGCATCGGCGGCGGCGAGCAGGAGTTCGTTGCGCTTCTCGTGCCCGAGCGCTGCCCAGCTCGGCTGCGCGGCATGCGCGGCGGTGACTGCTGCGTCTAGGTCATCGACTGTGTGGATCGGGGCGCGGCCGACAACGTCGCCCGTGGCAGGATTCGTGATCTCACGGCCCTCGCCTGAGGGCGTGATGTCGGCAAGAAGGCTGTCGAAGGTGGTCATTGCTCCTCCACGTCGGGTCTCGTCTTCTCACGCTAGGCGTGCGGCGCAGCGGTGGATTGACTGGGCGAGCGCAGATGTTGACTCCCTGTGCAGTGTTCACGCCGCGTGCTCTCTGCCACCCCGCGATATCGTGGAGGCCTGTCTGGGAAGGACGCTCATGCTCGCAAACCTCAGCGGTTGGCACCTCATGATCCTCATCGTGATCACGCTCGTCATCGTCGCCGTGATCGCCGCCGTTGTCGTCGCAATTCTCGCGGCGGTGCGACGCGCGAACAGTCCGTCGACCGCGCAGCGGCTGCAGCAGCTGGATGAACTGCGGGTCCGCGGCGTGGTCTCTGAGGTCGAGTATGCGCAGAAGCGCGAGCAGATCCTGCGGGAACTGTAGCGAGAGCGGCGCTCGGGGCTGACAGCATCCGGTCGACCAGGCCCCTTCGCGGCGTCATCCCGGCGACAGGTCCCGTCGAGGACGAGAACACGAGCGGCGAGAAGGACCCAGACGCCTGACGAGCGCGCACTGCTTTCGCAGAACGTCTGCGGCAGCGGGAGCGTCAGTCACGAGAAGCCCGACTCACGTCTGCGACGACGGTGCGCTCACCCGGCAACGTGCACGAGGCACAGAGCCGCCACGAACGCCGCGCCCGGTGGCCGACGGTCTGCAACAATGTGTGAGACCGAGCTCGTCAGAGGGAGCCGCAGGGAGCAGAGACCATGAATATCCTCGCCATCGTTCTCCTCGCGATCGGTGCGGTGCTGTTCCTCGCCGGAGTGCGTCACATGACAAAGCCGTTCATGAAGCATCCGCAGTGGACGTCAGCCGAGGCGACCATCACCGACGTGGGAGACGGCCGCGATCCCCACAACGGCAGGCCGACGAAGGTCGCCCACTACACGTACACCGATGCCGACGGCACGGAGCACACCGGGACGATGGCGGGCGGCAGCTTTCCCAAACCCGGTGTGACGATGCGAGTCCGATACGACCCGGATGACCCTCAGGACAGCGACCCCGTGCGGCTCGCCATGCGACCGTTCGACTGGTTCATGATTGCCCTGACGCCGATCGGGTTCATCATGGGAAACATCGGCCTCAACATGTTCAACTGAAGGCCGCGCTCGCTCCTGCTCAGAACCAGAAGCTCAGTCGCGGTGCGACCGGGCTGTGGAACGCCGCATCCACCCGCTCGACCGCGCCATCGGTGAGCGCGCTTACGCGTCCGGCGCGATGCAGTGACGTCACCGAAGTGCCGCCCACGGCGATCTGCGCCAGGTCGCGTTCGCTGAGCGTCACGTGCGCAGCATCCGCCGGCGCATCGCCGGAAAGACGCGACACGGATGCTGTTCCAGCCACGTCGATCTCGAGCAGGAACCGCCCCTGCGCGAACTCGAGCGGGTCGACGACGTCGAGAACGACGCTG
Source organism: Microbacterium sp. MPKO10 (assembly GCF_026107415.2). GTDB lineage: Bacteria > Actinomycetota > Actinomycetes > Actinomycetales > Microbacteriaceae > Paramicrobacterium. The sequence continues at coordinate 901,666 of NZ_JAPCHX010000001.1, forward strand.
CCCGGTCGTGCATACGTGCGCGCCTCGAGCATCGCCACGGGGTCGAGGATGCGCAGCCAGAGGTGGTCGAAGGGCGCCACCGTCACCGCACGCAGATCGCTCACCTGCCACAGCACCGGTTCGTCGACGGAGCGCAGGTCTGCCTCGACGCTGTCGACGAGGTCGAGCTCGATCAGGTACCGCCACAGTGCGGCATAGGCGTCATCCGTCGCGGCGGAGAGGTAGGCGACCTTCGCGATGAGCTTCTCGTCTGCGCCCGGCTTGACGCGATACGCCGCGAATCCCTGCAGCTCGCCCGCAGCATCCGTGTAGCCGACCGCGCGCAGGTCTTTCGCCGTGTCGTCCTTTCCCGGGCGGTACTCGATTGTGCCCGTCCAGAGCATCTCGTCGAACGCGACCTCGCCCGGATGCTGCCGCGACGCCCGGTCGGCGACGGCCCGGCCGCGCTCGTAAAGATCGCCGAGCTCCATAAAGCGGACGCGCCCGGTCGGCGTCGGCCCCGTCCAACGTGCGCGCTTCGTGTCGATCGTGATTCGTGCGTCGCGTGCGGAGGGGGCGAAGCCGAATCGGCCGTAGATGGTGGCCTCGGATGCTGTCAGAGCAGCGACCGGCACGCCGCACGCGTGTGCGGTGCGCAGCTCGGCCTCGATGAAGTTGCGCGCGATGCCGCGCCGCCGGTGCGTCGGCGACACCGTCACGGCGCTGATCGCCCACGCCGGAACATCACCGCCCGGAACGCTCAGCGGCGTCGTCCACGAGCCGATGGTCGCGACCGGATCGCGCCCCGCCTCCGTGTCGTCCCACACGCCGCAGAGGCGGCGGTACGCACCGGCATCCAGCATGTACTCGACGTCTTTGTCGTCTTTGCGGTCGCCGTAGAAGCCGCGGTTGACGACCTCGTGCCACCCGGTGTAGCGCTCGCGATCGTTCGCGGTGTCGACGCGGGCGAAAGTCAGGTTCTGCTCGGCGAGGTTCGCGGCCGCGGTCTGGTCAAGGGGAGCGTCGGTGAAATCCACTCGCACAGTTTATCGGTGCCCGGTGCCCGGTGCCCGGTGCCGGGGTGCCGGGGAGCCCCGCGCCGGGGTGCCGGGTGCCGAGAGCCGGGGAGCCCTGCGCCCCGTACCCGTGCCCCGTGCCGTGACGGAGCCGAGATGCCGGGGGTGCCGTGACGGATCCGCCGCACTGATGTAGACATGGAGAGACGGAGAGCGAGGATGCTATGGGGCGACGAGCAGCGAACGGCGACGATCGGAGGCGGAACAAGCACGCCGAGTCCGCGGCATCCTCACCAGGATCCGCGCCCGGTGACGCTTCCTCCGCGCGAGACGTCAGCGGATCTCCCGCCGCGAAAGAGCATCGGACCGGCAGCCGACGCGGGGGCGCTGGGGATTCTCGGACCGGCAGCCGAAGCGGAGGCGCCAGCGGCAGCGGCATCCACGCGGAGCAGGGAAGAGGCAACCGCCGCAGCGCGACCGCTGGCGTGAGTGCTCGCGCTGGCGAACAGCATCCGGGCCCGGGCTTGGCTGCTCCACAGCATCCGAACCCGGGCTTCGCTGCCCCGCAGCATCCGGGCCCCGACCTCGGCTTTGGTGACGGACAGCTCGGCACCACCGACGTGCGCTCGCGCGCCATCGACCGGTACGCCTACGCGCACGATGCCTCGCACTACCTGCTCGTCCCCGAGACCGTGCTCGTGCCGCACGATGCGGCAGATGTCGCCCGCATCTTCCGCGCCGCCCGCACGGACGGCCGTGCTCTGACCTTCCGCTCCGGCGGCACAAGCCTGTCGGGCCAGGGCGTTTCGGGCGACGTCATGGTCGATGTGCGCCGGCACTTCCGCGGCGTCGAAATCGACGACGACGGCCGACTCGCGCGCGTGCAGCCGGGCGCGACGGTGCGCAACGTCAACGCGCGGCTCGCCCGGTATCGCACGAAACTGGGCCCCGACCCGGCGAGCGAGATCGCGTGCACCATCGGCGGCGTCGTCGCCAACAACTCGAGCGGCATGCACTGCGGCACGACCCAGAACACCTACCGCACGATCGATTCCATGCTGCTCGTGCTGCCGAGCGGCACGGTGATCGACACAGCGGATGCTGACGCCGACGACCAGCTGCGCACGCGCGAACCCGAGATCCACGCCGGTCTGCTCGCTCTGCGCGACCGGCTGCGCGGCGACCCCGCGTCTGTCGCAACGGTGAACCACCAGTTCTCGATGAAGAACACGATGGGCTACGGCATCAACGCACTGCTCGACTTCGACGATCCGGTGGACATTCTGCAGCACCTCATCGTGGGCAGCGAGGGAACTCTCGCGTTCGTCGCCGAGGCGCGGTTCGCGACGGTGCCCGTGTACCCGAACGTGGCGACGGGGCTGCTCGTGTTCGACTCGCTGCGCGACGCGATGGCGGCGCTGCCTGGACTCGTCGACCACGGCTTCGCCACCGTCGAGCTCATGGACGCCGAGTCGCTGCGCGTCGCCCAGACACTGAGCGATGTTCCGGCGGTGATCTCCGGGCTCGACGTTGCCGAGCACGCCGCGCTGCTCGTTGAGGTGCAGGCCAGCACCGGTGACGCGCTCGCCGAGCTGACAGCATCCGCCCGCCGTCATATCGCGGATCTGCCGCTCTCGAGCACGCCAGACCTCACGACGGACGCCACGGAGCGCGCCTCGCTCTGGACTGTGCGCAAGGGGCTGTACACGGCGATCGCCGGCAACCGGCCGTCTGGCACGAATGCGCTGCTCGAAGACATCGTCGTGCCGGTCGACAACCTGCTCGCCACGTGCGAGAGGCTCACCGAGCTGTTTGCCGAGCACGGCTATGAGGCGTCCGTCATCTTCGGGCATGCGAAGGACGGCAACATCCACTTCATGCTGAACGAGCGCTTCGACGATCCGGCAAGCGTCGCCCGGTACGAGAGGTTCACCGACGACCTGGTGGCCCTCGTTCTCGACCAGCGCGGATCGCTCAAGGCCGAGCACGGCACAGGGCGCATCATGGCACCGTTCGTCAGGCGGCAGTACGGTGACGAGCTGTACGGCATCATGGTCGAGCTCAAGAACCTGATCGACCCGACCGGGATGCTGAACCCCGGCGTCGTGCTGAGCGACACGAGCGACTCGTACATGCACCACCTCAAGACCGCGCCGACCGTTGAGAGCGAGGTCGACCGCTGCGTCGAGTGCGGGTACTGCGAACCTGCGTGCCCGAGCCGCGACATCACCCTGACGCCACGGCAGCGCATCGTGCTGCGCCGCGAAATCGAGCAGGCACGCGAACGCGGCGATGTAGCGCTTGTCGCCGAGCTGAGCGCCGACTACGACTACGACGGCGTGCAGACGTGCGCCGTCGACGGAATGTGCGGCATCGCGTGCCCCGTCGACATCAACACGGGCGACCTCGTGCGACGGCTGCGCGAAGAGCAGGCGGATGCTGTCGCGGGAGCGGCGTGGAACGTGGCGTCGAAGCACTGGGGCACCGCCACGCAGGCAGGCCGCGCGGCGCTCAACGTGGCGAAGGTGCTTCCTTCTCCGCTGGTGACGGGCGTGACGGATGCTGCCCGCGCGGTTCTCGGCGCCGACACGGTGCCCCGTTACACCCGTGACCTTCCGCGCGGAGGCTCTGCGCCGCTGAACGCCAGCCACAGCACGTCTTCGAGTGCACCCTCCGCCGCAGCCTCCTCGTCGAGCGCTGCCTCCCCGCCGGAAGCTGAACTGCGCTCCACAATCGGAACTGCGCGCCACAAAAAAGAGGAGCGCAGTTCCGAAACTGGCGCGCAAACGCCTCCTGAGGCGGCAGGTGGTCCGGCAGCAGCTCGCCGCGCGAACACCGCTGCCCCACATGCTGCGGACCCCGATGCATCGATTGCCGAAGCGCCTTCGGCGGCAACGGGGGAGGGTGCCGCTGCCGCTGCCGCTGCCGCTGCCCGGCCGACCGCTGCCGCTGCCGCTGCCGCTGCCCGGCCGACCGCTGCCGAGGTGGTGTTCTTCAGCTCCTGCGTCGGCACGATGTTCGGCCCCGAGCCGCGAGCGGCCGTGCGCTCGGCACGTTCAACGAGCCCAAGGGCGCACACTGTGCGCAACGACGGCACGAGTGGCGGGAACTCGAACGGCCCACGAGCGCAGACCGGAAGTGAGCGAAGCGCCGAAGGCGGAGCAGGCGTACGCGGCGCAATGGTGAGACTTCTCGACCACGCGGGAATCGGCATGATCGTGCCGCCGGATGCTGGCGGGCTCTGCTGCGGAACCCCGTGGAAGTCCAAGGGCTACGCGAGTGGATACGCCGCGATGGCGACGCGTGTCATCGACAGCCTGCTCGTGGCCAGCCGTGGCGGTGACGTGCCGATTGTGTGTGACGGAGCATCCTGCACCGAGGGCCTGCAGGTCATGGTCGACCATGTGCGCGACGCCCGCCCCGAGGCTGGCGCGTTGCGCATTGAAGATGCCACGCAGTTCGTCGCCCGCGAGATCGTGCCGTTGCTCGCTGCAGCCCCGGATCAGCCGGCCGACCACGCCGAGCCGTGCTCGGACGCGATGCGACGCGACGACGCACGTGACGAGACCGCTGGCGATGCTGCTCACGGCGAGCGGACCGCCGGGGGCCCTCTTCCCGACGAGGGACCCTCTGCGGGCGAAGACCGACCGTCTGGAAGTTCGGGCAGCACACAGCATCCGCCCGCCAGATCACGTCGTTCTCTCGATGACGAAACGTCCGCTGGCGAGAGCCGCTCGTCTGTTGAGGCCTCCGCCGTCAACGGGAACAGCTCGATGTCGCGCGCGTCCGGACGCAAACTGCGCCGCGTCGCCGTGCACCCAACTTGCGCGACGGAGGCCATCGGGGCGACCTCAGCGCTTACGGACATCGCTGAGGCGGTCGCAGACGAGGCCTATGTCCCCGTCGACTGGGGATGCTGCGGGTTCGCCGGAGATCGAGGGATGCTGCATCCCGAGCTGACCGCGAGTGCAACCGCCCCGGAGGCTGCCGAGGTGCAGCGCTGCGACTCCGAGGTCCCGTTCGACGGCTTTGTCTCGGCGAACCGCCCGTGCGAAATGGCAATGACCCGCGCGACGGGCAAGCCGTACCGTCATGTGCTCGAGCTTCTCGCGGACCAGCTCGGTGTGTAACAGCATCCGGTGCTCGTTGTCTCTCACGATTCGCGTGGCCGACGCCGGAGCCCGGTGTGTGCGCTCTGCGGAGACACCCGGCCAGTCGGGTCGTCTGCGGCGCCGTGTGCGACTGGCAACGTGCGTAGCTGCGGACAAGGTGTCATGGCATGCGCCCGCACCTTGTCCGCAACTACACACTTTGTGCCTCGGAGCCGGAGCCGGAGCCGGAGCCGGAGCCGCAGCCGCAGCCGCAGCTGGAGCTGGAACCGGCGGAACCAGGCCCGATCCCATGCCCAGGGCTCAGCTACTTGCTGAACCCATAGATCGGATGCTTCGCCTGCTCCTCTTCGTTCTCAGGGCCGAGCGGAATCCGCGTGCGGTCGCGCAGCAGCAACGTGGCGATGAAGGCGACCACCATCACGCCAGCGATGTACCAGGCGACGGCCTGCGACGTGCCCGTTGTCTGTACGATCCACGCCGAGATCGTCGGAGCGAACGCCCCACCGAGCACAGCGCCGATGGCGTACGCGATCGAGACGCCCGAGTAGCGGATCGACGCCGGGAACAGCTCGGTGAAGTACGCCGCCTGAGGCCCATACGTGAACCCGTTGCCGATCGTGAACAGCGCGATCCCCGCGAAGAACAGCCACGCGCTGCCCGTGTTGACGAGCGGGAAGAGGAACCACACGGTGATGAGGAAGATGATCCATCCGGTGATGTACGTGTTGCGGCGTCCGATCTTGTCAGAAAGCCAACCGCCCAGCCAGGTGAAGATCAACCACACGACGCTCGAGACGGTGACGGCGACAAGAACCGGTGTGCGCTCCATGCCAACGAGACCGCCCTCGTCAAGCGGACGGGTGGCGTAGCCCTGCAGGAACCCGCCCGTCGTCATGTATCCGGCGGCGTTGTTGCCGGCGAACGTCAGCGCGGCGAGGATCACGAGCAGCCAGTGCTTGCGGAAGAGCTGCACGATCGGCATGCTCGCCTTCTCCTTCTTCGCCGCGATTTCTGCGAAGACCGGCGACTCGTCGACGCTGCGGCGCACGACGATCCCGATAATCACGAGCACGATGCTCAACAGGAACGGAACTCGCCAGCCCCACTCGACGAACGCGTCACCCGGCGAGATCACGCCCGTCATGAGCGCCAGCATCCCCGACGCCAGAAGGAGCCCGAGCGGCACGCCCATCTGCGGGAACGACCCGAACTGCCCACGCTTGCCGACGGGAGCGTGCTCGACGGCCATGAGCACAGCGCCGCCCCACTCGCCACCTGTCGAGAGGCCCTGCAGAATGCGCAGCAGCACGAGCAGAATCGGCGCCGCCGCACCAATTGCGGCGTGCGTGGGCAGCAGCCCGATGAGCGTCGTGGATGCTCCCATGAGGATCAGCGTCCACACCAGCATTGTCTTGCGCCCGATCTTGTCGCCCAGGTGCCCGGCGATGAATGCGCCGAGCGGGCGGAAGAGGAAGCTCACGCCGACCGTCGCGAATGAGAGAAGAACGGATGCTTGCGGGCCAAGCGGCTCGAAGTACAACGAGGCGAACAGCAGCCCGGCGGCGTTGGCGTAGAGGAAGAAGTCGTACCACTCGATCGTCGTGCCGATGATGGTCGCGACCGCGACCCTCTTCATGTCGGTTGGAGTGGCATGAGGTGTACCAGTCGATGTGTCAGTCATCGTTGACTCCCTTGTCGATTTGGTTCTGTGCAGGTCGAATTCAGCCGTACAGAAGGACGGCTCAAATCATATACGACCTGAGATATCTTTGGAAGTGATCTGGGAAAATCGATGCAGAATGCCAGGTCAGGATGCTGTTCGCGATTGCGTTGTGCGACAAAATAGTGAGCCCGGCAGCGTCCAATTGGGCGGAAACAGTCCGTGGCGAAGCGCGAAACGGGAAGGCCCTGGACGGACGGCGAGTGCTGGCGCGGCTGTGGTTCGAGAGTCGTGCGGGCAGGGGCGGGGTGGCTACGCCGCAGACGGCTGCGTGGGGCGTGGGCGCAGCAGCGAGACGAGCGCGGCCACGACCACACTGACGACTGCCAGGACGACGAAGCTGGTGGGGAACGAGCTCGCCGTTGCGATTGTTCCGACGACGACGGAGCCGAGGCCCGTTCCCAGGTCGAAGCCGGCATTCCAGACGACACTGACGACGTTGCGAGACCGGTCACCCGCCGCAGCAAATGCCTCGACGAGCGTTACGTTCTGCAGACCGCCATACGCTGTGCCGATGAATGCGGCACCGACGAGCAGCACCGTCGTGGTGACAGCATCCGTGTCGCCGGCGACTCCGAGCGAGACCCCGGCGGCTCCGAGCGCGGCGACAACCAGTAGTGGTGTGATGAAGCGGCGGGCGCCGAAGCGGTCGGCGATGCCCCCGAAGATCCAGCGCGACAGAGCGCCCAGGCCGGTGAGCGCCAGCAGGGCGACGACGGCCGTCGTCGTGTTGGTGAGCATCGTCGGCGCGAAGGTGAGCACGGCGCCGCCCGTGCACGTGATGGTGAGAAGCGCCACGATCGGCATGACGACGGCGCGCGTGCGCACGGCGGCAATGCGCGAGCCCTGCGGGGCGATGTCTGTCGCCGCGGTCTTCGGCGCCGGAACGGTGGCGAGGCGGCGGCCGAGCGTGATCGCGAACGGTACGGCAATGGCGGGGGCGATGCCGAGACCGAAGACGAGCCCGGGGCCCACGTTCTCGGCAAGCCACGGCGCGGCGGGGATGAGCACGAACTGCGGAACAGCGATCGCGAGCCCGTAGGCCCCGATCGCCCGGCCGCGCCGCTTGGGCTCGACGAGCGCCGCGACAGCAGACGAGCCGCACACGGTGATGATGCCGAAGCCGATGCCGCGCACGACCGCGAGGGCGAGGATCAGCGGCAGCTGGTCAGAGAAGAGGTGCAGAACCGACGGCAGCCCGAGGCAGAGCAGCCCGATCACCAGCATCCGCGACCAGCCGAGAATCCGAAGGCCGGGCGAGACGACCATCTGCGTTGCGACGGTCGAGAGCATGAGCAGGCCGTTGACGAGTCCGCTGCCGAAGCTGTCGGCGCCGCCCATCGACGCCCAGAGCGGCGCCACCGGCATGAGCAGCGAGAACCCGCTGAACCCGAGTGCCGTCATGACGAGCAGCGGTGGCATTCCGGGCAGCGTCCAGACAGACGGCTTGCGCTCCGTCATGTGGCCTCCCGTCGTCGCACAGCGCCCTCCTCGAATGGGGCGCTCGGCACAGCTTACCGGGATGATTCGGGCGCAAATACGCTGACGGATGCTGTCGCGTCAATCGACAGCATCCGTCAGCGTTCTTCGTGGTTAAACGCGGCTCAGAAGGCCTGCGGGCAAGTGCCGCGCGTGTGCCTCCGTCAGCTCGGCGCAGATCTGCCAGAGGGTCTCCGGCGTGACGCTCGACATCGTGTTCGGGTCGGCGAGAAGTGCCCGGCGCACCAACGTCGGGTCTTCGCGCCTGGCCGCCTCGACCGCGGCGCCGGCGACAGCGGCATAGGCGCGGTTGACGGTGACGCACTCGATCGGCAGATCACCCATCGCCACCGGATGAATGCCCTGCTCGTCGACGACGCACGGCACCTCGACGACCTGCGCCTCGGGCAGGTTGCTGATCAGCCCGGCGTTGGGAATGTTTGCGTGGATCTCGCGCCGGGTTCCCGTGGCGATCGAATGGATGAGCTGCGGGGCGTACTCGCTCGCCTCGTCAAGAAGCTCAATGTCCTCTCCGGCGTCGAGCGCGCTGCGCGTCTGCTCGAACTCGGCAACATTGTCTTCGCTGATCTGCAGATACTCAAGCGGACGAAGACGGTACGTCTCTCGCTGCGACTCTGACCGCAGGAACCACGAGAGGTACTCGGACGAGTGCTCGCTGGTCTCGGTGGGGTAGTAGCCGACGCGGCGGAAGATCTCGGCGCGCACACGACGCTGCAGCTCAGGGTCGTCTGCGATGCGCTTGGCGAGCCGCGGGTACAGGTCGTCGCCGTCGAGCGTCGTCCACTCGAGCAGCCACGACTGGTGGTTGAGGCCCGCTGCACGGAAGCGCGTGTCGGTCACGTCGAGCCCGATCAGCTCGGCGAGGTCGTGCGCCGTCCAGTACACGCTGTGGCAGAGGCCGACGGTGCGGATGCTGGGCGCAACGAGGTTCGCCCACCACACGTTCATCGTCATCGGGTTCGTGTAGTTGAGGAAATACGCGTCGGGGCAGATCTCCTGCATATCCGTGAGGATGCCGGTGAGCACGGGGAAGGTGCGCAGACCGCGGAAGACTCCGCCGACGCCCGTGGTGTCGCCGATGGTCTGCAGCAGACCGTGTCGGGCCGGAATCTCAAGGTCGGCTCGCGTGCCTTCGATGCCGCCCACCTGGATCATGTTGATCACGAACTCGGCGCCCGCGAGGGCCGTCCGACGGTCGGCGGATGCTGTCACACGAGCATGCGCGCCCAAGCGACGATTCACGTAGTCCGCTGTCGCCTGGGCGACGCGGAGCCGCTCGGCATCGATGTCGTGCAGAGCGATCTCGATCTCGTCGAACTCCGGGTATCGCAGAAGATCGGTCAGCAGCTGCTTGGTGAAGACGACGCTTCCAGCGCCGATGAATGTCACGCGAGTCATATGTCCAGTGTGACTGCATCACTCAGATTCTTGTGCAAAACGGTCAGTGTCACTGAGCGAGTCAATCCGCGGGTATGGACTGGGGTAAGACACACGGATGCTGGTGAATCCGCGCCACGCGGCGTGATTCCTGTGCTCCGCGCCGAACATCTTGGTGAGCACTTCGATCGCTTTTCTGAGCGAATCTGTGATCAAATGTGACGCATGAACTTTCGGATTCCTTCCAGCGGTCAGCCGCTCGTCGCCTCGGCCAAACGGTCGACGCGACTTTCGGCGATCCTCAGTGCGCTTGCGGAGTCGTCATCGGTGACGCTCAGCGAGCTGACCACCGCCCTCGACGCTTCTCCGGCCACGATCAGACGCGACCTTGCCCTGCTCGAAGCCCAGGGGTTCCTCACCCGCACGCACGGCGGAGCGCAGGCAACCGAGATGAAGGCCGAGCTGCCCGTCCGATACCGCGATTCGACCGAGCGCAACGCGAAGGTGGCAATCGCACGCCGGGCGGCAGAGCTGATCCCCTCCGGCCGCCAGGCCATCGCGATCGGGGGTGGCAGCACGGCCGCCGAGGTGGCGCGCAACCTGACCTCGCGCACCGACCTCACGATCGTCACCAATTCCCTCACGACCGCATACGAGCTCGCATCGCGCAGCAAGGTCAAGGTCGTCATGACGGGCGGAGTGATCAGACCGACGTCGTTCGAGCTCGTCGGGTCACTCGCCGAGGGTGCCCTCAACGCGATCAATGTGGCGATGACGGTGATCGGCGCGGACGGCATCACCGCCGCCAACGGACTCACGACCTTCGATGACACCGAGGCGCGTACAAACCGGTCCATGGTGACGCATGCCGGTCGCGTCGTGGTCGTCGCCGACAGCACGAAGCTGGGGGAGGTGCGGCTCGCCCGTGTTGCGGACCTCAGCGAAGTCACTGATCTCGTTATCGATGACGAGGCAGACAAGGCCGAGCTCGCCAAGATCGAGAAGCTGGGCGTTCGCGTGCACCTCGTCCGCGCGTAAAAGCGTCGCGTCATTCGCCGACACGTTCAATCGTTCGGAACTCTCGTGCGACACGCCGTCTGGGGGTGCACGACAAGCGGAGTTGTGGTGAAAAGTTCCGAATGACTGAACGTTGCGAGTCGACGAGGCGGGGCGCTCGCTGCCCGATGCGCCCCGATGCGACACCTGCGATGTTCAGCGAGCAGACACCGCGCTCAGTGAGCCGGCGAGGTCACCGCCGCTGACACCCTCTCGATGCCGTACTCGAATGCCGTGTCGACGTCGCCTCCCAGCCGAAATGACCCCGAGAGCTCCATGGCGATGAAGCCCGTTGCCCACGCGGTGAGAGTGCGGGCGGCGGGCAGCACATGGTCGGGCTCGACGAGGCGGGCCACGATGTCGAAGAGCGGGGCGCTCGCCGACGCGAGGTCATCGCGTGACAGGTCGTCGTGCTCGGACGGGGGGAGGAACACCAGGCGATACGCGGCGGTGCGCTCCCGTGCGAAGTCGCGAAGCGCACGAACGATGCGGGCCAGCCTTGCGCGCGTGTCGGGCCCGCCGGGGTCGTTCGCCGCCAGGTGTGCCCCCAGGTCGGCGGCGACGCGTTCGGCGAGGAGGCGGATCAGCTCGTCGCGATTGCGCACACGCTTGTAGAGCGAGGGGGCGCGAACGCCGACGCGCGCGGCGACGGCGGCCATCGTCACGGCACCCAGACCGTCGTTCTCGAGAATGTGCTGTCCGGCAGCCACGATGGCCGACACGGACGTTCGCTCGGGTGTGGGCATATCTCGAGTATAGCTATTGCGCGTAGCCATGATAGCTATGTATCGTAGCCATCATGGAACTTGTACCGGGACTTCGTCGTATCGGAAATGACATCATCGCCGCCCACCTGATCGTTGACGATGCCGGCATCACGCTCGTCGACGCGGGGCTCGCCGGGCACTGGAACGATCTGCAGCGCGAACTTACCGAGATCGGCCGACGCACTGCCGACATCAAAGCCGTCATCCTCACGCACGGAGACAGCGACCACATCGGATTCGCTGAACGACTGCGCCGAGACGCTGGCGTGCCCGTGTTCGTGCACCCGGCGGATGCTGCGCGGGCCCGCGGCGAGGAATCGACGAAGCCTGCGTGGGGAGGCATGAAGATCGGCCCCATTCTGCGGTTCTTGGCCTACTCGATCCGCAAGGGTGGCCTGCGCACCGAGCACCTGAGCGACGTGCGTGTGGTCGCCGACGGTGAGACGCTCGCCCTACCAGGCTCCCCGGAGATCATCGCGCTTCCGGGCCACTCGCCGGGAAGCATCGCCGTTCACGTGCCCAGTGTGTCGGCGCTGTTTGTGGGCGACGGGATGACCACTGGGCACGTCCTCACGGGGCAGCGCGGGCCTCAGCCGGCGCCGTTCACCGATGATCAGGCTGCAGCAGCAGCATCCCTCGCTCGCCTGGAGTCGCGGCTCGGCGGTGACTGGAGCGGATGGGTCATTCCGGGTCACGGCGCACCCTGGCGTGGAACGATGGTCGACCTTCTGGGTGCGTATCGAGCAGCTCGCCCGGCCTGAGCAGCGTGCCGCAGCTGTCGTACTTTTGCGTCTCACGGAGGCGTGGATTTCGCAATATCGCTCACTAGGAGTGCACGAACAACGCAGTTTTGTGAGCGAATGATTGCTCAAATCGATACGTCGTGCCAGATTCACTGTGACGGGAAGCATCCACCCACCTGATTTGCCAGCCTCCCGATCCCTTCACAGGTGAAGCCGAAAGGGTCAACAATGACGTACCACCCACAGCTCAAACGAACAGGGCTCGTCGCCGCGGCGATCGCGACGACGAGCATTCTCGCGTTGTCCGGCTGCAGTTCGCAGCAGGGCGCCACCACGCTCGACAAAGACGCAGACGTGACCATCACGATGTGGTCGGGGCAGACGGACGAAGCCCAAGACCTCATCGAAACCCTCGCCAAGGAGTTCGAAGAGGAGCACCCGAACGTCACGATCGACGTGTCGGCCGGGGCATCCTCGACCGAGCAGCTGCTCCAGAAGCTCTCCGCCGGATTCGCGGGAAACAGCTACCCCGACATCTCGTACGCCTTCGGTGCCTGGGCGAGCCAGCTTGAAGCATCCGGCCGCACGCTCGACATCACAGACAAGGTCAGCGAACCGGATGTGAAATGGGATGAGTTCTCGGAGGCAGCGCGTTCCACCGTGCAGCCGACGGGAGAGAAGACGATCGGCTTCCCCGCGATCGTCGACAACCTGTCGCTCATTTACAACAAGACGGTGTTCGATAAAGCGGGAGTCGAGTACCCAGACGAGGACTGGGACTGGAACGACTTCCGCGAAGCGGCGAAGAAAATGACCGACTCCGCGTCGAATACCTACGGTTACGGGTACTCGGTGTCCGGCTCTGAAGAGACGACGTGGCAGTTCTGGCCGCACCTCTGGCAGAACGGCGGCGAGATTCTCAGCGATGACCAGCAGACCGCCGCCTTCGACTCGGAGGCCGGCGTCGAGGCGCTCACTTTTCTGCAGGACATGGCCGTCACTGACAAGAGTGTGTATCTCGACCAGACCGACACGAAGTTCGGCCAGCTCTTCGCGAGTGATCGCATTGGCATGATCACCTCCGGCCCGTGGCAGCTGTACGACCTGGTGAAGGCCGGAACCGATTACGGCGTGACGGTTCTGCCCGGAACCGACGGCGATCATCAGACCGTTTCAGGTCCCGACATCTGGGCTCTGTTCGACCACAAAGACAAGAACCGTGAGTACTGGTCGTACGAGTTCGTGAAGTGGCTGACGGATGCCGAACAGGACGTTCGGTGGAATGTGGCGATCGGCAACCTGCCGCTGCGTTCGAGTGAGGTCGACTCGGAGGCCTTCAAGGAGCAGGCAGCCGAGTACCCGGGTCTCGAGATCATGGCGGCGAACAACGAGAATGCCCAGAAGGCGCGGCCGACCGTGCCCGGCTACGTCAACCTCTCCGAAGCGATCGGAAGCGCGATCTCGCAGGTTCTTCAAGGCCAGGGCAGTCCTGCCGATGCATTGAAAGCGGCGGCTGAGAAGGCTAACGAGAAGCTTGGGGACTCGAAGTAACGATGAGTCAGACACGGATGCTGGTGGCTCCGGGGGCCTCGCAAAAAGGCGAGGCTCCCGGCCGCACCAAGCGCGCGAGACGCTTCTTTGAGGGCTGGACGTTCGTCGGCCCCGCGACGCTCATCGTCGTCGGACTCTCGATCTTCCCTGCCGTATGGGCGTTTATCCTCTCGCTGCAGGAGTGGGACGGCTTCAGCGACGCGACGTTCGTCGGCGGTGACAACTACGCCCGGCTGGCGAGTGATCCCGAGTTCCTCGACTCGGTGATGCACACACTCTTCTACACGGTGCTGTTCGTGCCCTCGTCGGTGCTCGCCGGACTGTTTCTCGCCGTGGCGTTGAATCGCCGCATCCGTTTCATCGGCATTTATCGGACGGCGATCTTCGTGCCGTTCGTAGCGTCGGCGGCCGCAACCGGCATCCTCGCCACTTACCTCTTCAGCCCCCAGTTCGGTGTGGTCAACAACGTGTTGCGCGTGATCGGACTGCCGCAGCAGCAGTGGCTGGAGGATCCGGCGCAGGCCATGGTCGTGATCGCCATCATGTCGCTGTGGGGGCAGGCGGCCTTCACAACGGTCATCTATCTTGCTGCACTGCAGGACATCCCGAACGAACTCGTCGAGGCAGCCCGCATCGACGGGGCGAACCGGTGGCAGACTTTCTGGCGGGTCGTCTGGCCGCAGCTGGCCCCCGTGACGGTCTTCGTCACGATCTGGCAGATGATCGAGGCCATCAAACTGTTCGACCTGGTGTTCACGACCACCAAGGGCGGTCCGCTCGACGCGACGAAGACCATCGTGTACTTCGTGTGGGAGAGCGCCTTCAAGGGGCTCGAGTTCGGCTACGGGTCCGCCAGCGCATACGTGCTCTTCGCCCTGACACTGCTCATCACACTCGCCGTCGTCGTGTACTCGCGGCGTTCGAAAACGGAGGCGTTCTGACCATGGTCGCCACACAAGAAGCCGTCGGGGTCACACCCCAGACCAGCACGGCAGCCGCACCCAGAAAGCGTCGTCGCCGGCGCATCAGCGGCTGGCATTTCGTGCTCGCTCCGATTGCGCTCGTCTTCGTCATCCCGTTCGTGCAGATGATCATGGCCGCGCTGTCGCCCGCGAAGGAGCTGGTGCAGTTTCCGCCGCCCTTCATCCCCTCGACCGTGACGTTCGAGAACTTCGCCAAGCTCTTCGCGACGACGAACATCCTGCAGTGGCTGATGAACTCGATCATCGTCTCGGGCGTCGCGATCCTCGCGCACATCGTGCTCTGCTCCCTCGCGGGATACGGCTTCGCACGGCTGAAGTTTCACGGCCGCAACATGGGATTTCTGCTGATCGTGTCGACGATCATGCTGCCCACGCAGCTGCTGATGATCCCGACTTACATCCTGTTCTCAAAGCTCGGCCTCATCAACACGCTCGGCGCCGCCATCGTCCCGTGGCTGGCCACTGCATTCGGGATCTTCCTCATGCGCCAGTTCTTCCTCAGCATCCCCGTCGAATTGGAAGAGGCCGGGATGCTGGATGGGTGCACGCGCTGGGGAATCTTCTTCCGGATCGTGCTGCCGCTGGCGAAGCCCGCCCTCGCGACGCTGTCGATCTTCACGCTGCTCGGCTCGTGGAATGACCTGATCTGGCCCCTCATCGCCATCAACGATCCGGGCTCGTTCACGATGCAGCTCGGAATCGCGAACTTCCAGGGCGCACGACAGACCGAGTGGGGCCTGCTGATGTCGGGGAACGTCATCGCGGTGCTGCCGCTTGTTGTCTTCTTCCTCTTCGCTCAGAAACAATTCATCCAGACCATGACGTTCTCAGGACTGAAAGGATAGTGCCGGTGCACACACTGGTCGTCGGAGACACCAACCCCGATTTCATTCTGAGAGGCGACGTCAAACCGCGCTTCGGTCAGGCCGAGCAGTTACTGTCATCTGCCGAGCTGGTCCTGGGCGGGAGCGCCTCGATCGTCGCCGCGGGACTCGTGAAGCTCGAGGTCGACACCGGGCTGCTCGCCACGATCGGCAGCGACTACTTCGGGACTCTGACCGAGACGTACCTTGCCGAATGCGGCATCGACACCTCAGAGGTGCTGCGCACGCCGAATGGTGCCACGGGCATCTCGGTCATCCTGTCGCAGCCGGATGATCGTTCGATCTTCACCTACCCCGGCGTCATCCCGACGCTGTCGATCGATGCGGTGCGCGACAGCATCCGGCGTGCCCGCCCTCAGCATGTGCACTTCTCGTCATACTTCCTCGTTCCCGGGCTCGCCACGGGGCTTCCGGAACTACTCGACGAGCTGGCGGTTGAAGGCGTGACCACGAGCGTCGACACCAACTGGGACCCGAGTGAGCAGTGGACGGGGCTCGACGAGATTCTGCCGCGCATCACCCACTTCATGCCGAACAGGCAAGAGCTTCGTGCCGTCGGCGCGGGCTACGCCGACGACCCTGCGGGGTCGGACGAGGACATCGCGTTGGCGCTCGCCGCCATCGGCCCCGTTGTGATCGTCAAGCGAGGCTCCGAGGGCGGGCTCGTCGCGACGCCGCAGGGCCACGTGCACACCGTGGACGTCCCCGACGTGGACGTCGTCGACACCACGGGTGCGGGTGACAGCTTCAACGCCGCGTACATTGCGGCGATGGCGCATGGCGTCGATGACCACGACGAGCGGCTGCGATGGGCGACCCTCGCGGGCTCGCACTCGGTGACGCGTTCCGGCGGAACGGGAGCGCAGATTCAGCTGTCTGAGCTGACCGCCACACTCGACGACGCCAGCGTCACCCGCTGAGTATTTCCCGAGAAGAGGGGAGAGCGTCGGTGGTGTGACCTACGCTCATCCCCATGAGTGAATCGTCCGAGCGCGGTGACGCCAAGTCAACCGCAGCTGGGGCATCCGAACCGGTCGCCGAGACGCACAGCATGAGCACCTTTCTGCAGGTGCTCGTGAACACCGGTGTTGCCAACATCACGACGAGCTTCCTCTGGTTCGCGCTCACGTTCTGGGTGTATCTCGAGACGAGATCGGTGCTTGCCACGGGCATCATCGGCGGTGCCTATATGCTGCTCGTCGCGGTGTGCAGCATGATGTTCGGCACGTTCGTCGACCGCTATCGCAAGCACTCCGTCATGGTGTTCTCCGGGGCAGGTACGCTCGTGTGCTTCAGCCTTGCGGGAGCGATGTTCCTTGTGTTTCCCGAGAGCGCGCTGCTGGACCTCGGCGGGCCGTGGTTCTGGCTGTTTACACTCATCATCCTCGCTGGTGCGGTCGTCGAGCAGCTACGCAATATCGCTCTCTCGACAACCGTGACGTTGTTGGTTCCACCCGAGCGACGAGCAAACGCGAACGGCCTTGTCGGCACCGTGCAAGGGCTCGCGTTTCTCGTCACGAGCGTGTTCAGCGGCCTCGCGATCGGCTTCGTCGGCATGGGCGGCGCGATCGTGATCGCCATAACGGCGATCGCCGTTGCGCTCGGGCATCTGCTGATGCTGCGCATCTCCGAGCCCGAGATCGTGCAGGAGGGGCACACGAGCTTCGTCGATATCAAAGGCGGCATCGCCGCCGTTCGAGCAGCGAGCCCGCTCTTCGCGCTCATTATCTTCACGACATTCAACAACCTGATCGGCGGCGTCTATATGGCGCTCATGGATCCATATGGTCTCGAGCTCTTCCCTGTCGAAGTTTGGGGCCTTGTGCTCGGGATCACGTCGACGGGATTCCTCATCGGCGGCGGAGTGGTGGCCAAATTCGGCCTCGGAAAGAACCCGATACGCACCATGCTGATCATGGTCATCGCAACCGGCGCACTCGGAGCGATCTTCACACTGCGCGAGTGGTGGTGGCTGTTCGCCGTCGGCATCTGGCTGTTCATGATGCTGATGCCTGCCGTCGAAGCAGCCGAGCAGACGATCATCCAGCGCATCGTGCCGTACCGGACTCAGGGCCGCGTCTTCGGATTCGCCATGACCTTCGAAGCAGCGGCCGCACCCGTCACGTCTTTCCTCATTGCGCCGATTGCCGAATTCTGGGTAATTCCCTCCGTCGATTCGGATTCCGGTCGGGCGACGTGGGGATGGCTTCTCGGTGACGGGTCTGCGCGGGGGATGGCGTTGGTCATGATTTGTGCGGGGATCGGCTGCGTTCTGCTGGGGGCTGGCGCATTCCTCACCCGCTCGTACCGAAAGCTTTCAGTGCGCTATGCCGAGATTACGGCTCAGGATGCTGTGGAAAATGCCGTGTCTGAGTCGGAGAGTGCACGTCCGACGGCGCCCTCTTCCGAAGCCGACGCCCCTGGCACGCTGCCTTCTGATCCAGAAACAGACGTTCGCTCCGCGGACGTGTAGTGCCGACGGAGGCTCGGGCATCCGCCGCCTCTTGCGCTCCGAGCTAACTTGCTTCGGGAAGGTGTGCGCTCGCCCAAGCGGAGGTGGCCGTTCACGGAGCAGAGGTCTCTTTCGAGAAGATTGCACGAGAGTCTGGCGTCGGATCGGCCACGGTTCATCGGCATTTCCCCACACGGCAGTCTCTGATGTACGCGGTGTTCCACCACCGAATCAACGGATTATGTGCTCGGGCAGCAGAACTCGCACACGAGAAGGACCACGGTCGAGCGCTTCTGACCTTCCTCGAGAACGTGCTCGACTATTGCGTCGATGCGCGGGGGCTCGCCATCACGTTAGTGCTTGACAACTCCGAGGGGGGCAACGGTGCCGAGAAGAGCTGCTCGCGGGAACTCGACGAGGCCGCGCAACCCCTCGTGTCCAAGGCCATTCGCGCCGGCGCTGTTCGAACCGACGTGACGGCGGCCGAATTGTTAGCTTTGATCGTCGGGATTGCGTTGTCGACAGAATCCTCCAGGGACCCGCGAGGCGCGGCGAGGCGATTGCTGACTCTCGCGACGGTGGGATTGCTGCCACGGGACTGACGGCATTCAGCGCTTTTGCGGACGGTTTAAGCGTCACCGCAACGGAACCGGAGCGCCTTCAGTGGCCGATCTTCGGGAGGCAGAGCGTTGGCGTCACACGCTGAGTGGAGTGAGCACCGCAATCTTCCATGCGTCATCGGCCAGAACCAGCTGATAGATGAAGCGCTCGGTCGGTGCGCCTCCGTATGTCCAGGTGACGTCTGCCCAGATGCTGTGGTCGGCCTCGGCAACGATAGTGATGTCGAAGTTAGCCTCTGCGATCCCGTGATACTGCTCGAACGATGAGTCGAAGAATTGCTCGGTCTGTTCAGCGCTTGTCACCGGAACCGACTGGCCAGGAAAGAGGATCAGAGCCGGCACCGCATACAACTGGGCGATCGCCGCTGCGTCGCGGTCGAGCAGCGACTGTGCGTAGGCATCGAAAAACGTCTGCGTCGTCTCTGTCGCATTCATGCGGCCACCATAACGCCGACCACCGACGATGTCACCAGGTGTCCAGACAGGTCTGCACGTGCAGCCTGACTCAGCCCGAATAGACGTCACCGACCGTGGACGTACTCACGGAGCTGCCACGCGTGAACTCTCCCGCGGGAAAACCCGGATGGTGTATCTCGGCCTCGGCCTCATCCGCACCATGCGCCCCCGAACCCGGCCCGAGAGTCAGTCGCGACACGATGCGGTAACGGTCACCCCGATATACGGAGTGCACATACTCAACCGGGGTGTTCTCGGTGTCTGTCGTCAGACGCTCGAACAGCAGAGCGGGCGAAAGTTCCGGAACACCGAGCAGCCGAGCCTCATCGGCACTCACGACGGTGGGCTCGATCGACTGCACCGCCTCATACACATGCACATCGTGATGAGCGCGCAGATGCTCGTAGAGGTCGCCACTCTCCAGCTCGCGAGAAGTGAGCGCGGGCACCAGGGCGGCGGGGAAATGCAGGTGTTCAATCGCGATCGGCGAACCGTCAACGAGACTCAGCCGGGCCACATAGACGATCTCTGCGCCAGGAGAAATGTGCAGCCGGCGCCCAATGCGCGCTCCCGCGGGCATGTGCGTGAACTCCAACAGCTGGCTTGACCACGTGCCCTCTGCCAACGGTGCCTTCATCGCGTGCGCATCACCGAGGAGCTCCTGTGTGATCTTCTCGGGCGCGACAAACATTCCGCGACCATGTTCGCGCACCAGGAGCCCCGCGGCGACAAGCTCATCGACCGCAGCGCGCAACGTGGGCCGGGAGACACCGAGATCGGCGCACAGCGCTCGCTCCGACGGAATCGGGTCTCCTGTCGAACGCGTTTCGATGATTTCGAGAATGTGACTGCGCACACGTTCACGCTTGAGAACCGTCCCAGTATCAGCTGCTGGCACAGGCGATCCCCTCTCATTCGACATCGTCCCTATTTTTTACCAGTTTACGACTGGTTTGGGAAATCTGACACATTCTGAGAGTCAATTCCTCACCAGTTGTCGGGCGGAAGAGCGCCAGAAATATCTCGCCAACAAGAAATTAATCAAGGGATGACTGCTGTTGACAAGCAAAACGTGTTGTGCAAAAATCTCCGATCAGCACCAACTGGTCAACTAACCACTGGCGCAACTGGTAATTCTTCCCCAACTTTCCACAACGAGGTGAACTATGAGAACTCGCCTGATCGCCGGTGCATCCGCGCTCGCTCTCGCCGCAACCCTCAGCGCCTGCAGCTCGGGTAACGCTGAAGCTGGCGGTACAACGACCATCGACGTCTGGCTGATGCGCGACAGCGTGTCTGAAGAGTTCCAGGCTGAATTCGAGAAGTCGTTTGAAGCCGAACACCCAGACATCGACGCGAAGATCCAGATTCAGGAGTGGGATGGCATCGGCGAGAAAGTCGTCGCCGCCCTCGCGAGCAACGATCCGCCAGACGTCATCGAGATCGGCAATTCGCAGATGTCACAGTACGCCGCAAGCGGCGGACTGCTCGATGTGAGTGACAAGGTCGATGACCTGGGCGGAGAAGACTGGATCGCAGGGCTCGCCGACCCGGCAGTCTGGGACGGCAAGACATACGGCGTTCCGTACTACGCGGCAAACCGAGTCGTCATCTACAACACAGCACTCTTCGACGCCGCGGGCATCGACGCCGAGAGTATCGACACACGCGCGAAATGGATCGACGCGACCTCGACGCTGAACTCCGGAGACGTGCAGGGGATCTACCTGCCCGGGCAGAGCTGGCACGCTCTCGCCGGATTCATCTGGGACGAGGGCGGGGCATTCGCCACGCAGGACGACGGCAGCTGGATGGGTGCCCTGGACACTCCTGAAGCGATGGCCGGCATGGAATTTTACTCGCAGCTTCAAGCACTCGGACACGGTCCCAAGGACTCCGACGTCGCCTCACCGCCGCAGACCGACATCATGGCCGGAGGCGACGTGGCACAGATCATTTCGTCACCAGGTGCAGCAGGCAGTGTGGTCGCCGCCAACCCCGAGCTCGAAGGAAAGCTTGGCTTCTTCCCCATTCCAGGCAAGACAGCAGACAAGCCCGGAGCCGTGTACGTCGGCGGGTCCGAGCTGGCGATTCCAGCGGCATCCGATTCCTCCGACGCTGCATACGAGTTCGTCAAAGCGCTGACGGGCGAGAAGTGGCAGCGCGAACTCGCCTCGACGATGGGGTACGTGCCCAACAAGGCGAGTCTGGCGGATGCTGTCGCAGACGACCCCGGTGCAGCGGCGATGACCGTTGGAGGCACCGAAAACGGCCACAGCACACCGATCGCGCCCGGATGGGCCGCAGTCGAGGCGCAGAACATCATTCACGACTACATGACGGCGGTGCTCACGGGCGGTGACCTGGCCGGAGAGGCGCAGAAAGCTTCTGACGAGATCACCCGTGCGATGAACCAGTCCGATTGAGCCAGCACTGTGCGAAACGGAGCGACGATGACCATCGTCCAGAAACGAACGCCGGTCCGGGCGGCCGTGAAGCCCCCTGGTTCGACACCCACCATGACAGGCAGCTCGCCTCGTCGGGCGAGGCTGCCTCGCACAAGGCGGAATCTCTGGCCCTACGCCCTGATCGCCCCTGCGGTCGTCGGCACAGCATTCTTACTTGTCTACCCGCTAGTTCGCGCCTTCGTAATCTCGCTGCAGGACTATAAGCTCGCCGAGTTGATCAACGGCAACGCCGAGTTCGTCGGCCTGGAGAACTACCGGACTCTTTTCTCAGACGGCCGGTTCTGGGAGGTCGTCGCCCGGACGTTTCTGTTCATGGCGTGCAACGTCGTGCTGATCATGATCCTCTCCACACTCGTTGCGATGATGATCACCCGTCTGAAGAAGTTCGGACGCACGATGGTGCTGAGTTCGCTCGTTCTCGCCTGGGCCATGCCCGTAATCGCCGCGGCCACGGTGTTCCAGTGGATGTTCAACTCAGAATTCGGCGTGGTGAACTGGATGCTGACCAGCTTCGGATTCGAGCAGTTCGATCGATTCCCGTGGTTCGCCCATGGCGCTGCAGCATTCGTGATTCTCATTCTTCTCGTCGTATGGCAGTCAGTGCCGTTTGCCGCAATCACTCTGTACTCCGCGCTCACCACCGTGCCCGTGGAGCTGCACGAATCGGCGCGACTCGACGGCGCAGGAGCCTGGCGCCTCTTTCGCTCGGTGACCTTCCCCATCATCAGGCCGATCTTCATGCTCGTCGTGTGCCTCGAGGTGATCTGGACGTTCAAGGCGTTCGTGCAGATCTGGGTCATCACCCAGGGCGGACCCGGTGACGCCACGACGCTGCTTCCCGTCTATGCAGTGCAGCGCGCCCTGTCATCGCAGCAGTACGACCTCGGGGCCGCCGCCTCGATCGTGACAGTGCTGATCCTCTCTGGAGTGCTCGTTCTGTACTTCAGGCAAATGTTCCGGCAGGAGGTCCAACAGTGAAGACTCTCAGCAGTGTGCGCCGAGCACCCCTGTCATTCGCGGCGATTGTCACTGTGCTCGCCTGCCTCTTCCCCGTGTACTGGATGGTGACAACGGCATTCAAACCGACGCGCGAGATTCAATCGAAGGTGCCGCAGCTTCTGCCGAGCACGTGGACGTTCGACCATTTCGTCACGGCGATCGGCTCGGACGGTTTCGGACTGTTCTGGCGCAACAGCATCCTGGTGACGGTTTCCGCCGTCGTTCTGGCGCTCGTCGTCGCGCTCGGTGCCGCGTTCGCCGTCGCTCGCATGCAGTGGCGAGGTCGCCGACAGTTCATCCTCATGGTATTCATCGCACAGATGGCACCGTGGGAATCGTTGATCATTCCGATCTACATCATCACCCGCGATACGAACATGCTCGACCGGCTGCCGACGCTGACGCTGGTCTACTTCATGATCACGCTGCCGTTCACGATCGTCGTTCTGCGCGGATTCATCGCGACGATCCCACCCGAGCTCGAAGAGGCGGCGCAGGTCGATGGATGCTCGCGCACGGGCGCATTTCGTCGTGTGGCATTCCCTCTGCTCGCGCCCGGCTTGATGGCCACGTCGCTGTTCGGGTTCATCACGGCATGGAATGAGTTTGCGTATGCGAACTTCCTGATCATCAAAGAGCAGGACAACCGCACGCTCCCCGTGTGGCTGTCGTCATTCCAGAACGTGTTCGGCACCGACTGGGGTGCCACGATGGCAGCGTCAACGCTCTTCGCCCTTCCCGCTCTCGCAATTTTCCTGCTGCTGCAGCGCCATGTCACGTCGGGATTCGCCGCCGGCGCGGTCAAGGGCTGAGCGCCGCCTTCTGCCAATCCGACCCCTGTGGAGACCTCGATGACAACACCGCATTCAGCCATTTCGCTGCTTCCGCGCCCCACTCAGATTGACGTACGCGCCGGCAGCTTCACGCTTGACAGCGACACGGCGGTGCGCGTGAGTCCGCAAGCCGCACCGGCGCTGCAGCTTCTTCGCGAACTGCTGAACCCGGCGACAGGGCTGCCGCTTCCGGCGTCCTCGACCGGATCTCTGACGCTGGACCTCGATGTTGAGCTGACCGGGCTCGGTGCGGAAGGATACGAGCTCACCGTCGACACCGACCGTGTGCTTCTGCGCGCGGCGGCGCTCGCCGGGTTGCGCCACGGGGCGCAGACTCTGCGGCAGCTCCTACCCGTCGACGCATACGCAGCGCACGCGGTCGGCGACGTCGCGTGGACGCTGCCGTGCGTGCGCATCACAGACGTGCCGCGGCTCGCTTGGCGTGGCGGCATGCTCGACGTCGCGCGGCATTTCCAACCCATCGAGTACCTCTACCGCTTCGCCGATCTGCTCGCCGCGCACAAGGCGAACGTCATGCACCTGCATCTCACCGATGACCAAGGCTGGCGGATGCCGGTGCAGGCGTACCCGCTCCTCACCGAGATCGGCGCGTACCGCAGCGAGACCGCGGGCGATGGCATCCATCATGGTGGGGCGTACACACGTGACGATCTCACCGGGTTCGTCGCCTACGCGGCCCGCCGCGGCATCACCGTTGTGCCAGAGATCGAAATGCCGGGGCACACGCGGGCGGCGCTCGCTGCCTACCCCGAGCTCGGCAATAGGCCGGAACGCCGGCTCGACGTATGGACGCGCTGGGGAGTGTGCGAGAACATCCTCGGCGTGCACGACGCGGTGCTCGACTTCTGTCGCACGGTTCTCGACGAGACGATGGAGATCTTTCCGAGCCGCTACGTTCACCTCGGTGGAGATGAGAGCCCGCTCGTCGAATGGAACGAGAGCCCGCGAGCGGCAGAGCGAATTCGCGAGAAGAACCTCTCGGGAACCCGCGGCCTGTACCGATGGTTCATGGGCGAGGTCGCTGACCACGTGACGCGCGCGGGGCGGCGACCGCTTGCGTGGGCCGAAGACGAGCTCACATTGCCTCCGGCGGTGACAGTAATGCCGTGGCGCGACGCGGAGCACGGCCGTGAAGCGATCGCCCGCGGACACGACGTCGTGATGGCCCCGCATCTGGAGACCTACCTCGACTATGCGGCAACGACCGATCCCGATGAGCCGCCGGCGCACGAGGAGGGCGTCATTCTGCTTCCGCTGCGCACCGCTCAGCAATTCACGGCCGTCCCCGCCGCCTGGGGAGCAGAGGCGGCCGAACGCGTTCTCGGCATGCAGGCACAGATCTGGACGGAATACCTGCCGACACAGGAGCTCGTTGAGTACCGCGCATTTCCAAGATTCAGCGCGTTGGCGGATGCGGCGTGGGGCGGCGTCGATAAGTGGGACTCGTTCACGCCGCGGCTTGTGCAGCACAGGCTCCGCCTCGACGCACTGGGTGTGCCCCGCTCAGTGAGACGCGAGGGTGCGAGCGACAGGACGCCCTCGATCGGAAGGACTGGCAGCAGCTGATGACAGTGAGCCGCTCTGACCGCGCTGCCACGGTTTCAGACGGCCCCCACAGAGAACGGAGCAATGGTGCTCTCTTCACCGAAAACACGAATAGAGGCGCGCAACGCCCTCGCCGCAGGCATCATGGCGGTGGCCTGCGCCGCGACGCTCACATCGGGTTCGCCACCTCCCGCAGCGGCCGATGTCGACGCCCCTGCCGCGGCATCTGGAACCGTGCTGTTCTTCGACGACTTCTCGGGCGCGAGCCTCGACACCACGAAGTGGGTAGCTGGCCTGCACCAGTGGGGGCCCGACAACTACGGAGTCGTGCCTGAGAACCTGTCACTCACGACGGTGAACGACGCAGGTACACCTGTCGACGTGCTTGCTGCACGCGCAAACGGCGACCAGTACACGGGTGCGGTCCGCGGCATCCTGGCCACGGACGCGTCGTACCCTGTGGGGGATCCCCGCCGCTACACAAGACAGGAGACCGGCGTGCGCACCGGAGGCTTGGTGTGGACGAAGGAGCGTTTCGGAGCCGGACGCTACGAAGTGCGCATGAAGACGCTTCCGTATTCGGGCGGATGCTCGTGCATCTGGAACTACTACAACCCCGGAAACGGCGACTATACCGAGATCGACATCGAGATGCCCGCGGCCGGGACAGGTGGTCGGGCCGACTGGGCGCACTGGGCCGGCTTCAACAGCTACGTCTCGCTCGACCCCGGGGGCGCGACGCTCGAGGACGTCGATCTCGGCGCGGCTCAAAATGACGGTGCCTTCCACACCTACCGGTGGGATTGGTACGACGGCAGCAACGGAACTCCACGCATTGAGTTCTACGTCGACAACGTGCTGTACGCCACGCAGACCGCCACCGTTCCGACGTTGCCTGCCCAGCTCTGGGTCGGCAACTGGGCGGCGTCGTGGTCGGGCGACTTCGATTATGCATCGCAGTATCAATACATCGACTGGGTGAAGATCAGCACCCTCGGAGGGCAATGATGACACACACAACTCACAGACGGCGACGAGCCGCAGCCATCGCACTAGCGGTGGGAATCGGTGTGACGCCGCTGGGGCAGGCGCTTCCGGCCGCCGCGGCTCCGGAGTCGGGCTGCCAGGTGACGAGCCCCGCCCCGGGGAGCACCATCACCGATGCGGTGACGGTCAGCGGAATGTACACCGACGCCTACCAGGTGAAGGTGGCGTTCGACGCCGGAACGCTCCACGACGCACACACCGACGATCCGGATGCCGATGGCACAGGTACCTGGTCATACACGTTCGATCCCGCTGCCGAGGATGTGTCGGGCGAGGTAGAGCTCACTGTGCGCTGCTCGTCGCTGCAGGACAGATACTGGCGATGGGGCGAGTCCACGACTGTCGACGTGCAACTCGCCGGGCGTGAAGCTCCCGTCATCGATATCACTTCACCTGACGACGGGTCCCAGGTCAGAGGGAGGCTGAAGGTTTCGATGACGGCCTCTGATGCGCAGGGCATCGACGACGTTCAGGTACGCATTGACGGTGGCGATTGGGAATCTGCCAAGGTGCTGCCTCATGACCGGTACTTCTTGCACGGCCCCGTGATGAAGGGGAACCGCACGCACGCCATCCAGGCTCGCGTGATCGACACAGACGGCAACGTCACGACGACGGCGACGACATACACGCACTCGGGCACAGGGTCGTTCGATGAGGCACCACCCGTGCAGCCGGACCGCGCTATGTGGGTCTGGGAGTCGGCCACGGCCCAGCTCCTCGAGAATCCCGGAGCTCGCGATGTTCTCGCTGCGTTCGTCGACGACGAGAGCGTGGCTCCGGAGCAGATCCAGACCCTGTACATCTACGCCGACCGGTACGACGGCGAGTATGCGCTGCGCGATCACCCCGACCAGTACCGTTCGCTGATCGCGTGGGCTCACGACCGCGGGTATCAGGTGCATGCGCTGTTGGGTTCCGGGTCATACGCGGCGCCGATGTGGTCGTACGAGCGGTATCACGACGGTGCCGTCGGATTGATGGAGACGATCCTCAACTACAACATCGCGTCGAACGCAGACGAGCGTTTCGACGGCGTCAACATCGACATCGAGCCTCACGGCCTGCCCGACTGGCGTTCCGGTTCGCCGAGCGTGCAGGTGCAGTACCTCGACATGCTCGCCGCGATGATGGATCGCAAGCAGGCGAGCGGAGCAACGCTCAGGGTCGGCGCGGCGATTCCGCGCTGGCTTGATGACAACGACGAGTGCCAGAACATCACGTGGCACGAGAAGACGCAGAACTGCGCTCGGCACGTCATTGACACACTCGACTACGTCTCGCTGATGGACTACCGTGACGTCGCCGAGGGCCCCGTGGGCATCATCCTCCACGCTCAGAACGAGATCGAGTACGCGGCCAGCGTGGGCAAGCACGTGATGGTCGGTGTCGAAACCGACTCGATCTCGGCATCCGGAGACCCTGAATCGATATCGTTCCAGGAGGAGGGCCGGGACGCCATGGAGACGGAGCTCGCCGAGGTCTACGCCGCATTCGACGACTCGCCAGCCTTCGCTGGTGTCGCACTGCACCACTACGATTCCCTGCGAGCGCTCCCGAGCCGCTGGGACTCCTCGGGCACGCGCTGGCAGAGCCCCGTCGCCGACGTCGAAGCGCCAAGCACCCCTGCCGAGCTGACAGCTGAGGTGTACGACGCCGAGCGCGTCGATCTGCACTGGGCGCGCAGCTCGGACGACACGTTGGTGGACCACTACGAGGTGCACCGGTCGACGACCCCGGACTTCACGCCGGACGAGAGCACGCTCGTACGTACGACGCAGACGAACTTCGTAAACGACGTCGGGCTGACTGCCGATACCGAGTACTCATGGAAGATTGTCGCCGTCGATATCGCCGGGCACTCGAGCGCGGCCTCTGCCGCGGCATCCGCTGCAACCAGCGTGGGGAACGGGGCGGCGGCCATGCGGATCTCATCAATCGAGTTCCGTGACCAGAACACGTGGACGTGGGCTACGGTGACCATCGAGGATGCTGCAACGGGCGAGCCCATCGAGGGCGCGACGGTGTTCGGGCACTGGGGAGGCGCCGCAGGTAAGCACTTCAGCGCCACGACAGATGAGAACGGCCAGGCCGAGGTGAACACGGAAGGAATTCCCACGCCGTACACCGTGATCTTCGTGCCCGAGCTGATTCTCGCGCCCGGGTACTTCTGGGCGAGCAGTCTCGATGACTACGAGGCGACTTGG
Organism: Microbacterium sp. MPKO10; assembly: GCF_026107415.2. Taxonomy (GTDB): domain Bacteria; phylum Actinomycetota; class Actinomycetes; order Actinomycetales; family Microbacteriaceae; genus Paramicrobacterium. Next base: position 930,002 of record NZ_JAPCHX010000001.1, read on the forward strand.
AATCGCTGATCAATGCTGCCGGGCGCCACGCATAATTGCGCGGCGTCCGGCACGTGGGCTGTCGACGGCGAGCCTCAGATCTGCAGGATGGCCATCGCGATCAGGAAGTAGATGATCAGACCCGTCGCATCGACGAACGTCGAGATGAACGGGTTCGAGAACACCGCCGGGTCGACCTTGATGGCGTTCGCCGCGAGGGGCATGATGCCGCCGATCGTCGCCGCGACCGTGCACACGGCAACGAGTGTGATCCCGATGGTGGTGCCGATCCCCAGATCATAGACGGGCGTGGCAATGGCGAACCCGAGCGCGCCCAGCATGAGCCCGAGCGAGAAACCCACGCGCATCTCGCGGCCGAGCACACGCAGGATGTCGCGCGAACTCACGTCGCCGAGTGCCAGCGCGCGTGTGACGGTGGTCGCCGCCTGGTTGCCGGTGTTGCCGCCGGTGCCGATCAGCAGGGGCACGAAGAGAGCCAGAACCGTCACGGTTTTGAGCGTGTCTTCGAACACCTCCAGAACTTGCACCGTCAGCGTCGCACCGACCGCGAGCACCAGCAGCCACAGCACGCGCGAGCGCACGAGGCTGCGAATCGGTGTCGACAGGTACGGGCGGCGCAGCGGCTCGACACCACCCTGCCTCGCCGAGTCTTCGGTCTCTTCGTCCTCGAGGATGCGCACGGCATCATCGACGGTCAGGATGCCGACAAGCCGCGATTCGCTATCGACAATGGGCAGCGCAAGGAGGCCGAGATCGGCACAGCTGCGCGCAGCATCCTCTTCATCTGTCGTCGCCGTCACGGTCTGCGGCTGCTTCATCACCTCGTCGATGCGCGCGTCGCCGTCCGTACCGAGAAGCTCGCGGAGGCTCACAATCCCCACGACGCGCCTGCCCTGGTCGAGGACCGGGATCGTGTAGACCGTCTCGGCGTCCTCGAGGCGTGCGTGGACGCGAGCGAGCGTCTGAGTGACGGTGAGCTGCGGGTGCGTCGTCACGTACTCGGGGCTCATGCGCCGGCCGATGCTGCCCTGCGGATACCCGAGGACGACGGCCGTCAGCTCGCGTTCGCGCTCGGGGAGGCCGCGCAACAGCTGAGGGGCGACGCCCGCGGGGAGCTCATCGAGTAGCCAGACGCGGTCATCGGGCTCAAGCCCTGCAAACAGAGACGCCACCTCGGTGTCTTGCAGACCCGAGACGATGTCACTCTGCAGGGCAGGAGGCAGAGCCTCGAAAACGTCGAGCGCCTGCTGCTTGTGGAGCAGGCGGAACACGACGGCGCTCTGCCGCTTAGTCAGGCGCTCGCAGATGTCGACGAGCTCGTTCGTGCTGCGCCCGGCAATCATCTCGGCGACGCCGGTCAGGTCGCGAGAATTGACCTGCTGCGAAATCGTGTCGATCGCGCCGGTCATGTCCTTGTTGAAGTCGACGGTCATGTCGGACCTCTCTTCTCTCAGCGTGCGGTGGGATTCACCGGCACGCATGACCCCGGCATTCCGTTGATTGGGTACCTGCGGGGTCGGGCGTATGGGGGAACCGTAGCAACCGGGGACCGCCTACGCGCGTTGTCTGACGCCAGGGAGCGCGCTGAAGCGTACTCAGTGGTGCGTCGTCGCAGACAAAACGGGAGCGGTGCCCGGTCTGCGATGAGAACTGTCGCCGTCCATCGGGTCGCTCACCTCGCTTTCGCTGCGTGTGCGTCGGCGCGCTGGAACGTGGCGTCGACTGTGTGTTTGAGGTCGGCCGAAAAGGCCGTGTCGAGCGTAGCATGCTCTGCCTTCTTGGTCCTACCGTCCGTTTTGGATCTGCTCCGCCGTTCCTGCCCCTCGTTTCGGAGCTGCTCCGCTGTTCCTACCTCTCGTTTCGCTTCTTCATCGGTGCACTCATTCGGAAATCTGCGGCGACTCGCCCTGTTTCTCGCGCGACACGCCGCTTTTCCGGTGAGATCTCCGAAATTGTGCACGGCAACGTGGGATTGGGCTCCCGGCGGCAGGCTCCAGATTCTGGACTCCGGAAGTTTGGCCCTTAGCTCTGGCGTCCTGGCTCTGCTGTTCTGGCACTGCCGCCTTGTCTCTGCTGTCCTGGCCCTGCCGCATTGTCTCTGTTGTCTTGACTCTGCTGTCCTGGTCCTGCCGCCTTGGCAATGCCGTCCTGGCTCTGCGGCCCTGACCCCTGGATTCAGGGTCAGCGTCCTGGGTCTCCCCGCTCGTCTCGCCTTCTCGCCCTCGCATCCGCGCCTTTTCACGCGTAATTCAGGCTGCTGGTTGTGGTTCGGGCTGAGTGTGTCGACGCGAGTTGTGGCTTGGGCGAAGCCAGACGGCAAGGGCTGTGCTTTGGAATGAGTGTGATGACAAGGGTTGCGGTTCGGGATGAGCATGTCGGCAGGGGTTGCGCTGACAGCATCCGTGCCGTAACGTACAACCAAATGGTTGTACAAATGGGTAATGATGACGCGACGGACCGCATCTTCCACGCCCTGGCAGATGCGACGCGGCGCGACATCGTGACGCGCGTCATGCAGCGGCCGCTGTCGGTCTCTGCTCTCGCGGCTGGTTATGCGATGTCGTTCGCGGCCGTCCAGAAACACGTTGCCGCGCTCGAACGAGCCGATCTCGTGACGAAGCGGCGTCAGGGTCGGGAGCAGATGGTGCGCGGCAACCCCGAGGCTGTGCGGCGTGCTGCTCGGCTTCTCGACGAGTACGAGGCGATCTGGCGCGGCCGCATCGACAGGATGCACGACATCATCAACGACGACGATGAAGGAGAATCACAATGACGGTGACGTCAAGCACCAAGGATGCTGAGAAGCTGAGGTTCACGATCGAAACGGAGTTCTCGGCAACCCCCGAGCGCGTCTGGCAACTGTGGGCCGACCCGCGGCAGTTGGAGCGCTGGTGGGGCCCTCCCGGATATCCGGCGACGTTCCACCGTCATGAGTTCACGGTGGGCGGCGAGTCGCGCTATTACATGAGCAGCCCCGAGGGTGATCGCTCGCATGCGTGGTTCCGCTTCGTGACACTTGACGAGCCTCACCACATTGAGCTTGATGATGGCTTCAGTCGTGAAGACGGTGAGCCAGTTGATCCCCACGACCATGCGCGCATCATTGTCACGATCGAGTCGGCGGGGCCGGTCACGCGCATGACCACGGTCTCCCAGTTCCGCGACCTGACGCAGATGGAGCAACTGGTCGGAATGGGCATGCAGGAGGGCATGGCGGCCGCGATGGGGCAGATCGACGCGATCCTTGCGGACGGATAGCCCCGATTGGGAGCTGAAGCCTATCGTCCTTGCAGCAGCGCTGTCAGCAACATGTGGGTCGGGAGCACGTCTTCAGGGCGGGAGAACGAGACTCCGCACCTTTCTGCGCGTTTCAGTCGCGTCTGCAGGGTATTTCGGTGCACACCGATGGCCGCGGCTGCGGCCGAGGAAGAGCCGCGGTGGGATAGGTAGGCGACGACCGCCCGCATGAGCTCATCTGCGTCTGGATCGCCGAGCAGGTCGGGAAGCAGAAGCTCCCCGACCTGCTCGGCGAAGTGTGCGGGCAAGAGCTTGGGGAGTAGCCGGGACGAGAGCTGCTCGAACTCGACTAGGGCGGCACCGTTCGTGTCGATCGGGTCCGCGGTCCGTGCCGCAAGCCACGCTTCCCGCACGCTCGTCAAAGCCTGCCGTGGTGCAGTGTGTTCTGCCGAGACACCGACGCGCACGCCGAGCGAGCTGAGCCGTTCCATTCCCTGCCGCATGTGCGTCAGCAGCTCGAGGCGAGTTCGCCCTCTTGAGAGAGGGACGAAGCCAATCCACCCGTCAATGAGGCGCGCGAGGGGGATTGCGGGTACCACGGCGTTCCACAGCTGGTGGACGGCTGTCCCGGTCTGCTCCGGGACATCCGACATGATGAAGATCGCACAATATGCTCCGTCCACCAGCCAGCTGAATTCATCGATCGGGGCCGTGTGTGATGGATCGTTGATTCCGTAGCTCTGCGCGTCCCCGCTGAGGGCGGTGATCGTGATCACGGGGAGTGAGGCACGCGTCGCCTGAAGCCGTGCGTCGGCGAGGAGCGCGCGTATTGACGGTGTCGCTGCGGCGAGGACCTGTTCTGCGAGCGATGTCGCGCTGGAGGGAACCTCAGCGACGAGGGCGTCGTACTCGGAATCGACGGACACGATGGGGACGGTGACGCGTTCGCTTCCGTCGGCGGTATCGGCTCTGTTGGCGTGTGGCCCGTTTGCCGTTGGCGGCACCTCCGATTTCGATGATCGCAACGTTACTGCGCCCCCGGTTTCGATGCTGACATCGGCGCCGTCCAGTTCGTCTGACGTCAGGATCAATGCCTCCGTTACATCGCGAGCCTGGGCGACCCTCTGTGTAAAGCGATTCACGCGCGCCAGGGATCCCGCACGTGCGACGCCCATCTGAACGGCTGCGTCGATGGCAAGAGCGCGCATGTCGCTGTCAGTGGTCAGCAGGGAAACTTCGAGCCGTTTGGCGAGGTCGATGACAGTCTGGGTAAACGACTGCTCGGGGACGATGATTGCGCACGCGCGTCGTTCCCACGCATAGCGGAGGGCAGCGGAGATCATCCAGCCGCCTCGGGCGACGTCGGGGGTGAGGAGCGCCATGGTGTCGGGGCCGACAGAGATCATCTCCTCGATGTCTGAGATCAGCGCGAGCTCGCGCACGCGGCTGGAAGGGTTCGCTAGGTAGAGCACTCGGAGTCCGGACAGCTCTGGCGACTCGGCGATGTCGCGTAGTTCGACGAGTCCGCTGACATGCTTCGGGGTCATCTTCGACCTCCTTGTGATTGGAGCCACTGGTGCAGAGCGTTCGGGCCGGCAAGCGCCGAACCTTCCGGGGAATACCATTGCGGCGCTGCCGGAAGAACGGCGATGTCGAGAGTATTCCCGACCCACAGGTCGTCAAGACTGGCTACGCTTGCGTCTTCCGGGCGCAGCAGAGTGATGATGTCGGGGATTACGGCGACCACTGCTCCGTCGATCATCACCATCAGGAGCTCATTCTGAATTTCTATCTGGACGATGCGCTCGTGCGACTCCTCGATGAGGACGACACTCGAGGGCATATCCGGCTGCCCAGGAGGTGCTGGGCGAGAGAGCCCGGTCACATCGCTGACACGGGCACGGATGATCCTCTTGACCCCGGCATCGCGCCTGAGCGCAGCGTGCTTCTCGCCCGTTGCACTACGCGAATCGAGGATCTCGCCGATCTGAATCATGCGAGAAACGCTTCCGAGGATGCCGTTACGTGCGAGCGTGTCGGTGCGCATGGGATAGAGCGCGGTAGCGGACCACCCGCCGAATTCACCTGCGAGTGCTCGCACTAGGCGCTCGGCCCTGCGCGGATCGGAGACGTCCAGGAGCGCGGAGTCGCCGAGAGGCCCTGTCGCCCCGATCGGCCCTGCCGACAGACCTGCCAACGTGAAAACTGATTGATAGAGGAGCGGAAAGACACGGCCCATCGGGTCGGCATCGACGACGGGAATGCCAGTTTGCATCCCCGTGAGCACGGGGATGAGCGCATTGATGTTCGCGGCTGCCAACGGCATGAGTGCGGCGATGGGCTTCCCTATTGCTCCCTCGACCAGCCTCAGGCTCGTGAGAAACTCGTCGCCGACCGGCTGGAGATCCGAAAGCGGGAGACCTGAGTTTACGAAGCCGACGGCGACGACAAGTGCATCATCATCGAATGCGTCGGTCTGCCGTAGCGTCGCTGTAGTTTCGTGCATCGACATGTAGGAGAGAATGCGGTCAAGCTGCTCGTGGCACCAGTCGTGGTCAGCTGCGCACGCCAGAAACAGCGCCCCCGATCGAAGATGCTCAATTGCGTTAGCCGTGAGTTCCATGGCTCCTCGCTTCTCGTAGGGCAGTCTCCGCGGACTCGCCCGCGACGCCGCGAACACGAACGGACACGACCCGCGGATGCTGGTAGGCCGTAGCAATGACGCGAGACTCGAGAATTCGGATCTCAGACGGCGATGATCCGGACGCGACTAGCCGTGCCTCTACGCGGGCACGGGCAGCAGTGAGCGCCTGGTTCATCTCGGTTGCGTTGCTGACATTGACAACGCGGTTTGCCCACCCCGTTCTCGGCACGCGCGCAGCGCCGAGGGCCCGAATGTCGATATCGCTGCGGTGATGGGCGGAGATACCCAGATCCGGGGGTTCGGCTCCACCATGGGCAACGATGGTCGGCGCTGTTCGTTGGCGGGAGAGCAGCGTGTCGGTGACGGGGAGCAAACTGGCCGTCTGAGTGGCGACTCTCAATCCACTCGCGTCCCGGTGGAGCGGGATGACCGACGGAACGCCCTCGGTGATCTCGCCAAAGAAGAAGCTGCGTTGTCCCGAGACAACGAGTCCGCCCGAGTCGACGCCGCTGATCGCTGCCGCGCCAATGAGCTCCGTCGGGAGACCAGCGTAGAGGGAGTGCACGGGAGAATCGGCAAGGCTCGCGATCGGAGCAGAGCCTCCGTCATTCGTGGTGACGAACAGCCGGGCACGCGGGAAGATCCGATCAGCGACGACGCCGAGAGTCGTACTCATCGCCGACGCCTCATCGAGAAGTGAACTGTTGATCAGCGCGGTGCGTTCTCGAACCGCGATAGACCCGTGCGAGAACCGGTGCGCGTACTCGATGCTCTCCGGGTCAGCACACTCGAGAAGGACGTGCCCGGCCTGCAATTCATGCGCGGGATTCACGAGAGAACCCACGGACGACACAACGTAGCGGGAATCGCGCGGGGCTGCGCAAGCGAACTTTTCGAGACCGGCTACATCGAGAGGAAGGAGCGGCTCACCGAGAATCGTGTGGCCACCAACGCAATGAATCGTGTCCACGGCGAACTCGGGTTCGATGGCGTGCGACATTTCTTGCCCTGCGTCGAGGGGATGGCGTGGTGAGATCCTCACAAGCGTGACGGGTGAAGTGAACTGGGGCGTCAGGGTGCCGCTCACATCAATGGTGATTGAGGTCGCCGTATCATCCTCCGTCGACCCGGAGCCTCTGAGTTTGCGCAGGAGACTATCGATGTGATCGGCGAACGACGCCGCGGATTCGACGCGCGCGGACACCCAGTCACCGTTGCGGAAGACGGCAACACCGGTCGCTCCCCGGTCGTCGCTTGCCACGCCGATTCGCATTTCTGCACAATAGCAGACCATTCGATTCAACAAATTGCACTGCACGGCAAAAACGCCCGGGGGTAGATTCTCGCAAGACGTCACGGAGACGAACACCTGAAATCCCACGATGGAGTGCTGAAGACATGATTCGTAGCATGCTGACATTGAGAACGAGACCGGACATGGTTGAGCCGATCCTTGAGCTCTATCGCAATCAGAATGTTCTTCAAGAGTCCCTCGACCTCACCAGGGCGATCGGCTCAGAGATCTCCGCCGCCGTGGACGGGAGCGGCGAGATCATCGTCACCGCGCTGTGGCCCGACGAATCCGCTTACCAGGAGTGGATCGAACATCCATGCCGTGGGAAGAGCGTTCCCGAGCTCCCGAGCATGCTTTCGGGCGCCGACGTCGGCGTTGCGAAGCTTTACCGCATAGACGACAGCGTCGCGAAATAGAAACCCAAGCCAGGAAAAGAAGGATGCAATGAAGCACACCACACGAATCCTCGCAGGAATCGGCGTTCTCGCCCTCGGCAGCAGCCTCGCCGCGTGCAGCGCAGACGCAGGAGGTGACGATTCATACTCGATCGTATTCCTCGCCGCATCATCGCAGAACGGTTACAACCAGGCCGTGTACTCCGGCATTAAAGAGCGCGCACAGAAGCTTTCGGGCGAGCTGGGCATTGAGATAGAGACGAAACTTCAAGATGGCCAGTTCGACGCGAACACTCAGCTCTCGCAGTTGCAGAACGCTGGCACGACGGGGCAGGCCGATGGAATTATCGTCGTCCCTCACGACGGACCCTCGCTTGGGGCAGCGTTCCCACTCGGTCAGGATATCCCCGTCGCAACTGTGTTGAACCCGATTGGCCCTGACATCTCTGAGATGGAACCTCAGGTCGAGGGAGTTGTATCAACGGTTGCTTCGCCACCCGCGAAGGGTGCGAAGCTTCAAGCCGAATCGGCCGTCAAGTATTGCGAAGACATCGATCCATGCAAGATCGGCCTCCTTGCAGGACTCCTGAGTTCGCCACTCGATATTGAACGCGTCGATGCATGGAAGAGCGTTTTAGGAGAGCACGACAATATCCAGATCGTGGGGACGGTCGAAGGTGGATACGACCGCGACCAGTCGCTCAAAGCAGTGACAAATCTCCTGCAAGGGGACAAGGACATCAACGGCATCATTTCGAGTGCAGACCAGCAGACAATGGGCGCCCAAATCGCCCTCGAGAATGCTGGCATCGACCCGTCGAGCATCTTCCTCACGGGAAGCGGCGGTACAACGGGAGCCATTGAAGCAGTTCTCGCCGGAACCTGGACGAACGACTACATCAACGTTCCGGCCTCCATGGGAGAAGAGGCGCTGCAGCAGATCATCAATTCTCTCCGAGACGAAGAGGTGCAATCCGTTGTCGACGCCGACGAGCTCGTCGGCTTCGGACCTATCGCGACAAAGGAAGACCTCGAAGCCCACCCTGAGTTCACCGGTGAGTGGAACGGATAGTTGATGACGGAATCAGAGAATGGCGACTCGTTGGTCGAGCTCCACACTGTCTCGAAACGGTTCGGTGCGACGCAGGCACTGGATAGCGTCTCGCTCGACATCCGACGCGGAGAGGTTCATGCGTTCGTCGGTGAGAACGGCGCAGGAAAGTCGACGCTCGGCAAGGTCATCGCGGGGATTTATTCTGCAGATCACGGTGACATCGTCGTCGACGGGGTGCCTATCGACAGGTGGAATCCCGGGCTCGCCCAACGCCGTGGAATTGCCATGATCGCGCAGGAACTCGCACTCGTTCCGGATCTGACTGTCGCTGAGAACGTCTACCTAGGTGCAGAGCACAGCACCTTCGGAATGCTCAGCCGCGGGCTCATCGATCGATTTGATGCGCTTGACTCAGACGTGGGGTTTGGCCTCGATGGGCATGCGAAGGTACGGGATCTGCGTATCGCCGATCAGCAGAAGGTCGAGATTCTTCGCTCGCTGGCTCGTAACGCGCGCGTGATTGTCATGGATGAGCCAACCTCCTCTTTAACCGCACAAGAAATGAGTCAGCTCGAAGAGCTGATGCGTCAGCTTGCCGAACGCGGGTGCAGCATCGTGTATGTGTCGCACTTCCTCGACTCGGTGCTTCGAGTCGCGGACACCGTCACTGTTATGCGTGACGGCCGTCGGATTGAAACGACGCCGAGCGAGAGCGTGACGAAGCAGGAGCTTGTGACTTCCATGCTCGGTCGAGAGATGGACCAGGCATATCCCATTCGCTCGGCATCCCCGACGTCAGATTCCGCACCATTGCTTTCGGTGGCCAATCTGAAAACGAACACCGGCGTAGTTGACATGTCTTTTAACGTACGACCGGGGGAAATCGTTGGGATGCTGGGCCTTGTCGGCAGTGGGCGCACTGAGTGTCTTCGCGCAGTCTTCGGGCTCGACGACGTTGTTTCCGGTACTGTCGGATTCGATGGGCGTGAGTGGACCGGGCGCTCTCCGAGAGACTCAATCGCCGCGGGTCTCGTCTTCGTTTCGGAAGATCGACACAAAGATGGTCTTGTCCTCGAACGTTCCGTGCGCGAGAACATTGCCCTTTCGAGCCTGGGCGCGCGAGCCGCATCTGGCTTTGTGAGTCAGAAGCGTGAGAAAGACGTCACACTGCATCACGCTCGCGCTCTCGAAATGCGACCTCTCAATACGGAGCTGCCCGCGAGCTGGTTCTCCGGCGGTAACCAGCAGAAAGCGCTTCTCGCGAAGGCGCTAGCTGCCGAACCGAAACTCATCATTCTTGACGAACCGACTCGAGGTGTCGATGTGGGCGCAAAACGCACAATCTACGAACTTATCTCGAGGCTCGCTGAAGAGGGGATCGGAGTTCTCTTGATTTCGTCAGAGCACGAGGAAGTTATAGAACTGGCCCACCGAGCTTACCTGGTCTCCGATGGGCGAACCATCGACCAAATTGTCCCTGCAGAATCCACAGTGGAAGACGTCCTGTTTCGGCTCTTCCACGTATCTTCTGGAGAGGAGTCGGCCGCATGACAAAAGAAGCAGTAGACACCTCGGTCACGACCGTTCGCGCACGAGCAAAGCTCTCGGTCAAAGATATCGCGATCGAGTACGCCGTCCTGATTCTCCTCGGCGCCGTGCTGATCGTCCTGGCGATACTTTCGCCCTCGTTCTTCACGTTCGCGAATATCGTCAACATACTGAATCAGAATGCCTCGCTAGTGATCATCGCGGCCGCCGGGACCTTTGTCATCGTCTCAGGCAACTTCGACCTCTCGACAGGCGCGATCTACAGCGTTGCGGGAGTTGTATCTGCCTGGCTGGCTGTCACTCTCGGGAGTGTGTGGATCGCGCTCCTTGCGGCACCGGTTGTCGGTCTCGGGCTTGGGGCGTTCAACGGCATCATCGTCACTCGGCTGAAGGTGCACTCATTCCTGGCAACACTGGCATCGTCGATGATCTTCACCACCACAGCCGTGCTAATCACCGGCGGTAGCCTCATCACAGTAACGACCCCCGGGTTCACCATTCTCGGGCGCAGTCGCATCGGTGGGATCTTCATCGCCGTCTTCGTGCTCGTCCTCGTTGTAGCGATCTTCTGGGTCGTGCTGTCGCGCTCCGTCTTCGGCAGACACGTTTACGCCGTCGGGGGCAATAGGAATGCAGCTGAGCTGTCCGGGATCCGCGTCAACCGAGTTCTCGTGTACGTGATGACGCTGAGCGGTCTGGCGGCGGGAGTCGCCGCCGCGATCGGGGTCTCACGCATTTCCTCCGGCCAACCGCTCGCTGGCGCGGGGCTCGAACTCAGCGCAATCGCTGCGGTGATCCTCGGTGGGACGAGTATCTACGGCGGGGTTGGGGCTGTGTGGCGATCGGTATCTGGCGTGTTCCTCATCGCTCTGATCGGCAACGGTTTCGACCTGATGAATCTCAACCCCCAGCTCAAGGACATGGTGACGGGATTCATCATCCTTGCGGCTGTCGGGCTCGCCGCGGCAGGACGCACGCGCCGATAAACACACTAGTCGCTTCGCGACACTCCAGTTTGACCACCGACCAGGAAGGGTTTACCTGTCATGTCCAAAAACGTTCGAATCGCGATCGATGTCGGGGGCACGTTCACCGACGTCGTGAAGCTCGTGCCCGAAACGGGCGAGCTCAGATTTGAGAAAGTGCCAACCACGCCACGGGAACCTACGGCAGGCGTCCTCGCCGCGTTCGAGAAGGCCGAGGCTGACCCGACCGACGTGGGCACGTTCAACCACGGCACGACACTGGGGCTCAATTCACTTTTGACCCGCACAGGTGCGCGTATCGCGACGATTGCGACTCGAGGGTTTCGTGACGTCTATCTGCTCGGCCGCACCGATCGGAAGGTGATGTACGACATCGCATTCCAGAAGCCGGAAGCACTTCTCGAGCGCTACGACACCTTCGAGGTCACGGAGCGCAGTCACTTCGACGGCTCGGTTGCAACGCCACTCGATGAGTCTGATGCACGCCGCGTTGCACGTGAGATTGCTCAGCGGGGTTACGACGCCGTTGCAGTCGCCTTCCTGCACTCTTATTCGAACCCCGCACACGAGCAGCGCATGCGCGAGATTCTCGAAGACGAGGCGCCGAATGTCGAAGTGACGATCTCACACGAGCTCTCACGTGAGTACCGCGAGTACGAGCGCACGAGTACTGCCGTCCTCGACGCCTACATCAAGCCCATCATGCGCAGCTATCTCAGAGCGCTTGAGAGCGAACTCGAGCGGCGTGGGTTCGACGGGCGCTTTCTCATGTCCCGCTCGGGCGGTGGAGCGATGACGGCATCGGCGGCGCGGGAGCAGCCGGTGAACCTCATACTTTCCGGTCCGGCAGGAGGGGTTGTCGGGGCAGCGGCGTTTGCGAAGCTGATTGGGAGGCCGAACCTCATCACAATCGACATGGGCGGGACGAGTCTTGATGCTTCACTCGTGCAGAACGGGAGCCCTGTGTCTTACCACGGCGCCGAATTCGAGGGCCTCCCCATCAACACGCCCTCGTTGTACATCCACACCATCGGGGCTGGGGGCGGGTCGCTGGGCTATCTCGACGAGGCCGGAGCGCTCCAGGTCGGGCCGAAGAGTGCCGGCGCCGATCCTGGGCCGGCCGCATACGGTCAGGGAGGCACCGAGCCGACATTCACGGATGCCGCACTCGCGATCGGTTACCTCGGAGTCGATACCCCGCTCGGTGGGGAGCTGACGCTGGACCGCGACAAGGCGATCGAATCTCTGTCCGCAATCGCCCGTGAGCTCGGGCTCACCGTTCCGTCCCTCGCGAGAGGCATGATCCAGATCTCGAATACCAAGATTATGGGGGCGGTGCGTGCGATCACCATCGAACTCGGTCATGACCCTAAGGAGTTCTCGCTGCTTTCGTTCGGCGGCGGAGGCGGGCTCGTCGCCGTCGATGTCGCTCGGGAGCTCGATATCCCCGAGGTGATCGTCCCGCCGGGGCAAGGGGCGTTCTCGGCCCTCGGGATGCTGATGGCCAATGTGCAGCATGATTACTCGCGGACGAGTATCCAGGCTCTTGACGACCTCGACGCAAAACACGCCAACGACCTCTACGCCGGTATGGAAGCGGAGGCGACGGAGACGCTCCGCGGCGAAGGCTTCGATGAGGAACGCATGGCCTTCCATCGCGTCGTGGCCGTCAGGTACTCCGGCCAAGAGCACTCGGTGACGGTGGACTACCCGGAGGACGACGATGACCCACGTGGGGCCATTCGTGCGGAGTTCGACAGGCTACATCTGCGCCAATACGGGCACACGATGGACGACCCCATCGAGACCACGACGCTGCGCCTCAACGCAGTCGGGCTCGTTGACAACCCAGACTTGCCCTCGGCCGAGCGCCGCTCGAACGGTGAGTCGGCTCCCACCCGAACGCGCACGGTCACCCTTGAAGGCGATGTCGAGACGGAATACACGCTCCTCGCCCGGGAAGACCTTATGGCGGGCGACCTTATCGACGGACCAGCCATCGTCACCGAGCACACGGCGACGACAGTTCTTCACGACGGAGACCGTCTCACGGTTGGCGACTACGGCGAGCTCATCATCGCCATCAAGTACGCCGAAAAACAGAAAGGTACCTCACGTGGCTGACGCAATTACTACAGAGATCATTCGACACGGCCTGCTTGCTGCGGCGGAGGAGATCGCGCGCAACTTGTGTCGCACGGCATACAACACCGTTGTCTATGAGATCCACGACTACGGCATCGGCATCCACGATCTGAACGGCGATGTCGTGGCGGATGCTCCAGGCATCGCCGTGTTCACCCGAGGCAACGACGCCGGGATCAAGCATTCAATGGAGTTCCTCGGTAGGGACGCAATGGAACCGGGAGATATCTTCCTCATCAACTATCCGTACTGGTCGAGTGCGCACACGCTCGATCCGCTCGTGTTCGCGCCGATCCACATCGGCGAGGAGCTGATCGGCTTCGCCTCGTGCCGTGTCCACGTCACGGACCTGCACCAGAAGGACCCGGGATACGTTCTCGATTCGACGGACCGTTCGCAGGAAGGCCTCGTGCTGCCAGCCGCGAAACTCTACAGGCGCGGTGTGAAGAACGACGACGTGTTCAACATCATTCGGTTCAACAGCCGAATGCCGAAGAACACGATCGGCGACATTCAAGCGCAGGTGTCGGCATGCGTGACTGGCGTGCGCCGGACCCAGGAGCTCGCGGACAAATATGGCGTCGAAACGCTCACCGAGGCTATGGTCACCATCAACGATCACGGCGAGAAGCTCGCTCGGCTCGCGCTTGAGAAGCTGCCGAAGGGAACGTGGAGAGCGGTCGATTTCGTTGACGACGACGGCATCAACAAGGACGACCTCATCAAGCTGCAATGCACCGTCACCATCACTGACGACGAGATGGTCGTGGACTGGACGGGCAGTGCCGAGAATGTTGAAGGCCCCATCAACCTTCCCCTTGGTCAGACCGAGGCCGTGTCGAGCCTGATATTCAAATCGCTCACCACGCCCGATTCACCCGTTGTGGCGGGAAATTTCGCGCCGTTGCGCGTGGTCACCGTGCCCGGTTCGGTCATGCATGCCGTCCCTCCAATGCCCACGTTCACCCTCTGGACAGGCCTGCTCGCCGGAGAGGTCATTGTCAAGGCTTTGGCGCAGGGCATGCCTGAGCTTGTACCCGCGAGTTCGGGAGGCGATGTCTGCTCAATGATGGGGCTCGGCGTCAACCCGCGCACCGGGGACCCCTGGCAGGAAGCGACAAATGAGGCCGTCGGGTTCGGAGGAACAGCGACTCGCGACGGCGAAGACGGGATCATGCACCTCTCAGAGCCCGGATGCAGGAATAACCCCGTCGAGGTGCTTGAGGCGAAATCATCTATGATCATCGATCACTACGGTTACCGTCCGGACACGGGGGGAGCGGGTAAGTTCCGCGGCGGTGTCGGTGTCAGCCGGGCTTACCGCTTCACGGCTCCGGCTATTGGAATCTGCCTCGTCTACAAGACGAAGACAGCGCCGTGGTCGATCGCCAGTGGCGGCGAAGGCAAGCCGAACAGGATCGTTCTCAACCCGGGAACCCCGGACGAAATCGTGCAGGGCGGCAGTTACAACAAGCTCACCACCGGGGACGTGCTCGTCAATGCAACGGGCGGCGGCGGAGGCTACGGAAACGCCCGTGAACGGGACCCTCTCGCTGTGGCGCGAGACGTAAAGAACGGGTTCGTCTCCGCCGAGTCAGCTCACACAGACTACGGGGTCGTCGTGACACACGATTTCGCTGTCGATCACGACGCCACAGACCGGCTGCGCGCCGATTAACTGCGCACAACAGACGTGCCGGGGCCGCTCCTTTGGAGTGGTCCCGGCACCAAGTGAGACGGAGCGGACCGGATGCTCATTCCACAACAGATGTCATTCGCGCATGTGGATATAGCGGACCCGGTCGTTGAGAAGTCGGCGAACGCACCGCGGGCGGCGGGTTCTGGCGTACTCATATGTCGAGGCTGCCCGATTGAGGGCGATGCGATGATTGCTGTGCGTCCGTGTGGGCGCAACGAAGGAGAGGGAAGATGTCGGGATCGATGACCATCACTGGGGCACAGGTGTGGGCCGGAGCGGAACGCGGATTTGTCGACAGGGATGTCGCCATTGTCAACGGCTTTGTCGTGGATCGTCCGTCGTCAGAGGCCGTCACGATCGATGGTTCCGGACGATGGGTGGTCCCGGGGCTCATTGATGCGCACTTCCACGCATACGCCACGAGCATGGATGGACTGGAGAACGAGCGCGGTCCGTTGAGCTATACAGCGATCAATGGCACGCTGCGTCTTGCCGCGGCTCTTCGACGAGGATTTACGACGGTGCGAGATGTCGCGGGCGGGGACATCGGCTTGGCGCGAGCGATCGACGCGGGGATGTTCCCCTCGCCGCGTTATCACTTCACCGGGCCGGCACTGAGCCAGACCGGTGGTCACGGGGACCCGCGCAGTCAGCATATCGACGTCTGCTTCTCGCACGGGCACATGTGCTCCATCGTCGACGGCGTCGACAATCTGAGGGTTGCTGTACGCGAGCGATTGCGCACCGGGGCACATGCCATCAAGATCATGACGTCGGGGGGCGTCTTCTCATTGACCGATCCGATCCGTCTTCCTCAGTACTCTGACGAGGAGATCCGGGCGGTCGTCGACGAGGCGACCCGCAGGGAAAGCTACGTTGCCGCACACGCATATTCATCGGAAGCGGTCATGCATTCGATAACGAACGGGGTGCGCTCGATCGAACACGGCAACCTGATTGACGTGGCGACGACACAGGCGATGGCGGATCGCGGTGCGTTCCTGGTGCCGACGCTCGCCGCATATGACGCGATGGATCGCCGTGGAGCCGATATTGGGCTGAACGAGGTATCGCTCGCGAAGAACACCGAGGTCCTTTCAAAAGGGCAAGAAGCTGTGCAGATGGCGCATTCTGCGGGTGTGCGGGTCGGGTTCGGCAGCGATCTCATGGGTGACCTCGAAGACGACCAGCTCGCCGGTGTGCGGCTGCAGGTAGCGGCGAGCGGGGTGTCAGAGACCCTCCGCTCACTGACCGAGGTCAACGCAGAACTCATCGGAGATGCGAGGCTTGGTCACCTGGGTGTGGGAGCGTACGGAGACGCGGTTGTCTTCGACGCGAATCCGCTCGATGACCCCGATGTGCTGTGGGAGCAGGATGCTCGGAAGCTGATTATCCAGGCCGGGCGCGAGGCAAGTCTGACTGGGTGATCTGCGCAACGTGATCGCCGCAGCGTGATCCGCCATTTGGGTCATCTCTGTCTGACCACCCAGTCTGAACGGCGGAGCCCACCCCGACGGCTCAGGAGGAGGGCGCGGATTCCGGCGGCGCCTGTGGGGGCTGCGACGCCGCCGCGAGCATGTCTCGCCCGAGCATCGTGGCTCCCGCCACGGCAGCGGGCATTGCTGCGACAGCTCCCAGCGGAATGAGAAAGCACAGCTGCGTGACGATGCCGAAGCCGAGGACGCGCCACCGAAACCGCTTCAGCAGCTTGCGGCGTACGCCGAGCGGAACACCGTGCGTCTCAAACGTGCGCGATGTCAGCTCGCGAGCCAGCAGACGGGCCGTGATGATAAAGCCGAGCACCGCGGCCGCGATCGATCCGACGATCGGAATGAGGCCCAGCAGAAACATGAGCACCGCGGCAAGCACACCGAGAGCGACAAGCTGAAGACCATCGACGATTCCGCGCCAGAATCCGCCTTCAGCATCCGGAATTTCGCCACCGAGATCCTCTTCAACGCCACGCGAGATGCGCTCGTAGAACGGGTCGCCGATCGCCAGGGTGAGTGCCGTAAAGGTGAGAACGGCGAGAACGGATGCTGCGCCGAAGGCGACAAGCCCCAGTGCGATGCGAACGATGACCTGCACCGCCTCGTTCCATGATGCGGCAAACGGCGTCGCCCACTCGACGATCGTCGGGAGGAACGCCGCGAATGTGATGAGCGAAGCGGCCAGGATGACAAACGCGATGCCCGCGGGAATGAGCCCCAGAGCCATGAGTCGTGGGCGTGTGCGCCACGAGCCGAAGCCGCGGCCCAGCGCCGTCACGCCCGCCCACAATTCACGCACCATGACACCAAGCTTATGTGGGCTCGCGAACGCATGCCCTGTTCTGGTTGAACAGCGGCACAAATACCCGTTATTGATTCTGTACATACTAGTTGTTACAGTCGGGTCATGAGTTCACGAGACCAGCTGACCGAGGCCATGGCCGATCTGTTGTGGGAACGCGGCTACGCTGCGACGAGCCCCCGCGACGTGATGAAGCGAGCCGGCGTCGGCCAGGGCAGCATGTATCACCACTTCGCGGGAAAGCATGATCTCGCCCTCGAGGCGCTCTCTGTGCACATCGCGACCTTGACGAGTGAAACGTCGGCGCTCGAGGGCGAAGGGTCGCCCCTTGAGCGCATGACGGCGCATCTTGAACGCCCACGTCCTGGCACTCGCGGGTGTCGGGTGGGACGCATGACTCAGGATCCGGATGTTGTTGCCGATTCCGAAATGATCGGCGTCATCGGTGCGGCCTTCGACGTCATGCTCGACCGGTGGGAGAGCACGATCGCCGAGGCGATCGACGCGGGTGAGCTCCCCACGAGCGTCGACCCGGCAGAGCTCGCGAGAACCCTCGCCGCTGTCATTCAGGGCGGCTACGTGCTTGCCCGGGCAGAACGAAGCCAGGGGCCCATGGACGCCGCGATCCGCGGCGCTGTAGCGCTGTTGCACGCGGCATCAGCGAGAACACAATGAACAAGGAGACACAATGACCGTCCGTGTTGGAATCAACGGATTCGGCCGAATTGGCCGCACCTACCTGCGTGCCGCGCTGCGCAGTCATGCCGATATCGATGTCGTCGCCATCAACGACATCACGGACGCCGCCACACTGGCGTCGCTTCTCGAGTGGGATTCGCTGTCGGGCCACCTCGAGGGTGTGAGCGTTGACGGCGATTCGATCACGGTCGGTGAGACGCGACTTCGTGTGTTCTCCGAGCGAGAGCCAGCACGCATCCCCTGGCGCGAGGCGGACGTCGACGTCGTGATCGAGTCGACCGGAATCTTCACGGATGCTGCGACGGCGCGCCAGCACCTCGAAGGCGGTGCCCGAAAAGTCATCATCTCGGCACCGGTCTCCGGTGACGTTCCCTCGGTCGTTCTCGGGGTGAACGATGACAGCGTCGATCTGAACGCTGACGTGATCTCAAACGGTTCGTGCACGACAAACTGCATCGCTCCCATGGCCAAGGTGCTGAACGATGCATTCGGCATCGAGTCCGGCATCATGACGACGATCCATGCGTACACGAATGATCAGCGTCTGCAGGACGCACCGCACAAGGACCTGCGTCGCGCTCGTACTGCGGCGATGTCGACGATTCCCACCTCATCAGGGGCAGCCAAGACCATTGGAAAGATCATCCCCGAGCTGGACGGCAAGCTCACCGGACTCGCTCTGCGCGTCCCCGTGCCTATCGGATCGATCACGGATCTGACCGTGACGCTCACCCGCCGCGTCGACGCCGAGCAGGTGAACGAGGCGTTCCGCGCTGCGGCGAGCGCGGGCGAGCTCGAGCCGTACCTTGAGTATTCCGAAGCACCTCTCGTGTCGACCGACATCGTGGGGAACCCGAACTCCGCGATCTTCGACGCACCTCTCACCCAGGTCGTGGGGGACCAAGTAAAGATCTTCGCCTGGTATGACAACGAGTGGGGGTTCTCTCACCGCTTGGTTGAACTCTCTGAGCGCGTCGGACGCTGACCGCGTGAGCGCCGGGCGCCGCGAGCACGTCAGCGGGGCAAGCGGCTACGGCCGGTCGGGATGTGTCGCCTCACGTCGACACGATGCCGATTCACCGTGGGGTCGCCGGTGCCATTCGAGACGACGCGGGGCCGAGCAGCAGCCCGGCCCCGCGTCACCCCGTCAACGGTCAGCGACGCGCTCCGATGCGACGTCGCAGCACCATCAGCCCGGCGCCCAGCGCGATCACCGCGAGCGCGATAGCCAGCGCGGCACCGATATCGGCGCCCGTCCAGGGCAGAGCACCAGAGCCTGTGTCGCTCGAGGCATCGTCGCTGCTGCCCGAATCCCCGGAGTCCCCGCTGTCATCGCCCGGGTTCTCGGGGTCAGTCGGAGGATCCGTGGGATCCGTCGGCGGGTCCGTGGGGTCCGTATCCGCCGACTCGGCGTTCTGCAGAGCCACATCGAAGACGTGGGCGATGCCGTCATAGTCGGCGGGCGGCAGCACGATCGCCGTCACCGTCTTCTCCGGGTCAATCGCCTGAACCTCCGTAGCGAACACCGCGGTCTGCGTCGTGTCCGCACTGCCGTTCGCCAGGTTGCGTCCGCTCGTTCTCGCCACCGGTGTGTTGCCGAACTGAGGTGATGAGGCTGCCCAGTCCGAGAGCTGCATGGCGACATCTTGCGTCGAGCCGTCCTCATAGACAACCGTCGCCGTGCTCTCGCTCGGCCCGTTCGTCGCGAGCCCCAGGAACGAGATCCCGGTGCCGCGCTGCGGCTCGACCTCGATGCGCTGGCCGTGTGGAATCCAGTGATCCGGCTGCCCATCGGCGGTGTCCGGCCACGTGAAGTCAACATCGTCGACGGTGACGGTCTCGCCCCCGGCCAACCCCTCAGCCGCGAGCTTCTCGCGCGACAGCGAGTGCTCCGTCATGTCGAGCGACCCATACGCTCCGTTGCCGTCCGAGGTGATGCCTGTGGCGTTGCGCGCGTTCGAACCGTGGTCGTACGACGGCGGAACGTCATCCTCGCCCGTTCCCCAGTCGCCGGGCGTCGCCGACATTGTGAACTCCAGTGATCCGCCGTTCTGCGTGAATTCTTCAGGAATCCAGGATGCCGACTGAGCGGCGCCGTCGACAGCGAGGCCCGTCGTGTATCTCGCGCCGTCGCTGACACCGGGAGCCGCGATCTCGATGGTGCGGTCACCGTTGATGCTGGCAATCGTGATGTAGTCGAACATCGGTGCCGAGACGACGAGGTTTGCTGTGCCGTAGATCGCGGGCATGATGCCGAGATTCGACCAGACATACCAGGAGCTCAGCGACCCGAGGTCGTCATTGCCCGGGAGCCCGTACGGCGTCGCGTCGTACATGATGTCGTGTGCTCGGTAAAGCGTGTCGGTCGTCGCCGCGGGGTCTTGCAGCCAGTTGTACACCCAGGGCAGTCCGAAGCTCGGCTGGTTGCTCATGTAGGCGTACTCGCTGAATGCCCCTGCGTCGAGCTCAGTGAGCACCTCATCGAGCGCTGCCCGTCCAGCATCCACTCCTCCGCGTGCGTCGACGAGCGCTGCCATGTTGAACGGCACCGACCAGCCGTACTGCTTGCCCGTCGACTGCTCGAATTGGTCGCCCTGCGTGTTGAGGGGGGTGTTGGTGAACCCGTGTCTGTCGCGAGCGTCGATCACCTGAGTCTCGGGGTTTACCAGGTTGCGCCAACTCTGTGACCGCACCGAGAATGCATCGTAGGCGTCGTCGTAGCCGAGTCGCTGTGCCAGCTGCGCGATGGCGAAATCGTCGACAGCGTACTCGAGAACGCGCGATGTTGCCGCACCGTTCTTCGTGCTCTCGATCCAGCCGAGGCTCGCGTACTGTGCTCCGTCGCTGCGATTCGACGTGCTCATCGGCAGGGACTGCGACGCGATCATCGACTCGATGGCGGCGTCTCGGTCGTAGTCGGTGCTTCCGAAAGCATCCGTCGACGCCATCACCACCTGCAGCGAATCGCCCGTCATCTTCGTCTGCGTCTGGTTATAGCTCGGCCAGCTCGTCCACACGCCCGTCTGCTCCACCATGTCGACGATCGACTGGTTGATGTCGCTGGCGACATCGGGGTGCGTCAGCGCGATCAGCTGAGCTTGGCTGCGGTAGGTGTCCCAGCTTGAGAAATTGACGTAGAAGTGCCGACCATCATCCACCTGGTGCACGGCGCCGTCGTAACCGGTGTACCGCCCGTCAGCATCCTCGAACACATTCGGGTGCAGCAGCGAGTGGTAGAGCGCCGTGTAGAACTCGGTCCGGTGCTCGTCTGTGCCACCCGTGATGTCGATCGTGCCGAGGGCGTCGCGCCAACTGTCGGCCGCGCGCTCGCGGATCGTCGCGAAGTCGGCATCCCCCACCTCGTTCGCGGCATTGGCAGCGGCACCGTCGACGCTCACGAAGCTCAGGCCGATGGATGCTGTCACGGTGCTGCCCGGCTCGAAGCTCAGCCACGCGCCGGAGCCGTGTTTCGTCGTCGACGAGGATGCTGTGGTCGCGCCGTCGTGCAGGCCGTCGGCGTCCCACGTGCCGAAGTCGACGAAGTCCGCGTCGAAGCTGGCCGACATGAACGCTGTGTATGACGGCCCCTGCGCGCAGACGATCTTCGCTGTGACGTTCGCGGTGACCGTGCTCGTGGCGGGGTCGATCGTGATTCCAGCATCCGAGACGTCGTTGTTGCTTCCCGCCGCGTCGATGAGCAGCGTCGACTGGGTGTCGTCGGGGAAGGTGAAGCTGCTGACGGCCGTGCGAGTCGTCGAGGTCAGCTCGACGCCGACGCCGTTGTCGAGCTCGACGGAGTACCAGCCCGGGTCGGAGTCTTCGTTGGCGTGGTCGAACGGGAGGTAGAAGTCCGTGATGTCGTCCCGCGGGGAGGCGGCCGGTGCCGTCTCGCTTGCCTCTCCCTGGGCGTACGGCATGATCGGAAAGTCGAATCCGCCGAACCTGCCGCGGCAGCCGGTGCCCGACAGGCGGGTCATGCCGAATCCGCGGATCTCGTCTGCGCTGTACTCGTAGCCGCCGAAGTTCTCTTCGGTCTCTGTGTCGTACGTCGTCGGGCTCGACTGCACCATGCCGAACGGAACTGTCGCACCGGGGAAGGTGTTGCCGTATGCGTCGTTGCCTTTGCCGCCGTCCTCTTTGTCGAAACCGGTGCCGATGAATTGATCGACGGCGTCGAACGCCGATATCCCCGCATCCGCCATGGCCGGTGTCGCGGGTGCGAGCAGTCCGATTCCGATGGCCGTTGCGACGCCGAGGGTTGCCACTCTCGCTTGCACGTATGTCCTCCGAAAGGTCAATGAAAAACCGCGAGCACGTCGTTGCACCCGCAGTCATGAAAACGTTACCAAGGGCGTAGGTAAAGGGGAACAGCGGGCGCGGAATCGCTCAGAACTGTTGGTCATGTTGTTGCCTGCCGTTCACCGGGGCGGCGTGAAGCTGGTGCGCTGCTACTCTCGGGCAGAGAGAGCGGTAGGCGAACGGCGGGGCACGATGAGCAGCGAAGCGGGTTCCACACGATCCCCGTTCTGGACGCTCGTCAGAGCCGAGACTTCGATTGTCACGGTGGTCCTGGGGATCGTGGCAATCACGGCGGCGACCTTCGGCACGATCGACAGCCTCACCGATGCCGGAGGTGACCGCGTCACCGGATCATTCGCCATCGTGGCGCCGAGCGTTATTGCGGCGTGGGCGTGCGTCGAGGCGGCGTGGCGGCCGAGCCCGCATGCGCTTCACATCCGCCTGCTTGTGCGCTGCCTCGTGCTCCCGCTTCCTGTGGCTGTGGCGAGCGCCGTCGAGACCGCTGTGGTCACGGGGCTGCCGACGGCTCAGCGCATCATCGATGAGGCGGCGGCCGCGCACAACGACTTCCACTACTACTGGGGCGACGGCTCCGGCGCCCTTGCCGGGGTGTGGACGCTGTTCGGCGGATACGGCGTCGGTGCCTTCATCGGGTTGATGACGTTCCTCATCATCACCTTTCCCCTCGTCGCGATTCTGCACGCCCGATACACCATGCGCAGCACCGACCTCGACCTCGGCGAAGAGCACGCCCAGGGCAACAGGGCGGGGCTCATCCGGACGACGCTCGGCCTGTCAGCATCCACTCTCGCCATCGTGCTGATCATCTACGGGGTCAACGAGAAGCATGGAGACGGCTTTGGCGAGTCGCTGCTCAACGCGTTTCGCGTTCTGAGTGACGTCGACTATCTGGCCGACCTCGCGTGGATCATCGGCATCGTGCTGATCCCGATCGCCGTCGTGCTGTTCGTGTGGGCGATGACCAGCACCGTGCGCAACCCCGATGGCGGGGAGGGTGTCTCGTGACCCAGATCGCCGTGGTGGGTGCCGTGATCGTGCGCGATGGGCTTGTGCTGGCGGCCAAGCGGGGCGGGCAATCGGCGCAGGCGGGCGCGTGGGAGTTTCCGGGCGGCAAGATCGAGCGGGGCGAGACACCGGATGCTGCGTTGCAGCGTGAGATTCGGGAAGAACTGCGGTGCGGCATCCGTGTCGGCGAGCACGTGCAGACTACCGTCCACGCGTACGACGCCGTGACAGTCGAGTTGGCGACGTTCCTGTGCGCGATCACCGACGGTGAACCGGTCGCGACGGAGCACTCCGAGCTGCGGTGGCTCGCAGCATCCGATCTTGCGCGTCTCGACTGGGCTCCGGCCGACGTTCCGGCTGTCGCGCGGGTCGCAGAGCTTCTCGGCTGAGTGGCCGCCCCGCGCGCTTGCTGCGCCAGCGTGCATCGTGGCGCGGCGCGCTGTGTCAGGGGCTGCCGCGCTCGCCGCGCGTGCGCACTCTGCGGCGCGCAATGTGTGCACTTGCGGACATGGTGCCATGGTGTGCGCCCCGAAGTTGTCCGCAGCTTGCGTCGTTGTGCCGCACAGCGTCGTGACGCACGAGCGCGGTGCCACAGTGCCATCCGAGGCAGAACTCATACCAGGGTCGCTGCCCCCACGCCGAAGATCACTCGCAGGTAGCTGTCACTTCAGCCTGCCGTTGCCTACTCTGATCAGAGCACACGAAAGAAGCACGTGAACAGAGCACGTGAACCGATCGTGTGACGTGAGCACGTCAGCGCAGCAGGAGAACACAGCACGTGACGAGGGGCGGCACCGAGCCGAACCCCGCGACGAAAGGCGAAACACGATATGCGGATCCGCACGATCGCGGCGACAGCATCCTTGATTCTGATCGGAGGCGCGCTCACGGGGTGCTCCCTGTTCGATCCGGGTGAGCCCACGACCCAGACGCGCGACATCAGCGGCGTCACAGCGGTCAACCTCGAGACCTCGGGCGATGTCACCGTCACGCGCGGCGACGATGTCTCGCTCACGATCACGGCGGGCGAGAAGATCATCGACACGCTCACGAGTGAGGTGCGTGACGGCATCCTCGTGCTGGGGTCGAACGCAGGCTTCCCCGCGCAGCTCGGCGCCAGCGGGCCGATCAGCTACGAGCTCACCGTGCCAGAGCTCGCCGCGGCCGAGATCTCGGGGTCGGGCGATCTGAGTGCCGATTTCTCAGGCCAGGATGCTGTCGAGCTGACCATCAGCGGCTCGGGCAGCCTCTCGGCGACCGCGGTGGATGCCCCGACAGTCGACGTACTCATCGAGGGAAGCGGCGGCATCGCGGCGGAAGGCCTCGACGCAGAGAAGCTCACCGCGACGATCGAGGGCTCGGGCGATATCGATCTCGCGGGCGCGGCGCACAATCAGAAGCTCTCGATCGAGGGGGCAGGTGACATTGATGCGACTCAGGTCGACGCCCAGAACGCCGAGGCGATCATCGAAGGGTCGGGCGACATCGCCGTCCACGCGACGAAGACTCTCTCGGCGCGCGTGGAGGGCAGCGGCACGATCCGCTACTCGGGATCCGCGAATGTCGAGACGGATATCTCAGGCTCGGGCGACATCGTTCGGGCCGACTGACGCGACCGCGTTCTACACGGCGCAGCCTCACCACCTGGGTGCTGACTGACTCGCCTCTTTCCCCACGTGCCAGACCGGGTTATGGTGCCCCTATGGGGGCGGCACAGAACGCGGAGGACCGTCGACGCGACAACGTCGACGACGATCCGACGAAGATGGTGAACCAGCCAGCGCTTCGCACCTCATCGGGTGCCATCTGGCTCATCGTCGGTGCCCTGTTCACCGTCATCTGCGTCGCTGTGCTCATTCCGCTGATCCCCATCGGCAACCCGGCTCCGCTCGTCGGCGCCGTGCTCATCGTGCTGTTGTATCTCGCGATGATCGTTGTTCGGTTCGCCGTCGGGCACCGCGTCGCACGACTGCGAACTATGGCCGCATTGTTTGGTCTCATCGCGCTTATCGGACTCCTTGCTGTGCTGATTTCTGCATTTGCGAGTAGGTCGTAGCCACCCTGCGAGAAAGAGAGAGTGATCATGCCCCTCGACAAAGAACTCCTTGCCCAGCTGTTGCGCGACACCACACCGAAGTCGATGGTCTTCATCGACTCGACGGCGGGAACGAGCGACCCCGAAGGCATGGCCGTGGCCAGGCGCACGCATGTGAGAGACGGGTTGGGCGCGGCCGGGGCACCGGATGCTGACATCGAGGCGATCATCGATGTCATGTCTGACCCCACAGGAGTCGCCGACCCGTCCGTGCGCTTCGCCATCGCGCAGGACGGCGAGCTGCGGTTCCATACGGTTATGGGCGGTGAGATGCAGAGCGATGAGTGCGTGCGGTACGGCACTGTCGTCGATGTGACCCCGCTGCGGCTGCAGATACCCGACGACGAGCTGTTCTTCACGGTCAAAGTGTGGCGCGGTGGCGGAGATATCGAGGTCTACGCCGAGGGCGACCGTGCACCGATTGTGACCCGGCACATCGAGTCCGACTCCCCGTACATTAATAAGGTCAGCGACGGGCGCACGTCGGAAGCCAATCTGCAGCGCCACAGCGAAGAGACCTGGAAGCTCACGCAGAGCAAGGTGGCCGAGCAGATCTCGTCGCTCATCGCCGAACACCACCCGCGTGTGATCTTCGTCTCGGGCGATGTTCGCGCGGTGCAGCTGTTGAGCGGTCAGCTGAGCGACCAGGCCACGCATCTGCTGCACGTCATTCCTGGCGAGGTCAATACCGAGGGGGCGTCAGAGGATCGCGTGCGTCACGCGCTCGAGGTGCAGCTTGACGCCGCGCGTCGCCGGCGCAATAGGTCGATTCTGGATGCGGCGGCCGCCGACAACGGCAAGCTGCAGGCAGCGGGAATCGGCGACGTCGTGCACGCACTCGCGCAGGGGCAGGCGGAGTACGTGTTCGTCGACCACAAGGCGCTGCTGCAGCACTCCCTGTTGGCGCTCGATGCCGAGCCGTGGGTGGCAACGGCGCCCGAGGATGCTGCCGGAGCAGCGGTGCTCGAAGAGATCGTCGCGACGGCGGCGATCATGAGGGCGGCCGTGCTCACCGATGCGAAGGTGCGGGTCGTGGATGCTGATGAGATCGGCGATGCCGATGGCGTCGTCGCCTCGCTGCGGTGGCCGGTCGGCCCCGAGCGTCCGTAAGTTCCCGCCCGCGCCGGGCGGCCGTGGGGCCCGGCTGGCCGCGGCTCGGTTCCCGGCTGCGACACGACTATCGCATCGCCGGGTTCCCGGTGGGCTCTGAATCTGGCCCCGTTCTCGGCGGGAGCTTCCCCACGGCCACCGCGGAGCGTCGATACTCGTGCGAAGGCGCCGTGCACATAACCGTGCCCGCCGGCTCGCGGCATATCGCTGATTCGAGTGCAGAGTCAGGAGCGCACGGGGGAGCGGTGCGAGTCTGCGACTTCTCGCACGGTTGGCGTCGCGGGGATGCTGGTGGAGGAGAGCCGTGACATTTTCTCAGCGCTGCGTGACGCAGCATCCGGGTGGAACACCACGAGCATCAGGCCGGGCGCGCCATTGATGCTCAGTCGCTCGCGGTTGAGGGAGAGGTCGCCCACCTGCGGATGATTGAGCAGGAGCGTGCTGCTTGACTGCCCGCGCACCTCGTGTCGTGCCCAGAGCTGGCGGAATCGCGAGCTGGAGTCGCTGAGCTTCGTTGTGAGCGCGGCCACATGCGGGTCGTCGACCTCCCGGCCGACCGCCTGCCGCAGGTTGGAGACGAGGCACTCCGTGACGTTCTCCCACTCTGGGTACAGCGCCTGGCTGGCCGGATCGAGGAACAGATCGCGCAGCTGGTTGCGGCCCACGGTGAGGCGCGGGTCCACCACGCGCATCAGCGGGTTGGACGCGAGAACGTCAAAGGAGCGGTTTTCGATGAACGCTGGCTGCGTCAGCGCGCCCAGCAGCTTCAGCGCACCGGAGGGCGGCGTCTCGGCGGGCGGGAGCTGTTGCCGCGGGGCATCAGCGACGAGGCTGAACAGGTGGGCGATGTGCTCGTCGTCAAGCTGCAGCACGCGAGCGATGGAGTGCAGCACCTGCGCAGATGGATTCCGGTCGCGGCCGCGTTCGAGGCGCAGGTAATAGTCGGCGCTGATGCCCGCAAGCAGAGCGACTTCTTCGCGCCGTAGCCCTGGCACCCGTCGCCCGCCCCACTTGGGAATGCCGACCTGCTCGGGCGTCACGAGTTCGCGTCGTGCCCGCAGAAACGCTCCGAGTGCCTTCTGTGACTCGCCGTTCATACATTTCTCCTGACATCGTGCCGACGACGAGAGGGGCCCTGCCATTCCCACGTCTCACGGGGGTACTGGGCAGCTCTCGTCGCCGTCCCTACTGTGATGAACGACCACACTGAACAGATAATTTCGCAAAGGAACGACACTATGACTGTTGTGCTGATTACAGGCGCCAACAAGGGCATCGGATTCGAGACCGCCAAGCAGCTACGCGAGCTCGACTACACCGTCTACATCGGGGCTCGCAACGTCGAGCGAGGCGAACGTGCCGCTGCCGAGATCGGGGCCCGGTTTGTGCAGCTCGATGTGACTGACGATGCGTCAACCGCGAGCGCGCTTGCGTCTATTGAGGCGGCAGAAGGCCGGCTGGATGTTCTGGTGAACAACGCCGGAGTTCTGGACACGAGCCTCGACGGGCCTGCTGTCCTGCGCGCCTTTAACACCAACGTGGTGGGGATCGTGCGTGTGACCGAGGCGGCGCTTCCTCTGCTGCGTCGCTCACAGAACCCCAACGTCGTCACGATCTCGAGCAGTGCGGGATCCTTCTGGGCGGCGAACAACCCCGAGCGGCCGGAGTTTTCGCTACCGCTGTCCACCTACGCGGCAACGAAGGCGGCGGCCACGATGATGACGCTGCAGTATGCGAAGGCGTATCCAGAGATCACATTCAACGCGATTGAACCGGGCACGACGGCGACAGATATGACCGCGGACTTCGGAATCGGCCGCGCCGTCGAAGAGACCGGACGGGTCGTCGTGCAGTGGGCGACGCTCGAGCGGGGCGGCCCCACGGGGACCTTGAGCGACGAGAACGGTGTGTTGCCCTGGTGAGGCGGTCGATCACCACTGGAGAGGCGGCGTCGAACGGGTGACACAGCACCTCACGACGGGCTCCGCAGCCCGATGGAGTGGGCAGGAGTTCTCCCGGCGGTCACAGATGTGGACCGCCGGGGGCTACTGCTCGGCTCGAGCCTCGTCGAGGTACGAGTAGGCGGTGACGCGTGAGATGCCGAGGCGAGAGGCGATGTGCTCCATTCCTTTGCGCATCTGCAGGGCGCCCTGCTGGTCGAGCGTTCGCACGATGGCGATGCGGTCGTCGCGCGTCATCTGCGCCACGGGCTTGCCGATCGCCTGAATCGCGTCGGTCACCATGGCGTCCATCACGGCGACCAGATCCTGGCCGAAGAACTCGCTCGGTGCATCGGGGGCAGTGGATGCTGTCTGAGGCAGCATGCTGTCAAGCAGTGACCGCGCTTGCTGCAGCGCACTGACGTCCACGTTAATGCACAGCGCGGCCATGATCTTGCCTGCCCGATTGCGGAAGTAGATGGACGAGCACCGCAGCTCGCGACCATCGCTGGTGAAGCCGCGGTAGCCAAACGCGTCGTGGTCGGCGCCCTGGTTGTGGATGACGCCTGCCCCGAGGCTCGTCGACGGCCCGCCCACTGTGCGGCCGGTCACGTGGCCGTTCTCGATGGCGATGATCGTGTGCTCGAGATCCGGATTATCGGCAGAGAGATCGTGCAACACAACTTCGCATCCCGGGCCGCCGGCGGCGGCCATGGCATGCATGACGGGGCGGTAGACGGCGCAGATCTCATCGACCGTGTCATAGACGCGTTCGTCCGGCGTCTCGTGCTGCAGCGCGACGGCGATGTCTGACGGCATCCGATTCTCCTCCTCATCGAACAATTCGTCTAAGTAGTAGACAGACTGTTCGAATCGATGCTAACTTAACTCTTTGTCTACGTGACAAGCCTACTGCACACACGGCACAAAGCCCGAAGGGCCGCGGTTTTCACGGATTCACCCAGACGTTGGACCGGCAAAATGCGGCCGGTCAGAGAAGAAAGCAAGACAAAGAGTAAGGAGGCTCTGATGGCCAGCTCAACGACGCGGCCCGCACGCGGCTGGAGGGCGATCCCGCCCAAGGATCGCCGTACCGTCGCCGGCGGTGCAATCGGCACGATGATGGAGTACTACGACTACTACCTGTTCGGTTTGGGTGCAGCCGTGGTCTTCCCTCACGTGTTCTTCCCCGGGGACGACCCGGTGATGGGTACGCTTCAGTCGTTCGCAACATTCGCCGTGGGCTTCCTGCTTCGACCTCTCGGCGGCATCGTCTTCGGCTATGTCGGAGACCGGTTCGGTCGCAAACGCTCGCTGATGATCACCGTAATCGGCATGGGCGTCTGTACGACGCTGATGGGCCTCATTCCCTCCGCCGGAACGATCGGACTTCTCGCGCCGATTCTTCTCGTGCTCCTGCGCATGTGCCAGGGGCTGTTCGTCGGTGGTGAGATGGGCCCCGCAGCCACGATCGTCGTCGAGTACGCTCCCACGGGTCGCCGCGGCTTGTTCGGCGCGTTGCTCATCACCGGTGCGGGCGTCGCAAACGTGTTCTCGGCCGGGCTCATGGCCGTTCTCGGCGCGGGCGATGACTCCTTCTTCATGAGCTGGGGTTGGCGCATCCCGTTCCTCTTCGCCGCGCTGCTCACCATTGCCGCGGTGATCCTGCGCAGCAAGCTCGAAGAGTCTGATGAGTTCAAGTCGTACACGAAGACCATCGAGGTCGAGGGCATCAAGCGCAAGAACCCGCTCATGGAGGCGATTCGCCACCCGAAGAACCTGATCCTCGGTATCTTTATCGGCCTGCCGCAGAGCATCGCCGGCTACATTGTGCTCACCTACGGTCTCTCGTACATGGTGAGCCAGCATTCGGTTGACCCCGAAGTGGGCTTCATCGGCACCATGATCGTGGGCTTCCTGCAGATCGTGATGGCGCCCGTGTGGGGCCACGTGTCTGACAAGATCGGGCGTCGCCGCTTCTACATCCTCGCGTGCATCGGCTTCGCCGTGCTGATCTACCCGGCGTTCGCGCTCTTCAGCGGCGGCACGGCCATCCTGATCTGGCTCGGCATGGTCGTCGGCTTCGTGATTCCCGGTGTTGCAATGCAGGGAACCCTGCAGACGCTGCTCACCGAGATGTTCGACGTCGAGGCGCGTACCACCGGCGTCAACGTCGGCTACCAGTTCTCGAACACGCTCGGCGGCGGGTTCGCCCCGCTGATCTGCGCGGCACTCTTCGCCTGGGCCGGGCACATCTGGCCGGTTATCGTGTACGCGACGGTGATTGCACTTGCCGGTGTCATCGCGACGGCATACGCAAAGATCCGGCCGGACGTCGAGAACGCCGGGCGCCTGCACGAACTGGTCGAGAACTAGGAACCCGCGGACGATCAAGCGCCCATTGACCATCAGCAAGAGAAAGAGGAACTCTTTATGACAAAGAAGGCATTCCACACCACGAACGCACCGCAGCCTGCCGGCCCCTACAGCCAGGCGGTCGAGGCGAACGGGTTCGTGTACACGGCCGGATTCGGGCCACAGGATGCCGCCAACGGCAATGCCGTCGCCGAGAACGTGGGCGACCAGACGCGACAGGTGCTGCGCAACGTGCAGTCGGCGCTCGCCGAGCGCGGTCTCACGCTGAACGACTGCGTGAAGACCACTGTCCACTTGGCCGATCTGGCTGACTTCGCCGAGTTCAACGAGGCGTACAAGGAGTTCTTCGCCGAGCCGTTCCCCGTGCGCACGACGGTGGGCTCGCAGCTGGCGAACATTCTTGTCGAGATCGACGCGGTCGCCGCGATTCCCGAGGGCAAGTAGCTCTCGCGCTTCACTTTTTCGGGCCGTCGTGCGCACTGCACGGCGGCCCGAAACGTGTCCCGGCCGGTTCTCTGCGCCAGTGCGAGCGGCGTTTGCGGTACGTTCCTTCCGCCGCGCCCGCTGTGTCACGGTACGTTTTCGACGGCTGTCTGAACTGCGCCGCCGCCCGTTCTCTGCACTGAGAGCGTGGCTGCCTAAGGGAGCGCCAGGAAATCACGGAGCCAACGATCGACCTCCCGCATTGTTGCGGCGTCGACGACTCCGGCCACCCCCACGAGTTGGTCACGCGTCACCGATCGAGGCTGTTCGGTGAGCGCGAACGTGGGTTGCGATAGTTCGAGACCCGGGCCGCGAAGCCGCACGTGGTTGGGCCAGCCGCGGTTCGTCGTACTTGCAGGAATGATGATCGCGAGGGTGTCGGCCACCTCGAGGAAGAGATCGCTGGCGACAACGAGCGCGGGGCGTCGCCCTGCCTGCTCTCGGCCCAGGGCAGGACTGAGCTCGGCCCACACGACGCTGCCTCGTCGAAGGTAGTTGCCGGGCCTATCCATCGTTCAGTGCAACATCCCACTCACGGTACTCGTCCCAGTACTCCGACTCCGCGCCCCGCGTCGCTCGTCCGAACGCCTCCATACGCTGACGCCTTTCGTGAGCGTCAAGAAGCTTTTCGATGAGTCTCGCGGCAGTCACGCCCTTCTCCCGTGCGTCGGCATTGATCCTGTCGCGAAGCTCAGCGGACACTTTGATCGTTGTCGCCATGCAGGCAGTCTACCATTCGGTATACCCTTTCTTGTTTTCGCCCGTCAGGCGACGTTCCGTTCTCGGGTAGTCCAGCACAGCGTTCCTCCGGCCGCAGAGATAACGGTGCGATATGTGGACAGCGTGTGTGTGGAGGGTGGGCGTGTGGACGAGTACATGAGGCGCGACGCGTTTCACGTGGCCGCTCTACTTCGGTGCACGAGTCTTGATTCACGCAGGTGTCGGTGCGCGTGCCTCGCGTCACGCAGGTGCTGACTTTTCCCATCAAAACACTGCGCTTCATAGAAGAAGTCAGCACCCGAATGAGCTCGACGGGTTGACGCAGCCATCGCGCTGCAGCACGCTCGGGTGGCGCTCGGCCGCGCCTCCTCAATTGGGGACCAACTTTCACTATCAAAGCAGGCCATTTCATCGTGAAAGTTGGTCCGCGATTCGGCGGGAACCCACCCGTCGACCGTGTACGCAACGCCACAGGGAAGAGCGGCAGAAGCGGCAGGAGCGGCAAGAGCAGCAAGCGCGGCAGAAGCGGCAGGAGCGGCAAGAGCAGCAAGTGCGGTAGGTGCGGCACGAGCAGCAAGCGTGGCAAGAATGTCGAGAACGGCAACAGGCTACACAAGCACTCTCAGTGCACTCATAGCGTTAAAGTGCAAGAATGCACTTTATGGAAGAAAGTGCAACTGGTCTGCGCGAGCGACGCCGCCTGGAGTCGGCCGAGCGACTCATCGACCTCGCCCGCGAGTGGACGGCGCGCGATGGGTTCACGGGCTTCACCGTGGACGAGCTGTGCGAGGCAGCGGGAGTGTCACGGCGCACGTTCTTCAACTACTTCGCGTCGAAGGAGGATGCTGTCCTCGGCATCCTCGCGCCTCGTGGTGGGGACGACCTGGTGCAGACGTTCCTCGCCGGCGGGTCGGGCGCGGCAGGGGGCAGCACCTCGGCAGCCCACGATGCCGGGTCCGCTGGGTCGGGCGAAAGTTCTGGCGCAGGGCCCGCGGTGTCTTCGGCCGCAGGAGCTGCCGCGAGCAGTGCCGCCGACACCGCATCCGCTGGGCTGTCGTCGACGCTCGTCGACGACTTCGTCGAGCTACACCTCGCCCGCTGGGAGATCATGGCTCCGTCAGCATCCGATTTTCGAGCGCTGAAAGCCGCGATCGACCGTGAGCCGCGCCTGCACACCCGCATCATCGAGCAGATCCATGCGAACGAGCAGCGGGATATCGCGCTCGTCGAGAAGCGAGAGCGCTTGACGCCCGGTGACATCCGGGCATCGACGCTCGTGCACCTCGTCGGCGCCTTTACCCGAGCAGCCGCAGAAGACTACTTCGCCGACCAGGGCAACACGCCACCCAGCATTGGACTGTTCGCAAGGGTCTTCACTCAGAGGCTGGCGGCCGCGCGAGAGCTGCTGCTATGACGCCGGCACGGTACTCACCTGACCGACGCCTCGTTCCCTGACGCACGTCACCTCGCCTGATCCCTCGATGCCCGCCTGAGCGACACCGACGTGACCTCCTCCAAGCTCATCTATTCAGAACCGATCAACACAGAACGGCAACAATGACTACTACGGAATCCGCGCCCTTCCTGCTGACCAAGCGGCGCATCTGGACGATCTTCGGCGCCCTCATCGCGGGGATGCTGCTGGCCAGCCTCGACCAGACGATTGTGTCGACCGCGATGCCGACGATCGTCGGTGAGCTCGGCGGCGTCGAGCACCAGGTCTGGATCATCACCGCCTACCTGCTCGCCACCACGATCGTGATGCCGATTTACGGCAAGTTCGGCGACGTGCTCGGCCGACGCAATCTGTTCCTGATCGCGATCGCGGTGTTCACGATCGCCTCCATCGGCTGCGCCTTCGCCGGAAGCTTCTGGGTGTTCGTCGTCTGCCGTGCCCTGCAGGGACTCGGCGGCGGAGGCCTCATGATCCTCTCGCAGGCGATCATCGCCGACATTGTTCCGGCAAGTGAGCGCGGCAAGTACATGGGCCCGCTCGGCGCGATCTTCGGCCTCTCGGCCGTCGCCGGACCGCTGCTCGGCGGCTACTTCGTCGACCACCTCACCTGGCAGTGGGGCTTTTACATCAACATCCCCATCGGCATCGCCGCGTTCGTCATCGCACTGTTCGCGCTCAAGCTGCCCAGTAAGAAGGCCGAGAAGAAGATCGACATTCTCGGCGTCGTCTTCCTCTCAATCGCGACGACGTGTCTCATCTTCTTCACCGACTTCGGCGGTGACGCCGAGTTCGGCTGGGGTGCCGTCGCCACCTGGGCCTGGGGCGCCGGCTTGCTGGCTGCGGCAACGGCCTTCGTCGTCACCGAGGCACGCGCCGAAGATCCGATCATTCCGCTCAGCCTGTTCCGCAACCCGATATTCCTCAACGCGTCGGCCATCGGCATGGTGCTCGGCATCGGCATGTTCGCCGCGATTGGGTTCCTCCCGACATTCCTGCAGATGGCGTCGGGCACCTCGGCGGCAGCATCCGGTCTGCTCTTGATCCCCATGATGGTCGGCATGATCGGCACGTCGATCTGGTCGGGCCTCGCGATCACGAAGACCGGAAAGTACAAGATCTACCCGATCATCGGCACGATTGTGATGGGGCTGGCCATGCTGGCGTTCACCACGCTGTCAGCATCCACCCCGATCTGGCTGATCTGTGTGTTCTTGTTCGTGTTCGGCGTGGGGCTCGGCCTGATCATGCAGGTCGTCGTTCTGGTCGTGCAGAACGCGGTGCCCGCGGCACAGGTCGGCACGGCAACGAGTACGAACAACTACTTCCGCGAGGTCGGTGCGTCGCTGGGAACAGCCGTGTTCGGCACGATCTTCACCACGCGGCTGACCGACAACCTGATGACGGTGTTTTCGGATGCTGGCGCCAGCGCCTCCGACGCGGCAAACGCCTCGGCGACCATCGACCCGTCGGTGCTGAACGACCTGCCGCAGGGCGTGCGTGACGGCATTGTCGGCGCGTACGCGGATGCTCTCGCGCCGGTGTTCTGGTACATCCTTCCGTTCATCGCGGTGGCGTTCTTGCTTTCGCTTCTGCTGAAGCAGATTCCGCTCTCCGACCAGGCTGGGCTGGTTGCCCGCGGCGAGGCGATCGGGGGCGAGGAGGCCGAGCGTCTCGAGGCCGAGCAGCTCGCGGCGAAGCGCGGTGAGACGGTCGCGGTGTCCGGAGCGTCCGGGTCTTCGGGGCCGTCGTCATCGCACGACGCTGAGTAACAGCATCCCGTGATGGGGCCGTCGCGCACTCGGCGCGGCGGCCCTTGTCGTCGTTAGTGCTCGGGCTCGGGCTCGGGCTCGGGCTCGGGCTCGCGATGCGGGTGCGGTGACGAGGGTTCCGGGTTCGAGCCGAGTTGCGCTCACGGTACGAGCGTGGTCATCGAATGGTGTCGACGGCACTGATCGGGGACCGACTTTTGCCGCGCCGACTCCTGCGGCCAGGTGCACAAGTTGGTCCCCGATTCGAGCGGCGAATGCCTACCAGTTCTGCTCGCGCGCCCAGTTCTCCACCGTGTGCCATCCGACCTCGGGGTACGCGGCGTGCAGCGCGTCGATGTCGATCGAGTAGCCGCGCTCGCGGAAGAACCGCATCATGGCGGCAAGGTCGTCGTTGCCGCTCGCCTCGATCGCCTCGAGAGGGATCTCGCTGTACGCGATCTCTCGCCCAAGCACGCGGGTGAGCGCCGCGGCCACCTCGGCCCCCGTTTCTTCAGACGATGCAAGCTCTATGCGCTGGCCGGCGAACCGCTGCGGGTCGTCGAAGACCAGGGCTGTGAACTCCGCGAGATCGGAGATCGTCACCTGCTGGACGCGAACGTCGGCGGGAACCGGGAATGCGTAGCGCCCGGCGGCGAGCGATTCCACGTTGTTTGGGGCGAGGATGTTGTCGGTGAACATCGCCGGAGCGACAACCGTGTGCGCCACGGGCAGCGTGCCGAGGTGTTCCTCCACACGGGCCTTGCTGTCGAAGTGCGGCACCTTCGAGTCGTCCAGCGCGCTCGCCACAGACGAGTAGACGACGAACTCCACGCCCGCAGCCACGGCGGCGTCGAGAAGTGCGTTTGCCTGGCGCTCTTCGGTCTCAGCATCCGATTCGTACGGAGTGCCCATCGCATAAACAGCATGAACACCGGATGCTGCGGCACGCAGACTCTCCGCGTCATCGAAGTCGGCGGTGACGACCTCGGCCCCGAGCGCAGTCAACGCGCGCGCCGCGTCGCCGTCGGGCCTGCGGGTCATCGCCCGCACGCTGTGGCCGTGATTGAGCAGTGCTCGGGCGACCGCGCCGCCCTGGGTTCCGGTTGCTCCGCTGACGAGAATTGTCGAGCTCATACTGCACACCTTCCATTCGCTTGTTTGTGCAATAGTTGCTAACGCAAAGGTTGCTCGAACAATTCCCGGTTATCCTGAATGAGTGGATGACGGCGAACGTGACCTCGTGTGGGTGGACCTGCAGACGGCTGCCACGACACTCGACGTCGAGCTCAGCGCTCGCCTGCAGGAGCACGCCGGAATGTCATCGGCGGAGTTCCAGCTGCTCTGGTACCTGGCCAATGCCGTCGATCGCCGCTTGACGATGTCTGAGGCCGCGGCCCGCCTGACGATGAGCCCGAGCGGCATGACACGTCTGGCGGATCGCCTTGTTCGCCGCGGCTGGGTCACACGCGAGACGGATGCTGCGAATCGCCGCGTTGCGCTTCTCGCGCTCACCGCCGCCGGAACTGCCGCGACCCGGGCGGGCTTTCACGTCGCGCGCGACACGCGCCGTGAACTTCTCGATGCGCACCTCAGCGACGACGAGATTCGCGCCCTCGGTCAGATCGTGGGAAAGCTCCTCGGTCGCATCGACCTGGCCGACATCAGTTCCTGACACCGCACGGGTGCCCACCATATGGTGGTGGCCGGTCGTCACTTCTGCTCGACGCGGCCGTGACAGCCGGGGCTCTCGGTGCAG
Organism: Microbacterium sp. MPKO10; assembly: GCF_026107415.2. GTDB lineage: Bacteria > Actinomycetota > Actinomycetes > Actinomycetales > Microbacteriaceae > Paramicrobacterium. The sequence continues at coordinate 967,004 of NZ_JAPCHX010000001.1, forward strand.
ACATTCGGAACTTTCGGGCAACACGCCGTTCAGCGGCTCATGAAGACGGCGTGTCGTCGATTTTTTCCGAATCTCTGCGCACCGCCGACGCGCCGGTCAGCCGCGGCGCGCCAAGTCCCAGAGCCGCCGCACGATGTCGTCGTCGACACCGGGAGCGTCGTCCGCCGGGTCGTCGCCGTGGACTTCAGCGTAAAGACGTTCCATCTGGCGGTCGAGCTGCGCGGCAGCATCCGATGCTTGTGTCAGTTCGTGCACGAGGCGTTCGGGAATCTCGCCCTGGTACTTGTACTGAATCTTGTGCTCGAGGCTTGCCCAGAAGTCCATGGCGATCGTGCGAATCTGCACCTCGCAGATCACCGGAACGGCACCGTTCGAGAGGAAAACGGGAACCTCGAGAATCGCGTGCAGGCTCTTGTATCCGGTCGGTTTGGGGTGCGCGATGTAGTCCTTGATCTCAAGCACGCGCACGTCGTCTTGCGAGGTGAGCGTCTCGAGCACGCGATACGTGTCGGCGATGAAGCTGCAGGTGATTCGGATGCCGGCGATGTCGGTGATCTGCGACCGGATCTGGTCGAGATCCGGGGTGACCCCGCGCCTGGCCATCTTCTCGAGCAGGCTCTGCGGTGACTTCACGCGTGATGAGACGTGCTCGATGGGGTTGTAGCGGTGCAGGTGCAGAAACTCTTCGCGCAGAATCGACACCTTCGTGAGCATCTCGTCGACGGCGAACCGGTACTGCATGAGAAACCGGGGGAACTCGACGCGCATGCGGTGCGCGAAGGCGCGCATGTCATCGTTCATGATCGAGTCGTCGGGGATCTCGGATGCTGGCGAGCTCACGCATCCTCCTTGAGAGGCACTGAGGGGCACGGTCGGGTACCGCGATTCTACGCGGGCCAATGGGGCGTCGTGCTGCGGGTGTGGGGAGGCGTGCCCATTCCTCTCACTCGCGCTGGTTGCGAGCATGGACGTATGAATCCGCGGCCGCCGCCCGTGCCGAACGGTGAACCTGCTCCACAGGGCCAGCCTGTGTCGGAGGACCAGTCCGCACCAAATAGTCAGCCTGTGTCGGGAGACCAGCGGGCACCACACGGCCAGCCCGTGCCGGGAGACCAGCCTGGACCGAATGGCCAGCCACTGCCGTATGGCCAGCCGAGGCTGTATGGCCAGGCTGCTCCTCAAGGTCAGCCGTCACCGAATGGGCAGTCACCATCGAACGGTCAGTCACCGCCTTTGCCGAACGGTCAGCCCGCGCCTAACAGTCAGCCGACGCCGAACGGCCAGCCTGCACCATATGGCCAGCCTGCACCGTATGGTCAGCCCGCGCCGAATGGGCAGCCACCGTCAAACGGTCAGCCGACGCCGACCGACACGGGGGAGCGCCTGCCGAACAAGCTGGGAGTCTCCGCACTCATCACGGGCATCGCCGCGTTTATCGGAGCGTTCGTTCCCATTCTCAACTTCGTGACCGCCGTCGCGGCTCTCGTGGCGATCGTGCTCGGCATCATTGCTCTATGCCTGAAGAACAGGCGCCGGCGCGCGGCAATCGCTGCGACGATCATTTCGCCGCTGGCGTTCATCGCCTCGGTGATCATGGTGTTCATCTATATGTTCGCGTTCTTCGGAAACCTGGAAGAGCTGGCCTTCGATGGCGAGCCCCACCACGAAGTGGGCGTCACCCTTGAGGTGACCGGCACGGCACACAGTGCGGACGTTGAGTACTCGTACCGAAGCCCGGGGAGCGTCGGCGGAGGAACGAATGCCGGTGTCAACCTGCCCTTCAGCAAGCACGTCGACATGGAGGTGCGTGATGAGGGCGGCGATGCCCGCGTGACGGTCTCGGCGGACGCAGGCGTCGGCGGCGAGGTGACGTGTCGCATCCTGATCGACGGCGTCGTCGTCACCGAAGACACCGGCACGTCGGTTTCGTGCGTTGCGACGCGCGCGGGCGACAGCGACACCGGCACCGACGACAAAAACTGAGGTACACGCCAATTGGGGATCAACTTTCAGTATGTTTCGCCTCGTTTAGATAGTGAAAGCTGGTCCCCAATTGCGCGGGCGCACGTCGCGCCGTGATGAACGGGGCTGATGAAGGGCAGAGCAGCACGGCGCGGGTAGGCAGGGCAGCGCGGCGCGGGTAGGCAGGGCAGCGCGGCGCGGGTAGGCAGGGTAGTGCGGCCCGCGAGGCGTGCACGGGGATGCTCGGCGCTGTGCGGCGCGGGTAGGCAAGGAAGTGCGGCCAACGAGACGCGCACGGGGATGCTGGGGCGCTGCGCGGTCCTGAGTGGGCCAGTTGGTGCAGAATCCTCTGTGGGGTGCAGAGTCCGCTGCGGGGTGCCGAGTGGGCTAGTGGTGCAGAGTCCGCTGCGGGGTGCCGAGGCCTCTACGTGGTCCCGAGTGGGCCACTGGTGCAGAGTCCGCTGCGGGGTGCCGAGTGGGCCAGTTGGTGCAGAATCGTCTGCGGGGTGCTGGGGCCTCTACGTGGTGCTGGGCCGTGCACGCGGTGCCGGACCAGCCGCGGGAAGAGGGGACAGTCCCGTGGTGCCCGGTCGACCGCGTGACGCCGGGGCGGCTACGCCGTGTAGTGCTCGAGGTTCTTGAGGGCGGGCTGCGCCGCCGGTTCCTGCACGACCGCAGCACCCACGGCGTTCGCCGTCTGAAGCGCGCGCTCATACGACAGCCCACTGCGCAGCGCGATCGTGAGCGCCGCACAGAACGCGTCGCCCGCACCGACAGTGTTAACGGGCGTCGTCTTGACAGCATCCGCGAATGCCACCTGCGTGCCTCGCTCGAGCATGGCAGCGCCCTTCGAGCCGTAGGTGACGGCGACGAGCGCAGCATCCGCCAGCTCGGGGATCAGCTCGTACTCCGTCTCGTTGACGATGATCAGGTCGCACGCGTCGATCAGTTCGGCGGGCAGCGGCATCGCCGGCGCCGCGTTCAGCGCGAAGTAGCCGCGGCAGCGCCGTGCCGCCTCGGTTACGGTGTCGAGTGAAATCTCCAACTGCGCCAGCACCGTGTCGTCGTCGGGAAAATCGACGCCCTCAATCGAGACGTGCGCGTTGGCACCCTCGCACACCGCGATCTGGTTCTCGCCCGCAGCATCCACCATGATCAGTGCCGTGCCCGTCTCGCCGTCCACCTCGGCCACGTGCGTGAAGTCGACGCCCGCCGAGCGGAGCGCCTGACGCATCGCCTCGGCCTCAGCATCCGTTCCCACCGCCCCGACCATGCGGGTGCGTGCCCCGAGGCGCGCGGCCGCTGCCGCCTGGTTCGCGCCCTTGCCGCCCGCATTGCGTGTGAGGCGGCCGCCTCCCACCGTTTCGCCCGCGCCGGGCAGCCGCTCGGTGAGGGCGGTGATGTCGGCATTGATGCTTCCGACGACGGTGAGTGAGATGTCACGGGGCATGAGAGTCCTTCGGGGGTGGGCTGATCAGGAAGAGAGGCTCTGAACGACGGTCAAATGCCCCACGCGCGACGACACGATGCACTTGGCCACGTAGACCGGGGTCGAGTCGTGTTCGATCACCTGCGTGAGGATGATGACAGGGTCGGATGCTGCGAGCCGCAGCTGCTTGCCGCGCGACGCGCCGACCACGCTCGGTGCGACGTGAAAGCTGCTCGCCGTGAAGACGGGGCCGCACAGCTCGAGAAGCCCGGCGAACACGGTTGCGTCCTGTTCGGCCGCTCGCTGCAGATTTTCGGCGATCTGCGGGCTGATGTCGCTCAGGTACCGCCCCGCCGGCAGGTGCTCTTGCACGATCGCGATGGGCTCGTCGTCGCGGGTCAGCACGCTCTCGCGAAACCAGGTGTTGGCCTCAAGGTCGAGGTGCAGGTTCGTCGAGACAAACTCGGTGTTCGGCTGCATCACGATCGGGCGCGGCTCGACGGTGATGGACTGCCCCGGGCCGGCAAGCGCCGTTTCAAAGGGGCGCAGGTCTTCGAGTCCGACACGAGGGGTGGATGCTGCGACAAACCGCCCGACCCCGCGCCGTGTGGTGATGAGGCCGTCTTCTTCGAGCAGCATCATGGCCTCGCGCACGACCGTGCGGCTGACGCCGAGGGCGGTGCCGAGCTCGGTTTCGCGGGGGAGTGCGGAGCCGAGGGGGAAGACGTCGTCACGGATGCCCTGGGCGATGCGCGCGTAGACGGCGACGCGGAGCGGCTGCCCGACCGTGGTGGTGAGAGGGGAGGCGAAGAACTGGTCACGTGCCGTCATCGGTGCTCCTGATTCTCATGGTCGCCCTCGCCGGGGCTGAGTTCTCGGCGGCTTCCATTCAACCAGAAAATGGGAGGTTGTACATGTCATACTCAAGAGGTATAACATCAGACTGCACGTGTGACACTGAGCATCATCACCGCACGGCACCGGGGTATCGGAGCTGACGGGGTCGGGCACAGACGGGGAACATCGCCGGAACCAGGCGCTGGACACAGAGACGTGTGCACGAGTCCTGCGCACTGCCCGTGCCCGACCAGAACACGCATCATCCGCGAACACATCACAAACCACCACATCGAATCAGACAAGGGAGTCTCTGTATGACCGACACACGAACTGCGACCGGCGACGGCGCTGGCGCAGCATCCACCTCCCCGGCGGACGGCAAGCTGCACGGTGGCCGCGCGGTCGGACTCGTCGCGACACTGATTTTGGCGGTTGTCGCGTTTCAGCTGAATGCGAGCATGATCACTCCGGCGCTGCCCGACATGGCACGCACGCTCGGCGTCGACATCGACTCCGTCTCGCAGGTCTCGTCGCTGTTCTTCCTTGCCGGCGCGGTCGGGGGCGTGCTGCTGGCCCGGTGGAGCGACTTCATCGGACGCAAGCGCGGACTGCTGATCGTGCTCGGCATCCTCTCGGTCGGAACGCTGCTCTGCCTCTTCGCGCCCAACCTGCAGATTCTGCTCGTCGGGCGCGTGCTTCAGGGGGCATCGAGCGCGGCGTTCCAGCTCTCGTACGTGATTCTCAACGAGTCGCTGACCCGAAAGATGTTCGGCACGATGCTCGGTGTGCTGACCGCCATCAACGGTGGCGTCGGCGGAGTCGATGGGTGGATCGGCGGGCTGCTGACCGACGCGTTCGGATTCCGCTCGCTGTTCGTGGTGATCTTCATCGTCGGTGTACTTGCACTGGTGTGCGTGTGGGTGGCGGCCCCGAAGGATGCGGGAGCAGCATCCACGGGTCGCATGGACTGGTGGGGAGCCGGTGCGCTGTCGGCCGGACTCATCTGCCTGACGTATTTCGTCTCAACCGGTGGCGACAAAGGCTGGCTCGCCGCGCCGACGCTCGCGCTCCTGGTCGGAACGATCGCTGCATTCGTCATTTTCGTGCAGATCGAGAAGCGCCGCACCACCCCGCTCATCGCGGTGGAGCACCTGAAATCGCGCCAGGTGTGGCCCGTCATCGCCACGACGGTCCTCACGCTCTCGAGCGTGTTCGCCGTCATCAACTTCACCGTCGTGATGCTCAGCCAAGACACCGAGATCGGCTTCGGCATGAACGCGGCGACGAGCGCCCTGATGTTCCTGGCTCCGCCCGCGCTGATCGGGCTTGCCGCGGCGCCCTTCGCGGGGTGGCTCGCCGTGAGAATCGGCTGGGTCAGCATCCTTCGTTTTGGCCTGGTGATCTGCCTGGCTGCGCTGATCGTGATCACGATGTTCCCGCAGAGCCAGTGGGTCGTCTTCGCGATGATCGCCGTGCTGGGCATCGCCTACAATGGCCTGGTTCTCACCACGTCGAACGGGCTCGGAGTCATCCAGTCGCCCGTCGAGGCGCCGTCCGCTCTGCCGAGCATGAACAGCGCAGCGTTCGGCATCGGAGCGAGCCTCGGCATCGCGATCGTGGCACCGTTTGTCGGCTCGGGCGGCATCGGCGGATACACCACCGCTCTCATCATCTCTGTCGTCATCACGGTGCTCGCACTCGGTGCCAGCCTGGTGCTGAAGGCAGCCCCGAATCGCGACTGACACACGTCTCCACTGACCCACGAATACACAGTAAGGATCTCCCATGACCCGACCCGTCTACCTCGACTGCGACACCGGAGTCGATGATTCGATGGCACTCGCTTACCTGCTGGCCTCGCCCGAGATCGAGCTCGTCGGCATCGGCGGCGTGCACGGTAACGTCAGTGCCGCGCAGGGGGTGCAGAACACGCTGCGGCTGCTCGCGCTCGCCGAGCGCACCGACATCCCGGTCGCTGTGGGAGCGAACGACCCGCTTGTGGGGGAGTTCGCCGGGGGTGCGCCGCACGTGCACGGTGCGAACGGCATCGGCAACATCGAGATTGCCGAGACTGGCGCGGGGCCAATCGACGAGGATGCTGCTGAGCTGCTGCTCCGCCTGGCGCGCGAGCACGAGGGCGCACTCGAGATCATTGCGGTGGGACCGCTGACGAACCTCGCGCTCGCACTCGAGCGCGACCCGGAGCTGCCTGGGCGTGTGGCGCAGGTGACGGTGATGGGCGGCGCCGCGCTTGTGCCCGGCAACATCACGCCGGTCGCCGAGGCGAACATTGCCCATGATCCGGAGGCGGCGCAGGCTGTGGTGACAGCATCCTGGCCTGTCACTCTTGTGCCGCTGGACACGACGTTGGCCAACGTGCTCGATGAGGCCGACCGTGAGCGGCTGTGCGCGGCCGAGGCGCCGATCGCACGCGCCGTGGGTGCTGCGCTCGACTACTACTTCGACTTCTACGTCGCCGAGTACGGTCGCCGCTGCAGCGCCCTGCATGATCCTCTGGCCGCGGCGATCGCCGTGGGCGGGATGCTGCCGCGCACCGCGCCAGCCGTGCCCGTCGAGGTGGATGTCACCGACGGCCCGGGTCGTGGGCAGACGGTCTGCGATCTGCGGGGTCAGCGTCTGGGGCCGGTCGATCGTGAGGGCGCCACGGTGCGCGTGGTGCTCGAGACGGAGGGCGCGCTGGCGCCGCACATGATGGAGCGGCTGCTCGCGCTGAGGGCACCGGATGCTGAGGCGAACGTCGCCTGATTGTGCGGTAGCGCCTCGGAACTCGGAGCCTGAGAGTCATTGTTGGACCGGCGCTGCGACCGCGGTGACTCTAGTTGAGTCCGCCATCTGAACGGCAGAAAAGGGCATCGAAACGAGCATTCAATTGCTTCCCAGGCCAATTCTCTTGATCAGGACCTCCCGAGTTGATGAATGCGGTGTCTGCTGATCCCGAGTAAGAGGCTTTCGTTCGGTGTGCTGTTGTGCGCGGGTGAATGGCGTTCCGAAGCTTGTGCCGCGGATACGGCCCGAGAAAACGTGTTGTCGATTCTCGTCTTCGACCCGGTGCGGGGTACGGATGCCGATGAGATCACACGCTGCGGGTACGGCGCCGCCGATGGCCGGGGGCGACGCTATCGCCGCAATCGGCGGAGTGAGTTATAGACCTTGTAGGTGCTTTATAAATACGTACGCACCGTTTGTGCATTCCGTGATCTTCCTTTACTCTCATCTAAGGTCTAGACCTCCGACGAGAATCAAAGGAGATACATCGTGATCACGACACCGGGCGAACACAGTAGATCTCGAGCGCAGACACGGAGGCTCGTGGCAGCCACCGTGATCGGAAACACGATCGAGTTCTACGACTTCTCCGTGTACGGAACGCTGACGGCCGTGGTTTTTGGGCGACTCTTCTTCGCGACCGACGACCCATTCCTCACGTCATTTCTCGCCTTCGGCACATTCGCCGTGGGGTTCCTTTCGCGACCGATTGGCGGCATGATCTTCGGCCACCTCGGTGACAAGTACGGCCGTAAGCCCGTACTCGTCGCCAGCCTTCTCACGATGGGGATCGCCACGACTCTGATGGGTGCACTACCGACGCTCGCGCAGGCAGGTATCGTCGCTCCCATTCTTCTGGTCGTGCTTCGATTCATCCAGGGCTTCGGCATCGGCGGCGAGTGGGGCGGCGCGACGACACTCATGATGGAAAGCACCCCGGCGAAACGCCGCGGCTTCTTCGGTGCCGCGGTTCAGACCGGAAGTGGGATGGGGATCATTCTTGCGACGGGCCTGGTCACGCTCATGTTCGTTGTGCTTACGCCCGAGCAGATCGATGCGTGGGGGTGGCGAATTCCCCTGCTCTTCAGCATCGTGCTCGTGGTGATCGGTCTGATCGTTCGCAGCCACATCGAGGAGTCACCGGACTTCGAGCAGCGCGAGGCGTCAGCAACAATCGCGAAGACGCCCTTGCTCGAAGCCCTTGCGCGGCACTGGAAGATGGTGCTCGTTGCGATCGGCATGTACATCGCCGTCGCCGCCTTCGGCTTTACGCAAGGTGTCTTCTTTATCAACTACCTCATCAACGGCGCAGACTTTCCGCAGTACTTGGCGACCATCGCGAACCTCGTCGCAGCGGTGACCTACTTGTTCGCGACGCTCATCGGGGGCGTGTTGTCTGACCGCTTCGGCCGTTCAGTGGTGTATCTGGTCGGCGGAGTGCTTCTCATCCCGGCATCCTTCATCATGTTCGGCTCCGGAATGACCGGGTCGGTCCCGATCGTGATGATCGCTATGGCCATCGTCGGTCTCTTCTCGGGAATCGCATACGGTGCTCAGGCTTCGCTCTTCTTCGAGCTCTTTCCTGCACGTGTCCGGTACACAGGAGTGTCGCTCGGGTTCCAGATCGCGGCTGTTCTCGGTGGTGGCCTCTCTCCGCTCATCGCCAGCTCGCTGGTCGAGGCAACGGGCAGCGTGATGTCGGTGGCAATCTACATCAGTGCTCTCAGTTTGCTGCTCGTAGTGTGCACGCTCGTCGCACCTCGTGTGCTCGAGGCAGAGAAGAAACGGTCTGGCGAGTTGGATCGTGAACGAACAAACGAGGGGAAGGCCTGAGATGCCGACGGGTAATCAGCGTACGGTCATTTTGTTCATGGTGGACCAGCTGGCAGCCCGCTGGCTCGAAGCTGCGCGCCACGGGATTGTCGACTTGCCCAATTTCGACGCACTCCAAAAAGAAGGGGTGACGTTCTCAAGCGCATTCAGTACCAATCCCGTCTGCAGCCCATCCCGGGCCAGCATCATCACGGGTATGTCGAACAGCGCGCACGGCGTCACCGAGTGCGGTTACGACCTCAGCCCGGACGTGCCGAACATCGCACAGGCATTGCAAGTCAGCGGCTGGTCGACGGGGGCCTTTGGCAAATTGCACCTGGTCACGCAGATCGAAACGCTGACACCTGATTACTACGCGTACGGCTTCGACGTCGTGAATAACACAGAAGATGCTCGCGCCGGGGAATGGCTCGACTGGGTGAAGTGTCACCATCCCGAGCACTACGAGGCAGCGCTCTCGACGGTGTGGATGACGATGGTGCCCGAGCTCGAGAAGTACGGCGCGGAGGGAGAGGACCTACGGTCGCAGATTCTCGAAGCGCAACAGGAGTACCCCGCTTCGACCAGTGACGCATATGAGCTGCCGTTCCCGGCGAGCGTTTCGCAAACAGCGTGGATCACCGACCGGGCCCTCAGCTTCATCGAGCGCACCGAGGGCAATCTATTCGCCCACATCAGCTACGTGCAGCCACACAACCCCTTCGCCCCGCCAGCCGAGTTCGTCGACCGCGTCAACGTCGACGCGATTCCCGAGCCGACCGGTGCGGAGTGGAAGACGCATCCGATTCCGTACTTTCAGCAGGAACGATACGAGACGCCGAGCTACGACATCGACGACTGGCGCAGGCAGCGGCAGCTGTACTTCGCCGACCTCGCCCACCTCGACCACGAACTCGGGAGGGTGCGCAACGCGCTCAGCGAGGCGGGCCGAGCGGAGGACGCCCTGTTCATATTCACGTCAGATCACGGCGAGATGCTGCATGATCAGGGGCTGCTGGGAAAGTGGGAGCGACATTACGACCCGTGCATTCGTATTCCGCTCATCGTGTCTGACACGGCGGGCGGCGCGGGCGAGCAGAGCGAGCGCCACGAGCTCGTCGAGCACACGGATATTGCCGCCACGATTTACGACTGGGCTCGGATTCCCGAACCCATGCTGTCGACGTTCGAGCCGCGCATCGACCCCATCAGGATGCTGCACGGCAGGTCGCTTCTTCCGCTCACGACCGACGACGGTGAGTCGTGGCGCGACAGCATCCTGATTCAATCGAACAATAGTCACTTCGATGCGTCTCCCTCGAGTTGGGCCCGCACGATCAGAACCGAGCGCTATCGCTACACGCGTTATCTCGCGGGAGGCGGAGAGCAGCTGTTCGACGTGCTCAGAGACCCTGATGAACAGTGGAATCTCGCGTTCGACCCCGAATTCTCGGGCGTCAAGGCCAAGCTTGCAGACGAGCTCATGGAGCTTACGGTGAACGACGGCTACCCAAACTCGCCTCGGGGACTCTTCAGCATTGGCACATGGTAGGAATCTCGGATAATAGAGGTGTGCCTGCTCACACGAAAATCGATCACGCTGAACGCGTCATTCGTGACCTCATAAATCGAGGCGAGGCGGGCGACCAGCTGCCGCGGGAATCCGATATTGCGACATTGGCTGGGGTGAGCCGTGTCACCGTGCGAGAGGGGCTTACTCGGCTGTGGCTTGAGGGTGTGATCGTTCGGCGGTGGGGAGTCGGAACGTTCATCGCCGACACCGCGAAAGGAGCGCCGGAGGAGTCGGCGTTTCGGTCGATCTACTCTGCCATTCACGGCATCACGTCACTGCCTCGCGAGATTATGCGCGCTGGGCACGAAGTGGCGATCATCGGGTTTCAGATCGACCGCGAGGAGGCACCCGAATGGGTGCGCGCGGCGATGCGAAACGACGATCCCATGTGGCGTGTGCGACGGTGTCTGACTATCGACGGTCGGCCGGGAGTCGTGATGTTTGACTATCTGCGCGATGGTGGAGATGACGGGATGATCCAGCCGACGGCGCTCGCTGACGTTGACGTAGACCTGATGAGCTTTTTACGGCGATACGGACTACGCATTGTGAAGCACGAGTCGGCACTGAGCGCGGTGACGGGCGACGACGCAGTGACGGGGTTGTTGGAGCTTCCGGCGCAGACCCCCTTATTGCGGGCCCGCCAGCAGGCGATTTCTGATTCCGGGGCAACCGTTGGCTGCGGAGAGTTCTTCTACAACGACGAGGTTTTTCAATCGGTGCTGGTGCGCACGATCAACGACTGACGGCGGCGTTTGCCGACAACGACCGGCGTTTTTGGTGCAAGGAATCGGAACACTCGCGCGTCGCGTCGGCCGTGCCCGTCGAGGTGGATGTCACCGACGGCCCGGGTCGTGGGCAGACGGTCTGCGATCTGCGGGGTCAGCGTCTGGGGCCGATAGATCGTGAGGGCGCGACGGTGCGCGTGGCGCTTGAGACTGAGGGCACGCTGGCGCCGCACATGATGGAGCGGCTGCTCGCGCTGAGGGCACCGGATGCTGAGGCGAACGTCGCCTGACGGTCAGCCCGCCAGAGGACCGCGTTCAGCAATCCTAGGCTAGGAGCCCATCTTTATCGCCGTACGACGACAAGGATAGAATGTAGTCGTACGGCGACATATGTAATTGTCTCTGTACGGAGGCAGAATGGATTGTTAGGGGCGGCGATGCTCACAATGCGAGAGGCGGCTTCGGTGGTTCGCGATCTCCGCGAGCGACGCGGATGGACGCAAACCGAGCTTGCCCGCAAGGCACACGTATCCCGGTCTTTCGTGGCAGATGTTGAAGCGGGAAAGCCGACAACTGAAGCGTCGAAACTTTTTGACATTTTCCAGGCGCTGGGTCACGAGATTGCGTTGCGGTCGCTTGATGACGGCGAGGTGCGCTGGTGAGCGAGCGAAACCTCGACCTGTATCTTGACGGGCTTTTCTGCGGAGTTCTCACGCAGTCCACATCGGGCAACGTGACGTTTACGTATGACGATGCGTATCGCGCTTCACAGAATGCAACGCCGCTGTCGCTGTCCATGCCCCTGGCCACGAGGAGTCACCGCAAACGTGCTGTCCTTCCCTGGCTTCAGGGACTGCTGCCTGATAATACGGACGCGTTGAATGCAATCGCGCGTCGTTTCAATGTGTCGGCGAATAATCCCTTTGCTCTGCTTGAGCAGGTGGGTAGGGATGCCGCGGGAGCCGTGCAGATCGTCCCAGCGGGTGAGTTCGCATCTGATGCAGGGCAACGGGGATCTGTGCGCTCGATATCCGAAGAAGAACTTTCGCGCATGCTCACGCGCGTTGTCGCCGAATATACCGAGGGGGGTCCCTATTCTGACGCGGCTGGACGTTTCAGCCTTGCCGGTGCGCAGCCAAAAATCGCGCTGCACAAAATAGGGAACGGTGAATGGGGTATTCCTGAGGGCTCCTCCCCAACGACGCACATCGTCAAGCCTGTGTCCGGAGCGTTTCGTGGGATCGATGTCGTCGAGCAGATGACAATGCGCGCCGCCAGTCATCTCGGCAATGAGGTTGCTCGCACAGACGTTGCAACGAGTAGTGCCCCGTAGAGTGGTGTAGTCCGCTTGGTGGCTGGCTCTCGTTCTGAATGGGGGCGCGGTCACCGTGTGGTCCTTCGAGGAATCTCCTACAACCCACTCGAAAGGACATCTTC
>NZ_JAPCHX010000002.1 GCF_026107415.2 Microbacterium sp. MPKO10
GCCCGGTCACATTCCGAACCCGGAAGCTAAGGCTCTCAGCGCCGATGGTACTGCAGGGGGGACCCTGTGGGAGAGTAGGACACCGCCGGACTTAACTTACACAACGTGAAGGCCACCCCTGCCCGGGGTGGCCTTCACTGCGTTAACCCACCCACACACCCACCTGCACCGGTACAGACAGCCACCAGTACAGACAGCCACAGGTACCGCCACACCGGCACAGACAGCCACCGGTATAGCCACACCGGTACAGGCATCACCGGTACAGGCACATCACTAGTACCGGCATAATCGAGTGGGCTGCGATCAGAGCCCTTCAACTCGTGGAAGGCACCGCGGCCGCGACCCACACCCACAACACGCGTAATGGGGGCGTATTCGATGGGGAGAGCTCCCCATCGGAACCGATGCGCAAGCTAGCTAGGCTTGGGCCTTATGGCGACCCGCACGACGTACTCCCTTCCCCGCTCTCGGGTCGAGATCACTGTCACCGGTGTGACGGATGTTGGCCGCCGTCGCCGGGTGAACGAAGACTCCATCATCATGGCGTCGCCGATCTTCGCGGTCGCCGACGGAATGGGCGGCCACCAGCGCGGCGACGAGGCTAGCCGTGTCGTGGTGGAGCAGCTGCAGCTCAGTGTGCGCCCCGGCGAGCCGTCGAGCCCCGAGGTGGTCTTCACAGGAATCACCGCGGCCAATGCGAGAATCCTCTCGTGGGCGGACGAAGGCGGTGTCGCCGGCAGCACGGTCGCTGGCGTCGCGCTCGTCTCGTTGTCGCCGCAAGCGGACAGCCATTGGATGGTTTTCAACATCGGCGATTCGCGCGTGTACATTCTCAACGGTTCGCACCTGCGGCAGATCACCGTCGATCACTCGGCCGTGCAAGAGCTCATTGATGATGGCAGTATCACTCCAGAAGCCGCAGCGACGCACCCTCAGCGCAACGTCGTGACACGGGCCGTTGGAGTGGAAACCGACGCGGACCCCGACGTGTGGCTGCTCCCTGCAGAGGGCCACCAGACCTTCATCGTCTGCTCTGACGGGCTCAGCCGAGAAGTCACGGACGATGAAATTCGCAGCATCCTTCTTGAGGGCCCAGCCGACCCGGCACAGGCCCTCGTGGACCGGGCGCTGGCCTCCGGTGCGCGCGACAACGTCTCAGCTCTCGTCGTCGATACCGTCAGCATTGACACCACCCCGCCGAGCCCGGGATATCATGACACGAGAGGTTTGGGCGCGCTCGAAGAGACTCTGCCGCGCTCGAGGTAAGGACGATATGACGCACTTCAGCTACACCGCGGCACATCAGCGAGAGTGGATTGCGCTTGCAGCATCCGGTCGCCTTCTCGTCGTGCGCATCGACGACGACGCGGAACTGCTGACGCGGGTGACATCGCTGGACATCGGTACGCTGACCGTCCACGAAACCCTCGAAGCGCTCACTGCCGGTGGGCTCGCGAACACTCCCGCGTTCGGGCTGTGCTTCTGGGTCGCGGGCACACTCGAGACCGAGGGCCTTGGCGTGATCGTGTATGGCGAGACAGCGATTGACGTCGTGACCGCCGCCGAAACGGTCACGGTGCGGGCGACCGGAGTGAGCGGCTGGGGTGAACAGCTTGTCGAGAACGTCACGGGCATCGAGGTGCGCGGCGGCTCCGACACCGCCGACGCTCTGCCTCTCAGTCAGGGCGCTGCGTGGATCGCGGGTCTCTCGCTCGTCGCGGACGACACGAATCAGGATGCTGCAGGTGCAGCGACAGCGACCGTCGCCGACCCATCGGCCACCAGCTCCGACGCGTCGAAGCCGATCGCACACGAACCCGCCAGCGAACCCAAGCCGGACACCATCGCGATCGACGAGCCGCTCGCCGCGAAGTCGCCACCGCCGCTGCCGAACGCCTTTCCCGTCGTGACTCCGGACGCGTCCGGAGGCGAGAGCGACTCCGTCAAGCCTGTGACCGCTGAACAGCCGACATGGTCGGACGAGGCAGGCGCGGCGCTGGCGCCAGAGACCGAGACCGCTGCCGCGAATACTGAGGCCGGTGAGGTGCCGGACGGCCACGCAGAACCGGAGCGCCCCGCGTCTTCCGATGGATCAGACGACATCACCGGCCCGGAAAGCCCCGCCGGTACCGGGCCTTCAGCAGCACCGAGCGGTGTTGACGGCGCGGACGACGTGCCAGAGCTGACCCTGTTGCCCGGTGACGTCGCGGATCCCATCGAACTTCCCGAGCCCGACGAGCAGACCATCATGCGCACACCAGGGCAGCCGGTTGTGCCTGCACGCGAGGCACTGCTCGGCGACCACGACGGCATGACGGTCCTCGCGGAGGATGTCCGTGCAGCACGGGAGGCAGCGCATCTGCCCGAGGGAGTAGCCGACGAGTCCGCGAACATGCCGCAGTATGCATATGCGCTTGAGCTGCCCGGCGGCGCGCGCCAGCCGCTCGACGCTCCCGTCGTTCTCGGACGCGCGCCGAGTGTGTCCAATGTTCCGGCATCCGTTCTGCCGCATCTCGTGACGCTCGCGGGCGATGACATCTCGCGCACCCACGTACGCGTCGCCGTCGAGGGGGATGCTGTCGTGGTCACCGATCTCCACTCGAGCAACGGAACGATCGTCGAGGTGCCCGGGCGGTCACCCCAACAGCTGCGCGGCGGCGAGCCTGTGCCCGTGATCACCGGTACCGTGATCGACCTCGGCTCGGGCATCACGCTTCGCGTGCTCGAGGCTTAGCGTGGCGAGGCAGGCGGCGCAACCACCGAGGATCCCCGGTCTCCACGCAGAACGCCTGCTTGGATCTGGCGGCTTCAGCGACGTCTACCTGTATCGCCAAGAGCTTCCGCGCCGCGAGGTTGCCGTCAAGGTGCTCTCGCTCGACGAGGTCACTGAGGCTTCGCGGGCCGCGTTCGTCGACGAGGCGAACCTCATGGCCCAGGTCTCGGCACACCCGTACATCGTCACCATCTACAACGCCGCGGTCGCCGACGACGGACGGCCGTACTTCGTCATGGAGTACTGCCCCGGCCCAAGCCTGTCGCAGCAGTACCGGTACCGGCAGTTCACCGTGGCTGACGTGCTGCGCACCGGCATCCGGTTGACGAGTGCCGTCGCGACGGCACACGCGGCGGGTATCCTGCACCGTGACATCAAACCGGCCAACGTGCTCACGAACGCGTACGGGTGGCCTGCACTCGCGGACTTCGGCATCTCATCGGCTGTGGACGCCGACCACACCGCGGGGGGCGAGTCTGCGTCGCTCGGAATGTCGATCCCGTGGTCGCCTCCCGAAATGTTTGCCGACCATCCGGTCGCTGACGTGCGGAGTGACGTCTTCTCGCTCGCCGCCACCGTGTACACGCTGCTCGCGGGCCGCTCACCGTTCGAAGTGCCCGGTCAGCCGAACGGCTCGATCGACCTCATCGGGCGGATCGAACGCGGCACGGTGACCCCGCTCGAGCGTTCCGATGTTCCCGCTTCGCTCATGGCGGTGCTGCGGCGTGGCATGGCAACCCGGCGCGAAGACCGCTTTCCCAGTGCCGTCGACGTGGGCCGATCGCTGCAGCGTGTCGAGATGGAGCTCTCGTACGCGCCCACGCAGCTTGACGTGCCCAACCTTGCATCGGCGAAGCCGCAGAGCGACGACGGCGATGACGATGCCACGCGCATTCGCCCGATGACCACGGTGACGCCGAATCAGCGCACGCCGGAGACCCCGGTACCCGCCCCGCCTGTTCCGCAGGGGTCGGAGAGCGATGCCACGATCGCCCGCCCGGTGAAGCCCGTGTCGGCCCAGCCAGCGCCCGGTGCGCCCGCAGCTCCCGGGGACGCGAGGCGCCCTCAGCAGCGTCCCGTCACCCCACAGGCGGTGGTTCCGCATGACACCTCGGCGACGGCGCGGCGCGGCCCGGTGGCGCCCGTGTCCACGACGTCGGATGCTGCGGCAGAGCCAGCCGAGCCGGGTCGACGTCGGCGTCGCATCCTTCCCTTCGTCATTGCGGCAGTAGCCGTCGTCGTCGTGGGAGGCGGCGTCACGGCATCCCTGATGATCGCCGATGGGCCGCAGCCCGAACACACGGCGTCGTCGACAGGCGAGCCGTTGCTCGTCACGGGGGTCCCCGCTCCCGTGGAGAAGGGCATCACGGTGTCGGATGATGGCGCCAGCGTGACCTTTGAATGGACCAATCCCAACCCGAAGGCCGGTGACATGTACATCTGGCGGCGCTCTGAATCGGGTGAGCTGGGGCCGAAGCACGTGATCGACGAGACCTCGGTGACAATCGACGGTGTGTCAGATGGCGATAAGGTGTGTGTCACGGTCTTAATCAGCAGAGCGAGCGGAAAGACATCAACGGAACCATTGGAGATGTGCACATCGTGACGGCACCACGTATCGAGTTCTGCGGGGAATGGTACGACGTCAGCCCCGACGAGTTCTTCTATATTGGGCGCGAGGGAGACCTTGTCATTGACGACAACCCTTTTCTGCACCGGCGTTTCCTTGCCATTGGCCTCGAGAACGGGATGTACTGGCTCATCAACGTCGGCAACGCTCTTTCGGCAACGGTGACGGACAGCACAGGTCAGGTGCAGGCCTGGCTGGCACCCGGCGCCCGGCTTCCCGTCGTTTTCCGTGAGCTGCAGGTGCTGTTCAGTGCGGGATCGACAACATACGACTTCACGATCCACATGGACTCGGAGTTCTTCGGTACCTCACCTCTGACATCGGCGTCGAGCGGTGAGACCACGGTCGGACCGATCCACCTCACGAGTAACCAACGGCTGCTGATCCTCGCTTTGGCCGAAGACGTGTTGCGGCAGAATTCGCCAGGCCGTGGCGAGATCCCGGCCTCTGCTGAAGCGGCAGAGCGCCTCGGCTGGACGCAGACGGCGTTCAACCGCAAGCTCGACAACGTGTGTGACAAGCTGGACCGCTTCGGTGTGCCCGGCCTGCGGGGTGGCCGCGGAAAGCTCGCGACCAACCGGCGGTCACGCCTCGTCGAGTATGCGGTGTCGACGCGCATGGTCGACCCGAGCGATCTCGTGCTTCTCGATCAAGATCCGTCGGGCACGAGCTCAAGCACGGGTACGGGCGAGAACGTCGCAGAGAGCTAGAACTTTCGCCGTGTGACCGGCCGTGTTAGGTTAGGCTCCGGAATAACTGTGCCTTGAGCGCTGTCGAGCAGCTGGTAATCGAGACGGAACGTGTTTGTGGGGAGCATGAGGGGATGGTTGCGCGGCCGAAAGGTCACTGCATCCGTCATCGCGGCGTCCCTGATTCTTGCAGTACCGGTCACCTTCGCCGTCTTGCACCCGGGATACCCGGCCTCGGATGTCGACCTTGAGGCACGCGATGTCTGGGTGACGAACGGCAAAGAGCTTCTCGCCGGGCGGCTCAACAAGCAGATTGAAGAGCTTGATGCGTCGGTAGCGACGCTCGCGAACGACATTGACATCTTTCAGGATGGCGAGCTTGCCCTGCTGCACGACCGCGTCTCGTCCACGGTGCAGACCATCGATCCGGCGTACACCACGCTCGGAAACAGTGCCGACCTGCCGCCGGGCGCTGAGCTCGCCTATGGGGGAGGCCGTCTGGCTGTGCTCGAGCCCGAGAGCGGCAGCCTCTGGGTCACCAACGTGGCGGGCGGGCTCGACTTCACGACGGTCGACAACGAGCCCCTGCTCAAATTGGGGGCGGATGCTGCGATCGCGGTGTCACACGAGGGCGTCGTGTTCGCCGCGGCGCCGGCCGACGGCATCCTGTATTCGTACCCTGCCGACGGCGGCAAGCCGAGCGAGCAGGAGATTCCCTCAAGCGAGAGCTTTCAGCTGACAGCCGCGGGCGAGACGCCCGTGCTGTTCGACGGCGATGCGAACCGTGTCATCGTTCCGGGTCAGGATCCCATCGAGCTTCCGTCGACCGGTGTGAAGCTGCAGCAGTCGTCCGCCGACCCCGGCGAGGCACTCGTCGCTGGCGCAGAGTCGCTCATGTCCGTTCCACTGAACGGTGATGAGGTCACTGAGATCGATGCCGACATCAGCGCTCCGGCGGCCAACCCCGACGACGTCGCCGCCCCCGTGAACCTCGAGGGATGCTGGCACGCTGCGTGGGCCTCGGGCAGCCGTTACCTGGCACAGTGCGACGGTTCGGCTCCCACGCGCGAAGAGATCGACCCGTCGACGGCGGGTGCCGAGCTGGTGTTCCGCGTTAACCGCGACGTTATCGCCCTCAATAACCTGCAGACCGGTGACTCCTGGCTCGTCACCGAGAACATGCGCCTGGTGCACAACTGGGAGGACGTCACACCGCCCGAAGAAGATGACGGTGAAGAAGGCGACGAGAAATCGTCGGTGAAGTCGTTCGAGGACACCCTCGCCGAGCGTACCGACCAGAACCGGCCTCCGATCGCGAATGATGACAAGCTCGGAGTCCGGCCCGAACGCACGACGGTGCTGCCGCTGCTCAGCAATGACACGGATCCCGACGGCGATGTGCTCACGATCACCGATATCAAGGGGTTCTCTGAGAAGTGGGGCCAGCTGCAGTACATCGACGGCGGGCGTGCCCTGCAGTTCTCGCCGAAGGACGGCGTCGATGCGGGCACCTTCTCGTTCCGGTACAGCGTGAGCGACGGCCGGCCGGGCGGCGTCGCCGAAGGCGCGGTCAACGTGACGATCCGCCCGCCCGAGGCCAACGAGCCACCCGAGTCAGAGCGCGTCGGAGCGGCAGTCGTGGATGCAGGACAGACGATCACGTACGACGCGCTCGCCGACTGGCGAGACCCGGACGGCGACGACATTTACCTGGAATCGGCGGCGTCCGACGCCGGGGATCGCGTACGGTTCAACCCGGATGGGCGCATTACGGTGACCCACACGTCAGGGCAGCTCGGTCCGCGCGACATCGTGTTCACCGTGTCAGACGGTACGGCGTCCGAGACCGGTACTTTCACGCTTGACGTCAAGCCCGCAGGATCGTCGAACCCAGTGGGGACGCCGGACTTCGCCCAGACTTTCGTCGGTGAGGCCGTCGACGTCCATCCGCTCGACAATGACCTGTCGCCGTCGGGCGGGCAACTGGAGCTGTTGGGTGCCGAAGCGCTGCAGGGTGCGATCTCGGTCGCCGTCGATTCGGAGCGCGGCACCATTACGGCATCCGCCGGTAAGGCCGGCGCGTACTACGTCAAATACTCGCTCGGGGCGGGCGAACGCACCAGTATCGGGCTGATCCGCATTGAGGTGACCGAGAAGGCCGAAGCCGATCTCGCTCCCGTCGCCGTGCGAGACACCGGATACGTGCGACCAGGCGAGCCCGCGATGATCCCCGTGCTCGTCAACGACGTGTCACCGACCGGCGACGTGCTCGCGGTCAAATCGATCGAGGCGACCGGCGACGCCGCGCAGCTGTCGATCGAGCTGCTGTCGCAGAGCATGATCCGTGTCACGGCGACGGCAGAGGTGACGGGGCAGGTGCAGTTCTCTTACACCGTCTCTGATGGGCACAAGGAGTCGACAACGACAGTCACGATCGTGATGGTGCCACCTCTGTCGAAGCATCAGGCGCCGATCGCTGAAGACGACCAGGTGCGTGTGCGCGCGGGCGACATCGCGAGCGTGCCTGTGCTCGACAACGACATCCATCCCGACAACGCGGGCATGACCGTGGAGCAAGAGCTTGTGCAGGGCACCGAGAAGGGTCTCGCCTTCGTCACCGATGACAGGGTGCGCTATCAGGCTCCCGCAGAGGCCGGGGTGTACACCGCCGTGTACACGGTCGTTGACGATTATGGGCAGAAGGCGACAGCATCCGTCACCTTCACCGTCGTCGGGACGGACGAGGATTCCAACCAAGCACCCATCGCGAAGACACTGACGACGCGTGTGTTTGAAGGCAGCTCTGTCGACATCGAAATTCCGTTGGACGGGCTGGACCCTGACGGCGACTCCGTCGTGTATGACGGGCTCGCGAGCGCCCCGCTTCTGGGCGCCGTGCGCAACGAGAAGAGCCAGAGCTTCACGTACGTCGCAGGATCGATGGAACTCGGGACCGACACGTTCACCTACAAGATCAAGGACGTTCTGGGGGCGACGGCTGTCGGAACGATCAAGATCGCCGTCATTCCGCGCCCGGAGCAGGCGATGAACCCGGTGGCCGTCGACGACAGCATTGAGGTGAAGCCCGGCCGGGTTGCCTCGGTTCCCGTTCTCAAGAACGATTCGGACCCGAACCAGTACTCGATGTCGCTCGACGAGGAGCTCGAAGACGTTCCGGAAGACGTCGTGGCCACCGTGGAGGGCGAGAGCGTCGTCATCGAGGCACCGGATGTGGAGATGACCTTTGCGCTGCGTTATACGGTGCGCAATGAGAAGGGCGGATTCGACTCGGCCTATGTGATGGTGCGAGTCAGCGAAGAAGCGACGATTCAACCGCCGGGCGTGCAAGATCAGGTTGTGGAGCAGGAGGACGTCGTCGGCGAAGAGACCGTTGACATTGACATCTTCGATGGTGCAACGAACCCGGGCGGCCGCGTCTCTGACCTCACAGCGACCCTCGAGGGCCCGAACGCCGATCAGGCGAAGATTCTCGAGAATGGCAAGGTGCGCGTGACGCTCGGCGATAAACGTATGGCGATTACGTTCCGCCTGACGAATGAAGCGGACGATCTGAGTTCGGCAGCGTTCATTGTCGTGCCGCCCTACTCAGACGGGCAGCCGCCGCGCCTGCGGGAGGATCTGGCCGAGCAGATAGTCGACATGAATTCTACGAAGGAGTGGGATCTTGATGACATCGCGTATTCGCCGTCGGGCAAAGACATTTCGATCACGGGTGCTGACAACGTCTCGGCGTCGCGGAGCAATGGTGAGTCATCCTTCGTTGATGAGAAGACGCTGAGGTTTTCGCCGGCCGAGGACTACCGGGGACCTGCCTCGATTACGTTCGAGGTCACCGACGGCACGTCAACGGGCACGAGTCTGCTCGTTCTGCCGATCACTGTGGGTGACCCGAATTTTGAAGACATCGCTCCGACATTCACACCGCCCTCGATCACGATCGAGGCGGGTGAGGATGCTGTCGAGTTCGACCTGCGCAGTGCGGCCTCGCATCCGAACCCTGACGTCCTCAACCAGGTCACGTTCAGCGATCTGCGGGGGCAGGACAACGGCATCCAGGCGAAGCTGAGCGGGTCGACGCTCTCGGTGCAGGCGCCGTTCAAGACGCCGACGGGAACGTCTGTAACTCTCGGAGTCTCGATGAAGTTCAAGGACTTCACCGTTGACGGGCAGATCACCGTGACGGTCGTTGCGTCGACGCGGCCGATGCCCGCTGCCGTCGATCATGTCAACAATGACGCGCGCAAGGGGGAGACCTACACGATCAAGGCGCTGGCCGGGGCGTTCAATCCGTTCCCCGATGAGAAGCTCACGATCGTGAAGGCGGAGCTCGATTCCGGTGACGCCAAGGTGAGTACCGACGGCACGACGGTGACGGTGAAGACCGGGCCGGCGAAGAGCCAAGAGATCAGCATCATCTATACGATTCAGGATGCGACGGGGGACCAGCATCGGCAATCCTCGGCGCGTATCACGGTTGTGGTGAAGGACGTCCCGGATGCTCCGCCAGCGCCCAAAGCCGCACCAAGTGATAGCAACGTTCGAGTGACATTCAACGGTACCCCAGCCAACAACGGCTCTGATGTCACAAAGTACACCGTACGAAGAAGCGATGGAACGGAACGCACCAACTGCTCCCCAGGGACTGCGTGCGATTTCCCCTCAGACAACGGCAAGTCGTATTCGTTCCGGGTCAAGGCGACCAACGGGGTGGGGGACAGCTCATGGTCGCCGGAGTCAAAAAAGGTCACGCCGTGGGGAACGCCGTCGTCGCCAAGTCTGAAGTCGTTTACCGCAAACGGCAGTACCAATGGCAATGGAAAGGGTAAAGCAAAGATGACGGCCACCTGGAGTGCTCCGTCGTCGACTGGCGGAAGCGCCGTAACTTACAGCTGGAATGTCGACGGCGGTAGCGAGAAGACCACTTCTCAACTATCTGCCACCACAGGAATATTGTCGGCAGGAACTCATAAATTTAAGGTGAGGGCTTGCAACAACGGTGAAAAATGCAGCGACTATGTGTCGATTAGTGGCAAGGTGCCACAATACGATCCCGAGGTTACATTGGTGAAGGGCGTCGATGGTCCGAAAGAGCGTTGCTGGAACGGTAAGTGCGCGCAGAACACGTACCAGGTGCACTTCACATGGCAGTATTTCGAGGCAAATACCTACACGGTCGTTCCTCAATACTGCGACTCTGGTGAGTGGCACGACGTAGCGCCAGAACCGTACAAGATATCGATGGACAAGTCTGGGAACGAGACGACCTCGGCATGGGTGCAGCCTCAGCTTGCTAATTGCGGTATCCGAGTGAAGATCAGCGGAAACGGTGTGAATATCACGAGTGCGAAATACGACTTCCCGGGCTGACCAGCACGCCCATTTCTAGAAATTGACGCAGGAGACATTAGTGGACATCACTCAAGAGCAGGCTGACTGGTTCAAGGACGCCTTCACGAGCCTCGTCGACAACGTCGACAAGGCCATCGTCGGCAAGCAGGAGGTCATCCGGCTCGTCATCGCGTCCCTGCTGACCGGCGGCCACGTGCTGCTCGAGGACTACCCGGGAACAGGCAAGACCGTGCTGGCAAAGTCGCTCGCGAACACGCTCGAGGGCGCCAGCTCCCGCATCCAATTCACTCCCGACCTGCTGCCGAGCGACGTGACCGGCGTGACGATCTACAATCAGCAGACGCACGTCTTCGAGTTCCACAAAGGCCCGATCTTCGCGCAGATCGTGCTTGCTGACGAGATCAACCGTGCCTCGCCCAAGACCCAGAGCGCCCTGCTTGAGGTGATGGAAGAGGGGTTGGTCACCGTCGATAACGAGACCCACCCCGTCGGCAGCCCGTTCATGGTGATCGCCACCCAGAACCCGGTCGAGCAGTCCGGAACCTACAAACTGCCCGAGGCACAGCTCGACCGCTTTCTGATCAAGACGTCACTCGGCTACCCCGACCGTGACACGAGCGTGAACCTGCTTATGGACGCGGCAAACCGATCGCGCTCCGCCGGCGTCGGCCCCATCATCAACGCCGAATCGGTGAACGCCATGACGAAGCTTGCCGGAGACGTGCACGTCGAGCGCTCCATCATGGAGTACATCACCGATATCATCCACGCGACCCGTTCAGACAAAGACGTTGCGCTCGGTGTCAGCATGCGCGGAGGCCTCGCCCTCGCGCGGATCGTCAAGGTGTGGGCGCTCAGCCAAGGGCGCACATATGCGACACCGGACGACGTGAACGCGCTCGCCGTGCACGTTCTCGCGCACCGTCTGCTCATCGACCCCGAGTCGGAGTTCGCGGGCGTCACCGCACACGAGATCATCGACCGCATCCTTCTCTCGATCACTCCGCCGGCGTACCGCGCAGCATGAGCCTCACCGTCGAGCACGATACTCCGCAGACGACGACGCGCCGGTCGCCGCTGCGGACGCGTGCTGCGACGACGACGCAACGCGTCAGGCAGGGCATCGCCACGCTTGTCGTGCCCGTCTCGAAGGCTGTCAACCCGTTCTTCGCCACGGTCAGCTCAACGGGGTGGTTCGTCGCGATCACCGGCGTGATCCTGCTCACCGCCGGGCTGGTGCTCGGCTGGGCGGAAGTGATCTTCGTCGGCGCCACACTGATCGCCGCGTTCGCGATCGCCGCGTTGTTCACGATCGGGCGCTCACGATTCACCGTCTCGCTGCGCCTCAACCCGCGCCGCGTCACGGTCGGTGAGCGCGCAGTCGGCGAAATGATCGTCACCAACACCGCCAAGCGCAACTCCCTCGCCACAACATTCGAGTTGCCCGTCGGTGACGGACTCGCCGTCTTCGACGTGCCCACGCTGGCCCCGGATGCTGGCTCAGAAGAGCTCTTCGCCGTACCCACCGAGCACCGCGCCGTGATCGTGGCCGGCCCCTCCCGCTCGGTGCGCGGCGACCGCCTCGGACTGTTCCGCCGTGCCGTCGATTGGACGGAACCGATCGAGCTGTTCGTTCACCCGCGCATCGTCCGGCTGCACCCGACAGCCGCGGGACTCGTGCGCGACCTCGAGGGTCAGATCACCAAGAAGATCACGAACAACGACATCTCGTTCCACGCGCTGCGCGACTATGTGCGGGGCGACGACGTGCGGTATGTGCACTGGCGCAGCTCGGCGCGCACCGGCCAGCTGATGGTGCGGCAGTTCGAAGAGTCACGTCGGTCGCAGCTCACCATGGTGCACAGTGCCAACAAACGGTATTACACCAGCGACAATGAGTTCGAAATGGCCGTGTCTGTCACTGCCTCCATCGCCACTCAGGTGATCCGGGATGCCACGGACATCAACGTCGTCAGTGAAGGGATGCGCCTGCGCACACACACGCTGCAGGCGATGCTCGACGACAGCTGCCGCGTGCAGCCGGTCGACACCGACGAGTCTGCTCGTGACTTCGCCCGCGACGCGACAAAGCGCCTGCCTGACCCCAGCGTCGTTGTGATTGTCGCGGGGTCAGGCATGGACGCCGCCGATTATCGCAGCATCCAGCGTCTCTTCTCGGGCGAGGTTAACGTCATCGCCCTGCGCGTGACCGAGGGCGGTCAGCCGCGGGTGCAGGACGTCGCCGGTCTGCAGGTGTACACGATCGGCACTCTCCGGGATCTCCCGCGAATCATGGAGCGCGCGCAGTGAGTGAGCGTCGCGATGCTCGCAAGGCCAGACAGGATGCTGCCCGGCAGCAGTCCGCGTCGCCGGCAGGCAGAAAACGCATGCGTGCGCCCCGCGGCGCGTCGCCACGAGCGCCGCGTACACCGCGCACGCCACTGTCGCCCGGGACGGTCAGCGCGCAGACCTGGGTGGATATCGCCGTTGTCAGCGGCCTGATCCTCGTCGGCGCTCTCGGCTGGATGCCCGTGTTCGACGGCGCTCAGCATCTGCTGGCGTCGGCCGGTGGTCTTCTCGTCGGCCTCGGAACCGCCTGGGCGAGCCACCGGCTGCGGCTCAACGCGGTGACGACAGTGCTCGTCTTCTTTCTGACGTACTTTCTCTTCGGCAGTGCCTTCGCCCTGCCCGGCAATGCCCTGTGGTTCGTGCTGCCGACCCTCGACACGGTGCGGGATCTCGCCGTGGGCGCCGTCTTCGGCTGGACAGACGTGGTGACCCTTGCGGCACCGGTCGGCGCGCCGACGTACGTCGCCGTACTGCCCTACGTGTTCTCGATGGTGCTCGGCGCGGTCAGCGGCATACTGCTTCTGCGCTGGCTTCCCACGCGCTACCGGACGCTGTGGCGCTGCGCGTTGGTGCTCATTCTGCCCCTCATCGCCTACCTTGCCCCTCTCGTTCTCGGCACGCATGAGCCGTTCCTGCCCGCCGCGCGCGGCCTCCTCTTCGCCGTTGCCGCTCTCGTGTGGCTGGGATGGCGTCGACCCGAGGGGCGCAACATCAGCCTGTCTGAGAAGGCGGGACTGCGCAGAGCCCGCGTGGTCGGCACAGCGTTTGTCGCGGTCGCCGCCGTCGTGATCGGCGGCCTGGCAGCATCCATTCTTCTTCCCGCCCCCGAAAGTCGGCTCGTAGTGCGAGACGAAGTGCAGCCGCCGTTCGATCCCGAACAGTTCCCGAGCCCTCTTTCCGGGTACCGGCTGTACACGAAGACGCTCAACGAGACGGACTTGTTCACGGTGACGGGGATGATCCCCGGTGACCGGATCCGCCTGGCCGTCATGGACACCTACAACGGCCACCTGTGGAACGTAGCCGGGCCCGATCTCGCCACCGAAGGCTCCGGACTGTACGAGCTGAGCGGATCGACGCTACCTCCGCCGCCCCTTTCAGACGTCGTGGACCAGCGCCGCATCAGCGTCGACGTTCTCGGGTACTCCGGCCCGTGGCTGCCCACCATTGGCGTGCCCGAGACGATCGACCTCGATGGGATCGACCGCGAACGCTCTCGAGGATTCCGTTATAACGCCTCCACCGGATCAGCCGTACTGATCGACGGCGTCACCTCGGGCATCGAATACTCGATGCGCAGCGGCATCCAGGCGGTTCCCGGTGATGAGACGTTGACAGACACGCCCGTCGCCGCCGTCGGCATGCCACCCGTCGAGAAAGTTCCCGACGTCGTGGTGGCGAAAGCGAAAGAGTACGTGGGCGGCGCCGAAACGCCCATCGAACAGCTGCGTGCTATCGAATCGGCCCTCGTCACGAACGGCTTCCTCAGCCACGGGCGAGAGACGGATGCTGCGTCATCACGCGCCGGCCACGGAGCCGACCGCATGGAAGAACTGTTCACGCGCTCACAGCTGATTGGCGACGAAGAGCAGTACGCGTCGGCGATGGCCCTCATGGCGCGCAGCTTCGGCTATCCAGCGCGCGTTGTCATGGGCTTCCAATCCGATGCGGTTGTCGAAGGCTCTCCGACGACGATCACGGGTGACGACGTGACGGCGTGGGTGGAGGTTCCGTTCGAGGGCGTCGGCTGGATCCCGTTCTTCCCGACCCCGGACGAGACCGAGATCCCGCAGGATCAGAATCCGAAGCCGCAGAGCGAACCGCAGCCGCAGGTGAGACAACCGCCGCGCTCAGAGAAGCGGCCTGACGACCTCCTCACCGACAGCGACATCGACGACAAGAAGGACAAGGAAGAGGACGACGGCTTCGCGCTGCCCGTCTGGGCCATTGCGACGCTCGCAGCTGTGGGCGGACTGCTGCTTCTGTACCTCATTCCCCTCGTGATCATCGCGCTCATCAAACGACGCCGCGTGAAGCGTCGCAGACGAGCCGCCACGCCCGACGCACGGGCATCGGGCGCGTGGGATGAATTCCTCGATCGGCATACGGAGCTCGGTTATGACGTTCCGCTCCGCACGCGTGCGGGAATCGCCGGTGCGCTGGCGGGGCAAAGAGACGCGGATGCTGTGGCGACAGCTACGCTCGAGGGCATGGCGTTCAGCGCCGACGCCGCCGTATTCGCCGCAGAAGACGCCGCTGACGGCGACATCGATGTGCTGTGGACACAGACGGATGAGCAATCGCGTCTGTCACGCCGGGCGGTAAGCTGGTGGAGACGCCAGGTGAGCCGCTTCCGCGTCAGCCGGGCACGTCGCGGAAGAGCGCGAAAGAAGGCGTCGAGGAGGAACGATGGGCGCTGACGAGACGGCAGGGTCGCCCGGGCCGGACACGTGGAACGGAGTTCCCGTTCCTCCGCGTCCGCCGCTACCCGTTCTTCCGGGCACAGAGCCCCGCGAGTCAGTTGAGTCGATCGCCCCGGTGACGGTACCGCCGGGGATCGACAATGACACGAGGCGCCCCGACGACGAGAGACCACCGCGGTTCATCGGGCTCCCTCCCGGCATGCAGGCGGATATCGACACGGTGCCGACGACAACGGGGAGCACGCCGCGCACGGAGGCGGCCGAGGTCAGCGCTGACGACAGCGTCTCGGATCTCGATCTCGAATTTCCGGACGGCAGCCGCGTACGTGCCGAGGGCAGCATCCTGATCGGTCGCGACCCGACGGCGCAATCGGCGTTCCCCGACGCCCAACTGGTCTCCATTGTCGATGTCACCCGCAGCGTGTCGAAGACTCACGCGGCCGTGCAATGGTCACGCGGCGCTGTGTGGGTGACAGATCTCAACTCGACGAACGGAACCCGAATCCTCGACGCGACGGGACGCGAGACCGCGTGCGTGCCCGAGGCCCCGACACCCGCGCCCCGCGACGGAGGCATCCTCTTCGGACGCTGCCACGTTCCGCTTCGGGCGAGGGGGAGCGATGGATCCGCATGAGGCCAGAGACCCTCGCCTGATCGCCCTGGCGCAGACGGCGTTCACCGTCGTACTGTATTTGGCGCTGATCATCGCGAGCTTCGGCGTTCTGAGTCTGCTGACCGACACCGACGTGATCGATGTCGAGTCGAGCTTGCTGCTGGCGCCGGCGATGGTGGCCGCAGCCGTCGTCATTGTCGCGCTCCGGCTCGTTGGTGCGGCCATTCGCCTCGTGCAGGATCGCGAGCGCGGCGACCTCGCAGTGCGCATTCCTCTCGTGGCAAGCATCCTGACGGGTTTTTGTGCGCTGCTCGGGTACATCGTCATCGGCGGGATGCTGCGAGCTGTCGCTCTGCGTAACCCAGAGGAGCTTGTCGGCTTCGCCCTGCACGAACTGCTGCGGCCGTACAGCGTGACTCTCGGCGTCTGGGCTCTGATCGTGCACATCGCGTTCGTCGTGATGATCGGTCTGGGTGGGGATGACCCGAAGCGTCCCCTTTGGCCGTGGGAGAAGAGCTGAAAAGCGCAGTTCAGAGTACGGTTGGAGTATGGAGCGGACCCTCGAGGCCAAGGTCGGCGGCGCTGTCGACGCGTGGATAGCCTGGCTCCCTCGGTGGAAGCCGGCCACCCATCGCGTGCGCACACGTCTGTGCCGCCGGTGCCTCGGCTCGCCGTTCCTCAAGGCGATCGGGCTCGACGCCGATGTTCCGCATGGTGTGCAGCACGGCCTCACGACGCGCATGAAGGCACTCATCGATGACGTCGTCGACGAGTACACGGACCAGAATCTTCCCGTGTTGTCTCGCGAGCTCAAAGAGACGGAACGGCGCAAGGCACGCTCGTATCGCCCAGAGGTGGGCCTCGATCCCGAGTTCGACGGGCTGCAGCTTGACCCGGATCCCGTGCCCGGTGAGCCGTTTCTGTTCACGCTTGGTGAGCTGGCTGAAGGGGACGGACCGCCCGAGTCTGTGCGCCCGATCGAACTGAGCGAGGAAGAGAAGCAGGCGCTGCGCACCGAGATCCGTCTGGCCGACGAATGTGCCGATCATGCGGGCCGGTTGATCTGCGGATTCCTCCAGCAGCACCGCGTGCGTGCCCGCGAGGCCGTCGCGGAAATTGTCGAGCCGCAGGTAACCGCGTTGCTTGACGCGCTGTCCGAAAGTCTCGACGTGCCGCCCACGCGGTGGTGAGGTGGACAGAAGTACCCCTGGACGCCGCATAAGTATGTCGACAAACTGGTATCACCAAAGCACAAGGGGGAGAGATGTCGTACCCACCCAACGACCCACAGCAGCCGTGGCAGAACGGCAATCAACAGGGCAACCAGCCGCAGCAGCCTGAGCAGCCGCCGTACGGTCAACCGCAGCAGCAGCCTCAGCAGCAGCCGTATGGGCAGCCTCAGCAGCCTCAGCCGTACGGACAGCCGCAGCAGCCGTATGGGCAGCCCGCGCCGCAGCAGCAGCCGCAGCAACCGCAGCAGCCGTACGGCCAGCCGCCGCAGCAGCCCGCGGCGGCACCGAACCCGTACCCTCAGACGCCGGGCGAGCAGCAGCCGACGGGGCAGCAGCCCACAGGCCCGCACGAGCCGTACAGTCAGCAGCCCGAATACGGCTCCCAGCAGACTCAGGTGTACCCGCCGCAGAACCAGGTCGGTTACCCAGGAGGCGGGGACGGCGGACAGCCGCCGCGGAAGAAGAAATCGCCCGTCGGCTGGATTGCCGGGGGCGCAGCGCTCCTGCTCATCATCATCGCGGGTGTCGTCGGAATCTCCATCGGAAACTCGGCGCACGCACCGCAGAATCAGGTGACCGCATACCTTGACCTCCTGAAGGCCGGTAAGGCCGAGCAGGCGCTCAAGCAGTCGGGAGTCAAGGTCGAAAAGAGCGATGTCCTTCTGACCGACGAGGCATACAAGTCGGCAGACGACAAGATCTCGAAGTACACCATCTCGTCGACAGAGGTCAGTGGTGACAGCGCATCGGTCACGGCCTCGATCTCGCAGGGAGGCGAAACCTACGAGCAGACGTTCGAGCTCAGCAAGGCGGGCAAGGACCTGGTCTTCTTCGACAAGTGGAAGCTCGACCCGCCGAAGCTCGGCGAGATCTCGTATTCGGTGAGCGGGCCCGACAGCGTGCAGATCGCTGTCAACGGCGTCACGGTGGGCGCAGATTCCGAGGGTGCGCTGCGTGCGCTTCCCGGCACCTACGCCATCTCCACGTCAGAAGACCAGGGCGTCTTCGAGGCGGAGGGCGTCTCATCGACGGTCCTTGGCTTCGGCAACGAGAGCGAAGAGGCCGCTGAGCTGACCGTCGGGCTCTCAGACGACGGGGTCAAGGCAGCCGAGGGGGCAGTGTCGAAGTACCTCGATGAGTGCGAGTCGTCCACCGAGGCGAAGCCGAAGGGATGCCCCAACTGGGTCAACGACGAGGGTGTCGACAAGATTGACGACATCGTCTGGACCTTCGAAACTCAGCCCGAGTTCACCGTGGGGGACTACGACGGCTCCGGGTGGGCTGTGACGACGGACAGTGAAGGCGAGTTCAGCCTCGACTGCACGGTCACCATTGACGGCCAGACAGAGAAGCACGTCGGCCTCAAGGCGGGCACGCTTCCCTTCGATGTCGATGGCATGGTCACATTCGATGAGGAGGGCAACGCAACATTCGAGTGGGACGGAGACGATTCGGGCTACTGAGTTCGCAACCTTCCGTAGCACAGGCCCGGTTTTTGCCGGGCCTGTGCTATTTGACCGTCATCCGCTCGGGCCGTATTATTGTTCGGGTGTGCGCATTCGCGTGCGTTGAACCGTGCCTACGCGCGGAGAGACCACGCCGAGGCATTCACATCCTGGGTCGGTTCAGTATGGAACGGCCCCCACGGCATATTCGCCACCAGCATCCGTCACGCTTTGCCGGATGGGCGGATCGTGGCGGCACGTGAGAAATCGCGTGCCTCACCATCACATATTCGCTGTCACCGTGCAGCACATTGAGGAGAAGCAGTGCCAACTATTCAGCAGTTGGTCCGCAAGGGACGCAAGTCGAAGTCTGCCAAGACCAAGGCTCCTGCCCTGAAGGCCAACCCCCAGCAGCGAGGCGTGTGCACACGCGTCTACACGACCACCCCGAAGAAGCCGAACTCGGCGATGCGCAAGGTGGCCCGTGTGAAGCTTTCGAACGGTACAGAGGTCACCGCGTACATCCCGGGTGAAGGCCACAACCTTCAGGAGCACTCGATGGTGCTCGTCCGTGGTGGACGTGTGAAGGACCTCCCCGGTGTTCGTTACCGCATCGTTCGTGGTGCTCTCGACACCCAGGCCGTCAAGAACCGCAAGCAGGGTCGCAGCCACTACGGCGCGAAGATGGAGAAGAAGTAATGCCACGTAAGGGACCCGCACCCAAGCGCCCGGTCGTTGCTGACCCCGTCTACGGCGCCCCCATCGTCAGCCAGCTCGTCAACAAGATCCTCGTTGACGGCAAGAAGGCCCTCGCCGAGCGCATCGTCTATGACGCGCTTGAGGGCGTTGCGGCGAAGAACAGCCAGGATGCTGTCGTCACCTTGAAGAAGGCTCTCGACAACGTCCGTCCGTCCATCGAGGTCAAGAGCCGCCGTGTCGGTGGCTCGACGTACCAGGTTCCGGTCGAGGTCAAGCCTCACCGCGCCAACACTCTCGCACTGCGCTGGCTCGTGAGCTACGCGAAGGGCCGCCGCGAGAAGACGATGACGGAGCGACTCACCAACGAGATCCTCGACGCCTCGAACGGCCTTGGCGCCGCGGTGAAGCGTCGCGAGGACACTCACAAGATGGCCGAGTCGAACCGCGCGTTCGCACACTACCGCTGGTAGCAGTCGGCGGCGCTCTCCGCAGCAGGCCTGGGGAGAGCGCCCGCCACCCCACACTTCACTTTCACTTTCCGGAGGAACCCCGTGGCACAAGACGTGCTCACTGACCTGAAGAAGGTTCGCAACATCGGCATCATGGCGCACATCGATGCCGGTAAGACCACTACCACTGAGCGCATCCTGTTCTACACGGGCGTCAACCACAAGCTCGGTGAGACCCACGACGGTGGAGCAACCACCGACTGGATGGAGCAGGAGCAGGAGCGTGGCATCACGATCACCTCTGCTGCTGTCACGTGCTTCTGGGAGAACAACCAGATCAACATCATCGACACCCCGGGTCACGTTGACTTCACCGTCGAGGTGGAGCGCTCGCTGCGCGTGCTCGACGGTGCCGTCGCTGTCTTCGACGGCAAAGAGGGCGTTGAGCCCCAGTCAGAGACCGTGTGGCGTCAGGCCGACAAGTATGACGTCCCGCGCATCTGCTTCGTCAACAAGATGGACAAGCTCGGTGCCGACTTCTACTACACGGTCGAGACGATCAAGAGTCGTCTCGGCGCGAAGCCACTCGTGATTCAGCTGCCGATCGGTGCCGAGAACGACTTCGTCGGCATTGTCGACCTTGTCGAGATGCGCGCGAAGGTCTGGCCCGGCGACTCGAAGGGCGACGTCACGATGGGCGCGAAGTTCGAGGTCCGCGACATCCCGGAGGAACTCAAGGCCAAGGCCGAGGAGTACCGCACGGAGCTTCTTGAGGCCGTTGCCGAGACGAGCGATGAGCTCATGGAGAAGTACTTCTCCGGCGAAGAGCTCACTATTGACGAGATCAAAGCAGCGATCCGCAAGCTCACGAGCAACAGCGAGATCTACCCGGTTCTCTGTGGTTCGGCGTTCAAGAACCGCGGTGTGCAGCCGATGCTGGATGCCGTCGTTGATTACCTCCCATCTCCGCTCGACGTTCCTGCCATTGAGGCACACGACCCGCGCGATGAAGAGAAGGTCATCCTGCGCCACGCCGACAGTGCTGAGCCGTTCTCCGCATTGGCGTTCAAGGTTGCCGTTCACCCGTTCTTCGGTCGACTGACCTACGTGCGCGTGTATTCAGGTCACCTCGACAGCGGTGCGCAGATCGTGAACTCGACGAAGCAGAAGAAGGAGCGCATCGGGAAGATCTTCCAGATGCACGCCAACAAGGAGAACCCCGTCGATTCGGTGACCGCAGGCCACATCTACGCGGTCATCGGGCTGAAAGACACCACGACGGGCGACACGCTCTCGGATCCGGCCTCTCCGGTCGTCCTTGAGTCGATGACATTCCCTGAGCCCGTCATCGAGGTAGCGATCGAGCCGAAGACCAAGGCTGACCAGGAGAAGCTGTCGACGGCTATCCAGCGACTCGCCGAGGAAGACCCGACGTTCCGCGTTGAGCTGAACGTCGAGACGGGTCAGACGATCATTAAGGGCATGGGCGAGCTCCAGCTCGACGTCCTCGTCGACCGCATGAAGCGTGAATTCCGCGTCGAGGCAAACGTGGGCAAGCCCCAGGTCGCCTTCCGCGAGACGATTCGCCGCGCCGTGCCGCGTCACGACTACACCCACAAGAAGCAGACCGGTGGTTCCGGTCAGTTCGCGAAGATCCAGTTCGCACTCGAACCTATGGAGGTTGAGGGCGACAAGATCTACGAGTTCGAGAACAAGGTGACCGGTGGCCGCGTTCCGCGCGAGTACATTCCATCAGTCGATGCCGGGTTCCAGGACGCGCTTCAGGTGGGAATTCTCGCGGGCTACCCGATGGTCGGCGTCAAGGCGACGCTGCTCGACGGTGCTGCTCACGATGTGGACTCGTCGGAGATGGCGTTCAAGATCGCCGGTTCGATGGGTATCAAAGAAGCCCTCCCCAAGGCCAGCCCGGCTCTTCTTGAGCCGCTCATGGCTGTTGAGGTGCGTACTCCAGAGGAGTACATGGGTGATGTCATCGGCGACCTCAACTCGCGCCGCGGCATGATCCAGTCGATGGAGGATGCGTCGGGTGTCAAGGTGATTCGCGCCAACGTCCCCCTCTCGGAGATGTTCGGATACATCGGTGACTTGCGATCGAAGACCTCCGGTCGTGCCGTGTACTCGATGCAGTTCGAGACGTACGCCGAGGTCCCGAAGGCTGTCGCCGACGAGATCATCCAAAAGGCCAAGGGCGAATAGTCCTTTGCTGCTGGGCGCCACCTGTGGACACAGTGCGGCGCCCAGTCCTCACCTAGTAACATAAATACACAAATCCCCGTAGAGAATCGGTCGCAATCCAGTGCCCGCTGTATCTACACGAGAGTCCTGAGGAGGACCACAGTGGCTAAGGCCAAGTTCGAGCGGACCAAGCCGCACGTAAACATCGGAACGATCGGTCACGTCGACCACGGTAAGACAACACTCACCGCGGCGATCTCGCACGTTCTCTCACTCAAGTACCCGTCTGACGTCAACGTTCAGCAGGACTTCGCCAGCATCGACTCGGCACCTGAAGAGCGTCAGCGCGGCATCACGATCAATATCTCGCACATCGAGTACGAGACCCCGAAGCGTCACTACGCTCACGTTGACGCCCCGGGCCACGCCGACTACGTGAAGAACATGATCACCGGTGCCGCTCAGATGGACGGCGCGATCCTCGTGGTCGCCGCCACTGACGGCCCGATGGCTCAGACCCGTGAGCACGTCCTGCTCGCCAAGCAGGTTGGTGTTCCCTACCTCGTTGTGGCTCTGAACAAGTCGGACATGGTGGACGACGAAGAGATCATGGAGCTCGTCGAGCTCGAGGTTCGCGAGCTTCTCTCGAGCCAGAGCTTCGACGGCGACAACGCTCCGGTCATCCCGGTTTCGGCACTCAAGGCTCTTGAGGGCGACGCCAAGTGGGAGCAGGCCATCGTTGACCTCATGGAGGCCGTCGACGAGAACGTTCCTGACCCCGTGCGCGACAAGGACAAGCCGTTCCTCATGCCGATCGAGGACGTCTTCACGATCACCGGTCGTGGAACAGTCGTCACCGGCCGCGCCGAGCGCGGAACTCTTGCGATCAACTCCGAGGTCGAGATCGTCGGCATCCGCCCGACGCAGAAGACCACGGTCACTGGTATCGAGATGTTCCACAAGCAGCTCGACGAAGCATGGGCTGGCGAGAACTGTGGTCTGCTCCTTCGCGGCACCAAGCGCGAGGACGTCGAGCGCGGTCAGGTCGTTGTGAAGCCGGGTTCGGTCACGCCGCACACGAACTTCGAGGGCACTGCATACATCCTCTCGAAGGACGAGGGTGGGCGTCACAACCCGTTCTACACGAACTACCGCCCGCAGTTCTACTTCCGCACCACGGACGTCACCGGTGTCATCTCGCTGCCCGAGGGCACCGAGATGGTCATGCCTGGCGACACCACCGACATGTCGGTCGAGCTGATCCAGCCGATCGCTATGGAAGAGGGCCTCGGCTTTGCTATCCGTGAGGGTGGCCGCACCGTTGGTGCCGGTACCGTCACCAAGATCAACAAGTAGTCCTCGCGACTTCTGATCTCACAAGAATGGGGTCGGGCCTTCGGGCCCGGCCCCATTCTTTTTGTCTCAGCTCTTGTTTCACCTGTGTCGAGTCGGCAGAATGGCCTGACACCGCCCGTCGATTCAACAGGAGGAACTATGGGACTCTTCGACAAAGGCAAGGATCTGTTCGAGCAGAACAAGGACACGATCGACGATGCACTGCATTCAGAGAAGGCTGAGGACGTGAGCGATCAGGTTCTCGACAAGGCCTCCGAAGGAGCCGACGGCCTCACGGGCGGGAAGTTTACAGACAAAATCGACAGTGCGCGCGACGCCGCCGACGAGAAGATCGGCGACGAGTAGGCGTCGACGAACGTCCGAACGGCGGAGGGCTCGATCACTCGGGCCCTCCGCCGTCGTGTGCGCCGTTAACCGGGACTCTCCTGAGAATCCCGCGGTGCCCGCCCACACCGCGACACGCCCGGGTTGCACAATGCCGTGAAATCTGGCAAACTCAACTAGTTCAATACTTCGGACGCGCCGTGTGGCGTGCCTTCCGGATCACTGCCAGGCAGTGCATAGACCGTAGAGATGTCTAGGCCGCGGGCAGCAGGACACCGACTTAATCACTCCGACAAAAACGCTGACTATCCGCGTGCCCGGAAACAGGTACACGGCCAGCGGGAGTGATGAAGCTTGACAGAAGAACAGTGGTACGCGAAGCAGTGCCAGCGGTGAAGGGAATTCCCGTCGCCGCACAGTAAAGAGCGTCCAATGCGAGAAATTCGTAAGACGCACGACAGAGAGTGAGTCACAGATGGCGGGACAGAAGATCCGCATTCGACTTAAGTCGTACGACCATGAGGTCATCGACACCTCGGCGCGCAAGATCGTCGACACAGTCACCCGCGCGGGTGCACAGGTCGTCGGCCCCGTGCCGCTTCCGACAGAGAAGAACGTGGTGTGTGTCATTCGTTCACCCCACAAGTACAAGGACAGCCGCGAGCACTTCGAGATGCGTACCCACAAGCGGTTGATCGACATCGTCGACCCGACACCGAAGGCCGTTGACTCGCTCATGCGACTCGACCTCCCGGCCGACGTCAACATCGAGATCAAGCTCTAAGGGAAGTCATGGCTACGCAGAACAAGACCAGCAAGGGTCTGCTCGGCAAGAAGCTGGGCATGACTCAGGTGTGGGACGACGCAGGCAAAGTTGTTCCCGTCACCGTTATCGAGATCACTCCGAACGTTGTGACCCAGGTCCGTACCCCCGAGGTCGACGGCTACAACGCCGTCCAGATCGCCGCAGGCGAGATCGACCCGCGCAAGGTGGACCAGCCGACCAGCGGTCACTACAAGAACGCGGGCGTCACCCCTCGCCGTCACCTCACCGAGGTTCGCACGGAAGACGCTGCTGACTACTCACTCGGTCAGGAGCTCACCGTCGACACGACATTCGAGGCAGGCCAGAAGGTCGACGTTGTCGGAACGTCCAAGGGCAAGGGCTTCGCCGGTGTCATGAAGCGCCACAACTTCCAGGGCGTCTCGGCATCGCACGGTGCTCACCGCAACCACCGCAAGCCCGGTTCCATCGGCGCATCGGCGACCCCGGGCCGCGTGTTCAAGGGTCACCGCATGGCTGGCCGCATGGGCGGTGACCGCGTCACGGTTCTCAACCTCCGTGTACACGCGATCGACGCTGAGAAGGGCCTCATGCTCGTCAAGGGCGCTGTCCCCGGTCCCCGTGGCCGCATCGTTTTCGTCCGCAACGCAGTGAAGGGAGCGTAGTTCAATGGCTACCTCGCTCGACGTTCTCGACACCAAGGGTAAGAAGGCCGGCACGGTTGACCTTCCCGCCGAGGTGTTCGACGTTCAGACAAACATTCCGCTGATTCACCAGGTTGTCGTGGCTCAGCAGGCCGCTGCGCGCCAGGGCACTCACAAGACCAAGGGTCGCGGTGAGGTCTCAGGTTCCGGCGTCAAGCCGTTCAAGCAGAAGGGCACCGGCCGGGCTCGTCAGGGCTCGATCCGTATGCCGCAGCACAAGGGCGGTGGCATCGTCCACGGACCAGTGCCGCGTGACTACGCTCAGCGCACCCCCAAGAAGATGATCGCGGCAGCACTTCGCGGTTCTCTCTCTGACCGTGCTCGCGGTGGCCGCATCCACGTCGTCGAGACGTTCGCGGTCGCAGACGAGCGACTCACCAAGAACGCTGCAACGTACCTCGCGGACGTCGTCGAGTCGAAGAACGTTCTGATCGTTCTCGACCGTGACGACGAGACGAGCCACCGCGCCGTCCGCAACATCCCGACAGTGCACGTTCTCACCTACGACCAGCTGAACGCCTATGACGTTCTCGTCTCTGACGACATCGTATTCACGAAGGCTGCCTTCGAGGGTTTCGTCGCCAGCCATGCTTCGGGCACGTCGGCCACCAAGGCCGCGGGTTCGGCAGAAGCAACTGAGGAGGTCTCGGCATGAGCCAGACAATCAAAGACCCCCGCGAGATCATCATCGCGCCGGTCGTCTCTGAGAAGAGCTACGGGCTCATCGACGAAGGCAAGTACACGTTCATCGTCGACGACCGCGCGAACAAGACGGAGATCAAGTTCGCCATCGAGAAGATCTTCAGCGTCAAGGTCTCGTCGGTGAACACGCTGAACCGTCAGGGCAAGACCCGCCGCACTCGCTTCGGCATCGGCAAGCGCAAGGACACCAAGCGCGCCATCGTCACGCTGAAGTCCGGTTCCATCGACATCTTCACGGCTGTCGGCTAGGAGTACAGGAAGAAACAATGGCTATTCGCAAGTACAAGCCCACGACCCCGGGTCGCCGCGGCTCGAGCGTTTCCGACTTCGCCGAGATCACGCGCACGACGCCGGAGAAGTCGCTCCTTCGCCCGCTGTCGAAGACCGGTGGTCGCAACAACCAGGGCCGCATCACCACGCGTCACATCGGTGGCGGTCACAAGCGCCAGTACCGTGTCATCGACTTCCGTCGCCATGACAAGGACGGCGTCAACGCCAAGGTCGCTCACATCGAGTATGACCCGAACCGTACAGCGCACATCGCACTGCTGCACTTCGTCGACGGCACCAAGCGCTACATCCTCGCACCGCAGAGGCTGAAGCAGGGCGACGTCATCGAGTCCGGTGCTGGCGCTGACATCAAGCCAGGCAACAACCTGCCGCTGCGCAACATCCCGACGGGTACCGTCGTGCACGCGATCGAGCTGAAGCCCGGTGGGGGAGCAAAGCTCGCCCGTTCAGCCGGCGCCTCGGTTCGTCTCGTGGCGAAGGACGGCCCCTACGCTCAGCTGCGTCTGCCGTCGGGCGAGATCCGCAACGTCGACGCACGCTGCCGCGCAACGATCGGAGAGGTCGGCAACGCCGAACAGTCGAACATCAGCTGGGGCAAGGCAGGCCGTAACCGGTGGAAGGGCGTTCGCCCGACCGTCCGTGGTGTCGTCATGAACCCGGTCGACCACCCGCACGGTGGTGGCGAGGGCAAGACCTCCGGTGGACGCCACCCGGTCAGCCCGTGGGGCCAGAAGGAAGGCCGCACGCGTCACCCCAACAAAGAGAGCGACAAGCTCATCGTTCGCCGTCGGCCCACCTCGAAGAAGCGCAAGTAGGAGTTGTAGAAGATGCCACGCAGTCTCAAGAAGGGCCCCTTCGTTGACGAACACCTGCTCCGCAAGGTGAATGTCGCGAACGAGGCCAAGAACAAGAACGTCATCAAGACCTGGTCGCGCCGCTCGATGATCGTGCCGGCGATGCTCGGTCACACCATCGCGGTGCACGACGGTCGCAAGCACATCCCGGTGTTCGTCACCGAGAGCATGGTCGGTCACAAGCTCGGCGAGTTTGCTCCGACCCGCACCTTCCGTGGTCACGTGAAGGACGACAAGAAGGGCCGTCGCCGCTAACGCGGGGACGTGAAGGAGGAAGAGAAATGGTGGAGTCGATCGCACGAGTGCGACACATCCGCGTCACCCCCATGAAGGCCCGCCGCGTTGTCAACCTGATCCGCGGCAAGCAGGCGCAGGAGGCACTTGCCATCCTGAAGTTCGCCCCGCAGGGTGCTTCGGAGCCCGTCTACAAGCTGGTCGCCTCGGCCATCGCCAACGCTCGCGTGAAGGCGGACGCCGAGAACAGCTTCCTGGACGAGCAGGACCTGTACATCACCAAGGCATACGTTGACGAGGGTGCAACCCTCAAGCGGTTCCAGCCGCGGGCCCAGGGCCGCGCGTACCGCATCAACAAGCGCACCAGCCACATCACCGTCGAGCTCTCGACGCCTGATGAGATCAGCGCGGCCACGGAAACAGAGAAGGCGAGCAAGTAATGGGCCAGAAAGTCAACCCGTACGGCTTCCGTCTTGGTGTCACCACCGACCACGTGTCGCGCTGGTTCGCTGACAGCACCAAGCCGGGACAGCGTTACAGCGACTACGTCGCCGAGGACGTCAAGATCCGCAAGCTGCTGACCACCTCGCTCGACCGCGCTGGTGTGTCCCGCATCGAGATCGAGCGCACCCGCGACCGCGTCCGTGTGGACATTCACACGGCGCGCCCCGGGATCGTCATCGGTCGGCGTGGTGCCGAGGCGGAGCGCATCCGCGGTGAGCTCGAGAAGCTCACGGGCAAGCAGATTCAGCTCAACATCCTCGAGGTCAAGAACCCCGAGGCCGACGCTCAGCTCGTTGCCCAGGGCATCGCCGAGCAGCTCTCCGCACGTGTGGCATTCCGCCGCGCAATGCGCAAGGGTCTGCAGGGTGCTCAGCGCGCGGGCGCCAAGGGCGTTCGCATCCAGGTCTCCGGGCGCCTCGGCGGCGCCGAGATGAGCCGCTCGGAGTTCTACCGCGAGGGCCGCGTGCCCCTGCACACGCTCCGCGCCAACATCGACTACGGCTTCTACGAGGCACGGACGACATTCGGGCGCATCGGCGTGAAGGTCTGGATCTACAAGGGCGACGTCACGAACAAGGAACTTGCTCGTGAGCAGGCGAACTCGAAGCCGGCTCGTGAGCGCAACGACCGCCCGCGCCGTCAGCCTCGCGAGGCTCAGGCGCCGGTCGCAGAAGGAGCCAGTGCTTAATCATGTTGATCCCCCGCAAAGTTAAGTTCCGCAAGCAGCACCGTCCGGTTCGTACCGGACAGGCGACCGGCGGTACCAAGGTCAGCTTTGGTGAGTTCGGCATTCAGGCGCTCACCCCGGCCTACGTGACCAACCGCCAGATCGAGGCTGCTCGTATCGCGATGACCCGTCACATCAAGCGTGGTGGAAAGGTGTGGATCAACATCTACCCTGACCGCCCGCTCACCAAGAAGCCGGCTGAGACCCGCATGGGTTCCGGTAAGGGCTCGCCCGAGTGGTGGGTCGCAAACGTCAAGCCCGGACGCGTGCTGTTCGAGGTAGCGGGTGTCGATGAGACGCTCGCCCGCGAAGCACTCACCCGTGCAATTCACAAGCTGCCCCTCAAGGCACGCATCATCAAGCGCGAGGAGGGCGACGCGTAATGGCGATCGGTTCCAAGGAGCTCACGCCCGCTGAGCTCGACACATTCGAAGACGAGCGTCTGACTGACGAGCTGCGCAAGGCGAAGGAAGAGCTGTTCAACCTTCGTTTTCAGGCGGCCACCGGCCAGCTTGAGACGCACGGGCGACTGCGCGCTGTCAAGCGCGACATCGCTCGCATCTACACGGTGATCCGCGAGCGTGAGCTCGGCATTCGTGCCACACCGGTACCTGTCGAGGCTCCGGCGAAGGAGACCCGCAAGAGCAAGAAGGCCAAGGCAGCCGAAGAGGCAGCCGCGGCTGACGAGACGAAGGAGGCCTAGAACATGGCTGAGACTGCAAAGGCAGCATCCGAGGCCGCGTCAGGCGCTCCTGTTCGCGGTTACCGCAAGACCCTTCGCGGCTACGTCGTCAGCGACAAGATGGAGAAGACCATCGTCGTCGAGGTCGAAGACCGCGTGAAGCACCCGCTGTACGGCAAGGTCATTCGCCGCAGCTCCAAGGTGAAGGCGCATGACGAGCAGGGGCAGGCCGGCATCGGCGACCTCGTCGTCATCGACGAGACCCGTCCGCTGAGCGCCACGAAGCGCTGGCGCCTCGTCGAGATCGTCGAGAAGGCCAAGTAAGCCTGTCGGCTTGCTGTGAGAAGGAGTAAGGAATGATTCAGCAGGAATCACGGCTCAAGGTTGCCGATAACAGCGGTGCCAAAGAGCTCCTCACGATTCGCGTGCTTGGCGGATCAGGCCGTCACTACGCTGGCCTCGGTGACACCATCGTCGCCACAGTGAAGGATGCCATCCCCGGCGGAAACGTGAAGCGAGGCGATATCGTCAAGGCGGTCATCGTCCGCACGAAGAAGCAGAGCCGTCGTCAGGACGGCTCGTACATCAAGTTCGACGAGAACGCCGCAGTGATCTTGAAGAGCGACGGCGAGCCCCGCGGTACCCGTATCTTCGGGCCGGTCGGTCGCGAGCTTCGCGACAAGCGGTTCATGAAGATCGTCTCGCTGGCACCGGAGGTTATCTAGTCATGGGAGCAAAGATCAAGAAGGGTGACCTGGTGCAGGTCATCAGCGGCCCAACCGAAGAGCGCGGCGGTTACCGTGGCAAGCAGGGTCGTGTCATTGAGGTGCTCATCGAGAAGGAGCGCGTGATCGTCGAGGGCGTCAACTACGTCACGAAGCACGTGCGCCAGGGCCAGACGCAGCGTGGGACCAAGACCGGCGGTCTTGAGACTCACGAGGCTCCGATCCACATCTCGAACGTTGCACTCGTCGACCCCGACACCAAGAAGCCGGTCAAGGTCGGCTTCCGCAACGAAGAAGTCGTCAAGGACGGCGTCGCCAAGACGGTGCGCGTTCGGTACGACAAGAAGTCTGGTAAGGACCTGAAGTAATGACTGACACCGCAGCTGCTGCGCCCGCTGGCAAAATCCAGCCGCGCCTCAAGCAGAAGTACAAGACGGAGATCATCCCGCAGCTCAAAGAGCAGTTCGGGTTCTCGAACGTTCACCAGGTCCCCGGCCTTGTGAAAATCGTCGTGAACACGGGTGTCGGCGACGCCGCGCGCGACAGCAAGGTCATCGACGGCGCGATCGCCGACCTGACCAAGATCACCGGGCAGAAGCCGCAGGTCACGAAGGCACGTAAGTCCATCGCGCAGTTCAAGCTGCGTGAAGGACAGGCGATCGGCGCGCACACCACGCTGCGCGGCGACCGCGCGTGGGAGTTCCTCGACCGGCTTCTGTCACTTGCACTTCCGCGCATCCGCGACTTCCGCGGACTCAACGACCGTCAGTTCGACGGCAACGGCAACTACACATTCGGTCTCACCGAGCAGTCCGTGTTCCACGAGATTGACCAGGACAAGATCGATCGCGTGCGCGGTTTCGACATCACTGTCGTGACCACGGCACGCAACGACGACGAAGGCCGTGCGCTCCTCAAGGCGCTCGGGTTCCCCTTCGCCTCGAAAGACGCCGCGTAGCGGCGCTGCGGGGTCGGCAGCTGCCGACCCCGTTCACACCACAGGTCTGCATTCGTGTAACGGGTGTACGAAACCTGGTGAGCAAAGGAAATAACACATGACAATGACAGATCCGGTCGCAGACATGCTGACCAGACTGCGCAACGCGAACA
This sequence comes from Microbacterium sp. MPKO10, assembly GCF_026107415.2. GTDB lineage: Bacteria > Actinomycetota > Actinomycetes > Actinomycetales > Microbacteriaceae > Paramicrobacterium. The sequence continues at coordinate 30,869 of NZ_JAPCHX010000002.1, forward strand.
CGGCGCACCACGAGTCCGTGTCGATGCCGCACTCGAAACTGAAGAGCCGCATCGCGGACATCCTCAAGAGCGAAGGCTTCATCACCGGCTGGGACGTCGAAGACGCTCGTGTCGGCAAGACGCTGACGCTGAACCTCAAGTTCGGCCCCGATCGCGAACCGTCGATCGTCGGCATCAAGCGCGTGTCGAAGCCAGGGCTCCGCGTGTATGCCAAGTCGACAGAGCTCCCCAGCGTGCTCGGCGGACTCGGCGTTGCGATCCTGTCCACCTCCTCCGGTCTTCTGACGGACCGCGAGGCCGAGAAGAAGGGCGTCGGCGGGGAAGTCCTCGCCTACGTGTGGTAACGCGCAATGTCACGTATTGGAAAGCTTCCCATTGACATCCCCGCAGGGGTAGATGTCACCATCAACGGTCAGTCCGTCACGGTGAAGGGCCCGAAGGGTGAGCTCAGCCTCACCGTTGCCGAGCCCATCGTGGCTCAGGTCGACGACGGCCAGATCGTTGTCAGCCGCCCGGACGAGGAGCGCGAGTCGCGTTCGCTTCACGGATTGACGCGCACGCTGATCAACAACAACATCATCGGGGTCACGACGGGCTACACCAAGGGCCTCGAGGTCGTCGGAACCGGTTACCGCGTGCTGCAGAAGGGGTCGAACATCGAGTTCGCTCTCGGATTCTCGCACCCCGTTGTCGTCGAGCCGCCGGCGGGCATCACGCTCACCGTCGAGGGCAACAACAAGATCACGGTCTCGGGCATCGACAAGCAGGCCGTCGGTGAGACCGCCGCCAACATTCGCAAGATTCGCAGGCCGGAGCCCTACAAGGGCAAGGGCGTGCGTTACGCAGGCGAGGTCATTCGCCGCAAGGCCGGAAAGGCTGGTAAGTAAGCATGGCTGTCAAGACCAAGTCGTCAGCCCGCAACCGTCGTCACGCGCGCCTTCGCAAGAAGGTCGCGGGGACCGCGTCGCGTCCGCGTCTCGTTGTCACTCGTTCGTCGCGCCACGTGTTCGTTCAGGTCGTCGACGACGCCAAGGGCCACACACTCGTGTCCGCGTCCACGCTCGAAACCGATCTGCGTTCGTCCTCCGGTGACAAGTCGGAGAAGGCGAAGAAGGTCGGCGAGCTTGTCGCCTCGCGCGCCAAGGATGCGGGAATCGAGTCCGTTGTATTTGACCGTGGTGGGAACCGTTACGCAGGACGCGTCGCGGCGATCGCCGAAGGTGCTCGAGAGGGTGGACTGAACCTGTGAGCGAAGCAAAGAAGGAGCAGGACGTGGCTACAGACCAGACTGCTGAAAAGCCTGTGGAGACCGCAGCCGGCTCAGAGCCGCGCACGGACGATCCCCGCAACAACCGTCGCGGCGGTGGCCGTGGCGACCGCAACCAGGGTCGTGACCGTGGCGGACGCGACCGTGGCGGACGCGACGACAAGAACCAGTTCCTTGAGCGCGTTGTCACGATCAACCGTGTGTCGAAGGTCGTCAAGGGTGGTCGTCGCTTCAGCTTCACCGCACTCGTCGTCGTTGGCGACGGAAACGGTGTCGTGGGCGTCGGATACGGTAAGGCTCGTGAGGTCCCCCTCGCGATCTCGAAGGGCGTTGAAGAGGCGAAGAAGAACTTCTTCCGCGTCCCCCGCATCGGCCAGTCGATCCCGCACCCGGTTCAGGGCGAGGAAGCCGCGGGCGTCGTCCTGCTGCGTCCGGCTGCTGCCGGTACCGGTGTTATCGCCGGTGGTCCCGTTCGCGCCGTGCTCGAGTGCGCCGGAATCCACGACGTGCTCAGCAAGTCGCTCGGATCGTCGAACACCATTAACATCGTGCGTGCAACCGTCACCGCGCTCAAGCAGCTCGAAGAGCCTCGCGCCGTTGCCGCTCGCCGCGGCAAGGAGTACGACGAGGTTGCCCCGGCTAAGTTGCTGCAGATCGAGGCGCGGGCCGCAGAGGCAGCCGCAGCCGCGAAGGTAGGTGCGTAATGGCCAGCCAGCTGAAGGTCACGCAGATCAAGTCCAAAATTAGTGAGAAGCAGAACCAGCGCGACACGCTTCGCAGCCTGGGACTCAAGCGCATCGGCGACGTGGTGGTCCGCGAGGACTCGCCGCAGACCCGTGGCTACGTCAACGCTGTTTCCCACCTCGTAAAGGTTGAGGAGATCGACTAATGGCTGACGAGAAGAAGGACGTCACCACAGACACGGCCGCTCCCGCCGAGAAGGCAGCCAAGGCTCCCGCGAAGAAGGCTCCGGCCAAAAAGTCGGCTGCCAAGGCGGAGACCAAGGCTGAGGCCAGCACCCCGGTGCTGAAGGTTCACCACCTGCGCCCCGCACCCGGATCCAAGACCGACCGCACGCGTGTCGGCCGCGGTGAGGCGTCGAAGGGTAAGACGGCAGGTCGTGGTACCAAGGGAACCAAGGCCCGCTATCAGGTGCGCCCCGGATTCGAGGGTGGACAGCTCCCGGCGCACATGCGTACGCCGAAGCTGCGCGGGTTCAAGAACCCCTTCCGCGTCGAGTACCAGGTTGTGAACCTCGAGCGTCTTGCCGAGCTCTACCCCAAGGGTGGCGACGTCACCGTTGATGACCTCGTGTCCAAGGGCGCCGTTCGCAAGAACGAGAAGGTCAAGGTCCTCGGGAACGGCGAGATTTCGGTGAAGCTGAACGTTGAGGTCGACAAGGTCTCGGGCTCGGCGGAGCAGAAGATCGTCGCAGCCGGCGGTTCGGTCAAGTAATTTACGACCGGTCGTGCGATTCGCCAACACCGTGATTCGCGTCTTCGATTGTTCGTTGGGCCCAGTAATCGGCTAGATTCGATTGCTGGGCCCTTCGATTTCGGAAGGCTCTTCGTCGGCATGGCGAGTCGGACAGTCCGGCTCAACCCAGGAGGCCCTTGTTGTTTAGCGCAATTGCGCGGATCTTCCGCACCCCGGACCTGCGCCGGAAGATCGGCTTCACCCTCGGCATCATTGCCCTGTACCGGCTCGGTTCGTTCATCCCGACGCCGTTCGTCGATTTCGCCAACGTACAGAAATGTCTGGCACTGAACCAGGGCACAAGCGGCCTGTACGAGCTCGTCAACCTGTTCTCAGGTGGTGCGCTCCTGCAGCTGTCGATCTTCGCACTCGGCATCATGCCGTACATCACCGCGTCGATCATCACGCAGCTGCTCCGCGTGGTCATTCCGCACTTCGACACCTTGCACAAGGAAGGCCAGGCCGGCCAGAGCAAGCTGACGCAGTACACGCGGTACCTCACAATCTTCCTCGGCATCCTTCAGTCGACGACGCTGATCACTGTGGCGCGAAGTGGCGCACTCTTCGGGACCAACTCCGGCCCCGAATGCAGCTCGCTGCTGACCGATGACACCTGGTATGCGGTTCTTCTGATGGTGCTCACAATGACAGCGGGCACCGGACTCATCATGTGGATGGGCGAGCTCATCACTGAGCGCGGGATCGGCAATGGAATGTCGCTGCTGATCTTCACGTCGATCGCCGCCACATTCCCGAGCTCGCTGTGGGCCATCGCTGAGTCTCACGGATTCGAGATGTTCCTTCTCGTTCTCGCCATCGGCTGCGTCGTTGTCGTCGCCGTCGTATTTGTCGAGCAGTCACAGCGGCGCGTTCCCGTGCAGTACGCAAAGCGCATGGTCGGACGCCGCACCTATGGCGGCAACAGCACATACATTCCGATCAAGGTCAACATGGCCGGTGTGATTCCGATCATCTTCGCCTCATCGCTGCTGTACCTGCCCGCGCTCATCGCGCAGTTCAACCAGCCGGCCGCCGGTGAAGCGCCCCCGGCCTGGGTCACGTGGATCACCACGTATCTGACGAACGGCGACCACCCGCTGTACATGGCTCTGTACTTCCTGCTCATCATCGGGTTCACGTACTTCTACGTGGCGATCACCTTCAACCCGGAGGAAGTCGCTGACAACATGAAGAAGTACGGTGGCTTCATTCCCGGCATCCGCGCCGGGCGCCCGACGGCCGAGTACCTCGATTACGTGCTCACCCGTGTGACGCTGCCTGGATCCCTGTACCTCGGATTGATCGCTCTGATTCCGCTTGTCGCTCTCGCGACGGTTGGCGCCAACCAGAACTTCCCGTTCGGCGGAGCATCAATCCTCATCATCGTCGGTGTTGGTCTTGAGACGGTCAAGCAGATCGACTCGCAGCTCCAGCAGCGTCACTACGAAGGGTTGCTTCGATGACGACGGAAAACTCCCAGGCGAACGTGCGGCTGCTGATCGTCGGCCCTCCCGGAGCGGGAAAGGGCACGCAGGCGAGCGTTATTGCCTCCACCTACGGAATTCCTGCGATCTCGACCGGAGATATCTTCCGTCAGAACATCGCCGACGGCACCGAACTGGGAAAGAAGGTCGACGCGATCGTCTCGAGCGGGGGCTACGTTCCTGATTCGCTGACGAACGAGATCGTCGCCGACCGACTGCAGCAGAGCGACGCCGCACAGGGCTTCCTCCTGGACGGCTACCCCCGCACGGCGGAGCAGGTGGCCGAGCTCGACCGCATTCTCGCGGCATCCGGGCATGCACTGGACGCCGTGGTGCAGCTGACGGCCGACCGCGACGAGGTCGTGAAGCGTCTGCTGATCCGCGCTGAGCAGCAGGGCCGCTCGGACGACACCGAGGACGTCATCCGCCACCGGCAGGATGTCTACACCGAGCAGACGGCTCCGGTGATCGCCGAGTATGAAAAGCGCGGTCTCGTTGTGAGCGTCGACGGCCTCGGCACGATCGACGAGGTCAGCGATCGGGTTCTGAGCGCTCTGGCACAGCGCGGGCTGGCAGCATCCGCCTGATGCGACCGCTGCGCCGCTCGATCTACAAGTCACCTGCCCAGCTGCGGCTGATGCGGGAACCAGGGCTCTTGACGGCGCGCGCTCTCGCCGCCGCGTGCGACGCGGTGAGGCCCGGCGTGACGACGGCGGAGATCGACAGCGTTGCTGAGAGCGTCATCGTGGCTGGTGGTGGCAAGCCGAATTTCAAGATGGAGCGCGGCTACCACCACACGCTGTGCGTTTCAGTCAACGACGAGGTCGTCCACGGGATTCCCGGCGACCGCGTGATCGAGCCGGGCGACATCGTCTCGATCGACTGCGGTGCCGACGTCGGCGGCTGGAACGGTGACTCGGCGGCAACTGTCGTGGTTCCGGACCCCGAGCGCCCAGACGTCGTGGCAGCGCGCGAGAAGCTCTCTGCGGCCACAGAAGGCTCACTGTGGGCTGGCATCGCGCGACTGGCGACAGCAACGCACCTGAACGAGATCGGCGACGCCGTGCAGAGTTTCATCGAGGCGAACCCGGCGGCAGACGGCAGCGCATACGGCATCATCGAGGACTACATCGGCCACGGCATCGGCCGTTCGATGCACGAAGAGCCGCCGGTCTTCAACTACCGCGTGCCCATGCAGGGCCCCGCGGTGAAGAACGGTCTTGTCGTCGCCATCGAGCCGATGGTCGTGGAAGCATCGCCAGACACCGAGGTGCAGAGCGATGACTGGACTGTCGTGACGACCGACGGCGGAGCCGCCGCGCACTGGGAGCACAGCATTGCCGTCCATGCCGGCGGGATCTGGGTGCTCACAGCCGAAGACGGGGGAGCGGCGGGGCTCGCCCCGTTCGGCATCACGCCGGCACCCATCGCCTGACCCGCACTGAGTGCCTGGCCTGCTCGGCTCTCCTGATGGCCCTGGTTGCCTGATCGGTGCCCGTCGGCTGGCCAGCATCTGCCGGTCACCGAACGGCTGCCGCCCGAGGCGCGGTATCGTCGCCTCATGGCCGTCGTCTTCATGATCACCCCGCGCCACCCCGAGACCACGCCGGGAAACGCTGACGCGTCGTCACTCGATGCACTCCTGGTGCCGCACGATCCGGATGCTGCCGCCCTCAGCGTCTTCGACGCCGGAGCCGCGCGAGGCGACGGCGTCTTCGAGACAATCGGGGTGAACGCCGGCCGCGCGCGCAAACCCGAATCGCACATTGCTCGCCTAGCAGCATCCGCTCGCATTATGGATCTACCCGCACCAGACGTTTCGGTCTGGCGCCACGCGATTGACCGCGTCGTATCCCTGCTCGATCCGGAACGCAGCGGTGTGATCCGGCTGGTGATCACACGCGGAACACCGGGGGCGGGACCCACCTGCTGGATCACGGGGGAGGAGGTCTCGCCCGAGGTCCGTGAGCGGGAGAGTGGCGTGCGCGTGGTGCTGCTCGACCGGGGCTGGCCCATCGACATCGCCGACAGGGCACCCTGGATGCTGGCGGGCGCGAAGACCCTCTCGTACGCCCCCAACATGGCCGCACTGCGCGAGGCTCGACGCCGCGGAGCAGATGACGTCGTCTTCACGTCGCTGGAGGGATTCGCGCTGGAAGGGCCGACGTCGTCGCTGATCATCAGGACGGGGATGCTGTTGAGCACGCCGGCCTCTGGCGACGGGAATCTGCCCGGGACGACCCAGCGCGAAATCTTCGACTGGGCACGCCAGAACGGGTTCGAGACGTCGTCGCGCCGGGTGCCCGCAGACGAGGTGCGGAGCGCGAATGCCGCCTGGCTGGTGTCGAGTGTGCGACTCGTGGTGCCGATCACCGCCATCGACGGGCGCGGAATGGATGTCGACGCCGAACTCACAGACCGCATGAACGAGCACCTTCTGGCGCTCGGCTGAACAGCGCCGGGCCGGCCTGCCCGCTACAGAGTCGGACGATACGCGCCGGGGCCGGCCGAATGCTCGGGCCGGCTGCGCGCATCCGAGTGGACAGAACGTTTCCTGGCTTCTGGATACCTCTGGGCTGGGCTGCGGCGTGGCTGGAGAGGGGCAGGGCGCAGCCGATCTCAGCTGTCCATCGTGCGCACGAGCTCGTCGATGAACGTGCTGAACGTTCGGCCGCTGCGGATGATGCTCGCCACGTCGTCGCGCTCAGAGAACACCTCGACGAACTGATCGAACACCTCTTGAAACTGCGCACGGCCCTCGGCGCTGAACGCGATGAGCGCGACCACGTTGACCCGACCGTCGCCCCACGGCATGCTGCGTTCGTTCACGGCGATCGCGATCGAGGTGCGTCTCGCGGTCATCTCCATGGCGTGCGGAACGGCGAGCGTGTCTGTGAACGCCGTCGACGACATGCGCTCGCGTTCGATCGCGCCCTCGATGTACCCGGCGTCGATGACCCCCTGTTGCAGCATCCGCTCGCCGAGCACGCGAATCACCGCCTCTTCCCCTTGGGCGTTGATGTCGCGGACGAACAGCGACTCATCGAGATAGCGCAGCAGCTCATCCCGAATCGAGGCACGCCGTGCCAACCGGCGCGTGCGGCTGAGCGCGGCCCGCACCTTGTCGACGTCGGCCGGGCTCAGGAACGGCTGAATGTGCACGATGTTCTCGGCGGGGACGGGCGGTTCGATCGTCGTGAGGATGAGGTCGGCGTCGAGTCGGCTCCAGGGTACGTCCGTGCGCGTCACGACCCGCGTGACGGTGAGCGCGTCGCCGAGCGCCTGAACGACGCGGTCGGCGAGCATCGCCTGCAGATCGTAATAGTTGGGGCACACGAGCACGCACGTCGCGAGTTCGTCACGACGGGTCTGCTGCTGCAGATGCGCGCCGATGTGCATCGCGATATAGGCGATCTCGTCGTCGTTCACGACAATGCCGCGGGCGTCGTGCAGCCCGCTCGCGAGGAAGACCGCGAGTTCGTAGATCATCGGATACGCGGTCTTGATCGACTTCGTCAGCGGATTGCGCGAATATGACTGATCCTCGGCCCGCTCGAGGAGATTGCTGACGTGCACAGTGAGCCGGGTCAGGAAGTCCACGTCTGTCAGGTCGACGAGGTACTCATCGCTCGCTCGCTCGGCGATCGCCCGCACCGTCGCGAACTCCTCCGGCGTGAAGTACTCCGAGGCGACCGAGGCATCCGCGTCGGGCCGCGGCGCGACGGCGCGCGTCGACAGCAGATAAGCGATGTATCCCACGTCGGCCTCGCCCAGTGGTTCGGCGAAGTGGGTGCGCGAGAGCCGGCGCACGACGTCGCGCAATTCAGCATCCGCGCCCGTCTCCCGACCCGCGGCCTCAACCGGCTGGCTGCGCCCCGCACGATCGGCGGCGATCGCGATGTGCAGCAGAACGTTGTCCATTCCGTAGTCGTTGATGTAGTAGCCGCTGCTCTGCAGAGCGTCGATCAGGTCGGTCTTGAAGCTTCCGAGGCTCTCCGACTCGAAAGCGCGCTGGATCGCATCGAGCTCGGCCATGCCGTGCGTTGTCTCGTCACGGAACAGCCGCGACAGCAGACGGCGCCTGGCGAGTTCTGAGCCCTGCAGGACGACCCGGCTGCCCGTGCGCTTGAGCTCCAGCTGCGTATCGGCGAGCAGGGCGCGCACCCGCGAGAGGTCCGTCTCGAGCGTCGAATCGCTGATGAAAAGCGCACTCGCCGTCTCAAAGACATCGAAGCCGTTCTCGTCGTCGACGAGCAGCCGCACAAGCCGGTGCAGTCTCTCCCGCGGCGTCCCCTCATCGCTCACCGTCTCGGCCGCAGACACATAGGCGGCATAGGCCTCGCGGTCCAGCCGGTACCCGTCCGGTCCCGACTCGATCACCGGAAGCGGGTCGGCCTTCGCCTTCACCGCCGCAATATACGTCCGGATGCTGCGGGACGTGACCCCGAGCGCATCAGCGAGCTCCCCCGCCGTCTGCCAGCCTGTCGACCGCATAAGCTGCGTCAGCAGCTGCGTGTGTCGGTCGTTGCTCACGGTGCTCCTTTGACGGTCGTGTTAAGAGTCAATCAGTCTTCACCGGGCGCCGGAAAGAATATGCCTCTTGAGACGTTTCCGCCCGGGCGGAAGACCCTCTGCTGGCTGCGGCCGGAACGAGTCGGCACACTCGATGATATGCGGATCATCGTTGTATGCGGAGCGGGAGCGTCGTCGACGTTCGTGGCGCTGCGCGTGCGTCGCGCGGCAGCATCCCGAGGTCAAGAGATCTCGGCGCGCGCCGTCCCCATCGAAGCCGTTGACGCGGCGCTCGCCGAGGCCGATGTGCTGCTTCTCGGTGCGCACCTCGCGACCGGTGCCGACGAGTTGGAGTGCCGGGCCGACGAAGCGGGCGTCGCCTTCGCCGTCATGCCCGAAGAGGTATTCATCGCCCCGACGGGTGATGCGGCGCTCGATCTTGCCCTCGCGGCTGTGGGGGAACAGACATGATGACGAAATCGTTGTATGTCAGCACACACTCAGACTATGGTGACAAACACAGCCCTCAGACGTCCAGGAGGACCACATGGTGGAACGAAACATCAGAATCGGATCGTCGCATGGGCTGCACGCTCGTCCGGCCAAGCTCTTCACGCAGGCCGCGGCATCAAGCGGTGCGACCGTCAACATCCGCAAGGGAGACAAGACGGTCAATGCCGCGAGCATTCTCGGCGTCATCTCACTGGGAGTCGACCACGGCGACGAGGTCACACTCACCGTCGAGGGCGATGACGCCGAACGCATTATGGGCGAGCTCGAAGAGCTGCTCGTCACTGATCAAGACGAGGCCTGACCGCACAATGCGTGCGGCCTCGCGAGAACGAGGAGGTCGCTGATGGAGTTCACCGGAACGGGGATCGGTCGAGGAGTTGCCGTCGGGCAGACGGTGCGTATGCCTGACCCTCTGCCAGAGCCCGCCGACACACCGAGCAAACGGGGTGCCGACGACGAGCTCTCACGCGCCACCGCATCGATGGGCGCCGTCGCACGCGACCTTGAGAAGCGCGCCGAGATCGCCGGGGGTACCGCTGCCGACGTCCTCGAAGCACAGGCCATGATGGCCGAGGATCCGTCGCTCGTCGACCTCATCTCGCAGGCCACGGCAGCCGGTAAGACGGCGGAGCGCGCGGTCTTCGAGTCGTTCGCCTCGTTCCGCGACCAGCTGACCGCCATGGGCGGGTACCTGGGGGAGCGCGCAGCCGATCTCGACGACGTTTCGCAGCGGGTGATCGCCGATCTCAGTGGCGTGCCGGCGCCCGGCGTCCCGCAGCCGGAGGAACCCTTCGTCCTCGTCGCCCGCGACCTCGCCCCGGCCGACACCGCCCTTCTCGACCTCGACAAGGTGCTCGCTCTCGTGACCAGCGATGGCGGGCCCACGTCGCACACGGCGATCCTCGCCCGCGAGAAGGCGATCGTCGCGATTGTGGGAACAGCAGACGCCCTCACGATCGAGAACGGCACCTCCGTGATCGTGGATGCTGCAGCAGGCACGGTCATGACCGAGCCCTCGGCCGCGGCTGTGGCCGACGCCGAGGCGCGCATCGCGGAGCGTCGCGAAGCAGCATCCGCCCCGCTGACGCCGGGAGCACTCGCCGATGGAACCGCAGTTCCGCTGCTGGCCAACCTGGGGTCGGGGGATGCCGCGGCATCCGCTGTTGAGCTTGGCGCCGAGGGCGTTGGACTGTTCCGCACCGAGTTTCTCTTTCTCGACGCGGGCCAGACGGCGCCGAGCGTCGACGAACAGACCGCGCATTACGTGCGCGTGCTCGAGGCGTTCCCCGGCAAGAAGGTGACAGTGCGCGTCCTGGACGCGGGCGCCGATAAGCCGCTTCCGTTCCTGAACGATGCCGATGAAGAGAACCCGGCCCTGGGTCTGCGCGGCTTGCGTGCTCTGCGCGCAAACGAGCAGATCCTGCGCGACCAGCTGACGGCGCTCGCCGCGGCCGATGCGCAGACGGACGCCGACCTGTGGGTGATGGCCCCGATGGTCTCAACCGTGGAAGAGACCGAGTACTTCGTCGGTCTGGCGCACGAGTTCGGACTCCGCACGGCGGGGATCATGGTGGAGGTGCCGTCGATCGCGCTGCTCGCGGATCGCGCGCTCGCACACGCCGATTTCGCGTCGATCGGCACGAACGATCTGACGCAGTACACGCTCGCCGCTGACCGGCTCCTCGGAACGGTCGCGGGATTCCAAGACCCGTGGCACCCCGCCGTCCTCCGGCTGATCAGCGAGATCGGTCAGGCCGGTGCAGACACAGGCACACCCGTCGGGATCTGCGGCGAAGCCGCCGCAGATCCGCTCCTCGCCGTCGTGCTCGTTGGGCTCGGCGCGACAACCCTCTCGATGTCGCCGGCGGCGCTCGCCGACGTGCGACTCTCGCTCGTGCGGTTTGACCGCGACGCCGCGCAGCGACTGGCGCGCATCGCGCTCGACGCGCACGATGCGGCCTCGGCCAGAAGCGCCGTCACTGACGCGGCAGCTTCTCTACAGAAAGAGTGATCACAATGACCGACACGACAGCAACAGCAAAGAAGGGAGGCGTGCGCGTCCGCGTCCAGCGGTTCGGCACGTTCCTCTCCGGAATGGTGATGCCCAACATCGGCGCATTCATCGCGTGGGGGCTCATCACCGCATTCTTCATCGAGACCGGGTGGACGCCCGTTCCGCAGCTCGGCGGGTTCGGCGAAGACGCCGACGGCAACGCCTACGTCGGCCTGGTCGGACCGATGATCACCTACATGCTGCCTCTTCTGTTGGCGTACACGGGCGGCAAGATGGTGTATGACGTGCGCGGTGGCGTCGTCGGTGTGATCGCCACCATGGGCGTCATCGTCGGAAGCGATGTTCCGATGTTCATCGGTGCCATGATCATGGGGCCGCTCGGCGCCTGGATCATGAAGCAGGTGGACTCCATCTGGGACGGCAAGATCAAGGCCGGCTTCGAGATGCTCGTGAACAACTTCTCGGCCGGCATCCTCGGCGGTCTGCTCGCCCTCGGCGGCTTCTTCGGCATCGCGCCTCTTGTCACTGGGCTCAGCAGCGCCCTCGAGGCAGGCGTCGGCTGGCTCGTCAACCTGCACCTGCTGCCGCTCGCCAGCATCCTTGTCGAGCCCGGCAAGGTTCTGTTCCTGAACAACGCCATCAACCACGGTGTGTTCACCCCGCTCGGTGTCGAGCAGGTGACGGAGCAGGGCAAATCGATCCTCTTCCTCATCGAGGCGAACCCCGGCCCCGGCGTCGGCATTCTGCTCGCGTTCATGTTCTTCGGCGTCGGCATGTCGAAGGCCAGTGCACCGGGCGCCGCGATCATCCAGTTCTTCGGCGGCATCCACGAGATCTACTTCCCGTACGTGCTCATGAAGCCGATGATCATCATCGCGGCGATCGCCGGTGGTATGACGGGCGTCGCCATCAACGCGGCGTTCCAGACGGGGCTGCGCGCCCCAGCATCCCCGGGCAGCATCATCGCCGTGCTCATTCAAACAGCACCAGACAGCTATGTCGGCGTGATCCTCTCGGTCATCGGTGCGGCCGCCGTGTCATTCGTCATCTCCGCGATCATCCTGCGCGCCTCACGCAAACGCGACCTCGAGAACGAGAACGCGGGTGACCTCAGCGACGCGATCGCAAAGACCGAGGCGAACAAGGGCAAGAAGTCCAGCGTGCTCGGCACGATGGGAACAGAGACGGATGCTGCCGAGCAGACCGAGGGCGCAACGACGACGGTCACCGGGCCGATCAGCAACATTGTGTTCGCCTGCGACGCCGGTATGGGATCGAGTGCCATGGGAGCATCCGTTCTGCGCAACAAGCTCAAGAAGGCCGGAATCACGGATGTGAAAGTCACGAACCAGGCGATCGCGAACCTCACGGGAGACGCTGACCTGATCGTGACGCAGCATGAGCTCACCGAGCGAGCACAGCAGAAGTCGCCGAACTCCATCCATGTGTCCGTTGACAACTTCATGAACAGCCCGAAGTACGACGAGGTCGTGCAGCGGGTGACCGAGAGCAACGAGACAGAGGGGGAGAACGAATGAGCGCCGAGATTCTCACAGTGGGCAACATTGTGGCGTCAGGCAACGCGACGACCAGGGACGAGGCGATCGCCGAAGCGGGCCGTGTGCTCGTGAACGCCGGTGCCGTCACGGAAGCGTACGTCACAGCGATGCGCGATCGCGAAGAGACCGTGTCGACGTACATGGGCAACTACCTGGCGATTCCGCACGGCACGAACGAGGCGAAAGACGAGATCAAGTCGTCCGCGTTGTCGTTCATTCGTTACGCGACCCCCATCGATTGGGGCGGTGACGAGGTGCGTTTCGTCGTCGGCATTGCCGGCGTCGAGAACGAGCACCTCGAGATCCTCTCGAAGATCGCGATCGTGTTCTCTGAAGAGGAGTCCGTGCAGCAACTGATCGACGCAGCGGATGCTGAGGCGCTCTACGGCGTGCTCGAGGAGGTCAACGACCAATGAAAGCTGTTCACTTCGGAGCGGGAAACATCGGCCGCGGGTTCATCGGCCTGCTGCTGCACGACGCCGGATACGATGTTGTCTTCTCCGACGTGAACCCGGAACTCATCCAGGCCCTTCAGGCTGCCGACAGCTACACCGTGCATGAGGTCGGTGAGGGCGCCGAAGATCACGTCGTGACCGCCTTCACCGCCGTGAACTCGGCGGAGGACGAAGAACGGCTTATCTCCGAGCTCGCCGATGCCGACATCATCACCACGGCAGTGGGTCCGAACGTTCTGCGGTTCATCGCCCCGGCGATCGCGAAGGGACTCGCAGCGCGCGCCGCCGAGAGCTCCCCTGTCGCGGTTCTGGCGTGCGAGAACGCGATCGGTGCGACAGACACGCTGCGCGGGCACATCGAAGAGAACGCGGGGGCCGACTGGGAGCTTCTCGCCCCGCGCGCCGTCTTCGCCAACACCGCCGTCGACCGCATCGTCCCGGCGCAGGCCCCGGACGCAGGCATCGATGTCACCGTCGAGGCGTTTCACGAATGGGTCATCGAACGCGGCCCATTCGGCGGCGCCGAGCCAGTGCTGCCCGGAGCACACTTCGTCGACCGTCTCGCCCCGTACATCGAGCGCAAGCTGTTCACCGTGAACACCGGGCATGCAACGACCGCATACGTTGGCTTCCTCGCCGGGCACGAGAAGATTGCGGATGCCGCGGCCGACCCGCTCGTGCACGAGAAGGTGAGTCGCGTGCTTGAAGAGACGTCGGCGTACCTCGTTGATGTACACGACCTCGACCCCGCGGAGCAGACGGCCTATCGCGAGACGATCCTGTCGCGCTTCACGAACGACCATCTTCCCGATACCGTGCAGCGCGTCGGCCGGCAGCCGCTGCGCAAGCTCAGCCGGCATGAGCGCTTCATCGGCCCGGCGGCATCAATCGCCGAGCATGGCGGATCCTGCGATGCGCTGATCGACGCGATCGGGGCCGCATTGCAGTTCCACGTCGCCGATGACGAGCAGAGTCAAGAGATGGAAGAGCTTCTTGAGACACTCGAGCCCGAGGAGTTCACCGAGCAGGTGACGGGCCTCGACCGGCAGCATCCGCTTTTCGATCGTGTCTGCCGAGAAGTTCACGCCGTGACGCGCCGATAGCAGAATCTCGACTGGCGAAGCAGAGCTTTATCGCATAAGATAATTCGTTGGTGCATTGTGCACGCCACTGGCGATGCCGTCCGCACCGAAATCCAACGCACGACCAGTGCGACGAACCTGAGCGACAGTGAGGCTATGGCCAAAAAAGACGGTGTCATCGAGATCGAAGGAGCCGTGATCGAAGCGCTGCCCAACGCGATGTTCCGCGTTGAGCTGAGTAATGGTCACAAAGTTCTTGCCCACATTTCGGGCAAGATGCGCCAGCACTACATCCGCATCCTCCCGGAGGACCGCGTGATCGTGGAACTGACCCCCTACGACCTGACCCGCGGCCGGATCGTCTACCGCTACAAGTAAGTCGCGCTGTAAGTAACGGTTGAGCCTCCACGCGCTTCGCGGCGCGCGGCTCTTCACGAGGACAGCGAATCGAAGGAAAAACATGAAGGTCCATCCCAGCGTCAAGAAGGTCTGCGATCACTGCAAGGTGATCCGCCGCCACGGGCGCGTCATGGTCATCTGCAAGAGCAACCCGCGCCACAAGCAGCGTCAGGGCTAGCAGTCGCGGCCACGGCCGCACCACGACAACAGAACAGAACAGGCAGTTCCAGAACCCGGCCGAGCGGCTTTCGCTCACCGGGGGACACCCAGGGTCGGAGGCTCTGGCACCGGATCTGCTCCATACCTCCACTTACTCCTAGGAGAAGCCACCATGGCACGTCTCGCCGGCGTAGACATTCCCCGCGAAAAGCGCGTGGAAGTCGCACTGACGTACATCTATGGTGTCGGCCGCACCCGGGCGCTCAAAGCCCTCGCCGACACCGACATTGACGGAAACATTCGCGTCAAGGACCTCACCGACGACCAGCTGGTCGCCCTTCGCGATTACATCGAGGGCAACTTCCAGGTCGAGGGTGACCTTCGCCGTGAGGTAGCCGCTGACATCCGCCGCAAGGTCGAGATCGGCTCGTACCAGGGCATCCGCCACCGCCGCGGTCTTCCGGTTCACGGCCAGCGCACCAAGACCAACGCGCGCACCCGCAAGGGCCCGAAGCGCACTGTCGCCGGCAAGAAGAAGGCTCGCTAGGTCGAGACTCGCCTCAAGGATTCAGGAGAATATCAATGGCAGCACCCAAGTCGGCCGTCCGCAAGCCGCGTAAGAAAGAAAAGAAAAACGTCGTCCAGGGCCAGGCCCACATCAAGTCGACGTTCAACAACACAATCGTTTCGGTCACCGACGCCTCTGGCGCCGTCATCAGCTGGGCTTCGTCCGGTGGAGTCGGCTTCAAGGGATCGCGTAAGTCGACACCGTTCGCCGCTCAGATGGCCGCAGAGGCCGCCGCGCGTCAGGCGCAGGAGCACGGCATGAAGAAGGTCGACGTCTTCGTCAAGGGCCCGGGTTCCGGTCGCGAGACAGCGATCCGTTCGCTGCAGGCCGCCGGCCTCGAGGTCGGATCGATCAACGACGTCACCCCGCAGGCGCACAACGGATGCCGCCCGCCGAAGCGTCGTCGCGTCTAAGCACTTCTCACCCGAGATCGGGCCGGATAACCCCGGCTCGATTCTTGGGGTTAACACAACTCAATATCCCGTCAACGCAAGTGTCATATAGCGGACACTTAGCCGAAAGGAATACATAGTGCTGATTGCACAGCGTCCATCGCTCACCGAGGAGAACATCTCGGAGTTCCGCAGTCGTTTCGTCATCGAGCCGCTTGAGCCCGGCTTCGGTTACACACTCGGCAACTCGCTTCGTCGCACACTTCTCTCGTCGATCCCCGGCGCCGCTGTCACCAGCGTCCGCATCGACGGCGTGCTTCACGAGTTCAGCACCATTCCCGGTGTGAAGGAAGACGTCACCGAGATCATCCTCAACGTCAAGGGTCTCGTCGTCTCGAGCGAGCACGATGAGCCGATCACCGCGTACCTGCGCAAGACCGGCTCCGGCCAGGTCACGGCTGCCGACATCTCGGCTCCCGCCGGTGTCGAGGTGCACAACCCCGAACTCGTGATCGCCACGCTGAACGAAGAGGCGAAGTTCGAGCTCGAGCTCACGATCGAGCGCGGCCGCGGCTACGTCTCGGCCACGCAGAACCGCAACGAGTTCTCTGAAGCCGGACAGATCCCCGTCGACTCGATCTACTCGCCGGTCCTCAAGGTCACCTACCGCGTCGAGGCGACGCGTGCCGGTGAGCGCACCGACTTCGACCGCCTCGTCGTCGACGTCGAGACCAAGCAGGCCATCACGCCGCGCGACGCCATCGCATCGGCCGGAAGCACGCTCGTCGAGCTGTTCGGTCTCGCGAAGGAGCTCAACAACCAGGCTGAGGGAATCGAACTCGGTGCGGCTCCGGCCGAGACCGTGCTCTCGAGCGAGCTGTCTGTCCCGATCGAAGACCTCGACCTGTCGGTTCGTTCGTACAACTGCCTCAAGCGTGAGGGAATCAACACGGTTTCCGAGCTTGTCGCCCTCAGCGAGACGCAGCTCATGAACATCCGCAACTTCGGTCAGAAGTCGGTGGACGAGGTTCGCGACAAGCTCGTCGAGATGGGGCTGTCGCTCAAGGACTCGGTTCCCGGGTTCGACGGCGCACACTTCTACTCGGGCTACGAAGACGAGAACAACTGACGGTCAGTCGTAAGACGGTCCGAGATCAATCTGGAGAAACACGACAATGCCTAAGCCCACCAAGGGACCCCGCCTCGGAGGCAGCGCAGCGCACCAGCGTCTGATGCTCGCCAACCTCTCTGCGGCCCTGTTCACCCACAAGAGCATCACCACGACCGAGACCAAGGCCAAGCGCCTGCGTCCGTTCGCCGAGCGTCTCGTCACGTTCGCGAAGCGCGGTGACTTGCACTCGCGCCGTCGCGTGCTGTCGACGATCGGCGACAAGACCGTCGTGCACGAGCTGTTCACGCAGATCGCGCCGCTCGTCGCCGAGCGCGAGGGTGGCTACACACGCATCACGAAGATCGGCAACCGCAAGGGCGACAACGCTCCCATGGCCGTGATCGAGCTCGTTCTCGAGCCCGTCACGCCGAAGGCGAAGCCGGCCAAGAAGACGGCGGCCGCTGAAGCGCCGAAGGCTGAAGAGCCCGCGGACGAGACACCCGAGGAGACTCCGGAAGAGGAGACCACGGATGCTCCCGCCGAGGACACCGCTGAGGAGTCGACAGAGGCAGCAGAGGACGCTCCCGAGGCTTCCGCTGAAGACGCTCCCGCCGAGGACGCAGCTGACGAGACGGCAGAGTCCGAGGACGACGCCAAGTAAGCAGCATCCTGCGCTGAAGGCCCCCGAGAATCTCACGATTCTCGGGGGCCTTCGCCGTGAGGGCCGTGACCCGTATGGTTATCTCCGCGGTTAGACTCGGCCAGGTGACTGACAACGCGATTACCGAACTTCTGGACGCCACGCGACTGAACGGACTCACGGCCACACGGGCCGGTCACCTCGTCGCATCCATCTCCACCCCCACCGCCGAGGGCAACGCGTACGTCTCAGCGCTTGCGGAGCTGACGGACGACGGAGCACCGCGGCTCACGCGCGGTGACGTGTCAGCATCCTCGCCCGCGATCACCGACGACGGGCACGTTCTGTTCGTGTCGAAGCGTGTGGGCGAAGATAACTCCGAGGCGAAAGACGGCTCCGTCTGGTGCCTCCCGCCGCGCGGTGAGGCGCGGCAGCTCGCGACGCGCCCCGGCGGTTTCGGTTCGCTGCGGACTGCGGCGGGCGTGGTTGTGGCGGAACTCGCCGTGCACTCGCAGGCGACGACAGAGAAAGAGCACGCCGATCTGTCGAAGACCCGCACCGACGCGAAGGTGTCGGCGGCGCTGCACGCAGGGTTCCCGACGCGGTATTGGGACAGTGATCTGGGGCCGACGCGGAGCACGCTCGCGGTGGCGACCCTTCCCGCCGATCTCGACGCGGCAACCACCCGCCCCGCTCCGACGCCGGAATCCGACGACGAGTCGGCGCCCCAGCCGCTCACCTTCGAGTATGCGCGGATGCCCGCCGGGCGCCTGACCGACTGGACGCTCGCCGATGACGGGTCGTTCGCCCTCGCGTCGCTGCAGATCAGCATCCCGGCGAAGCTCATGGCTCAGCAGGTGTGGCGGATCGACCTGCGCGGTGGTGAGCCGCGACTGCTTGTCGACGCAGATCCGAAGGGGCGTGACGAGGTGGAGGCAGGGCCGATCTCGCCAGATGGCACACGTGCCGTGATCGGGCGCTTCACGAACTGGACGGCCGAGCAGAGCCTCAGCGCTCGCCTTCAGCTGCTCGACCTGACGACGGGCGCGGTCTCGGAGCTGTGGCCGGAACACGACTTCTGGGCGAACCCGGTGTGGCTCGACGACACGACGATCGTCGCGGTGAGTGACGATTCCGGGCGCGGTTCGGTGTGGATCGGTGGGCTTCAGGACTCCCAGCCGCACCGCCTGGCGGGAGGGCCAGAGCAGAAGCGCGCATTCGGCGGTCTCGTGGTGCACGGGGATCGCCTTGTCGCCGTTGCCTCGGCTGTCGATGTCGCCCCGCATCCCGTGGCGATCGACCCGTCAACGGGTGCCGTGACAGATCTGCCGAACCCGGCGCACACGCTCGATGCTCCGGGGGAACTGCGCGAGATCACGGCGACCGCAGACGACGGAACGATGGTGCGCGCGTGGTTGCGCGTGCCGAGCGGCGACGGGCCGCATCCGCTTGTCGTCTTCGCCCATGGCGGGCCGTGGGGGTCGTGGAACGCCTGGACCTACCGGTGGAACCCGAACCCGTTTGTCGCCGCCGGCTACGCCGTGCTGCTTCCGGACCCGGCGATTTCGACCGGCTATGGTCAGCGCATGATCGACCGCGGCCAGCAGCTACGGCGGTTACATGGCGAACTGGGTGGCCGGCCACACCGGAACGCGGTTTCGCTGCATCGTCACGCACGCCTCGCTCTGGAACACCGAGTCGATGGGATCGACGACGGACAACGACGGCTGGGACGAGCCGATGCGGGTGCAGAACGAGCAGTACTCGCCCCACCGGTTCGTTGCAGACATCCAGGTGCCCATGCTCGTCATACACGGTGACCGCGACTATCGGGTGCCGATCGCTCAGGGCCAGCAGCTCTGGTACGACCTGCTCACCCATTCGGCGACGCCGCGCGATGCAGACGGTCACACGCAGCACCGGTACCTGTACTTTCCTGACGAGGGCCATTGGATCCTCGGGCGCGGAAATGCGCAGGTCTGGTATGAGACGTTCCTCGGATTCCTCGACACGCACGTGCGCGGGGTCGAGGCCGTCAGGCCGGCCACGCTCGGCTGAACCCGCTCGATAAACTGAAGGCATGACAGACTCCGCCGCCCCGCTTCGCGACCGTGTCGCCGCACCGGAACTCGAGCTCCCACAGCATCCGGATATCGCCTGCTGGAGGCCCGCGACGCTCGACGACCTCGACGCCATGATGGTGCTGATGGATGCTGCGGATCACGTCGATCATCCGGCATCCACAACCACACGCGCGCAGATCGAGAACGCCCTCAGATCGTCGATGCTCATCATGGCCGACGACACACTTGTGGGCGAGAGCGCCTCTGGTGTGCTCATCACGGCGGGCATCGTCGCTGAGGCACAGGCCCAGTCGACGCGCGTGCAGGTATACCTGGAGGGCACGGTGCACCCCGAGTGGCGTGGCCGCGGCATCGGGCGCCAGCTGCTGGCCTGGCAGCGAGACCGTGCCCTGCAGATTCTCGCCCGGTCGCCGCACGCCCTGCCGGGTTGGATCATGGTTGACCAGGAACAGGGAAACATCGCGGGTCAGCACCTCAGCGAGCGAGCCGGGTTCACGCTGACCCGGTATTTCACCGAGATGGAGCGCCGCCTAGCCGACCCCGTCGAGACTGTCGAGACTCTGGCAGACGTCCGCATCGTACCGCTGACGGATGCGCTCGTTGAGTCGGCGCGACTCGCCCGCAACGATGCATTCCGTGACCACTGGGGCAGCCAGCCAACCACGCGCGAGCGCTGGGAGCACATGACCTCGGCACCCGAGTTCCGGGGCGATCTCAGCCGCGTGGCGATCGAGAAGACGGATGCTGACGAGCCGCGCGTCGTCGCGTTCGCACTCATCTCGGTAAACAAGCGCGACTGGGAGTCGGCAGGGTATTCCAAGGCGTATATCGAGTACATCGGGGTGGTGCGCGATCATCGCGGAGAGAAGCTTGCCCCGGCGATCATCACCGAGGCGCTGCAGAGCCTGCGCGATGCGGGAATCGAGCGCGCGACACTCGATGTGGACTCCGAGAGTCCGACGGGCGCGAACACCCTCTACGAGCGGATGGGCTTCGTCGCCGGAGGCCGCACATTCTCGTACGTTCTTGAGGTCTAGCCAGCCGGATGCTGGTCAGCGCACGACCGGCAGGTTATAGCCGTGCTGCTCGGTCACCGCTGGTGGGAGATCGGCGAGCACCTGCAGTGAGTGCGTGATCGCCTCGGCATACAGGACGCCGCCGTCGTAGCCGGGGTGGATGTGATCGGCGGCGAGCAGCTCATCGGCGCGCGGATCGATCGCGTCTCTCCAATCCGCCACGACCGAGGTCCGGTGTCGAGCCGCGAACGCATCGAGGTCGGCGTTCACTCCGTCGATCCAGTCGCGTGGCGCATAGGCGTTGACCAGAATGAGGTGACGGTCCGGGCCGATGACGTCCATGATCTGGTCGAGGGTGGCTGGATCGACGGGACCGTTCGTTCCGAGCCCGATGACGACGGTGCTGCGCAGCTGCCCCTCGCTCTTCAGCCCCTCGAGAATCCCCGGTGCCGTGTACATGGACCGAGAGACGGCTGCATCGATGGCGATGCCGGGCAACGCGTCCTCGAGGGCGGGTGCCGCGGCCAGCATGACGGAGTCGCCGACCGCGGTGATGTTCTCGCCGGTGATTGTCGACGTGGGCGACTCCGACGGATCCGGTTTCGAGCCCTTGGCCTCCGAGGCTTTCTGTGCATTCGCGATGAGCGTCTCGACCGATGACTTCTGCGGGGCGACGGCCATGGCCGTGCCCGTTGACCCGATGAGCACGACGGTCACGGCAATGATTGCCGTGGCGAGTCCCGCGCGCGGAACACTGCGCCGGAACGCCCCCAGAAGTGCGCGGCCGCAGTCGCGGAATCCGCGACGTCGCACGGGAGTCTCGACGTACCGGAACGACAGTTCCGAGGCCAGGAGCGTCACGACGATCGCGAGGAGTGAGATGCTGATTGGCGGCGCTCCCGATGCCGATGAGCCGCCCCAGGCGAGTGCCAACGTGAAGACGGGCCAATGCCAGAGATAGACACCGTATGAGCGGCGGCCCAGCCAGCGCAGGGCACCGGCATCGAGCCTCGAACCGAGCAGCGACCCCGGGCGGATCGCGGCGGCGATCACGATCACGGTCAAAAGCGACGCGAGCGCGAGGCCTCCCCGGTATGTCGCGTCGTCACCGTCTCCCAGTGAGAAAGTCAGCACCGCGACCCCGATGAGCGCGAGCGAACCGGCGACGTCGAATGAGCCGCGGATCACCGGGCCGTTGCGTTTCGGCAGTCCCGCGCCGAGACGCCCCTCGAGAAGGACGGCGAGTGCAGCGCCCAGCAAGAGTCCGAATGCATGCGTGTCGGTTCCGTAATAGACGCGGGTGGCGTCGCTCCCCGAGATGAAGAGCGTGCTCATCCAGAGTGCCGAGCCGATGGATGCTGCCACGAGAACACCCGCGCGAAGCCACCGCGACGGCAGAAGCAGCAGAGCGAGAAGCAGCAGCGGCCAGACGATGTAGAACTGCTCCTCAACAGCGAGTGACCACAGGGTGCGGAACATCTCGGGGGAGAGGGCGTCGAAGTAGGAACCGCCCGACACGATCTCGACCCAGTTGTAGCTGAACGTTGCTGCGCCGAATATCTGTCTGCCGATGCGGACGAGCACATCGCCGCCGATGAGCAGGGCGGCAGTTGTCGAGGCGGTGACGACGAGAACCAGGGCGGGGAGGATGCGGCGCGCTCGCCGCGTCCAGAAACCGCGCAGGCTGACACGGCCCTGTGTGTCGCGCTCGCGGATGAGCAAACTGGTGATGAGAAAACCCGAGATGACGAAGAACACGTCAACACCGATGAAGCCGCCGGGAAGCGCTCCGGGGAACAGATGGTAGACGAGCACCCCGGCCACGGCAAGCGCGCGCAGCCCGTCGAGTCCCGCATAGTGGATGCGGGCGGCGGGCTGAGAGAGGGCGGAAGCTGTTGTCACCATGGAACCGATCGAGGATATCTCTCGAGAGTGAGTGGCGCATGAGAACCGATGTTGCTGTGCTCTAGCCTGATGCGATGGACACCTGGCATCACGGACTTCTCGAGACGGCACCCGCTCGCTTCGTCGAGCAGCACCTGAGCGCACCCGTGCTTGTCGACGATCTGTCGTGGGGACTCGTCGATACGGCCGTCCTCTGGGTTCGTGACGGCGATCGCGATGTGATTGTGAAGACGGCTGGTCCGGGCAATCATCATATTGGGCGGGAAATTACGGCGAATGAGTCGTACACGTCCCCGCTGGTTGGCAGCAACCGCACGGGGAGGCTCATCGCCGCTGACCGCACGGCGAACACGCTCATCCTCTCGTATCAGCACGGGAACCTGATCGACGGGACGGTCTCTGAGTTCGACCCTGATGTCTATGCGCAGGCGGGGGCGGTGCTCCGCGAACTGCACGGGCAGGAGTCGCGTGTTGATGACGACTACGAGATTCGTGTCACCGATCGTGCCGTGCGCTGGCTCGATGGTGAGCACCGCATCGCTCCCGATGTCGAGGCGGAGGCTCGCAGCATCCTCTCGTCGTATCGTCCGATGCCGATCACGGTTGTGCCCACGCATGGTGACTGGCAGCCGCGCAATTGGCTGATCGACAACGGCTGGCTGCGCGTCATTGATTTCGGGCGCTTTGCCTTCCGGCCGCCCGCGACGGACCTGTGCCGCATCGCTGAAAAGCAGTGGCGTGAGAATCCGGTATTAGAGGACGCCTTTGTGGCGGGCTTCGGTCGGGACCCGCGCGACGAGTTCGTCTGGCCGATGGATCTGCTGCGTGAGGCGATCGGAACCGCCTGCTGGGCGTTCCAGGTCGGCGATGCGGATTTTGAGGAGCACGGTCTCCGGCTTCTCGATGAGGCGATCGCGCGTTTCTGATCGCTCGTCGTGCGAAAGCCATGCAGAGACCGCGACGTTTCGACGTGGCTCATGACGAACAGGTCACCCGGCCATCGCCGGGCACGTCCTGGTGATGCGGCGTCGATAGACTGAGCGCCGTGACCGACCAGCATCCGCCTGCCACACGATTCCGGCTCGACATCGCGTACGACGGAACGGACTTCTCCGGGTGGGCGAGACAGCCGGAGCTGCGCACCGTGCAGGGGGCGCTGGAAGACGCCATCGCGCGCGTCTTCGGCCGTCGCGGGGATGAGCCAGGGCTGACCGTCGCCGGACGCACCGATGCCGGGGTTCACGCGACGGGTCAAGTGGCCCATGTCGATCTGCTCGAGCGGCACGTCGAAGCGTTGACCCGGCAGAAGCGGCGGGATGCTGTGCCGCAGAGTCCCGGTGAGGTCTTCGCGCGTCGCATCAACGGTGTTCTCGGTCGACGCTCCGATGTCGTGGTCACGGCGGCGCGCGAGGCTCCCGACGGGTTTGACGCGCGGTTCTCGGCGTCGTGGCGTCGGTACGCGTATCGGATCGCCGACGATGTCACCGGACGGAACCCGCTTGAGCGCAGCACCGTTGTCTGGCATCCGGGAACCCTCAATGTCGAGGCAATGGATGCCGCGGCCCGTGAACTCGTCGGGTTGCACGACTTCGGTGCCTACTGCAAGCCGCGCGAGGGGGCCACGACGATTCGCACGCTGCAGGATTTTCGGTGGATCCGGGATGCTGCGGGCCACGTCGTCGCCGAGGTGAAGGCCGATGCCTTCTGTCACAGCATGGTCCGTTCGCTGACGGGTGCCTGCGTCGCCGTCGGTGAGGGGCGGCTCAGCGCAGACGATCTCGTGCGGCTCAGAGATGCGGGCGAGCGGACGAGCGCGTTCGCGGTGATGCCGGCACACGGGCTGGTTCTCGTGCAGGTCGGTTACCCGGAAGATGACCTGCTTGCCGCGCGTGCTGAACTCACGCGCGCCAAACGGTCACTCGACTGAGCTGCTGGCTCGAGGAACCTCGTTTAAAGACGGAGCGAGGAGCGACGTCCGAATGCCGCTGTCGCACGCTTCTGGCCGGACAGATGGTGGAGTGCGGACGCCATATTCACGTCGGCAACGCGGGCGACACCGCGCGCGAGTAGTGTTCGATCCGGCATCGGGTCTGTGCGTTGTGCTTTGTGGGGCAGGGCAGTGCGTGCGACAGCATCCCGGTATAATCTCGTGAGTGACAGCGTGTTGTCTGCGACAGCATCCAGGCCCTGCGAATTGACCGGCTGACCGGCGTCGCGTAGCATAGCTCGTTGGTGCTGTGCCCGTTTTCTGGCTCGCACCCGTAGTTGAGCCCTCCACCTGCGGAGTTCACGTCACGTGAACGCCCAACGGAGCGGGATTCACGAACGTCCAACTAACGATTAGGAAAGCAGCACTACTGTGACGCGCACTTACTCTCCCAAGGCCAGTGAGATCCAGCGTGACTGGATCGTCATCGACGCTGAAGATGTCGTTCTCGGCCGTCTGGCAAGCCACACTGCCGTTCTTCTTCGCGGCAAGCACAAGCCGACATTCGTCAACCACCTCGACACCGGTGACTTCGTCATCATCGTCAACGCCGCCAAGGTCGCCCTCAGCGGCGACAAGCTTCAGAAGAAGCGCGCCTACCGCCACTCGGGCTACCCGGGCGGTCTCTCCTCCATGAGCTACGGCGAACTCCTCGAGAAGAACCCTGTTCGCGCCGTCGAAAAGGCAGTTCGCGGGATGCTCCCGAAGAACTCGCTCGGTCGTGCTCAGCTGGGCAAGCTCAAGGTGTACGCAGGCAGCGAGCACCCGCACGCCGCTCAGCAGCCGAAGCCGTACTCATTCGACCAGGTCGCGCAGTAAGCGCCCGCAAAGCTAAGGATTCATGACAGTGGCGAAGATCGAAGACTCCATCGAAACCCCCCAGAACTTCAGCACCGAGTCGGAGGCGACACCCGAGGCTGCAGCCCCGCGCCCCGCGCTGACCGTTCCCGGCGCAGCTGTGGGACGCCGCAAGCAGGCCATCGCCCGCGTGCGCCTCGTTCCCGGCTCCGGCAGCATCACGGTCAACGGCCGTGAGCTTGCCGACTACTTCCCGAACAAGCTGCACCAGCAGCTCATCAACGACCCGTTCACGGTGCTCGACCTCTCGGGCAGCTACGACGTGATCGCCCGCATCTCGGGTGGTGGCCCCTCGGGCCAGGCCGGCGCTCTGCGTCTCGGCATCGCTCGTGCGCTCAACCAGATCGACCTCGAGAACAACCGCCCGACTCTGAAGAAGTCCGGATTCCTCGCGCGTGACGCTCGCGTCAAGGAGCGCAAGAAGGCTGGACTCAAGAAGGCGCGTAAGGCACCTCAGTTCTCGAAGCGCTAAGACACACAGGTCTGGCTCTTCATGGCTCGTCTGTTTGGAACTGACGGCGTTCGCGGTCTCGCGAACGGTGTTCTCACAGCCGACCTCGCTCTCGGCCTTGCCCAAGCCACCGCAGTGGTGCTTGGGCAAGGCCGAAGTGCTGAGGCCCGGCGTGCTGAAGGTAAACGGCCGACGGCCGTCGTCGCCCGCGACCCTCGCGTGTCAGGAGAGTTTCTCGCGGCCGCGGTTTCGGCGGGTCTCGCCTCGAGCGGGGTCGACGTGCTGGACGCCGGCGTCATCACGACGCCCGCTGCTGCCTTCCTCGTGCAGAGCATCGACGCCGATTTCGGTGTGATGATTTCGGCGTCGCACAACCCGGCGCCCGACAACGGCATCAAGATATTCGCGCACGGCGGCACCAAGCTGCCCGACATCGTGGAAGAGCGGATCGAGGAGCACCTCGACACAGAACAGCTCATGCCCACGGGTGCCGACGTCGGCCGGATCCAGCGGTTCGCTGACGCTGAGGACCGCTACCTTATTCATCTTCTCGGCAGCCTCCCGCATCCGCTCGACGGATTGCACGTCGTCATCGACTGTGCAAACGGTGCAGCCGCGGGCGTCTCCCCTCAGGTGTTTTCGGATGCTGGCGCCCGCGTCTCTGTGGTCGGAAACGACCCGGACGGCATCAACATCAACGATGGTGTCGGGTCGACACACATCGATGCGCTCGCGCGCACTGTCGTCGAGCTCGGCGCCGATGTGGGCATCGCTCACGACGGTGACGCCGACCGCTGCCTGGCCGTGGACGCGAATGGCACAGTCATCGACGGCGACGTGATCATGGCGATCCTCGCCGTGTCGATGAAAGAGCGCGGCAAGCTCGTCGACGACACGCTCGTTGCGACAGTGATGAGCAACCTCGGTCTGCGTCGCGCCATGGAAGAGCACGGCATCGAGATGCTGCAGACAAAGGTCGGCGACCGCTACGTTCTCGAGGCGATGAACGAGAAGGGCTACGCCCTCGGCGGCGAGCAGTCCGGCCACGTGATCATGAGCGAATTCGCGACGACGGGCGACGGCATCCTGACCGGTCTACACCTCGTCAGCGAGATGGCCCGCACCGGCAAGACCCTCGCAGAGCTCGCCAGCGTCATGACCGTGTACCCCCAGGTCATGATCAATGTGAAGGACGTGGACAAGACCCGCGCGCACTCGGATGAGAACGTCTTGCGTGCCGTCACAGATGCTGAGGGCGAGCTGGGTGAAACCGGCCGCGTCCTGCTGCGGCCGAGCGGAACAGAGCAGCTTGTTCGTGTGATGGTGGAAGCAGCCGATCACGACACGGCGGGCCGCATCGCCGATCACCTCGCCGGGATCGTGAGGACGAACCTCAGCATCGTCTGACCCGATGGCGCATACTGCGCTGAAAGCTCACGCTGGGCAGAGAGCGAACATCGACAGGGCCTGCATCCATGCGGATGCAGGCCCTGTCGTTGCATGAGGTTGCGTCAGAGGTTGCGGCGACTGGATCCGACGACGTCGCCGGCCTTCCAGTCGTCCCAGCCCTCGCGCCCCGCCATGAAGGCTTCGATCTCCTCCTTCGAGGCCTCCAGCTTCGGGTCATGCTTGAGGTAGTGCTTCGTCTCGCGAGCGACGAGACCCGAGAGCACAAGCAGACCGACGAGGTTCGGCAGTGCCATGAGCCCGTTCATCACGTCGGAGAAGGCCCACACGACGCCGAGCTGTACGGTGCAGCCGATGTACACGATGAGAGAAAACACAATGCGGAACGGCATCACAGCGCGTCGACCGAAGAGCCGCTCGATGTTGCGCTCACCGTAGTACGACCAGCCAAGGATCGTCGAGAACGCGAACATCACGAGCGCGATTGTCACGACCCAGTGACCCCACTCGCCGGGCAGCCCGTTCGTGAATGCCTCGCCCGTCATCAGGGCGGCGGAGATCTGCTCGCCTGTTTCGGGGTCAATCGCCTTCCACGCGCCCGTCGTGACGATGACGAGACCGGTCATCGTCACGACGATGATCGTGTCGATGAAGGTCTGCGTCATCGAGACGAGACCCTGACGCACGGGGTGCGAGGTCTGGGCTGCTGCAGCGGCCATGGGTGCTGAGCCAAGCCCGGACTCGTTCGAGAAGAGCCCGCGAGCGACACCAAACTGAATCACGATGATGATCGCGGAGCCCGCGAAGCCTCCCGCTGCGCTCGTGCCGGTAAACGCGTGGGTGAAGATCTCGGCAAGCGCGGACGGGAGCGAGCCGATGTTCGCGATGAGAATGTACAGTGCCGCGGCCACGTAGAAGATGATCATGACGGGCACGAAGCCCGCGGTGACGCGGCCGATCACCTTGATTCCTCCGACCAAAACGAGCAGTGCCAAGACGGTGAGCGTGACGCCGGTGATCCACGTGGGCACGTTGAAGCTCGACTCGACGTTGGAGGCGATCGAGTTGCCCTGCGTCATGTTCCCGATGCCGAAGCACGCGATCGTGGCGAAGATGGCGAACATGAGGCCGAGGACCTTGCCGAACGGGCCCTTGATTCCGCGCTCCAGATAGTACTGGGGTCCGCCGGACTTCTCGCCCGCAGCATCCGTCCCTCTGAACCGCACACCGAGATACGCTTCGGTGTATTTCGTCGCCATGCCGACGAGGCCGGTGATCCACATCCAGAACAGGGCGCCCGGGCCGCCGATCGCGATGGCCGTTGCCACGCCGACGATGTTTCCCGTGCCGACGGTTGCGGCCAGGGCAGTCGTCAATGCCTGGAATTGCGAAATATCGCCTTCACTTCCGGCATCTTTGCGCTTGAGGATGCCGAGGCGCAACGCGGCGCCGAGTTTGATGAATTGCAGCCCACCGAGACGAAACGTCAGGTAGATGCCGGTTCCGATGAGCAGAGGAATGAGGACGTATGGTCCCCAGACGACTGAGCTGATGTTTCCCAGTGCTTCCTCAAGCCAGGTCAAGTCCATGGTTCTCCCGTCTGTGCGTCGTTGCACGATGGGCACCATCCTATGGGGCAACAAGGCCCCGCTGGAAGAGCCTTATGCGCGAGCCGCGCGACGTGATTTCTGCCACGCCCAGAACCGCGACAGCATCCGCTTCAACCACCCCGAGAGACGCCGTGCCCATCGGAATTCGGTGCCAAGAATCGCGAGCCCAAGAAAGACAATGAGCCAGCCCGGTCCCGGGAGAGGAATGAGAATCAGACCGAGAAGCGCGATGACGGTGCCGAGCGTGCCCACCGTCACACGGTAGGTGCGTTGCAGGCGCGGGTGCGTCACGAGCCAGGCGCGGATGCGACGCATCAGACGTCGCACCCAGCGGTCGGGATTCTCTGCGCTGACGATATCGCGAGAGATCTCGGTCTGGTACGTCATGGTCGCCAGGCTAGGCGCGGATGCTGGAGATGCGCCGAATGCTCAGGTCAGATCTTGCGCAGCAGCACCTTGGAGACTGTGTGATCGCTCTCTTTGCGCAGCACAAGCTTGGCACGTGCCCGGGTGGGACGAATGTTCTCGCGCAGGTTGGGCTCGTTGACCTCGGTCCAGAAGTAGCGGGCCTTCTCTCGAGCTTCTTGCTCGCTCAGATCGGCGAAAACGTTGAAATATGAGTTTGGGTTCGCGAATGCACCCTGCTGCAACGCGAGGAACCGCTCTTCGAACCAGTGCGCGATGTCGTCTGTGCGGGCATCGACGTAGACGCTGAAGTCGAAGAGATCGGCGATGGTGAGGTGCCCGGCGACGGCCGGCTGCAGCACATTGAGCCCCTCGACGATGAGCACGTCGGGACGCCGCACGACGATGCTGGCATCGGGAACGATGTTGTACTGCATGTGCGAGTAGAACGGCGCGCGCACCTCGTCTGCGCCGGACTTCACCTCGGTGATGAAGCGCAGAAGCGACCGGCGGTCGTAGGCCTCGGGGAAGCCCTTGCGGTGCATGATTCCGCGGCGTTCGAGCTCTTCGTTGGGGTAGAGAAAGCCGTCCGTCGTGATGAGCTCGACGCGGGGAGTGTCCGGCCACCGCGACATCAGTTCGCGCAGCAGTCGCGAGACCGTCGACTTACCTGCAGCGACCGAGCCGGCCACGCCGATCACGAACGGCGTGCGTGCCGATGACTCGCCGAGGAACTGCTGCGTCGAATCGTGCAGTCGCTTCGCGTTCGCCACATAGAGGCTCAGCAGCCGGCTGAGCGGCAGGTACACCTCGGCGACCTCGTTGATGTCCATGCGGTCGCCGAGCCCGCGCAGCTGCACGATTTCAGCATCCGTCAGTGGGCTCTGCATGTTGGGCGCGAGACTGGCCCATCGTGCACGGTCGATCTCGACGAACGGGGTCGTGTGCACGGGAAGGGAGCCGGTGGCTGTGCGACTGGGCGACATGTGACCACATTTTACGCAGGTTGCGCTGTCGAATCGTGCCGGCAGCGCTACAGAGTCCTGGTGGAGCTGACCCTATTCACCGCGTGCTATCGGTGTTAGTGTCCGAAAAGGCGGCGGATTCATGACAGGGATACGTCCGTCGTCGGAGGGGATCAGTCGTGCTCGACACGAACACCGACGGAGTTGATCAGCGCGTATCGACCGGTGAACTGCCGAGCTGGCAGCGCATCGACGAACGCGTCACCGAGGCGTACGAGCGCAATGTTGCCGATGAGGGTGGACGCGTCGCCGACTACATTCCTGAGCTCGCAGCTGTGGATCCCTCTCAATTCGGCATCTGCGTCGCGGACGTTGGCGGTGGCCTCCATTCGGCGGGGGACGCCGATGTCGAGTTCACCATCCAATCGGTCTCAAAAGCGTTTGTCTATGCGCTGGTCTGCGCTGAATTCGGGCACGACGAGGTGGGCCGGCTCGTCGGGGTGAACAACACGGGCCTCGCGTTCAATTCAGTGATGGCCATCGAGCTGAACGATGGGCATCCGATGAACCCCATGGTGAATGCGGGTGCTATTGCGACCACAGCGCTCATGCCCGGGGCAACGCTCGCAGAGAAGTGGGAGAACGTCCGTACCGGGCTCTCGGAATTTGCCGGCAGGCAGCTCACGATGGACGGAGATGTTTACCGCTCAGAATCGGAGACCAACACCCGCAATGAGGCGATCGCGAAGCTGTTGAAGAGCTACGGCCGCGTCACCGGAGACTCCACGGGCCTCGTCGACATTTATACCCGCCAGTGCTCCCTCCGCGTCACCGCGCAGGATCTGGCAATCATGGGGGCGACTCTTGCCGACGGGGGTGTGAATCCCGTGACGAAGCAACGGGTTGTGTCACCGATCGTCTGCCGCGACACACTCGCCGTGCTGGCGACCAGCGGGCTCTACGAGCGTTCGGGGGAATGGATGTTTGAGATCGGCCTGCCCGGCAAATCAGGGGTGTCGGGCGGCATTGTGACTGTCGCACCGGGAAAGGGAGCGCTCGGGGCGTTCTCGCCTCGACTCGACTCAGCGGGGAACAGCGTTCGCGGGCAGAAGGCAACAGCGGCGCTCTCGCGCTCACTCGGCCTGAACATCTTCGCCTCCGACAGTGAAGGGGACAGACACGATGTCTGAGCAGAAGGCGACGACCGCAGAGAAGACTTCATGGGTGCCGCTGGTGGGGCTGTTTCTCGCGCAGGTGCTCATGTCGTTCAACGTTGCGGTTCTGCCTGTCTCACTCGGCGGCATGGTCGACGACTTCGGGGTGCCGCCAACGGTCGTCAGTTCCACCATCGTCACCTATGGGGTCGCGGTTGCCGCGCTCGTCATGGTCGGGGCGAAGCTGGGACAGCGCATCGGCTGGGTGCTCATTTTCCGCATCGTCGTCGTCATCTTTGCGGGTTCATCGGTCATGATGCTCCTGTCTCCGAGCGTCGGCTGGGCGATCACAGGCCAGGCGCTCGCCGGGGCCTCCGCGGCGATCATCGTGCCCGCGCTCGTTGCGCTCATCGCCGAGAACTACAAGGGAACCCAGCAGGCAACGGCGATCGGATCCCTCGGCTCGGCGCGTGCGATTTCTGGAGTGAGCGCCTTCATGATCGGCGGCGCACTCGGAACGTTCATCGGATGGCGTCCCGTTTTCATCATCGTGCTCGTGCTCGCGATTGCTGTGTTTCTCTTCAGCTTTCGCCTGCGCAGCGATCGCGGTAAACGGGCGGTGCAGATCGATGTGGTCGGGGCTGTGTTCATCGGCGTTGCCATCATTCTGCTGACGCTTGGCTTCAACAATTTCAATGCCTGGGGAGTGCTCACCGCTCGCCCGACCGCACCGTTCTCGGTGCTGGGGCTCTCGCCTGCCATTGTGATGGTCGTGTTCGGGCTCATTCTCGGGCAGTGCTTCTTTCTGTGGACGCGACGTCGATCGCGGCTCAGCAAGGTTCCGCTCGTGAGCCTCGCCGTCCTGGGCTCAGGCAAGGAGCGGGCCGCGGTCTACGCAATGTTCATCGTCGTCGCCCTCGAAGCTGCTCTGAATTTCACAGTCCCGCTCTACATCCAGATCGTTCAAGGTCGCACACCGCTCGATACGTCGTTGGCGATGCTGCCGTTCAACCTCACCGTGTTCATCGTCGCCACCCTCGTCGTGCGGTTCTACAAGCGATACACCCCGCGCACCATCGGTGTTTTCTCGTTTTCCCTCACCACGATTGCGCTCATATGGCTTGCGATCGCCGTGACGAACAACTGGGAGACCATCCCCACGATCGCGGGGCTAATCGTCTTCGGCATCGGGCAGGGGGCGTTGGTGACTCTCGTGTTCAACGTGCTCGTCACCGCCTCGCCGAAAGAAGCCGCGGGTGATGTCGGATCCGTGCGAGGAACGACTCAGAATCTCGCGTCGGCCGTGGGCACCGCCCTTGCAGGGGCAATGCTCGTGACCATTCTCGGCATCAATATCGGGCAGGCAGTGACGAACAACGTTGAGTTGCCGCGAAACCTCGTTGATCAGGTGGACCTTGACGATGTTAACTTCGTCAGCAACGATCAGCTGCGCGAGGTGCTCGATGCGACAGACGCCACGGCAGAAGAAGTGGACCGCGCCGTCGAGATCAACGCTGACGCTCGTCTGCGCGCTCTGAAACTCGGGCTGTTGATTCTGGGCGGGATCAGCTCGATCGCGATCATCCCCGCCACGAGGCTGCCTAAGTACCGACCGGATGAGATTCCCGTCCCCGACGAGACGGACTCTCGGTGATTCGGAGCCGCGTCCCGTCTCAGCACTCAGCTTTCTGCCCATAAACTTGTCACCATGTGTGGAATCGTGGGATACGTCGGCAACCGTGACAGCATCGACGTCTTGATGAACGGGCTCAGAAGGCTCGAGTATCGCGGGTATGACTCCGCCGGAGTTGCCGTCATTGGGGAAGACGGGACGCTCACGACACGGAAGCGTGCGGGCAAGCTCGCCGTCCTCGCCGACGATGTCGCTGAGACAGCGATTCCAGCGAGCGCGACCGGTATCGGGCACACCCGTTGGGCGACGCACGGCGGCCCGACAGACGACAACGCTCACCCGCACCTCAGCGCCGACGGCAAGCTCGCCGTCATTCACAACGGGATCATCGAGAACTTTGCGGCGATTCGCGACGAGCTCGAGAATCAGGGATACACCTTCTCGAGTGAGACTGACACCGAAGCGGCGGCCATTCTGCTCGGTCGCGAATATGCAGAGACCGGTGACCTGCGTCAGGCCTTCCAGCGCGTGGTCGTCAAACTCGACGGCGCGTTCACACTGCTTGCCGTGCACCAGGACGAGCCGAACCTCGTCGTGGGCGCCCGCCAGAACTCGCCGCTCGTGATTGGCCTCGGCCAGAACGAGAACTTCCTCGGCTCCGACGTCGCCGCGTTCGTCGAGTACACGCGCTTCGCGCTCGCCGTGGGCGAGGGCGAGATGGTCGCGATCACCCCGGACAGCGTCGACGTCACCGACTTCGCCGGCAACCCTGTGCAGTCCACGCCCTTCGAAGTGCAGTGGGACGCCTCGGCCGCCGAAAAGGGCGGATGGTCGAGTTTCATGGCGAAAGAGATCAGCGAACAGCCGGATGCTGTCGCCAACACGATCCGTGCACGCATCGGCGACGACGGTCTCGTGCATGTGCCCGAGCTCGAAGGGCTCGACGAGCTCTTCCGCGACGTGTCCCGAGTCGTGATCGTCGCGTGCGGCACGGCCTCCTACGCCGGCATGGTGGGGAAGTACGCCATTGAAGCGTGGACGCGCCTGCCCGTCGAGGTCGCGCTGAGCCACGAGTTCCGCTACAGCGATCCCGTCGTCGATGCGAGCACACTCGTCGTGTCGATCAGCCAGTCCGGTGAGACGATGGACACCCTCATGGCGGTGAAATACGCGGCCGAACGCGGCGCGAAGACCCTGTCCATCTGCAACACACAGGGCGCCACGATTCCACGTGAATCGGATGCTGTCGTCTACACGCACGCGGGCCCCGAAGTGGCTGTAGCCTCGACGAAGGCGTTCGTCGCGCAGATCACTGCGCTGTACCTGTTCGGGCTGCACATAGCGAACGTGCGTGGCAGCCTCACACGCGAGCAGATCGCCGAGAACGCGACGGAGCTCCAGGCAATCCCGGGCAAGATCGCTGAGGTGCTCGAGCAGCACGACGAGATCGCGCAGCTGGCGCACTGGATGAGCGACACACGATCCGTGCTATTCCTCGGCCGCAACGTCGGCTACCCGATCTCTCTCGAGGGTGCACTCAAGCTCAAGGAGCTCGCCTACATCCACGCGGAGGGCTTCGCCGCGGGCGAGCTCAAGCACGGTCCGATCGCGCTGATCGAGCCGGGCCAGCCGGTCTTCGTCGTCGTGCCGAGCCCGCGCGGTTCGCAGACGATGCACGCGAAGGTCGTCTCCAACATTCAAGAGATCCGCGCCCGCGGCGCCCGCGTCATCGCGATCGCCGAAGAGGGCGACGTCGCCGTTCTGCCGTACGCCGACACCGTGGTGCGGGTTCCGCTCGCCGCCCCGCTCTTCGAGCCGCTGCTCTGCGTGGTTCCCACGCAGATCTTCGCCATGGAGCTCGCATCGGCGAAGGGCCTCGACGTCGATCAGCCGCGCAACCTGGCCAAGAGCGTCACCGTCGAGTAGCCATGTCAACGGCAGGTGGTGCGCAATGATCGCGGGAATCGGCGTCGATCTCGTCGACCTCGCTCGATTCGAGCGGGCCGTCGACCGGACGCCGCGTCTGCGGGAACGCCTGTTCGCTGAGCGCGAACGGATGCTGCCCCTGCGCTCACTTGCGGGGCGCTACGCCGCGAAGGAAGCACTGATCAAGGCGCTCGGCGGCTCAGACGGCGTGCGCTGGCTGGACATCGTCGTCGACAAGTCTGAGGACGGCGACCCGTTCTTCACGTTGTCGGGGACGACGGCGGAAGCCGTAACCGAACGCGGCATCACGGCGTTGCACGTGAGCATGAGTCACGATGGGGGAGCCGCGATGGCTTTCGTCGTCGCCGAGAAGGGGGACGCGTCATGACGGTGCTCCGCGAGGCGACGGTCGATCTGGCGGCGATCGCCGAGAACCTGCGCGTACTCAGGTCGTCGACGCAGGCGACAAACGTCCTCGCCGTCGTCAAGGCGGATGCGTATGGGCATGGTGCCGTTCCCGTCGCCCGGACGCTCGTCGCGGCCGGCGCGGACATGCTCGGAACCGCGGACATCGACGAAGCCCGTGCCCTGCGCGGCGCCGGCATCGATGCGCCCATTCTGTGCTGGCTGCACGGCCCGGATGCCGATTTCGAGGCTGCCCTCGCGCAGAACATTGAGGTGGCGGTCTCGAGCATCGAGCAGCTGAACGCCGTGGCCGACGCGGCGCGGCGCCTGAGAGCATCCGATGTTCCCGTGCAGATCAAACTCGACACGGGGCTCAGCCGCAATGGTGCCGCCCCGGAACTCGCGGGCGCCCTGTTTGCGCGCGCTGCGAAGTTTGAGGCCGAGCGGGTCCTGCGCGTGCGCGGCCTCATGACGCACGTCTCGAACACGGCTCCGGCCGAGGATCTCGCGCAGGTCGCTCAGTTCGAGAACCTCGTCGCTGACGCGCGCGCGGCAGGTCTGCGCCCCGACGTGCTGCATGCCGCTGCGACGGCCGCCGCCCTGCGGATTCCCGAGTCGCGCTTCAATCTGGTGCGTCTTGGCATCGGGCTCTATGGGCTCACGCCGTTCGACGACGAGACGAGTCAGCAGCTCGGCATTCGACCCGCTATGACGCTGCGCGCCCCGGTTGCCGCGGTGCGCCGAGTGCCTGCCGGGGCGGGCATCTCGTATGGCTTCACCCATCGCACGTCGACCCCGACGACGCTCGCCCTCATTCCGCTCGGGTACGGCGACGGCATCCCGCGCCAGGCGTCGAATGGCGGCACCGTCGCGATCCGGGGTCGCATCGTCGCGAATGTCGGCCGCGTTGCGATGGACCAGTTCGTCGTCGACGTGGGCGACGCGCCCGTCGAAGTCGGCGACGAGGCGGTGCTGTTTGGCGATGCCGCCCAGGGCGTGCCCAGTGCGGACGACTGGGCGAACGCCGCATCCACCATCAACTACGAGATCGTCACGCGCCTCGGGTCCCGTGTCGTGCGTCGCTATGAGGGCGCATGATCGACGTCCCCTCGACGATCGTCTGCGCGACGCCGGACGAGATGCACGACCTCGGCGTCGAGCTTGGCCGGATGCTGCACGCCGGCGATCTGCTCGTTCTCACCGGGCCTCTCGGGGCGGGCAAGACGACACTCACGCGCGGAATCGGTGAGGGGCTCGGCGTGCGGGGGCCGGTCACGAGTCCCACGTTCGTGCTTGCACGAACGCACCCGAGCCTGGTCGGAGGGGCGCCGCTTGTGCACGTCGACGCGTACCGGCTGAGCGACCCGCTGGAGCTGGACGACCTCGACATCGACTTCGAGAGCAGCGTCGTTATCGTCGAGTGGGGGCGCGGGATGCTGGAGGGCATTGCCGAGTCGTGGCTCGACGTGGAGATCGAGCGGCCGATGGGCAGCGCTGGGTCGGCCGCCGACGCGGGCACGGCTGCCGAGGAGCGTGACGAGCCG
The DNA here is from genome assembly GCF_026107415.2 of Microbacterium sp. MPKO10. GTDB lineage: Bacteria > Actinomycetota > Actinomycetes > Actinomycetales > Microbacteriaceae > Paramicrobacterium. The sequence goes on from NZ_JAPCHX010000002.1 coordinate 67,850, forward strand.
CGCACGGTGCGCATCGCACGTGTGCGCGCGGGTGACGGCGCGGAAAACTGCGCGGAAAACTGCGCGGAAAACAGCTCGGGCGCAGAGGAATAGGCTGGACGCGTGCTTCTTGCCATCGACTCATCCATCGGAACGTCGGCCGCCGTCGTCGACCTCGACCGCGGCATCATCGCCGAGCGGCACAGCGCCGACACCCGCGGCCACGCGGAGGTCGTCGGTGCGCTCATGCGCGACGCGCTGACAGCATCCGGGGTCTCGCCTGCTGAGCTCTCGGGCGTGGTCGCAGGAATGGGCCCGGGCCCGTTCACCGGTCTGCGCATCGGCATCGCTGCCGCGCGCGCGTTTGCGTTCGGCGTTTCGAAGCCGGTCGTCCCCGTTGTCAGCCACGACGCCATCGCGTTCGACTGGTATGCCTCCGGCGGCACGGGGGAGCTTCTCGTCGTCACCGATGCTCGTCGGCGCGAGAATTACTGCTCGCGGTATTCCCGAGCGGATGCTGCCGGGCTGCCCGTCCGCATCGACGGCCCCGTCCTCGCCAAACCGGGTGACATTGTCATGGGTGCGGCGACCAGGCTTGACGCTGACCGGATCTCCGCCGGATCTCTGGGCATGGTCGCCGAGCTCACCTGGGCCGCCGGACGTCCCTTCGCCGCCGACGAGCCCCTGTATCTGCGATCGCCTGACGTGACCCCGTCAGCGGGACACAAGCGGGTGACGTCGTGATCGAGATACGCGATGCGACACGTGACGACCTCGACGCGATCATGGAGCTCGAGCGCAGCTCGTTCGCGCCAGACGACTGGTCGCGCGACTCGATGCAGCGCGAGATTCTCAGTGAGCACACGCGCTACCTCGTGGCCGCAGACGACGAATACATCGTCGGCTACGGGGGAGTGCTCGCTCCGTCTGGCAGCGCCGACGCCGACATTCAGACCATCGCCGTCGCGCCCGAGCACCGGCGGACGGGAATCGGCAGGGCGCTCATGACGCGACTTGTCAGCGTGGCAGCATCCGCCGGCGCCCGCGGCGTCTTTCTCGAAGTCAGCGCCGAGAGCGCAGGAGCGCAGCAGTTGTATCTCTCGCTCGGGTTTACGCAGATCGGTGTGCGCCCACGCTATTACCGGGGAGGCATCGACGCCTTCGTAATGAAGCTTGATCGCCCGGGCGAGGTCGGAAAGACAGGAACAGCATGAACCGCGACGCCCCGCTCGTGCTCGGCATCGAGACCAGCTGCGATGAGACCGGAATCGGTATCGTGCGCGGCAGGACTCTGCTGTCGAACACGATCTCGTCATCGATGGAGCAGCACGCGCGCTTCGGCGGCGTCGTGCCCGAGGTCGCGGCGCGGGCCCACCTCGAAGCGCTGGGCCCCGCCCTGACCTCCGCTGTCGACGAGGCGCAGATTGAACTTGCCGACCTCGACGCTGTTGCCGTGACGAGCGGCCCGGGGCTCGCCGGAGCGCTCATGGTCGGCGTCGGCGCGGCGAAGGCGCTCGCGCTCGCCCTCGACAAGCCGCTCTATGCCGTCAACCATCTCGTTGGACACGTCGGTGCCGACATTCTCGATGACCGCGGCGAGCCGTTCGAGTACCCGACGATCGCGCTCCTGGTCTCGGGCGGGCACACCTCACTGCTGCTCGTGCGTGACCTCACCAGCGATGTCGAGCTGTTGGGCGAGACGATCGACGATGCGGCGGGCGAAGCGTTCGACAAGGTGGCGCGCATTCTCGGGCTTCCATATCCGGGAGGCCCGCAGATCGACAGAGCCGCAGCGGAAGGGGATCCAACGGCGATTCGCTTTCCGCGCGGACTCAGCCTGCCGAAAGACATGGCCGCGCACCGGTACGACTTCTCGTTCTCGGGCCTGAAGACGGCGGTCGCCCGATGGGTCGAACAGAAACAGGATGCTGGTGAGCCGGTGCCCATCGCCGATGTCGCCGCGTCGTTCCGCGAAGCCGTCGCCGACGTGCTGCTGACGAAAGCCATCGCCGCCTGCCGTGATCACGAGGTGCCCCGACTGCTGCTCGGCGGGGGAGTCGTGGCGAATGCGCGGATCCGCGAGCTCGCCGAGCAGCGGGCCGCCGAGGCGGGCGTTGCCCTGCGCATTCCGCCGTTGGCGCTGTGCACCGATAACGGAGCGATGATCGCGGCGCTCGGAGCCCAGCGCATCATGGGCGGATTCGCCCCGTCGAGTTTGGATTTTGGAGCAGACTCGACGCTTCCGGTCACCGATATTCAGGTAGCGTGAGACGACACCGCTGCAATCGCGAGGAGACGCACGATGACAGAGCCTAACGATCCTGCCGCCCCGGCGACGCCGCCGCGCCCGCCGCTGCCCGACAACACGCCAGACCAGAACGCGGATGCTGCCAAGAACGCAGATTCTGGCCAGGCATCCGGCGGCGACACGCAGCAGTCGGAGAAGTCGCAGACGCAGGACGCCCCGGCTCAGCACCAGAGCTCATCGGCTCAGCAGCCTCAGCAGCCTCAGCAGACTCCGCGACAGAGTGCTCCAGCGCAGCAGCCGCAGCAGCAGCCGCAGACGGGAGCTCAGGGCGCGCCGGGCCAGCAGCCTCAGCAGCCATCCGCCCAACAGCCCGGTGCCCAACAGCCCAGTACCCAACAGCCCGGTGCCCAGCCTTCGACGGGGAACCCCGCAGGTCAGCAGCCGCCCGCGGCGCAGAGTCCACAGCAGGGCGCGAGCCGGAACCCCGCACCGTGGGCGCGCCCGTCGGGCGCTGCGCCTACACAGCAGCCACCGGCACCTACGCAGCAGCCCGCTGCCCCGCAGCAACCGGGAACCTCGCAGCCGTCAGCTCAGCCTCAGCAGCAGAGGCCCCCTCAGCAGCCACAGAATCCGGCGCAGCCTCAGCGCCCGGGGCAGCCGCCGCAGAGCCCTCAGCAGCAGAGACTGCCTCAGCAGCCACAGGGGCCCGCCCCGCAGGGCGCTGCCCCGCAGCATCCGGGTGGGAATCATCCGCCGGCACAGGGTCAGCCCTCGCAAAGCCGTCCGGCACAAGGTCAGCCTGCGTCGGGCCAACCAGCGCAGGGACAGCAGCCGTCAGCGCCGGGGCAGCGCGCGCCGCAGGCTCACACCCAGCAACAGCCAACGACGCCGTATCAGCAGCCTCCTGCGCAACAGCGGCCAGGCCCGCAGAACTCTGCCCCGCAGTATCCGGGCTACCAGCCACCCGCGCAAGGCCAGCAGCCTTCCGCACAGCGGCCGCAGGGCCCGGCTCAGCCACAGCATCCGGGTGCGTACCAGCAGCCCTCGGCAGCGCAGAACCCGACGACTCCGTACCAGCAGCCGAGTCAGCAGCCCTATCGACCGGCACCCGGTCCGGGCCAGCAGCAGCCGTATCAGCCTGCACCGCAGCCGAACCGCACGGCTCAGGCTCCCCTTGTCGGTCCCGGCGGCGCGATGCCTGCCGCAGCACCCGTCGCCCAGCCCAAGCCTCACAAGAGCCGCGCAGGCCTCATTGGTCTGATCTTCGGAATCCTCGGAGTCATCGGCGGCGTGTTCTTCGGTTGGGCGCTTCCTCTCGCGGTCGTCGGAATCGTGCTGGGCTTCAAGGCGCGAGGCAAAGCGGACGACGACCGTACGTTTGCTCTGTGGGCAATTATCACGGGGTTTGCGGGGACGCTGTTCTCGATCGGATGGTTCGTGTACAGCATCATCTACTTCGTCATGAGATGATCGACGTGAGGGGAGACCACATACAATGAGCGATCCACAGCAGGGCCACGAGAATCAGCAGCCCGCGTACGGACAGAACCAGCAGCCGACCTATGGTCAGCAGGCGCCCGCACCGACATACGGGCAGCAGCCCTACGGACAGCCCACGTACGGGCAGCAGACGGCCCCGCCTCCGGGATACGTACAGCAGCCCTACGGCCAGCAGCCGTATTCCGCCTACCCGCCGCAGCCGGGCACGAACGTGCTCGCCATCGTCGCGATCATTTCGGCATTCTTCATTCCGCTCGCGGGAATCATTTGCGGGCACATCGCGCGCAAGCAGATCCGAGAAACCGGTGAGCAGGGGGACGGTCTCGCCCTGACTGGACTGATTGTCGGCTACGTATTCACGGCGATCATCGTGATCCTCATCGTGCTCTACGTCATCTTCTTCGTCGTGCTCTTCGGAGCTGTCGGGTTGTCGGGCGCCTACTACACCTGATCCGCTCGTTTCGGCCCGGTAGCGAACGCACAATCGGCCGTCACCGCGTTAATGCGGTGACGGCCGATTGTGCCACCAGGCTCGGGGTGCGGGTGAGAACGCCCACATGCCACAGGTCGACGATGGAGAACGGACGCCGGTTCACCGACCTGAACGATGCCAGAGGGAGAAACAGCCCGACGAGGATGAGAATCGCGCTGCTGGTCGCCAGCATCGTCAGGTGAAAAGACTCGATCCGCTGAATGCGGGAGGAATGCGTGTGGTCGGCGGGCGGCTGAGTGACCATGAATACTCCGTCCCCAATCGGTGACGGCTGTGCTTCAGGCTCGTTCTACCACGAGAGCCGTGTGCCGCCCCGCGACGCGCGTGAGAACGATCGTCGCCTGCGTGCGTCCGCGCGGGTGCAGCCGGGTGCGGAACGCCGCGGGGTCGATATCGACGCCGCGCTTCTTGATCTCGAGCGTCCCGATGTCGTTTCCCTTCACCCAGCGGCGCAGCACCTTCTCGTCAAGGGGCAGCTGCTCGATGATTCGGAACGTCGTCGCGAACGGGGTGTCGTGACGCTCGTCTGAGCTGAGGTAGGCGATGCCGTCGCTGATCGGGCCGGCGTTCAGTGTGCGGGCGAGGTCGCCGATGAGGCGGGCACGAATCACTGCGCCGTCTGGCTCGTACAGGTACGTGCCGAGTGCGCGCACGGGCTCGTCTTCGCTGTCTGCGGTCGCTGTCAGCTCGGGCGAGCCCTCGTCGCTGAGAACGAGGGCCGCCCGGCCAACACCCTCACGTGCGAGCACCCCCGACCAGAGCATGAGCTCGACAACGCTGCCGTCGACGCTGACCCACTGCGCCTCCACGTCGTTGGGAATCTGGTCGCGGTCGAAACCGGGGCCAAGCTTGACGCCCGTCGGCAACCGCCGTGCGACGTCGAAGACGTGGTCGAGGCTGGGCGAATAGTCAGACGGATCGGTCAGCCGCTGCGTCTCGGCGTGCCCCGACGTGCGGCGGGCCGGATCGAAGAACACCGCGTCGACGTCGCCGAGCTCTGCGTCTTCCGCCCGGCCGTGGATGACATGCGCCTCGGCGAACGGCGCGAGATTGTGCGTGGCGATCGCCGCCGTCACCTCATCCGTCTCGACGGCGGTGACGGCGATCTGCATGGCAGCCATAGCCATCGCGTCTCCGCCGATGCCGCAGCCGAGGTCGGCGACGCGCGTCAAGCCCTGCGCGACGTAGCGCCCCGCGTGCATGGCGGCGGCACGCAGCCTGGTGGCCTGTTCGAGGCCCGCCTGCGTGAACAGCATCCGGTCGGCGAACTCGCCGAACTTGACGCGACCGCGCGCACGCAGCCGTGCCTGTGTAAGCGCGGCAGCGACCAGCTGCGGATCGTGCCCAGCTTTGCGCAGTCGCGTGACAGTCTGAACGATGTCGCCCGCCGTCCCCTGCTCGGCCAACTCGTCGAGTAGTGTCATTCCATCGGGGGTGAGCAGTGAGACCAGCTCGGCGCGTTCCATCCCGCCAAGATACCAACCCGAAACGATCTCGCCCTGAGCGAAACCGACACGAGAGTTGGCACTCACGTTGCACGAGTGCCAACGCATCCGTAAACTGACAATTAGCACTCGGATAGTGAGGGTGCTAACTCACGTCTTCTTATGAGAAAGAGGTCAACCGTGTCGGTCTCCATCAAGCCGCTCGAGGATCGCATCGTCATTCAGCAGGTCGAGGCAGAGCAGACCACCGCGTCTGGTCTGGTCATCCCTGACACCGCCAAGGAGAAGCCGCAGGAGGGCGAAGTCGTGGCTGTCGGCCCCGGTCGCATCGACGACAACGGCAACCGCGTTCCGCTCGACGTCACCGTCGGCGACCGGGTTCTCTACTCGAAGTACGGCGGGACCGAGGTGAAGTTCGGCTCTGACGAGTACCTCGTGCTCTCGGCGCGTGACGTGCTCGCGGTCGTCGAGCGCTAAGCGATCCACGAACAGAAGGCCCGGGTGCACGCATCCGGGCCTTCTGCGTGCCCGGGCAGTGTCTGTGCCAGCACATAGACTGGCATCATGACTCCGACCCGGGTATTCGTCTTCGATATCGACGGCGTCATCCGCTCATTCCGCCCCGCCCGCATGGCCGCACGGCTCGACGCCGAACTGGGCCTGCCCGTCGGCATCATCGAGCAGACGGCGTTCGCCGACCCTTTCGGCGTCGACCTCGTCGAAGGGCGGATGACGCGCGCCGAATGGGTGGCTGAGCTGTCGGAGCGCGTCGCCCAAAACACACGAGATGCGGATGCTGCTCGTTCCATCGTGAGCGAATGGGCGACCGACATCGGCCAGCTGATCCCCGAGACCGTCGAGCTTATCGACGAGCTGCGCACGCAGCATCCGGTTTTCGCCTTCACCAACGGCACAGACTGCACGACGCGAGAGCTTACCGAGCACGGCATCATCGACCGCTTTCACCGCGTGCTGAACTCCTACGAGCTCGGCATCGCAAAGCCCGAGCCGGCCAGCTACCCGAAAGCGCACGCGCAGATCGAGCAGACACTGGGCGGGCCCGTACCCGCGTCGTCCGTTCACTTCACCGATGATCGCCCCGAGAACATCGAGGCGGCAGCGCGATTCGGCTGGCAGGCTGTGCAATTCACGGATGCTGCCGCGCTGCGTCGCGCGATCGCACCGGTTCTCGCCCCGTGACGCCGGCTCCGCAGGCGAGGTCACGCTCAGGTTTTTTCTACGCGGCCTCGGCGTATTTGCTCTGGGGCGGGCTGCCGCTGTACTTCGTCATTCTCGAACCGGCGGGCGCCTTCGAGATCGTGTCTCTGCGCATTCTATTCTCACTGGTCTTCTGCGCCGTTCTGCTGAGCGTGCTGCGCGACTGGCGCGGATTCTTCGCCCTGTTCCGCTCGCGACGCACGATGCTGGTCATGACGTGCGCCGCCGTGTTCATCTACATCAACTGGCAGACATACGTCATCGCCACGCTGACAGGGCACGTGGTCGAAGCATCGCTCGGGTATTTCATCAACCCGATCGTGACGGTGCTGTTCGGCATCGTCTTTCTGCGCGAGAAGCTGCGTCCGCTGCAATGGGCTGCGGTCGGCGTGAGCGTGATCGCCGTGCTCGTTCTTTGGATGGGATACGGAAGCTTCCCGATCATCGCGCTGATTCTCGCCTTCTCGTTCGGGCTCTACGGGCTGATGAAGAACCGTGTGGGCGGCACGGTTGGGGCGATCACCGGTCTGACCCTCGAAACGCTTCTGCTCGCGCCCGTCGCGATCGCCGTGCTGTTCGGCGTGGCCGCCACGACGGGAATCGTCTTCGGAACGGCGGGAGCGGGAAACACGGCGCTTCTGGTCGGCTCGGGGGTCGTGACTGCTGTTCCACTGCTGCTGTTCGCGTCAGCATCCCGTCGTCTTCCCCTCGTCTATATGGGGATGTTCCAGTACGTGACGCCTCTCATGCAGTTCCTCGTCGGCGTGTTCATTCTGCGCGAGCCCATGCCGCCGGAGCGCTGGGCCGGGTTTTTCATCGTCTGGGTCGCGCTCGCTCTGCTCACGGTCGACATGGTGAGGCACGCGCGAACGGTGCGGCGGCGTACGCTTGATCTGACCTGAGCATCCGGGCATAAACCGCCGCCCGAGATGGTTACCATGGATTACCGGCGTTGACCAGCTCCGTTCCGCCGGGTCGCTCTCACCCACATGACTCGCCTCGCGAAGGGACGCTATGGACACCTCGGATCCGTTCGGCTACATCGGTCTCACCTACGACGACGTGCTGCTGCTTCCCGCGCACACGAACGTCATCCCGAGTGAGGCAGAGACTTCGTCGCGACTGACCCGCAACATCACGGTCGCGACGCCGCTGCTCTCCAGCGCGATGGACACCGTGACGGAGGCGCGCATGGCCATTGCCATGGCGCGCGAGGGCGGCATCGGCATCCTGCACCGCAACCTCTCGATCGCCGACCAGGCCGAGATGGTCGACCGCGTGAAGCGCAGTGAGTCGGGGATGATCACCAACCCGGTCACGACGACAGCCGACGCGACAGTTGCGGAGGTGGACGAACTGTGCGGTCAATTCCGGGTCTCTGGGCTGCCCGTTGTTGACGAGGCCGGCGTGCTCAAGGGCATCGTGACCAATCGCGACATGCGCTTCGTCGACGACGAGAAGAAATCGTCGACACCCGTCTCTGCCGTGATGACGAGCGAGAAGCTCATCACCGCTCCGGTGGGGACGAGCCCGGAGCAGGCGATCGAGCTGCTGTCCACGCACCGCATCGAGAAGCTCCCGCTCGTGGACGACCGGGGCATTCTCAAGGGCCTCATCACCGTCAAGGACTTCGACAAGAGCGAAAAGTACCCGCTTGCGACCAAGGACGACTCGGGGCGCCTCCGCGTGGGGGCGGCGATCGGTTTCTTCGGCGACGCGTGGGAGCGTGCCTGCGCCGTGCGCGATGCCGGAGTCGATGTTCTCGTCGTTGACACGGCGAATGGTGATTCCGAGGGCGTCCTCGAGCTGATCGGTCGCCTCAAAGCAGACACGAGCTTTGCCTCGATCGATGTGATCGGCGGTAACGTGGCCACGGGCGCCGGTGCCCGTGCGATTGCCGAGGCTGGCGCGGATGCTGTCAAGATCGGCGTCGGGCCCGGGTCGATCTGTACGACACGTGTCGTCGCCGGGGTCGGCGTTCCCCAGGTGTCCGCCGTCTACGAGGCGTGGAAGGCCGTGCGCGACCTCGACGTTCCGATCATCGCTGATGGCGGCCTGCAGTACTCGGGCGACATCGCGAAGGCGATCGTTGCTGGCGCTGAAACCGTCATGCTCGGCTCGCTACTCGCGGGGTGCGACGAGTCACCGGGCGAGCTGGTGTTCGTCAACGGCAAGCAGTTCAAGACCTACCGCGGCATGGGGTCGCTCGGAGCCATGCAGACGCGCGGCAAGAACACCTCGTATTCGAAGGACCGCTACTTCCAGGCTGACGTGCCCAGTGACGACAAGCTGATTCCCGAGGGCATCGAGGGTCAGGTTCCGTATCGCGGGCCGCTCTCGGCCGTCGCCTATCAGCTCATCGGCGGGCTGCGGCAGTCGATGTTCTATGTCGGTGCTCGAACCATTCCCGAGCTCAAGGAACGCGGCAAGTTTGTGCGCATCACATCGGCGGGGCTCAAGGAGTCGCACCCGCACGATGTGCAGATCGTGGTGGAGGCGCCCAACTACCGTCGGTAGAGGTGCGAAGCTCGATCGCGCTCCACTTACTTACATGAGCCTGAAACGTTGAGAGCGCGGCGACGATTGTAGCGCGGTCTTGGCGCGCGTCGTCCGTAGGCTGCCCAACGAGCCGTCCCTACGTGAGAGGGAGCTTGGTATCTGGCTGCCGATAGGTGAATTCCCCCGGGCGACGCCCGCTGCGTGCAGCGCTGTAGCCCACGATGAGTTGCGGCACGAGGACTTCAAGAATCGCTCGCTCAAAGCCGGTCGCATCGGCGGGCAGAGCGATCGCGACGAGGTTCTCATGCGCGGGGCGCGCGAGCTCGGCCAGCGGCCGCTGGGTGACTAGGCACACCTGCACCCCGGAATCGAGAACCGAGTCGACGAGCGAGAGTTCACGGTCATCGCCGAAGACCACGAGACCGCTGTGCTCGCGCAGAGGCTCCATCGGCCCGTGCAGATACTGATAAGTGTCGAACGCGGCAGTGGGGACGGCCAGCGCTTCTCGAAACATCAGAGCACCCTCCGACGCGGCAGCCAACGACATCCCGCGCCCCACGAAATCCACGGTCTGCGCTGTGGCGAGGCGCTCAGAAGCGAGTTCTGCCGCGGCAGCGAACTGGGCGAGCGTGGCTGCAACGCGAGTAGGTATGCCCTCGGCATCGCCCACCGGCATTCCGAGCATGTGCTCGCACAACAACGCAGCGGCGAGCAACGTCGACGTGTACCCCACTGTGTATACGCCCGAGTCATCGAGGTCGCCGAAGGTAATTGCAACGTCGACGACCGCGGTGAGTGGGCTGTCGGGGACGTTCGTGATTCCGATGCGTCGGCCGGGCGTGAAGCCGCGCGCCGCGGTGATGGGCTCCGGACTACGGCCGGACTCCGAGATGATGACGTAATGGTCGGCCGACTGCGCTCCCGCCGGGTAGAACGAGGCATCGGATGCTGTGAGCGCGACGGCACGCATTCCGGAAGCAGCAAGTGCGAAGACTAGAGCGTGCGCCGCGTGTGACGACGCCCCCATGGCAACGACGGCGACGGTGTCTCCCGCGCGCCACGGCTCGATTGTCGCATCGGCGAGTGCCTCGACGATGCTGCGACGGGCTCGTTCCAGGTTCGCCGGTTGATCGCGCACGGCGGTGTCATAGTCAATTCGTTTCATCGTCTCTCCTCATCGTGAAAAGCTTCTCCCTCACTCCACCGCTGCAGCACGGCGACTCAGCTACCCCTTGACAGCGCCGACGCCCATGCCGCTGACGACATAGCGCTGGAAGATCACGGCGATCACAATGGGCGGAATGGCCGCGAGGATGCCGCCGGCAGCCACGAGCCCGAAATCTGTGGTGTAGCGCCCCGCGAACTCCGAGATGGCGACGGGCAGCGTCTTCGCGGCATCCGAAGATGTAAAGATGAGGGCGTACATGAATTCATCCCATGCGAGAAGGAACGCGAACATCATCGCCGCGAAGATCCCCGGCTTCGCGCTCGGCAGAATGATTCGGAAGAGAGCGCCAACCCGGGAAGTGCCGTCGATGCGTGCTGCCTCCTCAAGCTCGTCCGGAATCGTCACAAAGTAGTTGCTGAGAATCCAGAGCGTGAACGGGATCACGAGGGACGAATCAACGAGGATCAGGCCGACAAGAGTGTTGAGCATCCCCAATGCGTTCAAGATGAAGTACAGGGGAATGAGCAGTGCGATCTGCGGAAGCATGTAGGTGGCAAGAAAAACCATCAGCGTGGCCTTGCGGAACGGGAACCGCAGTCGCGCAAATGCATACGCCCCCAGCACCCCGACGACCATGGCGATGGCGACGACGGAGACGGCGACGATCGTCGAGTTGACCATGGCGGCGCGGAATGTCGAGCCAACGCTGCCCTCGCCGCCCTGGAAGATCTCGACGTAGCGACTCAGATCGATCTCGGACGGTATCCAGCGCATCGGCCGGCTGACAAGGTCACGTTGCGGTGCGAAGCTCGCTTCGACCATCCATGCGAAAGGGAGCAGGATAAGCACGGCGACAATGATCGCGGCGACGTGCAGGAGAATCGAGTTTCGTCGTTGATGTCTCACAGCAGGCTCATCTCCGATCGGCGCAGCATCCTGAGATAGACCGTCGTCAGAATCAGGATGACGATGACGATGATGTAGGAGAGCGCCGACCCCATTCCGAAGTTCTGATCCGAGAAGGCGCGTACATATGTGTAGTAGGCAATTGTCTGCGTGCCGTTTGCCGGCCCGCCGCGGGTCATCGCATAGATGATGTCGAATGCCTTGAACGCCTCGACAGTGCGCAGCACGAGAACGATCGAGATCGAAGGAACCAGCATCGGCAGAGTGATCGAGCGGAAAATGCGGAGCCACGACGCGCGATCGATTTTGGCGCTCTCATAGATCTCGGGGTTGATCGCCGTCAATCCGGCAAGCAGAAAGAAGGCGACGAGTGGCGTCGTTTTCCAGGCATCGGCCAGGATGACCATGTTCAGAGCGAGCGTCGGGTCACCCAGCCAGGCGATGTACTCGTCCGTCAGGCCGAGCTGCGTGAGCGCGGCGTTGAGCGAACCGTACTGGGCGTTGAAGATGCCTTTCCACATCGCCGCATTGACAATCGTCGGTACGGCCCAAGGGAGCACCACGATTGCGCGGAACAACCACCGCATACGCAGCCGCGCATTCAACAGCATTGCGAGCATCATTCCAAGCGTTAACTCCAACGCCGTCGAGACCACGGTGAAGTACAGTGTGCGGCCAATTGCCGCCCAGAAGCCAGAGCTTGACAGCGCTCGCTGATAGTTCTCAATTCCAACGAATGGGGTCTCCGTAGCAAGCGCAGACTCTACTTCGAAGAACGAGATGATCAGTGTGCGAATGATCGGGTAGACAATAATGCCGAAGACCGCGACTGCGGCCGGGAGGAGGAGCCAGAAAGCGAGACGCCTCTGACTCTCCCTGCCCGTTCTCAGCCGCGGCGGTGCCGTGGTGGCGAGTTTCGTCATCGTATAGCTCAGCCGTTCAGAACATCGTTCGCGGCCGACACCGCGTCGTCCATAGCCTGCTGCGGAGACTTCTTACCGAGAAGTGCATTCTGGATCTCGAGCTGGACGATTTGTGAGACCTGACTGTAGTTCGGGACCTGCGGGCGGAGTATCCCGTCGTCGTACCCGACCTTGGCCGCGGCGAATACCTCAGGATTGGTCTCGGTGATCTCGGAGTCTTCGTATGATGCTTTCCAGTTCGGCAGGGTGCTCGTAACGAACTTCTCCTGTTCGCTCTGGCCGCTGATGAATGAGATAAAGTTCCACGCGGCGTCCTTATTCTCCGACTTCGAGGCGATGCCGAGTGCCATTGCGCCATTCACGCCCGGCCGCACGCCTTCTGGGCCGTTCGGCGTAGCCGATACACCGACTTGGCCGACGACCTTCGAGATTGATTCATCATTGAGATCGCGGAACGTTGACTCCCAGTTCAAGGAGAATGCAGCCTGGCCGGACGCCATGGTCTTGTTCACATCATCCTCGAGGAACGTGGTCGAGTTCGGGTTGGTGAGACCTTCATCGATGGAGTCTTTCATCCAGGTGAGCGCCTCTACCCCCGGGCCCTGGTTGATAATGAGTTCGCCGTCGTCGTTCGTGAATTCACCGCCGAAAGCTCCAAGCAGCTGCGCGTAGTCGCAGATAAGCGCCTCTGCCTGTGCCCAGCTCCAGGCGAGCGGGTATTCGACGATTCCCTGTTCCTTCATCGCGCGAGCGACATCCAAGACGCCGTCCCATGTGTCGAGATCAGAGACCGAGTATCCTGCCTCCTCGACCATGTCTTCGTTGTAGTAGAACAGCTTGGTCGACGGATACCAGGGCACCCCATAGAACTTGTCCTGATACTCAGCGGTGATGAGTGCGCCGCCGAGCATGTCCTGTTTCCACTCGTCGGGGAAACGATCGGTCACATCGGTCACGATGCCTTTTGACGCAAATTCAGCTGGCCAGATGACATCCATGAGAACGACGTCGTATGTACCCGAAGGGGCGGCCGTCACGATCTTGTCATGCAGCGCCTCATAGGCGACGAAGGTGGGATCGACAGTGATATCGGGATACTCCTTGTTGAAGTCTTCGATCATCTCCTTAACGTCGTCTTCCGTGTAGCCGGCTTGTTTCATGAAGAGCGCATTAACCGTTCCTGAGTCGGCATCGCCAGCTCCGCCAGCTGATGACGGCGCTCCGGTAACGCTGCACGCGCTGAGAGCGAGGGCTGCAGCGGCGGCTATCGTGACCGTCGCGGTCGTGCGCCTCAATCCGTTCTTGAGATGTCTCATGATTTCCTCTACTTCCTTGTTGAGGTTCCTATGTGATGGGGGAGGGGCGGTCAATTGGTGTCTGAGGGGGCTGAGCTGTCGTCGTGTGCCGGGATTCCTCGTCATCGGCAAGTCTGAGTGCGCCAACAACAGGAGGGTCGGTCAGGAGTTCAGTCGCTGCTTCGGGCCAAAGGACGGCGATTCGAGCTTTGAGCGCCGAGTAGAGCTGAGGCTGGTTCGTGATGACTCCTCCCGCGCAGACGATCGCACTGCCGATGGCACCCTGCTGACGGACATTGAGCACATTGGACGCCAGCTCACTCGCTGCCTCTTCTATGACGGCGGCAGCGGTGGCGGAACCATCGTCTGCCGCCTCAAAAACGAGGGGCGCTGCCGACGCCCACCTGCCGATCTCGGGGGCGACCGAGAGGGCATAGATCAGACCCGTGACATCGCTGACGTCGAAGTGCTGCATCAGCCGTTGCCCGAGCAGATCGTCACCCTGAGTCTCATCTCGACGTTGAAGCAGCTTCTTGACTGCTTCGCGCACGATGCCGGGAGCACTTCCCGGGTCCCCTAGCAACCAACCGTGCCCGCCGGCTATGAGCATCGCTTCTGAGGGGGAGGAGCCGACGACGATCGAGCCGGTTCCGACGATGACGGCTAAACCTGAGTTCTGACCAGAGGCGGGAACAAGTAACTGCGCATCGTTAACGACGGTGGCGGGTTGGCGGTACGCAGAGCGCAACTGTTGCGCGAAACGTTGGCAGTGCTCTGGAGTGTCGCACCCGTGCGCGCCGACCACCATGCGACCGCCATCGATGCCGTCGCCGAGGGCAAGAACCTCAGACACGAGACGTTCGGCGTTTTCCGGATCCCCGAACAATCCACCGCGCCGCCAACGGTCACTCGGCAGCACACGTTCGTGAACGGTTCCCTGGGGATCACGCAGTGCGATGTGTGTCTTGGTTCCACCGATATCGATGCCAACGGTCACAGCGCCTCCTTGCGATGAGACTTCTTATCGATCACATTGAAAAGAAGTCGTTTCGAACATAGACCTGTGAATAGTGCCTGTCAACAGATTTCGAGAAATCAACCAGCGACGTAGGTGAATCCCCGCACGTCGAGAGCGGCGAGCTCAGCGATTCCCACGAGAACGCCATCGTCGACAAAGGCCGCCGGTTCCATATGAGGAACACGGATGATCCGCCCAGTCAGGCGCTCTTCAATTGCCGGAATCACCATGTCAACATGGGATGCGAGCCCGCTACCCAGCACAATGACTTCAGGGTCCAGAATGATCGACATCGCGCCGATAGCAATGGCGACCATATCGAGAATCTCGGACGCCATATCGACGGCAACAGCCTCCCCCCGCGCCGCGCGAGTGAGAATCTCGTCAGCCATCAGCAGGTGGCCATCCGGCACGGTGAGCCCCCGGGAGCGTGCTTTTCGGGTGAGGGCAACCGACCCCACGCGATCTTCGAGGTCACCGAGAACTGAGTACGACTTTTCTAAAGACGAAGGCTCCATGAGCAAATAGCCAATCTCACCCGCCTCAAACCTGGAGCCGTGGTGAATTCGCCCGTTGCTGATGATGCCCGCTCCGAGTCCGTTCTCGAGGTGAACGGCGACAAGGCTACTCGCGCCTCGACCTGCTCCATGCTGCATCTCGCCCAGGGCGAGCGCGTTCGCGTCATTTTCAATGACGATCGGCAGGTTCGTTCGTGCGGCGAAGAACTCTTTCAAGGGGAACTCGGGCCAGCCCAATTCAGGGAGGTGAGCCACCCGCCCATCTGGATGTCTCACAACACCCGGAACCGATATTCCAACACTGACACAAGGGGTAGCGAGCGAACGGGCAGACTCGAGGAGGTCATCGAGGAGCTTCAGCGTGCGTGAGAGGCGTTCATCTGCTTCGACGCTGCTGTGGGATTCGGCAGGAGGCAGATCGTCAAAATCCACGTTGATGCGATGCACAAAGCGTGAGTCAAAATCGATCAGTGCGCCTCGCGCGCAATCGGCTCGCACCTGGATGCAAGCGACAAGTTGAGAGGCCCCTGTGTAGCTCAGCAGTACGGAGGGACGCCCGCCTGTTGAGGGGACGTGTCCTTGGCGCGCGACCAGGCCCTCATCGATGAGGTTCGCTGTGAGTCTGTTGACCGTGGCCGGACTCAGTCCCGTGGCGACACCAATCTGCTGACGAGACAGCGGACCCTGCTCGCGCAGAGCCTCGATGATGGCGGTTCGGTTGACTCGGGAGACAGTGTTGCTCGTCGCCGTCGACGCCTTGTATGTCGCTGGTCGCATGCACCCTCCCGCGCCGTACGAGTCAAATTCGCGCGGAAAACAGTCTGCGCACTCAGCATGGTATCTCTCTGTCGCACCCGCACGATGTGCAGATCGTGGTGGAGGCACCCAACTACCGCCGGTAGTGGGAATGGCAGTACCGGCGTCGCCGTCGGAGACAGATGTGCGGCGCCGTGGGATAGGAACAGCGCGGTAGGCTGGAGCGCGTGAGCCAAGAAACTGAAATCGGCCGCGCCAAGCGGGCACGCACCACATTCTCGTTCGACGACGTCGCCATCGTGCCGTCGCGGCGCACCCGCGACCCCGAGGACGTCTCGACTGCGTGGACGATCGACGCGTACACGTTCGACACTCCGTTCATCGCTGCGCCGATGGACTCCGTCGTGTCGCCGCGCACCGCGATCATGATGGGCCAGCTCGGCGGCCTCGGCGTGCTCGATCTCGAGGGGCTCTGGACGCGCTACGAAAACCCCGAGCCGATCCTGAGCGAGATTCGCAGCCTGCCGGCCGAGTCCGTCGTGTCGCACATGCAGCAGCTCTACTCCGAGCCGATCAAGGCCGAGCTCATCACCGCGCGGCTCGAAGAGATCCGCGAGGCGGGCGTGACCGTTGCCGGTTCTCTCTCGCCGCAGCGCACACAGGAGTTCTACCAGACCGTCGTCGATGCCGGCGTCGACCTCTTCGTGATCCGTGGCACGACGGTCTCTGCCGAGCACGTCTCGCAGAACCAAGAGCCGCTGAACCTCAAGAAGTTCATCTACGAACTCGACGTCCCGGTGATCGTCGGGGGAGCTGCAACGTACACAGCCGCGCTGCACCTCATGCGCACCGGTGCCGCGGGCGTGCTCGTCGGATTCGGCGGCGGTGCCGCGTCGACGACGCGGAATACCCTCGGCATCCACGCCCCCATGGCGACAGCGGTCGCCGACGTCGCCGGCGCACGCCGCGACTACCTCGACGAGTCGGGCGGGCGCTACGTGCACGTCATCGCCGACGGCGGGCTCGGTACATCGGGCGACATTGTCAAGGCGATCGCGTGCGGCGCGGACGCCGTCATGCTGGGCACCACGTTTGCCCGCGCGAGCGACGCACCGGGAGGCGGCTTCCACTGGGGTGCCGAGGCTCACCACTCGAAGCTGCCGCGTGGCAATCGCGTCGAGGTCGGCACGACGGGCACGCTCGAGGAGATCATCTATGGCCCGGCTTCCACGCCCGATGGTACAGCGAACCTTCTCGGAGCGCTCAAGCGCTCAATGGCGACGACCGGTTACAGCGACCTCAAGGAGTTCCAGCGCGTCGAGGTAGTTGTCGCGCCGTACCGACTGCGTTAGCGTCGAACCAAGGGCGTGAGCATCCGACAGGTTCACGCTGATGGAGGTTCGCAATGAGCGCCAAGAAGACGGTTGCGCGGTCGAAGAAGCTGGGCCCTGAGGAACGCGTCGAAGCGATCGAGGAGATGCGCTCGAAAGAGCTCGACGTCCTCGTCATCGGCGGCGGGATCGTCGGCACGGGCAGTGCCATGGATGCTGTCACACGCGGCCTTTCCACGGGCCTCCTCGAGGCACGGGACTGGGCGAGCGGCACATCGAGCCGGTCATCGAAACTGGTTCATGGCGGCATCCGGTATCTCGAGCAGCTCGACTTCGGTCTCGTCCGAGAGGCACTCATCGAGCGCGGTCTGCTGCTGCAGCGGGTCGCGCCGCACCTGGTGAAGCCCGTGCGCTTTCTGTACCCGCTGACGAAACCGGTCTGGGAACGCATCTACATCGGCGCCGGCATGATGCTCTACGACATCTTCAGCTACACGGGCCTGCGCCCACCGGGCGTGCCGCACCACCGTCACCTGTCACGGCGCCAGCTGCAGAAGTCGATTCCCTCGCTGCGCAGCAATGCATTTGTCGGCGGGCTCACGTACTACGACGCTCAAGTCGACGATGCCCGCTACGTGGCATCGCTCGCCCGGACGGCATCGGCATACGGTGCGCACGTCGCCAGTCGCGTCCGCGTTGAAGGTTTCCTCAAGGTCGGCCAGCGGGTCGTCGGCGTCAAGGCGCACGACCTGGAGACCGACGAGCACTTCGAGGTGAAGGCGAAGCAGGTCGTCAACGCCACCGGCGTCTGGACGGACGAGACGCAGTCGATGGTGGGGGAGCGCGGGCAGTTCAAGGTGCGTGCCTCGAAGGGCATCCACCTCGTCGTACCGCGCGACCGCTTCCAGTCGACGATGGGCATGATCCTCCGCACCGAGAAGAGCGTGCTCTTTGTTATTCCGTGGGGGCGCCACTGGCTCATCGGCACGACGGACACCGACTGGAACCTCGACAAGGCGCACCCGGCCGCCACGGCTGCGGACATCGACTATCTGCTCGAGCACGTCAATAGTGTGCTCGCCGTATCGCTGACGCGCGACGACGTCGAGGGCGTCTATGCCGGGCTGCGGCCGCTGCTCGCGGGTGAGAGCGACGAGACGTCGAAGCTGTCGCGTGAGCACGTTGTCGCTCATTCTGTTCCCGGGCTCGTCGTCGTGGCCGGAGGCAAGTGGACCACGTACCGCATCATGGCGAAGGACGCCATCGACGCTGCGGTCGACGCGCTCGACGGCAAGATCCCGGCGTCGACAACGGACAACATCTCGCTCCTGGGAGCCGAGGGGTATCAGGCGGCGTGGAACAAGCGCGGCAAGATCGCGCGCAAGTTCAACGTGCACAAAGCACGGGTGGAGCATCTGCTGAACCGCTACGGCGTGCTCACCGATGACATCCTCGACCTCATCAGAGACAACCCCGAGTTGCAGGAGCCGCTTCCCGGAGCCGACGACTACATCAAGGCGGAGGTCATCTACGCCGCGACGAGCGAGGGTGCGCTTCACATTGAAGACGTGCTTGCGCGGCGCACGCGCATCTCGATCGAAGCCTGGGACCGCGGAGTCTCCGCCGCCCCCGTCGTCGCCGAGCTGATGGGCGATGTTCTCGGCTGGGACGCCGAGAAGAAGGAAGCCGAGGTGGAGTACTACCTGAAGCGCGTTGCGGCCGAGCGAGCGTCACAGCAGGAGCCCGACGACGAGTCGGCTGAGCGTGTGCGACTGGAGGCTCCCGACATCTCGCAGGTCTGAGTCTTCAGATCTGAGCCGCCGGGAGGGACAGGCCCGGTGCTCACTCAGTGAGTGCGCGGATAACGCGGATAAACTGGCCCTTTCGGCGGGTTCGATCCCCGCGAGACGGAGGACATGTGAGCGGCAACGCGACAACCCGATTCAACAATGCCTCTCTGCTCTCTGTGGCGAGCGAGCTTCCATCGCGGGTGACGACCTCGGCTGATATCGAGTTGCGCCTGGCCTCCGCACTCAAGCGACTTCGCCTCCCCGACAGCCTGCTCGAGCGCGTCGCCGGTGTGACGGAGCGCCGCAACTGGGCCGACGGCGAGAACTCTGACGACGCGACGGTGGCCGCGGGGCGTCGCGCGCTGGATGAGGCCGGCGTCGCGGCATCCGATATTGGGCTCATCGTCAATACCTCCGTCACGCGCAAGCACCTGGAGCCCTCCGTGGCCGTGCGCCTGCACCACGGACTCGGGCTGCCGAGCTCTGCCATCAACTTCGATATCGCCAACGCCTGTCTCGGCTTCGTCAGCGGCACGAGCCTCGCGGCCGGCATGATCGATGCGGGGCAGATCCGCTACGCGCTCATCGTGAACGGTGAGGATGCTGATGAGATCCAGAACAACACGGTCACTCGTCTGCTGCGCAACGACGTTGGCCGTGACGGCTTCATGAGCGAGTTCGCCTCGCTGACACTCGGCTCCGGCTCGGCGGCCGCGGTGATCGGCCCCGCAGACGAACACCCCAACGGCCACCGCATCCTCGGCGGTGTGACACGCGCTGCGACGCAGTTCCACGAACTCTGCGTGGGCAGCACCGACGGCATGTTCACCGACGCGAAGGCCCTGTTGAAGGGCGGCCTCGATCTGGTGGTCTCAGCGTGGAAAGATGCGGCGAAAGAATGGAACTGGGGCGCGATGGACCGCTACATCACCCACCAGGTCTCTGAAGTGCACACGAACGCCATCGTGAAGACTGCGAAACTCGATCGTCGTCGCGTCCCCATCACCTTCCCCTGGCTCGGCAACGTGGGGCCGGCCTCGATCCCCATCACCCTTGCCGAAGAGAAGAAGTCCCTCGTGCGCGGTGACCGCGTGCTGCTCATGGGCGTCGGCTCGGGCCTCAACACGGCCATGATGGAACTGGCGTGGTGAGTTCCCCCTCCGCTCAGGAGCACGTCGCCGCGCGTGCCGCATCTCTGCCCCCGAGCGGGCTGCCCGGTCTCGACCTCGCCTCCAGCCATCTCATCGACGTCCCTGGTCGCGGCATCGACGAGGGGGCCGTGCGCACCTGGCACTACCTGGACAACGCCGACGAACTGGCCGACCGCGGAGTCACACCTCGCGGAACGATCCTCGCCGTCCACGGCAACCCCACCTGGTCATATCTGTGGCGACAGATCGTGGCGCAGTCCGGCGGTGATCGGCCGTGGCGCGTCGTTGCCGTCGACCAGCTCGAGATGGGCTTTTCGGAGCGTACCGGGCGGCACCGCACGCTCTCGCAGCGCATCACCGATCTATCGGCGTTCACCGAAGCCCTCGGCCTCACGGGCTCCGTCGTGACACTGGGGCACGACTGGGGCGGTGTGATTTCGCTGGGCTGGGCCACCCGGCATCCGGAGCTGTTGGCTGGCGTCGCACTTCTCAACACGGCAGTGCATCAGCCGGGCGACGCCCCCGTGCCCGCTCCGCTGCGCCTCGCCCGCGCCCGAGGCGTCCTCGCCACCGCGACGGCGCAGACCAACGCGTTCCTCGACGTCACGCTCTCGCTCGCTCATCCCCGGTTGTCCGCCGCCGTTGCCGCGGCGTATCGCGAGCCGTACCTGACAGCTGACCGGCGCTCCGGAATCGAGGGCTTCGTGCGAGACATCCCCGTCGACACCCGACACGAGAGCCACGCTGCCCTCGAGGCGGTCGCCGACGGCGTGTCGCAGCTCACGGTTCCCGCTCTTCTGCTGTGGGGTCCCAGGGACCCGATCTTCAGCGACCGCTACCTCGCCGATCTCATCGAGCGACTCCCGCACGCACACGTGCACCGGTTCGAAGGCGCGGGTCACCTGCTCGCCGAAGACGCGCCGTACGCCCCGGCGGTGCTCGACTGGGTGACCGAGCACGTCGACGAGGTTCAGCGCGCAGACCAAGCCAAGCACGCTGCTGAAGCCGAGCACGCTGCCGTCGCCGAGCACGCTGACACGGCCGGGTACAGTGACGGCGCGGCCACCACGGCCGAGAATCCGGATGCTGCCGCCGATGCCGCGCGGGCACGCTTCGTGCCGCTGTGGAACCAGCTCGACGCCCACAGCGATGACCCGAGTCTCGCCGTCACCGACATGACCGCTCCCGGGGAGCCGCTCCGGGTCAGCTGGGCTCAGTTGTCGACTCGTGTGCGGCAGCTGGCGGCAGGGCTCCACAGTATCGGAGTGCGTCCAGGTGACCGGGTGTCGTTGCTCGTGCAGCCGGGCCCGACGCTCACCGCGGTGATCTACGCGTGCCTGCGCATCGGTGCGGTCGTGGTCGTTGCCGATGCCGGGCTCGGAGTCCGCGGGCTCAGCCGTGCGATTGCGGGAGCACGCCCCGACATTCTGATTGGCGACGCCCGTGCACTGAGCGCCGCCCGTCTGCTCGGGTGGCCGGGGCGACGCATTTCCACCGCCGCGCTGCCGCGTCCCGTCGCAGCCGCCCTCGGCGTGGCACACACGTTGGGCGACCTGGCAGCCCGGGGCAGAGACACACGGCTTCCTGCCGAGCCGAGCGCCGACGCCGAGGCCGCCGTGCTGTTCACCTCAGGGTCGACGGGCCCCGCAAAAGGGGTCGTCTACACGCACGCCCAGCTCTCGGCCATGCGCGACACCATCGCCGGGCACTTCGCGGTGACGCCCGAGACGGGACTCGTCACCGGGTTCGCGCCGTTCGCCCTTCTGGGCCCGGCGCTCGGCACCCGCTCGGTGACGCCCGCCATGAACATCAGCTCGCCGCGCACGCTCACCGCACAAGCCGTCGCCGCCGCGGTGCGGGCCTCGAACGCGCGCATCGTGTTTCTCTCACCAGCATCCATTCTCAACGTCGTCGCCACCTCGGGCGAGCTGTCTGACGATGACCGCGCAGCGCTCGCGACCGTGCGTACGTTCCTCTCGACCGGCGCCCCCATCAGCGAACGGCTGCTGAGCGCCGCCGCAGAACTCATGCCGAACGCGACAGCGCACACGCCGTACGGCATGACCGAGTGTCTGCTCGTCACGGACATCACGCGTGAGGGCATCAGTGAGGTGCAGGATGCCGCAGACCGCGGTGTCTGTGTCGGCACACCCATGGGCGGCAATCGTGTGCTCATCAGCGCGCTGGATTCCGCCGGGAACGCCGCGGGAACAGCATCCGATGCCCCCGGCGTTTTAGGCGAGATCCTCGTCTCGGCGCCGCACCTGAAGCAGAAGTACGACCGGCTCTGGCTCACCGATCGTCGCGCGACCCGTGACGTGCCCGAAAACGGACGCTGGCATCGCACGGGAGACATTGGCCACCTCGATGCCGAGGGTCGTCTGTGGGTGGAAGGGCGCCTGCAGCACGTCATCGTCACGGCCGAGGGACCCGTCGCACCCGTCGGTCCGGAACAGGACCTCGAGCGCGTCGCCGAGGTGCGGCGTGCCGCTGTCGTCGGCATCGGCCCGGAGGGTCTGCGCCAGGCCGTCGCGGTCATCGAAACGATGGACGGCACCCGCAGGCCGCGGTTCGTCGAGCCCGGACTCGCCGCGCGCCTGCGTGCCAGCACGGCTCTGCCGCTGGCCGCCGTGTTCGAGGTGCAGCGGCTCCCGACAGACATCCGCCACAATTCGAAGATCGATCGTTCGCGGCTGTCGGTGTGGGCCGAGCGGATGCTGTCAGGCGAACGGCTGGTGGCACCGTGATCGTCGTTGTCACCGGAGCGAGCGGTCTGCTGGGGCGGGCCGTCGCCGTCCTGCTGCGCGACGCCGGCCACGAGGTCCGCACGCTGCAGCGCAGTCCGTCGACAATTGATGGCGTGCACGACGTGCGCGGTTCCGTCACCGAACGTGACGTCGTCGAGGCGGCGGTTGCCGGGGCTGACGGCGTTGTGCATCTCGCCGCGAAAGTGTCGCTCGCGGGGGATCGCGATGACTTCTGGCGCGTCAACGTGGGCGGCACCCGGACGCTTCTCGACGCTGCCGAACGTGCGGGAGTCCGCCGTGTCGTCCAGGTCTCATCGCCGTCCGTCGCGCACACCGGCTCCTCGCTCGCTGGCGTCGGCGCCGAGCCCGCCGACCCTGACCACGCGCGAGGAGACTATGCGCGCACGAAAGCCGAGGGCGAACTGCTGGCGCTCGCGCGGAACAGCGGGTCGCTGAGCGTCGTAGCGGTCCGCCCGCACCTCGTGTGGGGGCCGGGCGACACCCAGCTGATCGCGCGCATCGTCGACCGTGCCCGCCGCGGAACGCTTCCCCTTTTGAACGACGGAACGGCGCTCATCGACACGACATACATCGACAACGCGGCGAGCGGCATCGTGGCCGCGTTCGAAAGCGCGGAGCAGGTGGCCGGGCGCCGCTACGTGATCACCAACGGCGAGCCACGACCCGTCGCCGAGCTGATGGCTGGCATCTGCGCTGCGGCGGGCGTTCCCGCGCCCCGCTTCAGCATTCCCGCGGGCCTCGCCACGGTGGCCGGAAGCGCGATCGAGCACCTGTGGAGCATCCGGCCCGGTCGGGATGAGCCGCCCATGACGCGGTTCCTCGCCGAGCAGCTGTCGACGTCGCACTGGTTCGACCAGCGTGACACCCGTCGCGAGCTGCGGTGGACGCCGAGCGTGAGCATCGACGAGGGCCTTCGCTACCTCGCCGCCCACGAGTCCGGGCACAGCGTGCCCACAGCGGTCCCGAGCTAAGCTCGACATGGTTCCCTCTCGCGGACCACGCGAGCCAGTCGAAAGAGTGAGCACCATTTCCCCACGCGTCTCGGATCAGCCGCGCACACTGTTCCGCACGATGATCATGCCGCGCTGGATCGCGCTTCTCGTGTTGGCGCTCGCGATCGCCGCGGCTTTCGCATTCCTCGGGAAGTGGCAGCTGGAACGGGCCTACCGCGCAGCGCCGACGCAAGAGAGCGCGCCGACCGAGACCGTCAGACCGCTGACCGACACCGTCGAGCCCGGCAGCCTGCTGCGCACCGAGCGCGTCGGCCAGAAGGTAAGCGTGCACGGCGAATTCGTTCCGGGCGACTACCTCGTGATCAGCGACCGGCTCAACGAGGGTGAGTCCGGGTACTGGGTCGCCGGGCACCTCGTGACAGATGAGGGCGCCGCGCTCGCCGTGGGGCTCGGCTGGACGCCAACGCGTGAGACAGCGGATGCTGTCGCCGAGCGCCTCAACGACGCGCAGCGTGCTGAAGCATCCGTCACCGGCCGTGTGCTTTCGGCGCAATTCCCCGAGCTCGACGAAGACGCGCCATTCGAATTCACGAAGATGGCCCCCGCCAGGTTCGTCAACGTGTGGCACGAGATGGACGACGTAGATGTCTACGAGGCATACGTCGTCTCTGACGCGGCGCCCGAGGGCCTCGAGACCATCTCATCGCCTCCGCCCGAGCAGGAGGTCGAGATCAACTGGCTGAACATCTTCTACGCGATCGAATGGGTCGTGTTCGCGGGATTCGCTGTGTTCCTCTGGTTCCGCATCGTGAGGGATGCCTGGGAGCGCGATATCGAAGAGCGCGAGCTCGCCCAGGCGGATGGCACATCGAATGAGAAAGTAAACTAACACCATGGCTCTTGAACCTCGCGCCGCTGATCTCCCCAAGATTCCGGGAGCCCTGAAGTTGTATCAGGTGGCCTCGATCATCACCGGTGTGCTGCTTTTGGCACTGTGCCTCGAGATGCTCGGCAAATACGCGTTCGGTGTCGAGCTCGAACTCGGCGGTGCGTACGGGTTCCTCGCCCTCGTGCCGAGCGGCAGCGTCGCGGCGATCAACCTGTCGATCGGCGTGCTCGTCGTGCACGGCTGGTTCTATGTCGTCTACCTGTTCGCGGACTTCCGCTTATGGAGCCTGATGCGCTGGCCGCTGACGACGTTCGTCTTAATCGCCCTGGGCGGCGTCGTGCCCTTCCTCTCGTTCATCGTCGAAGCGAGAATGGCGAAGCGCGTGCGTGCGTACCTCGCCGAGCGCCACGACCGCGACAACGCATCTCGTGACACCCAGAATCGTGACACCCAGAACCGTGATGCCACAGACCAGGAGGCCACCCATTAGCGAGCAGACCACGGCCCAGCGGCCGGTTCTCGTCGTCGACTTCGGGGCACAGTACGCGCAGCTGATCGCGCGTCGCGTCCGCGAGGCCGGCGTGTATTCAGAGATCGTTCCCCATACGATCACCGCGGCCGAGGTGCGCCGCCTCGACCCCGTCGGCATGATCCTCTCGGGTGGGCCCTCAAGCGTCTACGCTGACGGCGCCCCGGGCTTCGACGGCGAGATCTTCGACCTCGGCATCCCGACACTCGGCATCTGCTACGGATTCCAGGTGATGGCGCGCGCCCTCGGTGGGACCGTCGCGCACACAGGCAAGCGCGAGTACGGGTCGACGGATGCTGTTCTCAGCGGTGACGGCGGCACACTGCTCGCCGGTCAGCCCGCCGACCAGACCGTGTGGATGAGCCACGGAGACTCGGTCTCAGAGGCTCCTGCCGGGTTCGACGTGCTCGCGTCGACAGCATCCACGCCCGTTGCGGCGTTCGCCAGTGACGAGCGGTGCCTGTACGGGGTGCAGTGGCATCCCGAGGTGAAGCATTCCGCGTTCGGGCAGAACGTTCTCGAGAACTTCTTGCACACGGCTGCCGGCATCCCCGCCGACTGGAACTCGGGCAACGTGATCGCCGAGCAAGTGGCGCGCATCCGTGCCGAGGTCGGCGACGCTCGCGTGATCTCGGCGCTCTCGGGCGGAGTCGACTCCGCTGTGTCGACGGCCCTCGTGCACGAGGCGATCGGCGACCAGCTCACTGCCGTATTCGTCGACCATGGCCTGCTGCGACAGGGCGAGCGTGAGCAGGTCGAGAAGGATTACGTCGAGTCCACCGGTGTTCGCCTGGTGACCGTGGATGCCGCGGACACCTTCCTTGGGCACCTGGAGGGCGTGAGCGACCCGGAGCAGAAGCGCAAGATCATCGGGCGCGAGTTCATTCGTGCGTTCGAGAAGGTGCAGCGGGAGCTTGTCGAGGAAGCCAAGGCGACCGGCGACGCCCCCATCAAGTTCCTCGTGCAGGGCACGCTGTATCCGGACGTCGTCGAGTCAGGCGGCGGAACCGGCACGGCCAACATCAAGAGTCACCACAACGTCGGCGGGCTGCCCGATGACCTCGACTTCGATCTGATCGAGCCGCTGCGCGCACTGTTCAAAGACGAGGTGCGGGCGATTGGCCGCGAGCTCGGAATCCCCGACGCGATCGTGAGCAGACAGCCCTTCCCCGGGCCGGGCCTCGGCATCCGCATCATCGGCGAGGTCACGGCCGAGCGTCTCGACGTGCTGCGCCGAGCCGACGCCATTGTGCGCGAGGAGCTCACCGCTGCGGGTCTCGACAGTGAGATCTGGCAGTGCCCCGTCGTGCTGCTCGCGGATGTGCGCTCGGTCGGTGTTCAGGGCGACGGTCGCACATACGGGCACCCGATCGTCCTGCGTCCCGTCTCGAGCGAAGACGCGATGACCGCCGATTGGACGCGTGTTCCGTACGACGTTCTGGCGCGCATCTCGAACCGCATCACGAATGAGGTGCAGGAGGTCAACCGGGTTGTGCTCGATGTGACGTCGAAGCCGCCGGGGACCATCGAGTGGGAGTGACGCTGCCGCTCAGCCGGTGATCTCGAGGATCACGAGCTGGGCGATGCTCGTCCCGACGCCCAGCAAAAGAAACCCCAGTGCGATCCACGTCAGGGCGCGTGCGTGCGATCGAGGACGCTCGAATCGAATCCTCTCGGGGTGCCTGTCGCGGTAGAAGATCTCCGCCTCCCGGCGTCCATCGAGCCAGGCACGGTGCTCGGGGCCCAGCTCAGCCGTGCCCGGTTCTGAGCCGCTCGCGCGGAACCAGCGAATGACCGTCTCGTCATCGTCGACGATGCCCCGCGCACTGTGCCACCCGCGCGTCGCGAATCGGGCGATCAATGCAATGACGGCGACGATCAGGCAGACGCCGAAGCCGAGCCACGAGGCGAACTCAAGCGCGAGCACGACCAGTTCGCTACTATTCACCGTGCTCCTGACGTCAGACCCGCCAGCACTCTGTCCCGGCTGTCAAGGATCATACCCGCTGACAGCGTCGACGGCTGGGCGTCGGAATGCGGTTCCCTGCCCGTAATCACTGAACACTTGAACACGGAGGCAATCAGCGGCAGGATGCTGGAATGAGGCCGCTGACTGCTGACGACATCCGCTCCTCGTTTGTGAACGCGACGCCCGAGCAATTGGAGCGACTGCCGCTTCCGGGGCTGCACGAGACAATATGGAATGAACGGGAGTTCCTTGGCTGGCGCGATCCCCAGGCGGCGC
This sequence comes from Microbacterium sp. MPKO10, assembly GCF_026107415.2. Classification (GTDB taxonomy): domain Bacteria; phylum Actinomycetota; class Actinomycetes; order Actinomycetales; family Microbacteriaceae; genus Paramicrobacterium. Next base: position 95,472 of record NZ_JAPCHX010000002.1, read on the forward strand.
GGCTCGGCTACATCGTGCATTGGGCGGGAGATCGACCGGTGGGGATCGTCGTGAGGGCAGCATCCGGAACCCTCAGAAACGGGATCGCCGCCATGTGCTCATTCTGCCGGTCGACGCAGCCGGCGACGCAGGTGCGCATGTTCTCTGCTCCGCGAGCGGGGGAAGCCGGCCTGAACGGCAACACGATCGGCACGTACCTGTGCGAAGACCTCGCGTGCTCACTGTTGATTCGCATTACGCCGTCGCAGCCGCTGCAGCCCGGCCTTGTCGAAACCCGGGCCACGAGGCTCCTGGAGCGTGTGCACGGCTTCACGAGTGACATCCTGAAGACCGCCGAGAAGTGATGCCCGGGCAGGTAGTGGGCCTGCTTCGGGCGAGCCACCGGGTCGCCACTGACGAAGCGATGGGGCGCGGCGTCACGTCGCGCGTCGCCGCGTGCGCGCCGTCGCGGGGGCCGACCACGGGTCTTCCGGCCAGGGATGCTTCGGGTAGCGGCCGCGCATTTCACGGCGGACGTCCTGGTACGGGCCGTTCCAGAACGAGGCGAGGTCGTCCGTCACGGCAAGGGGGCGGCGTGCGGGCGAGAGCAGATGAAACTGCACGGCGACACGGCCGTCGATGAGTCGTGGAGTATCGGCAAGCCCGAAGACCTCCTGCAGCTTCACCGCGACAACCGGACGCCCGGCGGCATCCTCGGGGTAGTCGATGCGCACGCGCGACCCGGACGGCACGGTGAGGCGTTCGGGTGCGAGTTCGTCGAGGCGGCGAGCCTGGGGCCAGGGCAGCAGGCGGCGTAGCGCCGAAGCGACATCAACATCAGACAGGGATGCTGCGGCCGGGGAAATCGCGTTCAGGTCAGGCCCGAGCCAATCGTCGAGTCGCTCAACGAGAGCGGCGTCGGTGACATCGGGCCATGGGGCGCCGAGCTCGCGGTGCACGAGCGCAAGGCGGCGACGCAACGAGGAGGCCTCGGCCGACCACGGCAGGATGCCGATGCCCTCAGCAGTGAGATGCGAGGTGAGAGCCGCCGCGATCTCGTCCGGACGCGGAGCCACGGGCGTTGACGACACGAGGACCGCACCGACACGACGTTCGAGGCGTGCGCGGGGGCGCCCGTTCTCCACGCTGATCTGCCGTGCGTCCATCACGTGGCCGATGCGCAGGGCATCGTCGTCGTGCAGAGCCGCGGCAAGCCGGATGACAGCCCCTGTTCCATCGGCGGCACGGCCGTCGGCGCGCTGCACATCGCACACGGCGATCCATTCGCTCCCGGTGAGTGCCGACCCCTCAGGAAGAGCGGCGCGGGTGCCACTGGCGAGAAAGTAGCTGCGAGAATCGGGCGCTGTGCGTCGGGCGATCCAGTCGGGTCTCGAGAGTGCGGCGATGAGCCCCGTGGCGTTCCGCAGATCTGTGTGGGGCCGTGGGGTGTCGGAACCGTGTGACGCCGGCATCCTCTCGACGGTTCGGGTGAGCCGTTCTGCCTCAGCACGCCACCGTGCCGTACCGCGGTGCTCGCCGCGCCGCAGCGAGCGCACGAGGGCGTCGAGGTCGGCACCGGGCTCACGCGCGTCGCCCGAGATCGCGGCGATGACCGATGCGGCTTCGCGGGGGTCGACGTGCGAGACCGCAATGTTCTCGTCGACGACCCGACCGGTGGCGACGAGCAGCGCGCGAGCCTCTCGGGCGCCGAGCGGCACGAGGGCGATGCGTGCTCCGAGCGCCGTGGGGCGGCCGTCGTCATCGATCAGCTCGAGGGCGCTGAGCGTCGCGACTGCCTGCCGAAGCGACTCCGCAGGAGGCGAAGTGAGAAGCGGAAGCCCGCGCCCCTCCGGCGTACCCCAGGCGGCCAGCGTGAGCGCGGCATCGGTGAGGTCGGCGGCCAGGATCTCCGGGTCCGCCTCGGGGCGAAACGCGGCGAAGTCGGCCTCGCTGTAGGCACGCACCACGCGACCGGGGCCCTGCCGTGCCGCACGGCCAGCACGCTGGTCGGCGCTCGCACGCGAGCAGCTGACGGTGACGAGCCCCGACATCCCGCGGGCCTGATCGCGGCGCGGCTCGCGCGACAGCCCGGCATCCACCACAAGCCTGACACCGGGAACCGTGAGCGAGCTCTCGGCCAGAGACGTACTCACGACGATGCGGGGCGGGTCAGTGGGATGCTGCCGCCCGGCCGTTGCGCGGTCCTGCTCACGTGGAGCCAGGCGTCCGTGCAGGGGAAGCACCTCGACAGCTGTCGCCTGTTCGCGCGAGCGCAGCCGCTGCACCAGCCCCTCGACATCGCGCGCTGTCGGTACGAAGACGAGCGCGTCGCAGCCCTCCGTGCGCTGTGCGTCGAGAGTGGTGCCGGCGAGGTGGTCGAGGAATTCCCGCGTCACCCCGCGGGTGTCAAGACGCGGCGCGCGGGGCGGACGGTATTCCACGCTCAGCGGGTGGAGTGCCGAGGGCACGTCGACGATGCGGGCATCCATGAGGTCGGCGACGGCCGCGGCATCGAGGGTGGCCGACATCGCGACGAGTGTGAGATCCGCGCGCAGGGTGCGCACTTCGGACAGGATGCCGAGCAGCAGGTCGCCGTCGAGAGAGCGCTCGTGCACTTCGTCGAGAATGACCGCGTGGACGCCGTCGAGTCCGGGGTCGTTCAGCAATCGTCGCAGGAGAACGCCGGGGGTGACGATTTCGATACGGGTCGAGTCGGAGACGCGCCGCTCACCACGCACGGTGAAGCCGACGGGGCCGCCGAGCGAAGAGCCGTCGAGCTCGGCGATCCGGCGAGCCGCGGCGCGAACAGCGACCCGCCGTGGCTGAGTGACAATGACGCGTCCTGTGCCGCGCGTCAGATTGGCGACGAGAGGTGGCACGACTGTTGTCTTACCGGTTCCGGGCGGAGCCGTGACGACCACGGAACCCGTCTCACAGGCATCCGTGAGCGCGCGTGCCGCCTGCGTCACAACCAGCCCTGCACCGATGCGATCCACGTCGAAGTGGTGGCTGTGCGAGGTCACCTCTTCATTGTCCCGTACGGGCGCGTGGTGACACAGATCACGGTCGAGCATGACGAAGGGGGCCCGCCGACGCGAGCCCCCTTCTGAACTGACGATGCGCTAGTCGCGTGCGATCGCGATCATGCGGAGGATCTCGAGGTACAGCCACACGACCGTCATGACGACGCCGAAGACGCCCGTCCAGCCGAACTTGCGCGGAAGGCCGTTCTCAGAGCCGCGCTTGATGAAGTCGAAGTCGAGAACGAGCGAGTACGCGGCCATGATCACGACGAGAACGCCGAGGATCAGCCCGAACGGGATGCCCATGATCTCAGCACCGCGCATACCCCACGGGTCGTCGTTCACGCCGGTCACCATGAGAATGATGTTTACGATCGAGAACGCCGCGTAACTGATCATCGCGATCATGAAGACCTTCGTCGCCTTCTTCGACGCACGCACCTTGCCGCTGGCGAACAGCGCGAACGTGACGCCGAACACGGCGACGGTTCCGATGAGCGCCTGGCTCACGATGCCCGGGTAGATGGTCTCGAAGATGCCGGAGATTCCGCCAACGAAGACGCCCTGCACTGCCGAGTAGGCGAGCACGAGCGGAGCCGACGGCTCCTTCTTGAAGATGTTGACGAGAGCGAGCACGAATCCGATGATCGCGGCCGGGATCGCGAGGGCCGGAACGAACCAGCCAATTGCCGCGCCCACGAGCAGAATGCCAAAGGCGATGACCGACTTGCCGAGGGTGTCCTCGACCGTCATCCGGTCAGTCTGCGCCGCCGTGGCTGCGGGCTGATCGTACATCTGCTGCAACTGCTCGGCCGTCATGTTCGGCTGCTGCGTCGCGGCGCCGCCGCCGCGCTGGAATCCGGCGTTGCGGAATGCCGGGTTGTTGATGGCCATGAGGCGTGATCCCTACTCTCTCGTCGGGGGTTGGAATACTGTCATTAACGCTATCGGACTCGCCTATGTTCCCGCAGTGACCCCCGGGGAATCCTCAGCTTGCGGCGCCCGTGCCAGCGTGTGGGGCACACGCGGATGCTGCGGCACGTAGCCTTGCCATATGTCAGCACTCGTGATCGGGCACCGCGGTGCCCCCGGCTACCGCCCCGAGCATTCGGCGTCGGGCTACCGTCTCGCGTTCGAGCTCGGTGTCGATGCCGTCGAGCCCGACGTCGTGGCGACGCGCGACGGGGTGCTCGTCGTGCGCCACGAGAATGAGATCGGTGGCACGACCGATGTGGCGCAGCATCCGGAATTCGCTGATCGGCGCAGACGCATGATCATCGACGGCGTCGAGGTCGCAGGCTGGTTCACCGAGGACTTCACATGGGACGAACTGCAGACGCTGCGAGTGCGCGAGAGGATTCCCGAGTTGCGGCCGGGCAGCGCTGCATACGACGGTACAGAGCGGATGCTGCGATTCACCGATCTGCTTGACCTGCTGCGTGAGCACGAGAAAGTCTCGGGCCGACGCGTGGGGCTCGTCGTCGAGGTGAAGCACGCGACGCACTTCGCCTCAATCGGGCTGCCGCTCGACGTGCTGCTCGCGCGCGAGCTCGGCACGACAGACTGGTCTTCGGGCACAGGTCTGGTCATCGAGAGCTTCGAGCCGGATCTGCTTGGGCGACTCAGAGAACGCGGTGTCGACGCGCGATATGTGTTCCTCGTGGAGAAATCTGGCGCACCCGCCGACCGCGTGGCGCGCGACGGGTCGGCAGCCCGTGCCTACGCCGACGATCTGACGGAAGCCGGCCTCGAAGCGCTCGCAGCCACGGTCGACGGCATCAGCGTCGACAAGTCGTACCTGCTTCCCTGGACGCGCCTGGGCAGCAGCGTCGGTGACCTCGTTGCGCGGGCGCATCGGCGTGAACTCGGCGTCTTCACGTGGACGCTGCGCCCGGAGAATGCGTTTCTTGACGCGCGCCATCGTGAGCCAGGCGAGCGCCGTGCGTTCGGGGCGTGGCAACGCGAGTTCGACGAAATCCTCTCGACGCGTATCGACGGCGTGTTCGCCGATCATCCCGACCTCGCACTCGAGAGGCGTGCTGTCAGCGGCACGGCTTAGACTTGAGGGGACATGACGGGCACCCCTACTTCTGATGCACACGGCAGCGACCAGATCACGAGCGACTCCGCGACACCGGTGATCGTTGACTGGCCGACCAGCGGCATCCCGGGTGGCGGCCAGACAGCATCCGGTCATCTTCTCGACGGTCTCAACCCGCAACAGCGCCAGGCCGTCGAATACCGCGGCAAGGCGCTGCTGATTGTCGCGGGCGCCGGCTCGGGAAAGACGCGTGTGCTCACACACCGCATCGCGGCACTCATCGAAAACCGTGAGGCGTGGCCGAGTCAGATTCTCGCTATCACGTTCACGAACAAAGCGGCGGCCGAGATGCGTGAGCGCGTCGAGGAGCTGTTGGGTGGCCGGACCGAGGGCATGTGGATCTCGACGTTCCACTCGGCCTGCGTGCGGATTCTGCGGCGCGAGGCCGAGAACCTCGGGCTCAGCAAGAACTTCACAATCTACGATTCGTCAGACTCGCGCGTGCTGCTCAAGCGCATCATCAAGCGAAACGATGCCGACATGTACGGCTTCACCCCCGCGAACGCGGCGGCCAAAATCTCGAAGCTCAAGAATGAGCTGGCGGATGCTGACAGCTACGCGCGCAACGCGAATATGTCTGACCCGAACGAGGTCGCCTTCGTCGAGATCTTCCGCGACTACCAGCGCGAGCTGCTGCGTGCGAGCGCGTTCGACTTCGACGACCTCATCGCGCAGACTGTGTACCTCTTCCGGGCATTCCCGCAGGTGGCGGCGCGGTACCAGAAGAAGTTCCGGCACGTGCTCGTCGACGAGTACCAAGACACCAACCACGCGCAGTATGCGCTCATTCGCGAGTTCACGCGTGCCCCGGAGGCCGACGGATTCCTCCCGGGCACGGACGAGGGGGCGTCGCTCACCGTCGTGGGTGACTCCGACCAGTCGATCTACGCGTTCCGCGGGGCAGACATTCGCAACATCGTGGAGTTCGAGCGGGACTTCACCGGAGCCACGGTGATTCTGCTCGAGCAGAACTACCGATCGACCCAGAACATCCTCTCGGCCGCGAACGCCGTCATCGCGAACAACTTCGATCGCAAAGACAAGAAGCTGTGGACCGACATCGGCGACGGCGAGAAGATCATCGGCTTCACCGGTTACTCCGGTCACGACGAGGCCCAGTTCGTGGCAGACGAGATCGAGAAGCTGCACTCAGACGGCGTCGCGTACGGCGACATCGCGGTCTTCTACCGCACGAACGCGCAGACGCGTGCTCTGGAAGAAATCTTCGTGCGCTCGGCGCTGCCGTACAAGATCATGGGCGGCACGAAGTTCTACGAGCGCGCCGAGATCAAAGACGCCTTCGCCTACCTCACCGCCGTGATGAACCCCGCTGACGAACTGGCTGTGCGACGCATCATCAACACGCCGAAGCGCGGTATCGGACCGGCCACCGTGACGCAGCTCGCGAGCTTCGCCGAGAATGCCGAGACCACGCTGAGGGACGCCCTGCGCGAAGCATCCACTCTGGGCTTTGGCCCCAAGGTGACGCGCGCCATCAGCGACGTGTCTGCTGTGCTCGACGAAGCGTCAGCGCTCGCCGACCAGGGGAAGGTGAGCGAAGTACTCACCACGCTGATGCAAAAGAGCGGGCTGATCGATTCTCTGCGGATGAGCCGCGACCCGCAAGACGAAGCGCGAGCCGAGAACATTGACGAACTCGTTGCCGTGACGAAAGAGTTCGAGCGCAACAATCCAGACGGCACGCTCATTGATTTTCTGACCGAAGTTTCGCTCGTGGCAGCGGCTGACGATCTCGACGATGCCAGCGGCACCGTCTCGCTCATGACGCTGCACACGGCGAAGGGGCTCGAGTACGACACCGTGTTCTTGACCGGCGTCGAAGAAGACCTGCTGCCGCATCGCATGTCGGCGAACGAACCGGGCGGACCCTCTGAGGAGCGGCGCCTGTTCTACGTCGGCATCACGCGTGCCCGCAAGCGTCTATTCCTGTCGCTGGCGATGACGCGTGCGCAGTACGGGGAGACTGCTGTGGCGATGCCGAGCCGCTACCTGCAGGAGATCCCGGCTGAACTCATCGAGTGGCGGCAGTCGCCCGGTTCTGTCAACTCGCGTGGCGGTACGCAGTCGCGGGCGCTCAACGCGCGTCGTTGGGGTGCAGGGTCCGCGGGCGGATCAGGGACGGATGCTCGAGCGCTCCCTCGCGCCGAGAAGAAGGAGTGGCCGAACAAGGTCACGAACATGGTGCGCGACAACGGTGACCTGGAACTCGTGGCGGGTGACCGCATCCGGCATTCCGACTTCGGCGAAGGCCGCGTGCAGAACGTGACGGGTGCGGGCACGAAGCGCGTCGCCCATGTGCAGTTCGACACGGCGGGTGCGAAGAAGCTGCTGATCAAGATCGCTCCGATCGAAAAGCTCTGACGTGTCGCCGGACGCGGAGGCACCGGATGCTGGGATGCTGGCTATCGCGCTGATCCTCGCGCCTTCGTGATGGTGCATCTGTCGTCTTTGACAGCACTCATTCTAGAACTAGCATTCGATGATTGCCTCAAAGCGGCACGCGAGTCAGCGGTCGGAACGGCTATGGTGTTCGTGGCGCGTCTCGTGCATGTCGGACCCGAGTCTTCGCGTGCCTGAATCTGGCCTCCGCATTGTCTGACTGCGGCCGGCCACCCGACTGCCTGATTGCCTGATTCGTCGGGTGTGTCCGGCATGCCACTCAGGTGGGAATTCGCGGGATCCGGCCCGCGCCGGATCCCGCCCCTGTATGGCAGAAAAATACGCATGAATTGCGAAAAAATACTAGAACAAAACTTCGATACTTGTTACACTTGAGTCATGTTTGACGAGAGCTCGTGTGAGGGTCGAAAGGGGCCGATCCCGATGGGCGATGAAGGCCAGGGCGAGGTTGCTCTGCGGCCGTTTTTCACGCTTCACGATTACCTGTATCTCGAAGATGAGATGCATGCCCCGATTGAGGAGTCGAACGATGCTGCCGTTCTGGCGATGGAAGATCTGGAACGAGAGTATGACCGGTTGCTGGCGCAGCAGGCAGTAGTGGCAGAGAAGATCGAGGCAGGGCGTATCGCCTTCCGGAACCAGCGGGACATGATTGTCGTCGACAGTGGCAGCCCGAGGTTTGACGGCGATGAGGCTCTGCGCCGGGCATATTCATCCGAGGTGGCAACACGTCTTCACGTTTCTGACCGCTCGGCGACGAATCTGATCGAGGAGTCGAAGACGGTCCTCAATGATCTTCCCGAACTCGCAGATGCGTGGCGTTTGGGGTGGGTATCGCAGCAGCACGTGCGCAGCGCTGTGCGCCAAGCCTGGGAGCTGCCCGCGGAAGCGCGGGCGGGATTCGACGCGGCGGTCGTCGCGCGGGCGCGGACGCAGACACCGTCTCGGTTTCAGTCAACAGCGCGCAAGACGCGTGAAAAGCTGCATCCGGAGTCGATCGAGACACGGAAGAAGAACGCTTTCGCGGAGCGTCAGGTCGAGGTTTTCGAGGCTGCGGACGGGATGGCCGGCGTGACCCTCCATCACTCGGCCGAGATCGTTCTCTCGATCGAGGATCAGGTGCGCGCCCTGGCGAAACGACGCAAGAACGAGACCTCAGGCGAGAACCGTACCCTGACACAGCTCGGTGCCGACATCGTCGCGGAGGCACTGATGTCGCAGCTCGGCATGGAGACCCTCCGTATCGGTGCCTTCGGGCAAGACCTGGCAGTCGATCCGGGCACCGGAGACGGCAGCTCCAGCACCACTGGCAGCTCCAGCGATACTCGCCGTTCCAGTGCCAAAGGTCTCGGTTCCGCCGGTGTACCGGAGGCTTATCGTGAGTCTGAAGCTGAAGCTGAAGCTGAAGCTGAAGCTGAAGCAGCTGTGGCGTCCGACGCTGAGCCCGCGGCCGACATCAGCCGGTCAGCGACCCCGGCCGAACAACCCGCAGACCCGACGACGATGTGCACGACAGACCCGTCAACGAATGGCGCGTCGTCGAACGACGTCTCAGGAGAGGGCACCTCCGCGGGGGTTGCCGCAGGCACAGCCGATACGGTGGGCTTCACCTCGCGTGGCGATGGGCAGCAGGATGCTGGCCTGACGGCAGCTCAGTTGGCGGCACTGCGCCCCGGCGTGGTGATCACGGTTCCCGCCGCGACACTGCTCGGTCAGAGCGATGAGCCGGCCAAACTGAACGGGTACGGTCCCTTGGACTGGGAGTCCGCATCCGAGTTGATGCTGCGAGCCTCCAGCTTCCATCGGGTTCTCACCAGCCCCGTGGACGGGTCAACTGTCGCGATCGATCCGAACAAATACCGGTTGAGCGAACAAGTGAAACGCCTGATCCGCACACGTGATGTCACCTGCGGGTTTCCCGGTTGCGATGTTCCCGCCCACCGTTGCGATATCGACCACATCGTCGCCTGGGAAGACGGGGGACGAAGCACTCTCGACAACCTCATTCCGCTCTGCCGTCGACATCATTCGGTGAAGCACTCCACGCGATGGCGATCCGAATCTCGGCCTGACGGCAGCATCCTCTGGACCTCACCCACCGGTGCGACGTACTCGGTCACACGCGGCGAGGTTCGCGAGGAATAGAACGCAACTGTGTGCCATGTCGTTGAGTTGAGTTGAGTCGAGTAGCTGAACTGAGTTGAGTCACTGAACTGAGTCGAGACACTGAACTGTGTCGTTGAGGCGCCGCATCGACGCCGTGAGCACGCGAAGTATTCCCCGCACAAGAGATGCACTCTGCCTCACAGCAACTGGGGGAGCGCTCAGTGATGGGCCCGCATCGAGCGTCTCAGAGTCAGAGCTACCGTGTGACTGAGCGACTCAGTGACCGGGGATGGGTACCCGTCTCCCTGCCCGAAATCGCGCCAAAGTCATAGGCTCACAGTCATGAGCGAAGAGCACAGCAGCCTCTGGCGAGCGATTGTGGCGGACGCCCATCGATACCCGAGCCCCCACAACTCTCAACCCATCAAACTGCGCCCGACGGGGGAACACACAGCGACGCTGTACTACGACCTTGACCTGGGTCTGCCCGCCGAATCGTTCGGCATCCCGTTTGCCCACGTCTGTGCCGGCGTCTTCCTCGAATCGCTCTCGGTCGTCGCCCGTGCGCACGGATACGACGTGACCGAAGACCTAGATCTCGCCGACATGGACTTCGACGCCACTGACCGGCTGCACCGCTTCGCCGACGTCGAACTGGTGCCCGTAACCCTCACCGCGGACGAACAGGTCGAAGCGCAGATCGAACTCGAGCGGTTTCGCACCCGCCGTACATCCAGGCGCCCCTACTCACGCGAACTCGTGCCCGACAGCATCCTGAGCGATGTCATCCGCATCAGCGAGGACGCCGGCTTCGAATTCCGCTCTACGGCAGACCCGAAGCGTGTGAAGAAGATCATCCACGTCAACCAGGCGACGCTCTTCGACGACCTGCAGAACGATGCCGTCCACGGAGAAATCATGGAATGGCTGCGCTTCTCACGCCGAGAGGCCGCAGACCGCGCAGACGGCCTCTCCGCCGAGACGATGCTGCTGCCCGGCCCGATCCTTCGCGTTGCGATGGGTAAGCGCGAGCTCTGGGAAGCCCCTGTGATCGGCCCGCTGATCAAACGGGTGTACCTGAACACCATGCGCGGCGTCCGCCAGCTGGGCTGGCTCGAAGGGCCCTTCGACGGCCCCGCGGACTACATCGAGGCCGGGCGCACCTTCATGCGCGTGTGGCTCGAATTGCACAGGCACGGTGTCGTGCTGCACCCCTTCGGAACCGTCATCACGAACCCGCGCTCGCACCAGCAGTTCGCCGATATCGTCGGTGCGAACGAAGGAGACGGGCGCATGGCGTGGATGCTGTTTCGCTTCGGCTACAGCCAGACACCACCATTCGCACACCGACGAGCACCAGAACACATGATCGTGACCGGAAGGGATGCTTCGTGAGAAACGCGCTGAAACGACGAGCAATCTTCACTCTGCTCGGGATGCTGGAAGGCGTCGTCCGCCTCCTCATGCCGCGCGTCAGCACCCACCGCATCCTGTGGGCTCCCGGAATCGAGAACCTGCGGTGGAAGCTTGGGCGCCTGCGCGCCTGGCGCACATTCGAGCAGGCCGCACGACGCGTGCCTGCCTACAAGAAGTTTCTCGCCGAACGTCGGTTCCCTCGGCACCTCGACGTCAGCCGCGGGCTAGCGCAGGCATTCGAGACCGTCCCGGTCATGGACAAGGACTCCTACATCCGTCGCTGGTCCATCGAACAGCGCTGTGTCGGCGGGCGCCTCCCACGCCACGGTGTCATCGTCGACGAATCGAGCGGAAGTTCGGGCACCCCGACAAGCTGGGTGCGCGGTCCGCGCGAACGGCAGGCGACGCGGCAGATTCTGCAGCTCGGCTACTCGAATACAGCATCCGCTCTGGCCAACCCGCCCTTCGTTCTCAACGCGTTCTCGCTGGGCGCCTGGGCAACGGGCATGAACGTGACCACGTCGCTGACTGATGTGAGCATGATCAAATCGATCGGGCCGGACAAGAGCAAGATCATCCAGACGATGCTCGAATTCGGGCCGCGTTACACATACGTCATTCTGAGCTACCCGCCGTTCCTCAAATCGCTCTTCGACGACACCAGCATCAACTGGGCCGACTACGACATCGTCGCCGCGTTCGGCGGTGAGGGCATCAGTGAAAGCATGCGCGATCACATCCTCACCGTCGCGCACTCCGCGTACGGCAGTTACGGCGCGAGCGACCTCGAGATCAACATCGCCCTCGAGTCGGACTTCACCGTCGAACTGCGACGCGCCCTCGTGGCAGACCCGGAGCTGGCACGGCGCATCAGCAAGCGCGACGAGTACGGCGTGCTGCCGATGATCTTCCAGTTCAACCCGTTCAACTACCTCATCGAGACGAATGCAGAGGGTGAACTCATCGTCACGATCGCGCGTGCGGAGAACATCAACCCGCGTATCCGCTACAACATTCACGACCGCGGTCACGTTCTGCGCATGAAAGATCTTGAGCCGGTGTTGCGCGAGCGGGGCCTTTCACACCTGCTGAAGCGCCGACAGCTCGACCTGCCGCTGCTGTTCCACTACGGGCGCAGCGATCTCTCGATCGACTTCAACGGGGCCGTCATCGGACCCGATTCGCTGCGCGACGTCATCAACGCGCACGAGCTGCTGCTGCGCATCGTAGAAAACCACCGTCTGATCTCGTTTGAAGATGAGAACGGAGACCGTCAGCTGCATATCGCGCTACAGCTCGCGGAGGGCGAGAGCACGAAGGACGTGGATGCTGCGGCGCTCGCCTCCGAGATCTTCGCGGAGCTGCGGGCTGCGAACGGCGACTTCCACAACGCGATCCTCACCTCAGATGACCGGATGCTGCCGAGCCTCGCGTTCTACGACTACCGCACCGGGCCGTTCGTCGATGACGGAGCGAAGCTCAAGAACGTGTACGTCGAAACGCTCGATGCTGCTGAAGCTGCCGATGCTGAGCTGGACACCACGATCGTCGCGCAGAAGTAGCATGCCGCTGCGCCATGCTGCGCCATGCTGCGCTGCGCTGTGCTGAGTCGGGTCGGCATCAGATGGGCGAAGAAGCCTCGCCACCGGGGCAACGGAGAAGCCTTGCCAACGAGACAAACTGTGTAGTTGTAATTATGGGGTGCACGTGCGTGGGCACCCCTGTCCGCACTGCACGAACGTCAGATTTATCTATCGCCCAGATCCCCCTCTGCGGCTTCTTCGAGAGCTTTCAGACGCATCTCGATTCCGCTCAACACTGATACGAGATCTGCCACAAGCGTCTCGACGGTGACGCCCGGGCCCCCAGATGATGCATGAGCCTGCCGAGCTCTCAGGCCCTCGACAAAGGTCTTGGTGATCGGCGTCTGATCTCCTAACACAGCATCCATCTGTGCGAGAAAACGATCAAATAGCAAAGGGCTGAGCGAATCAGTCATGAGAACCCTCCCTGTGACGCACGCTCGGTATCTACGAGACGACGAGCAGCCACATACCGTCTGACCGACATCGTATGCCCGTGTACGGGTGCAACGCGTCCGTCTCGCACGACCTTCTGGGCAGGTTTCAGATCAGTGCGGACGCTTCTCGCGGCGCACCTCACTCAGGAGTACAAGCATCGGCCTGTCGACTGCTCAATGTGTGACCTTGCGGACCGCTCAACGTGTTGCCTTGCGGACAGCCAATGTGTGACCTTACGGACAAGGTGCGTCGGTATGCGCGCCGATCTTGTCCGTATCGCACGAACATCTTGGCGGTCTCGTGATCAGTACGGGTGCATTTTGTGATCGTGATCAGTACGAGAGCATCACGCGTCAGCGTGGATGCACTTCGCGGCGGACGCGACGCAGGAGCACGATGGCGGGCAGGTGACGGATGCCGCGGGGCAGCGTGCGCCACAGCATCCGCGTGACCGTCAAAACCGTATCGAAGCGACGTTGGCGCGCCCGCGACCAGGGGAGCCCGTACGCCTCACGGAGGTCTGTGTCGAGAAGCCCGGCGGTCACGAGTCGGGCAAGCGGCATCGCCGCCTTCAGCCACAAGGGAACGGCACGTGGGTGCAGAAGTTCGCGGGCGACTCGGCGCGCCTCCGGCGTGACGGTCAGGTCGGCATGCGCGGCATTCCAATACTCATCGAATGCCGCACGACTGGCGGGCCACAGCCTCTTCGGCATCCCCAGGGCGGTGCCGAGAACCGCGTACTCGCGATAGATGCTCTCCGCGACAGCATCCGGGAGCGCGCCGTGAATGCGCTCGTACATCGTGATTGCCGTGCGGTACAGGGTCGCCGCGACCCAGAGCTGAAGATCAGGGTCGCTCGCTGAATAGGCGGGCCGCTCGCCGACAGCAGCCGCTCGCACCGGCCTGTGCGCCACCCCGACCTTGCGCGCAACGTAGCGGCGCTCGGCATTCGTTCCATACACCTGCACGTATACGTACGTCAGCGTCGCGTGCAGCCGGTTGAGAGGACGCGCCGCGAAGTCGCTGTGGTCGGCGACACCGAGGCCGACACGCTCATCGGCGATCTGCAGAAGAATCGCGGCACCGCCTCCGGCGATCAGCACGGCCTCCGCCGCAATGTCTCGCATCTCGTGCACCTGCCGCATGGCTCAAGGCTACGTCGTGACGCCGAACGAATCTGAGGAGTGCGCGGTTGTCGGTATTCCGCATGGCGGCCCTGCGCCCGGCTCCTGCCGCCGCCCGGAGTAAAGTGGGGGTGGCGATTTTCTCTCGGCGTCGAGAACATCGATGCCGAGTGTGTCGCGAACACCCGACAACGCAACGCCCCTGAAAGCGGTTAGGAACCTACGTGGATCTTTACGAGTACCAGGCACGAGACCTGTTTGAGAAGCATGAGGTCCCGGTGCTCCCGGGCATCATCGCGGACACCCCCGAGGAGGTGCGTGCAGCAGCGGAGAAGCTCGGCGGTGTCGTCGTCGTGAAGGCTCAGGTCAAGATCGGGGGCCGCGGCAAGGCCGGCGGCGTCAAGGTGGCGAAGAACCCAGACGAGGCAGAAGAGGCAGCGCGTGCGATTCTCGGCCTCGACATCAAGGGCCACGTCGTCAAGCGCGTCATGGTGGCCGGCGGAGCCCGCATCGCCCAGGAGTTCTACTTCTCGGTGCTGCTCGACCGCGCCAACCGGTCGTACCTGTCGCTGTGCAGCGTCGAGGGCGGCATGGAGATCGAGCAGCTCGCCGTCGAGAAGCCCGAGGCACTGGCCCGCGTCACCGTGGACCCGACAGTCGGCATCGACGAGGCGAAAGCCCGCGAGATCGCCCGCGAAGCGAACTTCCCGGCCGAGCTCATCGAGAAGGTCGCACCCGTCTTCGTCAAGCTCTACGACGTGTACACGGGTGAAGACGCGACGCTCGTCGAGGTCAACCCGCTCGTGCTCACGGAAGAAGGCGACATCATCGCCCTCGACGGCAAAGTCTCGCTCGACGAGAACGCCGGATTCCGTCACCCCGAGCACGAAGAGCTCGAAGACAAGGCCGCCGCCGACCCGCTCGAGGCGAAGGCCAAGGCACAGGACCTCAACTACGTGAAGCTCGATGGCGAAGTCGGCGTGATCGGAAACGGCGCGGGACTCGTCATGTCAACGCTCGACGTCGTCGCCTACGCCGGTGAGAACCACGGCAACGTGAAGCCCGCCAACTTCCTCGACATCGGCGGCGGCGCCTCGGCTGAGGTCATGGCCGCCGGTCTCGACGTCATCCTCGGCGACGAGCAGGTCAAGTCCGTCTTCGTCAACGTCTTCGGCGGCATCACCGCGTGCGACGCCGTTGCGAAGGGCATCGTCGGCGCGCTCGCCGAGCTGGGCGACGCCGCGAACAAGCCACTCGTCGTGCGCCTCGACGGCAACAACGTCGACGAAGGCCGCCGCATCCTCTCCGAGGCGAACCACCCGCTCGTCACGCTTGCCGCGACGATGGACGAGGGCGCCGACAAGGCCGCCGAACTCGCGAACGCCCGCTGAGACACACTGAGCTTTAGGAACAACTGATATGTCAATCTTCCTCAACAAGGATTCCAAGGTCATCGTCCAGGGCATCACGGGCGGTGAGGGCACCAAGCACACGGCTCTCATGCTGAAGGCCGGCACCAACGTCGTCGGCGGAGTGAACGCCCGCAAGGCCGGCACCACGGTGAAGCACGGCGACGTCGAGCTGCCCGTCTTCGGCACCGTCGAAGAAGCCATCAAAGCCACCGGCGCCGACGTGTCGATCGCATTCGTGCCCCCGGCATTCACTAAGGATGCTGTCACCGAGGCCATCGACGCCGAGATTCCCCTCCTCGTGATCATCACCGAGGGTGTTCCGGTTGGCGACTCGGCCGAGTTCTGGGCCCACGCCCAAGAGAAGGGCAACAAGACCCGCATCATTGGGCCGAACTGCCCCGGCATCATCACCCCGGAGGAGTCGCTCGTCGGCATCACCCCGGCAAACATCACGGGCAAGGGCCCGATCGGCCTCGTGTCGAAGTCGGGAACTCTGACCTACCAGATGATGTACGAGCTGCGCGAGATCGGCTTCTCGACGGCCATCGGCATCGGCGGCGACCCCGTCATCGGCACGACCCACATCGACGCGCTCGCCGCGTTCGAGGCGGACCCCGAGACGAAGGCCATGGTCATGATCGGCGAGATCGGCGGAGACGCTGAAGAGCGTGCCGCCGAGTACATCAAAGCGAACGTGACGAAGCCCGTCGTCGGCTACGTCGCCGGCTTCACCGCGCCCGAGGGCAAGACAATGGGCCACGCCGGCGCCATCGTCTCCGGATCCGCCGGCACCGCGCAGGCGAAGAAAGAAGCACTTGAGGCCGCCGGCGTCAAGGTCGGCAAGACACCGAGCGAGACCGCGCAGCTCATGCGCGAGATCATCGAGTCTCTCTAAGCGCTGCATCTAAGCGCTACATCGTCAGGCCCCGCCGTGCATCGGCGGGGCCTGACATGTTTTCCAGCCCCCGCCGGGTAAGCTGGGCCACCGGATGAACCGCCTGACTGCCTCCCTTCTCGCCGCTCTCGAAGCGTTCATCGTTGTGGCCATCGGCGTGTTCGTCCCGCTCGTCCCGCTCACTCTGCTGTGGGCGATCCAGTACGACTTCGGCATCGACTGGTTCGTCTTCTGGCGTGCGGCAGCAGACATCTGGCTGCTCGGAAACGGTGTCGATATCACCGTCACGCTCAACGATGCGGCGTTGCAGGTCGTGGGTATCCCGGATGCTGCCAAGCCGTTCGTCCTCTCGTTCGCGCCGCTCGTGTTCGCGCTGTTCACCCTTCTCATGGGCGTGCGGACCGGGCGTCGTGCCGTGCGCAGCGGCGCCTGGCTGCCCGCCGTCATCACCTCGTTCGCAGTCTTCGTCGTGTTCGCCGGCATCGTGGGCATCACGGCGATCAACGCTGTTGCCTCGCCGACCCCGTGGCAGGCGTTCCTCGTTCCCGCGCTCGTCTGGGGCTTCGGCCTTCTCGTGGGCGTCGGCATCGAACTGGCGGTCAGCGACGACGATGATGCCGTGCTCGCCCGCCTCGACGAGCTGCGCGAGCGGATGCCGACGCACATCGATGCGATCATCATGGCCGCGTTGCGGGCAGCGACCGGTGCTGTCGCCCTGCTCGTCGTCGGCGCGGGGCTCGTCGTCACGGTGAGTATCGCCCTGAACTTCAGCTCGATCGTGTCACTGTACGAAGCGGCGCAGGTCGGCGTGGTGGGCGGCATCGCGCTCACTCTCGCGCAGATCGCCTACATGCCGAACATCGTGATTTGGTCAGCATCCTGGCTCGTCGGCCCCGGCTTCACGCTCGGCACTGGGTCCATCGTCTCGCCCTCGGGAACGATTACGGGGCCCGTGCCCAGCATCCCGCTTCTCGGAAGCCTGCCGAGCCACGACCTCGCGTTCGGCTTTCTGGGGCTTGCCATTCCCCTCATCGCCGGCTTCATTGCGGCGCTCTCAGCCCGCGACCGGGTGGTCGTTGCCCTCGGCATCCGGTCGAAGGCTCTGTATCTGGCCCTCACCGCACTCGTCATCGGTGTGATCGCGGGCGCCGAGATGGCGGTGCTCGCCTGGTGGGCATTCGGCGCGGCCGGACCGGCACGATTTGCCAGCGTCGGCCCAAACCCGCTCACCGTCGCCGGAATGACCGCCGCGCTGGTCGGAGTGGGGGCGCTCGTGGGCATGGCATCGGGAAGTTCGAATGCTGTCGCGACCTCCGCGCGTTCGGCGGCGCGAGGGATGCGCTCGCGCGACCGGTAGGATAAACGGGTGCTCTCACTCGTCGTGCTGATCTCCGGCGGGGGCTCCAACCTCCGCGCCCTCCTCGATGCGGCATCGGACGCCGAGTTTCCCGCGCGCGTCATTGCCGTCGGGGCAGACAGGGATGCCGAGGGGCTCGCGCACGCCGAGGAGTTCGGTGTTCCGACATTCACCGTGCCCTACAGCTCGTTCGACTCCCGTGAGAGCTGGGGCGAGGCTCTTCTCGAGCAGATCCGCGTGTGGAGCCCCGACCTCGTCGTCCTCTCCGGTCTTATGCGGCTTCTGCCCGCCTCTGTCGTGACGGCGCTTTCGCCGAACCTCATCAACACGCACCCCGCCTACCTTCCTGAGTTCCCCGGGGCCCACGCCGTCCGCGACGCGATCGCCGCGGGAGCGACGGAGTCCGGAGCATCCATCATCGTTGTCGACAACGGCGTCGACACGGGCTCGATCATCGTGCAAGAACGTGTCTCCGTCGCTGAAGACGACACAGAGCACACGCTGCACGAGCGCATCAAGCCCGTTGAGCGCCGGCTGCTGGTGCAGACCGTGCTCGACATTGCCAATGGCCTCGACCTGCGCACGGTGTAACCCCCAATCGAAGGAGCAGCAATGAGTGGACCCAGTCACGACAAGAGCCTGTATCGCGAACGCGACGTCGTTCCGATCAAGCGGGCACTCATCTCGGTGAGCGACAAGACCGGGCTCGGTGACCTGGCTAGCGCCCTCGCGAATGCGGGAATCGAGATCGTCTCCACTGGCTCGACGGCGCAGACGATTCGCGACGCCGGCTATCCGGTGACCGACGTGGCGGCTGTGACGGGGTCGCCCGAGATGCTCGACGGCCGCGTCAAGACGCTGCACCCCACCGTCCACGCCGGGCTGCTCGCCGACCTGCGGCTCGAGGCGCACGAGAAGCAGATCGCCGATATGCAGATCGAGCCGTTCGAGCTCGTCGTCGTCAACCTGTACCCGTTCGTCGAAACCGTCGCCTCGGGCGCCGAGCCTGACGACGTCGTCGAGCAGATCGACATCGGTGGGCCATCCATGGTGCGCGCGGCGGCCAAGAACCACCCGAACGTCGCCGTCGTCGTGTCTCCGGGCTCGTACGGTGAGATCATCGAGGCGATCGCGGCCGGGGGAACGACGCTCGCTCAGCGTCGCGCGCTCGCCGCTGAGGCGTTCTCGCACACGGCAGCGTACGACACGGCTGTCGCTGGTTGGTTCACGGATGCTGTCGAGGGCTTCGGGTCGTCACTGACGATCCAGGGCGAGCTTTCGCACGTGCTGCGCTACGGCGAGAATTCGCACCAGGAGGCCGCGCTGTACCTGCGCGCCGGAGGGCAGGGCATCGCGCAGGCGACCCAGCTGAACGGCAAAGAGATGAGCTTCAACAACTTCACAGACGCCGACGCCGCCGTGCGTGCTGCTTACGACTTCTCCGAGCCCGCCGTCGCCGTTGTCAAGCACGCGAACCCGTGTGGCATCGCCGTGGCGAAGCCCAAGGCTGGCGACCCGATTGCGTCGGCGCACCGGCGTGCCCACGACACCGATCCGGTGTCGGCATACGGCGGCGTCATCGCCGCCAACCGACCGGTGACGCTCGGCATGGCCGAGACGGTGAAGGAGATCTTCACCGAGGTCATCGTCGCGCCCGGGTACGAAGACGACGCTCTCGCGCTGCTGAAAACCAAAAAGAACCTGCGCATCCTGCAGCTTCCCGACGGGTTCGCCCTCGAACCGCTCGAGGCAAAGCAGATTTCGGGCGGCCTGCTCGTGCAGCAGTCGGACCGTTTCGACCCCGAGGCCACCATTACCACCGAGTGGCAGCTGGTGTCGGGGGAGCCCGCAGACGACGCGACGCTCGCCGATCTGGCGTTCGCGTGGAAGGCCTGCCGCAGCGTCAAATCCAACGCGATCCTGCTGGCAAAGTCCGGGGCTGCCGTCGGCGTCGGTATGGGGCAGGTCAACCGTGTGGACTCGTGCGAACTCGCGGTGAAGCGCGCAGGCGACCGTGCTGCTGGATCTGTCGCAGCATCCGATGCCTTTTTCCCTTTTGCCGACGGACTCGAGATCCTTCTCTCGGGTGGCGTGAAGGCCGTCGTGCAGCCGGGTGGATCCGTGCGCGATGAAGAGGTCATCGCTGCAGCAAAGGCTGCGGGAGTCACGATGTACTTCAGTGGAGAGCGCCACTTCTTCCATTGACCGCGGTGTGAATCTGATCACAGGGCCCGGGCGCGTGGCGCGCCCGGGCCCTGTGATCCCGTAGGCTCGAATGCATGACTGTCACCTGGGCCCGTCGCGTCATCGCGTCACTTGCATCTGCCGTACTCGTCGCGCTCCTGGGGCACGTCGCCGCTGTGACAGCGTTCTTCCTCGTCAACCAGATGCAGCCGACCATCCTCGGCCCGGCGAGCTCGTACTTCATTCTTGCGACGCTCTTCACTTTCTTCCTCCTCTTCATCGCCGGGATGCTGGGGGCGATGACCACCTGGAAGTGGGCGCTCCCTGCCGGCATCGTCGTGGGCGTCATCGCCCCGGTTGTCGGCGTCATGCTGACAACGCTGCAGCAGGGCGGCGCGGTGACCGGGGAGATCTTCGGTCTCATGGTGGGCACGCTGACCAGCACCAACGCAATCTTCGCGCTGGCCGTGTTCATCGGAGCTCCCACGCTTGGACGTGCCGTATACGCGGCGACCGTCGGCTACCGTGAGGCTCCGCGCGCCGCAGAGCGCCGCATCGCCCTGGTGCGGCTGCCCGCGACCGCACTGACGGAGGGTGACGACGAGGTCGAGACAGACATCGACTCAGATCTCGCCGACAAGCAG
This sequence comes from Microbacterium sp. MPKO10, assembly GCF_026107415.2. Taxonomy (GTDB): domain Bacteria; phylum Actinomycetota; class Actinomycetes; order Actinomycetales; family Microbacteriaceae; genus Paramicrobacterium. Next base: position 116,155 of record NZ_JAPCHX010000002.1, read on the forward strand.
TGGGATGCCTATACCGCCGCCTTTGAAGAGAACGGGTGGTCGACCCGCGAGGTCGCCTTCGCCAGTGAACTCCCCGATTCCGTGTTCGTGCAGGACGGGGTCGTCCTTCTCGACGACCTCGCCATCATCACGCGCCCCGCCGACGAGACCCGTCGACGCGAGCTCGACGGCATCGAAGAGACGATTGACGACCTCGGCTTCACGATCGAGCGCATCATGGACCCGGGGACATTCGAGGGCGGGGATGCCCTGCTTGTCGGCGACACCCTGTACGTCGGGCGCACCGAACGCACGAACGCCGAGGGCCTGCGCCAGCTGCGCAGCATCGTCGCTCCATACGGGTTCTCCGTCGTCGCGGCGCCCATGAGCCGCGTGCACCACCTTAAGGCGGCGATCACCGCGCTGCCGGACGGCACGTTCATCGGAGACCCGTCGTCGATCGACGAGCCCACGCTATTCCCGGGGTTCATCGCGGCTCCCGAGCCTGCCGGTGCAGCCGTCGTCGTCCTGAACGACGACACGGTGCTGCTGGCAGCATCCGCCCCGAAGACGGCAGATCTGCTGGACGACCTCGGATACAACGTCGTCGTCGCCGATATCTCAGAGTTTGAGAAGCTCGGTGGGTCGATCACATGCCTCTCGGTCCGAGTTCGCTAATCGGCCTTGCGCTCTGACGGTTGACTCGCTTAGTCTGTAAGGCTGCGTTCTGATCGACTGGCAATGCAGCACGGTCCACGAGCACACGGGGAGGTCGACATGTCGAATGCCATGACCGGGCAGACGGCCGCCCGTCGCTCCCGCGCCCGCGCGGTCGTCGGACCCACCGGCCCCGTCGGCGCCATGTAGCGTCGGCCCCTCCCGCAACCTGCATCCCGGCCGGACACCCGGCCACGCCTCTGACAACGAACGCGCCCTGGCGCTCGCTGTCCGCACCATCCGCAGTCAGAACATCAAGCGAGACTCACACTATGTCCGGCATTCAAGCCACGCGTAAATCCAATCTCAACACGGTGCAAGCCATCTGGCGCATCTATCCGTTCGCCAAGCACGCTCTGCCGCGCATCAGCCTCGGTATGATCGCTGCGCTGCTCGGCTCCGTCGTCGCGCTTCTCATTCCGATGGTGCTCGAGAAGCTCGTCAACGGAGCCCTCGCCCAGCGCGATCCGGCGGAGATCTGGCCGGCTGTCGCGATCGTTCTCGGCCTCGGTGTCGTCGAGGCTGCGATGATCGCCCTGCGTCGCTGGTTCGTGCTGCTGCCGGGGACGACAGTCGAAGCGAAGATGCGCAACGAGATCTACCGCCGTCTGCAGGATCTCCCCGTTGCCTTCCACGATCGGTGGCCGTCGGGGCAGCTGCTCTCGCGCATGATGCAGGACCTCAATATGATTCGGCGCTGGCTGTCGTTCGGCATCGTGCTGCTCGTCGTCAACGTGCTGACGATCGTCATCGGCTCGGTCATTCTGTTCACCTGGCACTGGCTTCTCGGCACGATCTTCCTTGTCTGCGCGATCCCGGTGTGGATCTACGGCTACATGTTCGAGAAGAAATACTCGATCGTCGCCCGGCGCAGCCAGGACCAGGCGGGCGACCTCGCGACGAACGTCGAAGAAGCCGTGCATGGCATCCGCGTTCTGAAGGCGTTCGGCCGCGGCAAGCACGCCCTGGAGGGGTTCTCCGTCCGGGCCGAAGGACTCCGCGGCGTCGAGATCGAGAAGGCGAAGGCGATCGCTGGCATCTGGTACTGGCTGATCCTGCTGCCGGACATCGGTTTCGGCCTGTGCCTCGTCGCGGGAATCTGGCTGGCGTCGCAGGGGCAGATCAACGTGGGTGAGCTCTTCGCGTTCTTCGCCACGGCGATCGTTCTGCGGTTCCCGATCGAGTCGATCGGCTTCTTGCTCTCGATGACCTTCGACACGCGCACCGCCGTCGACCGCGTCTTCGAGGTGCTCGACGAGGTCAACACGATCACCGACCCCGAGCATCCCGAGACCATCGAAAGCCCGCAGGGTCGACTTGAATTCGACGACGTGCACTTCCGCTTCGCCGATTCGCCCGAACGCTACCCCGATCTCATCAACGGCGTGAACCTGGTGATCGAACCGGGTGAGACCATGGCGTTGGTCGGACTGACCGGATGCGGCAAGACGACGCTCACGTCGCTGACGACCCGCATTTACGATGTCACGGGCGGCGCGGTGCGCCTCGACGGGGTCGCTGTGCAGAACCTCACCCGGGGCGAGTTGCGGCGGAACATCGCCATGGCTTTCGAAGACGCCACGCTGTTCTCCGCCTCCGTGCGCGAGAACGTGCTGCTCGGGCGCGAGGAGCTCGACCTCGACAGCGATGAAGCCCAGCGCGTTCTCGACGAGGCGATCGGCGTCGCACAGGCGCAGTTCGTCCACGACCTGCCGAACGGTGTCGACACCACGGTGGGCGAAGAAGGGCTGAGCCTCTCGGGCGGCCAGCGTCAGCGTCTTGCGCTCGCGCGGGCCGTGGCTGCGGCGCCCTCGGTGCTCGTGCTCGATGATCCGCTGTCGGCGCTCGACGTCGACACCGAGGCGCTCGTCGAGGCGGCACTCCGCCGCGTGCTCGCGTCGACGACGGCGTTGATCGTCGCCCACCGGCCCTCGACTGTCGCGCTCGCCGACCGCGTCGCGCTCATGCAGGACGGCCGCATCACGGATGTCGGCACGCACACCGAACTGCTCGGCAGGAACGAGCACTACAGATTCGTGATCTCGTCGCTGGAAGACGAAGAGAAGCGTGAGCGAGAGGAGGCCCTGCAATGAGCACGGCAACCGTGCGCGGGGTGACGGGCGAAGAGCGCGAAGACCTCACTAAGGAAGAGAGCAGGCAGATCCGGCGGCGCTCGATGCGCCTGCTGGGAACCCTGCTGAAGCCGCTGCGCCTGCGGGTGATCGGCACGATGGTGCTGGTGATCATCTCGACAGCATCCAGTGTGGCCGGGCCCGCACTCATCGCCTTCGGCATCGACACGGCGCTGCCGGCCGTGCTGGAGCGCGCCGACTGGATGCCGACGCTCGGCGTCGGCGTGCTGTATCTCGTGACGGCGCTGGCGGCAGCGACGTTCATGGCGAGCTACGTCGTTGCGAGCGCGCGCGTGAGTCAGGCCGTGCTTCTCGATTTGCGTCTTCGGGTCTTCCAGCACACGCAGAAGCTGAGCCTGGAGTTTCACGAGTCATACACATCGGGGCGCATCATCTCGCGCCAGACGAGCGACCTGGATGCGATCAAGCAGTTGCTCGATGAGGGCATCAGCCAGCTGGTGAACGGGATCCTCTACATGGGGTTCACCTTCGCCGCGCTCTTCCTGCTTGACTGGACGAGCGGCCTCGTCGTCGTGGGCAGCATGGTGCCGCTGTACTTCCTGACCCGGTGGTTCCAGAAGCGCTCGCAAAGGATGTTCCGCACATCTCGCGTGATGTCTGCCCGGGTGATCGTGCACTTCGTGGAATCGATGACGGGCATCCGCGCGGTCAAGGCGTTCCGTAAAGAGAAGCGTAACGAGAAGGAATTCGGTCGGCTCGTCGAGGACTACCGCGACATCAACGCACGCACGATTCAGCTCTTCGGGATCTACGAGCCTGGAATCATCATGATCGGCAACCTCGCCGTCGCCGCTGTGCTCCTGATTGGCGGATTCCGCGTCGTCGAGGGGCACCTGGAGATCGGCGCGCTGCTGGCCGCCCTGCTGTATGTCAGGCGCTTCTTCGATCCGATGGAAGAGATGGCGATGTTCTACAACGCCTACCAATCGGCGGCAGCGGCGCTTGAGAAGATCTCTGGCGTGCTCGAAGAGCAGCCGAGTGTTCCTGACCCGGTCTCGCCCGTGGATCTCTGGTCCGCGAAAGGGAAGGTGACGTTCGACGAGGTCACGTTCGCGTACAACGACGAGACGACGGTTCTGCCGAGCTTCTCGCTTGGCATCCCGGCGGGGCAGACGATCGCGCTCGTGGGCTCGACCGGAGCGGGCAAATCGACGCTCGCGAAGCTCATCTCGCGCTTCTACGACCCGAGCGCGGGAGCCGTGACTCTCGACGACGTCGATCTGCGACAGCTGCACCCGAAGGATCTGCGCCGAGCGATTGTGATGGTGACGCAGGAGGCCTACCTGTTCTCGGGGACCGTCGCCGACAACATTGCACTCGGTCGTCCGGATGCCACGCGCGAGGAGATCGTGCGAGCCGCCGTCGCCGTGGGCGCCCACGGATTCATCGACGGTCTTCCCGATGGCTACGACACCGATGTGAACAAGCGGGGCGGTCGCGTCTCAGCCGGTCAGCGGCAGCTGATCTCGTTCGCGCGTGCATTCCTCGCCGACCCGGCCGTGTTGATTCTCGACGAGGCGACGGCGTCACTCGACATCCCCAGCGAACGGCTCGTGCAGGAGGCACTGCAGACCCTGCTCGCCGACCGCACGGCAATCATCATCGCTCACCGGCTCTCGACGGTAGCGATCGCCGACCGCGTGCTTGTGATGGAGCACGGGCGCATCGTCGAGGACGGTACACCAGCCGACCTGATCGGGGGAGAGGGCAGGTTCGCGCAACTGCATGCCGCCTGGCGCGACTCCCTGGTGTAGCTGCAAGCCGCTACGCTGGATCTGTGGAGTCGCCAGCTGAATCACGGGTCGCTGTCGCTGTGCGGGATCTCCCGCCCGGCTACTTCGCGCTGGTGATGGCCACGGGGATCATCTCGCTTGGTCTTCACCTCGAAGGCGTCGATGTGCTCTCGACCGTGCTCTTCGCCATTGCCGCTACCGGCTACGTCGTTCTTGTCGCGCTCACGGTGTGGCGCGGCATCCGGTACCCGCGTCACGTCGTCGATGACTTCTCGACCGCTCACGTTGCTTTCTCGTTCTTCACGTTCGTGGCGGGAACGAACGTGCTGGGCTCGAGAATCGCCGCCGAGCATGGTCCCGTCGCGCTCCCTCTCACACTGCTCGGCGTGAGCTTCGCCGCATGGTTGGTGCTCGGGTACGTGATCCCCGGGCTGGTGATCGGGCGGCATCAGGGTGCCGACATACTGGCGGGTCTGAACGGGACGTGGTTCATCTGGTCTGTGGCCAGCCAGTCGGTCGCCGTGCTCTCTGCCTCCCTTGAACCGTGGGCACCCGTCGGCATCAGCGACGCGCTTTCCGTCGTGGCCGTGCTGTCCTGGGGGATCGGTCTGATTCTGTACGGTGTCATCGGCTGCGCTGTTGTGATCAGACTGCTGACGCGGGGCATTCCCGCGGCGGAACTCGGACCGCCCTATTGGGTGACGATGGGTGCCGGAGCGATCACGGTGCTTGCAGGATCGCGCATTGTGGAAATGACCGACACCGCCATTGTGAGTGTCGTCCGCGCCCCCGTTGCCGCTGCTGCCGTCGTCTTCTGGGCATTTGCGACATGGCTGATTCCCGCGCTGGCCGGCATCGGTCTGTGGCGGCATCTGATCAAGCGTGTTCCGCTGCGATACGAGGCCTCGATGTGGAGCATGGTCTTCCCCCTCGGAATGTATGCCGTTGCGGGAATCTATTTGGGTGATGCCGATGATCTGCCGATCATCGGATGGATCGGCGGCCGATTTCTCTGGGTTGCATTCGCGGCGTGGACGATCGTGCTCGTCTGGATGCTGGTGAGCCTCGTCGCCGCGGCGCGTGCTCCGCGCGAGACATCAGCCGCGGGCGTCGACGAACGCTGACCGGGCGAGCCGATAACCGGACGGCGTCCGGTGCAGGGGAGTGCCCTCGTCGTCGTAATGCTCGCGCGCGGAATTCTCGTGACAGCTCGGCGGCCTGCCGGACGCCTGCACGACGCGCCACCACGGTACATCGCTTCCGTAGCGGGCCATCACCCAGCCGACGCCGCGCGCCGAGCGCGACCCGAACTGTGCTGCTACCTGCCCGTAGCTCATGACCTTGCCTGGCGGGATCGACTCGACGACTGAGAGTACGGCCTCGACGAAGTCTTCGTTCACAGTGGTGTGGGCGCGGCGCTACAGATCCAGCCGTCCGACCACTTCGCCGTACTCGGTCTCGTCGATCGGAGTGAAACCAACGGCGAGGAAGAACTTTTCGGGGCCGCCCTCTCCGGGCTCATACATCACGTTGATGTGGGTGAATCCGCGGTCGCGAGCCTCACCGGCGAGAGCGTCAACGGCGAACTTGCCGACGCCCTGTCGCTGTGCGTCAGCATCGACGTTGACGCGCCAGAGGACGCTCTTGAAATAGTCTTGATCGCCCTCGGGGTCGAAATTGCCCTGCACGAAGCCGACGACATCGTCGCCCTCGAGAATCACGCGCTGCCAGGTCGTCGCCGGGTTCGTCACCGCAGCGGCCACGGAATACGAGATCGGCGCGACGAACTGTTCTTGCCCAGGCTTCAGCGATAAAGCGTTAACCGCCACGATCGTTGATGCCGACAGTTCCACCACTCGCATTTCAGCCATGATCCCAGGCTAGCCTCATTCTCCCGTCGGGAGGAAGAGACTTCTATGAATTACATACCTCGGCGACACCGGCCTCGGCATCTTCGGCGGCTGAAAGACTCTCGGAGAGCGCGGCGTTGTCAACGGAATCGGGATCCTGAATCGCTGCTTCCGCGGCATCCGCAAATTGTGCATTGAAATCGTTGAGCGCCGCCGTCATCGTCGTGACCGACTCCTTCACCTCGGCGTTCTCAATCGACGAGACATCCTTCTCGAATGTCGACACGGCAGAGTCGAGGTCGTCCGCTGCCGTCGCCGGGTCATCGATCAGCGAGCCACCCGAACTCGTAATCGCCTCCACCAGAGCGAGGTCGGCGCTGCTGAAGATGTCGCAGGCGTCTTCTTTTGACTGCGTGGGTGCGCATCCGGTGAGCGTCGCACCCGCAACAAGCGCGAGCGCGACCGTGCCCGCGAACGGGACTGTGCGTGGCCTCATGATCCCCCTTGTGCGTTCGACGCTAGCCGATTTTCTGCATGGGCTTGCAATTTGAATGTTAGTAAGCTGTACTAACAAACATGGCTTCTACGGATCGACGTCACGCAGGGGTGGCTCGCGCGCTGCGTCCCAGCACGAAAGTGCTGCCGGGGCAGGCACGCGCGCACAATCGTTCTCTGGTGCTGCAACTGCTGTACCGCGAAGGTCCGATGAGTCGTGCCGACATCGCGCGTTCCACCGAGCTCACACGTGTGACGATCTCTGACCTCGTCGCCGAACTGATCGACGAGCGCTTCGTGATCGAGCACGGCCCGCGCGACGAGTCTCGTCCCGGCAAACGCGCGACAATGATCGACATTGATCGTGCCGGTCATCAGATGATCGCCGTCGACCTCTCGGGCGATGACGCCTTTCGAGCAGCAGTGGTGAACATCGGCGGCGAGGTCGTCGAACGCTGCGAGGTTCCGATCGACGGCGCACAAGGTCCGGATGCTGTCGCTCAAGCGCTCGCCGTGATCGACGACGCTCGCGCACGAGCATCCGCTCCGCTTCTCGGGATCGGTGTCGGCTCGCCCGGTGTGATCGACGACCTCGGCATCGTGCGCGTGGCCGTCAGCCTGGGCTGGACGGACGTGAACCTACGCACCGCCATTGCCGAGCGCACCGGGCTGCCGGTCACCGTCATGAACGACGTGAACGTTGCCGTCCTCGCCGAGCATAGCTTCGGGCAGATCGAGAGCGACGACGTCATCCTCGTGCGCATCGGGCACGGTGTCGGCGCCGGCGTGATCGTCGGGGGAGTGACATTCCGCGGCAGCCGGTTCTGGGACGGAGAGATCGGGCACGTCACCGTCGGCACGGGTGAAGGACCGCTTTGTCGCTGCGGCCGATCCGCCTGTCTGGAAGCCTGGGTCGGTGTTCCACACCTGACCGCAGAACTCGAGCACCTCAGCTCAGAGACCGAACGATCGGCATTCCTGCGCGACGCCGGTGCCTACCTGGGCATCGCTCTCGCCCCGATTGTGCGCACCCTTGACCTGACAGACGTCGTCCTGTCAGGCCCACCAGAACTTCTGGGCGGCGACTTCCTTGTCGGTGCCCACGACACACTCCTCGAGCGAGCGATGGTCGGCGATCCCGACGAACTTTCGCTCAGGATGACCACGCTCGGGCACGACAATGTCTTGTTCGGTGCCGTGGTCCTCGTCCTCAGCGGACAACTGGGGGTCTCGTAAGAGAACCCTGCACACATTCGCACCACAACGACGTGGCGGCACCCCTGGTCGCCCGCATCCCCTGAGAAAGGACCTCACCATGAGGAAAACCGGCATTGTGGCCCTCGGGGCCATCGCCGCGCTGGCCCTGGCCGGCTGCTCCGGATCAGCCGAAGGATCGTCTGACGGCGGTTCTGCGGAGATCCGCGTGTGGCTGGTCGGCACCGACACACCGGACAACGCTCGCGAGTATCTTACCGAGACATTCGAGAAGGAGAACCCCGGCTCCACGCTGGTCATCGAAGAGCAGCAGTGGAACGGACTTGTCGACAAATACACGACAGCGTTGTCGGGCTCCGATTCGCCCGACGTCGTCGAGATCGGCAACACCCAGGCGGCGGCATTCACCTCGGCCGGGGCGTTCACTGACCTGACAGACAAGTACGAAGAACTCGGCGGCGACAACCTGCTGCAGGGCTTCGTCGAGGCCGGCACTTACGACGGCAAGATCTATGCGTACCCGTACTACTCCGGCGCTCGTGTGGTGTTCTACACGTCGCAGGTGTTCGACGGCGAGGTTCCCGAGACGTTCGACGAGTACGTGGATGCAGGCATCGCCATGAAGGAAGCAGGCACACCCTCTGGCATCTACGCGCCGGGCAAGGACTGGTACAACATGCTCCCGTACGTCTGGGAGAACGGCGGCTTCGTCGCCGAGCAGGGAGACGACGGCACTTGGAAGGCCGGATTCTCAAGCGAGGGCGGCATTGCCGGTCTCGAACAGCTGCAGACGGTTTACGAGAGCGCGACGGCTGCGCCGAAGGACGGCGACGAGACCAACGCCCAGGTTCCCTTCTGCGAGGGCAATGTCGGGTTCCTCTCGGCACCGAGCTGGTTCATGGGATCGCTGACGGCGGCAGCTGACGCCGACACGCCTGGCTGCCCCGACACATTCGGCTCGGACGCCACGGCATTCGCTCTTCCGGGTAAGGACGGCGGCGCAGCAGCCGCGTTCGCCGGCGGTTCGAACATCGCCGTCGCGGCGAACTCCGCCCACCAGGACCTCGCGTACTCGGCGCTCAAGATCATGCTCTCGCCCGAGTATCAGAAGCTCCTCGCCGCGAACGGCATGATTCCCGCCACGAGCGAGGCACAGGATGCTCTGCCCGACGACGCCGTGACGGCCGCTGCCGCTGCCGCTGCGGAGAACGCGCGTCTCACGCCGGCTGCGCCCAAGTGGGCAGACGTCGAGGCGTCCGAGGTCATCAAGAACTCGCTCGTGAAGATCGCCCAGGGCGGCGACGTGACCGAGATCGCGAAGAACCTCGACGCGCAGATCGAAGAGATCCTCAATAGCTGACCCGCCCCCCACGGGTCATGGCGGGCGCTCCCCGCTCCGAGTTCCCTTCTCGGAGCGCGGGGGAGCGCCCGCTGCACAACAATGTAAGGAGCACGCATGACCACGACGGTCAGCGAGGCCCGAGCGGAACAGCCGACGCCTGATCGGCCGCGGAAGCACACGCGGAAGAAGCGGCTGACGCCGTGGATGATGCTGGCCCCCGCCACGATCGTTCTGCTCGTTATGACGGGCTATCCGCTCGTCAAGATGGCCATCAATTCGTTTCAGAAGTACGGCAAGGCGCAGATCTTCGGCGCACCACCCGAATGGCTCGGGCTGAAGAACTACACAGACACGCTCACAGACCCCACATTCTGGGCCGTCGCCGGCCGCAGCTTCACCCTCATGGCCGTGCTTGTTGTCGCAACGATGAGCCTCGGCATCCTGATCGCTCTGCTCATGATGCGGGTGAACGGGTTCTTCCGGCTGCTGATCTCGATCGGCCTTCTGCTGGCCTGGGCGATGCCTCCCGTGTCGTCCGTCGTCGTGTGGGGGTGGATTGTCGACACCAAATACGGTCTGCTGAACTGGGTGCTCAACACGGTCACTGGCACGACTGACTGGTCAGGGCACTCGTGGCTCATCGACCCGCTGTCGTTCTACGCGGTGCTCACCGTGATCATCACCTGGATGTCCGTTCCGTTCGTGGCGTTCACCGTCTACGCCGGGCTCACGCAGGTGCCGGACGAGGTGCTTGAAGCCGCGCAGCTGGACGGCGCTGGCGCTGTGAAACGATTCGGCTTCATCGTGCTGCCCTACCTGCGCAGCATCCTGCTCATCACTGCCGTGCTGCAGATGATCTGGGATCTGCGGGTGTTCACGCAGGTGTACACCCTGCAGGGACTCGGCGGCATCTCGAGCCAGACCGACGTGTTCGGCACGTACATCTTCCACCTCGGTTCCAGCAACCTCGGAGCCGCGGGTGCGGTGTCGTTCATCATGGTCGCCATGATGCTCGTCATCTCGATCTACTACGTGCGCAAGACAGTGAAGGACGAAGAGATATGAGTGTCGCCACGCGCGCTCCCCAGACGCGAGCCGCTGAAACAGCATCCGTCGACTCACGCCACGTGACACCCGGACGTCGCCACAGCCCGACCCGTCGGCTGAAGCACGCCTGGAGCAGCACACTGTGGGGCACCGTCTCGATCATCGTGTTCGTATGCTCGGTGTTCCCGGTGTATTGGATGCTCAACACGTCGTTCAAGCCCAACGCCGACGTGATCAGCCCCACCCCGCAGTGGTGGCCCGAAAACTTCACGCTGCGCAACTACGTCACCGTGCTGTTTGAGCCGGCCCGGCCAGACCGCGCCAACTTCCCGTCGGCATTCATGATGTCGCTCGCGGTGACGGGCCTGACGCTGCTGATCTGCCTGCTGTTCGCCTTCATCGGCGCGATCGCCGTCTCACGCTTCAAGTTCCGCGGTCGCCGACAGTACATCATCGCGCTTCTGGTGATCCAGATGATCCCGGGGGAGGCGCTCATGTTCACCATCTTCGGCATGGTCGACTCGTGGCGGCTTCTCAACACCGTGATCGGACTGACGATCGTGTATCTCGCGGGCGTGCTGCCGTTCACCATCTGGATGCTGCGCGGCTTCGTCGCCGGAGTGCCCGCCGACCTCGAGGAGGCGGCGATGATCGACGGCTGCACGCGCACGCAGGCGTTCTGGAAGGTCACGTTCCCGCTGCTCGCTCCAGGGCTCATCTCGACGGGAGTGTTTGCATTCATTCAGGCATGGAACGAGTTCCTCATGGCTCTGATCATCATGCAGGGTCCCGGTGCCTATACGCTGCCGATCTGGCTGCGCGCCTTCCAGCAGGCGACGCAGTCGACGAACTGGGCGGCGATCATGGCCGGGTCGACACTCCTCGCGCTGCCCGTCGTAATCTTCTTCCTCTTCGTGCAGGGCCGCATGACCGGCGGACTCGTGGCGGGAGCAGTGAAAGGATGAGAGATATGCTCTCATCCGCTGCCTCCACCACGCTTCTTCCCGGCTTCGTCGGCACGACTCTGCCCGAGTGGCTTGCCGCTCGCCTGCGCGCGGGTCTTGGCGGTGTCTGCATCTTCGGCCCCAATTTCGAGGATGCTGGTCAGCTGCGCCGCCTCACCGATCAGGTTCGCGCGGCAAACCCGAACGCTGTCGTCGCGATCGACGAGGAGGGCGGAGACGTTACCCGACTGCACTACGCGACGGGGTCGCCGTACCCGGGCAATGCGGTTCTTGGCCGGATCGACGACACCGCGGTGACCTCGCGGGTCGCGGCGACCGTCGCGGGTGAACTGCGCGCTGCAGGCTGCACGCTCGACTTCGCTCCGAGCGTCGATGTCAATTCGAACCCGCTCAACCCGGTGATTGGGGTGCGCAGCTTCGGCGCAGACGAGCACCTCGTCGCCCGCCACGGCGCCGCCTGGGTGACCGGGCTGCAGGGCGCAGGAGTCGCGGCGTGCGCCAAACACTTTCCCGGCCATGGTGACGTCGACGCCGACTCGCACATCGCGCTCCCCGTGCTCGACCTCGATCGCGACACCCTGCTGAACCGTGAACTCGTACCCTTCGCGGCGGCAATCGACGCGGGTGTCACGTCGATCATGACCAGCCACATCATGCTGCCGCAGATTGACTCCGAGAACCCCGCGACGATGTCGCGTGCGGTGCTCGAAGGCCTGTTGCGCGGCGACCTGGGATTCGACGGGCTCATCGTGAGCGACGCCCTCGACATGGCCGGGGCAAGTGCCGAAATCGGCATCCCGGAGGCCGCTGTGCGAGCTCTGAACGCGGGCGTCGACTTGCTGTGCATCGGCACAGCGAACACCGACGAACAGCTTGAGCAGATCGAACACGCAATTACGGATGCTGTCGCGACGGGTCGCCTCGCAGCGTCCCGTGTCGAGCAGGCGGCACAGCGCGTGCTGGACTTCGCCTCGGCCACGGTCATCTCCGACGTAGGCTCAGGCGACGCAGCGTCTGTAGACGCGGCGGCCGCGGACGCCGTGATCGACGATGCGGCTGTCGGCGAGGCAGCGCGGGCGATCGAGGTGTCGGCGGATGCTGCCGAGCTCGACGCCGCGCGCACACCGGCCGCCGTGCTGCGTCTTGACGCTGCGGCGAACATTGCCGTGGGGTCGGCGCCGTGGGGTCCGTTCAGCCTCGACGATCCCTGGGGCGGGGCACCCGTGACGCGCATGGACCTCGCGAACGACACCGCCACCGATGTTGCGCGTGCTCTCGACGCGGCCTCGCCCGAGGGCACGATCATCGTCGTGGGCAAGAGCAATCACCAGCATCCCGGAGCCGTCGCCGTTGTCGACGCGCTGCGCGCCGCGGGCCGCCCCGTGCTGACCATCGATATGGGGTGGCCGAAAGCCGACCGCGCCTACGCCGATGTCGCCACGTTCGGGGCTTCGCGGCTTGTGGGTGCGGCGCTCGTGCGCTGCCTGTTCGGACCAGACGGGCGGTTCGACCACACCGATCGGGCGGCGTCGTGACGTTGGCGCAGCACCGGCTACGCTCGAATGTGACAACCGTGCTGATCGGAGCCCGGGTGAATCTCGCAAGAATGCAGAAGGAATAAGACACATGGCTGAAGTCATCATCGTCCCCTCCGCGGATGAAGCGGGCGCTCTCGTCGCCGACGAGATCATCGCGCTGATCGCCGCGAAGCCGAGCGCAGTGCTCGGGCTGGCAACCGGGTCGACCCCGCTGCCGGTCTATCGGGCGCTCGCCTCCCGGCGCGATGAGATGGATCTTTCGTCCGTATCCGCGTTCGCGCTCGACGAGTACGTCGGCCTACCGGTGACGCACGCTGAGAGCTACCGCTCCGTGATCACCCGCGAGGTCGTCGAGCCGCTCGGACTGAAGCCGTCGCGCGTGCACGTGCCGAACGGCGCGCTCGAAACGATCGAGCACGCGGGCGAGGACTACGAAGCGGCGATCGAGGAGGCAGGCGGCATCGACCTGCAGATCCTCGGCATCGGCACCGACGGTCACATCGGGTTCAACGAGCCCGGGTCATCGTTCGCCTCACGAACCCGTGTGAAGACGCTGACGGCACAGACCCGCCGCGACAATGCACGGTTCTTCGCCTCGGAAGACGAGGTTCCGATGCACTGCATCACGCAGGGTCTTGGCACGATTCAGAGTGCGCGACACCTTGTGCTTCTGGCATTCGGGTCGGGCAAGGCGCGGGCAGTCGCTGGCGCTGTCGAGGGCCCCGTCACAGCATCCCTTCCGGGGTCAGCTCTGCAGTTGCACCGCCGTGCCACGGTGATCGTCGACGAGGAGGCCGCTGCCGAGCTGGCCAATGCCGACTACTATCGTCACGCGTACGCCAACAAGCCCTCGTGGCAGGGCCTCTGACGGCGCCGTCGGCGGGCAGTCGTCACAAAGTGTGACGTTTCATCGAGAAACCTCGCCATTTGTGACGACTGCCCACAATGCGATGGCGCCCACCTCGATTGAGTTGGGCGCGGTCGCGCTGCCTGGGTGGGTACTGCAGGTGCATGAGCGTGCAACGGTCATCGTCGACGAGGCTGCAGCTGTGGAGCTGAAGAACGCCGACTAGTATCGCCACGCGTATGCGAACAAGCCGTCGTTGGCTGGGGGCGTAGCGCGCCGACCGAGTTCAAATGTCGAACTTTGCGCGATTTCGCACTCTGAACCGCACATTTCGACACCTGAATGGGGCATCGTTGACGGTCACCTGTTCGCGCCCTCCTGCGTCTCAACGACGTAGGCGGCAAGATTGGCCAGCGTCTGCTTCCCGCCCTCGATTGCACCATGCTTCTCGATTGCTTCGTTGCGTAGCTCTGCGGTAGGGAACACCGTCACCATCTCGATCTGAGTTGCGTCCCCGGTCGGTTCGAACGTGAGGATGGACTCGAACGCATTCGGATCATCGCGAAACTCGCCGTGCAGCATGACGATACGCTCCGGCCGAGCGATCTCGGTCCAGATGATCCACTCGGGATAGTCCGTGCCGTCTGGCCCGTGCATGACGAAGCTCCACACCCCGCCGACTCGGAATTCGAAATCGCGTGTGGTCGTCGTGAAGCCGTGTGGTCCCCACCATTGTGAAAGGTGCCGCACCTCGCTGAACGCCTCGAACACCAGCGTTCGCGGTGCATTGATAACTCGAGAGATTACTGTCGTACGGTCAGACTTTGACTGTGTGGAGGCGTTGTGTTCGCTGTCGCTCATGAGATCGTGCTCCTGTCTTCCTGTGCCAGCTGCTGCACGTAGGCGTCGAGCCGGTCGAAGCTCTCATTCCAGAACTGTTCGAAGCCGCCCGCCCATTCGTGCACCGACTGCAGGCCACGAGCGTCAAGGGCGTAGAAACGCTGCTTACCCTCTCGGCGATCTTTCACGAGGCCGACCTCTCGGAGCACTCGCAGGTGCTTCGAAGCTCCAGGCTGGGTCATTCCCAGCTCGTCAGCGACCGCCGTTGCGGGCCGTTCGCCAGCACGCAACAGCGTCAGGATGTCCCGGCGCTGCGGCTCGGCAATCGCGTTGAACACATCAGAAGTTGTCGGTGCTCGTGCCATACGAGCATCATATGCCTATATGAGAAAGTGTTGCAACCGTATGGTCAGTGGGCATCAGAATGCGACTGCCAAGGGGCCATCACGCCTACCGCCGTGCGTGGCGTTGGTGGACGCGCGCGATCGTGCGTACCCTAGACGCGCGACGCGCGGCCGAGTGTCGTGTGACATTCATAAGGCGTGACGGGGTGAGCGCATGGAGAACACCAGCACTGCAAGTGCAGTGCTGGTGTTCTGATCACGAGTCCCAGCGCAGAGCACTTACGCCGGCGTGGTGCTGGGCGCCTACGCGGCGTCTGAGCGCGTCGTCGTGGTGTCTGCCGTCGACGTGGCAGTGTCATCCGTCGTCGTTGCGTCGCCGTCGTCCGTGACCTCGCGGACTTCCTTCTTGAAGATCTTCATCGATTCGCCGACGCTCTTGGCGAGGCCGGGCAGCTTCGGAGCACCGAACAACAGCAGAATGATGAACAGAATGATGACGAGGTGCCATCCGGAGAGATTGGCGAGCATGGGGGACCTCCACGTCAGGTGCTCGAAGACTTCAGTCACTCCAGCATAGGCTCTCGCCCGGGATCTTGCTGATAATCCTGTGCCGGGAGATCGCGGTCAGCATCGGAACGACTCCAGATGCCGTTCCGGATTTCAGAAAACCTTGCCGGGATTCAGAATGCCGAGCGGGTCGAAGACCTGCTTGATCTGACGCTGAAGCTGCAGCTGATCATCGCCGAGCTCGTCACCGAGCCACCGCTTCTTGAGGATGCCGATGCCGTGCTCGCCCGTGAGAGTGCCTCCGAGCTTCAGCGCTGCGGTGAACAGCTCGCCTGCGGCATCCCAGATTTCATCGGGCACGTCCGGACCGGCGAAGACGAAGTTCGGATGCAGATTGCCGTCTCCCGCGTGCGCAAGCGTCGGGATCGTGAGGCCATAGGTCTTCTCAATCTCGGCAATCGCATCGAACATTGCCGGCAGCGCTGTGCGGGGAACCGAGACGTCCTCGATGAGCGTCGTCCCCATCGCCGCGATCGCACCGTGGGCGGCCCGCCGCGCGGCCAGCAGTTCGTCGGCCTCGGCCCGGTCGGTGGTGAGATCGGCGTCGCCGCCCACGTCGGCGATGACCGCTAGTGCCCGTTTGGCGTCTTCTGCAGCGCCCGGGCCGTCGAATTGCACGGCGAGATGCGCGTTGCCGCGCGCCGAAAGCGAACTGCCGACGTGCCGATCAATCGCGCGCAGCACGGTCGGGTCGACGAGCTCCATCACGGCGGGCTGCAAGCCTGCGGCCGTGATAGCGGCAGAGGCCGCGGCAGCATCCCGAACCCCCGGGTAGAACGAAGCGATGGTCGCCAGCGTCCCGGGAACCTCCCGGCGAATGCGCACCGTCGCCTCGACGATGACCCCGAGCAGCCCCTCCGACCCGACCATCAGCGCCGTGAGGTCAAGACCCGTGACCCCCTTGACGCTGCGGTGGCCGAGCGTGAGCAGCCGACCATCAGGCAGCACGACCTTCAGGCCGAGCACGGCGTCGCGCGTGACCCCGTACTTGGCGCACAGCAGGCCGCCCGCGTTCGTGGCAATATTGCCGCCAACCGTTGAGATCGCTCGCGACGCCGGGTCCGGTGCGAACCACAGCCCCTGTTCGGCGAGGATCTCGTTGAAGCGGCCGTTGAGGATGCCGGGCTCGACCACGGCCAGCAGATCGTCGGCGTTGATCTCGAGGACGCGATCCATCGCCAGCGTGGAGAGCACGATTTCGCCGGATGCTGCGATGGCGCCGCCCGCGAGACCGGTGCCCGCGCCCCGTGTGACGACGGGTGTGCGCGTCGCCGTCGCGATGCGCATGGTGGCCTGGACGTCGTCGATGGAGCGGGCGTTCACGATGGCGAGCGGGGGAGCGCTCGAGCGGTGCCCGGACTCGTCGGCCTGCGCGGCGCCCAGCCGCGCAGCATCCGTCACCACCGCCTCTCCGAGCGCGTCGGTGAGCTGCGCGATGACGTCCGTCATCTCAGCTGAGCTCGCGGCGCCCGTTGATGACGCCGCTGGTCACGGCAACGAGGGCGAAGATCACTGCAACGATGATCTGCCCCATGTCCCACCAGGCGAACACCGCGGTGCCCATCACCGCGATTTCGACGATTGCTTTGCCGAACGGATCCATTTGGAACACGGCTTTGGGGGAGCGGAACAGTGCCCAGAGCATGATCGCGATCACGGGAGCGCCGATGCCGACGACAATGTTCCACGGCAGGTCGAAGTTGATGAAGCCCCACAGGCACAGCGAGATGTAGGCGAAGATCTCGAGAACGAACCGGACGACGTCGTTGACCGAGACGCGTTCGGGCGCAGTTGTTGAAGTCACGCCCCTATTCTAAGCCGCGCGTGCTGGGCGATTCCGGATGCTGCCGGTGCAGCTCGCCGTTAGGCGCCGGGCTCAGCGGCACGCAGACGCGAGAGGAACGTTTTTGTCTCGGGCTGCTGCGGGTCGTCGAAGATCTGCTCGGGCGGGCCCGCCTCGACGATGCGGCCCTGTGAGAGGAAGATGACGCGGTCGGCGACCCGACGGGCGAACGACATTTCGTGCGTTGCCATCATTATCGTGCTTCCCGACTGCTTGAGCTCACCAACGAGATCGAGCACTTCGCCGACGAGCTGGGGATCGAGAGCGCTCGTGATCTCATCGAGCAGCAGCAGTTCTGGTTCTGTGGCAATCGCCCGCGCAATTGCCACGCGCTGCTGCTGCCCGCCGGAGAGCCGGTCGGGGTACTCGGTTGCCTTCTCCTCAAGCCCGATGCGGCGCAGCAGCTCGCGCCCGCGTGCCTCGGCCGTTGCCTTGTCGATCTTGAAGACGTTGCGGCTGGCCAGCGTGATGTTTTTCAGGACGGAGAGGTGGGGAAAGAGGTTGTAGTGCTGAAACACCACACCGATGCGGGCGCGGATGCGGTCGGCGTTGACACGCGGGTCGGTGATGTCATCGCCCTGCAAGAAGATCTGGCCGTCGTCGACGCCTTCAAGCAGGTTGACCGTTTTGAGGAGCGTGGACTTTCCCGATCCGCTGGCACCGATGAGCACGACGACCTCGTGCCGGGCCACCTCGATGTCGATGCCCTTGAGCACCGCGGTGTCGCCGAATTTTTTGTGAACGCCGGTGACGCGCAGCACCGGCCGAGACGTGTGCTCGCTCATACCTGGCCGCCCATCTGCTCACGGCGCTGTGCCCGTGCGGTGTACCAGTCGGTCAGCCGAATCATCGGCCACGACAGGAGGACGAAGAGGATGCCGGCGACGACGTACGGCGTGAAGTTGTAGACGCTCGCCACTTCGATCTGTGCCGCGCGGATCGCATCGACGGCCCCCAGAACCGAGATCAGCCCGACGTCCTTCTGCATCGACACGAAGTCGTTCATCAGCGCAGGAGTCACCTTGCGCACCGCCTGCGGCAGCACGACGAGGCGCAGCGTCTTCGAATAGCCGAGGCCGAGCGAGCGGGCCGCCATGCGCTGTGAGGGGTGAACCGCCTCGATGCCCGCGCGCAGAACCTCTGCCACGTACGACGAATAGGTCAGTGTCAGAGCGATTGTTCCCCAGAACTGCATCGGCAATCGCTCAGTGAACCCCAGGGCCGGCACGCCGAAGCCGACGAGGTAGAGAACGAGAAGAAGCGGGATGCCGCGAAAGAAGTCGGTGTAGATCGCGGCGCCGAGGCGGAACGGGGCAAAGACGGCACCGCGCAGCGTTCGCGCGATTGCGAGGAGGGAGCCGAAGATTCCCACGAGAATCGCCGCGAAGAACAGCACCTGGATGTTGAGCCAGAGCCCGACGATGATCTGCGGGAACGACGAGATCGCCGTGTCAAGGTCAAAGAAGGAACGCTGGACGTCGCTCCAGCCGGGGCTGTTGATCAGTAGCAGCCACACCAGAACGGCGAAGATGATTGTGCTCGCGATGCTGATGAGCAGTGAGCGTGCGTTCTGCTTTCGCCGGAAGGCGCGCCTGTCGAGTTCGACCTGGCTCGGCTGACGCTCGTCGAGCGTTGCCTCGGGCTGCGTGGCGTTCGTCACGGGTGTGGGAGGCCTCCTACGACAGGACGGTGGCGCCGGCGTTGTCGGCGAGCCAAGTTTCGGCGAGGTCATCGAGCGTGCCGTCTTCGCGGAGCGCATCGACCGCGTCGGTCACTGCTTGCGTGAGCGGGGAATCGTTCTCGAGGAGGAAGGCGAGTTCGTCGCCGCCGGCAGAACTCTCGAACTGCCCCACGAGTACGCCGTCGTCGAGCACGGCGTTCGCGTTGTAGAACGCTGTGGGCAGGTCGGTGACGAGTGCGTCGATGTTGCCCGAAATGAGTGCCTGGACGGTGTCTTCGTTGCTGTTGAAGATGGCCGGATCGGTGCCGATTGCCTCCTTCACCGCGGCAATCGATGTCGACCCTGCGGCGACGCCGACCTTCACATCGGCGAGGTCGGCGAGGCTTGACGCATCGGCAGCCGGGCTGCCCTCAACGCTCACGACACCCTGCGTGGTCTCGTAATACGGAGACGAGAAATCGACGGCCTTCTCGCGGTCCTCGTTTGCCGAGAACTGCTGGATGTTGATGTCGAAGTCTTTCGGACCCGGCGCGATCACCGTGTCGAACGGCGTGCGGATCCACGTCACGTCTGACTTGTCGAAGCCGAGCTTCTCGGCGACGGCGTAGGCGACCGCGGCTTCGAAACCTTCGCCTGACTCAGGGTCGTCGTTTTCGACCCAGGGGCTGTACGCGGGCTCACCCGTTGCGATCGTGAGGGTTCCCGGAGTGACAGTCTCGAGCTCGGAGTCGCTGCTCCCGCTCTCCTGCGTGCCGGATGCCGAGCAGGCGGACAGCGCCAACATAACGGCGGCGGCACTGGCGATGACGGCAGAGCGGACGGCGGTTCTTCTCATCACGGATACTCCTCGAGGACTGCGGGCGCAGGGAGGGAGAGTGCGCCAACCAACAAGGTTACCGTCGATGCGTGCCTCCGGCATCGCGATGACGAAATGTTGCGAAACCGGCAGGTCCAGTCAGTCGGCGAGCCGCCAATCGGCGAAGTCGAAGCCCGGCGTGACCAGACAGCTGACGAGCACGTCTGCGTCACCGGGAACTGTGCGCTGCCAGCATCCGGCGGGCACCAGGAACTGCTGCCTCGCGTGCGGTGTGCCGGGCGAGGCGAGCAGGCCGCCGTCGTCCGTCTTGCGCGGCTGGTCGCCCGTGCCGCCGAGTTCAAGGCGCAGCTCTCCGGGGCCGTGCCACAGCCAGATCTCGTCCGAAACGACGACGTGCCAGTCGGAACGTTCGCCCGCGCGCAGCCAGAAGTGAATGAGCGTTGCGGCGGGCCGTTCGCCGGTCGGTGTCGTGACAGCATCCGATGCCGTGTATGTGCGCCGGTACCAACCGCCCTCGGGATGCTGCTCAAGCGATAGTTCGCGGATCGCATCGAACTCCGGCTGCTCCTGGTGCGTCATGTCAACGCTCCTCTCGGTGGAAGACCGTCTGCCCGGCAACGATGGTGCGCCGGCAGGTTCCCTCGCCCGCCTCGACGAGCTGGCTGAGGGCCTCGCGCGGTGCGGTGTCGTCCACGGTAAAGAAGGCGAGGTCGGCGAGGGCGCCGACGGCGAGCTGCCCGACGCGCTGCGTCCCGGTTCCGAGGCCGAGGGCGTGTGCTCCGCCCAGCGTCACAGCGTGGAAGAGTCTCTGGTGCAAGTCGGAGTCGGCGTATCCCTGCTCGCGGGCGATACGGTGCAACTGTGCGACGTCGGCGAGCGGGTCGAGGCTCTGCGATGACGAGAGCGAGTCGGTGCCGACGCAAATGAGGTTGCCCTCGCGCAGGTAGGCGGCGACGGGCGGCGCGTCGAGCCCGATCACGTCGTTCGACCGGGGGCACAGCGCAACCGAGGTTCCTCGCGCGCGCAACAGCGACCTGTCGCGTCCCGTCATATAGATGCCGTGCGCAATGTGGCAGTCGGGCCCGAGGACACCGAGCTGGTCGACAAATTGCGTCGAGCTGACGCCGACGCCCTGGCTCCGCAGAGCACGGAAGCTCTCGGCATTCAACCCCACCCAGGCATCGTCGCTCTCAACGTTCTCGTTCTCGATGTGCGCCTCGGCGAGGTGGATGTGCAGCCGCATGCCGCGGTTGCGGACGACGTCGGGAATGTCGAGGAGTGGCTGAACCTCGAGGGAATACGGGGCGTGGGGTGAGACGCCGACACCGGGCGAGGCGGGCATGCTGTCGAGATCCGCGATCGCGGCGTCGCGGCCGTGCGCTCGCCAGTCGGCGTTGCTCCAGCCCATGACTTCCCAGTAGGCGATCCCGTGCAGCCCGGTATCGTGCAGGGCTGACACCGCCTCGCGGTCGGTGACGACGTCGGCCAGCGCGGTTGTGCCCGATGCGACGGCCAGGCGGGCTCCGTCGGCCGCGGCGGCGCTCCAGTCGTGCTCGGCGCCATCGCGGTCGTAGACGGCGTCGAAGGCGGCTGCCCAATCGTCGAACCCGGCGTACCGTCGTGTCGCCACGTCGGCCATGCGCGTGTACTGCAGGTGCGTGTGGGCATTGACGAGGCCCGGTGTGATCACGCCGTCCCAGTGCTCTTCGACGAAGTCGATGCCCGCGTCGCGCAGGGACTGCAGCACCCAGCGGCGCTCGCCGACGTGCAGAATCCGGTCGCCGCGCACGGCGATGGCCCCGTCGCGAATGCGCGGTGCCGTCACGGGGATCACCAGGGAGGCGCTGTAGACGGTGACTGTCGCCTGTACAGTGTCGGCGGCCTCTGCCGTCGGAGGCATCGCCGCGATGCGCGAGTACCGGCTGCGTTCTGGCGCGGGCGCCTTCGCGGTCGTTGCGGGGGAACGAGGGGGAGCGGATGCTGCCGCATGCCGCCGCGTCGACAGGGCGAGGTGGGCGATCTCGTCCTCACGCTCACGCTCGAGGTCGTGCAGCCCGGTGGCGAGCGTTGAGGACTCCGTCAGCACACCGGCCGTGGTGAGTTGCTCGATGGCGGCGACCTGCGCGGCGAACGAGAGATCCATGATCTCGATGGGGTTGCCGCCGCCGGCCGTGTAGTTCACGCCGTGTCCGTGGGCGAGGACGAGAACTCGCTGGTCACCGAGTGTGAGTTCGCTGAGTTGGGGCGCCCGATCGGTCCACGTCGCTCCGGGAGCATCCAGTTCGCCGTCTGTGCCGCCCGCAATGGCGATGATCGCGCGCGGGGCCGCCGCTCGAATCACCGCGTCGTCGATCGTGCCGCGCACACCGGTCGCTGACACGATGATGTCGGCCTGCCGCGCAGCATCCTGGGTCGTCATCACCTCGAACCCGTCGACCTCGGCGGCGAGCGCGCGCACCGGATCGATCTCGGCCACGACAACGCGTGCGCCCAGTGCCCGGGCGTGCCGGCAGACGCCCTCGCCGACGGGACCGTAGCCGAGCACGAGCCACGTGGCGGTGAGCGGGTCGACAGTGCTGATTCCAGTGTTGCGCGCGTCGTCGAGCACGTCGGCGATCGCGAAGACGCACGTCTGGCCTGTGCCGTAGCGGTTGTCGAATAGCGTCTTCACTCGGGCATCGTTGACCGGGATGACGGGGACGGCCAGTGCGCCGTCACGGGCCATGGTGCGGAGGGGCCGGACGCCGCTCGTGGTCTCCTCCGCGGCGCCACGCAGCTCAGCGAGTGCCTCAGGATGCTCGTGCACGAGGCGGATCAGATGCGCACCGTCGTCGATGAGCAGCTGAGGCTGCCACCGCACGAGGTCCAGCGCCAGCTCGGCATCTTCATCCGCCGTCGCATCGGGGGAGCCGAGCACGACGATGCCGCGGGCCCGCAGTGCGGCGGCAGCATCCGGATCGACCTCGTTCGCGGGCGCGAATACACGGACGTCCGCACCGGCTCGTGTCAGTTCGATCGCGAGCACGGCGGTCTTCGGCTCGAGCACCAGAACGACACCGATGCGCACCCCGCGCACGGCACCGCTGCGCGCCAGTCGCGAGGCGAGTTCTCGGGTGACGGGCATGGCGCTCGCCGCCCAGTCGATGCGGGCCGAGCCGCGGTCGGCACGGAAGTTGTCTGGTGTGGGGGCGCTGCTGTGCGGCGCAGTTCTCATGGTGGCGGCGTCGACGATGGCGATGTTGCCGCGGGGCGCGTGGGCGGCGCGCAGTCCGTCGGGGAGCACACGGTCGGTCGCGGTCAGACGTTGCGCCAGCTCGGATGCTGCGTCACGCAGCGCGCCGGCGGCGTCGACGATGATCGGCAGTCGTGGCTCCTCGGTTGCCGGTTCCGCGCTGAGCCACCCGAGTGCGTCGGTGGTCTGATCGTCGGAGAGCGCTCCGATGAGGATGAGAACGTCGCTTTCGGCAGTCGGGGCGGTGTGCCCGCCCATGCCGTGCACGATCTGCGTGAGTGCGGCGACAGCATCCGCCGTGCCGAGGAGGGCGAACCGGGTGCCCGCGATCAGCCTGTTCGTCGCGCGATTGAACGCTGCGAGAACCGATGCGGCGTGTGCCGGGTGTTCGTCGGAGACGAGGGGCGCAGAATTGTCGGGGATCGGCACCTGCTCATTGTATTGCCCGGGTGCATCGCTGCTCGGTGTTGTGACGCGGCGTGACGAAGCCGCGCCACCTCCGCGGTCAGGCTGGGACGAGCCCTGGCATGAACTCGGCACCGCAGGCTTCTGCCAGCGACGGACCGAACAGTGCAACTGGCGTGAAGGCGCCGGGTCGGCCCGCGCCATCGAGCAGCCGGCGTGCGATCTCTGCCGGGACGGCTCCCGTGAACGTTGACGCATCGCGGACGCGCAGCCAGTTCTCTCGGGTGGTGCCGTCAGTCCACTCGGCACGCGCGTGCGCCCACGAGTACTCGCGTGGACGCGGGGCGGCCTTCACGGTCACACGAGCGAACCGGCGCTGAAGGGCGGCGCGCACGGGAGGGATGCTGATCGCGGCGGCGAGCAGCGGGAGGGCGGCGCGCATCAGCCCGGAGGGTGCCTGGCTTGAGGCGGCGACGACCTCACGCGCACCGCTCGCACGCCGGGCGGCGATGAGGTCCCCCTGAGGCATGCTCGCCGTTGTCACGGCGGTGCCATCGGGGAGCATGAGCCGTGTGGGACTGCTGGCCAGCCGAGCGAGCCCTGGCTCGCGATAGGTCAGTCCCTCGAAGATCGAGGTGGCAAGCGATTCTCCGACCGTTCCTGCTTCCACGTCGAGTGAAGGAATCATGTCGACCCTCACGCGGTCGGGCGTCGGCTGATCCTCGAGAAGATTCACCAGTGCGCTCTCGGTGCCCGCCATGCCGAATCCGGCACCCGTCACAGCAGTGCGGCCCGCGGCGGCACGTTCGTTGTCGCGGGCGAGCAGCGCGACGACACCCTTCGCATCGTTGGAGAGATCGATGTAGTGACTGCCTGCATCCATGATCGGCCCTGCCGTTTCTGCGAAGGGGGCGATGGTGTTGATCACCACGGCGGGCTTTTGCCGGCGGATTTCCGCGATGATGTCACTCATCGACGGGGTGACGAGTGTTCTGTCGTCGTCATGTGCTGCTGTGGCGAGGCGGTCGGCGTTCCGGCCGACCAGGACGGGGCTGATGGTGCGCTTCCGCAGCTCAGCCGCGATCACTCGCCCGAAGCGGCCTGCGCCGCCGAGGATCCATACGTCGTTGCTCATTGTCTGCTCCATTTCCGATGTGATGACATGTCGTGTCATCACTGTAGCACTGTGATGACACGACGTGACATCAGGTAGTCTTGAACCGTGGCGAGATGGGAACCGGGATCGCGTGGACGGCTGGAGAAGGCGGCCTTCGAACTTTTTGCCGAGCAGGGATTCTCGGCGACAACTGTGCCCGAGATTACGGCGCGTGCGGGACTCAGCACGCGCACGTTTCACCGGTACTTTGCCGACAAGCGCGAGATCGTCTTCGGCAGTGAGGACATCCCGGCGAATGCCGCGCAGGTTCTGGCGGATGCATCGCCGTCAGACGAGCCGCTTGACGTGATCATGAAGAGTCTGCGCACGTTTGCCGAGACGCGCTTTGAGGGGCGTCGAGACGATCTGCGGATGCGCGGCGAGATCATCAGATCAGATCCTGGACTGCGGGAGCGGGATCTGCAGAAGCGTGAAGCCGTGGGGCGGGTCGCCTACGAGGCGCTGGTCGCGCGGGGTGTGCAGCCGACGCGTGCATCGCTGCTGGCCGAGACCTGTGTCACGCTGCTCTATGTCTCGGTGCAGGAGTGGCTCGGCCGTGACGACGAGAAGCCTCTCGCTGACATCATTGCTGACACGCTTGAGACGCTGCGCTCAGCGCTGACTTAGTTCATTCGGACGGGAAAAGGCGTCGAGCACCTCGCGCTCAATCATTCTTCCCAGCGAGCAAGTTCATCGTCTGGGAGTGGCGCGAAAAAGGATTGGGGGACGTCGTACGTCACGAACCCCAGATCGCGTTCTCCTGTCATGTCCATGATCGCCATGTTAGCAACGCGTCAAGGGTGGACGAGCCTGGGTGGTCCTGATGGCATGTTAAGAGCGCAGGGAGGCATTCGGGTTGCCTCCCTGCGCTCGTTCGTGGGCGATCAGCCGATCGCGATCGTCCAGTCTCCGTCCGCCGTGATCGTGATCACGGAGGGGCCGGCGCTCACCGGCACGGTTCCCGAGTAGGTGCCGATCTCATTGACGAGCAGTCCGATCGACAGTGCCTTGCCGTTCTCTTCTTGAACGACGAAGTTGCTGCTGCCGCTGTGGCTGATCGTTGCGCTCGCAGCATCCCCGTCGTAGAGGTAGACACCATCGCCGGTGCCCGAATCAGGCAGGGCGGATGCTGTCGAGACCGGAGAGATCGTCAGCTCCCACGGCCCGCTCGCGGTGATCTGCAGGTTGACGCCGTCGCCGAGCGACGTGAATCCATACACGGTCGTCCCGCTGTAGGCACCGATCGTGTTGACGAGCAGATCGCCGGTCATCTCATTGTTCGCGTCGATCACGTTGACGACGAAGTTTGCCGATCCGGTGTAGCTGGCCGCCACGATGCCCGCTGACGCGCCGTCTGGCAGCGCGACGACATCGTCGCCGGAGCCCGACGCGCTGATCGGTTCGAACGAGCCGAAGGTGCTGTCTGCCCACTCAGGGGTTGTCGGTTCCGCAGGTTCTGCGGGCTCGTCAGCTTCTTCAGCCTCAGCGTCGTCGGCCGGAGGCTCGGCTGCAGCGTCAGCATCCGTGTCGCTGTCGGTGTTTTCTGCGGCGACCGATGCGGCGTCGACGTCAGTGCCGCCGTTCATCGCGCTCGTGACGGATGACAGAACAATGGATGCCACGATGAGCGCCGCGGTCACGATCCACGCGAGTTTCTTGTGCTCGGCGTATCCGGCGAGCGGCTGTCCGTTCTTGTCGCGTTGAGCTCCGGCAAGCACGAGGATCAGATCGATCAGCCACCAGATGCCGAAGCCGCCGATCGTGAGCAGTTTGACGATGCCCGTGCCGACCTTGCCCAGGTAGAAGCGGTCGACGCCGAAGACGCCGAGGAAGTACGACAGGAGCCAGGTCGCGACGAACGACTTGGTTGATGCGGGAGGCCGGTACGCGGGCGGTTGAGAGGCCGGCTGCGGGGCGAACTGTGTGGTGTCAGTCATGAGGATTCCTTCTGCGGTTGGGGTGGTGAGGGAAAGATCAGGACTCATCGTGGGGCGCACGCTCGATGAGCATGTTGAGTCCGTTGTCGGGGTGGTACGTCCATGAGGCGGTGAAATCGCCCCAGGATGCTTCTTGGCGCCCATCGAGGGCACGTGTGGTTTCGATGCGGCTGAGGACGGCGTCTGAAATGTCGAGTTCGTCCGTGACGCACATGAACTCTTCGGGGCCGATCCCGGACGCCTCATCGCCGAATGTCTGCAACTCGAGGGAGGCTCCGTCGTCGCCGATTGTCGCGTGTGGACTGTCGTCGAGATTGCAGGCTTCGAGTGCCGATTCAAACGGATTCGGTGCAGCGGCCTCGATGCGTTGCGCGATCTGGTTGGCCGTGGCGGGGATGATAACCAGTCCGATCAGGAGGCCGAGCGCGAGGCCAGCTACCGCACCCAAGCTGGCGAAAAGCCATGGAGACCCTCGGCGTCGCGCGCGCGGACGCTGGGGCGCTGACCACGAGTCCTGTGCTGGGTTGCCCTGCGGCGGTGTGCTCGCGTACACGAGCCTCTGCCTGGGCGGGTGGGCGACGTACGGGGCGCGAGTCGGTTGAGGGGGGGGATGTCTTGATCGTGCGGCATTACTCTCCTTTGACAGCAGCGCGCATCACGGACGTACCGCGCACACACGCTGATCGAAACGGAGGGGAACGGCTGAAGCGTTTTCAATGAGAGCGGGGGCGCTCTCGAAAGCCTCCGTGGTTGGGAATTAGAGAGTACGACGACCCACTGACATTGGCGGCCGGGTATGCCCGTTTACATGCGCAGCGAAGGAGGTGCCGTTGCGCCCAGTGCGATTCGCACTGCCCACGCGGAGTGCGAGTTTCATCACCCTCGGCCGAGAGTAACGCGTGATTAGTCTGGAGAACTCGACCCGTCTATCAACGGCATATTCTCTTCGGCCCACGCACGGAGCGCAGAAAGCGGAGCTTCGAGAGACCAGCCAAGAGGCGTGAGCCGGTAGTGCACCGCAGGAGGGACGCTCTCTTCCACACGACGGGCGACAAGGCTGTCTTTCGTAAGACTTTGCAGCGTGCTTGAGAGCATTTTCTGCGAGATTCCGGGGACCCGTCGTCGCAGCTCTGCAAATCTGACCTCACCGGATTCGGCCAGAACTTTGATCACCATCGATGTCCATTTGGTGCCGATCCGGTCAAGCAGCTGACGGGTGGGGCAGCTCGGATCAAACAGGTCGCCTCGCCGTAGCGAAGCCGCAGTATTCGAAAGTTTGTTGGTCACCTGGGGCTCACCGCCTGATACGAAAGTGCCGTCTTCCGGCCAATCGCCGGATCACCTACGGTTACATGATAACTAAAAGGTACTGGAGAGTTTATGGACATCATCGAGCATCGAATCGACGTGGGCGAAATCCAAATCAACACCGCGGTAATCGGCGACGGGCCGCCTATCATTCTGCTCCATGGGTTTCCGCACACCTGGCGCATCTGGGCGCCAATCATCGAGAGACTCTGTGGCACCCGACGAGTCATCGCCCCGGACCTCCGCGGTTTTGGCGAAAGCTCTCACGCGGTCGATGGATACGATGCCGCGGCCCTGGCCAACGATATAGAGAAGCTGACGGATGCTCTCGGAGTGGCCTCCGCCCCTGTGATTGCCATCGACGCATCCGTTGCTCCGGCCTTCCTGTTTGCTCATCAGCATCCGGAACGAGTGGAGGGATTGGTGCTCATGGAAGGAACTCTGGGTAAGCTTCCTGGGGCAGAGAAGTTCTTCTCGTCCGGCCCGCCGTGGTGGTTCGGGTTTCATGCCGTCCCTGGTCTGGCCGAGACCGTTCTCGCGGGTAATGAGTCTTCGTACGTTGATTGGTTCCTCGCCTCGGGCACGCGTGGTGCGGGCGTTCCCGACGCAATCCGTGCGTCCCTTCATGCTGCATTCGCACGGCGCGATGGCTTGCGGGGTCCGCTCGCTTACTACAGGGCTCTCCCAGAGTCGGCAGAGCAACTCGTAGTCGCTGCGGCGGCTGCGAAGCTGACAGTGCCGACCCTGGCGATCGGGGCGGAAACAGTCGGTTCCGCGCTCGCGGATCAACTTCGACCGATAGCGGTGGACCTGACCGAGGCGCTTATCGAGGACAGCGGACACATTATTCCCATCGATCAGCCTGACGCGCTTCTCGACGAGCTCGGCCCATTTCTCACCCGTGTCGGCGGGCCGGTGTCGATGCCGTGAACCGCTCGAATGCACGATGTGTCAAGCGCATACTTTTGCGTCGCGCCGATCGACTGGGGGCTACAGTCGTGAGTTGTTGCCTCCCACGCGTACTCGTTGAGATCGTATAAAGAGAGCATGGATTCAACCTGAAGAATATTTGTCATTCTCATCCCCAGCGGTACTCGTACTCCGGGCGGCCCGGCGTACCGTGCCGCGGCTGCTTCTGAGCCTGCTTCGATTCGGCGAGGTACTCCAGATAACGGCGCGCCGTTACCCGAGACAGAGCGAGGCGCTCTCCGACCTCCGTCGCCGAGAGAGGAGCCTCCGCCCGCCTCAGCTCCGCTGAGATCGCGGCAAGCGTCTCTTCGAGAAGCCCCTTCGGAAGGCGCGTCGGTGACACCGAACGCAGCGCGCTCAACGCATTGTCCACCGATGCCTGCGTCGCCAGCGAGCCGGTGTTCGTCAAATTCAGCCGGAATGCTCTCTGGTTCTCGAGCTTCTCGCGAAACACCGCAAACGTAAAGGGCTTGATCAGATACTGCGTCACCCCGGTGGAGATCGCCGACTTCACCACCTGCAGATCGCGCACGGCCGTAATCGCGATGATGTCCGCCCCGTGTCCCTTCTGATGCATACGATAGGCAACGTCGAGGCCATGCGAGTCGGTCAGATTCATGTCGAGCAGCACGAGGTCGACGGGGAACCCGGATGCTGTCGCAGCATCCAATCGCGCAAGGGCATCCGATCCGGTCAGAACGACGGCGTCGACCTCAAAGCCCGGTACGCGACGGACGAAATCCGCGTGCGCCTCGGCTGTGAGCGGGTCGTCGTCGACAATCAGCACTCGTAGATTGCGCTCAACTGCCATCAGCGTCTCCTTCGTCGTGCTCACTTTCGTTGCGGTGTGGCGTCACGGGCAATGTCACCGTGAAAATCGCCCCGCCATCCGAGTCGACATCGAGGGTTCCGCCGAGCCGAGTCACCGCCTGCCGCACGAGCACGAGTCCGTACCCACGGCCGCCCGAGCGTGGGGGAGCGGCCTTGCTCGATTCACCGAGATGGAAGATCGCATCGATCTCGCTAGAGTCGATGCCCGGGCCAGAATCGGCGATCGTGATGATGAGCTCACCATCGGCCGCCGCGAAGTCCGCCCAGACATGCCGCGCGTCTGAGCCTGCCGCAGCGTCGAACGCGTTATCGAGGAGATTGCCCGTGACGGTGACCAGATCCCGCGCATCGAGAGAATCGGGCGGGAGCTCGCCCGCCGCCGTGATCGTCAGCTCGATGCCGCGCTCATGCGCTTGGGCGGCCTTGCCGATCATGAGAGCGGTGATGAACGGCTCGTCGAGCGACTGCACGAACGAGTCGGTGAGTCTCTGCGATTCCTGCTGGTCGCGCACGGCGAAGTCCAGGGCCTCGCGTTCACGCCCCAGCTCGATGAGCGTCGCCACTGTGTGCAGTCGGTTCGCGTGCTCGTGCGTCTGTGCCCGCAGCGCCTCAGACAGCGTCGTCATCGATTCGAGCTCGCCCGTAAGCTGCTGGATGTCCGTGCGGTCGCGCAGCGTTGCAACGGTTCCCCTACTGCCCTCTCGGATGCGCGTGCCGCCATCGGGCTGGGTCGCCTGCTTCTGGTTGACGACAAGAACACGGTCTTTCGTCAGATGGATCTCATCGTCAGCATCCCGACCCGACGCGAGCAGAGAGCGCACGGATGCTGGCAGGCTCAGCTCAGCCACGGGAATCGGATTGTGCTCTCCTCGGGCCGGCAACCCCAGAAGTTCGGCGGCCTGGTCGTTGTAGAGGACGAGCTGGCCGCGATTATCGACGAGCACGAGACCCTCGCGCAGTGAGTGCAGTGCCGAATCGTAGAATGCGAAGAGGCTCTTCAACTGCTCAGGCCCGTATCCGAGAGTGACCCGGCGCAGGTACCGACTGACGATCCACGATCCGATACCGCCGATCGCGATCGCTGCCAGTGCGATGATGAGCGTCTCGGGAAGTGCGGCTGCCTGGGCGAGCGATAGCGTCTCGAGTGTGACGCCGACCGACACCATCGCAGTCACGGATCCCGCGTCATCGAAAATGGGAACAATCGCCCGCACTGACGGGCCCAGCGTGCCGACGTACTCTTCCACCTGGCTGTGCCCGTCGAGCGCCGTATCGATGCTGCCGATGTACGGCTTTCCCAGCTGCTCCGGGTCGGGATGCGTATAGCGTGTGCGATCGCTGTCCATGATGGTCACGAAGTCCACCTTGGCGGTGGCGATCACCGTGAGCGCATACGGCTGCAGTGTCGCTGACGGGTCTGCTGTGGCCACAGCATCCGATACGTACGGGTCGTTCGCGAGAGTCTCGGCGATGCTCAAGACACGGGATGCCGTCGCCTGCCGCGCTTCGGCACGCGCTGTCACATAGCTAGTGATGCTCAGCGCCGCGCACACGATCACCACGAGAACCAGCTGGGCGAGAAAGAGCCGGGCGGCGAGCGACTGTGAACGTCGCTTCGCCTGTGCGGCGGCGGTGCCGCGCAATCTCATCAGCATCCTCCCTGACGTGTGACGGGACAAGCTTCGCACGCTCGAGGCGGCTGTGGGCGACATCGACCGTGACCGATATGAACGCAACCGAGACAGCACTCGCGCCGCACACCAGCATAGGGAGGAATCTGAACCGGACCACAATGAGGAGTCGGCATGGCAACGAAGCCACAGGAACAGTCACCGCAGACATCTGCGGTCAGCCCGCGCGCTCGCAAGAAGGACAGGACGCACTGGCTCTACATCTTCGTGATCGTCGCGGTGGTGCTCGGCGCGGCAATCGGCCTGATCTTTCCCGACGTCGGTCAGAGCCTCAAACCGCTCGGAACCGCCTTCGTCGCGCTGATCAAGATGATCATCGCCCCCATCATCTTCTGCACCATCGTGCTCGGCGTCGGCTCCGTTGCCCGTGCCGCCACAGTGGGCAAAGTCGGCGGGCTCGCCATGCTGTACTTCCTTGTAATGGCCACTTTCGCTCTCGCGATCGGGCTTGTCGTCGGCAACTTCGTGCACCCGGGAAGCGGTTTGAAGCTCGAGCCATATGATGCGTCGGCGGGCGGCGAGTCGAACGGCACAGTGGACTTCCTGATGAGCATGATTCCCGGCGACATTCCCGTGCTTCCGACACTCGTGCTGGCGATTCTCGTGGGCTTCGCTCTGCAGTCGATGGGCACGGCCGGAGAGCCCGTGCTCACCGGCATCCGCAACATTCAGGCTGTCGTCTTCAAGCTCATGATGATGATCATGTGGGCCGCGCCGATCGGTGCCTTTGGTGCGATCGCCGCCGTCGTCGGCAACACCGGCTGGGCCGCGATCGGCTCGATGGCGATTCTGATGGGTTCGTTCTATCTCACCTGCGCGCTGTTCATCGTCGTGGTGCTGGGAACGCTGCTCAAAGTCGTCACGGGGCTGAACATCTTCCAGATGATGCGCTACCTCGCCCGCGAGTATCTGCTGATCTTCTCGACATCGTCGTCAGAGTCTGCCCTGCCGCGCCTGATGGCGAAGATGGAGCACGCGGGCGTGTCGAAGACCGTGGTGGGCGTCACGGTGCCGACCGGGTACTCGTTCAACCTTGACGGCACGGCGATTTACCTGACCATGGCATCGATCTTCGTTTCGACAGCAATGGGGATGCCGATGGGCGTCGGCGAGCAGATCTCGCTGCTCGTGTTCATGATCATCGCGTCGAAGGGCGCTGCCGGCGTGACCGGGGCGGGGCTTGCGACGCTTGCGGCGGGGCTGCAGTCGCACCGGCCCGAGCTGCTGGATGGCATGGGCGTGATCGTGGGCATCGACAAGTTCATGTCGGAATGCCGCGCGCTCACCAACTTCACGGGCAATGCGGTAGCCACGGTGCTGATCGGCAAGTGGACGAAAGAGATCGACGCCGAGCAGGCTCGCGCCGTGTTCGCGGGAAAGCGTCCGTTCGATGAGCTGAGCCTTGAGCCCGACGCGCACGGCGAGAAGCCGGCAGATGAGGCGCCAGCGGAACCCGAGCTGATCGAGACACGCTGACCTCGGCGGATACGCACAATCACGAACCCGGCCATCGCGAGTTGCGATGGCCGGGCCATTTCGGTGTCGTTCGGAGTCGAACAATGAGAGCGCGGTGGATTTCTCACAGGACTTTACGGCCTTGGTCAGTGAGACGCTCTGAGCTCAGTTCAGATCCTTTTTGCGTGCTAGAGCGTTATGAGACCGGGTTGCGGTGTGCCTTCGGTCGACGGCGTCCACCCGAGAACCTCACGGGTACGCGATGTATCGAAGAACGATGAGCGGCCGGTCATCGAAGCGGCGAAAGGCACATCGGGGTAATACCTGGCCGCCAGCGTTCTGGAGTCCTCATCGACGAGAGTTTCCGACTCGACAATCCAGAGAATTTCATGACCGATAATTGAAGCGCTGCACGCGCGCTCAACTGCGTCAGCTACCGACCCCTCGGTGCAGTATCCGAAGAGTCCGTTGATGGCCCAACTGGGGCCAAGATGTTCCAGCGCAATTTGTGCCTGTGTGACGTCCTTCAAGACGGCATGAAGCCTGAGGCTCACCACGCTGAGACCGTCGTGCCTTCGCGTGACCGAGTCGGCCTGAAGCTCCTGAATGAATTTCGACAGACTGTACCCGTCTTCAGTGCGGGATCGGTGTTTGAGATCGACGGGGAAATAGTCGAACTGGGGTGATCTGCTCCAGGCGAGCCCGATTGCATTCACGCTCGACGCTTGCACGACACGACGTATGCCGAGTTCCGCAGCTGCGCTCAGCACGTTATACGAAATGACAACGTTCGTGTTGTGGGCTTCCCATTCGGGAAGGGGTATTGGTCCGTTGAGTCCCGCAAGGTTGACGACGACATCGACGCCTTTGAGAGCTTCAAGGGTTTGGTCGTGTGCACTGAGGTCGGCCGTCACCCACTCGTGTGCAATTCCTTCTGCACTCGGATCGCGGTCGATTCCACGGATCTGATGCGAGCGCTTGAGCGCATGTGTGACGATCTTCCCTACTCCACCGCCGGCTCCGGCGACTGCGATTTTCATGATGTGACCTTTTCGTCTTCAGGCGAGATGGAAGCCGTGGTGCGCGCGCGCCCAGGGAGTTGAACATAGAACATGAGCAGAAGTGACAATACGTACATTCCAACGACAGCCCAGGCAACTCCTTGGAAACCGATCATCGGGAGTAGAGCCGCAACGATAGCCGGTCCGATCAACTGCCCCACGCCGGTCGCCAACGTAACGGTTCCCAGAGCCGCAGGCTGTTCCCTCTTTGCAACCAGTGCAGGGACTAACGCAGACAGCGGTACATAAGCGGACGTGCCGATCCCCCAGAACAGCATGAGCGCGGAGATAGCGACAAAATTCGGACCGATCCATTGCGGAACAAAGTAAAGAAGTGCGATCGCGATGGCGTTGACTGGGCTCGCTACCCACTGGATGGTGTTGGCCCAGCCGAGCCTGTCGCTCAGCCATCCCCACACGAGGTTTCCTGGCACGCCAGTGATGCCGAGAATCGTGAACGTCAACACTGCATTGCCGACCGGGATTCCGATCTCCGTCGTGAGATATGGAACATAGAACACCATCATGGCGAAAATGCCAGCGATGTTGATCAGTTTCACGATCGCGCCCACGCCAACCCGCGGCTCGCGCCATACGATCGAGACTGCCGAGGCGAAGCTTTCAGCGAAACTGGTCGAGGTGGGCTGTACCTTCGCATCTTCTGGATCCCGGACGAGAGTCACCCCGATGAGTCCGCCGATTATGGCTATTCCGAGACCAACCCACAACGTATGAATCGGGCCAATGACGGGAAGCAGAGTTGCCGCGATAGCAGCACCGATGATCTGCTGTCCGCCGCTGATGCAGAACCAAAACCATGCCTGTGTTCGGGCTTCTCTCCCAGCTAAGGCACGAGCGTTCAGCCACGTGACGAATGCGAACGCGAAGAGAGGGGTGCCGACGCCACGGATCGCATAGGTCACGAGGATCAACCAGTAATTCTGCGTGGGCAACGCGACAGCGATGAAGAGAATATCAGCGACAATCCAACCGATGAACCCCAAGAACATCACCTTGCGAGGGCCCATGACCATCACCAATGGACCGACCGCGTAGGAAGCAACAGCGGTTACGATGCCGAAGACGGTAATAATCCACGCAGCTTGACTGAGCGCGATACCGATGTCAGACGAAAAGAAACTGGAAATCCACGTTACTTCTAGTGCATCACCGACCACGAAGATGGTTGTTGCAACGATGCCCCAGGGTGTTCCCCGAGGGAGCCCGATCTTCTCGGTCACCGATTCGCGAGGTCGAGGTCTCGCTTCATTCTTGTCGATCTCAGAGTCGTTTAATGAGTTCATTGTGCGCGCTCCTTTGCGGCGAATTCTTCAGTGTGAAGAGTTAATTGGGTAGTGAAAACGACATGGCTTTCGGAATGCAAGACAGGGGAACCTCGATCCTCGAAGACCGTAGTGCGGGTAGAAGGTTCGATTGCAGTCGTGTAGCCGCGGCCACTCCACGGCTCGCGAGTATCGGCACCCGCGTCTTGCCAAAGCCACGCGTACTTCCGTATCGGATCGGACCATGACAGCTCGGCAGTGAGGCCTGTCCGAGGGTTGTTGATCGCGACGGTGCGGTGTGTGAAGTCTGTGAGCCAACCGAGACGGAGCGTCTTCGAATGTCGATCGGGGATCGTAGCCAGCTCCGATCCCCCGAATCGTGATTCTGCATTCGGCCATCTGACTGCGACACCAGGCTCGAACTCTCCGAGGTCGATGCCGGGATGCGGAACGTAAGTCACGGCATCCGTAACTATCCTGCACCCGCCCTCCAAGAACGGCGCTCCGAATGCCGGGTGAGACTGATAGTCATACGTGATGACGGTATCGCCGAGGTTCTCGATTCGGTCGCTGAGACGTACGGTGCCGTTCTCAAGGCTGATGACTCGATCGATTCGTACAGGAACGCTGTC
This sequence comes from Microbacterium sp. MPKO10, assembly GCF_026107415.2. Lineage (GTDB taxonomy): Bacteria > Actinomycetota > Actinomycetes > Actinomycetales > Microbacteriaceae > Paramicrobacterium. Next base: position 152,088 of record NZ_JAPCHX010000002.1, read on the forward strand.
CAGCGAAACATGGGCTTCAAGATGCCCATTGCTTGCCGTGTCGATTACCCAGGGAACGATAGACGCTTCTCCGTGATAGTGCCGCAACTTTCCGTCGACCATTTGTGGGGCCCCCGCGTGAGGGAAGAGCGTCTGCCACCCTCCGGCATAGCTGGCCTGCCATGGAGCCTCGCTGGCATCAGCTGTGTAGGTTGCGGGTACCGGCCGGAGTGCAAGAGCGTCTTCAGCCCATGGCGTTGCCATGAGGACCTCGGTGTCAGTGGGGGAGTGCCGTATTGACAAGATCTCTGCGCCGCGATCGAGATCCACTGTCACATCAAGACTGCAGGAAGTGAGACGCACCGTCCTCACCATGTGAGTACGAGCTTTCCGGTCGCCCCGCCTGCGAATTTGGCGTAGGCGGCTGGCCCCTCGTCGAGAGTGAAGGTCTCGGAGACGAGCGCCTCAGGGTGCAGATCGCGTTGTGCGAGCACACTCGTTAGTTCTTGCATCTCCGCTTGGCTGGAGACCCACGAACCCTGAATGGTCAGCATTTTCGAGATCACCTGGACTGTGGGGTCGAAGCTCAGCGGCTGTCGGCCCACGCCGACGAAGATCGCTCGCCCAAAAGTAGCCGCGGCTTCGATGCACAATGCACGAGCAGAGGCGGCCCCAGTGCAGTCGATGGAGGCATCCACTCCTAGGCCGTCTGTAAGATCCATGATCTCTGCCGTCGCCGCGTCTCCTGTGCTTTGTGCCAGACCGTGGTGCAATCCAAGCTTTCGAGCACCCGAGAGTCGCTCCGGATTCAGGTCTGAGCCAACGACCTCAACTCCCATGTCCGACGCGATCTGAGCCACAGCCAACCCCACGGGACCGAGCCCAGTCACAAGAAGGCGACTGCCTGCTGTCACCCCTGCCTTGCGAATCGCTGAGTAGGCCGTGCCAGCGCCGCAGGCGATCATCGCTCCGTCGACGAAGCTCAGCGAGTCTGGTATTGGGATGAGCGAGCGCTGTTCTACGTTAAGGAGCGGGCTGTGGCCACCATCACGTTCGCCACCGTACGCGGCTCGCTCGTTCGAGGTGCAAACGACGGGGTAACCTCGCCGACAGTTCAGACAGTTGCCGCATCCCAGAATATGGTAGGCGAGCACGCGGTCACCGATGGCAAAATCACGAACTTCTTCACCGACGGCGTGAACGATACCCGCAGGCTCATGTCCACCAATCAGCAGTCGTCCGGTTCTCGGTTCGCCAAGGACCCGCGGGTCGTCAGGGCCGTATGCTCGCAGCCCGGAACGGCTGTCATAAGTGTGCAGGTCACTGCCGCAGATTCCGGATGCTTTGACCATGATCTGAACTTCGGTCGGTCCGGGATCGTCGATTACAAAGTCTCGGAGCTCGGCAACCCTATTGCCAGGAAAAGCGAGTCCAGAAACGTTAGTCATGTGTCACTCCAATGTGTACGTTGTCGAGGGGACAAACAGGATGAAGATATTCGGCGACCGATCAGCTGGTTCTGACTCGAGCGGTGGGAAGGCTATTCCCTTCGCTGCGAGCGATCAGCAGATGGCCGGCAGCGTTTTCTTCGGACAAAGTCTCGGAGTTCAGCCCGAACCGCGCCGTCGTGATGGCGAGCCCGATTCCAGGAATGAGCGCGCACGAGGTGGGCCGGGTGACAGGGAGGTCCACGGTGTCGAGGAGCTCGCCGTCGGGGGCCCTATGCTCGACGCGGTGACCATCCCAGATCGCGATCCACAGCGAGCCGTCCGCATCGACGCACAGGCCGTCGGGCTCACCCCTGTCTACCGTGAATAGCGTAGTCAGCCGGCCGATGTGCCCGGACTCCAGGTCGAACGTTCCTCGTAGAACCGACGACTGTCCAGAGTCAGCGACGTAGATGACGTCATTCTGAGGAGACCAACCAATACCGTTAGGCAGCGTCAGCGTGGAGGCAGCGATCGCTGGTGGTCCGCCCGGCTCCCACACATGAAGACTTCCCTCGCCTTCGCGAACATCGACATGAGTGCTGCCCACCCAGACGCGTCCTCGTGCGTCGCAAGCGGCATCGTTGAGCCGCTTCTCAGTGTCTTCAATCACGCGTACGAGAGTCTTTGTGCCGTTCGTCGAGGCGAGCTTCAGATCTGCACGAGTCACTACTACAACGCCAGGGACGTCCGCGGGCAGAACAGCACCCACATAGTCGCTCACCGTCTGCTGAGATGATGCTGCTGCGGGGAAGGCGAACGACGTGTGTGCGACAGTGCCCGAGATCATATCTACAGTGAGTAGTTCGTTTGTGGCCGCATCCCAGATAGGACCCTCTCCGAGCTCCGCTGCGATGCGTTTGTCGACTTCAATTCTCATGACCGGCTCTACTCATCGAGGGCATCGATCGCACGCATGCTCGCACGAATCCACCCAAGGGCCCAGGCCATGCCCGTGTGCCACGGAGAAGATGTGCTCACGAAAGGGGTGTGATCGGGGATAACAACCCCGTCGAATCCGCCGTCCTTCAAGATACGGAGGATGCGCTGCATATCAACGTATCCGTCGTCGAGAAAAGTCTCGCGGTACTGGGGCACGCGACCGACGACGTTACGAAGATGAACGTACTGGATTCTGCCTGTCGCTACGAAGTGTTCGACGACTTCGTAGATGTCTTGATCCGGCATTTCGGAAAGGGTGCCCACGCAGAATTCCATCGCATTTGCAGAAGACTCTACGATCCCCAGCATTCTGTCGTAGAGGTGCCCCCGGTGGATGAGTCGCGGCGTACCGCGAAGCTCTTCGAGAGGTGGGTCATCTGGGTGTAACGCCATCACAACGCCTGCTTGCTCGGCGACGGGAATAATCTCGCGAAGGAAGCGGGAGTATCGGTCCCACAGCTGATCCACGCTGATAGGATCGATATAGTCTTCGGTGCGTACGCTTCGCTCGTAGAGGTCCTTGTCGTAGACGGCATTCCAAACCATCCCTTTGGGGATCGGAGTCTGAACTGTGTTGTCGAAGGTCGAGCTCAGCGCCTCTCCGCGCCCATTCGGGAGCATCGGCCGCCCCCATACGCCGGCAATACTAAAGTTGTAGCCCATCGTCGTTATTCCGGCGGAGCCGACGTTCCGTACGATTTCTTTGATTCGTACCATCTGCTCATTGCGTTTCGGACCGTCGAGAAGGACGTCGTACCAATCTGCTGGTTCGAAGTTCTCGATGGCGAAGAGCTCCATTCCGGAGCCCTCTACCTGTTCCTTGAGGTGCAGCAGGCCGTCGAGCGAATAGCGCTCGTCATTGGCGTATGTCGGGAATCCTGGTCCTGCAAGGACCTCATCGAGGGGCATCCCTGGCTTTCCGCCCACGATGTGCGCCACAATATGGGTGACTCCCATCTGGCGTGCGAACGCAAACGTCTCTTCGGTTTGCAGGGCACCGGGAATGCTTAGTCCAACTTTCACAGTAAAACTCCGTTGTTCTAGGTATTAATAGGTCACGGGGGAGAGGTGCCTTCGGCACCAGTACAGTTGAGCAGCCGCACCTACTCAGAGCGCTGCGGCGGTGATTCGAAGCCGAACACGTCATGCAGTGTTCTGATGGTCCTGCGAGTCTCTTCGCTGCCCGGTTCCCGGTTTGACCCCAGCTCGATTAGCAACAGGCCAGTGAAGGCGCGCGCCGCAGCTCGAGCTTTGTCGTTGTCGGAAAGTAGCTTGAAGAGAAACGATTCCAGGGCGGCCATATTGTCTTCATCAGCGCTTCTCAAGTCGGGCTCGTGGACCGCGGCAAGCGAAAGCTCGAGAGCGACAATTCCCGCAGGGAACGCACCTGAGCGGTGCGCCGAAATGTAGTCGACCGTGAAATCTTCGAGGGAGTCGCGGTCGGTGAGCATATGGCTCTGCCGCTCCGCGAGCCAGGTCACAGCCAAGCCCGAAGCGCGGCGCATCGCAGCAATGATCAATTCGCGAGCGGAAGGAAAATGGTAAGTGATGCTCGCCAGAGACATCTCGGCTCGAGCGGCGACCATACGCTGCGTGGCAGCGCCGGCGCCACCTTCAGCGATGATCTCGATCGCGGCGTCGAGGATGCGTTCGCGAGTTTGCATCCCGCGTTCAAGGCGACCGTCTGTGCGTCCCAAAATTCTCCCCTTTATTGTACGAAAGTACAGTAACTGTACGACAGATCAGTAACTGTACGCAAGTACAGAGAAAATTGCTATCGAACAGTGTTGGTGGGAAATGTCGCGACGATCCTGATCAGGAAGTGGGCGAAAGAGCCCGGCTCGGAGCAGGCTCGCGCCGGGTTTGCGGGGACGCGTCCGTTCGATGAGCCGAGCTCGAGCCGGGTGTGCACGACGATCAGCCGGCGGAGGAGGTGCTGGCCGTTCTGAGCTCGAGAAGCTTCGCTGACCGCGACACGAACGAGGGCGCCGATAATCGTTGTCCATCGGCGCCCTCGTGCTCTTCGCGACGAACGTGCGCGATTTTTCGATGCCGTGCCCGAGTACTTGAATGCGGTGGAATACTCAACCGGAGCCTTTTCGCTCGCCCTCAGATGACGATGATGCGTCGCCCACGAGTATGACCGGCTCTGCTGTCGACGTGTGCCGCTGCGGCCTCGGCAAGCGTGTACGTCGCTGCGACAGGAAGCTTCAACACCCCGTCGACTACCAAACGTGAACCCTCGGCCAGAGCACCGGCCACATCCCCAGCGGCTCCGGAGAAATGGACGCCGTGTTGCGCAGCATCCAGATCGGCGATCGTCACGACCCGATTCGGATTTCCTGTCAGCTGCACCAATTGCGGAAGGACGCCCGCGCCGGCAAGGTCGAGCGCTGCATCGATCGTGCCCAAGGCTCGGACGCGCTCAACCCACCCATCCCCGTATGTCGTCGCTGATGCTCCGATGCTGCGCAGATAACGCTGGTTGCCAGTTCCGGCCGTGCCGATCACGTGCACGCCGCGCGAACGAGCAATCTGAACGACGGCAGAGCCGACGCCGCCCGCGGCGCCGCTGACAAGGAGTGTCTCGCCTGAACGCGCTTCCACCTCATCGAGCACGCGCAGGGCTGCTTCGAGCACGGAGGGGTAGCCCGCGGCTTCTTCATACGACAAAGGCGCCGGCATCGGATGCCACACGGTCATGACCGCGGACTCGGCATAGGTATCTCTTCCTTCGCCGAACACCGCATCGCCGACTGCGGTGCCCATCACTCCAGGGCCGACCATGTCGACGACCCCTGATGCGTCGATGCCGAGTCCGGAGGGAAGGGTGACCGGGTGGGTCCCCAGCCGTTGCCCCTCGCGCACCCTCCAGTCAAAGGCGTTCACGGCGGCGGCTCGCACCGAGATTCTGATTTGCCCCTCACCTGGATGCGGACGCTCGCTCTCCACCAGCTCAAGGACTTCCGGGCCGCCGAATCGGGAATACATGATCTTCTTCACGCCGACGACAATAACACTAACGGTTATTGTTTTGTATCTGATAGCTTTATTGCATGGCATCACCTATTCGTCCCGCCACGCCCGCCGGGCGGCGGGAGCGAAAGAAGGCCGCCACGCGGCGCACAATCGCTGAGACAGCGATGAGCCTGTTTCTAGAGCAGGGTTACGAGGCTGTGGGCATTCGACAGATCGCGGCCGAGGCAGACGTTGCTGTGACCACGTTGTTCGCGCATTTTCCCTCCAAGGAATCGCTTGTCTTCGAACAGGCCGCCGGTTTCGAAGAGCGGCTGCGCGAGGCCGTTCTCGAGCGAACTGACGCACGATCAGTGATCGACGGGCTCCGGCGCGAGATCGCGGCGCTCGTTCAGCACTGCACGACGGGCGACGCCGTTGGAGTATGGCAGATGATCGAGGCGAGTCCGGAGCTCGCCTCCCATGCTCAGGTGCTTGAGCTGCGGTATGCCCGAGTGGTCGCCGACGCACTTGGTGATCGTGCCGATGTCGACATCTCCACGACGGCTGCACACACGATTGCTCGCTTCGCGCTGGCATCGTTCACGATTGCGCGGAAATCGCCTCGGCCACGCCGGGCACTCGACGAATCGTTCGCATTGGTCGCGGCAGCATGGAGCGCCACCACGCCTGAGTGACCATCGTCGTCTTCATGCGCCTGAGCACACCGCCACATATGGGTGTGTGGGTCACCGGGTATGACGATGACGTGCGCGTGGCGCGTCGGTTCTGTACATGGTCGTCGTACGGAGTCAGATCTTCACGGGTCGCGTCGTTTCGCCGGTCATCGTGAGGCGAATACGGCGAACGGCAGGTGGATGCTGTCAGGCTGGCTTCTGCTCGCGCAGCGCACGACCCATGCGGGTGAACGCCTCACGCATGACCGGGCGAGGAGTGGCGAAGATGAACCGGGCACTGCCCACTCCGGCGAGGCCGCAGGAGCGCCCGTCTGTCACGCCGACTCCAGCGTTCTCGGCGAAGAACGCGCCCGGGTTCTCGATGCCGACGCCCGTGAAATCGAGCCAGCCCACATAGGTGCCCTCGGGCCGCGTGACGGTGACACCGGGAAGGTGCTCGTCGACGAGGCGGAGCAGTTCGGTGCGATTGCCGTCGAGGTAATCGACGACGTTGGCCAGCCAATCGGATCCCTCCGTATAGGCGGCGATCGTGGCGGCGGCGCCCATCGTCGAGGCGCCGTGTGAGATCCAGTCGGCGTCGCCAAAGCTCTCGCGCAGCCTCTCGTCCTCAACGATCAGCTGTGCACACTTGAGACCGGGTAGGTTCCACCCCTTGGCGGCGGACGTCGCCGTGACCGTGTGGTGTGCTGCAGCATCCGACACCGTTGCGTACGACACGTGCGTGGCGCCGGGAAGCACGAGGGGTGCCCAGATCTCGTCCGCGAACACGAGCCCGCCCGCCTCATCGACCACGGCACTCACAGCGGCGAGCTCCTCACGCGTGAAGACACGGCCGAGCGGGTTGAACGGCTGGCAAAGAAGCAGGATCTCCCCGCCGTCGGCGAACGCGGCGCGCAGAGCATCCAGATCGAAGCGCCACGTTCCGGCGTCGTTGATCATCGGCACCTCGATGACCTCACGGCCGATGCGCGGCGGTACGAAGAGGAACGGCATGTACGACGGCGTGGGCACGATCACCTTCGCGGTCGGGCCCGTCAGACGTGTGATCGTCAGCTCGAGCGCACGCAGAACGTCGGGAACGGCGATCACATCGTCGGCCGCGACCGAGTATCCACGCGTCTCAAGGGCCGACGCGGTCACCGACTGCAGATCGCGCAGCATGGACTCGGGCAGATACCCGTAGACCTCGGCGTCGATCGCCGTGCGCAGCGCTGACTGCACGACAGGGGCCACCCCGAAGTCCATCTCGGCGATGAACGCCCCGATCTCAATGTCGGGAGCAATCCACTTGGTCGCCCCCGTCGCCCGCAGATCGTCGATGGTCAACTTGTCGATGCGTTCGGCGAATGTCACTGCGGCCTCCGGTGTCACTTGAAAATGATGGTGCGTGCGCCGTCCAGCAGCACGCGTTTCTCGGCGAACCACTTCACGGCCTGCGTGAGCGTGCGGCTCTCTTCGTCTTGCCCGATCGCGACGAGCTGCTTGGGGGACTGCGAATGGTCGACGCGCACCACGTTCTGCTCAATGATCGGCCCCTCGTCGAGGTCGCTCGTGACGAAGTGCGCAGTCGCACCGATGAGCTTGACGCCGCGTGCGTGAGCCTGCCGGTACGGGTTCGCCCCCTTGAATCCGGGCAGGAACGAGTGGTGGATGTTGATGGCGCGGCCCTCGAGCGCCGCACACAGCTCGGGCGAGATGATCTGCATGTACCGAGCGAGAACGACGAGCTCGATGTCGTGCTCATCGACAGCATCCAGCACCCGCTTCTCGAACGCCGCCTTCGAGTCCGGGTCCACGACGGGCATCGTCTCGAACGGCACACCGTAGAACTCGGCGAGGGAGCGCAGATTGGGGTGGTTGGCGAGGATCAGCGGAATCTCGATCGGCAGCTGGGCGGCACGCTGCCGGAAGAGCAGGTCGTTGACGCAGTGCGCAGCAGTCGACGCGAGCACGAGCGTGCGTGCGGGGCGGCCGACATTGTCGAGATTCCAGGTCATGTCAAACCGCTCGATCACGGGGGCCAGCGCGGCCTCGAAGTCTTCGCGCGATGCCGATGACTGCACCTGCAGGCGCATGAAGAACCGGTCGGTGTCGAGGCTCGCGAACTGCTGACTCTCGCTGATGTTGCCGTGCGCCGCGACGATCGCGCCGCTGACGGCGTGCACGATGCCGGGCTTGTCGGGGCAGACGAACGTGAGAACCCAGTGGTTCGCAGAGTTCTCGGGTGAGGAAGACGCGTCGGTTGTCACCCCACAAGACTAACCAGTCAGGCCGTCGGATCGAGGCAGGTGATGACCAGAATGCTGTCAGGTCGCTGACAGCTCGTCGTGCCGCGTCGCTTCGCGCGCGTTCGCCGGTAGGTCACCGACAGACAAGGTCGCCCACGAGACTCAGTCCCGGATCGGCTCGTCGGGTCCGCACACGGCCGGAGGGCACCGCGCGTCAGACGCGCGATGCCCTCCCGATTCACTGGATGGCGACCCCTCAGTCGTCATCCTTCTGCTCGGGGTGTCGCATCAAGTGAATGATCGAGACGGCCATGCCGCCCCAGACCGTCACGATCGCGACGAGCATCATGATGATGGCTGGTGCACTCATGAGTTGTCCTTTCCCTCGCGCCGTGACCGTCGTGACGGATCGGCATCTTCGTGTCCATTGGCGGCGAACTGCCCTGTTTCGGTGTGGTGGCGAGCGATCTCGGCTGCGTCGATCTCGGGGTCGAGGATCGGCGGTGAGACCTGTTCTCCGTCGACGTCCGGGTCATGCAGCGCCGACTTCGGCGACCAGGGCAGCTTCGAGAGCAGGAAGGCCACGACGACGAGCGCGATGGCCATGCCCCATCCGAAGACGCCGACGAACCATGTGGGCATATCGCCGTAGCCGTCGCTGATGCGCTCTTGAAGCGAGTCGATCAGGATGTAGCCGAGGATGATCGGCGTGATTCCACCGACGAACATCATCCAGGTGCGTCCCATCTTCACCGACGACGTCTTGTTCAGGTGGTCGCGCAGCTTCGGCAGCGCTGTGAAGCCGGCCGTGAGGAAGATCACGACGACCAGCGCGACAGCGACGATTCCGAAGCTGTTGACGAACGCATCCGTCACATCGAGCAGGTTGAGGCCCGTTGTCGTAGGGAAGAGCAGAATCGACACGAGCGCCATCGGAACGCCGACCCAGAGAGTTGCGCTCACGCGGCCGAGCCCGAGCTTGTCCTTGATCGACGAGATGACGACTTCGAGGATGCTGACCAGCGACGTGAATCCAGCGAACACCAGCGAGGCGAAGAACAGTACGCCGAGAATGGCGCCGCCTGGAGCCTGCGAGATGATCGTCGGGAATCCGATGAAGGCCAGGCCGATGCCGGATGCTGCCACCTCGTCGACCGCCTGTCCGCTCTGTGTGGCGATGAAGCCCAGGGCGGCGAAGACGCCGATTCCAGCGAGGATCTCAAACCCGCTGTTCGAGAACCCGACGACAAGGCCGCTGCCGGTGAGGTCTGTCTTCTTCTTGAGGTAGGACGAATAGGTCAGCATGATCCCGAACGCCACCGAGAGCGAGAAGAAGATCTGCCCGTACGCGGCGATCCAGATCGAGCTGTCGGCCATCCTGCCCCAGTCCGGTGTGAAGAGGGCGTTGAGGCCCTCGAACGCGCCCGGAAGGAACAGCGACTGCACGACGAGGATGATGAACATGACGAACAGCAGCGGAATGAAGATCATGGCCGAGCGGGCGATGCCCTTCTGCACACCGAACGCGAGGATCGCGATGACCGCAACCCACACGAGAATCAGCGGAATGAGCACCCCGGGAACGAAACTGAACTGCACGTTCACCTCGTCTGACACCTGCAGGTACTCGCCCATGAGGAAGCCTGCCGGGTCATCTCCCCACGCTTTCGTGACCGAGAACCAGGTGTAGCAGGCCGCCCACGCGATGATCACCGCGTAGTAGACGGCGATGACGAAGCAGATCAGCACCTGCCACCAGCCGAACATCTCGGCTTTCTTATGCAGGCGGCGGAACGCCATCGGGGGTGAGCCGCGGAACTTGTGCCCGATCGCGTAGTCCAAGAAGAGCAGCGGGATCCCCGCCGTCAACAGCGCGATCAGGTACGGCACGATAAAGGCGCCACCACCGTTGTCGTATGCGACGTACGGGAAGCGCCAGATATTGCCCAGTCCGACGGCGGATCCGATCGCCGCGAAGATGAAGGCGTTGCGTCCGGAGAACGTCTCGCGCGTCCGGAGGCCTACTGCCGAAGGTTGTGCTTTCACTTTCCACCTCGTTGTTCGAGTGATGCGATGCCCCCATCCTGCCGTGATACTCGGCAAAATCACAGCTTTCTGCGCGGGATCGTCGAAAATTGATGCCCTGTGAGGGGTGCCGTAGAATGTTCGATGGTTCGCGGTTCCCGTCGGACCCTGGGCGCGCACATGGGCGCGAAGTCGAACTCGGTGGTGCGAGCACTGCTCGCCCGAGTGAACGCCGTTGTTGGATTCTTCCGATGACTACCTCCCCGATTCCTGTTGCTCCGCGCTCTGCGAGCAGCCCCACAGACCACCGGCCGTTCCCGTGGCTGGGCCTCACCCTGCTCTCGGCTGGGGTCTTCCTCGCGGTCACGAGCGAGATCACCCCGACCGGTCTGCTGCCCGAGATGAGCACAGAACTCAGCGTCACTGAGGGCCAGATCGGCCTCCTCGTGTCGATCTTCGCGTTCACCGTTGTGCTCACGAGCGCTCCGCTCACGGCACTCACGGTCCGGCTTCCGCGCAAGCCGATGATCGTCGCCGTACTCGTCGTCCTCGGCCTCGCCAATCTCGCGACGGGCCTCGCCCCCAGCTATGCCCTCGTGGTGGTGGCGCGCATCGTCGGTGGCCTCGCGCACGGGCTGTTCTGGTCGTTCGTCCCGGCCTACGCCGCGCGCATCGTCTCGCGTGAGAACCTCAGCCGAGCCGTCTCGCTCACGCTTGCCGGAGGCACTCTCGCTCTGGTGCTGGGCGTTCCCCTCGCCACGGCGCTCGGCCACGCCGTGGGGTGGCGGTGGGCGTTCGTGGCCATCGCCGCAGGACTGATCCTCGGTGCTGTCGCGGTTCTTCTCTGGCTCGTCCCCGTGGCTCGTGAGGTACACGAGAAACGGGATGCTGGCGCCCCGAAGCGCCGCGACGCGACAGTCGTTCCGGTGCTCGTGATCTGCGTCACCGTCGCGATCATCATGATCGGTAACTATGCCTTCTACACCTACGTCACGCCGTACCTTCTCGACCCGATCGGCGTCCCGAGCGAGTACATCAGCATCGCGCTCTTCGTCTACGGCGGAGCGGGCGCGATCGGACTCGTCCTGACGGGCACGGTCTTTGCGCGCCGCACGCGGCTCGGCCTCGTGATCGGGCTCGCCGGCGTGGCAGCATCCGTGTGCGCTCTTGCCTTCACGGCCGGCGGCTTCTGGGGGTCGATGGCGGCGCTCGCCGTGTGGGGGCTGTCGTTCGGCATGGTGCCGCCGCTGCTTCAGACCCGGATGCTGCAGACTGCGAGCGACCGCTTCCGCGACACCGGCAGCGCGATTTACACGACGGCGTTCAACATCGGGATCAGCGGGGGAGCGTTCCTCGGGGCGATGCTGCTGCCGTTGCTGGGCATCCAGTCGCTGCCGCTCGTGAATGTGGCGCTGACGGTCGTGGGCCTTGTGATTGTGCTGGCTGTCGTTCTGCAGGGCCGCCGTCGCGACCGTGCGATGTCGTGATTCCTTCGGGGTAGCCGTTCAACGCGCAGTATGCGCCGTTTTGCCCGGATGCTCCACGCAGAGCGCGACTGTGCTGACCGTGCTGACGCTAGCGAACGTGTCTGTATCCCCACGCTCCCAGTCGGGCAGGCTCCGGCAAAGGTAGCCTGTGCCCCGTGCACGCCTTCCGTTCATCTGAGGCACGGGCGCGTGCCTGCTGACGCGGAACAACCGTCTCCTTCGCATAAACGGTTGCGGTTGGCTCAACGGCTGTGACTCCGTTTGTTCGGCCCCGTTCATGCGTCCCAAATGCACGTTCTGGCCGGGTCCGAGCAGCCATTTGGGCCGCATAAGTCGCGGTTACCGGGGTGCAAAGCTGTCCGGGTGCTAACCAGCCGGGCTGGCAGAAAGCCAGAAGGCGAGCGGCCTATGGCAGAGCGCCTGTCGGGGAATCAGGGCCACGTGAAACCAGGAATTTCCTTGAGCTTAATGGGCTCCACAATCCACTCCTCGGAGTCGCCGGTGCTGATGCTGATTGTGGAGGATTGGAAGCCCAACCACGGAGCGAGCAGAACTTCGCCGTCATCAAACGTGACGTTTCCGTTCGCGTCCACTGTGCCTGTCGCTGTGTCCGTGAACGAACAGTTGGTGATCGTGACCGTGACGACGTCCGTGTCGTCGGGGATATCGTCCAGAGACAGCGATGTGACGGTGCGGCACCCCGGCAGCAGGCCGTCGTCACAGCTCACCCACGAGTGGCTCAGAGTGATGTTTGAGATCGTCGACTCGGACGACTCACCACCGTCGCCGTCTTCGTCGTCGTCGCCCTCATCGCCGTCACCGTTATCGCTGCCGTCACCGTCGTCGAGCGGAGCCTGGACGTTGATGACGGTCGGTGCTGACGTCTGGTCATTCAAAGTCGCCGTCACCGAGACCGTGTAGGAACCCGGTGGGAGGTCCGTAAGAGGGAGCGTCCACGATCCGTCATTGTCGCTGGCCTCTGTAGAGAAGGTGAGGTCATCCGAGGCCGATGCGGTCGTCGACATTTCGGATCCTGTTCCCGAGGCGGTGGAGGCAGTTGCCGTCGAGGACTCGGACCCCGTGGCGGACAACGCCGTTGCGATCGGAGAAGGGGGACCCGTGGCGGAGAACGTCGACCCGGTCGGCGATGTGAGCGCAGAGGAGGATGTCGTCGGCGCGGTCGAGGCGACAGAGCCCGAGGATGAAAGCAGCGATGCCATCCCCGTGGACACGGGTACCGATGATGAACTCGTGCTCGGTGTCGTCCCCGTCGCCGACGACGAGTCGAGCGCAGACAGCGCAGAGAAGAAGGCAGCAGCCGACGTCGCTACCGGTGATGCGCCGAGCGCGGAGAAAAGAGCCGCTTGGGCTGTCGCCGCACCCGCGGATGCCGACGCGGTCGAGCCAGAGACGCCGGATGACGACACTGACGAAGCGTCGCCCTCGTCGGCCAGTTTGGCCTTGGCGTTGATCTCACTGCCCGGCGCAGCATTGCCCCTCAACACGGGATCGCCATTTTCGTCGCTGTCGATGTTCTCGTTGACCGTAGGGGCCTCGACCGGGCCGGGAGATGGGTCCGGTTTGATCGTTTCGTCGCCATCCGAATGATTCGGCTTGTCCGGCTTCGACGGCGGCGAGCTCTCGTCCGCACCCGGCTCGTCCTCTGGCGGGTCCTCGGCTGGCGGATCGTCTGCGGGAGGCTCATCCGCAGGCGGGTCGTCAACCGGCGGTTCGTCCGACGGAGGATCCTCCGCTGGTGGATCGTCGGCCGGAGGTGTGTCGTCTTTCGGCGCAGCATCCTCAGCCTTATCGTCTGGCTGCTGGGCCGACGGTGGCTGGCCCGCTGCCTGCGGGGGAGATACCTGGCTGCCATTGTCGAAGATGGGGAGCGACGGCACGAAGATCACCGCCGCCGCCACTGCCGCGGCCAGAACTCCAGCTGCAACGGTGCTTCCAACCGCGATCGCGCCCGTCGAGAGTCCGGATGCTGCGGATGTCGCACCCGCGCCACCGGCACTTCCGCCGCTGCCCGCGCTGCTTGATCCGGCCCCTGCTGCCGCGCCTGCTCCAGCCACCGTCGGGCCGCCCACACCTGCCGCGACGCCCACCGGCATCGCCATGACAGCGGCAGTCTGTCCGGACTGCAGCCACGCCAGGTAGGCGCTGGCGCCCGTCGCCCCGATGGTGAGCGGCAGGAGCACGAGGGCGATCCGGGAGCCGACAGCCTTCGCTTCGGCCAGAACGATCGTGCACTTGGCGCACTCGTCGAGGTGATTGTCGAATCGCACGGTATCGCGCTTGCCGAGAGCGGACCGCGTATACGACCCCATGCGCTCGAGCGTCCACCGGCAGTCTGACCCCTCGGCTGCCGCGTTGATGTGTGCCTGGATCCACGCCTGCCGCAGCCCCTCACGGGCGCGGTAAGCGAGGGCGGCGACGCTGTTCGCCTTCATACCGAGCAACGGTCCGACCTCTGCCGGAGTCATCTGCTCGACCTCGGAGTACCAGAGCACCTCCTGCCAGCGTGTGGGGAGACTCCGAAACGCCGTCGCCGTCAGCCCCCGATCGAGCGCAGCCTCTGTCGCTGCCTCACTCGTTGAAGGGTCTTCAAACGTCTCCAGCGTGTCAAGCGACGTCTCGCGACGCTTGCGCCCCCACTCGGCCGCCGTGTTGCGCAGCGTCGTGAACAGATACGGGCGGAACGCTCCCTTGGGGCCTCCGCCCCTGCGCACCGCCGTGAAGACGCGAACAAACGCCTCCTGCACAAGGTCGTCGTGGTCGAGGCTCGACGTGATCGACCGGGCAACGGTCATTCCCGCGGCCGAGTGTCGCCGCCACAGCTCTGCGTACGCAGCCTCGTCACCGTTGCGCGTGCGCTCGAGCAGGCTCGCGTCAGACGCGTCGCTGGCACGGGCACGGAACATCGGTTGCTTCATTTCTCTACGGGGCGTGGAATCAGACAGAGAGCCAATCAAACGGAGAGCCTCTGAGTTAAGAGACGCCGTCAGAGCCAAATTATGACGCCGTCGGCCATTCTCTGTCAGGAGAATGCAAAAATCCACAAAAGAATGTGAGAAGTCGCGTCATAATCCGGTACGAACTGCATCTCTCATGGTGAAGGACAGTGCACGAACTGCCACGCGGCGAGTGTACTGGACGCCATCGTCCCTAGCGGTGGCCCGTCAGCACTCGCTCTGCGAGTGGCACGGATACCTGGTGGTTGACCCGAACATCACCAGGGTCCGACTTCGGGAGCACGCCAGCGAGGTCGGATGCGGTGGGGCGCGGCACACCATGGGGGTAGCCGCGCCCCATCGCACGAGATTTCGGCGCTTCAACAGCATCCCGCAGCGATATATTCCATGTTCGGCATTGACGCGTTTCCTCGGTACTTTCACCGGAATGACTGCAGCTGACTCTGTAGAATAAGGAGAAACCGCCGCCGACATCTCGGAGACGCGCATGGCAGTGCTCTTGACCGCATTCTTGGTGCTGTCAATTGTCACGCCAAATCTCACCCGCTGGCTCTCCACACGAGTCTTCTTCGTCGTCGCGCTCGTTCCCTTTGCGGCATTCGTCCTCACCCTCGCCCAGACACCGACGGTCATCGGAGGGCAGGAAGCACTCGAGTCCTACCCGTGGATCCCGTCGCTCGGCGTCGAACTGTCATTCCGCGTCGATCCGCTTGCCTGGCTTCTGTCTCTCGTCGTGACCGGCGTGGGCACGCTTGTGCTGCTGTACTGCGCGCACTACTTCACAGCCGACGAACCGGGGCTCGGCCGTTTCGCCGCGATCATGCTGGCGTTTGCCGGGACGATGTACGGGCTCGTAATCACAGACGACATCATCGTGATGTTCATGTTCTGGGAAATCACGAGCATCCTGTCGTACCTGCTCATCGGGCATTACATCGGGCGCAAAGAGTCCCGCGGTGCGGCGTTGCAGGCCCTGCTCGTCACCACGTTCGGTGGGCTCATCATGCTGATCGGTGTGGTGATGATGGTTGTCGCGACCGGCTCCACCTCGATCGCCGCAATGGTGGATAACCCACCGGGCGGGCCCGCCGTTGCGACAGCGATCATCTTGATCCTGATCGGCGCCCTGTCGAAGTCCGCGATCGTTCCGTTCCACTTCTGGCTTCCGGCGGCCATGGCGGCCCCCACTCCCGTGAGCGCCTATCTGCACGCGGCGGCGATGGTGAAAGCCGGCATCTACCTTGTCGCGCGCTTCGCTCCCGGGTATGCCGACTCGCCGGGGTGGATGCCGACGCTCATCGTTCTCGGGCTCGCCGCGATGCTCGTCGGTGCGTGGCGGTCGCTGCGGCAGTACGACCTCAAGCTCGTTCTGGCCTACGGCACCGTGAGCCAACTGGGATTCCTGATGGTGATCGCCGGCTTCGGAACGCACGACGCCGCTCTCGCCGCCCTGGTTCTGCTGCTCGCCCACGCCCTCTATAAGGCGACGCTGTTCCTCGTCGTCGGCATCATCGATCACCGCACCGGCACACGCGACTGGCGCAAGCTCTCAGGAGTCGGCCGGCGCACGCCCGTGCTCATGATCGTGGCGGCAATCGCCTGCCTTTCGATGGCGGGCGTTCCGCCGCTCCTCGGCTTTGTGGCGAAAGACGCCGTGTTCACGGCATTTTTCGACGCCGCGCTCGCCGGCAGCGTCTGGGGGTGGGCAGCGCTTATCGGCACTGCGCTCGGTTCGATCCTCACCGTCGCATACACGGCGCGTTTCTTCTGGGGCGCCTTCGCTCACCGGGAGAACTGCGAAAAGACGCCGCTGCACGACGACGGGCCAGGGCTGCTCATCACCCCTCTCGTGCTCACGGTCGGAACGCTCGCGCTCGGTGTCATCCCCGGCATCCTTGACGCACCGCTGGGAAAATACGCCGGCACCTTTCCCGACGACGGTTCCGCACATCTCGCTCTCTGGCACGGCTTCCAGCCGGCACTTGCGATCTCGGCCGGTGTGTTGATTGTCGGCCTTCTGCTGTTCAACTGGCGCACGCTCGTCGCCCGCGTGCAAGACCGCGTGCCGGATTGGATCGAGGCGTCACGCGGCTACTGGTCGATCGTGAGCATCGTCGACCGGTTCGCGGCCCGCAGCACGATCTTTGCCCAGCGCGGCGGTCTGTCGCAGTACCTGTCGACGATTCTCGTCGTGTTCGTCGCCGGCATCGTGTACACGCTGTCGATGAACCGCACGTGGCCCGACGGCATCCGGCTCTATGACTACCCGGCGCAGCCGGTCATCGGCCTGGTCATGGTGATCGCCGCCATTATGGCCGCGTTCGTCGAGAAGCGCATGACCGCCGTGCTGCTCGTCGGCATCACCGGTTACGGGCTCGTCGCGCTGTTCGCACTGCATGGCGCCCCCGACCTCGCGATCACGCAGGGGCTCGTCGAAATGGCGACGATCGTAATCTTCGTGCTCGTTCTCCGGCGGCTTCCGGTCAAGATCGCGCAACACAACAAACCTGTGCATAAGAAACGGCGGATGCTGATCGGCGCCCTCGTCGGAATCACGATGGGGATCGTGGGCATCGTCGCCCTCGGCGCGCGGCAGGCCGAGAGCATTTCGGCGCAGCTGCCCGACCTCGCCGTGAACGAGGGGCACGGCCGCAACGTCGTCAACGTCATGCTCGTCGACATCCGCGCCTGGGACACGATGGGAGAGATCTCGGTGCTCATCGTCGTAGCGACGGGGATCGCGAGCCTCCTGTTCGTCTCTGGGCGCGTCGGTGTCATGCCGCGCATCGATGGTGCGCGCGCTCGTCGGCGGCGGGCACGACGCCGCCAGGTCGTGTACGACCCGCTCGCTCCGGCACACGGCTTGAGTGAGACGCGGCATACATGGATCTTCGCCGGACGGACGCTCTCGCTGCACCACCGGTCGATCCTTCTCGAAGTCGTTGTACGGCTTCTGTTCCACCCCGCGATCCTCGTCTCGATTTACCTGCTCTTCGTTGGGCACAACGAACCGGGCGGCGGGTTCGCTGGCGGCCTACTGGCGGGACTCGCCCTCATCGCGCGGTACCTCGCGGGCGGGCGCTTCGAGCTTGCGGAAGCTGTGACTGTCGATGCGGGGAAGATCCTCGGCACCGGCATCCTGCTGGCCGTCGGCACTGCCGTGGGGTCGCTGTTCTTTGGCGCGGACGCTCTCACATCTGCATACCTCGAAACCGACGTCGCCGTGCTGGGACACCTGTCCATCGGCACGTCCACCATCTTCGACATCGGTGTGTACCTCGTCGTCGTCGGGCTCATTCTTGACATCCTGCGCAGCCTCGGCGGCGAAGTCGACCGGCAGCTCGACGACGCCGAAGTCACGGTCGGTACGCGAGGAGGTGCGGCATGACGGCATCCCTTACCCTTGTGATCATCATGGCTGTGCTCTACGCGGCCGGCGTCTATGTGATGCTCGAACGCAGTTTGACGCGCGTGCTGATCGGGTTCCTGCTCGTCGGAAATGCGACAAACATTCTGATCTTCATCATGAGCGGGCCGAGCGGTTCGGCGCCGATCGTCGATGGAGCGACAGCGGATGCTCCCATGGTTGACCCGCTGCCTCAGGCGCTGATGCTCACGGCCATCGTCATCAACTTCGGCATCACGGCGTTTCTGCTGGCGCTGATCTACCGCTCCTGGTGGCTGGCGCGGCTCGGCGACCGCGGTGATACCGTGCCCGACGAGCACGCCCGCGACACCGAGGAGAGCACAGACGCCACGTTCGACGCTGTCGACGTCGATGACCAGGCGATTCAGGACATCCTCGACGCCAGCGACGAGCACGTGGATGACGAATCTGACGAGACAAGAGGAGACCGATGATCGCCTCTCTGCTGCCTCTCGTCGTCGCCATTCCGCTGCTGGGCGCGGCGGTCACGCTCGCCCTCGGCCGCCGCACGCGTCTGCAGGTGATCGTCAGCACCGCGAGCCTCGTGCTCGTCACTGTGCTGAGCGTCGCGCTCATGTTCGACATCGACACGAGCGGAACGGCTGTCGTGCACATCGGCGGATGGGAGCCGCCATGGGGGATCGTACTCGTCGCCGACCGGCTCTCGGCCGTCATGCTGCTGATCTCGGCGCTGATGCTTCTCGGCGTCCTCATCTTCTCGATCGGGCAGGGCATCGCCGACCAGAACGATGAAGAGACACCGGTCTCGATCTTCTATCCGACCTACCTCGTGCTGGCCGCCGGTGTGTTTGACGCGTTCGTCGCGGGAGACCTCTTCAACCTCTACGTGGCGTTCGAGATGCTGCTGTCGGCGAGCTACGTGCTGCTCACGCTCGGCGGCACGGGTG
The DNA here is from genome assembly GCF_026107415.2 of Microbacterium sp. MPKO10. Lineage (GTDB taxonomy): Bacteria > Actinomycetota > Actinomycetes > Actinomycetales > Microbacteriaceae > Paramicrobacterium. The sequence goes on from NZ_JAPCHX010000002.1 coordinate 171,199, forward strand.
CACGCATTCGTGCCGGCGTGACGTACATCGTCGTGAGCCTCGTCTCGTCGATCATCTTCCTCGCCGCGATCGCCCTCATCTACGGGGCGACGGGAACGGTCACGATCGCGCTGATCTCCGAGCGCATCCGCGACCTGCCGCAAGACATCCAGATGGTGCTCTGTGTCGCACTGCTCACGGGGTTCTGCATCAAGGCAGCGGTCTTCCCGCTCTCATTCTGGCTGCCCGATTCGTACCCGACAGCACCCGCGCCGGTGACCGCTGTGTTCGCCGGACTGCTCACCAAGGTGGGCGTCTACGCGATCATCCGCACCGACACCGTGCTGTTCGTCGATGTGCCGCTCCGCGTGCCATTGATGGTGATCGCGTTCTTCACGCTGCTCATCGGCATCCTCGGTGCTCTGGCACAGGCCGACATCAAACGTCTGCTGTCGTTCACGCTCGTGAGTCACATCGGGTACATGATCTTCGGCATCGCGATCGGAGGCGCGCACGCGCTGTCGGCCACGATCTACTACATCGTGCACCACATTGCCGTGCAGACGACGCTGTTCCTCGCCGCGGGACTCGTGGAGCGCGTGGGCGGCTCCACGTCGATCTCGCGCCTCGGCGGAGTGTTGAAAGCATCCCCGATGGTGGCAGTGCTGTTCTTCATCGGTGCCATGAACCTGGGCGGCATCCCGCCATTCTCCGGGTTCCTGGGCAAACTGAGCTTGTTCCAAGCGGGCCTCGAAGACGCTGACTGGCTCGTCTATGTACTTGTCGCGGCCGGCGCAGCTACCTCACTGTTGACGCTGTACGCGCTCGTGAGAGTCTGGAACATGGGCTTCTGGCGCAGTCGCAACGAGGTGACCGGCTACTCGTCTCCGCTGCTCGCGTCGCTGCGCGAGAGCCCCGACGACTCGGGCTCGGTCATGACGAAGACCATCTCGAAGCTTATGCTCGGCGCGACGACCGGCCTCGTCGCCGTCACTGTCGCCCTCACTGTGCTCGCCGGGCCCCTGCTCGGATACACAGACCGAGCCGCCGATTATCTGAGCACACCGGGCAACTACGTGAGCGACGTCTTCGAAGGAGGTGACTGATGGGCGACGAGAACGAACCGGGTCAGCCGGACACGTCTGAAGCGAAGCCACGCGAAGAGAAGACCTCGGTCAGCGGGCTCATCATTCTCAGCGTCGGACTCGTCGTGATCTGGATGCTGCTCTGGGGGCAGTTCACCTGGCTGTCGCTCATCACCGGGGTGCTTCTCGCCCTCGGCGTCTCGATCGTCTTCTATCTGCCGGCCGTCGAGATGAGCATCCGGATCAACCCCTGGTACACGCTGGTGTTCTTCGCGCGGCTGCTCTTCGACATCACTCGTGCCTCCATCGGCATCGCGTGGCTCGTGCTGAAGCCCCGCTACGTTCCGTCGAACGCCATCACGGCGATTCCGCTGCGGACCCGATCCGACCTGATCATGACGTGGACGGCCGAGGCGATCTCGATCGTGCCCGGCTCTATCGTGCTCGACGTCGACCGCGAAGACTCCATTCTCTACGTGCACGTCATCAACGTGTGGTCGGAAGCCGAGGTCGACGCGTTCGAAGAAGAAGTCCTGCGCACCGAGAAGCGCATTGCGCTGGCTCTGGGGACGAAGGCGGATGTCGCACGTGTGCGTGCTGGCTCGGCAGCATCCGTCACCATCAACCGCGGAGGGGAGACGCCATGACCGTCATGAACGTTCTCATCGGCGTTGCCGTCGTGTTCTTCGCTCTCGGCGCGTTGGCAGCGCTTTATCGGCTGGTCACGGGGCCGACGCTGCTCGACCGCGTCGTGGCAAGCGATGTACTGCTTGTCACGGTCATGTGCGGGCTGGGCGCCGAAATGGCAATCAACCACCACGCGACGACGCTGCCGCTGCTGCTCGTGCTCGCGGCATTCGCGTTCATCGGCTCGGTGAGCGTGGCGAAGTTCATGGGGCGGAGGGACGACACATGACCGGTGATGTTCGCGACTGGATCACGATTGTTCTCGTGCTCGTTGCCGCCGTGATGTGCCTGGCAGCGGGGGTCGGGCTTCTACGCATGCCCGACGTGCTTACCCGCCTGCACGCCGCGACGAAGCCGCAGATCCTGGGACTCATCGTGATGATGGCCGACATTGCGCTCAACACACCCGCCGTCGTGACGATCACACTCGCGATCGCGATCATCTTCTTCCAGGGGCTGACGGCGCCGATCTCAGCGCACATGGTCGGCCGCACGGGATACCGCGCCGGAAGTGTTCACCGGCAGTCCCTGGTGCGCGACGACCTGGCGACGCGCATCGAGGAAGCCGAGCGCACTCAGGCGAGCGAGAAGTAGCGCGTGCATCACCTCTCGGTCACGACGCCGTGATCAACGTCGCGCACCGACTGCTGACCGGAATTCGCCGGCCCTGCGGGCAGCGCGTCGCAGCTGTCAGCGCAGCCGCGCGCCGTGTGCCCAGACGCCGCGCACCGTGAGCTCTGAGTTCAACAGCACAGCGTCGGCGGCGAAGCCGGTGCGCAGGCTGCCGAGAGTGCCGTCGAGGCCGAGCGCCCGGGCTGGAGCCCCCGTGACAGCATCCACTGCCTGTTCGATCGGCACGCGGACATCGGTGACTGCCCGTTTGACGGCATCGTCGAGCAGCAGCGTCGACCCGGCGATTGACCCGCCCGTCTCGCTTCCGTCATCCAGCCGCGCGACGCCGTTTCGCACCGTCACATCCAGCCCACCGAGCGTGTAGGCGCCATCAGCAGCGCCTGCGGCGGCCATCGCGTCAGTGATCATGACGACCCGACCGGGAGCCTCGCCAAACAGCATCCGCACCACATCGGGGTGCACGTGCGTTCCGTCATTGATGATCTCAAGGCTCACATTGCTGCCCAGCGCCGCGATCACAGGTCCCGGCTTGCGGTGATGAATGCCGTTCATGGCATTGAAGGCGTGAGTGAGCAGCGTTGCGCCCGCATCGAACGCGGCGAGCGTCGTCTCGTAGTCGGCATCGGTGTGCCCGACGGCGACGCGCACGCCCGCGCTCGAGAACGTGCGGACAGCGTCGAGGCCGCCGTTGAGCTCGGGGGCGATGGTGATCTGCCGCAGCGTGCCGTCGGCCGCGGCCAGCAGTGTGTCGATATCGGCAGGCGTGGGCGCGATCAGCAGCTCGGCCGTGTGCGCACCCTTGTGCCCGGCGTCGAGAAACGGGCCCTCAAGGTGTGAGCCGAGAATGAGCGGGTCGGATGCTGTCAGCTCGGCGATCACCGCGGCGCGCTCGGCGAGATCGGCAACGGATGCTGTCACGAGCGACAGCACCGATCGTGTCGTTCCGTGCGCGCGGTGCACCGCGACGGCGGTGGCGATGGCTTCAGCGCCGTCGTCGTAGGCGGCCGCACCTCCGCCGTGCCCGTGAATGTCGATGAACCCGGGGGTCAGCCAGTCTCCGGCGGCATCGACGACCTCGACGCTGCCCGCGGGAGTGCCGTCGCCGTCAGTGTCCCCGCTGGCAGCCGCGGTGCGCTCGCGCCACGTGTCACCCGTGCCTGTCGCTGTCACGACAGCATCCGTCATCTCGATCCATGCCTGCTCGGTGATGCGTCCGTCGGTGACGAGCCGGGCAGAGTGGATGATGACGGTCATTCGGCGATCCTCACGTCGATGCCGCGCTTCTCAAACGCGGCAATGGTCTCGGTGCTCGCCCCCGAGTCGGTGATGAGCATGTCAAAGGAGTCGATCGGCGCGACCGAGGCGAAAGCTCGGCGACCGATCTTCTGAGAGTCTGCCACGATCACGGCCCGCGTCGCGCGTTCGGCCATCAGCTGGTTGACACGCGCCTCGCCCTCGTCGTGCACCGTGGCGCCCTGCTCGGCATCGATGCCGTTGACGCCGATGAAGGCGATGTCGATGCTGAGCTTGCCGAGCATCTCGTCAGCGTAGGGCCCCGTGAGTTCGTAGGAACGGGCGTGCACGACGCCTCCCGAGACGACGACCTTGATGTGCGGCCGGAGCGCGAGCTGCGAGGCAATGTTGATGGCGTTGGTGACGACCGTGAGCCCGGCGTCTCCCTGCGCGTCGGCGAGGTCCCCGCGTGCGGCGAGTTCGCTGGCCACGGCTGTCGATGTGGTTCCGCCGCACAGCCCGACGACGCTGCCCGGGCGCACCAGGTCGCTCGCCGCACGTGCGATCGCCGTCTTCTCGTCGGCGCGCTGCCCGCGCTTGTAGCGCAGCGGCAGGTCGTACGAAACTGAGTGACCGACGGCACCTCCGCGCGTGCGGGTGAGCAGATTCTGCTCGGCGAGGGTATCCAGGTCACGGCGCACCGTCGCGGGAGACACGTTGAGGGCGTCGACGACGTCATCGACATCGATCTGCCCGTTCTCGGCGAGCAGATCGAGCATGGCCATGAGCCGTTCTGAGCGGTTCATTGGGGCGACTCATCCGAGGCGAGAGCGAACAGCCGCAGCAACCGTTCGGCTTCCGCCGAGAGGGCGTCGCGCGCGGGTGCAAGGTATTTGCGCGAGTCCACGACAGCGGGGTTCCGGGTCAGGAATTCGCGGATCGCACCAGTGAAGATGCCGTTCAGGTGCGTCGAGACGTTGATCTTTGTCATTCCGGCACGCACCGCGAGCGTGAGCACGTCGTCGGCGACGCCCGAGGAGCCGTGCAGCACCAGGGGAACATCGAGCGCCGCGTGCAGCCGTGCGATGAGGTCGAGGTCGAGCGATGCAACGCGCTCGGTCATCGCGTGTGAGGACCCGACCGCGACGGCGAGAGCGTCGACACCGGTCTCGGCCACGAAACGCGTGGCTTCGTCCGGGTCCGTACGGACGCCGGGGGCATGCGCGCCGTCCTTGCCGCCCACCTCGCCAAGCTCGGCCTCGACGAAGACGCCGGCTGCGTGGGCGTAGTCGGTCACGCGCTTGGTCGCCGCGACGTTCTCGTTGTAGGGGAGCGTCGCGCCGTCGTACATGACGGAGCCGAATCCCAGGTCGATCGCTTCGCGTGTGAGGTCCTCGCTCTCGGCGTGGTCGAGGTGCACCGCGACACTGGCGCTCGAGCCCTCGGCCGCGGCGAGGCAGGCGCGTGCGATCGGCTGCAGCCCGCCGTGATAGGCGACGCAGTTCTGCGAGATCTGCAGGATCACCGGCAGCTGCGCGCGCTCGGCCGCCGCGACGAGACCCTCGGCCGTCTCGAGGTGGATGACGTTGAACGCGCCGATTCCGGTGCCCGCTCGGGCGGCGTCGTCGACGATGCCGCGTGTGCCGGTGAGAGTCATGATGCCTCCAATGTGGTGATCGTCACGTCGTGGGCGAGATCGGGGTGAGACGAGTGGATGCTGCCGGCCAGCGGCATGAGCACGGCCGCAGCCGACCAGGCGACGGCGCGACGCAGAAGAACATCGACGTCGCTCTCGTGTGCGGCGAGGTGGGCGGCCAGCGACGCCACGGCGGCGTCGCCCGCGCCCGTCGGATTGCCGGAGAGCACACGGTCGAGACGCGCATGCCGCACCGGGGCGTTGCCCGGAGGGACGACGATCATGCCGTCTTCGCCGAGCGAGATGACGATGGTCTGGGCACCGAGGCTCTGCAGGGCGCGGGCACCCGCGACAGCATCCGCTTCGCCCGTGGTGTCGCGCAGTTCATCGCGATTGGGCTTCAGCACCTGGGCTCCGGCTCGTGCGGCACCGAGCAGCTGCGCGCCGGTTGCGTCGGCGATGGTCGGGATGCCGGCGTGGCGTGCGTCGGTGATCAGGTCGGCCACGAGGCTCTCGGGGGCCTCGGGCGGGGTGCTGCCCGAGACGACGAGGCAGCGGGCGCCGGGCAGACGCGAGGTGATGACGTCGTGCATCTCCGTCCACACGGTCGTCGGCTGTGGGTTGCCCGACTCGTTGAGGATCGTCGTGGTTCCGGTCTCGGTTTCGACGATCGCTGTCGAGCGCCGGAGCGGCCACGGCGTGCCCACGAGCGAGTGCGGGACGGGCTCGAGATCGGCGCTGAAGGCGGCCTCCGTCGCACTCACGGGAGCGATGGCGACAGCATCCTCGCCCTGATCGTGCAGCACGCGAGCGACGTTGACACCCTTGCCGCCGGCACGCAGGGCCGCCGGAGCGACACGGTGCGTGCCTCCGGGCGTCAGCCGTTCGAGCGTGACCGTCGTGTCGAGAGCGGGGTTGGGAGTCACCGTGATGATCATGGGGTCTCCAGGATGGCACGGGCGCGCATCGCGGCGCCGACGAGGCCGGCGTCTTGGCCGATGCTCGCCTGCATGAGCTCGGGGCGCCGGTGGAATGTGAGGTGCGAGTAGAGGCGTTCGCGCACGGGGGTGAAGAGGGCATCGCCCGCCTGCGCGAGCCCGCCGCCGAGCACGATGACCTGCGGGGCCAGCAGTGCCGTTGCGTGCGACAGGCCGAGCCCGAGGGCGTCGAGTGCGGTGATCCAGACGGCCTCAGCATCCGTGTCGCCTGACCGGGCGCGTTCGAGCACTTCGCGGGCTCCGGGCACGGGAACCGAGGTGATCCGGTTGTACCGGCGCGTGATGGCTGCCGCTGAGGCAATGGCTTCGAGGCAGCCGCGGCCGCCGCAGGCGCAGGGCTCGCCGCCCGGGGCGATGACGGAGTGTCCGAGCTCGCCGGCATAGCCCTCGCCGGCGTACGGCTTGCCGTCGATGAAGATCGCCCCGGCGATGCCCGTGCCGATCGTGACAACGAGTGCATTGCGGTACTGGGATGCCGGACCGAGACGGTATTCGGCCTCGCCCGCCGCGCGCACGTCGTGCGTGAAGGATGCGGGAAGCCCGAATGCCTTCTCGGTGAGGTCACGGAACGGCACATCCTGCCAGTTCAGGTTCTCGGCAAACAGCCCGATCCCGTTGTCGTCGTCGACGACTCCGGGGGCGATGAGCCCGACCGCTTGAGGGTCGATCTCCGGATGCTGCTGGCGCAGCTCCGCACCGAGGCGCGTGATCGTCTCGAGCACGGCCTTCTCGGTGTGCTCGGGCTGGACGGGCGTCGGGGTGCGCTGCACCCCGACGATGTCTCCGTCCGCCGTGACAAGCCCCGATTTGAGATCCGTGCCGCCCACATCGAAGGCGAGCACGGGTGCTCCGGGGCCGAGAGACACGGTCATGCGTCGAGGACCACAGAACGTGTGAGGTTGCGCGGGGTGTCGGGGTTGAGCCCAGCGCTCAGGGCGCGCGCCAGGGCAACGCGCTGGGCGCGCACGAGGTCGGCGAGCGGGTCGACGCTGGCGTCTTCGAAGTGTGCTCCCGCGGCGGCGACGGCGTCGGCGAGCCCTGCGGGCGCCTCACCGAACATCCAGCTCACGCGGCCCGGTGCGGCGATCGAGATCGGGCCATGGCGGTACTCCATCGCCGAGTACGATTCGGTCCACGACTGCGAGGCTTCGCGCATCTTCAGCGCGGCCTCGTGGGCGAGGCCTGTCGTCCAGCCGCGGCCGAGGAAGGAGAACTGTTCGGCGTCGGTGAGCGCGGGGGAGAGGTCTTCCGTGAGGATCTTCTCGGTGTCGGCGATCTGCGTCGTGACGTCAGCACCGGTCGAGTGGCGCAGGAACGTCAGCGCGGTTGTCGCGAAACGGGTCTGCACGACGGACTTCTCGTCTGCGTAAGGGAACGCGATGACGTCGTTCACCATGTCGACGATCGGCGTCTCTGTGTCGCCGATGATTGCGATGGTGCGGGTGGAATCTCCCACGTGCTCCAGAAGCTCGAGGACCTCGGTCGTGGTGCCGGAGCGGGTCAACGCGATGATGGCGTCGTAGTCACGGTCGACGAACGCCTCGCTTGCGGCGAAGGCGTCGGTGATGCCGAGCCCTGCGGTCTCGCGCAGCGCAGCGTACGACTGTGCCATGAACCACGAGGTTCCGCAGCCAACCACGGCGACGCGCTGTCCTGAAGCAGGAAGCTTCGCGGCATCCTCTTTCTGCGTGATCGCGCGCGACCACATTTCGGGCTGACTTGCGAGTTCTTGGGCCATGAAGGCGCCGGCGTCTGGCATAGCGCGTCCTCTCATTTGTGCGTGAAGATGATTATTGCACAGTTACTTCAATCATGATCGATCACTTTGCGCATACCGGGATGCTGTCACGCTTGGGTGCCCGCATGTGCGCTCGGGCACAATACTCTCGCGTGGGCGCACGCACGCAAAGAACTGCCGCGCACACGGGCGCGCTGCACCCTCCGCACGTGGACGTGCGGGCTCCGCAGGTGGACGTACAGGGTCGCGCCCACACGAGAGGGCGGACGGATACGACTGCACCGTCGTGCAGCATGACACGCTGCGCCGCGTCCTCCCATGGATTCGCCGCGCCGCGCCGCGTCCAGCTACGGAGCGTCCGCGCGCCTGCACGAACACGAACACAGCGTTCTCGCGCTCGCACAAGGATGAGGTGCGAGACTGCGTACACGAACGTACCGCCCGCACATCCAAGCACGGGCACCTTGCGCTAGCAAGGACACTTTCGCGAATTTCGTCCTTGCTCCGGCATTTCGTCCTTGCGCAGGTTCTGCCCGTGACTGAGCGCTTGGACCCTGGGCCGATGGGGGCCTAGTGCGAGTCGGAAGATGAGGGCCCGTCGCCTCCAGAGGCGACACGTCGTGTGTGTGCTCCCTGTCGTTGTCCCATGCTCGGTGGCGGGCATACTTCCGCCACCGAGCATGTGCTTTTACTCGGACGGAGTTGATGTTCCGGAAATCGTGTTGTCCGTGAGGTCAACCTCGCTGACGGTGAGGTTCTCGTTCAGCACCCACGCTGTTGCAGAGTTGTCGGAGAACTTAATGGCTTGTCGGGGGCCACTGAAACCCTCGATCGTCGCCGTGACGGTGTTGGTCGCCGTATCGATGACGGAGACGGTGTTCGATTCGAGGTCGCCTGAGAGCAAGATGGAGTCATCAGGCGAGAGGGCAGCGCCGTAGGGCTTCTCTCCCACGGGAATGCGTGCGATGGTCTCACTCGTGGCGGTGTCGACGACCGAGATCGTGTTCTCTCCGCTATTTGCTGCGTACAGTCGAGTGCCGTCGCTGTTCACGCTCACCGCTCTCACCATGTTGAAGCCTTCGACCTGGTGGTCGATCGTGTTGTCCTGCGTGTTCACCGCGGTGACCCTGTCGCCCTTGAAGTTCGTGACGTAGAGAGTTTCTTCATCGGCTGAGAGCACCACTCCTTGTCGGGGCTGCGCGAATCCGCTGATGACGGAAGAGGCTCGCTGCTCAGCGAGGTCAACGACGGTGACTGTTCCTGCCGCCTGATTATTGACGTACAGTGTGTCGCCCTCCGCGTTTAGTGCCGTTCCGAACGCCCCGGCACCGAGTGGGAACCGTTCATCGACGTCGAGGCTGCTGAGTGAGACCTTATCGACGACTCCGAGAGTGCTGTCGGAGATGTAGAAGCTGTCGCCGTCTGGAGCAAACACAATGTTCCGAGGGGTGACGTAGTCGGAGAGCTCCGACGTGACCGAACGGGACTCCAAGTCCACGATCTCGACCCTGCCGGTCTGCGAGTTCGAGACCACCGCGACCTTCTCGTCTGGACTGACGGCCATTGTATTGTTGTGGATCGACCCGTCGAACGGTTCTGCAGCCTGCTCGTTCGTGCCGTATGCGCCGAAGGCGCGATTGGACTCCGGAGAGGGTGCCTCGCCAGACATCGCGGGGCTGGAGCAGGCTGAAGCGACGAGCGCGGCAGCGAGGGTAGCGGCGAGACTGAGGAATTTGATTTTATTTTTCACGATTTCAGTCTTGGTTCCCCGGTTGCACGCGCACTGAACGATGGAGGATCATTCGTGCCGGTCTCGCTCAGAATCACCTGCTAGAAGCGACGTGTAGTGCTGACTGCACCGTCGGACACGTTCGGTATCGAAGAGTTGACCGGGGCACCAGGCAGAGCAGATGCTGTAGCAATCGCTGATGTGAACGTACGTGCTGCATCACCGTCCATCCGCCGATGCGGGCTAAGCCTCAACACGGGGTGGGAGGTTGGTCCCGGTCGGTGACGATGATCTCGGTTCTGATGCGCCAGCGGCTGGGCCCCGACGGAGCGGGATTTCTTTGATGGCGAATGCGGCGGCGACGCCCAGCGCAGAGATCGCGGCGGTGACCCCAAAGATCGTGGAGATCGCCTGCGCGATGCCTTCGCTGCCGGTTGAAGAATCGACGGTGTACGCGGTGAAGATTGATCCGAATATTGCGATGCCGAGCGACCCGCCAATGGTCCGTAGCAGTGTGACCGCGCCTGAGGCAGCCCCCATGTCCTTCTGCTGCACACTGTTCTGCGCGATCGTAGTAGTCATCTGCTGGGTGAGCCCAGAGCCGATGCCCATCGGGATCATGAAGGCCGCGGTTGCGCCAATTGGAGTCCCGACCGTCATTGTGGCAAGGAGGACACCCCCGACGGTCAGGGCGATCGAGCCGAGCACTGGGAACACCTTGTATCGGCCGGTGCGTGTCATCAGGCGCCCGGCAATCTGCGACACGATCACGACGGGGATCATCATCGGCAACAGCAGCAGTCCCGAGGAGCTAGCAGAGGCACCCTGCACGGTCTGCTGGAAGATCGGCAGGTACAGCACGCTGGCGAAGACCACGATTCCGCTGGTGAACGCCAGGATGGAAGCCATCGTAAAACTGCGTTCCCGGAAGATCGCGAGAGGAAGGAGCGGCTCCGCCACGCGTTGTTCCCACCACACGAAAGCAACCAATGCGAGCGCGAACACGACAACGAAGGCACCCGTCTGCCATGATGCCCACTCGAATGTATCGCCAGCCCAGGACGTGAGGAAGATCAACGCACTGACGGCGATTCCGAGCAGGACCGCGCCGAGCCAGTCGATCTGTGCCTTGCGTTGCACGCGTGGCATCCGCAGAGTCCAGGCGACCCATGCCATGGTGAGGACTCCCAGGGGAAGGTTGATCAGGAACGCCGAGCGCCAGCCGAAAGCATCGGTGAGGAAACCCCCGACCAGGGGGCCACCGATCGTGCCCGTTGCCACGATGATCGCCACCATTCCCTGATACTTCCCGCGCTCACGAGGGGGCACGAGGTCGCCAATGACGGCGAACGCACCAACGGCGAGACCACCGGCGCCAATTCCTTGAATGGCGCGAGCGAGGATAAGCAGGATCATGCTCGGCGCGAGTGCGGCCAGGAGGGAGCCGACGATGAAGGCTGCAACGGAGATTTGGAAGATGCGCTTGCGTCCGAACAAGTCGCCTAACTTCCCCCAAATTGGCGTGGTCACCGCTGTCGTCAACGCGTAGGCGGTCACAACCCAGGACAGCAGCGAGGCATCACCGAGATCGCGAACGATCGAGGGAGCCGCCGTGCCGACGATGAAGTTGTCGAGCATCGAGAGCAGAAGCCCAAACATGACACCGAGCAGCGTCATCCGGACGCGAAGTGGCGTCATCACGACGGCGGCGGGGGAAGTGTTGGTCATGAGGGTGCCTCCAAGGCATGGCAGCGGGTCTGATCACACGCATTACGAACATGTTCGTTGGAACTATAGCTTCCAACGAACATGTTCGCAACGGACGTGTTCGTTCAATGTTCCCGTTACGCTGGGTCCATGGCTTCCGAAGCACCAACCCGCAGTCGCCGCGAGCGCCCGTCCAAGCCAGCGCTTTCTCGGCAATGGATCATCCAGGTGACCGTCGACATCGTGCGACGAGAGGGATTGGACAAGGCGACGATGCGCCGAGTCGCGCAGGAGCTCGACACGGGCCCCGCGTCTCTGTACGTTTACATCGCCAACACAGCGGAGCTGCACGCAGCAGTCCTCGATGACCTGCTCGGTACGCTTGCGGTGTCCACGCACGGGGATTGGGCTGAGCGGACGCACCAGCTTCTCGCTGACTATCGCACGCTGCTGTTCTCGTATCAGGGTCTCGCGCGGTCAGCGCTGATCATTCGCCCTTCTGGGAGGAACGCGACCATCCTGTACGACAACCTCCTGGGGCTGCTGCTCGAGGGTGGGATGGAATCCTCCCGTGCGGCCTGGGCGGTGGACCTTCTGCTTCTTTACGTCATTGCGAACGCGGCCGAACACGCGTCACCGGAGCGCACCGGCGCTGAGCCGGAGAAACGCCCTGACAGTGAGCGCGAACGCATCACCCGCTCCATCATCGATGCTGACCCGACTCTCACTCCGCATGTGGCGGGGCACGCAGATCAGATTCTTGCAGGCACGCCGACGCAGCGCTGGGACTGGGCAATCAATGCATTGCTTGCCGGGTTCGCAGTGACACCGGTGCCTTGACGGGACGACGTGCGGCCCTCTCAGAACTCGCACACTACGCGTCGTTGAACGAGTGAGTGCTAGGCAGGGCCGTACTGGATGCTGGCCGCAGCGAGGCGAGGCAGAAGGGCGTGCACTCGCGACTCGACGTCGCTGACAGCATCCGCCCACGCCAGGTCGGCAACAGCCAGAAGGCGCGGGAAGAGCAGCGTGTCGATGTCGTCCTCCGTCTCAACGGTCTCCGTCCAGAGCGGAGCCTCAACGCCCAGCACGACGCTCTCGTCGACGCCGGAAATCAGTGTGGCTGGATCCCAGTCCGTCACGTCCGCAAGTGGGGTGGGGCCCTTCGCCCAGTCGAGGCCGATGCGGAAGTCGGCCTCCGGCATCATGTCGAGGTAGATGGCGTCGGCGGGGGAGAGGATCAGCTGACCGCCCTGCCGCGCCACTGAACTCGCCCGCTCACCCTCGTCGTTCTCGGGGATGCGGGTGCCCCAGTACTGCCCGATCGTGCCCTCGGCAAGATCGTCGCTCGCCCCGATCTCGTGCCAGCCGATCGGCAGCTTGCCCTGCGCCGTCACCATGCGTGTCACACGGGCGATGAACGGTCGGTAGTCCTCCAGCGTCGTCGAGTGCGACTCGTCACCGCCAATGTGAATGTACGGACCGGGCGTGATCGAGGCCAGGTGCCCGATGACGTCACCGATGAACTCGTACACCGCCTCGGAACGCGTGTCGAACGTCGAGAAGCCCACCTCGGTGCCGTGATACGGCTCGGGCGTCACTCCCGCCGGAGCGAGTTCGGGATACGCCACGAGTGCGGCGTTCGTGTGACCCGGCATGTCGATCTCGGGGACGACGGTGATGAACCGGGATGCTGCGTAATGCACGATCTGCTCGTAATCCGCAGTGGTGAGGAAGCCGCCGGGCCCGCCACCGACCTGCGAGTCGGCGCCCGAGCGCGTGAGTTCGGGCCACCCCGGGATCTCGATGCGCCAGCCCTGATCGTCGGTGAGGTGCAGATGCAGATAGTTCAACTTCAGCGCGGCCGCCTGATCGATGAGCCGCATGATCGTGTCGACGCCGAAGAAGTGCCGGCTGATGTCGAGCATGACACCGCGGTATGCGAAGCGCGGCCAGTCCAGGATCTGCACCGCGGAAATCTCCGCGCGGGTGCGGTCGGGCACCGCAGAGCCGGCATCGGCCGGCAGCAGCTGCCGCAGTGTCTGAATGCCCGCAGCCAACCCGGCATCGGCGGGAGCGTCGATGATGATCGAGCGCCGATCGACGGTGAGGCGGTATGCCTCAACGGTGCCGGCTTCAAGGTCGTCGATGCTGGCGTTGATCTCAATCACGATGTCGCCCTCGGCCGCAGCGCCGGTCGACACGGGAAGCTCGCAGTCCAGCACCTCGCGCAGCACGCTGGCCAGATAGTCGCCGAGCTCAGGGCGGTCGGTGACGATGCGGGTGCCTTCGCCGATCGTGAAGGAGCCGTCATTCTCGATGACGGAGCGCGGCTGAGGCAGGAGGACGGGACGTGACACGGAAAGACCCTCCGAGGGACGGGTGGATGGTAGAGAGAGTCTACCGAGATAGTGTGACCGGGTGACCGTACATCCACCGCGTATTCAGGCTCCAGCACTCTCCGGCCTCGAGCCGGCAACTCTCGATGATCTTCTGGCTGGCGACCTCCGCGAGGGCGAGAGCTTCACCGACGACTCGCTCGCCGATCGCACACTCGCCGACCTCACATTTTCAGAGTGCTCGTTCGACGGGCTTCACGCATCCGGGCTCGTCTGCCGCGGCATCCGGGCCACCGACTGCTCCATCGAATCGGCGGATGCTGCCACAATTTCAGCGCCGTCATCGACGCTGCGCGACGTCACGATCAGCCACTCCCGGATCGGCTCGCTCGAGGGCTACGACAGCCAGTGGAACAGCGTGCGCCTCACCGAGTGCAAGCTGGGCTACATCAACCTGCGCGGCAGTGTGCTCGCCGATGTCGCATTCGACGGCTGCCAGATCGACGAGCTCGACCTCGGCTCGGCCCGGGCGACGCGTGTGACCCTGAGTGGATGCCGCATCGGCACTCTCGAGGTGCCGGGGGCGACCCTGAAGGACGTCGACCTGCGCGGACTCGACCTGTCGAGGATCGTCGGTGCCGACGGTCTGCGCGGAGCCGTCATCGATGACGAACAGCTTCTGCAGCTCGCCCCGATCCTCGCGTCGCAGCTGGGCATCGAGGTGGTGTGACGTGCGACCGCTCGACGTGGACAATCGCATGGACGTCTCGGCCCGGTTCGCCGACTTCGCCGACCGCGAGGCGCACGGCAACTCGGCGCGGTACGACACCTGGTGTCGCGCGATCGCGGCCGACCACGACCTGTGCGCCCTGATCGCCTCACTCCCCGCACACAAACAGCAGCCCAACCTGGTGCTCGCGGCCACGCGGTATCTGCGCGTTCCCGAGCTGCCTGCCGAGGACTTCCTGCAGTGGCTGCGCGACAACTGGGATGACGTACGCCACGAGGTGCTCGCGCGGGCGACGCAGACCAACGAACCGGGGCGCACCGCGGCGATCCTTCCGCTTCTGGCGCAGATCGGGGGCCCGATCGCCCTCATCGAGGTGGGAGCATCCGCCGGTCTCTGTCTGTACCCCGATCGCTACAGCCACGTGTATGACGGTGGGGTGCGCATTGACCCGGCCGACGGGCCGTCCGCGGTCGAGACGGCTTGCACCACGATGGGCGGCGTGCCGATCCCGCAGGTGCTGCCGAAGATCGTGTCGCGGTCCGGCATCGATCTGAACCCGCTTGATGTCAGCGACCCCGACGACATGCGCTGGTTGCACGCGCTGATCTGGCCGGGGCAGCGCGAGAGAAACCAGCGACTGGATGCTGCCGCCGCAATCGTCCGTGCCGACCCGCCGACGCTCGTGCGCGGCGATCTCAACGAGCAGATCGAGGCGCTCGTGGATGCCGTGCCGGCGGGCGTGACGCCGGTCGTGCAGCACACGGCGGTTCTCGCGTACCTCGACACGGCCGGCCGCGACCGCTTCTACGGGCAGATGGCACGATTGCCGTGCCGGTGGATCTCCCTCGAGGGGCTCGCGGTCTTTCCGCAGATCGACGCGACGATTCCGCCGCAGAAGCATCTGGACGACAACCGGTTTGTGCTCGCGCTCGACGGTCAGGCGAGGGCATTCGCCTCGGCACACGGGCAGCGGCTGCGCTGGATCTGACCGCGTGAATCGCACACCGCCGCGGCGACAGCATCCGCTGTTATGCTGTACCCGTCGCGACTGGCGTATTGACGGACGATTCCGACGGGCTCACGCCCCCGGATGACCCGGCTCAGATGGTGCACCATCGGGGAGCGACGTGCGAACCTCAGCACTGGAATCCTCAGTATTGAGGCGGATTCGGCCGCACGCCTGGGCCGATATGGGGTTACCCGTCCGTCTGTCACAAAGGAGCCAGAATGACCGATACGTTCAACGCGCCGCTGTCGGAGGTCGATCCCGAGATCGCCGCCGTGCTCGACCAGGAGCTCGGCCGCCAGCGCGACTACCTCGAGATGATCGCGAGCGAGAACTTCGTTCCCGTCTCAGTGCTGCAGTCGCAGGGATCCGTACTCACCAACAAGTACGCCGAAGGCTACCCCGGGCGCCGCTACTACGGCGGCTGCGAGTTTGTCGACGTCGCCGAGTCGCTCGCGATCGAGCGCGCGAAGTCGCTGTTCGGCGCCGAGTATGCGAATGTTCAGCCGCACTCCGGCGCGAGCGCCAATGCTGCGGTGCTCTCGGCGATCGCGACACCGGGCGACACGATCCTCGGCCTCGAGCTTGCCCACGGCGGCCACCTCACGCACGGGATGAAGCTTAACTTCTCGGGCAAGCTCTACAACGCCGTCTCGTACGGCGTCGACCCCGAGACCTGCCTCGTCGACATGAACGTCGTGCGTGACAAGGCGCTCGAGCACAAGCCGAAGGTCATCATCGCGGGCTGGTCCGCTTACCCGCGGCAGCTCGACTTCGCCGCGTTCCGCGAGATCGCCGACGAAGTGGGCGCGACGCTCTGGGTCGACATGGCGCACTTCGCCGGCCTCGTCGCCGCGGGGCTGCACCCCTCGCCCGTTCCGTACGCCGACGTCGTGTCGTCGACGGTGCACAAGACCATCGGCGGGCCGCGCTCCGGCTTCATCGTGTCGCGCGACACCGCACTGGCGAAGAAGCTCAATTCAAACGTCTTTCCCGGTCAGCAGGGCGGGCCTCTCATGCACGTGATCGCCGCGAAGGCGACGGCGTTCCTGCTGGCAGCATCCGATGATTTCCGTGACCGCCAAGAGCGCACGGTCTCGGGCGCGAAGCTTCTCGCCGAGGCACTCACCTCTGACGAGTCGCGCGCCGCGGGCGTCAACGTGCTCACTGGCGGCACCGATGTGCACCTCGTGCTCGCCGATCTGCGCGAGAGCGAACTGTCGGGGCAGGATGCCGAGAATCGCCTGCACGAGGTCGGCATCACGGTGAACAAGAACTCGGTGCCCTTCGACCCGCGCCCGCCCATGGTGACGAGCGGCATGCGCATCGGCACACCGGCGCTCGCGACGCGCGGATTCGGCGACAAGGAGTTCGCCGAGGTCGCCGACATCATTGCGCAGGCAATGCGCCCGGATGCCGACATCGCCACGCTGCGCGGCCGGGTCTCGACCCTCACCGAGGCGTTCCCGCTGTACCCCGAGCTGCAGCAGTAGGGCGGGCAGCGAATGAGCGCAACGATTCTCGACGGGCGGGCAGCCGCCGCCGATATCAAAGCAGAGCTCACCGAACGCGCGGCGGCGCTCGCCGCGAAGGGCGTGACGCCCGGAATCGCGACGGTGCTGGTCGGCGCCGACCCGGCATCCCAGCTCTATGTCGGAATGAAGCACAAGCAGTCGACGGCGATCGGCATGAACTCGATGCAGCGCGAGCTGCCCGCGGACGCCACGCAGGAGCAGGTCGAACAGCTGATCGACGAGCTGAACGCCGACCCCGACTGCCACGGGTACATTGTGCAGCTGCCGCTGCCGAAGCACATCGACACCGACAGCATCCTCGAGCGAATCGACCCGGCGAAGGATGCTGACGGGCTGCACCCCACCAACCTCGGCCGGCTGGTGCTCAACGTGAACGGCCCGATCGACACGCCGCTGCCGTGCACGCCACGCGGGGTGATCGAGCTGCTGTTGCGTAACGACTACGACCTGAAGGGCAAGCACGTCGTCGTCGTGGGGCGCGGCGTGACGATCGGTCGTTCGATCGGGCTGCTGCTGACGCGCCGTGAGCTCAACGCGACGGTCACGCTGACGCACACGGGCACCGTCGACATGCCGCAGTACCTGCGCCAGGCCGATGTCATCGTCGCTGCGGCGGGAGTGAAGCACTTGATTCGCCCCGAAGACGTGAAGCCGGGTGCCGCGGTGCTCGACGTGGGCGTGACGCGCGAAGAGAGCCCAGACGGCGGCAAGGCGAAGGTCTTCGGTGACGTCGCTCCCGGCGTTGCCGAGGTCGCGGGCTACGTGTCGCCGAACCCCGGCGGAGTGGGCCCCATGACGGTGGCGCTGCTGATGACGAACGTGGTTGAGGCGGCGGAGCGCGCCACGCGCTGACGCTGCCTGCGAAGCGCTGCGCGAACAGGCACCTCATGCACGCTGATGCGGGCTGGCTGCCGGCGCTGGCTGTCCGCTGAAGTCCGCTGCGTGCGCGGAGAGGCCGCCTGTTGCTCGCCCGTCACTCCAGAAAAGTGAGGTGCAGGAACTGGCGGCCACGAGCGTCGGCGAGACCCACCACTTTCTGCACCTCACTTCTGTGGCGTGGCCTGCGCAGCATCCCTGAGCGTGTGACGTTCACGCGGGGCTACGGCAGCCGCGGCACAAGAGCAGGAGCGTACTCAGCTGCTGACGAAGCATCCACAGCCGGGGCCGGCACGGCGGCCCGCGACGCTTCTCGCCTCAGTAGCCCGTCAGACCAGACCTCAGCGGCCCGTCAGACCAGAAAAGTGAGATGCAGCAGATGGCGGCCACGAGTGCCGGCGGGACCCGCCACTTTCTGCAACTCACTCCTGCGGACGCGCAGACTGCGACGTCAGCCGGTGTTCTGCAGGCCCGCAGCCACTCCGTTGACCGAGAGCAGCAGCAGGTTGCGCGCCTGGTCGATCGTCGCCTCTGTCTGCTGCGTGGCCGCACCGCGCAGGGTGCGCAGGGCGCGCAGCTGCAGCAGCGACAGCGCGTCGACGTACGGGCTGCGCAGACGCACAGCGCGCTGCAGCACGTGGCGGTTGTCGAGAAGCTCGTCGCTGCCCGTTGCGATGAGCGACCACTCGCGGGTGAGCTCCATCTCGGCGAGCACCAGCGCGGCGAGGTCGTCGCGGTCGCCGAGCTGCAAGTAGCGCTCGGCAATGCGCGGATCCGTCTTCGCCAGCGACATCTGCACGTTGTCGATCATCGTCGTGAACAGCGGCCATTCGCGATACGCTTTCTGCAGCTGCTCGCGGTCGCCCACCGCCTTCAGCGCGGTGCCGAGACCGAACCAGCCAGCGAGGTTGATGCGGGCCTGCGACCACGAGAACACCCACGGAATGGCCCGCAGATCCTCGAGCGACTCCACAGAGAGGCCTCGGCGGGCCGGGCGCGAGCCGAGCGGAAGCAGCCCGACTTCCTCTTGCGGGGTGACCTCGGCGAACCACGGCGCGAAGTTCTCGGCGTGGACGAGCTCGTAGAAGCGCTCGCGGCTTGCGGCATCCATCACCTGAGCCATGTCGCTGAACGCCGTCGCCGCGTTTGCGTTGAGCTCACCGTTCGACGGGCTTGACGCCAGCAGCGTGGCCGAGGCGATCTGCTCGAGATGGCGCAACGCGATCGTCGGGTTGCCGTACTGCGCGAAGATGACCTCGCCCTGCTCGGTGAGCTTGAAACGACCGTCGACCGAGCCGGGCGGCTGCGACAGCACTGCCTCGTTCGCCGGCCCGCCGCCGCGGCCCATGGCGCCACCTCGACCGTGGAACAGGGTGAGACGGATGCCGCTGCGCTCTGCCCAGCGGGCAATCGCGTCTTGAGCTTCGTACAGTGTGAGCGTCGCCGATACCGGGCCGACGTCTTTCGACGAATCGGAGTAGCCGAGCATGACCTCGAGGCGACGGTCTGTTGCCTCGAGGCGCTGCTTCACCTCGGGCAGCTCGATCATCTTCTCGAGAATCTCGGGCGCGTTCTTGAGATCGTTGAACGTCTCGAACAGCGGAATGACGTCGAGCACCGGCGTCTCGCCGTCGCCGAACGCGTAACGCGCGAGGCGGTGCACGTTCGAGATGTCGGCGACTTCTTGCGTGAACGAGATGATGTAGCGCCGGGCGGCGTTCACACCGTAGCGCGTTTGCAGAGCGCCCATCGTACGGAAGACATCGAGAACCTCGTCTGTCATCTCGCTCGGCTGAACGCCCCGATCAAGCTCGTCGAGCGCCTGACGGTGCACCTTCGAGTGCTGGCGCACCTCGAGCTCGGCGAGGTGGAAGCCGAAGGTCTCCACCTGCCAGATCAGGCCCTGCACGTCGCCATAGGCGCTGCGCTTGTCGCCAGCGGCCACGAGCGAGTTCTGCACGATGCGCAGATCGTCGAGAAGCTCTTCCGGGCCGGAGTACGCGAGGTCGGCATTGCGGCCGCGGGTCGCTGCGATGCGCTCCGCCACCATCAGCACGACGCGACGGTGCGGTTCGTTGGGGGAGCGCGTCGCGATCTCGCTCGTGAGCTCATCGGCGAGAGAACGCTGGCGCTGCCACAGCTTCACCAGCTCGGGGCTCGGCGCCGTGTCGCCCGCGTCGAGCGTCAGCATCCTGCCCACCCGGGTCGCCGCGTGCTCGAGGCCGAGCAGAACGTGCTCCGACTGAATGGCAGCGGCCTGCCTGGTGATCTTCGCCGTGACGTTCGGGTTGCCGTCGCGGTCGGCGCCGATCCACGAGCCGAAGCGCACGAAGGCGTGCGAGCGCGGGGGAAGAGTGCCTGCCGCCTTGCCCGTGAGCCGGTCGTCGATGAGGCGGTAGATGCGCGGCATCGCCTCGAACAGCGTCTGATCGAAGATGTTCATCGCTGTGCGCACCTCGTCGAGAGGCGTCGGGCGGGTGGAACGCAGCGGCGCCGTGCGGAACAGCACGTTGACCTCGGCGAGAAGCGAGCGCTTGTTCTCGCTGCGAACGTTCTCGCCGAGCCGCGGGTCGTCGTTCTCGGCGATGAGCTCGCTGATGCGGCGGATCGACGAGGCGACGGCACGCCGACGTGCCTCGGTAGGGTGCGCCGTGAGCACGGGGCGAAACTCCAGGCCGTCGAGCATCCGCTGCGCGCCGTCGTCGCCCAGTTCGTCGACGAGCGCGTTCATCGTCGAGGTGAAGGATGCCCCGACATCGTCGCCCTCGTCGGGGTTGCGGCCTTGCAGCACGCGAACGCGGTGGCGTTCCTCTGCGAGATTCACGAGGTGGAAGTAGCACGTGAACGCACGCGCCACCTCTTCAGCACGCTCGGGCGAGAACGACGCGACGAGCTTCTCGGCATCCGTAAATGCTTCAGCGTCTCCGTTCTCATAGGCAGCGATGGTGAGGCTGCGCAGCTTCTCGACATCATCGAGCAGATCGTCGCCGCCCGCTTCGATGAGCACGCGGCCGAGCAGTTCGCCAAGGTATCGGACGTCTGAGCGCAGGGCGTCGGGAATCTCCAATTTGCGGGGGGCCGCTTGGATGATCGAGATTGCCGACGTTGAAGGGTATGAGTCAGTCATCGTTCTCCGAGGCTAGCGAGAGTTCGCCCTATCGCGTAATCGAGGTTCGTTTTGTGACGCGATGCTTCGCTGTCGCGAGTCGAGCCGCTCGACCGCGAACCAGCACGTTCCGGATGCTGTCACAGCAGCGTCGACATCCGGTCACTGCGCGGTTTCAGAAGACGCGGCCCGCACCGTCGGACGGATGCACGGTGAAGCACTCCGGCGCCCGGAAGCCGGCGTCGGAGAACGCCCGCAAAACAGCATCCGCCACCCGTTCGACACGGTCGTGCGAGACGAGGGCGATGGCCGCACCGCCGAACCCACCGCCTGTCATGCGTGCCCCAACAGCGCCGTTTGCCTGCGCCGTTTCGACCGCGAGGTCGAGCTCGGGCACAGAGATCTCGAAGTCATCCCGCATCGAGACGTGAGACGCGTTCAGAAGGTCTCCAATTGCGCTCGGGCCGCTCGTGCGCAGTACCCGCACGGTGTCGAGCACACGCTGGTTCTCGGTGATGATGTGCCGCACGCGGCGGAACGTCTCGTCGTCAAGCTCACGCTCGGCACGCTCGAGGTCATCGATGTCGAGGTCGCGCAGGCTCGGCACGCCCATGAGGCGCGCACCCTTCTCGCACGAGGCTCGTCGCTCTGCGTAGCCGCCCGTTGCGTGTGCATGGTCGACGCGCGTGTTCATGACGAGCAGCTCGAGACCGTGCTTTTCGAAGCCGAGCTCGATCACCTCGGAATCCAGCGAGCGGCAGTCGAGAAAGACGCCGTGGTCGCGTGTGCCGAACAGCGATGCGCTTTCGTCCATGATGCCCGTCGGGGCGCCGACCGCCTTGTTCTCTGCCAGCTGGCCGACGCGCGCGAGCGTAGCGCGGTCGAACTCCAGCCGCCACTCGTCGTTCAACGCGACCGCGATGGCGCACATGAGCGCCGCAGACGACGAGAGGCCGGCACCCGCCGGAACGTCAGAGGCGATGTGAGCGTCGAACCCGCGTACACCCGTCAGACCGGCACCGAAGTGCCGCAGTGCCCAGATCACGCCGAGCGGGTAGGCCGACCAGCCGTTCAGTGTGCCCGCGGTGAGTTCATCGACGTCGAGTGCATCGAGGGAGATTTCGGCAACAGTATCCGAGAAATCTGTCGAGAGCCGCACCACGCGATCATCACGAGTTCGCATCGCGACGGCGGTGGAACGGTCGATCGCGAAGGGAAAGACGAAGCCGTCGTTGTAGTCGGTGTGTTCGCCAATGAGGTTGACGCGGCCGGGGCCACGCCAGACGCCGTCGGGGGCGCTGTCGTAGCGAACAGCGAACGAGTCTGCGGTCGAGCGGGGGGAGGTCATCATCGTGCGTCCTGATCGAGTGTGGATGCTGCGGGTTCGACGGGGTGTGCGACGTCGGCACGTGCAATGGCATCGCGCAGGTTCTGCGCCGCCTTCTCGGGCGGAATGTCGCCGATCCACGCGCCCATCGCCGCCTCAGAACCAGCGAGGTACTTGAGCTTGTCTGCTGCTCGACGCGGCGACGTGAGCTGAAGCATCAGCCGCATCTCACCGCGCGCGACGTTGACCGGGGCCTGGTGCCACGCGGCGATGTACGGTGTCGGCGTGTCGTAGAGCGCATCGACGCCGCGCAGTAGTCGCAGATAGAGCACGGCGAGCTCGTCGCGTTCATCGGCCGACGTCTCGGTGAAGTCGGCGACGTGCCGATGCGGCAGCATGTGCACTTCGACGGGCCATCGTGCGGCGAACGGAACGAAGGCGCTCCAGTGATCGCCGCGCAGCAGCATCCGCTCGCCCGCCTGCTCGCGCTTGAGAATGTCGGCGAACAGCGTGGGGCCGTACGAATCGATGGCGTCAAGCATCTGGCGCGTGCGCGGAGTGATGTACGGGTACGAGTAGATCTGGCCGTGAGGATGCTGCAGAGTCACGCCGATCTCGACGCCCCTGTTCTCGAACGGGAACACCTGACGCACGCCGGCGAGAGAACTGAGTGCCCGCGTGCGCTCTGCCCAGGCCTCGATGACGGTGCGGGCTCGGGTGCGGCTCAGCGATCCGAACGAGCCTTCGCGCTCGGGCGAGAAGCACACGACTTCGCAGCGCCCGACCGAGGTGCGGGTACGCTCGAGGCCGACGCGCGTGAGGTCGTAGAGGCCGCGCGGCTCATTGTCGTCGCGCAGCAGCGGGCCGAACGAGGGGGACCTGTTCTCGAACACCGCAACGTCATATTCGTTGGGGACTTCCGAGGGGTTGGTGGGTGTCTGCGGTGCGAGCGGGTCGAGCTCGGCCGGCGGCAGAAATGCGCGGTTCTGGCGTGCGGCTGCAATCGACACCCACTCGCCGGTCAGGGCGTCCTGGCGCATCGTCGCCGTGGGCGGGCGCGCATCGAGTTCGCGCGTGTCAGCGCTGCGCTCGGGTGGAAGCGTCGAGTCGGGATCATCGAAGTAGATGATGTCGCGGCCGTCGGCGAGCGTATGCGACTGGCTGGTGATTCCGCCGGTGAGCTCTGCGATGTGGGGGGTGTGAGGCATAAAGTTCTTCGAGTCAGATCGTTCGCGCGGGCTGCGCTTCCGGTGCGCCCATCGCGCCGGAAGCGCTCCAGTATCGGTTGTGCGCTACAGAAACTTTTGGCGCGCACATCACGTTCTGGCGCGCTTGTCTGCTTCTGTGGCTCCTTCAGAATCTATCGCTTACTTATTGAAAAGTAAAGATAAATAAACGAAACTACAGATATGACGGATGCTGATTCTCTACCTGCTGAGGTGCGCCGCGACCGCATCCGTGCCCGGCTCGACACGCGCGGCTATGTGCGCGCCGCCGACATCGCGCATGACTTCGCCGTGTCGAGCGTCACGGCCCGTGCCGATCTCGACGCTCTCGTCGAGGTGGGCGTCGCGCGACGAGTGCACGGGGGAGCGGTTGCGGCTGGAGCGGCTCCGGAGGTTCCCGTCGAGCAGTCGGTGCAGACGGGCACCGAGTCGAAGCGAGCGATCGGGCGTCGCGCGGCGAGCCTCGTCGACGCGGGGCAGAGCGTCTTTCTCGACGTCGGTTCGACGGCGCTGGCCGTGGCCGAGGCGCTTGTCGAACGCACAGAGCTTCACGATGTGGTCGTCGTGACGAACGGCATCTCGACGGCGCTCGCACTGGAGCCGGCGCTACCGAGGATCTCGGTGTATGTGACGGGCGGTGCGCTGCGCCCGCTTCAGCATTCGCTCGTGAATCCCATGGGGCAGCAGCTCATCGAGAGCGTACATGCTGACGTCGCGATCCTCGGCTGCAACGGCGTCGACGTCGAGGCCGGAGTCACGAACGTGAATCTGCCGGAGGCCGAGATCAAGCGCGCCATGGTCGCGGCATCCGATCGCGTCATTGTCACGGCTGACGCTTCGAAACTCGGCCGGGTCACGATGGGGCATGTCGCCGAACTCGCGCGCGTGGATACGATCGTGACGGATGCTGCCGCTGATCCGCGCGTCATCGATAACCTGCGTGCCGCGGGTGCCGCTCTGCTTCTGGCATAGCCTTCGGTACCGTGTCTTCATGCCACGAATCCGGGTCAGACCAGCATCAGTGAAGGATGCACCTGCGATCGCGCGCGTACATATTCAAGCGTGGCGCGAGGCTTACGCTGGGCTGCTCTCTGACTCATACCTCGCCTCTCTCGATGAGGCCGAACGTGCAGAGAAGTGGTCGCGGATTCTGAGCGAACCCACGTCGAACGTCGTCGTTGCCGAGTCGGCCGGCGCGTTCTCTGGCGACGTAGAGCCCGGCGGCGCGGTTATGGGCTGGGCTTCGTCGAAGCAGCTGGCAGATTCGGATGCTGTCGCCGCACGTGAGATCAACGGAATCTACATTCTCGCCGCGCACTACGGCTCCGGGGCTGGCCAGCTTCTTCTCGATGCGGTGGCCGGCAACGGTTCGGCGCTTCTCTGGCTGATGGACGGCAATGCGCGAGCCGAGGCGTTTTACGTGCGCAACGGCTTTCGCCGCGACGGCGAGGCATACGACCGCGAGATGGGCGACCGCGCGGTGCAGATCGTTCGCATGGTGCGCTCTGCAGTGCCCCGTGGTGCACACCCCGGCGCCAGAGACGCGCGCGAGTCGCTCGGGCTTGAATGACACACACGAAGCGAAAGTGCCCTTGTGCTGTCGGTAGTGTGCGTTCGCTCGTTACGACTCGGAAGCTCAAGATCGCTCCCAAGGACGTTCATCATTCAACTGTACGTGGAAGCACATTTTAATTTTGAGTTGATAACTGCAGCTTGACGTCTCCATTTTACCACTGGTCGTGGCTAAAAGTGGAGAAGAGCGGCTGTTTTCAGCTCAACAATTATAAATCTAATAAAATATTGACTTAATTTCAACAATTCGTCATACTCAACTTCATCCCCTCACGGTTTCTTCTCTGAGGGCTCGTACGACGGAGTAGAGATATGGAAGAATTCCTTCACACATTTTTCGACCTGGACTCAATCGTGGCCATCCTTCCGGTCCTGCTGACGGAAGGGCTCGCTAACACGCTCATCATCTCGGTTTCGGCGGTGCTTGCCGGCCTCCTCCTTGGCCTCGTTCTCGCGATGATGCTGATGTCGAAACTGTGGATTGTGAAAGTCCCGGCGCGCATATATGTCGACGTGTTTCGCGGGCTTCCAGCAATCCTGACCATCAGCCTCGTTGGGCTTGGATTCCCGGCTGCAGGTATACGTCCGTTCGGCACGTCGCCATTCGGATACGCGATTCTGGCCGTGGGGCTGATCTCTGCGGCATATACAGCTGAGATCCTGCGATCGGGCATTCAATCCATCGATAAAGGGCAATTGCAGGCGGCGCGTTCGCTTGGAATGACGCAGTTTCAGGCGATGCGGAAGATCGTGATACCGCAGGGCATTCGAAACGTGTTACCTGCCCTCACGAATCGCTTCATCATCGACATTAAGGAGAGTTCGCTTGTCTACCTTCTGGGTTTGTCTGTCGGCCAGCGCGAACTCTACTTCATCGCCTATCAGCAACAGGCAGTCACTTATAACTCGTCAGCTCTCGTCGCGGCGGGTATCTGTTACCTCTTGATGACGATCCCGCTGACGTACGTCGTCAACGCCTGGGATCGCCGATTGCGAACGGGTCGTTCGCGCCCGAAGGCGGTTCCCGTACCGAGCCAATCCACGATGGAGGTTGTGTCATGAGCATGATGGCGCAGGATGCGAAAATCGACGCTTCGGAGCATTCCAAAGGAATTCAGATTCGCGACGTGCGTAAGTCGTTCGGAGACACGGAGGTGCTTAAAGGCGTATCGCTGGATGTCTCGCTACGCGAAGTCGTGTGCATCATTGGTCCGTCTGGGTCGGGAAAATCGACGTTGCTGAAGTGCATCAACCTGCTGGAACAACCGACGTCGGGTGAAATTTGGGTCGATGGGATTGAGCTGACAGCAAAGTCGGCTGACATCAATGCTGCGCGGGCCAGAGTCGGCATGGTGTTTCAACACTTCAACCTCTTTCCTCACCTTTCGATACTTGAGAACGTCACCATGGCGCTCCGCGTCGTCAAACGGCTACCAGCAAAGAAGGCCGAAGAGATCGCGGTGCGACAACTCACACGCTTGGGCGTTGACACACTCAGTCATTTACGCCCCGCTGACTGTTCCGGAGGTCAACAGCAACGCGTTGCTATCACACGTGCGCTAGCGATGGAACCTCAGGTCATGCTGTTCGACGAAGCGACATCTGCCTTGGACCCGGAACTGGTCAAGGGCGTTCTTGACGAAATGCGAGCGCTCGCGCTCGACGGAATGACCATGGTCGTGGTCACACATGAAATGGCATTCGCGCGAGAAGTTGCTGATCGAGTCGTGTTCATGGACAACGGGCAAATCGTCGAAACGGGGCCAGCCGAAGAAGTCTTAACGAATCCGCAGACTGACCGGCTTCAGAACTTTCTCTCACAAGTGCTCTGACGTCGGTGGCGACGGTCTAGGCGCATTCACGAAAGGTACGAATGACAATGAAAGCACGACGATTTGTGAGCGCGATTGCGCTGTCAGGAACGATCCTGCTTGCGGCAGCTGGATGCTCCGCAGCGGATCCCTCTGGGGAAGGCTCAGCTGGTGACAATCCCTATGACCTCCTCACCCCAGGGGTGATTCTCTCGGCGACATCGGGTGATCAACCGTATTTCACAACTGTGGAGGATGGCGGGGAGCCCGAAGGATTTCTTATTGATCTCAACGATGTCATCATGAAACGTCTGGGGGTCAAGATTGAGTACAAACAAACGCCGACCGCTGGCGAGATTCCCGGGCTGACGGCCGGGCAGTTCGACATGGTGACGGGCGGTTTCGGCGTGACTGATAAGCGCGAGAAGGCAGTCAACTTTTCTACGGCGATCTTCTGGGACACCATCGCGCTCCTCGCGCACAAGGACACCACCATAACATCCTTCGATGAAATGGCAGGAAAGCGAATCGGGGTTGTCACGGGGTCGATCCAGGTGGAATTCCTTAAGAACAATTATCCCGATGCAGTGCCGGTGCTTTTTCAAGGCACGAATGCTGCGGTGTCTGCGCTCAACTCCGGGAGCGTCGATGGATTTGTCTGGAGTGGCGTCAGCATGAAGCCGTATGTCGACCAGTATGAGGACCTCGCCGTGGCGTACTCAGAGCCTGTGGATCACCCGACGTCCGTCATGTTCCAGAAGAGTAATCAGGCGTTGACTGACGCGTACAACAACGAGCTCAAGAAGATGGCAGAGGAAGGCCTCTTCAAAAAGCTGTATGACAAGTACTTCGCAGGGCTACCTGTGCCACAGCCAATGGTGGAAATTTATCCCAACTTGGCGGACTGACCGAGGCTCACTGATCCTCGCTGTATGGCTCAGCGATAACGACGCGTTCGCCTGGCAAAGTTTGCGCGAAAAGTGCTCCTTTTAAGTAACCTTTGCCGGGCGAACGTCTGTCACTCGGTGCTTGGCCGTGTCGGCCGCTCGACATAGAGTGTCAGTCGTGCCAGAACCTGTCATCGAAGCCAGAAACCTCGTCAAGAAGTACAAAGACTTCGCCGCCGTCGACGATATCTCGTTCGATGTAGCTCCGGGGGAGTCGTTCGGGCTTCTCGGGCCGAACGGCGCCGGCAAGTCGACAACGATGCGCATGGTCGGCGCTGTTTCGTCGCGCACAGCAGGGAGCCTCAGCATCCTCGGCCTCGATCCCGACGAATATGGGCCCGAGATCCGGTCGCAGCTCGGCGTCGTGCCCCAGGCCGACAACCTTGATGAAGAGCTGCGCGCCCGCGAGAACCTGCTTGTTTACGGTCGTTACTTCGGTCTGCCACGACGGCTCGTCGCCCAACGCGCAGACGAGTTGATGGCCTTTGCCCAACTCGATGACAAAGTGAAGGCCAAAGTCGATGACCTTTCGGGCGGTATGAAGCGGCGTCTCACGATCGCGCGAGCACTCATCAACGACCCGCGTATTCTGCTGCTCGACGAACCGACAACTGGCCTCGACCCGCAGGCGCGGCACGTTCTCTGGGACCGTCTCTTTCGGCTCAAAGAGCAGGGAACGACACTCGTGCTCACGACGCACTACATGGATGAGGCCGAGCAGCTGTGC
Organism: Microbacterium sp. MPKO10; assembly: GCF_026107415.2. Taxonomy (GTDB): domain Bacteria; phylum Actinomycetota; class Actinomycetes; order Actinomycetales; family Microbacteriaceae; genus Paramicrobacterium. Next base: position 199,826 of record NZ_JAPCHX010000002.1, read on the forward strand.
GATCGCATCGTCGTTGTCGACGAGGGCCGCATTATGGCCGAGGGTTCCCCGTCGCAGCTCATCAGGCAGTACTCGTCGCGTGAAGTGCTTGAGGTGCGCTTCGGCTCGCAGAACAACGAAGTCGTTGCGCGCGAACTCGAGGGCATCGGCGACCGCAATGAAGTGCTGCCCGACCGCATCCTGATCTACGCCTCAAACGGTGAAGAGGCGCTTGGCGCCGTGACCGAACGCGGCCACACGCCGATCACGAGCCTGGTGCGCCGATCGAGCCTTGAAGACGTATTTCTGCGGCTCACCGGGCGGAGCCTCATCGAATGACCGCGACAGAGATGAGACCGGATGCCGCTCACGCACTGATCGCCGCCCGCGCTCCGCGACGGTGGGGTGCGTGGTACGTCGCCGAGCATCGTTTCCGCGGTATGAAGGCGTACACGCAGACCGTCATCGCCACGGGCATCGGCTCGCCGCTCATGTATCTCTTCGCGATGGGTGTGGGGCTCGCGAGCCTCGTCGATGCGAATGTCGAGCAGAATGGCCTCGCCGTCAGCTACCTCGTCTTTGTGGCACCAGCGCTCTTGGCAATGGCGGCATTCGAGGCAGCTGCCGAAGAGTTCAGCTACCCAATCATGCTTGGCTTCAAATGGAACCCGATCTTCACCGGCATGGGCGCGAGCCCCGTGACCCCGGGGCAGATCATCGACGGCCAGGTGATCGCGGTGACCGTACGCATCGCTGTCACATCCGGTCTCTATTACCTGTTCATGCTGCTGTTCGGCGCTGTGCCCGGCGAGTTCGGCTGGGTGTCGCTCGGCTCTGCCGTACTGACAGGGCTCGCATTCGGCACGCTGCTCATGGCGTACGTTGCGACGCTCGAGAACGACAGCGGCCAGATCGCCATGGTGATGCGGTTTCTCGTGCTGCCGCTCACCCTGTTCTCGGGCACGGTGTTTCCGCTTACGCAGTTACCGTGGTTCCTGCAGTGGATTGGCTGGCTCTCGCCGCTCTGGCACGGCACCGAGTTGGGGCGCGTCGTCTCGTACGGGCATCCTGAACCTGCCTGGCTCAGCATCGTGCACGTCGCCTACCTGCTGCTGCTGACCGTTGTCGGCTGGATGCTGGCACGCCGCGTGGCCGCGAGGAGGCTCAACCGATGAGCGTTCAGATCGCTCCGGCTCGGCGCAGTGTCAACGGCCCTTCCGCGCTGTATGCGGGAAATGCGCGCTCGGTCATGCTGCGCGGCTGGCGGGCGACGGCGAGCACGAACTGGCTCGTCATGGTCTCTGGCTTCTTCGAGCCGATTTTCTACCTGCTCTCGATGGGCATCGGCCTCGGGGCGCTCGTGGGCAATGTCGAGGGGCCGGGCGGCACAGAGATCCCGTATGCCGCATTCATTGCTCCCGCCCTGCTCGCTGTCGCGGCGATGAATGGAGCGGTCTACGATTCCACGTGGAACGTGTTCTTCAAGATCAAGTTCTCGAAGATCTATGAGGGAATGCTTGCGACATCGCTCGGCCCCTTCGACATCGCACTCGGCGAGATCTCTCTCGCGCTGATTCGCGGGGCGATGTATGCGTTCGGCTTCATGGTCGTGATGCAGGTTCTCGGGCTGAACCTCTCGTGGTGGGCGCTGCTGGCGTTCCCCGCTGTGCTGCTCATCGCAAGCGGCTTTGCCAGCTTCGGCATGGCCGTGACCAGCTACATGAAGACGTTTCAGCACATGGACTGGATCAACTTCATTCTCATGCCCATGTTCATGTTCTCAGCCACGTTCTTTCCGCTGAGCGTGTACCCGCCTGACGTGCAGTTCGTCATCCAGGCACTTCCGCTCTGGCATGGCGTCGAACTCGTACGCGGCCTCACGACCGGAGCTGTTGAGATGGGGATGCTGTGGCACGTGCTTTACTTCGCCGTGATGTCGCTCGTCGGCATCGTATTCACGACGCGGCGACTCCGTGCACTGTTCCTCGACTGACTCAGTTGCTCTCGCGTGGGTCGCGCTCACCGGGTGAGCCGGCTGCAGCATCCTCATCGGGATTCGCGATCGTCCAATGCGTCAATGCAGAGGCCGAGTGCGTCATGCAGCGCCTTCGCCTGAGTGGAACCGAGTCTGCTGACCATTCGGCTCTCGACCAGCCGGATTCTTTCTGAAGCGATGTCGAGAAGCTCTTGTCCCTCGGCCGTCAGGGTCGTGGGCAGTGCGCGCCCGTGGGCAGCCTGAAGGGCGCGATCGATGAGCCCTCGGCTCTGTAGCGTGCGCATCAGCGTGTTCATGGTTTGCCGTGTGACGAATGCACCGCGTGCAAGCTCTGCGTTCGACCAGCCGGGATTGCGGCTGAGCAGCTCCAAGCAGACGTACTGCGGTGTCGTCAGTTCAATCTCGCGCAGGGTCTCATCCATGCGTGAGCGCAGCAGGGACTGTGTCTCTTTGAGCCGGTAGCCCACGAGAGAGCCAAGGTCATCGGGGAGTTGCGTCATGTAAGTATTCTGACATACACTGTGAATGTCAGCATCCTGACATCAAGATCTGGAGGTACATCATGTCGGTACAAGGAATCGATTTTCTCGCCCTGCAGGTGCGCGATGTCGAACGCGCTGCGGCGTTCTACGAGACCCAGCTGGGGATGCAGCGAGCACCGCAGTCACCGCCCGGAGCCGTGGTGTTCCCGAGCGGGACGATCCCGTTTGCCGTGCGCCAGCCACTGCCGGGAGTCAACCTCGACGACGGCCCACGGCCGGGAAACGGCGTTGCACTGTGGATGAGCTGCGACGACGCACAGGAGTTGCACGATCGCCTCGCCGCTCAGGAAGTCACAATTCTGAACGCTCCGACTCCTGGGCCTTTCGGGCTGGCCTTCACCTTCGCCGACCCGGACGGCTACGCCGTCACCGTGCACGAACAGAGCTAGTCCACGACACGACGGCTCCGTGCTCTGTTCCTCGCCTGAGAGAGCACGGAGCCGCCTTATCGGGCCACGCGCGAGGCCAATCGACTCCCACGCGCGACAACTTCACCGTTATGGCACCGGTCGGGGTGCGGTTATACGGTAGTGAATCCGCCGTCGAGCACGTAGTTGCTGCCCGTGATCATTGCCGCGTCGTCACCCGCGAGAAAGGCGATGAGAGCGGCAACTTCCTCGGGCTGCGCGAAGCGGCCGACCGGGATCGCCTCTTTCGCCTTCTCGCCCTTCTCGCCTGCCCACGCGGCCTTCCCGAGCGGAGTCTCAACGACGGTCGGTGAGATCGCGTTGATGGTGACGCCCTGTCGAGCCCACTCAAGTGAGAGTACGTGGGTGAGGCCCACGACAGCTGCCTTGCTGGCGCAGTAGGCTGCATGCTGGTCCAACCCGATCACGGCGGCTTGCGACGCCAGGTTGATGATGCGTCCGTAGCCAGCGTCGAGCATGACGCGCCCGGCAGCCTGCGACATGTAGAACGTGCCACTGAGGTTGATATCGATGGTGAGCTGCCACCGTTCTGGAGTGACATCGACAGCGGGGTCTAGCAGAGCCAGTCCCGCTGAGTTTACGAGAATGTGCGGTGTCCCGACAGTTTCGACAGCTTCGGTAATGACGTCCGTTGCTGACGCAGGGTCAGTGAGATCCTTCACGATTCCATGGTGGCCGTCTCCGGGGAGCTGTGAGGGCAGGTCATAGATGCTCTCATTGAGGTCGACGCCGACGACGCGGGCGCCACGTTCGGCGAGATGGTGCGCAACGGTGAATCCGATTCCGCTTGCTGCCCCCGTGATGACGGCAACTTTGCCTGAGAATGTCGTTTGCATGATTAGTCCTCGTACTCTTCGATCGCGCGAACTTTCGCGTTTGATGGGCTTTCTGGGTCGAATGTGTAGTCCAGCCATTCATGGGCGAGGCGGCGGGCAAGCTCGATCCCAACGACGCGCTGCCCGAAACACAGAACTTGAGCGTTGTTGGAAAGCACGCTGCGTTCGACAGAGAACGAATCGTGCGCACTCACCGCGCGAATGCCCGGAACTTTGTTGGCGGCAATCGCCACACCCAGACCGGTTCCGCACACGAGCAGCGCGCGATCCGCTTTGCCTGATGCGACAAGCCGGGCTGCCTCTACGGCAACGTGCGGGTATGCGGTGTGTCCGTCTTCTGAGACACCGACGTCCTCGACGGATTCCACGCGCGCGTCGCTGACGAGATCCCGCTTCAGGATCTCCTTATAGTCGAAGCCCGCGTCGTCAGAGCCGACGACGATTCGAAGCGTTGAGTTACTCATGATTGTTCCTCTCCAATTCACGTACGGGGCTCATGGCGCCGAGCGCCGTCACGATCAGCGCAAACGATGTTGCTCCGGCGTCGGGGGTGCCGACGCTCTTTGCTGCGAGCGGACGGGCGCGACCTTTCCGCGGCGTCAGTTCTGCGGTCGCCTCGGCAGCGGCGTGCGCAGCAGATGCCGCAGAACTCCAGGCGGCCGCGAGTGAATCGCCTGCTTCGACGCGTTCACGCAGCTTCTGCTGAAAGGGCACGGCGGCATCGATCAGCGTCTTGTCTCCGATGTCGGCACGGCCGAGGTCGGAGATTGCTTGCACGAAGGCGTCGATAGCATCAACGGCGTCGTTCGCCGTGTACGTCGGGCGGGAGTCTTCGAGAGCGCTGCCCGCGCTTTCGAGTCCGGCGCCCCAGAGCACGCCCGACGTGCCTCCCGCCTCTGCTGCCCATGCCCGACCCGCTCGTTTGAGCAGCCATTCGGGGCCGGCACCGTCGAGCCTGGCGACGGCGTGCACCGCCGCGTCAGCGCCCTTCACCATCCCGCGCCCGTGGTCGCCATCGCCGGCAACGGCGTCGATGCGCCCGAGTTCGTCTTCGTTCGTGTGCAGAACGCGAGCGAGCTCGGTCAGCCCCGCGGTCACGAGCGCCGCGAGTTCTGTGCCTGCCTCGCTCGGAGTCGGAATCTGAGCATTCGTGTCTGCGTCGGCTGCGATGTCAGGTGCATACAACTGCGAGATCGCCGCTGCGGTTTTGCGGTAAGCGGGAGTGTACGCATCGGCTCGCCATGCTTCCTCGAGCTCGTCATCGAGCCATGTGATGGTGAGCGAGACACCGCCCATGTCGAGGCTCGTAACGAGTTCACCAACTTCGGGTTCTACCGCAGTAAGTCCCTCGTCGGCGAGCATGAGCCGAATCTCGTTCCACAGCAGAAAGAGTTCCTCGTACTTCGTCGTGCCGAGGCCGTTGACGATGACGGCTACACGGCTGGTTTCGATGCGAGGTCGCTCTGCGAGAACACCGTCAACGAGCATCCGTGCGAGTTCGTGAGCGCTCGTCAGGGGAGCATCGTGGATTCCAGGTTCGCCGTGGATGCCGAGGCCGACGCCCATCTGACTGTCGGGAACCGTGAAGAGCGGCTCGTGGGCGCCGGGCATCGTGCATCCGGTGAAGGCGACGCCAAATGACCGGGTCGCAGCGTTCGTGGCGCGACCGATACGTTCTACCTCATCGATGTCGGCTCCGGATGCTGCGGCAGCACCGAGCGCCTTGAAGACCGTGAAATCTCCCGCAATGCCACGACGCTGCTCTTCCACAGGCGATGACGCCACGTCATCGGTGACGATCACAATCCGCGTGTCGATGCCCTCGCTTCTGAGACGCTCCGCTGCGATGCCGAAGTTCATCACGTCGCCGGCGTAGTTGCCGAAGGTCAGGATGACGCCTCGACCTTGATCAGCAGATTTCGCTACCGAATAGACCTGGGCGGCCGAGGGAGACGTGAAGACGTTGCCCACGACGGCGCCGGATGCAAACCCCGGGCCAACCAAGCCGGCGAAAGCGGGGTAGTGCCCAGAACCACCCCCGACAACGACCGCCACGATTGGATCGGCTTCTCGGTGGCTGATCACGCCGCCTGGCACTGCCCGAAGCCGGTCTGCGTACAGATCGACGAACCCGGAGAGCTGGTCCTCGGTGAATTCGGACGGGTCGTTGTAGAGGGTGGTCATGGTCTTTCCTTAGCGGTTCTGGCCGGGAAGGCCCTCGTACGCGATGTTCCCGGATTTAAGGTTTTCGTCGATCAGGTCGGGGAGTTCTTCGAGGAACTCATCACGGTTGGTGACGACGTTCTTCATGGCGTCGTCGACGTTCTCTGATGTCACGGCGGGCATCACGTAAACGGGCTCTGTGTCGACCTTTTCTCCGCGCACGATTTTCGCCGCGACAGCCAGTCCCGATGCGAGTTCGACGGTGCCGTGCTGAAGCGAGGTGCCAATCATGTCGCCGTCTTTGACCGCCTGTAGGCCGTCTTCAATACCGTCGATTCCCACGACGGATACGTCGGTGATGTTGGCCTCATGCAACGCTTGAATTGCTCCGAGCGCCATATCGTCGTTTTGTGAGATCACGCCGTCGATGTCATCGCCGAATGCGGTGATCCAGTTCTTCATCTGGTTGACGGCCTCGGCTCGTTTCCAGTTTGCGGTTTCCTTGGCGAGAACCTTGATGTCCGGGTTCTCGGCGAGCACGTTGTCGATGCCTTCGCCGCGGTCGAGCTGGGGCGATGACCCCAGTGGGCCCTCGAGAACCACGACGTTGCCGCTCCCGCCGAGCGCTTCGACCATCTGCGTTGCCTCTTGCTCGCCTGCAGCGACGTCGTCCGGCTGCACGCTGGCATCGACCTCGACTCCGGAAAGCGAGGTGTTGACCGCAATGACAGGGATATCGGCGGCGTGGGCTGCATTTACCTGGGTGCTCAGCGAGTCGGCCTGAACGGGCACAATGATGATGGCGTCCACGGCGGCATTGACGAACTGATCGACCTGCGAAGCCTGCGTTGACACATCGCCGTTTGCCGAGTTCCACTGCAAGGTGATGTCGTTGGCCTCAGCGTAGGCTTCCATGCCTTCCTTGCCCTGCGTAATGAACGAGGACATGTCATAAACAGTGACGCCGACTGTGATGTTCTCTTCGCTGCCTGCAGCGGGGTCCCCGGCTCCGCAGCCGGACAGCGTGAGTGCCGCGCTGGTGGCCAGCGCTGCGGTGGCGAGGGTTGTTTTGATTCTGTGTTTCATGGTGATTCCTTCATCTTTGGAGGGGCAGGGAGGTGTGAATGGGAAGGGGGAGTTAGGTTCGGCGCTTGGATGCCCAGACATCGGCTGCGACGGCGGCGACGATGATGACGCCCTTGATGACGTCTTGCCAGTACGCCGGAACGAGGAGGAGGTCGAGACCGTTGTTGATGGTCTGGATGAGCAGCAGGCCGAGGGCAGTTCCCCAGACAGAGCCGCGGCCGCCCATCAGGCTCGCTCCGCCAATCACCACTGCTGCAATCGCATCCAGTTCGTAACCCTGACCGAGGTTGGGGGCTCCTGTGCTCACCCGGGAGGAAAGCATGAGCCCGGAAAGACCGGCGAGGATGCCGCTGATCGCATAGACGCTGAACAGAAGGCGTTTGGAGCGCACACCGGCGATCTCGGCTGCGAGACGATTGCCGCCGATCGCGTAGACGCGGAGCCCGTAGCTGGTGCGGCGCATGACGAACGCGAACACGATGATGGCGACGATCATGAGAATGACCGGCACGGTGAAGCCGAGAAACTCGGTGTTGGCCCAGACGCCGTAGCTTGCGGGAAGGCCGTTGATCGGGGCGCCATTGCCGATCACATACGCGACACCCGAAGCAAGAGTGAGCATACCCAGAGTGGCAATGAACGGGGGAACGTTCAGTCGGCTGACGACGAAACCGTTGATCGCGCCGGCCGCGAGCCCGGCGAGCAGGGCCGCGAGTAGCGGGTACAGCGGATTGTCGCCGAGGTTCTTCGCTGACCAGGCCGCGGCCATAGCGCTCGCAGCGATGACACTTCCGACGGAAAGGTCGATGCCTCCCGTCAGGATGACCAGAGTCTGCCCGAGCGCGATGAGCGCGAACGGGGCCGCGGCGACAAGGATGGTGACGAGGTTGTCCGGCGTCGCAAATCGGGCGCTGCGGTAGGCGAAGAACGCCACAATCAACAGCATCACGACGACCATGATGTTGCGAATCAGGAAGTTGCCGACGATGCTCTTCCACGTTCGGGTCTTCTGCGCCGATACGACATCGGCAGTGGTCGTGGTCATGGTGCAAGCTCCTCGGTGTGCGTCGGGTGGGATGTCTCCAGGCCGGAAGCGAGCCGGAAGATAGTGTCTTGGGCGTCGGGCGAGGTGAGTTGTTCGCGATTGAGCTCTCCGGCAACACTGAACTCGCGCATCACGAGCGCGCGGTGAGTCAGCGAGAGGATTTCGGGCATGTCGCTGGATGCCATCACCACGGCCATGCCTTCTTCGGCGAGTTCGGTGATGATGCGATAGATTTCGCTGCGTGCTCCGACGTCAACTCCACGCGTGGGTTCGTCGAGGAGGAGCGCGTCGACAGTCGCTGTCAACCACCGACCGAGAACGACCTTCTGCTGGTTGCCGCCCGAGAGATTCTCGATCGCTTGCCCGAGACCATCGCTCTTCAACCGCATCGACCGCATGGCCTCGCCGATAGCAGCCTGTCGTTTTCGTCTGGTGATGACGCCGAACTTTGAGAAGATGTCGAGCCGTGGAAGCGTGGCATTGTCGATCACGCTCAACGGCATGATGGCGCCGGCTCCTTTGCGATCTTCGGGAACGATCGCGATGTGACGCTCGATGGATGCTTGCGGCTGACCGGGCTTGAGCACGTTTCCAGATACCGTGATCGTGCCCGAGACGGGCGTGCGGATACCGTATATGCACTCAATGAGTTCGGTTCGACCGGCGCCGACAAGGCCGGCGAGCCCGAGAATCTCGCCGCGGCGCACTCGGAACGAAATAGGCTCCGCTTCGGGAGCGATGACGAGGTCGGTGGCCTCAAGAACGACGTCGTCCTTGTGACGGGGAATCTCGGGGAACAGGTTCTCGAGCTCGCGCCCGATCATCGCGGTGACGATGTCGTCGTCGGTGATATCCGCGAGTGCGCTGTCTGTGATGAGCTGCCCGTCGCGAAGCACGACGACGCGATCGGCCATCGCGCGCATTTCTTCCATCTTGTGCGTGGTGAAGAGCACCGCGACGCCCTGGTCGCGCAAATTGCGTACGACGTCGTAGAGGTGTGCCACTTCACGTTCTGCGATAGCGCTCGTCGGTTCGTCGAGCAGCAGTACGCGAGCTCCCCGGCTGGTGGCCTTGACGATCTCGATGATCTGCCTCATCCCGACGGGAAGAGAACCCATTTGTACGGCGGGATCAATGTCGACACCGAACTCGCGGAGCTTGACTGTTGCCTCGCCGATCATCGCGCGTCGATTCAGCGTACCCAGAGGAGTGCGTGTTTCGCGCCCAATGTAGAGGTTTTCGTAAACCGTGAGCTCGGGGATGGATGCGAGCTCCTGAGGAACGATTGCGATGCCGAGCCGATTCGACGCTTTGAGGTTTCCCATGGGGAGCTGACGATCGCGGACGTACACCGTGCCAGCATCCGGTCGGTATTGACCAGAAGCGATCTTCATCAGTGTCGACTTACCCGCACCATTCTCACCAGCCAGTGCTGTGACCGTCCCAGGCTCAAGTGACAGATCGACACCCTTGAGCACGGGGATACCCCCGAAAGACATTTTTATGTTTTCGCAGGCGAGCATCGCGGGTTGTGAAGCGGCGTCCACATCGGTGGGGGGCATGCTCGGCTCCTTCGCTTTGAGTCGTCTTCGGTGCGACAGAATGACGATAAATCAGTGGTTTGCAAAATGCAAGTAGTACTGCTCAGATGAGCAGCGGGACAATTTGAGAAGGTATCTGCTCGTGCGCAGAATGGGCGCGAGGTCTTTCGCGCGGCAGTGGGCGCGGAATCTGCCTATGGCCTGGGTGTTCTCGCTGAGCGCGATCGGTTGGAGTTACCGAGAAAGGTGCGCGTCGTAGGCCGCGCGTACTGACGAAACCCACGGAGCATCGCTCGGCGCGATGACATCGGTCGGGCATTCCGCCCACGCGGGGTTGGAGCCCAGCAGCGTCCACGCCGCCTGGCGTGCAGCGCCGTAGGCTGCATGCTCACGGTCGGCGGGGACACGGATGGGAGTCTTGCTCAGGTCTGCCAGCACCTGACGAAACGTCTGTGAGCGCGAGCCGCCTCCCACGAGAAATACACGACGCGCGGGTCCGCATTCGACACGAATCGCGTCGAGAGCGTTTGCTGTCGCGCAGCCAATCCCGAGCATGGCGGCGCGGGCCAGATTCTGCGGCGTGAGAGCTGACCGATTCACGTCGCTGAACATGCCATCAGATTTCGGGCGACGAGGGTTCCGCTCGCCATCAAGAAATGGTAAGAGTGTGATTCCACCTGCATCGGGTCTGGCGGATGCTGCGAGTGCATCGAATTGCCCCAGAGAGGCCCCGAGAAGTCTGGCCATCGCGGTAAAGAGTCGAGCGCCATTGAGCATTGCCACGATCGGGATGAAACCGTCGCGGGCGTCGCCCATCGTGTCGATGTAGCCGTGACGGTCATAAGCGATGCGCGTCGTTCGCATAGACACGGTTGTGCTCGTGCCCACGGAGATGACGACATCGCCCGGGCACGTGTTCAGTGCGAGATGGGTTGCGGCGTTATCACCGCAACCGGCGCCGATGAGAGTGCCTGCGGGCGTCTTTCCGACGGCATGCCCGGGGCCGACGATGTCGGGCAGGTGGATGCGGCGGCCAAACGAGTGGGTGAGAAGGTCATCGTGGTACTCGTTGTTGAGTGGTGACCAGTAGCCAGTCGCCGAGGCGTCAGAGCGGTCGGTTGTTGGCTGATTTTCTTGACCGTGCACGCGCCACGTCAGCCAATCGTGCGGCATCAAGGTCCATTCGACACGGTCGGCGAGCTCGGGATGATGTGTCGACAGCCAACGGAGTTTGCTCACAGGGTGAGCACTGTCTGGGATGAGCCCGGTGCGTTCCAGCCAGACGTCTGCCCCGATCTCGGCGACGAGTTCGTCGGCACTTGCCATTGCTCGCAGATCGTTCCAGAGAATGGCATTCCGCACCGGTTGTCCGTGTGCGTCGAGAAAGATCGCGGTGTGTTGCTGGGCGGCAATCGACAGTGCCGCCACAGCATCCAATTGCGTTCCACCGACACCGTCGAAAGCGAACCACCACTGTTCCGGGTCGATATCGGTGCCGTCCGGGTGGGGGAGGGCGCTCGAACGCAGCAGCTCGCCCGAAAGCGCGTCCACGACGATGAGCTTGGTCTGCTGTGTTGACGAATCGACTCCGGCAACAGCCAAGCGAGACATGAGCTATCCCGCCAGCAGTCGCTCAGCCGTGAAGACGTCTGTCGCGAGCCCCGTCAGAAGACCCGAGTTCAAGACCGCGCGCACGGCTCGAGTTTTCGAAGGTCCACCGGCGACTCCGAGGCGGGACGGGATGGCGCGGAGCTGCTTTTCTGAGATTGCAACGCACCGAGAGTCGATGTCGTGAATGATGTCGCCCGAATCGGTGACGATCGACGATGCTACTTCTGCGACGGCCCCACGGGCGAGAAGTGCCTCGCGATCGCTGTCGTCGAGCGCGGGGTTCTCCATCATGAGTGAGTTGGGTGGGTGCCACGAGCCGATTGCGCAAAATGCGACGGTGACGTCATCGAACATATCGACAGCGGCGCGCACTCCGGGTTGGCGCAGAACGCCTTGCGCCGTCTGCTCGTCACTCATGACGAGCGAAGCGTAGATCGGCCATCCGTGAACGTTAGGGAGCGCGGCAAGTCGACGGATGACCTCAAGGCCGCTTTCCTGAATCGGGCCCGCAACGCCCGCGAGCTGCACCACCGAGCGGCACGGAAGATGGTCAAGCTCGCGGGCCATCGCGTTGAGTGTGCGGCCGGAGGTCAGCCCGAGGACGTCATCGGGACCGACGAGTTCTTCGATCAGCTGGGCGGCCGTCGTTCCGAGGGCCGACTGCACTTCTGTGTCAGCATCGACGGGAACATCCACGGCGATTGCCTGATTCAGCCCGAATCGCTGCCTGAGGCCCATCGAGAGATCAACGTCGACCCCGGGAACGCTCGTGATCTCAAAACGAATGATCCCCCGAGCCACGGCCTCGTCGATCATGCGTCCCACTTTGAAGCGGCTGAGCCCTGTCGCCTCCGCGATCTCGACACGCGACTTGCCGTTTACGTAGTACTCGCGGGCGACGTGAGCTAGCTGAACGCTCGTCAGAGGGCCATCACTCATCGCTGCCTCCCCTTGGTGCGGTGCGACGCCAGCTGCGTCGACACTCTAGCGTCAGCATACCGCGGCGTTCATGTGAGCAGGAGGATGCTCGATCGCATGAGACGCTCAGTCGAGCAAGATTGGCAGCAGTGTGCACATACGGGCGTTCAACCCTGGGCTCGTCAGCTGCCGACGATGGCCGTCGTCTGGCGCCGTGCAGGCGAGCGGAGCACGATGTTTCCGCGGCGATGTGCCAGCACGAGCATGGGAATGGAGAGCAGAACGCTGACGGCAACGGGGACGATCGACGCCTCCAGCCCGAAGGCGCCCCCGGTGAGCAGCGGGGACCCGTTGACGGTGACGGTGAAGAGACCGGGGGACGCGATTCCCGAGATCGGGATCCCCAGCAGTCCCTCCGTGGTGTTCCAGGCAAAATGCAGACCGATCGCAAACCAGAGGCTGCGTCGCCACAAGAACGCCGAGCCGAGCAGCACTCCTGCTTCAAGCGCGATGGCGAACGCGCTCCACAACGTGGCACCCGGGTTCGCCAGATGCATGATTCCGAAGAGCAGTGATGTGCCCGCGAGCGCTGCCCAGCTTCCGCCGAGCTTCTCAAGAGCCTGCAGCGCGAGACCGCGAAACACGAGCTCTTCGATGACCGCGGCACCGATGTTCGCGACAACGACCGTTGTGATCACGGCGAGGGCGTCGGTCGGCGCCCATTCGAAGCTGTACCCGCCGAGGAGTGCGATCGTCGCGACCGAGACAGCGATGAAGACGAGCCCCACCTCGATTCCGAACACCGTCTCGAAGAGCGAACGAGTGCGAGAGAGCTCAGGCACCGCTCGCCCCGCCAATCTGCGCATGACGAAGCGGTAGATCAGCAGGCCGACGATGACCCCGATCAGCGGCAGCATCACCGTGCCGACCGGGCCCGCGACGGCTGCGGGGGAGATGATGAGCGCATACGCGCCGCCGACGGCGATCATGCCGACGATGAGCCAGGCGATGGGAAGCTGAAGCACGCGACGAAGCGGCGAAAGTGGGGTCATGACTCGCTTTCAGTGAGAGATCGAGGATGCTGTCGCATCAGGAATTCTCACGCTACGGTTCTCATGCCGCCCGCGCGTCACTCCGCAGTGCCGTTCTCGCATAGCCCTGTCGTACGGGTGCGTTGCCGACCAGCATCCGTGATCGTGAGGCACTCGAGATCGCGGGAGCGTTCACTCGTCGCGCCAGTGCTCGGTACTTGTGCCCTGTGCTCAGTGCTCGGTGCTGACAGTCGAGGACTCGCTGCTCAGCGCCTCGATGCAGCGGGTCAACCCCTCGTGGAGTGCACGCGTCTGCTCGTCGTCGAGCAGGCTGACCATTCGTCGCTCGATCTCCGAAATGCGTGAGGTTGCGCGGTGCAGAAGCTCCTCCCCGTGGGCGGTCAGCGTGGTGGGGAGTGCGCGCCCTGTGCGCGCCTGGGTCGCTCGCGTAATGAGCCCTCGGCTCTGCAGCGTCTGCATCAGCGTGTTCATGGTCTGCCGCGTGACGAAGGCACCGCGAGCAAGTTCTGCGTTCGACCAGCCGGGGTTGCGGCTGAGCAGCTCGAGGCAAATGTACTGGGGAGTCGTGAGGCCGATCTCGCGGAGCACCTCGTCCATCCGCGCGCGCAGGACGGACTGGGTCTCTTTAAGTCGGTAGCCCACGAGTGCTCCGAGATCATCGGGGAGTTGCATCATGTAAGTATTCTGACATACAGTTAATGTCAGCATCCTGACATAGGAGGCGCACACCGATTTAAGGAGATTCCCATGCCCGCTCTCGGCCCCGACTTCATCGCGCTGCAGGTGCGCGACCTGGATCGCGCCGCCCACTTTTACGAGACGCAGCTCGGTCTTCGCCGTGCGCCTCAGTCGCCGCCTGGCGCCGTCGTCTTTCTGACCGAGCTCATCCCTTTCGCCGTGCGTGAGCCTTTGCCCGGCGTGGACCTCGAGTCGACTCCGCAGCCGGGCCTCGGCGTTGCCCTATGGATGAGCTGCCACGACGCGCAGAAGCTGCATGACGATCTTGCCGCGAGCGGAACGCCGATTCTTGCGGCGCCGTCTGCCGGCCCGTTCGGCCTGGCGTTCACGTTCGCAGACACCGATGGCTACGCGGTGACCGTACACGAGTCAGCGGAATAGGCCATACGTTGACGAGTGATCTGGCTCGCCGCTGAATCAGCGGGCGGGACCCGGTGTTTGCGTCCAGAGCACCATCGACGGGACCTGCTCACGCGCCCGATCGATCTTCGCCCTCAGCTGCCGACGCTTGGCCTCGGGAAGTCGATGGCGGAATGGCGAGCGAAGGAGCGTCGTCCACGTGTCAACAGCTGTGGTCGTCATCCCGAGCTCGTGTGCCTGATCGGCTACTGTCTCGAGAGCCACAGTGTCACCGGCGCGCGTCGCCGTGGCGTGTCGCGCGAAGACATCGAGAAGCCCGCCGCCGGCAATCGCTGCAGCCTCGTCAATGAGAGCACTGGCCTCGGCGATGGACGACCCGAGGCGCACGGCGCAGTGTGCGAGCATCCCGGCGAAATACGTGTGTTGGACGGCGAGCAGCCATCGCCCGGCCGTCACGAGCGTCTCTGCGGCGTCGCTGTCGAGATTCTCAGCCGCGAACCTTCGCGCATCGGACCAGGCGCGCAACATGATGACTTTCGGGTCGTTGAGGGAAGCCGGAAGCATCTCGTCAAAGAGCCGGCGTGCCTCGTCATGTTGCCCGGTGGCTCGGGCTCCTGCTGCGGCCAGGGCATGAGAGGCGGGGAGTAGACCGGCCGCGTCCCGCCACGCGAGATGTGCCGCGGCTAAGTGCCCGAGACGGTAGGCCGCAGTGGCGTCGCCAGAGAGCAGATGGCTGAACCCCAGTGCATATTCCCACATGCCGAGTGTTTCAGGCTGGTGTTCGCGTGCCTCAGTGATCATCCGTTCCAGACGTTGACGTGTCGCTACGACGTCTCCGGTATTCGAGAGAGCCATGACTTCAGTCAACGCGATCAGCGCGGCGCCTCCGGGTACGAGGTCAACAAGGTCGCTCGGCAGAGAGCGCAGGCTGAAGATCATGCGGAGCGAATCGTCCAGCGGACCGGTGATCACTCCCGATACGCCGAGGGTGATCATGCCCTGCGCCGTCTCGGCATCCGACGTCTGGGCATCTGGTGCCTCAGCGGGCAGGGGCGCCTTGTCGCTCCCGTGTCCGGCGACGGCGGCCCAGCGCATTCGTGCCCGTTGGAGGTGCGCCGCCGAGTCCGGATCTTCGACCGATGTGAGAGCGTCGTCGATCACGGCGAGGGCGGCAGAGGCATCGTGGTGCTGCACCCCGAGGTGGCGGCTGCGAGCCAGCGCCGTCGCCACGCTTTCGGTCTCGTTCGTGGCGAAACTTCTCGCGTGGTCGAAGTGCTCATCTGCTGTCGCGGAGAAGCCCAGCGCTGACGCCGCTTGCCCGGCAAGGCGATGGCCTCGGGCTGACTCGGGCTCGCGTGCGACAACGGCTTGAGCGGCTCTCAGCGCGAGGCGAGCATCGAAGCTGCCGAGCGCGTGCTCCGCGAGTCTGATTGTCGCCGCGACATCGATCTCATCGGTCAGATCGATCGCCAGAACGTGTGCCCGACGTTGCGCGTCGAGTCGTCCCTCCGTGGCTTCGCTTCGGAGGACATGTACGACCTCCTGGGTGAATTCATGCCAGAGAGCATGCGAATAGCGAGTGCGAAGAAACCCTTCATCGAGCGGATGAGACAGCCGTACCCACCCTCGCCCACTGCGCTCGACGATGTCAGCGCGGGCGAGCACTCGTCGTTCGGCATCGGGAAGTGCGGTGGCTGGATATTCTCCGGCAATGGCCACCAGAGCGGCGGCGTCCACAGCAGCGTCGGAAACGCCGTCGAAGCGGTGGCCCAGAAGTCTGGCCAACCGCGGTGTTGGCGTCGGTGAACCCTGTAATTCCCAGCCGTGTTCCGTGCTGACAAGTCGGCCGTCATGACGCGACCCGGTGATGATCTCGCGTAAGTGCAGGGGGTTTCCGCGAGCGGCGTTGTGGATGCGCGGTCGAGTATCGGGCGTCAGCGCGCCGCCGACCAGATGGGCGGCAAGCTGGTCGGCCTCGTCAACGCTGAGGGTGCTCATCGGAAGGTGGGTGAGGTCACCGCTGTCATACAGCGCCTGAACCTCTTCGGGAGCGCTGTCAAAGTCGCGCACAGACAGGAGCGCTGGGAGTCGCGCTGTCTGGATCAAGTGAGTGATCACAAAGAGCGAGGAAGCGTCAAGTTCGTTGACGTCATCCACCAGGAGCGTTGCTCGGGAGCGTTGGCGGACGTAGTGGTCGATCAGCCCGCCGGGAGACATGTGGCCGCGAGGGAACGAGCCGACGGATCCGGCGAATACGCCGAGCGGTATCGCCGCGCTGAGAGGGCTCGCCGACAGCAGCGGTGCGAAATCGTGCTGTGCCTTGAACGCTGCGGCAACAGTGCGCAAGAGGTGGGTCTTGCCGACGCCTGCCTCGCCGGTGACCAGGATGGCTTTTTGGGTGTTCAGCAGCAACATGACAATTTCGGGTCGACTGGAGGTCAGGATGTCCTCAGCCGTGACGGTCGTTGTGAGGGTTCGGGGCGTTACCCTGCTCAGGGCGGTGGAGTCGGAGGCGAGCCGGAGTAGCGAGTCCGATGGTTCGCCCCTCAAGATCTGCGTGTGGACGCCGCAGAGCTCTCCGCTGGGTTCAACGCCGAGCCGATCGGCGAAGATCTCGCGAGCCCGAGTGAAGACCTGCAGTGCCTCTGGGGTGCGCCCCATTCGATAGAGGGCGGTCATCAGTTGTCCCCAATGTCGTTCATGGAACGGCTGCTCTTCTACTAGGGCGTGCAGTTCGGGCAGAAGCTCGTCACTGCGGCCGAGAGCAAGGTCCACGTCGAGGCGGTCGGCGTGTGCGATGGAACGTCGCTCTTCCAGCCGTTTTGCCTCGACCAGCAGCGCCGACGAGGAATGCAGACCCGAGAAGATGTCGCCGCGCCAGAGCCCAAGGGCTTCGTGCAGGCGGGCAGCCGCATCTTCGAGGTTCCCTTCGGCAAGCAGCGAGTCTCCGTGCTCGCACAGCCTCTCGAACCGTGCCACGTCGGTTTCGTACGCCGCAGGATCGAGGCGGTATCCGTCATCAGCGAATTCGATGTCGATCGGGACAGCGGACCGGAGCCGTGAAACTTGGGCGTGTAGCGCGTGGAGGGGATCACGGGGCGTGAGGTCGTCCCACAACTCGGCGATCAGCCGTTCCGCGCGGAGCGGGCGTCCGCGAGCGAGCGCCAGGCGCGCGAGTAGTCCCCGTTGTTTGAGACCGGAGATCGGGCAGTCGCGGCCGTCGACGAGGGCGCGCACGGGACCAAGCACAAGGACGTCCAGCACAGCGCGGATCCTCTCGTCAGTGTCAGATCACCGTAGCAAGGGTCGGATCGGACTCACGCCCCCAGTTCGCGGCTCTTGACAAACGAAAGAAAATGCAAGTGCTGGCGGCGCGACGGTGATGTCGCTGTGTGTCGCCGTGGCGCGGGCGTGTACACCTGACACGGTGTGCAGACCCCACACGGACGAAACGCCAGGCCGGACACTGTGCGGCGTCCGGCCTGGCGTGACGTCGGCACGTCGCTGCCTCAGACGACTTACTTCTCCATATCAACATCCTTTGTCTCGGTGCTGACGAGCAGCGAGACAAACGTGATGAGAGCCATGACCGAGAGGTAGACACCCACCCAGAAGGGGCTTCCGCCGCCCGCGCTCCAGAGAGCGACGGCGATGAACGGGGCGACGGCGGCGCCGAGGATCGACGACACGTTGTATGAGACACCGGAGCCCGTGTAGCGCACGTTCGTCGGGAAAAGCTCGGGCAGCAGGGCACCCATAGGTCCAAACGTCATGCCCATGAGCGAGAACCCAATGATCAGCAATGCCATGACGCCGACGATCCCGCCGTCAAGCAGCGGCACGAACAGCAGGCCGAAGACGACGATGCCGAGGGTCACCCAGATGAGCGTGCGCCGACGCCCCCACCGGTCGGCCCACGGCCCAGAAACCAGGGTGAAGATGCCGAAGAACACGACGCCGATGATCGACATGAGGATGAACTGGGTGCGCTCGTAGCCGAGGCCTGCCATGGCAGCATCCGTTGGTGTTGTGCCGTAGCTGAGCACGAACGTCGTCATCAGATAGAACAGCACGTAGGTGGCGAGCATGAAGAACGTGCCGAGAATGAGCTGCCGCCAGTTGTTCCGCAGCACCGTGCCCAGCGGCATCTTGCGGACCGTTCCCTGAGAGACGGTGGCGGCGAATGCCGTCGATTCCACGAGCCTCAGGCGGACGATGACGCCGACGATCACCATGATGATCGAGAACCAGAAGGGTACGCGCCAGCCCCAGGCGAGGAACTGCTCGTTGATGCCTCCGTTCGCGGGCTGCAGAACCGAGATGATGATGAACAGCCCATTCGCGACGATGTAGCCGAGGGGCGCTCCGAGCTGCGGGAATGTGCCGTACCAGGCGCGCTTGCCCTTCGGCGCATTCTCTGTCGCAACGAGCGCGGCACCCGACCATTCGCCGCCGAGAGCGAAGCCCTGTGCGAGGCGGAAGATGACGAGGAACAGCGGCGCCCACCAGCCGACCTCGTGGTATGTCGGAAGGAAGCCGATGAGGAACGTCGCGACGCCCATCGTCATGAGGGAGGCGACGAGCGTCGTCTTGCGTCCCTTCCGGTCGCCGAGATGGCCGTAGAAGATGGCACCCAGTGGCCGCGCCACCATGGCGGCACCGAAGACGGCGAAAGAGGACAGCAGTGCGACTGTCGGGTCGCCCTCGGGGAAGAAGAGGTGCGGAAAGACGAGGACGGCAGCGGTCGCGTAGACGTAGAAGTCGTAGAACTCGATCGTCGTGCCGATCATGCTCGCGAGGATGACGCGTGAGCGCGGGTTCGCGGGGGTCGGTACTTCAGCCGTTGCGGTGGGTGTGGAAAGTGGGTCCGTGGACATGAGCCTTCGATTGCGTGGGAATTCCGGTGTCACTGACCAGATCACGCGGGGTGTGCGCGGTCGTGTCGCGACATTGACGAAGCCTGCTTGTGGCGGGACCAAATAACCCTACGCCCGCTGAGAAAACGTCACCAAACTTTTTCGGATGCTGCGGGTAACCGTTCTCCAGAGAGCAACGCCGATGCAGCGTCGACGGAGCGGGAACGAGCGCGAACCCATCGAAAGGTTGATGCTCGTCGCTCGGTGGCGGACTAGCGTTAAGGGCATGGAAACTTTGTTCAGTGTGCTTCACGTCGTCGCGGCGGTCTTCATCGTCGGACCCATGGCGATTATTCCGATGACGGCGATGCGGGCGGTGCGCGCGGGCAACGCAGGCCAGGTCTCTGTGCTGGCGAAGTCCACGTCGATCTTCAGCTGGCTGTCTCTTCTCGTCGTTGTCTTCGGCTTCGGCGTCATGGGCATGTCAGAGTACGACATCTCGATGACGACCCCGTGGATCCTGTGGTCGCTGATCCTGTGGGCCGTCGCCACCATCATCAACCTTGCTCTCGTGGTGCCGACCATGAAGAAGGCGGCGGCTGCCCTCGCAGACGGCCCGTCTGACGATCGTTCCGGCTACCCGGCGATCGCGGCGGGAAGTGGTCTGGCGACCATCCTGCTGATCGCCGTGGTCGTACTCATGGTCTGGAAGCCGTAGTCTCGACGTTCCTCGCCTCGGGCGCTGCTTGCGCGACAGAAACGGATGTGCGCTCCTGAAAATTCAGGAGCGCACATCCGTTTCTGTGGCTCGCCCGTAGTCGGAGGAATGCACCTGTAAGGAGAGGCTCACTCGTGGGCGGAAGAGTGCACCTGTAGGGGAAGAGCTCACCCACTGCGGAGGAGTGCACCTGTAGGGGGAGGGCTCATCAATAGCGGAAGAGAGCACCCGCAAGGGGAGCTCACTCGTCAGGCGACGAGCACACCCGCGGGGAGAAGCCTTGCGCTGCAGGCCGCCTTCCGCCGCGGGCCAGCTTCCGCCCCGCCGTCGCCACGGCACGGGAGGTTCTCAGCGGTGCAGGGCGAGCAGGGCCATCAGAGCGGGGGCAGTCTTCAGCGCTGCAGGGTTTCTGACGTGCGGGTCAGCCTCAGCCGCGCAAGGCCGCCAGGGCGCGGGCCGTGGCGATCGCTGCTTCAGCGGCCTCGCGGCCCTTGTCCTCCTTCGATCCGGGAAGCCCGGCGCGGTCGAGTCCCTGCTGCTCGTCGTCAAGGGTGAGAACGCCGAACCCGACCGGTTTGCCCGTCTGCACAGTGACCTGCGTGAGACCGCTGGTCGCAGCATCCGAGACATACTCGAAGTGCGGCGTTCCCCCGCGAATGATCACGCCGAGGGCGACGACGGCATCCGCGCCAGACTCCAACGCCGCACGCGAGACAACGGGCAGCTCGAAGCTTCCGGGAACCCGCACCAGCGTGTGACTGGCACCTGCGGCCTCCAGCGCGCTCACCGCACCCTCGACCAGGCCGTTCATAATCGTGTCGTGCCAGCTGGCCGCGACGATGACGACGTCGAGACCCGTGCCGTCGACGTTCAGTGTGGGGGAGCCTGCTCCGCTCATTTCTCTCCTTGTGTTGTGGTCAGTGTCGTGTCAGCGCCGATCGGCTGTTCGAGCTGGTGGCCCATGCGATCGCGCTTTGTGGCGAGGTAGTCAGAGTTGAACGGGCCGACGCCGACAACAAGCGGCACGCGCTCGGACACCGTGATGCCATGTGCTTCGAGCTGCTCCACCTTTGCCGGGTTATTGGTGAGGACACGCACGGTGTCGAGCCCGAGGTCGGTCAGAATCGCGGATGCTGCCGTGTAGTCACGTGCGTCGGCGGGAAGCCCGAGTGCGAGGTTCGCGTCGAGCGTGTCGAGGCCGTCCTCCTGCAGCTTGTAGGCGCGCAGCTTGTTCACGAGCCCGATGCCGCGGCCCTCGTGGCCGCGGAGGTAGATGACGACGCCGCCGTGACGCTGCACGGTGTCGAGCGCAGCATCCAGTTGCGGCCCGCACTCGCACTTGAGCGAGCCGAACGCTTCGCCCGTGAGGCACTCCGAGTGCACGCGCACGAGAGCACCGGGTTCGAGGTCGCCCGAGATGACGGCGACGTGATCCGCGCCGGTCGCGCGGTCGCGGTAGGCGCGCATGCGGAACGTGCCGTGTGTTGTGGGAACAGTGGTCTCGACCTCGAAGATCACCTCGCTGGCCTCGGGCGCAACCTGATCTGTTGTGCACGCACGCGAGGCATCGGGTGACGACTCGATGTAGCGGATGAGGTCGGCGATCGTGATAACGGGGATCTCGGTCTGCGCACCGAGCTCGATGAGGCCCGGAAGACGCATCATCTCGCCGTCATCGTGCACGACCTCGCAGATCGCGCCGACCGGGGGCAGCCCGGCGAGTTTCATGAGGTCGACGGCGGCTTCCGTGTGCCCGTCGCGCTCGCGCACGCCGCCATCGCGCGCGCGAAGCGGCAGCACGTGACCGGGGCGGATGAGGCTGGCCGGCGTCGAGTCCGGGTTGCCGAGCGTGCGCAGCGTGTGCGCGCGATCGGCGGCGCTGATGCCCGTCGAGACGCGGTCGGCGGCGTCGACAGAGATGGTGTACGCCGTGCCGCGTGGGTCTTCGCTGTCGGCGACCATGATCGGCAGATTCAGCCCGTCGGCGATCTCGTTCGTCATGGGCGCGCAGATGTAGCCGCTCGTGTGGCGGATCGTCCAGGCGAGCCACTCCTGCGTAGCCAGCGCTGCAGACATGATGACGTCGCCCTCGTTCTCACGCGACTCGTCGTCGGCCACGAGAACGGGCTTGCCCTGACGCAGCGCGTCGAGTGCCTCCGGGATTGTGGCGAGGCTCATCGTGTGCTCCCTTCCGCGGCGTCGCGCGCCAGCATCCGCTCGACATGTCTGGCGATAATGTCGGTTTCGATATTGACGTGATCACCCACGTGCAGGTCGCCGAGCGTCGTCGCGGTGAGCGTCTCGGGGATGAGCGACACTTCGAACCACTGCTCGGCAAGATCCGCGGGTGCGATGGCGCTCACCGTGAGTGAGGTGCCGTCGACCGTGATGGATCCCTTGTCGACGACGAGACGTGCGTTCGACGGGGGCAGCGAGAAGCGCAGCACGCGCCAGGTGCCGTCGTCGCGGATGCTTTCCAGACGAGAGGTGCCGTCGACGTGCCCCTGCACGATGTGCCCGCCGAGCCGGTCGCCAACGTGCGCGGCGCGCTCGAGGTTGACGCGACGACCGACGTCGACGGTTGCGAGCGTTGACATGTCGAGGGTCTGGCCCATCACGTCCGCGGTGAAGGAGTCGTCAGTCTGCCCGGTCACCGTGAGGCACACACCCGAGACGGCGATCGAGTCGCCATGGCGAGCGTCCGAGACCGCGAGCGGCCCCTGCACGGTGAGGCGCAGAGACGAGTCGCTGCGTGAGACGGCGGTGACGGTGCCGATCTCTTCGATGATTCCGGTGAACATATGGTCACTGTCCCTTCGGGGTCAGGGTGAGGCGGACGTCGTCTCCGATGCGCGCGACGTCGGTGAGTGTGAGGCGTCGAGCGTCGCCGATCGAGCTCACGCCGATGTCGGTGAGTGCGACCCGGTCGCCGCCGAGGAGAGCCGGTGCGAGATACACGACGTAGTCATCAACGAGGCCGGCACGCACGAACGCTGAGGCGAGGGTCGGCCCGCCTTCAAGAAACAGAGACCGGATGCCGCGTTCGCGCAGCTGCTGCAGATCGGCCACGAGGTCGTTGCCCGGAAGCTGGATGTGGGGGAGCGGATGCTGTCGCAGCCGCGCCGCGCTCGGAATCTGCCGCGACCCGAACACGACGGGGGTGGGCTGCGCGTCGAGGAGCGCGCCGTCGGCATCGCGGGCAGTGAGCGACGGGTCGTCGGCGAGTACGGTGCCGGTGCCGGCGGCGATGGCGTCGTGCTGCGCGCGCAGCTTGTGGGAATCGGCGCGGGCATCGGGGCCCGTGACCCAGACGCTTGTACCGTCGGCCGCGGCCGTGCGACCGTCAAGCGACGACGCCCATTTGAGCGTGACGAGCGGGCGGCCGAGGCGCGCCGTTGTCATCCAATCGCCGAGGAACGCATTGACGTCTGCCTCAAGAACTCCCGCCTCGACGTCCACGCCGGAGCGGCGCAGGCGGGCGCCGCCGCCGCTGGATTCCGTTCCGGGGTCAGCGGATGCGTAGACGACGCGCGTGATTCCGGCGGCAAGCAGGGCGTCGACGCACGGGCCGGTCCGGCCGGTGTGGTTGCACGGCTCGAGAGTAACGATTGCGGTGGCGCCGCGCGCAGCATCCGGTGCTGTGGCCGCGAGAGCGGCGACTTCGGCATGCGGGGTGCCCGCTCCCTGATGCCAGCCCTCGCCGAGGATCGTGCCGTCGGGGGACGCGATGACGCAGCCGACGCGCGGGTTGATGCCCCGCTCGGGTCCTTTCGCGGCGAGCGCAAGAGCGCGGCGCATGAGCTGCTGCTCGCGTTGTGATGCCACCGGCTCCCTTTCTCGAGGCTCCGGGGAATCACGAATCTGCTCGGGTGACACCGCAGTGGCGTCGCCCGCGTGCTTCCTCCCTTCCGGACTCGAATCGCCGTGTGGCGATCCATAACCGTCGGTGCCGGAATTTCACCGGCTCAGCCTCCCAGTGGAGGGTCGCGGACTTTCACCGCCGGTTCGGACTCTCACCGACCCCGGAGCACGTTACGTATAACACCATGCTACGTCACGGGTATTCCCGATACGGCCGTGTGTCGCTTCATGACGTGTCGTGACGCATGGCTATCAGCCCGCGTCGCCGGCGGAGAGCCGCTGCAGAAGGTCGGCAAGCATGAACCGCGCTCGGCCTCGCGGGTGCCGAGGGTCGTATCCCAGCTCGGCAATGAGCGATTCATGGCGAGATTGCACTGTGGAGTGGTGAAGGCCGAGGGCCAGGGATGCTGCGCGAATGCTCTCTGACTCGACGAGGGCGCGCGCAACCGAGAGCGTGCGCGAGTCAAGGCTGGCGAGGGCGCGCGCGTCTGCGTGCTCCGTGCCATCCAGAGCACGTGCCGCGGTGCCCAGCACTCCAAAATGCTCGGCATCGACGGTTTCGCCCGATGTGCGGGCGAGGCGTCGTGCAAAAAGCGCGGCATCCCACGACTCGGGAAGTTCGGCACGCGTGCCCCAGGTTCCCCACCCGGTCTCGGGCGGTGCGTCACCGGAATCGGCAGTGACAATCGTCGCGCGGAGCACGCCGTGAGGCGTGGCGACGACCGTCGAGGGGCCGTGCAGTGTACGCGGTGCCGTTGCGGCTGTTGCGACGGCACGTACGCGTGAGCTGAGGGTGAGTCGCGCGGCTGCGGCCGCTCTCTCGTCCGGCGTCCGCTCGGGCGAGATCAGCGTGTGAACAGAGTCTTCTGGCGCAATGCGACGCCGTGCGCGTGAGATCGCGACGGCGAGAGCGAAGCGTTCGAGAACCATTGCATCATTGGCGTGCGGCGCACCAGCCCGTTCGATCCATGCCACATCCCCATCGACGACGTCGATCGCTGGCCAATCGCCGTCGGCTGTTCCGCCGAGCCGGCAGCCTGCAGGTGAGACGCGGATCAGCGTGTCGCCGTGTCTCAGCCCGCACGGAACACCGGATAACGCTGCGGCTCCGCGCACAATCGTCTCGAGGTCGACGTTGCCGGCAATGAGCGCGTCAAAGTACGACACGACTTTCAGCGCTTCGCTCGCCTCGTGGTCGAGCGCCGTCAGGCGTCCAACGAGTTCCTGCATGATCTGCTCCGATCCACCAGCCTGTGCCCAGCCTAGATCGGTGTGGGCACAGGCGCAGCGGGCGTCAGAGCGCGAGCGCGCGTGTCACCCAGGCGTCGCGTGCGGCTGTCATCGATTGTGCGATTGCCGTGTGCGGTGCCATCATGTCGAAGCCGTGGAACCCTCCGGGCCACACATGCAATTCGGCCTGCACTCCGGCGCGCCACAACGCGCTCGCGTAGGCGACGTCTTCGTCGCGGAAAACCTCAGCGCTTCCGCAGTCGATGAACGCCGGCGGAAGGCCCGACAGATCGGTAGCTCGAGCGGGCGCCGCGTAGATCGACACGTCATCAGTTCCGACCCGCTCGCCGAGCAACGCCGACCAGCCGGTGACGTTGCTCGTACGATCCCAGACGCCGACGCCATCAATCTGCGCGCACGACGCCGTGGCGTCGCGGTCATCGAGCATGGGATAGATCAGCACCTGACCCGCGAGCGCCGGGCCCTTCCTGTCGCGTGCGAGTAGAGCAGTGCCCGCAGCCAGCCCGCCACCGGCACTGGCCCCGGCAATGATCAGGCGACAGGGATCGATGCCGAGTTCTGCGGCGTTCTCAGCAGTCCAGACAAGGCCGGCAAAGCAATCTTCGACCGGATAGGGGTCGGGGAACTCCGGTGCCAGCCGGTACTCGACGGTGACGGCGACGGCCTGGCACGCGGTGATCCAGGGGATGATCTGCCCGATTCCGACCCAGCGGTCGCCCATAATCATGCCACCACCGTGTGTGTGGTAAATACCCGGACCGGTTCCTGAATGGCCTTTCGGCTTCAGAACGGAAATGACGATCTCTCCACCGTTATGACCCGGAATCGTCACGTCGCGGCGATCGATGCCCGCTTCCTCGAGCATCTCGCCCGGGTCGACGGCAACGGCGGAACCCTCGCGAAGCAGCGGAATCATCTCGGGGGTGATCGTCGGCGGCATCTGGTCAGCGAGAACGGTCAGCACCGCTTCAAGTTCGGGGTCGAACGGTGGTCGTGTCAGAGACGTAGGCATGTTGATTCCTCCTCGTTCGATCACATCGTCGTGATCTCACTGAAGTCTTGCAGCGGCCGCGACCGGGTGCATCCGCCAACGTGACGCAAAATAGCCCCCGGATGCCGCAGAATGCGCGGTGCGCTCGAATCACGACGCGAGGAGCAGCCGTGCTGTCGTCGCATCCACGATGAGATCAGTGATGAGGCCGGCAGCCAGCGCCCCGCGCAGGCTCTGCAGCTTGCTCTCGCCCGAGACGATGCAGACACGGCGGGCAACCCTCCGCTGCACATCGAGAGGGGGGCCGGAGGACCGAGTGTTGATTTCGATGCCGTCGTCTGAGCCGTCGGCGCGGTAGAACACCGTCGCCACGTCTCCCACAACCTGGGCGGACTGCATCGACGCGAGGTCGTCATCGTCGAGGTAGCCCCCGACGTACACATGGCTGGGCACGACAGCAAATGGAGAGCCGAGGCCGAAGACTGTCATGTCCATGCTGCGCTGCATGTCGAGCACGCGACGGACGCTGCGCTCGCGCCACATCGCTGCCTTCGTCTCGGGGTCATCGAAGAGCGCGGGAACAGCGAACTGCTGCACCGCGGCACCGAACGCCGTGCCGAAGCGCTGCAGCAGCTCGCTCGCGTAGACCAGGCCCGTCGTACGCGGGTTCGCGGCACCGTTCAGCTGAACAATCCGCGAATTATGTGTGCTCTTGGGAGCGAGGTGGCGAGACACCGCCGTCATTGTCGCACCCCAGGCGACGCCGATCGCCATGTTCGATTCGACGAATCCTCCGAGAATACGTGCAGCGGTCAGGGCGACACGGTCAAGACGGTCGACGTCGCTCGTCTGCTCCGGCACGGGAACAACGTGCGTGACGACACCGAATCGCCGGCGAATGTCGGACTCGAGCTGGCGCGGCACATCGAGGGGGCTCGACACGTTGATCGTCACGAGACCGGTGTCGCGGGCGTGGCTCAACAGGCGAGAAACCGAGGATCTTGACGTGTGAAGCTCGCGCGCGATGGCGTCCATCGTGAGGTCCTGCAGGTAATACAGCTGGGCCGCCGTGAGCGCATCACGCGTCTTGCTCGACAGAGAATTTGAGGAAAGTTTGGTCACCGTTCGCTCCTTGCACGTTTGTGCATCAGGTTTGAACGTCAGTGTAGCTTCTGTCGATGATGGAAGGGACGCCGGGCACTGCCGCGGCGTTCCGCGACAACGGCGATGAGGAGTGAACCATGGCGAGCGAGACGTCCAGCAACGGTGGCACACGAGACAGCGTGCGTGCGCTCGCCGAGAAGCCCCACGCTCGCGTGCTCATCATCGGTGGGGGAATCAACGGGATCTCGACCTTCCGTGATCTGGCGCTGCAGGGCGTCGACGTCACGATCATCGAGCGCGACGACTGGTGCTCGGGCGCCTCGAGTGCCTCGTCTCACATGATCCACGGCGGCATTCGCTACCTCGAGAACGGTGAGTTCCGCCTGGTGCGCGAATCGGTCCAAGAGCGCAACGGCCTCGTCAAGATCGCGCCGCACTACGTGAAGCCGCTCGAGACCACAGTGCCGATCTTCTCCACGTTCTCGGGCATCCTGTCGGCACCGCTGCGGTTCCTGACCCACAAGCAGGGCAAACCCACTGAGCGCGGTGCCTTCCTGATCAAGATCGGGCTCATGATGTACGACTCGTTCTCGCGCGACGGGGGAACGGTGCCGCGCCACACGTTCCGCGGTCGCTCGGCATCGCTGAAACAGCATCCGGCATTCAATCCCGACCTCAAGTACACAGCCACCTACTACGACGCGTCCGTACACGACCCCGAGCGCCTGGCACTCGATGTCCTGCGCGACGGCATCTCGGCAGGGCCGCACGCCCGCGCCGCCAACTACGTCGAAGCCGTCGGGTTCGACAACGGCGGTGTCACGCTGCGTGACAACGCGACGGGCGAGACCTTCTCGATGACCGCCGATATCATCGTCAACGCGAGCGGACCGTGGACAGACCTGACGAACAGGGCACTCGGCCAGAGCACCACGTACATGGGCGGCACCAAGGGCTCGCACATCGTGCTCGACAACCCCGAGCTTCTCGAGGCGACCGGTGGAAACGAAATCTTCTTCGAGCACGAAGACGGTCGCATTGTGCTGATCTACCCGCTCAAAGGGCGCGTCATGGTCGGCACCACAGACATCAACGCGGATCCAGCCGAGCCGGCCATCTGCACCGAAGATGAGGTCGACTACTTCTTCGACCTCGTGAACCACGTGTTCCCCGACGTAGCCGTCGACAGGTCGCAGATCGTCTACCGCTTCTCGGGCATCCGCCCGCTGCCCGGTCACGGCGACACCCAGCCCGGCTTCGTGTCGCGCGACTACCGCATCGTCCCGAGCGATCTCGACGGCACACCGATGCTCAGCCTCGTGGGCGGAAAGCTCACGACGTTCCGCGCCCTGGGCGAGCAGCTCGGCGATGACGTGCTCGAGCGCATCGGCGCACAGCGCACGGTTTCGACAGCCGGCCTTCCGATTGGCGGCGGGCGCGAGTACCCGACGACGGATGCTGCGCGCACGACGTGGCTCGCCGCACACAGCGACTCCGTCTCACGTCGCCGTGCCGACGTGCTGCTCGAGCGGTACGGCACG
Organism: Microbacterium sp. MPKO10; assembly: GCF_026107415.2. GTDB lineage: Bacteria > Actinomycetota > Actinomycetes > Actinomycetales > Microbacteriaceae > Paramicrobacterium. The sequence goes on from NZ_JAPCHX010000002.1 coordinate 228,443, forward strand.
CGTGCAGCATCCGTGATCGATGAACTCGACGCGACAAGCGATACACCCCTGCAGAACGCCCCCGACTACTCGCGTGAAGAGATCGCCTATCTTGTGCGCACGGAACAGGTTGTGCACCTCATCGACGTGCTGAAGCGGCGCACAAGCCTGGCCTTCACCGGTCAGGTGACCGACGACCTGCTCGATGAGCTCACGCCGCTCGTCGCCGCCGAACTCCACTGGGGAACGGCGAAAGCGGCGGAAGAGCGCGATGCAGCCGCACGAATTCTGCGCGACGCCCACGGTGTCGCCCTGTCTGGACGAAGGGAGACGCCCACACCCGCATAGCTCTGTCGCCTTCCGACTCTTGTACCGATGCCACGACACGGTTAGGTTCTGGAGAGGGAGACGAGTTACACCCACCTGCACCAGCGGCCCGGGCACCCGGCTCGGAGTCGCACCTAATTGGAAGGTCAAAGAAGACACATGGCTCTTGGATCGATATTCATCTCCGAGGTTGTCGGCACCGCGCTGCTGATCCTGCTCGGTGGCGGCGTTGTCGCAAACGTCGTTCTCGCAAAAACAAAGGGGTTCAACGGCGGCTGGCTGCTGATTAACTTCGGCTGGGGCCTCGCGGTCTACGTCGGTGTTGTCGCTGCCGCAGTCTCGGGCGCTCACCTCAACCCTGCCGTCACGCTCGGCATCGTCACCAGCGGCGCTGAGACCTTCGTTGATGGCGTCCCCGTGACCCTGGGCACGACATTCCTCTACTTCGGCTCGGAGATGCTCGGCGCATTCATCGGCGCTGTTCTCGTGTTCCTGGCGTACAAAAAGCACTTCGACGAGTCGGACGACCCGGGCGCGAAGCTCGCCGTCTTCTCGACGGGTCCCGAGATTCGCAACTACGGCTGGAACCTCATCACGGAGATCCTCGGCACTTTTGTGTTGGTGTTCCTCGTCATCGCATTCGGTCAGCACGGGGATGCTGCGGGCCTGGCTTCCCTCGGCGCGCTTCCCGTTGCGCTCGTCGTTCTCGTCATCGGTATCTCGCTCGGTGGCCCGACCGGATACGCGATCAACCCTGCACGTGACCTGGCGCCGCGCATTGCCCACGCTCTTTTGCCCATCAAGGGCAAGGGCACAAGCGACTGGTCCTACGCGTGGGTCCCGGTCGTCGGACCACTCATCGGCGGTGCGATCGGTGGATGGGCCGGCACAGCTGGTCTGCTTCCCGGCCTCGTTTGACGTTGCGGCGGGCCGCCCGGCGGCCCGCCGACAGAAACCCGAAGTCACACAAACAAAGGAGTTCTCATGGCGGACTACGTAATTGCCATTGACCAGGGCACGACAAGCTCGCGTGCCATCATCTTCGACAAGAGCGGTTCCATCGTGTCGAGCGGCCAGCTTGAGCACGAGCAGATCTTCCCCAAGGCCGGCTGGGTCGAGCACGACGCCGGCGAGATCTGGAAGAACACACGTGAAGTGATTGGGCAGGCGCTGTCGAAGGCGAACGTCACCCGCCATGACATCGCGGCGGTTGGCATCACCAACCAGCGTGAGACAACGGTGGTCTGGGACAAGAACACGGGTGAGCCCGTGTACAACGCGATCGTCTGGCAGGACACCCGCACGCAGGACATCGTCGACGAGCTTGCGAAGGACGGCGGAGTCGAGCGTTTCAAGGGCATTGTCGGGCTTCCCCTGGCTACCTACTTCGCCGGGACGAAGATCAAGTGGATCCTCGACAACGTCGAGGGTGCACGCGAGAAGGCAGAGGCCGGGGATCTGATCTTCGGCACGACCGACACGTGGGTTCTGTGGAACCTCACCGGCGGAACGGATGGCGGCATTCACGTCACCGACGTCACGAACGCCAGCCGCACGATGTTCATGGACCTCGAGACGCTCGAATGGCGCGACGACATCCTCGAGGTGTTTGGCGTTCCGAAGTCCATGCTTCCTGAGATCAAGTCCTCGAGCGAGGTCTACGGTCACGCTCACACGTCGAGCCTCCTGCGCGAGACCCCGATCGCGGGAATCCTGGGTGACCAGCAGGCTGCCACGTTCGGTCAGGCTGCGTTCCAGGCCGGCGAGTCGAAGAACACCTACGGCACCGGTAACTTCCTCATCTTCAACACGGGTGAGGAGATCGTTCGGTCAGAGAACGGCTTGCTGACCACTCTCGGCTACAAGCTCGGCGACGCGAAACCGCATTATGCGCTTGAGGGATCGATCGCTGTGACCGGGTCACTAATTCAGTGGCTGCGCGACAACCTCAATCTCATTTCGTCGGCACCTGAGGTCGAGGAGCTTGCAAATACGGTTGAGGACAACGGCGGCGTGTACTTTGTTCCGGCATTCTCCGGGCTCTTCGCTCCGTACTGGCGTTCCGACGCTCGCGGTGCGATGGTCGGTCTGACACGCTTTGCGAACAAGGGTCACATCGCCCGTGCAGCGCTCGAGGCGACGGCCTTCCAATCGCGTGAGGTGCTGGATGCTGTGAATGCGGACTCCGGTGTGGACCTCACCGAGCTGAAGGTCGATGGCGGCATGGTGGCGAACGAGGCCCTCATGCAGTTCCAGGCCGACATTCTCGGTGTTCCGGTCATCCGCCCGAAGGTCATTGAGACTACGGCGCTGGGTGCCGCGTATGCCGCAGGTCTTGCTGTGGGCTTCTGGAACGACCTTGACGAGCTCTCGGCCAACTGGGCAGAAGACAAGCGTTGGGAGCCGACGATGGACGCGGACGAGCGTGAGCGTCAGCTGCGCCTCTGGAAGAAGGCAGTGACGAAGACCTTCGACTGGATCGACGAGGACGTCAACTAACGACGAAACTCCTACAGGGAAGGACCGAGGCCGTGTGCCTCGGTCCTTCTTTTCTGAGTCGTCAGCGGGTGGTTATCAGCGCGCCCAGCTCGTCGAGCGTTGAGATCGTGACTACGCCGTTGTCTGCGGCGAGCGTCGCGGGTGCAGCATCCGTTCCACTGCCATGGCCGAGCGCACCTTGCGGGAGGTCGTCTCCGAAGCGGTTGAGCCACACCCCGGTGAGCCCCGCCTGCGCCGCCCCGACAGCATCCGTCACCAGCCTGTCGCCGACGTACAGCGCCTCAGACGGCTGCACCCCGAAGCGCTCGCAGGCGAGACGGAAGATCGCGGCATCCGGTTTCGAGACCCCCACAGCGCCCGAAGCGATGACGTGTTCGAAGCGATCCGTCAGACCGGTGCGCTCGAACTTCACACGCTGAAAGTCCGGATCGCCATTGGTGATCACGCCGAGCTTCGTTCCTGCCGCTGACACCGCATCGAGGCAGGGGAGTGCGTCATCGAAGAGCCGCCAGCTGTCGCGGTAGTGCACGAAGTAGTTGTCGAACCAGGCATCTGCGGCATCGTCGCCCAGGGTGACGCCATGCGCCGCCGCGAACGCAAGCGCTCGCGCACGGCGCTGCCCGGCGAACGTCAGCTCACCGGTGAGGTAGCGGTGGTAATGGGCGTCTTCAAGGTCGTGCCAGAGCGTGACGCCGTCGATGTCGGGATCGGCGTACGGCGGGCCGAGCGCATCCACGTGCGCCCGGATGCCGCGCACGACGGCGCCCCGGTGGTCGAGGAGCGTGTCGTCGAGGTCGAAGAGCGCGAGAGCGTAGTCGGTCATCGTCCCGCCAGGAAGCCGACCTTCTCGTAGACCTTGGCCAGCGTAGCCTCGGCCACCTCGCTGGCGCGCGCGGCGTTGACGGCGAGCAGACGGTCAAGTTCGGCCGGGTCGTCAAGCAGCTCGAGCGCGCGAGCGCGCACCGGTTCGAGTTCTGAGACGACCGCCTCGGCGACAGCCTTCTTGAAATCACCGTAACCACGGCCGTCGAACTCGGCAGTGACCTGTTCAACTGTTGTGCCCGTGAGCGACGAGTAGATCGCCATCAGGTTCGAGACGCCCGGCTTGGCCTCGCGGTCGAAGGCGACGACACCGTCGTTGTCGGTGACGGCACGCATGATCTTCTTCTGCATGGCCTTGGGCTCATCGAATAGCCACAGAATGCCCTGCGGCGACTCGCCCGACTTCGACATCTTCGATGTTGGCTCCTGCAGGTCGTAGATGCGGGCGCTGTCGGTGGGGATCGTGGCCTCGGGAACGACGAACGTGTCGCCGAAGCGCGAGTTGAAGCGCTCCGCGAGCGTGCGGGTCAGCTCCACGTGCTGGCGCTGGTCATCGCCGACGGGCACGGCCTCGGTCTGGTACAGCAGAATGTCTGCCGCCATCAGGATCGGGTAGGTGAAGAGCGCGACGTTCGTGACGTCAGAGCCATACCGCGATGACTTGTCTTTGAACTGCGTCATGCGGTTCGCCTCGCCGAAGCCCGTGATGCTTTCGAGCACCCACGCCAGTTGAGCATGCGCGGGCACGTGCGATTGCACGTACAACGTCGATTTCTCGGGCTCGATGCCCGCGGCGATGTACTGAGCAGCGGTGCGGCGCGTCTTCTCGCGCAATTCCTTGGGGTCCTGCGGCACAGAGATCGCGTGCAGGTCGACGACGGAGAAGAACGCGTCGTACTCCTCCTGCATCTTCCTCCACTGCACGAGCGCTCCGATGTAGTTTCCAACGTGCAGTGAATCGTTGGTGGGCTGCATGCCCGAGTAGAGGCGTGGCTTGGTCATTGGTGGTCCTTTAAGAATTGAAAAATGGATGCTGCGCGCGAATCAGAGCGCGTAGTCGACGATCACAGGAGCGTGATCGGACCATCGCGTGTCATACGAGGGCGCGCGGTCGATGGCGTAGTTCGTGACCGTCTCGGCGAGAGCCGAGGTTGCCGCGTGGTAGTCGATGCGCCAGCCGGTGTCATTGTCGAAAGCCTTGCCGCGCTGTGACCACCAGGTGTAAGGTCCGTCGACCTCGCCGGCCCAACGGCGTCCGACGTCGACCCAGCCGAGCCCCGGTGCCGTCGTGCCGTCAGCGCCTTCGACGGTCTCGCTCTCGGGCCCGAAGAACCGATCGAAATAGGCGCGCTCTTCCGGAAGGAAGCCCGAGTTCTTGCGGTTGCCCTTCCAATTCTTGATGTCGAGCTCGCGGTGTCCGACGTTGAGATCACCGACGACGAGGGCCAGCTCAGAGTGCTGGGCCAGCTCGGGCAAACGCTGCGTCATCGTGTCGAGAAACGTGAACTTCTCGACCTGCTTGGGCGAACCGACCTCGCCCGAGTGCACGTAGCACGAAACGACGGTGAGCGGGTGTCCATTGACATCGAAGTCGGCCTCGAGCCAGCGACCCGCGCTGTCGAAGTCATCGGCGCCGAAGGCCGTGCGGTGGGCGAGCGATGCTTGTCTGCTGGCAATCGCTACGCCAGCGCGCCCCTTGGCCGTCGCCTCGTCATGCAGGATGTGCCACCCGTCGCCGAGGAGCTGCTCGACGTGTTCGTCCTGCGCGCGCACCTCCTGCAGCGCCAGAATGTCGACGCCGCGATCGGCGAGCCAGTCGCCCATTCCCTTGCGGTACGCGGCACGGATGCCGTTGACGTTGACGGATGCAATGCGGAACGGAGTCTGATTCGCCATATCCCCATTCTAGGTTGAGCCTCAGACAACACCGACTCTGCGCGCATCAGGCGGGGAAAGACGTAGGAACAGCGTGAGGCAGGGTCGGGAATCCCGGCAGGGAGCGAGGGCGGGAATGAGATCGGAAATGTGATCGAGGACGCGGGCGGTGACCAGGAATGAGGTCGGGACGATGACCGCGGACGAGGCAGCGACCGGGAACGGGACTGCAATCGGAAACGCCGAGCGAACGCTATCGATGACAACCGCCAAAGGTGCGGGACGTTACCAGCCGGACGCTGCGTCAGCGCCGCACGCTCTGGATGACCTTCTTGAGGTGCCGCCTCGCCCGAGCCCGCCCGAAGATCCCGGTAGCGGCATCCAGCTGCGCGCGGGCCTCACGGACGTCCGCTGCCGCGACGATGCGCCGCGCATGTTCGACGGCTTCACGTCTCTCTTCGTCGGTTGGCGTGTGCAGCGAGACGTCGTTGTCGGCCAGCTGAACCGAGATCCAGGATGCTGAGAGCAGGATCACTCGACTGACCAAGTTGAACCACAGCAGCAGCGCGACAAACACCGTGAGGCTGCCAAAGAGCGGGTTGCGCCCGGCGCTTTCGAGCACAAGACCGCTCGCAATCGAGAGCCCGGCGAGCACTGCGCTGCCACCGAGGACGCCGGTTGACAGCGTCCGCCAGGGAATCGGCAGGCGCGACAACACACGGAACATCACCGTGAGCGAGGCCGCATTGATGAGCAGCGAGATGATGACACCGAGCGCTGAGCCGCCCGCACCGACGAGAAACGAGTTCGGTCCAAAGCCGAGGAGCCCGCCGAACCAGACCAGTAGCTGCGTGCCGACAATGCTGATCACCGCTGAGATGATGAGCAGAAGGCCGATTCCGAACGCCATGCCCAGATCCCACAGCTTCTTGACGAAGAAGTTGCGTGGGTCCCGTGGCACCTGGAAGATCGCGCGAACTGCCTGTCGCGTGTAGAACATCCATCCGGTGGCCGTCCAGGACAGTCCGATGAGGGCGACGGCGCCCCACCAGCCGTAGAGTGTCGTGTTGAAGAGTTGCTCGGGGGAGATGGGCCCGTCCGCGCCGATGAGATCGGGAACTGCTGTGTTGATGATTTCGATGAGCGAGGCGACGAGCTCCTCATTGCCCGACAGCCAGACACCAGTGATCGAGAACCCGACAGAGAGTCCCGCAAAGACGGCGAAGACGGCATAGAAGCTCATGCCCGCCGCCATGAGGTTTCCGTCTTCCCACAGGTAATGCTGCAGAACGCGGTAGACGCGGTTGCGCGACAGGCGTGTCCCGATGCGGTTCACGGTATCAACCGGCTTCACCAGCCAGGGGCTGCCCGCCCGTCCTGCGCCCCGCGTGTCGCCCGGCGCGGGTACGTCGGTGTCGCGAGAAGAGAAGAGGGCGGCCACGATGTCAGCGTAGCGGGGCTCGAGAGCAATCGACGGCCGGGCACACGTGTTGCGGGAATGTGACTCCGAGACTCGCGCGGGGAACGGAACTGCGAAACAATAGGTGGCAGTGGTTCGCCAGAATCCGGATGCTCGAGAGTAAAGGGGACTCATCGTGGCCGCACGCCTTCGCCATGCGCCGTCGGCAGCCCCGGCATTTGTGGTGATTGCGTCACCCGGCACGCTCATCGCTCTCGACGCCGGAGCCGACCCACACCTGGTCGATCTGCTCTGGGATCGCGTAAGTTCCGGCGCTGACTTCGAGTCTCTCGTGGGCGTTATGCCGGCTGAGTCGGCGGGTCGCCCACTGTCGTTCGTGCTCATCGGCGACATTGTCGATGGTCAAGAGGGCGCATCTTTTCAAGCACTCGTCAACGGCCCGCGCGGCTTCGACGTCGCGACGGCGGGCGCACCGCAGCACATTGCGCCCTCGGCCAGCTCGCCATGGTTGCGCACGCGGCTTCAGCGCGTCACACACGTGGCTATAGGCACGGATGCTGCTACACAGCAGTTTCCTCTCGACGCCGGTGTCGTGGCGACGTCGCGCGTCGACATGACTATCGGCGAGGTCGCTGCTCCTGCAGCATCCGATGAGGTGTCGACCGACCACGCGGCTGGCACTGCGCTTCTTGACGCACACGGCGACGCGCACGACGGGCAGACCGTCACGCGTGCTCCGGGGCAAGCCGTGATCACCGGAGACATCCGTCTCGCTGACGTACCGCGCACGCAGCGGACGGTGATGTTCGGCTACCGCGTGAACGGTGGCCAGGCGTTCAGCCTCGACCTCCCGCACCGATACGGTCGCAGCCCGCGCGTCGGAACCGGCGGCGAGGCGAGGCTTGTTCCGCTGCTCTCGCCGACGAAGACCGTGTCGGCGACCCATCTCGACGTGCGGCAGATCGGGGACACGGTTGTGGTGACCGATCTGGGGTCGACGAACGGCACTTCAATCATCGAGCCGGGCCAGCAGTGGCGCCGCATGGAAGCTGGGGAATCCCTTGCTGTCGCCGCAGGAACCTTCATCGATCTGGGCGATGGCAACGTGATCGAGATCATGCCCGGGGTTCCGCTCGGCTAATCCGACGTCGCCGCCGTCGTCCCGGTCTGCCATGCATCGCTCGGCCATCCAGCCCTGCTCCAGTCTGCACTGCTCTGCCGTGCACTCTCCAGCCCTCCCGTTGCGGTTCCCCGCTTAGGTTCGTGCCCTCCTCAGCTTTTCCAGCGCGGCTCCGCGCAACTTCCACGTTTCAGCTCCAGAGAATTCTGGCGCGCTCATCAGAAGATGGCGTGGGAAGACACAGGGCGCGGGGGCGCGTCGGGCACGAGAGCGTGCTGCGGGCAGGAACGCACTGCGGAAGGGAGCGCGCCGGGCACAGGTTCGCGCCAGAAACAGGGACACGTTGGGCACAGATGGCGGGGCGTCGACCACCGGGACACGAAAAACGCGCGGGACGCTGGTTCACCAGCATCCCGCGCGTCTATGTTCTGCGGAGGCGTCCGCCCTTACGGCTTGCCGCGCATGATTGCCTGCTTGACCTCGGCGATCGCCTTGGTGATCTGGATGCCGCGGGGGCATGCCTCGGTGCAGTTGAACGTGGTGCGGCAGCGCCACACGCCCTCTTTGTCGTTGAGGATGTCGAGGCGGACCTGCGCATTGTCATCACGCGAGTCGAAGATGAAGCGGTGCGCGTTGACGATGGCGGCGGGGCCGAAGTACTGTCCATCCGTCCAGAAGACGGGGCACGACGACGTGCACGCTGCGCAGAGAATGCACTTCGTGGTGTCATCGAAGACCTCGCGGTCGGCGACGGACTGCGTGCGCTCCTTGCCGGCACCCGGTTTGCTGTTCGCGACGAGGAACGGCTGCACCTCACGGTACGACTCGAAGAACGGCTCCATGTCGACGACGAGGTCCTTCTCGAGCGGGAGGCCCTTGATCGCTTCGACGTAGATGGGCTTCGAAATGTCGAGGTCCTTGATCAACGTCTTGCACGCGAGACGGTTACGGCCGTTGATGCGCATCGCGTCGGATCCGCAGATCCCGTGAGCGCACGAGCGCCGGAACGTCAGAGAGCCGTCGGTCTCCCATTTGATCTTGTGCAGCGCGTCGAGCACACGCTCCGTGGGAAGCATCTCGACGTCGAAATCCTGCCAGTGCGGTTCCGTGTCAGCATCCGGGTCGAAACGACGGATGATCAGCGTCACTGTGAACGTCTGCGTCGGGTCGCTGGACACCGGTGCGTCTTCCACCACCTGCGCCATTGCTAGTACTTCCTCTCCATCGGCTCGTAACGGGTGATCACGACGGGTTTCCAATCGAGTCGAATGTGATCGGAAGCGTCCGCCGAATGCGGGTCACCCGTGAGGTAGGCCATTGTGTGCTTCATGTAGTTCTCGTCGTCGCGCTTCGGGTAGTCGTCGCGCATGTGGCCGCCGCGGGACTCCTTGCGGTTGCGTGCCGAGTAGACGACGACCTCGGCGAGATCGAGCAGGAATCCGAGCTCAACGGCCTCGAGAAGATCGGTGTTGAACCGCTTGCCGTGATCCTGAATCGAGATGTTCATGTACTTGGTGCGCAGATCGTGGATCGTCTGCGTCACCTCGTCGAGCGTCTCGTCGGTGCGGAACACCTGCGCGTTCTTGTCCATCTCGTCTTGCAGTGTCTTGCGCAGCGCCCCGATGCGCTCGGGCCCATCGCCGTTCCGGATGCGCTCGAGGGTCTCGCGCACTTCCTTCGCCGGGTCGTCAGGCAGCGGGATGAACTCGGCGCTCTTGGCGTACTCGACGGCGTTGTTTCCGGCGCGCTTGCCGAACACGTTGATGTCGAGAAGCGAGTTGGTGCCGAGGCGGTTCGAGCCGTGCACAGACACGCACGCGCACTCACCCGCGGCGTAGAGTCCGGGAACCGTCGTGTCGTTGCTCGAGAGCACCTCGGCGTTGTTGTTTGTCGGGATGCCGCCCATCGCGTAGTGCGCCGTCGGCATGACCGGAACCGGTTCGGTGACGGGGTCGACGCCGAGGTAGGTGCGGGCGAACTCGGTGATGTCAGGCAGCTTCGACTCGAGCACCTCTGCGCCGAGGTGGGTGCAGTCGAGCAGAACGTAGTCTTTGTTCGGGCCCGCTCCGCGGCCCTCTTGCACCTCTTGCACCATGCTGCGCGCCACGATGTCGCGCGGCGCGAGGTCCTTGATCGTCGGGGCGTAGCGCTCCATGAAGCGCTCACCCGACGCGTTGCGCAGGATCGCTCCCTCGCCTCGAGCGCCCTCGGTGAGGAGGATGCCGAGGCCGGCGAGGCCCGTCGGGTGGAACTGGAAGAACTCCATGTCCTCAAGCGGAAGACCCTTGCGCCACACGATGCCGACCCCGTCACCGGTGAGGGTGTGGGCGTTCGAGGTAGTCTTGAAGATCTTGCCGAACCCGCCGGTGGCGAAGATGATCGCCTTCGACTGGAACACGTGCAGCTCACCCGTTGCGAGCTCATAGGCGACGACGCCTGCTGGCTGCTTCTCGCCGTCGACCTCGGCCATGATGATGTCGAGAACATAGAACTCGTTGAAGAAGTTGATGCCGAGCTTGACGCAGTTCTGGAACAGCGTCTGCAGAATCATGTGGCCCGTGCGGTCGGCCGCATAGCAGGCGCGGCGCACAGCCGACTTGCCGTGGTCGCGCGTATGCCCGCCGAAACGGCGCTGGTCGATCTTGCCCTCGGGCGTGCGGTTGAAGGGCAGCCCCATGTTCTCGAGGTCGATGACGGCGTCGATTGCCTCTTTCGCGAGAATCTCAGCAGCATCCTGATCGACGAGGTAGTCGCCGCCCTTCACGGTGTCGAAGGTGTGCCACTCCCAGGTGTCTTCCTCGACGTTGGCCAGAGCTGCGGCCATTCCGCCCTGCGCCGCTCCCGTGTGTGAGCGGGTGGGGTAGAGCTTCGAAATGACCGCCGTCTTGGCCCCGGGTCCCGCTTCGATGGCGGCACGCATTCCGGCGCCGCCCGCGCCCACGATGACGACGTCGAACTGGTGGTAGTGGATGCCGTCGACAACTGTCGACTCGGTGGAGGCAGGGTTTGTTGATGACATGTCTGAGCTAGAGCCCCTTACAGATCGAGGGAAGCAGGTCGGCAGGTGACCCGGCGGGGCACGGGTCGAACGTGGTGATCACGAGTGTGCCGAGGACGATCAGGACGACCACGGCGATGAGAATGGCGATCTTGAGGGTGCCGCGCAGGCCGCGGTTGTGGGCATAGTCGTTGACGAGCGTCCGCATGCCGTTGCCGCCGTGAATGAGGGCGAGCCACAGCATCAGGCCGTCCCAGACCTGCCAGAACGGGTCAGACCACTTTCCCCCGACGAACGCGAAGTCGATGGCGTGGACGCCGTCGCCCACCATGAGGTTGACGAACAGGTGACCGAAGATCAGCACGACAAGCAGCACGCCCGAGGCGCGCATGTAGATCCAACCCCACTTCTCCCAGTTCGTACCCTTCGAACGGTTCGGAATGGCCGGCGTGCGGGGAGCTTCAATGGTTTGCGACATGTCGTTCCCCTCTCTCAGTGTCCGAAGACGTTCATCAGGTGCCGCGGCACGAAGGCGAGCATGGTGATCACCCAGACGGCGACGACCACGTAGAACATGGCCCGCTGGTACTTCGGCCCCTTCTTCCAGAGGTCGATCAGAATGATCCGGATGCCGTTGAAGGCGTGGTACACGATGGCGCCGACGAGGGCGACTTCACCGAGCCCCATGATCGGCGTCTGGTAGGTGCCGATGACGGCGTTGTATGCCTCGGGCGAGACCCGCACGAGGGCGGTGTCGAGAATGTGCACGAGGAGAAAGAAGAAGATGGCCACACCGGTGATCCGGTGCAGGACCCACGACCACATGCCTTCCCGGCCACGGTACAGAGTCCCTGCCGGGCGCTTTGACGTGGTCGCTGACACTGGTGGAGTCCCAGCAGTCTTCGCTGACACGGAACGACCCTCCCTGACGGTTCGCATTCTGCGTCGGCCGGACGGCCGGCGAGCGCTAAGCGCTGGCTCCCAGTCTATGCCGCTTGGAGGCCACTCTGCCCCTAAGGGGACCCTTAGTGTCTCGATATCGAGATAGTTGGCGGGTGTGTGCCGGTACCGTGGAGGCATGACGAACGCTATTCGACGCTTCTACAGCGTGATCCCCGCCGGCGGCATCGGGTCGCGACTGTGGCCGCTCTCGCGCGCGGACGCGCCGAAATTCCTGCACGATCTGACAGGTTCTGGTGTGACGCTGCTGCGTGCGACGTGGGACCGCCTTGCCCCCATCGCCGGAGACGAGCGCATCATGGTGGTCACCGGGCGTGCGCATCGTTCGGCTGTCGAGGCGCAGCTCCCGGAGATCGCCGATGAGAACATCGTGCTTGAGGCCGATCCCCGTGACTCGACGGTGGCGATCTGCCTCGCCGCCGCGATTCTGCACCGCCGTGAGCCGGACGTGATCGTGGGATCGTTTGCCGCCGACCACGTCATCCGTGGCGACCGGATCTTCCGCTCTGCGGTACAGCACGCGATTGTGGCCGCCGATGCGGGATACATCACCGCCATCGGCATCCGGCCCACCGAACCCGCGATCGGCTTCGGGTATATCAAGACGGGGGCCGACCTGGGCATCGAGGACTCGGACGGGACGCTCACCGTCGACTCGTTTGTCGAGAAGCCCGACCTGGAGCGCGCCAAGGAGTACGTCGAGAGCGGCGGCTATCTGTGGAACGCGGGCATGTTCATCTCGCGCGCGGATGTGCTGCTTGACGAGCTCGCGAGCAACGAACCGGAGCTGCATGCGGCGATCATCGAACTTGCCGCGGCGTGGGACGACCCGACAACGCGTGGCCCCGCTGTCGACCGGCTCTGGCCGACGTTGAAGAAGATCGCGATTGACTACTCTGTCGCCGAGCCGGCGGCGGCGAAGGGCCGCATGGCCGTGGTGCCCGGTCACTTCGACTGGGATGACGTGGGCGACTTCGCGTCGCTGGCGAAGCTCAACTCGAACGGGCGAGTCGGCGACCTGGCCATTCTCGGCGAGAACGCGCGAGTGCTCTCTGACGCATCGAGCGGCATCGTCGTGTCGCACAGCGATCGCGTTGTGAGCCTCATCGGAGTGAGAGACATCGTCGTCGTGGATACGCCTGACGCGCTACTGGTCACGACGAGCGAGAATGCGCAGCGTGTGAAGGGCGTGGTCGACGCGCTCAAGATCTCGGGCAGAGACGACGTTCTCTAGGCAGATTGGCTCCGGGCTCTTTACAACGGGGAGCTCAATCATTTAGGCTCAGCCATCGTGAAGAACTAGCGCATACCTGTCCGGTCCGCGTCCGAGGCTCAAGCCCGGCGGACACCGATGACAGGCGCGCTGGGATTCTTCCCGCACTCACTCACCGTGAATGGCACTGTCATCGTGCGCGCGCCTGGCCGACCCAAACAGGGGACCAGATGCCGACACAGACACCTGTGACAACCACGACGACACCAGCCGCAGCTCGACTCGACCACATCCGCATCGACGGAGTCTCACGATCGTTCGGAGACCGCCGTGTGCTCACCGACGTCAGCCTCACGATCGCTCGTACCGCGCGCATCGGCCTGATCGGTGAGAACGGCGCAGGCAAGTCGACGCTGCTGCGCATTGCGGCGGGTGCCGACGAGCCCGACAGCGGCTCGGTGGCGAGGCCGCTGCGCACCGGGCTTCTCTGGCAGGAGGTGCCGCACGACTCCGACGACACTGTGGACGACCTGATCGAGCGCGCCCTTGCCGAGCACAGGGACGCCGAACGAGAAATGACGGATGCTGCCGAGCAGCTCGGCTCCTCGGGCGACGCCACCGAGCGCTATGCCGCGGCTCTTGAGAACGCCGAGCGGCTCGACGTCTGGGGTGTCAATGCCCGACGAGACCGCGTGCTGGCCGGACTCGGGCTGGACAGCATCCCTCTGGACCGTCGGCTCGACGCTGTGAGCGGGGGCCAGCGCAGTCGCTTCGCCCTCGCCGCCCTGCTGCTCGAGCGGCCCGACGCTCTGCTGCTCGACGAGCCGACAAACCATCTCGACGATGCCGCTGTCGGGTTTCTGCGTGACGAGCTGAGCGGCTGGAGCGGACCCGTGCTCTTCGCGAGTCACGACCGTGCCTTTCTTGACGAGGTCGCGACAGGTCTCGTCGATCTCGACGCGTCGCCATCTGCGGTCGGTGAGACGGGCAGCGTGACGGTGTTTGGCGGCAGCTTCACCGAGTACCTCGCGGAGAAGGAGCGTGCGCGTGAACGATGGGAGGCGCAGTTCGCGGCCGAGCAAGACGAACTGAAGCGGCTGAAGCTCGCGGTTGATGTCGGTGCTCGGCAGGTCAACCATGGCAGAGGTCCGACCGACAATGACAAGTTCATCGTCAAGTTCAAACAGGCTCGCACCGACGCTACTGTGAGCCGCCGCGTGAAGAATGCGCGCGGGCGTCTTGAGGAGCTGCGCGAGAACCAGGTGCGCAAACCACCGAAGCAGCTCTCGTTCGCCGGCATCCCGTCGGGCAGCCACGCTCTCGGTGACGGATCCGCGCTGCTTGCCGCACGCGATGTCGTCGTTGCCGGCCGCTTGACGGTGGACCGCGTGACGATCGAACCGCAGTCGCAGCTGCTGATCACGGGACCCAACGGGGCTGGTAAGTCGACGCTGCTGCACGTGCTGGCGGGTGGCCTGCGGCCGGACAGCGGGAGTGTGTCGCGGCGTCGCGGGCTGCGCATGCAGCTGCTCGAGCAGGACGTCCGGTTCGCGCGGCCCGAAGCGACGGTGCGCGATGTGTATGAGAAGAGCCTCGGTGAGAAGAGAGCCGCGCTGGTGCCGCTGACCTCCCTCGGACTTATCGCGCCGCGTGATGCGGACCGGCCGGTCGGGATGCTGTCGGTCGGCCAGCAGCGACGGGTGGCACTTGCGCTCATCATCGCGAAACCGCCACACCTGTTTTTGCTCGACGAGCCGACGAACCACCTCTCGCTCGCCCTCGCGACAGAACTGGAGCACGCCCTCGGCACGTACCCGGGAGCCGTGGTGATCGCGAGCCACGACCGGTGGTTGCGGCGCCGCTGGAATGGCCAGGAGCTTACGCTGCCGCAGTAGCGGAGTCTCTGGCGATGTGCGCGCCAGTTTCGGAAGTGGGCTACGGAATCTTCGAGGGCTGAGTTCCGGAAGTGGCGCTGAGTTGGGGGTGCACTGCTGCAGAGCCAGCGGAGCGGTGCCCTGGTGCAGAGCCAGCGGGGCAGCGCGGGCCGGCGTTTGCGTTGCCGCAGTAACAGGGGTCTCTCGGGGGTTGCGCTCCAGTTTCGGATGTGCGCGCCAGTATTTTCGAGGGCTGAGTTCCGGAAGTGGCGCTGAGTCGGGGGTGCACTGCTGCAGAGCCAGCGGAGCGGAGTGTCGGCCAGAGCAGGCCAGAGCAGGGCAGGTCGGCGGCTCGCACGGCAGAATAGGGGGATGCCGCGCTCGCAGACCCTCAATCGTCCGCTCGCGCTGCTCGTCGCCGCCACATTCTTCATGGAGAACCTCGACGGCACAATCATCCAGACAGCCGCCCCGGCGATGGCCATGGATTTCGGCGTGCGTGCCGTCGACATCAACCTGGCGATGACCGCGTACCTGCTCACGCTTGCCGTCGGCGTTCCCGCGAGCGGCTGGCTCGCCGACCGGTTCGGAACCAAGCGGGTATTCTGCGTGGCGATCGGGATCTTCACCGTGGCGTCCCTGCTCTGCACCCTCAGCCCGACGCTGCCGCTTCTCGTCGCCGCGCGGGTGCTGCAGGGTTTAGGCGGCGCCATGATGGTGCCGGTCGGCCGCCTGGCGGTGCTGCGCGCGGTCGACAAGCGGGACCTGCTCGACGCCATGGCCTACCTCACCTGGCCCGCGCTTCTCGCTCCCGTTCTCGCCCCGGCGATCGGCGGGATCATCGCCGACACGATCGGGTGGCATTGGATCTTTCTGCTCAACATTCCCATTGGCGGCATCGCGCTGGTCGCTGCCCTAAAGCTGGTTCCCGCGGGGGACATCGCGCAGCGGCATCCACTTGACGTCATCGGGTTCGCCCTGCTGGGCGTGGCGCTCGCCGCGCTCGTGCTCGGCATGGAAGAGCTCGGCGAGAACCTCGTGCCCGCTCTGCTGCTGATCGGGCTCAGCCTGGTCGCCGGAGCGCTCGGGGTATGGCGGATGCTGCGAGCCGCCCACCCGCTGCTGCGTTTCGGTGCCCTGCGCATCGCCACATTCCGCGTGGGCAATGTGGGCGGGGGTGTCTATCGTCTGCTGATCAGCGCAGCACCGTTCGTCTTCACCCTGATGTTCCAAGAGGGATTCGGCTGGAGCGCGTCGCTCGCCGGCATCCTCGTCGTCGCCGTGTTTGCCGGCAACATCATGATCAAACCGGCGACGAGCCCGCTCATCAGACGCTTCGGATTTCGTACGGTGATTGTGGGAAGCAACCTCGCGGGCGCCGCCGTGTACGTGTGGTGCGCGTTTCTCACGCAGGAAACGCCGCTCGCGGTGATCGCCGTGGCGCTGTTCGCGAGTGGGGTGTTCCGGTCGATTGGGTTCAGCGGGTACAACTCGGTGCAGTTCGCCGATGTCGAGCCCGCGCAGACGAACGAGGCGAATACGCTCGCCTCGACCATGCAGCAGGTCGCCACGGGGCTCGGCATTGCCGTCGCCGCACTCATCGTGCGGTTCACAACCGGCATTGCTGAACTCGTCGACCCGGCAGATGGCGGGCTCGGCTACCGGTGGGCATTTCTCGTCGTCGCGGCACTTCTGCTCTTCCCGACGATTGAGGCGGCGCGGCTGCCGGCGCAGGCGGGCTCCCACGTCGCCCGCCGGTGAGCTCAGTGTTGCGCGGTTCTCTGCGCATTGAGCGTGTGGGCCTCCCGCTCAGTCTCCACATTGGGCTCTGACCCCTTGAGCGGATGCCCAGCGCTCTCGCGAAGGAGCGTGACGGCGACGAGGCCGATAAGCGACATGCCGATCAGGTAGAAGGCGGCGGCGTACTGATTTCCTGTCGCCCGGATCAGCGCGTCGATCACCAGAGGAGCGGTCCCGCCGAACACAGCGATAGAGATGTTGTACGAGACACCGAGATTTGTCGTGCGACTGCTCGTGGGGAAGAGAGCCGGATAGGTCGACGCAAGCGTTCCCATGTAGAGCGCGACAGGAATGCCGATGAGCGCGAGGCCCACGACAGTGCCGGCCAGGCTGTCGTTGCCCAATAGTGCGAACGCGGGGACGCTCAGGACGATGACCCAGATCGACGCGCCGAAGAGCACGGGTTTGCGGCCGACACGGTCGGATAGCATTCCGACGAGTGGCATCGAGCAAGCCATGAGCAGCAGGAGCGGAAGTGAGATCAGATTGCTCTGGACTGCATCGTGCTCGAGAACAGTTGACAGATAGGTCGGCATATAAGAGGTGAAGGCGTAGCCCGCCGAGTTGGCGGCAGCAACGAGCACGATCACCATCAACAGCGCTCGCCAGTTCTCTGCAAACGCTCGAATCGGATTCAGCCTCAGTCGCCCTCGGCGTGCGCCTTTCTCTTGCCGTCGACTTTCGAGCAACGCGTTGAACTGCGGAGACTCTTCGACGCGCATTCGCAGGTAAATAGCAATCAGCCCGATCGGTCCCGCGATGAGGAAGGGGACCCGCCAGAGTCCATCGAGCATCGCCTGCTGGCCGAAGGCCACTTGCAGGGCAGTCACCAAAGCGGCTCCGAGCGCAAATCCCAGATAGCTGCCTGCATCGAGGAACGCTGCATAGAACCCGCGCCTCTTGTCGGGCGCCGATTCGCTGATGAAGGTGATGGCGCCGGTGAACTCCCCACCGGCTGAGAACCCCTGCAACATCTTGAGAAGTACGAGGAGTACCGAACCAAGCAGCCCGACCACGGCGTAGGTGGGGAGCAGGCCAATGGCGAATGTCGCAGACGCGACGAGCGTCAGCGTCATGAACAAGACGCGTTTGCGCCCGATTTTGTCTCCGAGCCAGCCGAAGAACAGGCCGCCGAGCGGACGGAGGAGGTACGTACTGGCGAAGGTCCCCAGCATGAAGACGACCTGGGCGGCAGTGTCGGCCTCGGGAAGGAACACCGGGCCGAGCGTGACAATGAGATAGCCGAACACCCCGACGTCGTACCACTCCATGACGTTGCCGACGAACGTGCCGAGTACGGTTCGCCTCAGCTGCCGACGCTTCACGACATTTATCGTTCCTGTGTCGTATGGTCCGGTGAAACCTGTGTGATTTGGCGTAGTCACGGTGAAAACTCCATTGTCTTTGTGCGGCCCGCGTCAGGCCCGTGCGCTCTGCTGCCCAAACACTGAGAAGTAGTAGCAGAGGTAGGCTGCGAGTGTGGATGTCATGTCGTGATGATCGGTCATCGGGTTGACCTCGGTCACGGCAAAGGAATTGCAGTGCGGCGCGAGCGCGCTGACGATGTCGATTGCCTGGCGCGACGTGATTCCACCCGGCTCTGACGCACCGGCGCCTGGTGCGTGCGCTGGGTCGACGGCGTCGATGTCGAAGCTCAGATGAACATGATCAGCTCCGGCTATTCTGCCGAGCACGCGATCCACGGTCCCTGTGCTTCCGATCTGATCGACCGTACGCGCGGTGATCTGCGCCGGCCCGTCGGTGAGGACGTAGGCGCGCGATGACGGGAAGTTAAAATGACGCAGCCCGACCTGCACGCTGTGATCCCGACTGGCGCGTTCCAATTCAAGTGACCGGCGCATGCCGCTTGACTGGCTATGCCGCCCTTGCTGCTCATTCTCATCCATCACATCCAGGTGCGCATCGAAGTGGATGACCGCGATGGTTCCTTCACCAGTTCCCTCATGCAGACCGCGAGTGCCGGCGTAGAGGAAGCAATCATCGCCGCCGAGCAGGAGCGGTACGCGTCCGGCGCGGATCGCCTGCGCGATGCGATCACTCGTATTGACGAGCGTGGTCTCGAGGTCGTGAGCCACGACATGCGCGTCGCCACCGTCAACGATGTGCGGAGCATCATGCAATTCGCCGGTTTCGAGGGAATACACGGAACCGTCCTCGACGCGCATCGTGATCCATTCGAGCGCTCGGCGGATCGAACCGGGTGCATACCGCGAGCCCGGAACACCGAGAGTTGACGCGCCGTCAAATGGGGCGCCGATGATCTCGAAAGAACGGCGATCAGTCATTCGGAATCCTTGCTCGTGAGGGACGGGACGCCCCCAGTCTGCGGTGTGTACACACAAAGGCCAATCACGGTTATCGTGAGACTAGTAAGTAATGTTCACGGTAATCGCGAGAATTGGATGGCACGATGAGTGTGACCGTCGCGGACCTTCTCGCTGACGAATCGCTGCAGCTCAGCTGCACTGTTGGGCACGAACTCACAGGGCGGACGATCAGATGGGTTCACGTCTCTGAGATCGGGGATCCGAGTCCCTGGCTCAGCGGGAATGAGCTTCTTCTGACCACGGGACTCATCGATCGCAGCGATGACGATGTGCTCGCGCTCTTCGAATCGCTTGCATCCAAGCGCATCACCGCTGTCGGATACGGCGTCGGGTTCGTCTCGGATCACGTCCCGCGGGCGTGGGTCGAGGCGGCCCGGGCCACTGGCATCCCCCTGCTGGCTGTCCCGTTGAGCACTCCGTACATCGCCATCGCCGAATACGTGTCGCGTCGCATCGCGGCCGAAGAACTGTCCCAGGTCAATCGGATGCTGGACGTGCAGCAGCGACTCGCGAGGAATGCGCAGACGGCAGGGTTGGTGCATGACAGCCTTGTCACTGTCGCCCGAGTCCTCGAGGCGACGGTGCTTCTTCGTCGTGCTGATGGGAGTGAGGACCTCCTCGATGGAGGGGCAGAGCTCGACGAGACGGAACTCGACAGCGTCCGGAACGAGATTCGCATTCACAGCGACTCGGAACGGCAGAGTGCGACGGCCGGGGTCGGCGATCTCGTCATCTACACATCCCGCGCAGCATCGTTTATTCTCGCGGTGGCACGCAGACGACGATATTCGGCTGTCGAGCAGAACATCATCGGATCTGTTGCCACCGTGCTTCGGCCGGACTCAGAGACTGTCAATCCACTGTCGGTCCGCGAGGACATCGCTGGTCTCGTCCTCGACGGAGAGCTGCCCGCCGACGATGCTCTGATGCGAATCCTGATCCCTGGCGTGCGTGCGTGCCGCGTGGCCCAGATCATGACGGAGGCTGACGGTGATGCTCTCGACGACGCGGCTGCCCGGTTGCGTTCGTCGTATGAGGCAGAACATATCGAAGGGCTGGTGATGGTCCGGGGTGCAGGCATCGTCACCGTCGTCTCCGCGGTCACATCAAACCGCCAGTCATCAAGCATCACGCGCGCGATGGAAAGCACGATTGGTGCCGACGTTCCGTGGAAAGCCGGCATCAGCGCGGAGCATCCACCGAACGAACTGCGTGAGTGCGTCCGCGAAGCGGCCCTTGCCCAACGGCTCGTACCGCGGGACTCGACAGGCTTGCCGGTAGCCGAGTACACGGCGGTGACTGCGGACAATATCGTTGAGTGGATTGCTGACCGCGCAGGTGAGGAGCCGCTCTTCGCCGAGTGGAGGCGTCGTCTGGACGCCGCCGACGGTGAGTCCCGACGGCTTACAGGGAGTCTTTGTGCATTCCTCCGGTGTAACGGAGCTCGCGAGCGCGCGGCAGCGAGCATTGGTATCCATCGGCAGACGGTCAACGCACGTCTCGCCGAGGCAGAGCGGATCCTCGACGTCTCACTCGAGTCTCCCAGAGACCGCGTCTTGCTCTGGCTCGCCCTGGAACCGGACGATCGCGACCCGACTTAGCAGCGCGACCGCTACGGTAGGAGCATTGCCACGTCGCCGTCTGTGAAAGGGACGCCACATGAACCGCCGTAACCTCGCATCCGTCGCTGCGCTCGCCGCAGCATCCGCCCTCGTTCTCTCCGGCTGCGGCCAAGCGCCCGAATCTGACAGCGGAGACGCGGGAGGGGACAACGCCGACTACTGCGCTCGCATGGTCACGAACTCCGGCGGACTCGAAGACCGCTCGTTCAACCAATCGAGCTGGGAAGGCCTCGAGCAGGCGCAAGACGAGTACGGCATCGACGCCCAGGCGATCGTGTCGAAGACTCCGAGCGACCTCGAGCCCAACGTCGAGCAGGCCGTCGACACAGGATGCCGCCTCATCGTGACCGTCGGCTGGGAGCTCGCGGAATACACACAGACCGCCGCCGCAGACAACCCCGACCGGCACTTCGCCATCGTCGACGAGCAGCTCGAGGGCGAGAACATCACGTCCGTCGTGTTCAACACGGCAGAGGCCGCCTTCCTCGCCGGCTACCTGGCCGCGGGAGCAACGCAGTCCGGCACCGTGGGCACGTTCGGCGGCGGAAATCAACCTCCCGTCACGCTGTTCATGGACGGCTACGTCGACGGCGTGGCCCATTACAACGAGGTGCACGATGCCGACGTGACGGTGATCGGCTGGGACAAGGACGCCCAGGACGGCCAGTTCACTGGTGACTTCGAAGACGTCAACAAGGGCAAGGCGACCGCGGAGTCACTCATTCAGCAGGGCGCAGATGTGATCATGCCCGTTGCCGGTCAGGTGGGTGAAGGCGCGGCGGCGGCTGCCGCTGACGCGGGTGACGTCTCGATCATCTGGGTCGACAACGACGGGTACGAGACTCTTCCAGAGGAGTACCGGCCACTGATCCTGACGAGCGTGCTCAAGAAGACCCAGGATGCCGTGACAGACATCGTGAAGCGCGATCTCGACGGTGAGCTCGACAACACTCCGTTCATCGGAACGCTCGAAAACGGGGGAGTGGACATCGCCCCTTTCCATGACATGGCGGATGCTGTCAGCGACGACCTCGCAGCCGAGATCGATGAGCTTCGTCAGCAGATCATCGATGGCGAGGTTGAGGTGAGTTCGCCAAGCTCTCCGACCGCCTGACAGCATCCTGTACCCCATTCGGGGTGCTCTGAAGTGCAGATCCCTGCTCATTCGTAGAGGGTCTGTGAGGGCACGTGCTCATATGAGCATGAACGTGCGCAGTGCGCGAAAAGCGGCTTACGATCGCTCCACACGGTTTGAGTTATCGATGTGTAACACTTCGAGGTCGAAGTGTGAAAACGCACGATTGGGGTACGTCACATTCGGTAACCTGAGCCTGAGTCCCTGCGGCACCGCAGACCGCGATATCTGGAGGTCACCTTGACAATCACAACCCGAAAGGCCGTGATGAGCGGCCTTGCCGGCCTGGGCGTTATCGCCCTGCTCGCCGGCTGCGGCCAAGCCCCTGAATCCACCGGAGACGGCGGATCCGACGGCGAAGCCATCGACTACCTGCCCTGCATCGTCTCTGACTCGGGCGGATTCGACGATAAGTCGTTCAACCAGTCCAGCTACGAGGGGCTCGTCAAGGCGGCTGACGACCTGGGCATCGACGAGAAGCACGTCGAGTCGGCGTCTGAGGCAGACTTCGGCCCGAACATCACGAGCCTCGTCGACCAGGGCTGCGACATGATCATCACCGTCGGCTTCCTGCTCGCAGACGCGACGAAGGAGGCGGCGGAGAAGAACCCCGACGTCGACTTCGTGATCCTCGACGACAACTCGATCGAGGCAGACAATGTCAAGCCGATGATCTTCGACACCGCTCAGGCGGCGTTCATGGCCGGATACGCGGCGGCTGACACCTCGAAGACCGGCAAGGTCGGCACCTTCGGCGGTATGCAGATCCCGACCGTGACCATCTTCATGGACGGCTTCGCGGACGGCGTCAAGTACTACAACGAGCAGAAGGACGCCGACGTTCAGGTTGTCGGCTGGGACGTCGACGCTCAGCAGGGCCAGTTCACAGGTGGCTTCGACGCCAACGAAACGGCCAAGCAGACGGCGACGAGCGTGATCAACCAGGGTGTTGACGTGCTCTTGCCAGTCGGCGGCCCGATCTTCCTCTCTGGCATCGAGGCGATCAAGGACTCGGGTGACGAGATCGCGATGATCGGTGTCGACGCCGACCTGTATGAGACAGCCGACTCCGACAACGAGATGTTCCTGACGTCGATCATGAAGGAAATGAGCCAGGGCGTTTACAACATCATCACGGAAGCCGCCAAGGGCAACTACTCGAACGAGCCCTACGTGGGAACGCTCGAGAACGACGGTGTGGGCCTGGCGCCCTTCCACGACTGGGAAGACAAGGTGAGCGACTCGCTCCAGGGCGAGCTCGACGAGATCAAGGCCGGCATCATCGACGGCTCGATCGAGGTTAAGTCCCCGTCGTCGCCGAAGTAGGCACGATACACAGCACTCAGCACTGCAGGGGAGGCCAGCGACCCGGCTGGCCTCCTCTGTTGTGACGGACGCTCAAACCGTAGGATCCCTAACATGAAGCTCGAACTTCGCGGCATCACCAAGCGATTTGGATCGCTGACGGCCAACGACCACATTGACCTCGTCGTTGAACCTGGTGAGATCCACTGTCTTCTCGGCGAGAACGGAGCGGGCAAGTCCACGCTCATGAACGTGCTCTACGGGCTTTATCAGGCCGATGAGGGCGAGATTCTCCTCGACGACGAGGCACAGCATTTTGCCGGCCCCGGCGACGCCATGCGCGCCGGAATCGGCATGGTCCACCAGCACTTCATGCTCATTCCCGTCTTCACGGTCGCCGAGAACGTCATGCTCGGGCACGAGGCGACGAAGTTCGGCGGTGCTCTCGACATCGCGACAGCACGCAAGAAAGTCCTGGAGATCTCCGATCGATTCGGGTTCAACGTTGACCCCGACGCGCTGGTCGAAGACCTTCCCGTTGGTGTACAGCAGCGTGTCGAGATCATCAAAGCGCTGTCGCGCGACGCCAAGGTGCTCGTCTTCGATGAGCCGACGGCTGTGCTTACACCGCAAGAGACCGATGAGCTCATCGAGACGATGCGGCAGCTCAAGGCCGGTGGCACATCGATCGTCTTCATTACACACAAGCTGCGCGAGGTGCGCGAGGTCGCCGACCGCATCACGGTCGTCCGCCTGGGCAAAGTCGTGGGCGAGGCCGAGCCGACGGCGAGCAACAGCGAACTGGCGACGCTCATGGTGGGCCGTGCCGTTGAGCTCACCGTGCAGAAGGACGAGCCCCAGCTGGGCGACGTAGCCTTCTCGGTCAAGAACCTCAACGTCATCGATCCGCTCGGGCTCAAGGTCGTCAACGACGTCAGCTTTGACGTCCATGCGGGCGAGATCCTCGCAATCGCGGGCGTCCAAGGCAATGGGCAGACCGAACTCACCGAGGCGCTGATGGGTCTTCAGCCGCGTGTCACCGGAACTGTGATGCTCAACGGTGCCGAGCTGTCGGGACTTCCCGTCCGCAAAGTGCTGGACGCTGGCGTCGGCTATATTCCCGAAGACCGGTCGGAAGACGGCATCGTCAAGAACTTCACGATCTCAGAGAACCTGATGCTCGACCGGGCGAATGGCGCGCCATTCGTGAAAGCCGGAAGCCTGCAACTGAGCTACCTCGACACATTCGCGCGCGAGACAAAAGACGAGTTCGACATTCGCGCGCAGTCGGTCGAGTCCAACGCGGGGACGCTGTCGGGCGGCAACCAGCAGAAAGTCGTCCTCGCCCGCGAGCTCAGCCGCGACCTCAAACTCTTCATCGCTGCACAGCCCACGCGCGGCATCGACGTCGGGTCTATCGAGTTCGTGCACAAGCGCATGGTCGCCACGCGAGACGCGGGTATCCCGGTTGTCGTTGTGTCGACGGAACTGGACGAAGTTGCCGCGCTCGCCGACCGGATCGCTGTCATGTACCGCGGGTCGATCGTCGGCATCGTGCCCGGTGACACCTCACGTGATGTGCTCGGCCTCATGATGGCGGGCGAGAAGCCGACGGGAGCCGCAGCATGACCAACGTGGAGACCGATAAGAAGACAGACGAGGCGCCGCGCGCGAACCAACTCGCGTCGCAGATTATGAACAGCAGCACGATGATGACCGTGCTCGCTGTCGTGATCTCACTCGTCGTCGGTGCCGTGCTCATCGCGATCACCGACAGTAAGGTTCAGGAGACTGCCGGGTATTTCTTCGCCCGTCCCACGGACATGCTCGGCGCTATCTGGGACGCCGTGTCCGGTGCGTACATCGCCCTGTTCAACGGCGCGATCTACAACACCAACAGAGATTCATTCCTCGCGGGCATCAAATCGATCACCGACACGCTGCACCACGCGACGCCGCTCATCGCCGGTGGCCTCGGTGTCGCTCTCGCATTCCGTGCGGGCCTTTTCAACATCGGTGGCCGTGGTCAGATGCTTGTCGCAGCCGGAGCTGCCGGCTGGGTCGGGTTCTCGTTCCACCTTCCGATCTGGGTGCACCTTCCTCTTGCCGTCATCGCGGGAATCGGAGCGGGAGCGATCTGGGGCGGCCTCGTCGGTTACATCAAAGCGAGAACCGGCGCACACGAGGTGATCCTGACGATCATGCTCAACTATGTGGCGTTCTATCTGCTGTCGTGGATGCTGCGCACCCCGGGTCTTCTCCAGGCACCGGATACCGTGAACCCCGAGTCTGCGCCGATCCTCCCCACGGCGATCCTGCCGCCGATCTTCGGTTCGCGCTACAACCTCCACGCCGGATTCCTCATCGTCATTCTGGCCACGATCTTCGTCTGGTGGCTCCTCAACCGGTCGAGCCTCGGATTCAAGTTCCGCGCGGTCGGCGAAAACCCCAACGCCGCGCGCACCGCGGGCATCAACGTCAAGAGCATGTACGTGTGGTCGATGTTGATTGCCGGTGGTCTCATGGGGATCGCGGGTGTCTCACAGGTGCTGGGCACGATCACGAGCGGCTTCAGCTCGGGCATTGACGCAGGCATCGGATTCGACGCGATCACCGTTGCGCTTCTTGGTCGCAGCACCCCATGGGGAACGTTCGCCGCTGGCATCCTGTTCGGAGCGTTCAAAGCCGGTGGTTACGCCATGCAGGCCGGTGAGGGCATCCCGATCGACATCGTGCTCGTCGTGCAGTCGGTCATCGTCCTCTTCATCGCGGCGCCGCCTCTCGTGCGCTCGATCTTCTTCATTCCGAAGCCCGGGTCGCGCGATAAGAAGCGCACAACACCCAACGTCTCGAAGGAGGTGACGTCCAAGTGAGCACCACGACGCCCGCCGCAGACATCCCCGTCTCGGAAAGCCTCGAAGTTGCGAAGGTGCGCAGCTGGAAGGCACCAATTGCGTTCGCCATCGTCACCATCGCGGCGCTGGTCCTCTTCGTCTTCCTGTCTCGTGACGGTGATACGACGTTCAAACTCTCAAACGACTCCGACGCGATCGTTCTGCCGCCGCTCGTCATGAACGCTGCGGTGACGGGCATCGTCATCACAATTGCTCTTGCAATCATCACCGCCATCTCCGTGTGGCGCACGATCAACTATGCGGCCACGTGGCTCTGGCTCATCTCGCTGTTCGCCGTGCTGTTCTTGATCGGGTTCTTCGCGTGGGCCGCTGCCGGTGGCACGGTTCCGTTGCCCGGCTTCCTTCTCGGAACCGTCGCCCTCTCGGCGCCGCTGATCTTCGGCGCCCTCGGCGGTGTGATCTCGGAGCGCTCCGGTGTTGTCAACATCGCCATCGAGGGGCAGCTGCTCGCAGGAGCCTTCAGCTCGGCCGTTGTGGCATCGGTGACGCAGAACCCGTACCTCGGGCTCGTCGCGGCGATGATCGCCGGAATGCTCGTGAGCTTCATTCTCGCCGCGTTCTCGATCAAGTATTTCGTCGACCAGATCATCGTCGGCGTCGTCGTGAATGTGCTCGTGCTCGGCCTCACCTCGTTCCTCTACTCGCAGGTGCTCACCGAGAACACGCCGCTTCTCAACAGCCCGCCGCGCTTCGAACGCATCAGCATCCCATTCCTCAGTGAGATCCCGCTGATCGGCCCCGTGTTCTTCCGGCAGACGATCATCATCTACGTGATGTATATCGCGATTGCCCTCGTGTACTGGGGCATGTTCCACACCAAGTGGGGTCTGCGCGTTCGCTCGGTCGGTGAGCACCCGCAGGCGGCAGACACCGTCGGCATCCGGGTGAACACCACGCGGTTCTGGAACGTCTCGCTCGCGGGCGCGATCGCCGGATTCGGCGGCGCATACTTCACGCTCGGCTCCGTCGGCGGATTCACGAAGGATATGACTGCAGGCATGGGCTTCATCGCCCTCGCCGCCGTGATCTTCGGCCAATGGAACCCCATCAAAGCGACACTCGCCGCCCTGCTGTTCGGGTTTGCGACGAACCTGCAGAACCTGCTCGGCGCACTCGGATCCCCGGTCGAGAGCGAGTTCCTGCTCATGCTGCCGTACATCGTGACGATCCTCGCCGTCGCCGGCTTCGTCGGCCAATCGAGGCCGCCGGCCGCCAGCGGCAGTCCATACGTAAAATCGTAGGAGGAGCCGTGACCGACACCGTTTCCATCGACTGGGGTCGACTCAGGGATGCTGCCACGGCAGCGATGCGCAATGCCTACGCTCCCTACTCGCAGTTCCCCGTCGGAGCCGCGGCCCTCGTGACCGACGGCCGCATCGTCACCGGCTGCAATGTCGAGAACGCAAGCTACGGAGTCGGACTCTGCGCCGAATGCGGGCTCGTCTCGAACCTTGCCATGACCGGTGGAGGGCAGCTCGTCGCGTTCGCCTGCGTCGACGGCGACGGCCAGGTGCTCATGCCGTGCGGGCGGTGCCGCCAGCTGCTGTTCGAGCACTCGGCCGAGGGGATGCTGCTCGACACCGTGTCGGGAATCCGCACGATCGACGAGGTGCTGCCCGACGCGTTCGGGCCGCGTCAGCTCGACGAGTTCCGTCGCTGATCGGCGACGTGTCGCAGGCGGCAGCTCACCAGCATCCGCCCGCTCAGGAAAGGACCACATGACCGAGAGCATTGAAGCGTTCGACGCCGTCGACATCATCCGCACCAAGCGCGACGCGGGGGAGCTGTCGACGGATGAGATCAACTGGCTCGTCGACGCCTACACGCGCGAATATGTCGGCAACGAGCAGATGGCGGCGCTTGCCATGGCGATTCTGCTCAACGGCATGACGCGGCGCGAGATTCGCGATCTGACACTGGCGATGATCGCGTCGGGGGAGCGCATGGACTTCTCTGGGCTCGGCAAGCGCACCGTGGACAAGCACTCGACCGGCGGAGTGGGAGACAAGATCACACTGCCGCTCATGCCCTTGGTCGCGTCGTTCGGCGTTGCCGTGCCGCAGCTTTCCGGCCGCGGGCTTGGTCACACGGGCGGCACCCTGGACAAGCTGGAGTCGATTCCCGGGTGGCGGGCCGACCTGTCGAACGACGAGATGTTCGACCAGCTGCGCGAGCTCGGCGGCGTGATCTGCGCCGCGGGGTCGGGGTTGGCTCCCGCAGACAAACGGCTCTATGCGCTGCGCGACGTGACGGGAACGGTTGAGGCGATTCCGCTGATCGCGTCGAGCATCATGTCGAAGAAGATCGCCGAGGGAACTGAGTCGCTCGTGCTCGACGTGAAGTTCGGCTCGGGCGCGTTCATGACCGAGTACGCGAAGGCTGAGGAGCTCGCGCGCACGATGGTCGAAT
The DNA here is from genome assembly GCF_026107415.2 of Microbacterium sp. MPKO10. GTDB lineage: Bacteria > Actinomycetota > Actinomycetes > Actinomycetales > Microbacteriaceae > Paramicrobacterium. The sequence continues at coordinate 257,064 of NZ_JAPCHX010000002.1, forward strand.
TGGGAACGGATGCCGGCGTGGCAACGTCTGCGCTGCTGACCGATATGAACGTGCCGATCGGAACAGCGATCGGCAATGCCAACGAGGTGCGCGAATCGGTGGAGGTGCTTGCCGGAGGCGGGCCCGCCGACACCGTTGAGCTGACGATTGCCCTCGCGCGCGAAATGCTGACGCTCGCGGGCCAGCCAGACGCTGATGTCGAGGTGGCACTGGCCGACGGGCGCGCCATGGACGTGTGGCGTCGTACGGTTATGGCGCAGGGTGGGGATCCGGATGCTGCGCTGCCGACCGCGCGCGAATCGCACACGGTCACGGCAGCCCACGCCGGCGTCCTTGTGCGGCAGGAGGCACTTCCCTTCGGCCTCGCGGCGTGGCGTCTCGGCGCGGGCCGCGCTCGTGCGCAGGACCCTGTGCTGCATGCCTCGGGCATCGACCTGCACGTGAAGCCGGGCGAGGCCGTGACGGCGGGGCAGCCGCTCTTCACCCTCTCTGCTGACGACGATGCTCGCTTCGCGCGTGCGCTGGACGCGCTTGAGGGTGCCTACGAGGTTGATGCGGCAGCTGCTCCGTTCGCGCGCCAGCCGCGGGTCGCCGCCCGCATCGGCTGAGTCACGCGGTGCCATCTCGTGCGGCGTTCCGCACGAGGCGGGGCTTCTGACGAGCGCGGACGGCCGTGGGTCGATGCGCGAAAGTGAGATCCCACGATGTGCCCCTCCCGAGCGCGGCAAAGTCAAGTGGTCGATCGTGGCATCTCACTTTCGGGAGTGCTACGCGAGATGGAAGTATTCGGTGAGCCGCTCGCTCGCAGCATCCGGATTCGACTCTGAGACGAAGTACTCGGCCATTGTCGCCTGCCATCGCGCGTTGACGTCGGTCTCGGCCATGGCGCGCTGCGCTCGTTCGTAATCCTCGGTCTCAAGGTAGCCGACGACCAGGCCATCCTCCGCACGCAGAAAGAGCGAGTAGTTGTGCCAGCCCGTCTGCCGCAGGGCCTCGAGCATCTCGGGCCACACGTGCTCGTGCACGGCGAGATAGTCGTCGATGCGGTCGGGCTTCAGATGCATGAGAAAGCAGACGCGTTCTGTGGCGGTCACTTGCGCTCCTTCGTGTCGGTGAATCACGTCTCATGATACGTTTCAGCATTCAGCATTCAGCATGATGGTGTGCCCGTGCCCGTGCTCGTGCTCGTGACTGTGACTGTGACTGTGACTGTGACTGCGGCCCTGGCGGAGACTGCATCTGCGGGCTGGGCGTGAACGCGTCTTCTCGACTCCACCCCACGATCTTGATGTTGCGATAGACGCACAGCTGTCTGCAAATTTTGGTGCACTTCGCCAACATAAGAATCCACCACACTGTGGCTCCCACGATGTTTGTTAGGAGTCCTTCCAATTAAGGGCTCGCCTTGTTACGGTCTCCACAGCCGCCCCGTGCCTTTGAAGCCGTCGCCCGACGGCTCCACGAGCGGCAGTTCGAAGAGGAACCATGACCCGAAGATCCCGACGCGCTCTCGCCATCGGCGTAGCCGCTGCAGTTCTCGCCGTCCCGCTCTCAACACCCGCGTTCGCCGCAAACCCGGAGACCGATCCGGCCCCTCTCAATGGGTACCGAAGTGTCGGCTACGTGATGGCCGAGTCGCCCGAAACGCGCGACTTTCAGATCGCCGACATCATCTCTAGCGGTGCGATCAACGATCTGACCCACATCAACTATGCGTTCGGAAACGTCACGAGCGAATTAGTGTGACATCGTCGATGGTCGCGATGAGGCCGCTGTCGATGAAGGTGACGCCTACAACGACTTCCTGCGCCCCGTGGCTGCGGAGGACTCCGTCGACGGTGTCGCGGACACCGACCATCAAGCGATTGCCGGCAACTTCAACCAGCTGCGTAAGTTGAAGGCCCACTACCCAGACATCAACATCCTGATCTCGCTTGGTGGTTGGACCTGGTCCGACTACTTCTCCGAGGCAGCATCCACGCCCGAGAGCCGTGAGAAGCTCGTCGACTCCTGCCTGGATCTGTACATCGAGGGGAACGTCCCGACGTACGAAGGGAAGGGAGGCGACGGCGCGGCTGCCGGAATCTTCGATGGAATCGACATCGACTGGGAATGGCCTGTCACGGGAGGCGAGACGCCGAATGCGACGCCCGAGGACGCCGAGAACTTCATTGCGCTCATGGCTGAGTTCCGCGCCGAGCTCGATGCTCTCGGTGAGCAGAACAGCGAACGCTACCTGCTGAGCGCATTCGCACCAGTCGGCGGATGGAATACGCAGGGCGGCTGGCGCGACGCACGCATCTTCGAGAGCGTCGATTTTCTGAATGTTCAGGGATATGACTATCACGGCGGCTGGGTGCCGAATCAGACCGGTCACCAGGGCAACCTCTGGCCGGATGGGGACAACAACTGGGGTCTCGCTCTGGCTCCGGAACTGCAGGCGTACCTTGATGCTGGAGCGCGCCCTGATCAACTGAACGCGGGCCTCGCCGCCTACGGGCACGGGTGGTACGGCGTTCAGAACGGAAACGCTGCGTGGCAGGATGCCGAGGGATATATCGGTACCGCGACGTATGCGGATCTGCGAGAGACCGGTGAGCGGCACTTCGACCCGGAGACCGGAGCAGCGTGGATTTTCGTTGAGGGAACGGGCGGGGACGACACCGTGACAGCCGCCGAAGACGACGGTGCGCCCGAGGGGGCAAGCCAATGGTGGAGTCTCGACACACCGGCATCAGTGACGGCCAAAGCCGAGCACATCGCCGCGGCAGGCTACGGCGGCGCTATGTGGTGGGATCTCTCTGGGGACTACCAGAATGAGCTCGGCAACGCGCTCGGCACGACGCTGCGCGCCAGTGAGATGGGCCCGCTTTCGGCTCCGACGCTGTCGTCAGGTCACGAGTTTGACATCGCTGTCGGCGATGACATCGCAGTGGATCTCTCGGTACGCGGTGCCGGGCCGCTCGACATCGCGGTCGTCTCGGGCGAACTGCCTGCCGGGCTTGAGCTGGACGGCCACTCGATCCTCGGCACTGCGACCGAGCCCGGCACGTTCACGGCGCAATTGATCGCGACGAACGCGTTCGGCGAGAGCGCCCCGGTGACGTTCGCCGTGACCGTTGCGCAGGCACCTGGCTCGGGTGAAGGCGAGGAAACGGATCCCGGTGACGAGGAAGAGTCTGATTCAGGCTCGGATGCTGAAGATGAAAAGCCGAGCGGAAGCAGCGACGCCGATGCTGCTGCTGATGCGAAGGCAAGTGCCGACGATTCTGAAAACGCAGGCTCCCTTCCGCGTACAGGAGCGGATCCATCCGGTCTCTTTGCGCTTGCACTGGTGCTCGTACTCCTTGGAGGTGGGGCAATCGTGGTGCGTCGCCGGATGAGCTGACTCAGACGGAGGTCACGCGAGAACGGGCTGGGTGAGTGGCAGCATCCAGCCCGTTCGCGTGTCGTCGCCCGGGCTCTGACAGGTGCCTCATGATGCTCTCGCGGTGCGTTCGCTGCACCGCGCCGCGGACACCGCGAACATGCACTGTTCACGACTGCCTCCGCACGGTAGCCTGAGGGCGTGACTGAACTCGACGATGACATGCTCGGCCGCGTCAACCTGCGTGACGTGCCGAAGGTGTCGCTGCACGACCACTTGGACGGCGGCTTGCGGCCCGCCACGATTCTCGACCTTGCCGACGAAGCCGGCGTCAGTGTGCCAGAGACGGATGCTGACAGCTTGGCCGACTGGTTCGTGACCCAGTGCAACGCAGGCAACCTCGTCGACTATCTCTCGACGTTCGACCTCACGACGTCGGTGATGCAGACCGAAGACGCTCTTGAGCGCGTTGCCCGCGAGTTCGTGCACGACCTCGCCGACGACGGCGTCGTGTACGGAGAGGTGCGGTGGGCGCCCGAGCAGCACCTCGAGAAGGGGCTCAGCCTCGACGCGGCTGTGGAGGCGGTGCAGGCGGGGCTTGAAGCGGGCGTCGCCGATATCGATCGGCTGGGGCGCAGCATCCGGGTGGGTCAGCTCGTCACGGCAATGCGGCACGCCGATCGTGGACTCGAGATTGCGCAGCTTGCCGTGAGGCATCGCGACAGCGGTGTGGTCGGATTCGACATCGCCGGGGCTGAGGCCGGATTCCTGCCCAGCAGACACCGCCTGGCGTTCGACTACCTCGCGGTGAACCACTTTCCGGTCACCGTGCATGCGGGAGAGGCCGACGGACTGCACTCGATTCAGAGCGCGCTTGTCGACGGTCGTGCGCTGCGGCTTGGTCACGGTGTGCGGCTTGCCGAAGACATCTCGACGGTGCGCAGCGACGACGAGAACACCTATGTCTCGCTCGGGCGCCTCGCCGAGTGGGTCAAGGATCGTGAGATCGCACTGGAGCTCAGCCCGTCATCGAACCTGCAGACCGGAGCGATTGACGCGTGGGGGACCGAGATCGGTGACCACCCGTTCGATGTGCTGTACCAGCTGGGGTTCTGCGTCACCGTGAACCCCGACAATCGCACGCAGTCGGGCACGACGCTCACCCGTGAGCTGGCGCAGCTGGCCGACGCATTCTCGTACGATCTGGCGGACATCGAGACGTTCCAGCTCAACGCGGCACAGTCGGCATTCCTGCCGCTGGAAGACCGTGAGGATCTCGTGGATGTCATCAGTCAGGGCTTTGAAGACGCCGAGAGTTACGGCGCATGACTCGCGTCGTCAGTGGCCTGTCATAAACTGGAGGGCGTTGGGCGCGCCCATTCGATAACCGAGTGAGAGCGTCACGTGCCCACGATGAGCTTCTGAGAGTGCCGATGCCGTTGCCACCGCTTCCCGATTCCGCCCTGAACCTCGGCGCTTCGGCGCGTGATTGGAAGCAGGCAGTGATGCTCGCGGGCAAGGCTCTCGAGCTGAGCGGCGCCGTCACCGCTGACTACGCGAAGCGAATGGTCCAGGTCGTCGAGGAGTTTGGTGCCTACATCGTCATCGCCCCGGGCCTCGCGCTCGCACATGCCCGACCCGGCCCCGACGTCCACGCCGAGGGCCTCTCGGTTGTCACGCTGACCGAGCCCGTTTTGTTCGGCCATCCGTACAACGACCCCGTGTCTGTCGTGATCGGGCTTGCCGTGCAGTCGTCGGAGGAACACGTTGCTGGCGTTGCCGCACTGGCGAACGTCTTCAACAATCCGTCAACCATCGGCGAGCTGGCAGCGGCCACAACGCCTGAGTCCGTGCGGAGCATCCTCGGCATCGCCCACGAGGTCTCGTCATGAAACGCATCGTGACGCTGTGCGGCGCCGGCGTCGGCACCTCGGGCATTCTCAAGGTCAATGCCGAGCGTGTGCTCGCGCGCCTGGGAATCGACGCGATGGTGACGGCGACCGATGTCAACAATGTGCAGGCGGATGCTGCCGACGCGCAGGTGATTCTGACGTCGCCCGAGCTGGTGAAGCACATCGGCCGCACGTTCGCCGACGTCGTCGAGATCAACAGCTACGTCGACCTCGACGAGATCGAGCGCAAGCTCGACGAAGCGCTCGGCTAGTCGAGCACACCTGCGCTTCTGCGCACACATCGCGGTGATGCCAGAGGCAGCTCCTGGCAACCCGCAGCAGCTCCTGGCAGGCTCAGCAGCCCGCGATCAGCGCTCGGCGACCCGCTGAGAGAAGGCGTCGAGGTCAGAGCGGATGCTGGCGAGCACACCACGTGCACGTTCGCTCTCTTCTGCAGGCGCCGTGACGTCGATGTAGTACTTCAGCTTCGGCTCCGTGCCGCTCGGCCGCGCCATCACGCGCGAACCGTCCTCGAGCGAGAAGCGCAGCGCGTCGGTGGGCGGAAGATCGTTCGCACCGTGACGAAGGTCGTCGACATGCGAGACCGTGACACCCCCGAGTGTGGTCGGCGGGTTCTCACGCAGCTCCGTCATGATCGCCGTAATGAGCGACAGGTCAGTGACACGCACCGACAGCTGATCGCTCGCGAAGAAACCGAACGCCTCAGTGAACTGATCGAGCAGCTGCGCGACAGTGAGCCCCTCGCGCTTCGCCTCAGCAGCCAGGGCGAGAAACGCGACGCCGGCCGAGATGCCGTCTTTGTCTTTGACAGCATCCGGATTCACGAGATACCCGATGGCCTCTTCGTAACCGAACACCAGGCTTGGAACGCGGGAGACCCACTTGAAGCCGGTGAGTGTCTCGACGAACCGCAGGCCGTACTCCGTGGCGACCACTCCCAGCGCCGGTGACGACACGATGGTGCACGCGAGCGCGGCATCCGGAGTGCCCTCCTTTGCAGCCTGACGCGCGGCCTCCCAGCCGAGTAGCCAGCCCACTTCGTTGCCCGTGAGCTGACGGTACCCCTCGGCACTCTCGGCGTCCGGGATCGCAATCGACATGCGGTCGGCGTCCGGGTCGTTGGCGATGATCAGCTCGGCACCGACCTCACGAGCGAGTGCGAACGACAGGTCAAGGGCGCCGGGCTCCTCCGGGTTCGGAAACGAGACCGTCGGGAACGCGGCATCCGGTTCTTGCTGCTCCGGGACCGACGCGACGGCCGTGTATTCGGCGGCATCGATGACTTTCGCGAAGGTCTCCCACCCCACACCGTGCATTGCCGTGTAGACGACGGAGAGCTGGTCAGCGTCTGAAGGCAGCAGGGCCGCGGTCGCCGAGACATAGGCGTCGACAACGGATTCGTCAGCGATCTCATACGTCGTGGATCGCGGGAGGTCGAGGACGCTTTGATCGCGCGCGACGCGCTCGATCTGCTCGGCGATCTCGCCGTCCGTCGGAGGCACGATCTGCGAACCGTCGTCTGCGTCGCCAAGGTAGACCTTGTACCCGTTGTCTTTCGGCGGGTTGTGACTGGCCGTCACCATGACGCCGGCGGATGCTCCGAGATGCCGCACGGCGAAGGCGAGCACGGGCGTCGGCAGAAGCCGCGGCAGCAGAATCGCCCGGACGCCGGCGCCAGCCATGAGCTCGGCAGTGTCACGAGCGAAGACATCGGAGTTCGTGCGCCCGTCGTAGCCGATCACGACGCTGGGGGATTGGTCGCGGGCGAGCAGGAACGCGGCGAGGCCGGCGGCTGCCTGCGCAACGAGAACGCGGTTCATCCGAGCCGAGCCGGCACCGATGCGGCCGCGGAGACCCGCCGTGCCAAAGGACAGGCGCGTGTCAAACCGCGAATGGAGTTCGTCGACGGCGATCTCGCTGCCCGCGGCAGCATCCTGAATCAGAGTGTCAAGCTGCTCACGCGTCGTCTCGTCCGGATCTTGAGCGAGCCACGCGCGCGCGGTGTCGATGATGGGATCTGCGGTGTTCTCGGTGTTCTCAGCCATTACAGCTCCGTGACGATTCGGGCGAGGAGGTTGCCGATCTCGGCCTCGGCAGCACGCCCGGCTTCGATCACCTCTTCATGGCTCAGCGGGGTCGCCTGGATGCCGGCGGCGAGGTTCGTGATGAGCGACATACCCAGCACCTCCATGCCGGCCTGGCGGGCAGCGATCGCCTCAAGCGCCGTCGACATGCCGACGATGTGACCGCCGAGCGTCTTCGCCATCTGCACCTCGGCCGGGGTCTCGTAGTGCGGGCCGCGGAACTGACAGTAGACGCCCTCGTCAAGCGACGGATCGATGCGATGCGCGATGTCGCGGAGTCTCTGCGAGTAGAGGTCTGTGAGATCGACGAACGTGGCGCCCTCGAGCGGCGAATCACTCGTGAGGTTGATGTGGTCGCTGATCAGAACGGGCGTACCCGGCATCCAATGGTCTTTGATACCACCGGCGCCGTTCGTGAGGATCATCGTCGTGGCGCCGGCCGCCGCTGCCGTGCGCACCGAATGTACGACCCGGCGCACACCATGGCCCTCGTAATAGTGCGTGCGCGCTCCGATGACGAGGGCGCGCGTGCCGTTCTCCAGCAGAATCGAGCGGAGCGTGCCGACGTGACCGTCGAGTGCGGGCTTCGAGAATCCGGTGACGTCGGTGGCGGAAATAGTTGCCGTGGTCTCTCCGATGAGATCGGCAGCTCGGCCCCAGCCGGAGCCGAGAGTCAGGGCGATGTCGTGCTTCTCGACGCCCGTGAGTCGGGCGATGTCGTCGGCCGCTCGCTGGGCGATCTCGAACGGATCTGCCGTCGCAGCATCCAGGGGGTTTGTGTGCGTCTCTGGCATCCACCCAGTCTAAGCGGTGCAGATAGACTCGTGGATATGGCGTATGAGTTCGAACGCAAACAGCGGATCGCTGTTGTCGGCGGAGGCCCTGGTGGATACGAGGCGGCTCTGGCCGGCGCGCAGCTGGGGGCCGAGGTCACCCTTGTCGAGAGGGCCGGAGTCGGTGGATCCGCGGTGATCACCGACGTCGTGCCGTCGAAGGGACTGATCGCGACGGCCGAGGCGGCGAAGTCGATCAGCGGGGCCTCCGATCTGGGCGTGCAGTTCTATGCACGGCACGACACCACGGGCAAGCCGATTCGTCCCGAGGTCACGGTGAACCTGTCGGCGGTGAACAAGCGGCTCACCTCGCTTGCGCGTCAGCAGTCAGAAGACATGCGCGCGAACCTCGTACATGCCGGAGTGCGCATTGTGCAGGGGGAGGGGCGCCTCGACGGCGACAACTCGGTGATCGTCTCAACGGGCCGAGGCGGAACGGACTTCGACCAGATCGAGGCCGACACGATCGTCGTCTCGGTGGGTGCCTCACCGCGCGAACTGCCGACCGCGACGCCCGATGGCGAGAGGATCCTCACCTGGACGCAGTTGTACGAGCTTGACAGCATCCCGGAGCATTTGATCGTCGTGGGGTCGGGTGTCACGGGAGCCGAGTTCGCGTCTGCGTACTGCGTGCTCGGCGCAAAGGTGACGCTGATCTCAAGCCGCGACCGGGTTCTGCCCGGCGAAGACATTGACGCAGCCAACGTGATTGAGCGCGTCTTCAAGCGCGACGGCATGAACGTTCTCAACAAGTCGCGGGCCGAGAAGGTCGAGCGCACAGAGAACGGCGTGATCGCGACGCTGACCGATGGGCGCACCGTTGAAGGCAGCCACTGCCTCATGGCCGTCGGATCGGTGCCGAACACGGGAAACATCGGGCTGGAAGAAGCGGGTGTGCAGCTGACCGAGTCGGGGCACATTCGGGTCAACCGGGTGTCGCGGACGTCGATTCCGAACATCTACGCGGTTGGAGACTGCACCGCTGAGATTCCGCTGGCCTCGGTCGCATCGATGTCGGGGCGCACCGCCGTCTTCCATGCGATGGGGGATGTTGTGAACCCCATTGAGGTGCGCAACGTCACGTCGAACATTTTCACGCAGCCCGAGATCGCGACGGTGGGCTGGAGCCAGCGCGAGATCGAAGAGGGCATCGCGCAGGGGACGATCTACAAGGTGCCGCTCACAGCGAACCCGCGCGCGAAGATGATCGGTGTGCGCGACGGCTTCGTGAAGCTGTTCGCCCGCCAGGGCTCGGGCACGGTGATTGGCGGCGTGATCGTGGCGCCGCGTGCGTCTGAGCTGATCTTCCCGCTGGCGCTCGCCGTTGAGCACCGGCTGACCGTCGACCACGTGGCGAGTGCGTATACGGTCTACCCCTCGCTCACGGGTTCGATATCGGATGCTGCGCGGGCAATGCACATCGTGCTCTGACCAGCTCACCCCGCCTGCGCTACAGTTTCGGATCTGCGCTCCAGAAATTTGTGGCGCTCGGTTCCGGAACAGTAGCTGAAGTGGCGTCAGAACGGGAGTCTCCGGTGCCCGAACGTGGGCAGCCCCGTGTCGGTGAGGATTCTCTCGAGGCGTTGCGGGTGTAAATTTTCAGGAGTTCCCCATCGAGAGAATCCTCGAACGTTCCGGCGTATGGCGTCCTCCCGCCGTTTCTCCTCTATCACGACGTCTTCCGGGCGACGTCCGTTCAGTATTGCGGGGTCTGTGTATTTCTGATCGCCGTCGAACTCGCCCCAATGTTGGTATTCGTCCCACCAGAAGTCCGCGTAGAATGTTCCGTCAGCGATAACGAGTTTGTGCTGGAGTGTGGGCTGCGGAAAACCTAGCTGATACAGCAGCATCCGGCTTCGTGATTCTTCAACTGAGTCGGATTTGTCCGTAGAGAATGAGACTGCGGCTCGCGCCCGGTTATAACCGAGAGCTCGGCTTTGCCGAGTGAGCTGTTCGTGAAGGTCGTCAAGAGTGACGAGCGGTCTCCTGCGGTTTCTCGCGCTGTCGATCATGGCTACCCCCTCGATGAAGGGCAGCTCGCGCGCCAGATCGATCACCGTGCGAGCTACGGAAGTCACGTGGACGCCGTCAATAGTGACAATCTCGTCGTCTGAGAGTCGAAGCTGACGTCGACGGACTGCTCCCGTCGAGCGACCCCCACGTGCCGGGGGAACTGCGACGGTGACCTTACTCGGCAAAGGTCCGAGGAGGTGGATCCCGTGCAACGTCGCAGCGGAGTGCATGGCGTAGGTGGTTCCGGCGTGTTGTCTCTCCGTCTGGGCAAAGACTCGTAGTGCGTGGCGATCCGCGGGGAAGAAGGAGCCCCATTCGTCAGCGGCGACGTATACGCCGGGCGCGACACCGACGAGCTCTCCTTTGCGGACTTGAGTGGTGAGCGTTCGCGAGTGTGCGCCCAGTGCTACGTGCTGGGCGCGACGTATCAGCAGCGATGAAGCAGCGTGCCTATCCATGCTTCTTATATTGCTGCGCCGCGATTCACGTTTCGATTGCGGAATGACTTCTGGGGAAACTCGCGTCAGTACGGGGCGCTGTGGACGGGAAAAGAACAGCCACTGTTCGGGCGCGCTCCAGTTTCGGATCTGCGCGCCAGATATTTATGTAGCGCAGTTCCGAACAAATAGCGCCCGGCACTGGGACGGGCACGTCAGCGACAGGACGCGTCTGGGCGGGTCACGTTCGGGACGGAGCCTATCACGAGGACAGAGCCCATCACAGGGACGGAGCCAGAGTGCGCCAGGGACAGAGCATGTCGGGGTCGGAGCCAGAGTACGCCGGGGACAGAGCGCGTCGGGGAAGGGTGCGTTCAGGACGGAGCCTGCCACGGGGACAGAGCGCGTTGGGCACGGAGCACGTCACGGTCAGAGCACGTCACACAGCGGGCACAGCACGACCCACAACAGGATGCTGTCGGCTAGGCTTCCGCGACCGTCAGCAGCTTGTGGCCCGACGAGACCGTCTGCCCGACCGGCGCATTGATATCCGACACGACGCCGTCACGCGGCGCGGCAATCGGCTGCTCCATCTTCATCGCTTCCAGCACAAGCAGCAGATCGCCCTTGACGACCTTCTGCCCCTCCTCGGCCACGACCTTCACGATCGTCGCCTGCATCGGCGACGTGATGTCGTTGCTGCTCGACGTCGACGTTGCTCGCGCGTGGCCGCCGCGCTTCGGCGCCGCCGGGGCGACACGCTGCGACCCTGCGTTCGTGGGGAGGATGCGCGACGGCAGGCTCACCTCGAGGCGCTTGCCCGACACCTCGACAACCACATTGTGTCGTTCATCGACCGGCTTCGGGTCGCCCAGCTCGCCATCCCAGGGCTCGATGTCATTCTCGAACTCGGTTTCGATCCACCGTGTGTACACGCCGAACGTGCCGTCCTCTGCCGTAAACGCCGGGTCGTCGACGATCTTCCGGTGGAACGGCAGCACCGTCGGCATGCCCGTGACCTCGAACTCGGCGAGAGCGCGACGTGAGCGCTCCAGCGCCTCAGCACGGTCAGCCCCCGAGACAATCAGCTTCCCGAGCAGCGAGTCGAACGCTCCTGAGATCTCGTCGCCCGTCGTCACCCCGGAATCGAGCCGGATGCCGGGGCCACCGAACGTGCGGAACTCGTGGATCGGGCCCGGCTGCGGCAGGAAGTTGCGGCCCGGGTCCTCCCCATTGATGCGGAACTCGAACGAGTGCCCGGATGCGACAGGGTCGTCGTAATCAAGCTCGCCGCCCTCGGCGATGCGGAACTGCTCGCGCACAAGGTCGATGCCCGTGACCTCTTCAGAGACTGGATGCTCCACCTGGAGGCGCGTGTTCACCTCGAGGAACGAAACGGTGCCGTCCTTGCCGATGAGGAACTCACATGTGCCGGCCCCGACGTAGCCGACCTCGGCCAGGATCGCCTTCGACGACTCGTACAGTTTCGCCGTCTGCTCGTCCGTGAGGAACGGTGCCGGCGCCTCCTCGACGAGCTTCTGGTGGCGACGCTGCAGCGAGCAGTCGCGCGTCGAGATGACGACGACATTTCCAGCAGCATCCGCCAAGCACTGAGTCTCGACGTGACGCGGCTCATCGAGGTACTTCTCGACGAAGCACTCGCCACGGCCGAACGCCGCAACGGCCTCGCGCGTCGCCGACTCGAACTGCTCAGCGACCTCGTCGCGCGAGCGCGCCACCTTGAGCCCGCGCCCGCCGCCGCCGAATGCCGCCTTGATCGCCACGGGAAGACCGTGCTCATCGACGAACTCGAGAACCTCATCGGCACCGGAGACGGGGTTGAGCGTTCCGGGCGCGAGGGGAGCGCCGACCTTCTCAGCCACATGACGCGCGGTCACCTTGTCGCCCAGCTGCTCGATCGCCTCGGGCGACGGCCCGATCCAGACCAGGCCCGCGTCGATGACGGCCCGAGCGAAGTCGGCGTTCTCGGCGAGGAAGCCATAGCCGGGGTGCACGGCGTCAGCGCCGGACCGCCGAGCCACAGAGAGCAGCTTGTCGATCACCAGGTAGGTGTCGGCGCCGGTAGTGCCGTCGAGCGAGTATGCCTCGTCGGCAAGCTTGACGTGCAGGGCATCACGGTCTTGGTCGGCGTAGACGGCGACAGACGACCGGCCCGAGTCACGAGCAGCGCGAATGATGCGGACAGCAATTTCGCCGCGATTGGCGATCAGGACCTTCGTTATTCGTGGCACAGTTCCCTAGCCTAAACCGCTGCGCCCGTCAGAAATTGGGCGACCTCCACAAAAAAGCCGCCACAACGGTGGATACGCTGCACAAAACAGGCGTCACGCCTGGATGCTGCAAGCCGCGCGCCCGCGCGAGCCACTGTTCTGGAAGCGAGCGCCAAAAAGAATAGGGGCGCAGTTCCGAAACTGGGGCGCTGGAGCGGAAGCTCGTTGGTCGTTGACGTTGTGCGCTATTTGTTCGGAGGAGAGCGCCAGAAAAATCAGGAGCGCAGTTCCGAAACAGGCGCGCGGTTCCGGAAACGGGCTAGAAAGAACAGGTGCGCAGGGGGCGAAAGCCCGCTTGCCACCGACGCGGTGCGCTATTTGTTCGGAGGCGGGCGCCAGAAAAATCAGGAGCGCAGTTCCGAAACAGGCGCGCAGGAGCGGGAAGAGATGCTTGCTGGTCGGTGACTCGGTGACTCGGTGACACGCCGTCGCGGTGCACTCGGTGCGCGACCGCCCCTCAGGTCTGCGCGGGCTCTGGTGCCGACCAGAGCGCCGTCCACTCGTGCCCCAGTTCGCGCACGAGCCGCCGCAGCGCCGGAATCGACAGCCCCACTACCGTCGACGGATCCCCATCAACGCGGTCGATGAATGCAGATCCAAGGCTGTCGATCGTGAACGCGCCGGCGACGTTCAGCGGCTCGCCGCTGGCGATGTAGTCGGAGATCTCTGCGTCGGACATATCCGCCGCAAACGTGACATCGGATGCTGTCACGCTGCGCACTGCAGCATCCGTCGCCAAGTCGATCAGGCAGTGCCCCGAGTACAGGGTTCCGGTACGCCCGCGCTGCAACTGCCAGCGGCGGAGGGCCTCTTCAGCGGTGTGCGGCTTGCCGTAGATCGTGCCATCGAGAACGAAGACCGAGTCGCCGCCGAACACGAGCCCGCTCGTCGTGCCGCGCTCACGCAGCAGCGCGGCACCGGCCTCGGCCTTGGTGCGGGCGAGAAGCTCAACGGTCGCCGCAGGGGTGAGCGCACTGCCGGCCCGGCGCTCGGCGTCAGCGACGGCGGCGTCCTCATCCACCTTCGGCGCGAACGCGTGCGCGTTGATGCCGGCCTGCGCGAGAAGCATGCGGCGAGCGGGCGACGTCGACGCAAGGTGGAATTCGAGTGCGGGGAGCGGTGAAACAGGCATGCCCTCGAGAATAGACCGTCGCCGCGACGGTGGGCGGGCCGCGTGCGACGTGTGCCGGAGTTCGTGGAGAACGCATCGGCGGGCGCGGGGGAGGGAAGCGGAGTTCACGCTCGCGAGAGAACGCCGGGGAAGACGCGCACTGAGCGCGAGCTGAGCATCGGTTGCGAGGCACCATGGTCGCGCGCTGGCTGGGCGGATACTGGCGATATGCGGGTTGAGCACCGGCTGCAGTACACCACGCCACCCGTGCTGGTCGGGAGGACGCGCACCGAGCACGAGATGATCCTTGGGCGCAGCACGCTCCCGCGTGCAGGCCGAGACGACGCCGGACACGCACAGGCTGCACGTGGCTGCATCGCATCGCGCCCGCTGACCCGAAGCGATGCGGGCGAACGAGCGAGATGTGACATGCTCGAAAGCATGCCAGGAACAGCGCCGGACCAGCCCATTGAGCTCGAAATCACGAACGTCGCGCACGGCGGAATCTTCGTCGCCCGTCACGAGGGGCGCGTGGTGTTCGTGAGCGACGCGATCCCGGGGGAGCGCGTTCTCGCCCGAGTGACGGATGCACGCAAGAAGAAGTTCTGGCGCGCTGAGACGACCGAGGTCCTCGAACCCTCCGAGCACCGCCGTGAGCACGTCTGGGCCGAAGCCAGCGTTGAACGCGACCCGGCCGAGCGCGCGGGCGGCGCCGAATTTGGTCACATTGCGCTCGACCACCAGCGCGCGCTCAAGCACCAAGTGCTCAGCGAAGCGTTCGAGAAGTTCGCCGGCCAGGCCGCTCCAGCTTTCGAGATGGAGGCCGTCGCGGGCGATGACGAGAAGAACGGACTCGGCTGGCGCACACGCGTGCGACTCCACGTCGACGACGAGGGCCGCATGGGGCCGTACGCCGCCCGCTCGCACACCGTTGTCCCCGTGTCATCTCTCCCGCTCGCCACACCGCGCCTGGCCGAGATCATCGAACTCGACGCGCTCGTCGAGGGCGCAGCATCCCTTGACCTCATTGACCCGAGCGGATTCGAGCCACTGCTGTGCGTCGGAGACGACGATCTCAAAGCGGCCGGCACCGTGACCGAACGCGTCGGCGACAGCGAGTTCACCGTGGATGCCGGTGGGTTCTGGCAGGTGCATCACGGCGCGGCGGCGACGCTCACCGAGGCTGTGCAGCACGGCATCGACAGTGCCCTGTTCGACCCGCGCGCCCACAACCTCGACCTCTACGGCGGCGTCGGACTGCTGGCCGCCGCCGTGCAGGCACGATTTGGTGACACCGTCCGCATCACGAGCGTCGAGGCGGATGCTGCCGCCACACGACACGCACGGCACAACCTCGCCCCCGGTGCCGAAGCCGTGACAGCACGCGTTGACCGGTACCTCTCGGATCTGCAGACGCACATGTCCGCCGTCGACCGGCGTGCGTTCCGCGACGCGACAGTCGTGCTCGATCCGCCGCGTGCCGGGGCGGGCACCGCCATCACGACGCAGATCGCGCAGCTGGAGCCGGCGCAGATCGTCTACGTCGCGTGCGACCCCGTTGCGCTGGCCCGGGATGCTGGTGCCTTCACAGCATCCGGATACCGTCTCACCAGCTTGCGCGCCTTCGACCTGTTTCCACACACGCACCACATGGAGGCCGTCGCCTCATTTGAGCGCAGCTGAGCCTCGGGCGGCGACACGCACACCCATGCAGCAGCCGACCGGAATCAGTGAGAGCGCTGGATGCCGATACGATGAGTGCCATGGTGAGTGTGGCGATCATTGACGATCACGAATCCGTGAGGCTCGGTCTGCAGGCCGCCTGCATGGGCGCGGGGCACACCGTCGCCATGAGCGTGTCAAGCGTCGACGAGTTTCTTGATGCCGCGGGTGAGATCGAGCCCGGCATCGCGCCCGTCGATATCGTCGTCCTCGACCTCTCGCTTGGCGACGGCACCGACGTTCCCACAAACGTGGCGCGGGTGCAGGAGACCGGGGCGGCCGTGCTCATCCACAGCATCGCCGATCGCATGGCTCTCGTGCGGCAGGCGCTCGCCGCTGGTGCCGCCGGGGTCATCCCGAAGTCATCTCCGACAGACGTCGTCATCAGCTCGATCGAGCAAGTCGCATCGGGCGGAGTGCTCAACAATCTCGAATGGGCGAGCGCGATCGAGGCGGACTCCGAGTTTGCTTCGGTGCAGCTCGGCCGGCGAGAGCGCGATGTGTTGCACCTCTACGCCTCGGGGCTGCCCATGAAGCAGGTCGCCACGCAGCTCGGCGTCGCCCCGTCTACCGTCAAGCAGCACCTCGACCGCATCCGCAAGAAGTATGTCGAGGTGGGGCGCCCCGCCCCGACGAAGGTCGATCTGCTGCGGCGAGCCGTTGAAGACGGCATCCTCCCCGAGCTCAACCCGGGCGGAACGGATGCCGGTTGACCAGGGGCGTCCGCTCCACTCCCTAGAAGCCGAGCGTCATCGCTCTCGGGTCTTCACATCGACGCGCGTCGAGAACATGATCGCGCTCACGCTCGCGCTCGCCGTGCTCGTCTTCGGTGCCCAAGCGTTCGTGTTCGCCATGATGGCTCCGATCGCCGAGCCGGTGCCGTCCGTGCGTGGAGCGGTCGGCTCGGACACCGAGATCGGCTTCATCTTTCCCGCCGTGACATTCGCAGCGCTCGCTGCTGTTGCGGTTGCCGGATTTCTGCGCCGCGGCGTGCGCATCGCGGGCGGCTTCTTCGCTCTGCTCTACCTCGCCGTGCTGATCGTCTGGCCGCTCTACACCGGGTTCATCTTCGGTGGTCGCCCCGATGAACCGTGGATCTGGTACCTGCTCACCGTCGCTACAGCGTGCGCCGCTGTCGCCTTCCCGGTGACCTGGGCCGTGGCGTACACGATCGGTGTTCCGATTCTGTACGGCCTCGTGCGCTCGGTTGGCACGCTCGGTTTCGTTCGCCTGCAGATCGGCATTCTCGACGCCATCTACGGGATCGTGTTCGGCATGCTCATTGTCATGCTCGCCGTCATGTTTCGCCAGACGGCACGGCGAGTGGATGCTGCGCGAGACGCCGCGCTGGTGCGGTACGACCGTGCCGTGCGTGCCCATGCCGTCGAAGCGGAGCGCGTCGAGGTCGATGCGCTCGTGCACGACAACGTGCTTGCAGCGCTGCAGGCCGCCGAACGCGCGGTGAACCTCGAGGGCGAGCGCGCGGCCGTGCAGATCGCGGAGCACGCCCTTGCCGAACTGCGCGAGGCTGGCGTCGAAGCGACCGCCGACGAATCATCGGTGACGTTGCGCGAAATGGCGGGACGGCTCAGCGTCGCCGCGCGCATGATGGAGCACGACTTCATCGTCGAGAGTACGGCGTCCGCGGGAGCCGTCGTGCCGCAGACCGTCGCTAACGCCATGGGGCTCGCCGCCGTGCAGGCCATGGTCAACAGCGCTGAACATGCGGGCGGGGCGGGCGATGAAGAACCCGATCGCCGCGTCGCCGTGTCGAACACCAGCACAACCGCTGTCATCGAGATCGTCGACGACGGCGTCGGCTTCGACCCCGAGAAGGTCCCGACAGACCGCCTCGGAGTGCGCGTGTCCATCGTCGAGCGGATGGCGGCCGTCGGCGGCAGCACCGTCGTCGATGCGGCACCCGGCAGGGGAGCGCGCGTCGTGCTCAGCTGGTCACCCTCGGAGGGCGCGGAATGAACAGCATCCCGCGGTCGAGCCTGATCGCCCTCGCCGCCGTGTTCTCGGCGTACCACATCGCGCGGGGCATGCTGACGATCGGCGTGCCCGAGCATCCGGCGCCCGTCCTTGTCGCGCTCGTGCTGTACGCCGCGGCCACGCTTCTCACCCTCTGGTCGTTCCGTGGCCGGGGCATGCCGGTGTGGGCGGGAGCCTTCGCCTTCTCGAGTGCCGTGGTCGTGACGCTTCTCGTCACCAGCCAGCTCGATCCGACTGCCGACAACGGCTATGCCACGTGGCACACGAATGCCGTGGGCACGCTCATGACGATCATCATGGTGCGCGGACGCAAGCTGATGGCCGCCGCGGGCACGGTGTTCCTTGTCATCTACTCGGTGGCGTGGTGCGGGATCATGGGCTCGGCACAAACCGGCGTCACCGGCGCCGTTGCGTGGGTGATCCTCGCCTACGTCATGACGGGGGCACTGCGAAAGGCCGAGGCCGGCGCGGACCAGCTGATGGAGGCGGAACGCGAGGCCATGCGCTGGGAGGCCGCGCAGCACGCCCACCGGTCCGAGCGGCGCGAACGACTCGAGACCGCGAGCCGCATCGCAGGGCCGATGCTCCGCGATGTGGTGCTCGCGGGCGGGCGCCTGACGGATTCCGAGCGCGATCAGGCTCGACTGCTCGAGGCGCGGCTGCGTGACGACATTCGTGGTCGGGCGCTCGTGAACGAGCGGGTGCGTGACGCCGTGCTCTCCGCGCGCCGTCGCGGCATTGCCGTGCAGCTGCTCGACGAGGGCACGATCGATGGCCTGGATGCTGGTGAGAAGCATCGTGTGCTCACGACACTGGCTGCCGCGATCGACGAGGCCGAGACAGAACGGCTCATCGTGCGCACGGCCCCCGAGCACTCCGACGCTGCGGTGACGATCGTCGGCGTCAGTTCGCCTCCGCCCGGAAGTGAGACCGACGATGACGACGTCGACGTGTGGATGCAGATTCCGCGGCGGGAGGGCGGCTGACAGCATCCGGAATCGTCAGCGTGCGGCGCTTCATGCCTGATCGTTGAGGCGCGCACTCAGATGGGGCGATTCGGCGTGAACCTGCCAAGGATGGGCAGGACGAGGATGACACGCCGGAAGCCATACACACGTTCTGGCCTATAAGCCTCACCAGCGCCGCGGAACGTGCGGGCATGGAAAAGGGGGACCGGCTCCCTAATTCCGGTCCCCCTTAAGCCCCGGATGACAACGACAACCCGAATATCGTTCTCATCCGCCCCCAAACCAGAAACCCACTCCCTAGGTGGGGAACTGGCTCACGGTGAAACTCAGAGAGTGCCACCTAGCAATATCTATTCTTGTGGGGATGGGCCGCCGACGCTAGTCGGCTTTTTGGGGGACAAGGTCCCCCACGCTGCCGAAGCTGAGGCTTCACGGCAACACGGCATATTATGCCGTAAAGTTGCGCCACCGTCCGGGACCCGGCGTCAGGGGGTGTCGGATCGGACGCTGCGAGCGCGACCATTCGCTCGGCGTGGCCTCGCCGTCGGCCAGACCTGACTCGCGTACCTCAGCGACGGCGGAGGCGACGACAGCGCTGACCGCGGCGATCTCTTCTTCCGTCGGATTCCCGCGCACGAAGCGGAACGCACTCTCGGGGTGCGCTTCTTCGCCGTCGGTGACGGGTGCGGCATGGCGTCCTGGAGTCATCACAGTGGAATGTTTCCGTGTTTCTTCGGCGGAACCTGCGCCCTCTTGCCCTTGAGCGAGCGGAACGCCTTGGCGATCGAGACGCGTGTGGCTGCGGGCTCGATCACGCCGTCGAGCTCGCCGCGCTCGGCGGCGAGGAACGGGCTGGTCACGTTGTACGTGTACTCGTTGGCGAGACGCGTGCGCACGGCGGCGACATCTTCGCCGTTCTCCTCCGCCTTCTTGATCTCGTTGCGGTAGAGGATGTTCACGGCACCCTGACCGCCCATGACCGCGATCTCGGCGGTGGGCCACGCCAAGTTGATGTCGGCGCCGAGCTGCTTTGACCCCATCACGATGTATGCGCCGCCGTATGCCTTGCGCAGGATCACCGTGACAAGGGGAACCGTCGCCTCGGCGTAGGCGTAGAGCAGCTTGGCGCCGCGCCGGATGACGCCCGTCCACTCCTGGTCGGTACCGGGAAGGTAGCCGGGCACGTCGACGAGGGTGAGGATCGGAATCGAGAACGCGTCACAGAAGCGCACGAAGCGCGACGCCTTCTCACCGGCCTCGATGTTGAGGGTGCCGGCCATCGAATTCGGCTGGTTGGCGATAATGCCGACGGACGTGCCTTCGATGCGTGCGAAACCGATCACGATGTTGGGTGCAAACAGCGGCTGCACCTCGAGAAACTCTTCGTCGTCGACGAGTCGCTCGATCACCGAAACGACATCGTACGGCTGGTTGGGGGAGTCCGGAATGATCGTGTTGAGTTTGCGATCAGCATCCGTGGTCTCGAGGTCAAACTCGGACGAGTATGACGGGGGATCCGACAGGTTGTTGTCGGGCAGGTATCCGATGAGCGTGCGCGCGTAGTCGAGGGCGTCGTCTTCGTCGCTCGCGAGATAGTGCGCGACTCCGGAACGCGTGTTGTGGGTCAGTGCACCGCCGAGCTCTTCCATGCCCACGTCTTCGCCGGTCACCGTCTTGATGACGTCGGGGCCGGTCACGAACATTTGGCTCGTCTTGTCGACCATGATCACGAAGTCGGTGAGCGCGGGGGAGTACACGGCTCCGCCGGCTGCCGGGCCCATGACGATGGAGATCTGCGGGATCACGCCGGACGCTGCCGTGTTGCGCCGGAAGATCTCGCCGTACTTGCCCAGAGCGACGACGCCCTCTTGAATGCGGGCGCCACCCGAATCGAGGATGCTGATGAGCGGAACGCCGCATTTCATGGCGTGGTCCATCACCTTGATGATCTTCTCGCCCGCGACCTCGCCGAGAGACCCGCCGAAGATCGTGAAGTCCTGCGCGAACACGGCAACCTGGCGTCCGCCGATTGTGCCGGTGCCGGTGACGACGGAATCGCCGTACGGGCGCTTGGCGTCCATGCCGAAGGCGTAGGTGCGGTGGCGCACAAACTCGTCGAGTTCGACGAAGCTCCCGTGGTCGAGCAGCTTCTCGATGCGCTCGCGGGCGGTCATCTTGCCCTTGGCATGCTGCTTAGTGATTGCGGCCTCACCCGACGCCGTCACGGCTTCGTGATACCGGCGTCTGAGGTCGGCGAGCTTGCCGGCCGTCGTGAAAATATCGGGCGCGTTCTCGCTGGGGTCTTGAGTCACGACGTTCACTCTATCTCGGCAACCCGCCGTCGCACCCTTGGAGGGTTCTGACAAGCCGTTTCGAATGTGTTGGTGGGTATCGACAGATCCGGATGCTGCTCGCCACCGCTGTGCGCCATATTCTGTACGTATGAGTGCCCCCGATCTCACCGCTAGTCTCGACGTCGCCCCCGCCCTCACGTGGGTTCCCCGCACCGGCTCTACGAACGTCGACTTGGTGGAGCGCGCGGCCGCCGACCCCGATGCGTGGCCGGACTTCTCGGTGCTGGTGACCGATACGCAGGTCTCTGGTCGGGGCCGGCTCGACCGCGTGTGGTCGACGCCTCCCGGATCGAGCCTCGCAACATCGGTGCTGCTGCGTCCGCAGGTCCCCGCCGATCGCTTCGGCTGGATCCCTCTGATGGCGGGGCTCGCGATGACCCGCACCGTGCAGATGCTGCTGGCCGGGGCAGGCATGAAGGCGATCGATGCGACGCTGAAGTGGCCGAACGACGTGCTTGTGCGCGGGCTGAAAGTCAGCGGCATCCTGAGCGAACTCATTCCGGGCGACGATCTCGCCGTCGTCGTGGGAGCCGGGCTCAACACGTCGATGACCCGCGACCAGCTGCCGGTGGAGACCGCGACCTCCCTCGCGATCGAATGCCGCCGCACCTACAGTGCCGACACTGTTCTGTCGCTCTATCTAAAGCAGCTGCATGAACTGTATGACCCGTTCGTCGCGGCCGGCGGTGATGCCCGGTCGAGCGGCCTGATTGCGCAAGTCAGTGCCGCGTGCGGAACGCTGGGGCAGGCTGTGCGGGTGCAGCTGCCTGCCGAGGACCTCGTGGGTGTGGCGCGCGGCATCGATGCGGACGGGCAGCTTCTGGTGCAGCCGGAGGGCGAGGCGGTGCTGCGTAGCATATCGGCGGGCGACGTGACGCACCTGCGTCCCCTCGCGGACACGTGATGCAGCGGAGCTCGCTCGACGACTAACTCACCATCGTCTGCTTGCTGACGCGTGGCGCACCAGCATCCCGTGGCAGATGATTGATTCTGGTGCAGCCACCAGGTAAAGCGGTGCTGTGGAACGTGTTGACAGCGTTCATGCTTTCGGAGATTTCGAGTGCATCCTTGTTCATTCATTCGGAACTTTCGGTCCGGCGGCGGCGTGTTGTGTAACGACACGCCGCACGCTCCTCGGAAGTTCCGAATGAACGAACACAAGCGTTGCCCTCGAGGGAGGCGGCAGTAGCCTCATCGAAGGGCGTGCCTTCGCAGGAACGAGTAGAACCTCGATCGAGCGATGCGCCTCCAGAGAAGGGGCAGCGCACTTATCGAGCTACGCAGCCCGACGCTCAGTGAGCTGCAGCATCCGCTTCAGCGCGTCGTAGACGAGCTCCCAGTCGTTAATCGCTTGAGCGTAACCGGATCTGAGCACGGGTAGCCCGAAGAGCATCGATGTGAGCACTTTCTCGGTGTCGCGCTGCCGCTGCTTTGCAGGCGTGTGGAATCGATCGCCATCGAGCTCTAGGCCGACTCGGCCGTCGACGAGGATGTCGAGTTTGCCAAACCCGGGGACCGGAACCTGAACATCGACGGTGTGCCCCAATCGAATGAGGCGCACCCTGATGCGGCTTTCGAGCCCCGAGTCGGCGCGGCTGTCGACCAACGCCACGCAGTCACGGCGGGTCGACGGGAGTCTCGCCGCGATGTCGCCCCATTCGTCGGCCGTCAGTACCCCCGTGTGCACGGCGGAGTCAACGCAAGCAACCGCGTGCTCGAGGTTCTGGCAGAGGACGGCCTGACGGACCGCGTCGCCGGGGCTCACGATCCAGTCGAGTTCGCTCTTCGCTGCCGGCTGCGCTGCCCAATGAAAGCGAACCGGGCGTTGAAGACGCGGTCGAATTTCTGAGAGTTGCGCTGCTCGAGGATGCATAACAGCGTCGTCTCTGACGCCTTCTTCCTGGAAGACTCGGCTGCCTCGTCCCCGGCGTGGCATTGACACATGCGGAGACCGGTCATCTGCCGACCATAGGCCCCACCGCGCAAGCGCCGAGATGCAGCCGAGTCGACCGCCCGAACGAACAGCCAAGATCTGTTCGGCATCGGCTCTCGGGGTGCAAATCCACCCGCGCATGACGCGGGAGACGGTCCCGTCACTCACGCTTTCGGCGATATCGCGCCGCGATGCGCCCTGCGCGATCAGGGTCGAGGTCTTGGCAATCTCCCCTTGGTCATGCAGCAGTCTTGCAACCTCCATGAGGCAAGTCTTGTCGACGCGACTGACGTGTGGGGAATGGCCGTGTCAGCTGGGGATACTCCCTGGTTGTCGTGGGGTTGTGGACGGGCATTCTTGACCCGCGGGGTTGCAGACGAGCATCCGTCCTGTCTGCATTCATGGGCAGTTCCGGGCTCTTGTCAAGCATGCTCGAGTGAAGAGCGCGTCCCGCACGTGGCCGGGCGGAGGCGACGGTAAAGCCGCGTCGTGGCCTGACCATTGCGCATCGGGTTCGTGGTCTCAAAGTGGTGCCTCGAGACACCCCATGACGGCGCAATTCTTCCTCTGCGCGAAAAACGGCGAAGCGTAGAATTTTTGCATGACGCACTACATGATCTCGTTTCCCCGCAGGGCGATGGACGTTCCAGACGCGGAGTTCCAGCAGGTCGTCGATGAGTCTCACGCCGTCATCGAGGAGGCACAGAGGGCAGGGGTCTACGTGTTCGGCGGCGGCATCGACGACAGCGTGAGCACCGTGCTGGTCAACCCGGACGGCACAGTTGCCCCGGGTACGTATCCGGAGACGAAGCATCTCGATGGTGGGTTCACGATCATCGATGTGTCGACGCGTGAAGAAGCGCTCGAATGGGCGACGAAGATCGCTGCCTCGTGCCGATGTGCTCAAGAAGTGCGTGCGTTCCACTACGATCCGCTCTCCTGAGCGTTGCGATACGACGGCGTGTTCGAATGCGCAACGGACTACGCGCATCGGGGCGTTGCGCGGCTTTCGGCAGAAGAACTCGAGAGGGTCGAGACCAGGCGCGGGCTTCGCGTCGAATCCCCGATCAATCCGCAGCGGTGGTCAGGGGGTCGCTACGGTGTTCAGCCATTCGGAACTTTCATCATGTCTTCGGCATGTCACGCGTCGACACGCCGCACACAATGCGAAAGTTCCGAACGATTGAACGGACAGTGCCGGACAGCCACTCCGATCGAAGATCGACGGGCGTGCTGACCGCGTCGCCCCGCCGACGTGCGGCACAATGGAGGTCATGGACAACCGCACGGGAGAACACGCGTCGGAGCGCGTCGTCGCCCGCATGCATCGGCATGGCCGCATCCTGATTCTTCCCGTCATCATTCTGATCGGCGTGACAGGCGCCGTCTCATACTTCTTCGGTTCGTTCCGTGAGCAGTGGATCAACCTCGTGATCCTCTTTGGCGGGATTCTCGCGATCATCCTGTTCGTGCTGCTGCCCTATTTCGTCTGGCTCAATCGGCGCTACACGATCACAACGCGGCGGGTCATCGCGCGACAGGGCTTCTTCGTTCGTACCCGCAGTGAGCTGCTGCATTCGCGCGGCTACACGGTGACCATCAAGCGCGGCCCTTTGCAGGCAATGTCTCGTTCGGGTGACATCGTGCTCACCTCTGGCGTCGACAAGCCCGTGGTGCTCAAGGACGTACCGGGCGCCAACCAGGTGCAGAACGTGCTGCACGACCTCATCGAGCGTGCGCAGGGCCAGCTCGGATACGGCGGCTACGCGGCAGGTTCGGTGCTGCGTGACGAGACGACAGTGCTCTGAGCCGCGCATGACGCAGCGCGAGAGACCGGATGCTGTGAGCCGCGCTTGACCCAGTGCCAGACACGGGATGCTGCGGTCGGGGCAGCGTCTGGCCTCAGACCCGGGCCTACGCGGCAGGCTCCGTGTTGCGCGACGAGACAACGGTGCTCTGAGCCGCGCTTGATGCAGCGCGAGACACCGGATGCTGTGAGGCGCCCGATTCCGAAACCGGATGCTGCGTCGCAGCGCGCGCCGGCGAGAACACCCACCAGCGGTACAGCGCGAACCGGAAGAGGGCGCCGAGCGCAAGCCCGATCACATTTGAGGAGATATTGTCGGCGAGCACGCTCGTGAAGCCAAGAACGTAGTGCGAAACCCACAGACTGCCGACGCCGAAGCCCATACCGGCGATGCTGACGGCGAAGAACTCGCTTGCCTCGCGGATCGTGTTGCGTTGACGGCTGTCGGCGAATGTCCAGAACCTGTTGCCCACCCAGTTCGTGAGGATCGCGAGCGTTGTCGATACCAGCTTCGCGATGAGCGGACCCGACTCGATCTCCTCCGGCGCAAGCATCGTGAGGCGCAGGGCGTTGAAGACGACGAGGTCGACGGCGAGGCCCGCCGCGCCCACGAGACCGAAACGGATCATCTGCATGCCGAGGTGCCGAAGCCGGGCGGCACGGTGGTTCGACATGCATCCGTCCTTCATGCGAGAAGATAGAGGGGTTCGCAGTTTAGCGACACTGGTTCTTGAACAACTGAGAATCCAGACAACATGAACCACGACAGGAGCGACGCATGCCGGTAGTTGGCGTGATTGGCGCGGGACAGCTGGCCCGCATGATGATTCCGCCCGCCATCAACCTCGGGCTTGAGATTCGCGTGCTGGCCGAGCAGGAGAACATGGCGGCGTCACTCGCTGCGACGCAGGTGGGTGACTATCGCGACGTCGACACCGTGCTCGAGTTCGCGGCGGGCGTCGACGTCATCACCTTCGACCACGAGCATGTTCCGCAGCCGGTGCTGCGCGCCCTCGTCGATGCCGGGCACGCTGTGCACCCGGGCCCTGACGCGCTGCAGTATGCGCAGGACAAGATTGCGATGCGCGAGAAGCTCACGGCACTCGGCGTGCCGGTTCCGGACTGGGCGTCCGTTGCGACTGAGGGCGAGTTGCAGAAGTTCATCGACGACCACGGTGGCCGTGCTGTCGTCAAGACGCCGCGTGGCGGGTACGACGGCAAGGGCGTGCGTGTCGTGTCGGCTGCGCACGAAGCGGGCGACTGGTTCACCGCGTTGGCCGAAGACGGCCGCGGGGGAGAGCTTCTCGTCGAGGAGCTCGTTGACTTCCGCCGCGAGCTGGCGCAGCTCACGGCGCGCCGCCCGTCAGGGCCGCTCGCGGTGTGGCCCGTCGTCGAGACTGTGCAGAAGAACGGCGTGTGTGCCGAGGTCTTCGCCCCGGCGCCGCAGTCAGCGGGACGCGTGGCTGAGGTTGCCGCGCAGATCGCCGTCGACATCGCCGAAGGGCTTGAGGTGACGGGTGTGTTCGCCGTCGAACTGTTCGAGACGACCGACGATCGTCTTCTCGTCAACGAGCTCGCAATGCGCCCGCACAACTCCGGGCACTGGACGCAGGACGGCTCCACGACGAGCCAGTTTGAGCAGCACCTGCGCGCCGTCCTCGATCTTCCGCTCGGAGCGACGGGGCTTCGTGATGACGTTGCCGTCATGATCAACATTCTTGGCGGACCTGCCGAGGGCAGCGTCGCCGACCGGTATCCGCGTGCGCTGGCGAAGCATCCGACGGTCAAGGTGCACAACTACGCCAAAGAGCCGCGGCCCGGCCGCAAGATCGGTCACGTCAACGCCGTGGGCGACAATCTCGACGACGTCGTGTTCGAGGCGCGCGAGGCGGCATCCCACTTCGAGTAAAGACCCGGATGCTGTCGTGCGCCGCCGGTGAGGGGAGAGCGCCGACGGGCGGCGGAAAGCGTCACCGGATAGATGCCCATGGTCACCCGTTGGCCGTCGGTCGGCGTCGATCGGTACTGGCCCGCTACGGCGTGCCGCCCGTGACCTGTTGCATCGAGTGCCGCTTGATACTCGATAACAGTCGGCCGCCGTCTTTCGTAGGTCATTGAACGCCGCGTTCGTGGGCCGTGGAATGCTGCGCTCGTGGGCTGCATAACAGGTGCACAATGCGCTGTTCGGACGGATGTCAGTAAATGTTGCACGCGTAGGCTTTACGTCAGCGAATGCTGCGTTCGTGGGCCGTGGATTGCCGCGCTCGTAGGCGGTAAGTCAGTGAATGCTGCCGCCGTAGTTTGAGTGTCAGTGAATGCTGCCCGCGCAGGTCCTACGTCGGTGAATGCTGCGCTCGTCAGGCGGCAGCGTGCCGGGCGCGCTCTTGCTCGCGCGGCGCAAGCGCGATCGCGAAGAGCGTCGTGACGGGCATTGCCAGAATCAGCCCCGCGGTGCCCACCAGCGTCCGCACGATCTCCTGACTCACGCGCTCGGTCGTCAGCAGGTCGAGGAGGTTCTGCGGGTACGTGTAGACGAGCAGGAGCATCATCATCGCCGACCCCGCATAGGCGAACACGAGCGTGTAAATGCTCGAGGCTACGTGGTCGCGCCCGATGCGCATGGCGGCCGTGAAGATCTGCCGGCTCGGGGCATGCGGGCTCAGCTCGCGCATCTCCCACACCGCCGACACCTGCGTGATCGTGATGTCATTGAGCACACCGAGCCCGGCGATCACGATCGTTCCGGAGACAATCGCCGACATGTTGACATCCGGGACGCTGGAAAACAGCATCCAGCCCTCTTCGCTTCCGGTGCCCGTCAGGTGTGCCCAGTCTGTGGTGATCACACCCGCGAGTGCGGTGAACACGATGCCGAACAGAGCGCCGAATAACGCTGCCGTCGTGCGTATCGAGACGCCGTGGGCCAGGTAGAGCACGATGAGCATGATCGCTGTCGCCCCGACGATGGCCACGATGATCGGCGGCTTCCCCGTGAGCATCGCCGGAAAGACGAAGATGGCGAGCACCCCGATCGCGATCGCAACGCCGACAAGTGCACGGATGCCGCGCCACTGGCCGACGAGTGCGACGACGATGATGAGGGCAATGCCGATGACGATCAGCTGGGTTGTGCGCTGGTACTCGTAGAACGCGTAGCTGATGGGCTCGTTCTCGGTCTGCTCGAGGCGCACAAGTCGCACGTTGTCGCCCGGCTCCATCTCGGTGCTCGCGTACGTTGACGGGTCGATCTCGAAGGTGGCGCGCGTGCCGTCGTCGAGGCGTGAGACGACGCGTGCGCAGGGTCCTTCGATGCCGGACATCGCGGAGGGCTCGCCGACGTCTCCCTGGCACTCGAACGCGTTCACCATCGACACGGATGCGTTGACGATGCTGACGCCCTCGCCCTCGTACGGGCCCTTCTGCTGTTTGATGCCGTCGGACTGCGGCCACAGGGCGATCACACCGACCGTGATGGCGGCGGCGAGGGCGAGCACGACGATCGTGAGGATCCGAGCCAGGCGTGGTCGCGGAGCATCCGGAGTGGCAGCGCCGTGTGAGTGACCCATTCAGTGAAACTTACCAGCAGACGGTGAACCGGATGCTGTGGGGCGCCGGGTGAAGCGAAGCGGATGCTGTGGGGCACGGCGCACTCCGGGATCAGAGGCAGTTTCTGCATTCAGGTGAGCATCATGCGACCGCATGCGCGGGGCCTTGCAAGGTGCGGGGCTGCGGACAAGGTGTGCTGGTGTGCGCGTCGATGTTGTCCGGGAGTACCGATGTTGTGCGGGGCACCGGGTGAGGCGAAGCGGATGCTGTGGGGGACGCGCCGCAGCGTCCGCTGGCCTCAGATCCAGCCCTGCTGCCAGGCGAGCTCCGCGGCCTCACGGCGCGAATCGACACCGAGCTTTGTCATAGCAGACGACAGGTAGTTGCGCACGGTTCCCTGTGCGAGATTCAGACGTTCCGCGATCTGTTGCACGCTGAGCGTAGACCGTGACAGCCGCACGGCGTCGAGCTCGCGGTCCGTGAGCGGGCAGCGTTCCGCGGCCAGGGCCGCTGCGGCGATCTCAGAGTCGATGTAGCGTTTGCCATCCGCGACGTCTCGAATCACATCGGCGATCTGCTCGGCCGGCGTCGACTTTGGCACGAACCCCGAAATGCGCGCGGCCAGCGCTCGCCGCAGCACCCCGGGGCGAGCATGGCGCGTGACGAGAACGACCTTTGTCGGTACTGTGCGGATGATGCGCTCCGCCGCTTCGAGCCCGTCGGCCTGCGGCATCTCCAGGTCGAGCAGGCACACGTCGGGCTGCGTCTGGGCGGCGCTCTC
Source organism: Microbacterium sp. MPKO10 (assembly GCF_026107415.2). Lineage (GTDB taxonomy): Bacteria > Actinomycetota > Actinomycetes > Actinomycetales > Microbacteriaceae > Paramicrobacterium. The sequence continues at coordinate 286,219 of NZ_JAPCHX010000002.1, forward strand.
GACCGCAGCGACGCCATTGTCGACGCTCGCGACCACCTCGAGGTCGGGCTCCAGCGAGAGCAGGGCGACGAGCGCCGTGCGGATCATGCGCTCGTCGTCGGCGATCAGAAGCCGGATGCTGCGCTCGGCAACGGCGGAATCAGTCATGGATCTCCTCCCTGCTGCGTCGGTGGTGCCCGGGTTCTGGAATCGTGGCGACGAGCTCGAAGCGGCTGTCGCCGATGTGCGTCTCGAGAGCGCCGCCCAACTCGGCGAGGCGATGACGCAGACCCGCGAGCCCCGTGCCCGTGGCGTCGTCAGTGGGGGTTGCGCCGTCGTTGACGACGCTCAGGCGGCAGCATCCGCTTTCGACTGAGACGGTGATCGTCACGTTGGAGGCCATGCTGTGACGGATGATGTTCGTCGTCGCCTCGCGCACGGCGAACGCCAGAGCACGCCGAACGGCGGCGTCCCACGGCAGCGCGACCACGCGCAGCTCGCACGCAGCGCCGGAAGCCGTGAGCACCTCGCGAGCGTTCTCGAGTTCGTCGTCGAGCGCGACGTCGCGGTAGCCGGCCACGAGCGAGCGCGTCTCTTGCAGCGCCTCAGACGCGATCTGCCGCGTCTCGCGCAGCTGTTCACCCGCTGCGGCAGGGTCGCGCTCCAGCATCCTCTCGGCCAGCTCGGCCTTGAGAGCGATCACCTGCAGATGATGCCCCTGGATGTCATGCAGATCGGCGGCGAATCGAAGGCGCTCTTTGGCGATCGCGAGCTCGGCGGCCGAGCGACGGTGTCTATCGAGCTCGATCACGATGTTCCACCACCAGAGACTGGTCAGCACGACGATCGGCATGAAGGCGGCAAGAAAGTAGATTCCGGCGTTGTCGGCGCTCGCGTCGGCGATGAGCGAACTCTCGGACCGCGTCTGGGCGAACAGGATGCTGGCGGTCACGACGATCAGGCTGACGACCATCACGATCATGCGCGTCGGTACCGGAACGAGACACGCGATGAACATGCCCGCCAGCCAAACGGGGATGGGGGAGAACTGCCACATGTCTGTCGAGAAGAGCCCGAGCCCCAGAGGCACAACGGCTGTCGCGAACAGTGCGACTGTCCACGCGGGGCGGGGGAGGCCGCCGCCCAGCCCGACACGTAGAAACCAGCAGTAGCGCACCTGCACGGCGAGCGCCGCGAGCAGAAACACGATGATCAGCGTGTCGATCAAATTGTGCGAGCGCGAGAGGGCAGAGAGGCCGCGGATGAGGAGCGTTCCGTAGAGCACAGCAATGAAGAACACGATCGAGCCGAGCGTGTACGTCCAGGTGGTCTGTACCCCGTTTTCCGCCGTGCGAGGCGTCGTCGATGCGTGAGTGTTCGACATCAGGATCGAGCTCTGCGGCGGTGGGTGAACGACATGGCTCCGAGTGTAGATCAGTGACAAATGTCACGGATGCTGGTGCGCGAGCGCACATGGATCGGTGACGCCGCGGCACTGACCGTGCCCGTCGGTGGGCGGAAGAATTGCAGTGCGTTGCGAGACAGGCTCTGTCGTCGTACATCGACAGCACCTGCCTGGCGGACGTCATCCGCCACGCCACCGCCATTGACCAGATCGACTCTGAAAGGCCCTTCCATGATTGACACACTGCAAACCTTCGCCGCCTCCCTTCCGGAGGCTCTGACCTGGGTTGGGGTCTTCCTGGTTGCGGCGATACCGATGGTGGAGTCATATTTCGGCTCGGTCATCGGTGTGCTGATCGGGCTGCACCCGGCCGTCGCGATCGGCATGGCCGTTCTCGGCAACATCCTGTCGATGCTGATTGTCGTGCTGAGCGCTCATGCCGTCCGGCGGAAGGTGACAGCGCGGGCCGAGCCGAGGGAGGAGTCCGCGCGGCGTCGCAAGCTGCGTGAGCGCTTCGACCGCTACGGTGTTGCGGGTGTCAGCCTGGCAGGCCAGGCCCTGCTCCCCAGTCAGATCACATCGGCGGCGATGGTCTCGTTCGGGGCGTCGAAGAATGCTGTGGTCTTCTGGCAGATCATCTCGATCATCCTGTGGGGCGTGGCATTCGGCGTGTTGGCCACGCTGGGCGTCAGCTTCCTGTGATCAGCCGGCGAGGTCGCCGAGGGCGACGCTCTCGTCCGTGAGGCGTGCGGCGTCGACCTCGCGGCCGATCACGGCGCGCAGGTCGTCGTTGACATCCCAGATGTTCACGTTCATCGCCGCAGTGACACGGCCGGCGTTCGTCCAGAACGCGATGAACTCACCAGTGCTCAGGTCACCGCGCACGTGCACGTCGTCGTCAGAGCTGCCGTGCCCGACATACTCCATGCCGAAGTCGAACTGGTCGGTGAAGAAGTACGGCTGCCAGTCGTAGGCCGCGCCCGTTCCCATGATGGTCGATGCCGCAAGCTCGCCCTGGCGCATCGCGTTATCCCAGTGCTCGACGCGCAGCGGACCGCCGACCGCCGTGTTCTGGGCGCGGGCGATGTCGCCCACGGCGAGCACAGCCGGGTTTGCCGTGCGCAGGTGCTCGTCGACGACGACCCCGTTGTCGACAGCAAGACCAGCGGATGCTGCCAGCTCCATGTTCGGCGCGGCACCCACCCCGATCACCACGGCGTCGGCGTCGAAGTGCCCAGCCGAGCTGTCGACGCCCGTCACCCGTCCGTTCTCTCCGATGATCGCGGTGACACCGACATTGGTGCGCAGGTCGACGCCGTTCTCGGTGTGCAGGTCGTACATGTAGGCGGCGAGCGTGTTGCCGAGCACCTGCTGCAGCGGCAGCGGCGCATACTCGAGGACGGTCACGTCGGTGCCTGCCAGGCGCGCAGCGGCGGCCACTTCGAGGCCGATCCAGCCGGCACCGATGATCACGATCTTCTTCCCCACGCCGAAGTGCGCCTTGATCGCTGCCGTGTCGGGCATGCGGCGCAGCGTGTGCACGCCAGCGAGGTCGGCGCCGTCGAGGGGGAGAGTTCGCGGCGTCGACCCCGTGGCCAGAACAACGTACTCGTAGCCGATGACATCGCTGTTCTCGAGCGTCACGGTGGAGTTGGCGACGTTCAGCGCCACCGCCGCGGTGCCGAAGCGCGTGGTCACGGAGTTCTTCGCGTACCAGTCGGCGTCATGCACATAGAGGGTCGACGCATCGTCCTTTCCGAGCAGGACTTCTTTCGATAGGCCCGGGCGCTCGTAGGGGCGTTCCGGCTCGTCTCCGATCAGCGTGATCGGCTCGGTGTAGCCGCTGGCGCGCAGCTTCTCTGCGACCTTCGCTCCGGCGAGGCCGGCTCCGACGATGACGGTTCCCTGTGTACTCATGACTGCTCCTCTGTGCGTGTTGGTCTGTCTTCGCTCCGGCGGCGCTCAGCGCGCGGATGCGAGAAATTCTGCCCGCGCGGCCGGGTCGCGAAGCTCTCCTGTGACGGTCACGGTGCGCGTGCGCGCCGACTCTGCCCGTACGCCTCGCAGCGACATGCACGCGTGCTCGGCCTCGATGACGACGCCCACCCCGCGTGGCTCCAACGTGGAGTTGAGCCTGTCGGCGATCTGGCGGGTCAGTGACTCCTGCGTCTGCGGCCGGTGGGCGAACGCCTCGACCGTGCGCGCGAGCTTCGAAAGCCCCACGAGATGTGCGCCGGGCAGATAGCCGACGTGTGCGACGCCGGTGAACGGCAAGAAGTGGTGTTCGCACAGCGACTGCACGGGGATCGACGACACCAGCACGAGCTCGCTGTAGCCCTCGTCATTGTCGAACGTCGTCATCTCGAACGGGTCGCTCGACAACATCTCGAGATACGCCTTCGCCATCCGTTCCGCACTCGTGCGCCGCGCCGGCGTATCAAGATCAACGCCGAGAGCTTCGAGAAACCCGCGCGCGTGTTCGGCTGCACGCTCGACGTCGGGCAGGGTCTGCTCCACGGTGCGAGCAAGAGGACTGGTCAAGGTCATGGCGCATCTGCTTTCTAACGGATATCATTGTCTACGTTAGAACCGACGGGCAAGACCGTCAAGGGCGACAGCAACGTGACGAGCGGAAATGATGGCACAGAACGAACAGCTGGCGGGCAGCATCGCGGGAGTGAGCGCGCTCGCCGATGACACGAGGCGCTCCCTGTATCTGTATGTGTGCGCCCAGCCGCATCCGGTTTCTCGTGATCAAGCGGCACGGGCCGCGCAGGTGCCCATGCACACGGCGAAGTTTCATCTCGACAAACTCGAGTCCGCGGGGCTTCTGCGTTCCTCCTACGCGCGCACGACCGGCAGATCGGGTCCGGGTGCCGGTCGCAGCGCCAAACTCTACGAGCGGTCAGACGTCGAGCTCGACGTGTCGTTGCCCGAGCGCGACTATGTGCTGGCGGGGGAGCTCATGGCGCAGGCCATCGCCCGGTCGGCGCGAGAGGGAGATGATATCGCCTCTGCGCTCACGGCTGTGGCCCGCGAGCGGGGAGCACGTCTTGCGGCGAACCAGGCCAGCCAGGGGGCGGATGCTGTCGCGGCATTCGCTATCGCAGAGACGACGCTGCGCGGGCTGGGGTATGAGCCGCGCGTTGAGGATGAACGCCTCGTCATGGCGAACTGCCCGTTCCATCAGCTGGCGGGTGCGCACACCGAGCTGGTCTGCGGTATGAATTACGACATGCTGAGCGCCTACACCGAGACGGTGGCGCCCGGGGTGCTGCGCGCCGATCTCGATCCGGCGCCCGGACGCTGTTGCGTCACGCTCTGCGCTCGCCGGTAAGGTCCCTCCCGCATCTCCCCGTCACAGGTTGATCGGTTCGGCGATGCACGTGAAAGGGGGTATCGAAACTCGTCGTCGAGCGTGAACCCGCTGTCGCGATGGTCGCCGTAGAGTGGCGTTCATGACTGTGGAACCACTCGCTCTGCCCACCTCACCCGCCGCCTGGGACACCTTCATCCGTGAGGGTGCCGAATCCGCGCTCGCCGCAGCCTGCGACGTCGGAGCTCAGTTGAAAGACGGCACGCTCCGCACCGCGAACGAGGTGCTCGAGCTGTGGAACGACGCCGAGGCACAGCTGGCGACAGCATCCGGTTTCACCTCGCTCTTCGCCGAGGTGCATCCCGAGCCGAGCATCCGCGAACTGTCTGAGCAGAAAACGCAGGAGATCACCGCCTTTCTCACAGAGCGCGGGCACGATCGCGCCCTGTACGAGGTTTTCGCGGCGCTCGACCCCTCCGAGCTCGACGCCGAGGCCGCGCGCCTGCTCGAGCACGTGCTGCGCGACTTTCGCCGCAGCGGTGTTGACCGTGACGACGCAACGCGCGCCCGGCTCACCGAGATCAGTGAGCGCTCGACGCTTGTCGGGCAAGAGTTCTCACGCAACATCCGTGACGACGTGCGCACGCTGCGGCTGCGCCCCGAACAGCTCGACGGGTTGCCGCAGGACTACATTGACGCGCGCCCGGCCGACGCGGATGGACTCGTCGCCATCACGACCGACTACCCGGACACCGTGCCGTTCCTGACGTTCGCGAACGATCGCGAGGCACGCCACGCCGTCTCGCGCCAATTCAACAACCGTGCCTGGCCCGCCAACGACGAGCTTCTGCACGAGCTGCTCGATCTGCGCGCCGAGCAGGCCCGGCTGCTCGGGTACGATTCGTGGCCCGACTTCGACGCCGAGGTGAAGATGATCGGCACGGGAGACGCCATCGGCACCTTCATCGATCGCATCACCCAGTTGGCCGACGCGGGTGGTCGCGCCGAACGGGAGACGCTCCTGCGCCGCGCGCAGCAGGATGCCCCGGGCATCACCGAGATCACGTCGGGGGACTGGGCGCACTATGCCGAGCTCGTGCGGCGCGAGCAGTACGACGTGGATGCTCAGCAGGTGCGTCGCTACTTCGACTTTGAGAATGTGCGCGCCGGTCTGCTCGAGGTGACGGGGCGTCTGTTCGGTATCAGCTACCGTGAGCGCGATGATGTGCCGCGCTGGGCTGACGACGTGACCTGCTACGACGTGCTCCGCGACGGCGAGCGCATCGGCCGCATCTACCTCGACCTGCACCCGCGCGAAGGCAAGTACAAGCACGCGGCGCAGTTTGACCTTGCCACCGGTGTGCACGGACGCCAGCTTCCGGAAGGCACGCTCGTCTGCAACTTCCCGCGCGGCCTGATGGAGCACGATCAGGTGGTCACGCTCTTTCACGAGTTCGGCCACCTCGTGCACCACATTCTGGGCGGGGACCAGCGGTGGGCGCGCTTCTCGGGGGTCGCCACCGAATGGGACTTCGTCGAGGCACCGTCGCAGATGCTCGAAGAATGGGCGTGGGATGCTGACATCCTGCGCACGTTCGCTGTCGATGCGGACGGCGAGTCGATTCCCGCGGATCTGGTCGCGCGCATGCGCACGGCCGAAGACTTCGGGCGTGCCTTCCGTGTGCGCACCCAGATGCACTATGCCGCGGTGTCCTACCGTCTGCATCTGGAGCGCCCGGACGATCACGACGCGGCGGTGGCAGAGCTCGCGCGCCAGTATTCGCTCATCACACCGCTGCCCGACACGCACTTCCAAGCCGCGTTCGGGCACCTCGAAGGCTACGGCTCCGGCTACTACACCTACATGTGGAGCCTCGTGATCGCGAAAGACCTGCTCTCAGCGTTTGACCCCGCCGATCTCTTCAACGTCGACGTGGCCTCGCGCTACCGCGACACGATCCTCGCGCGCGGTGGGTCGCGGGATGCCGCGGACTTGGTCGCCGACTTCTTGGGAAGGCCGTACTCGTTCGACGCGTTCGGGCGGTGGCTCAGTGGGGACGCCTGAGCACAGGCCACATTGCGCGGCGCCCGTGTGACGGTCATCCGCACGGCTGAATGACGACAGCATCCGGTCATTCTGGATGATGACAAACGGGATTTCGTCAGCGACGTTCGGCTACGGTGAACATCATGCTGATCGCCGCTTCTGACTCCGCGCTCTCGGGCGTTGCCGCCTGGGCCGTGTCACTCATGGAGACCCTCGGAGGAGTCGGAGCCGGCATTGCCATCGCGCTCGAAAACCTGTTTCCGCCGCTGCCGAGCGAGATCATCCTGCCGCTGGCCGGCTTCACCGCGAGCCAAGGCAACATGTCCCTTGCCGAGGCGATCATCTGGACGACGCTCGGCTCGGTCGTGGGCGCTTTCGCGCTCTACGGGCTCGGCGCCTGGCTCGGCCGTGAACGGCTGATCAAAATCGCCGACTGGATGCCGCTGGTCAAAGTGTCCGAGGTCGAAAGCGCCGAGAAATGGTTCGCCAAACACGGCAAGAAGGCGATCTTCTTCGGGCGCATGCTGCCGATCTTTCGCAGCCTGATCTCGATTCCCGCCGGAATCGAGCGCATGGGGCTGGGTGTTTTCGGAGTGCTCACCCTGGCGGGCAGCCTCATCTGGAACACCGTGTTCATTCTTGCTGGCTTCTACCTCGGCGAGAACTGGCACATTGTCGAGCAGTACGCCGACATCCTGAAATACGTGGTCATCGCGGGCGTCGTCGTCGCGCTTGCCGTGTGGATCATCTACCGCGTGCGGTCGGCGCGGAAGGCCCGCGGTCGCGCAGATTCATCGGCACCGGAGTCGGATTCCACGGCGGGTGGCACAGACGAGGCGTAGACGAACAAATCACCTGGTTGTGGCTCCCGAACAAACCGGTAATCTGCCGCCGGCACCTCGCAATACAGGCGGATAAGCGTGCCGTAGCCGCGAATTTCCAGCCAGCGCCCGTAGCATTATGCGCATGCCACACCACGATTCCGAACGCCCTCTAGTCGGCGTCGTCATGGGAAGCGATTCCGACTGGCGCGTCATGAGCGATGCGAGCCAGGTGCTGAGCGACTTCGCGATTGATCACGAGGTCGAAGTCGTCAGCGCGCACCGCACCCCCGAGAAGATGATCGCCTACGGCAAGGATGCTGCTGCGCGCGGCCTCAAGGTCATCATCGCCGGTGCGGGGGGCGCCGCTCACCTGCCCGGCATGCTCGCCGCGGTGACGACGCTCCCGGTCGTGGGAGTTCCCGTGCCCCTGGCAAAACTCGACGGGCTCGATTCGCTGCTCTCGATCGTGCAGATGCCCGCGGGCGTCCCCGTCGCCACTGTGTCGATCGGCGGTGCCAAGAACGCCGGTCTGATTGCCGCGAAGATTCTCGCCACGGCAGATTCAGCCCTGCAGTCACGACTTGAAACGTACGCCGCCGACCTCGCCGCCCAGGTCGAGGTCAAGAACGAGAATCTCAAAAACTCTCTATGAGCTCACTGGTCGCAAATCCGATCAGATATCCGGATACCGCGTCGTCACCCCTGATGACGCGGCGCGCGTGGTGGCTGCTCGTCGTGGGTTTTCTCATCCCCGGCTCGGCGCAGGTTCTCGCCGGAAACCGTAAGCTGGGGCGCTTCGGACTCGGAGCGACGCTGGGAATGTGGGCGGCAGCGATCATCGCCGTGCTGCTGTTCGCGTTTCTGCGTACGCCGTTCATCACCCTGGCCACGCAGGGCTGGTTCCTCCTGCTCGTGCAGGCTGTGCTCATCGCGTATGCGCTGCTCTGGCTCATCCTCACGCTCAACACGTTCCGGCTTCTCAAGATCATCAAAGCGCGGCCGGGTGCACGCTTCTGGATCGCCGCGGCGACGGTGATCCTCCTCGTGCTCTCGGTGGGCAGCGCCAGCGGTGCGGCCTATTACGCGGGAATCGCTCGCGGTGCGCTCGGCTCGATCTTCGGCAACTCGGCACCGGTCGCGCCCGTCGATGGCCGCTACAACATTCTGCTTCTCGGCGGTGACGCCGGTGAGGATCGCGAGGGTCTGCGACCCGACAGCATCTCCGTCGTCAGCATCGACGCGAACACGGGAGCGGCGACGATCATTGGCCTGCCGCGCGATATGCTCCGCGTTCCGTTCTCCGAAGGCCCGTTCCACGACGCGTACCCGGACGGTTATCAGCACTGCGACGTAGGCGTCTGCAAGCTCAACTCGGTCTATACAGAGGCTCAGCTGCGGCATCCTGACTGGTACCCGGATGCTGAAGCGCAGGGCAGTTCTCCGGGCATCGAAGCCACGCGCGATGCGGCTGAGGGCATCACCGGCCTCACCGTGCAGTTCTATGTGCTGATCGACATGGCCGGATTCTCACAGCTGATCGATGCGCTGGGCGGCGTCGAGATCGACGTGAAGGAGCGCCTGCCCATCGGGGGAGACGAGAACCTCAACAACGTCGACGAGTGGATCGAACCGGGCAAGCAGAAGCTCGACGGCTACCACGCCGAGTGGTATGCGCGCTCGCGGCACTCGACGAGCGACTGGGATCGCATGCGCCGTCAGCACGAACTGCAGGAGGCGATTCTGCGGCAGTTCACTCCGGGCAACGTGCTCTCGAAGTTCCAGGCGATCGCCGATGCCGGCAGCCAGGTCGTGAAGACCGATGTGCCGCAGTCGATGCTGGGGTATTTCAGCGACCTGGCGCTCAAGACCCGCAAGCAGGAGATCACCAACCTGGAGCTCTCGCCGCCCACGGTGCCGGATCAGGACAACCCGAACTTCGAGCACATCAGGGGGCTCGTGGAGGACGCCGTTGCACCGCCCGAGACCTCGTCGAGCGATAGCAAGTAACGTCTACGTGTGAAGGTCAGGCGAATCGGGTTCCGCCCGGATATTCAGGCGCTGCGAGCAATCGCCGTGCTGCTTGTGGTGATCTACCACGCTGGAGTGCCGTGGCTTTCTGGCGGGTACATCGGAGTCGATGTCTTCTTCGTCATCTCGGGCTTCCTCATCACGGCACACCTGGCGTCTGAGCTCAGTACGCACGGCCGAATTCGATTCGCCACGTTCTACGCCCGCCGCATCCGCCGTATTCTGCCCACCTCGCTCGTCGTCGTCGCACTGAGCGTCGTCGCAGCTGCAATCTGGATCCCACCGCTGCTGCAGTCCCGATCGTTCAAAGAGTCGGTATTCACGGCCCTATACGTTCCGAACTTCTATTTCGCCGGTGAGAAGGTCGACTACTTATCCAATCCCAACCCGTCGATCTTCCAGCATTTCTGGTCGCTCGGCGTTGAGGAGCAGTTCTACCTGATCTGGCCCGCCGCGATCGCCCTGGTGTTCTTCCTCACGCGCAAGTCGACCTGGGGCCTCATCGCGACGCTTGGAACGGTGTTCGTCATCGGGCTCGTCGGATCAATCTGGCTCACGGAACGGTCACAGCCGCTCGCTTTCTTCATGATGCCGAGCCGGGCATGGGAGTTTGCCCTTGGTGGGCTGCTCGCGTTGCTGGTGACGGCAACGTCGTTCGCTCTCGCACCTGCCGTCAGGTGGCTCATCGGATGGGTCGGCGTCGTCTCGCTTGTCGTGTGTGGAGTCGTTTACGACGGCGCAACTATTTTCCCCGGCACCGCGGCGATCGTTCCCGTGGTTGGAACCGTGCTTGTGATTGCCGCAGGCTCGCGCGTTGATGACACCGAGAGCGTTCTGGACCGCACATCGGCTACCGGGCTGCTATCAAACCGACCGATGATCTTCATCGGCACAATCTCGTACTCTCTCTACCTTGTGCACTGGCCGCTGCTCACGATTCCTCAGATCGCGGTCGGAGACCAACGACCACTGTCACCTGTCGTCACGCTGGCCCTCGCCGCGGCAGGGATCCCCCTTGCTTGGCTGCTGTACCGCTACATTGAGACCCCTCTCCGCGTGTCTCGGGACAAGTCCTGGCCGACGATCGTGATCGCTGCGGGCGTTACGGTGTGCCTGGTGCTCGCGTGCGGCGTGACGTATCGGGGATCGCTTGACCGGCAGTTCCACACCGACAGGAATGTGGCCGTTTCCGCGCCATCAACGCGGGTCAAGGCAACGCAATTTGTGCCTGCCAACATGACCCCGACCGTGAAAGACGCCAGTGATGATAATCCTGACGTGTACTCCGAGGGATGCCATCTCAGCGACGGGGAATCAACGGTCGACGAGTGCCGAGTGGAAACGAATGCTGACGCGCCAACGGTCATGCTGTTCGGAGACTCGCATGCCGCCCAGTGGTATCCGGCCCTGCAGGCACTCGCTGAGCGCGGCGACATCACACTCGTATCGAATACGAAGAGCAACTGCGCTGCATATGATGTTCCGAGCTCAAACGAGTGCCGCACATGGCGAGCAAACGTGGTCCGGGCGATCGGCGACGAGCAACCGGAACTGACGATCATCGCCGGCTATGTTGGCGCAACCGGAACGCAGCTTCCTCCCGACACGTGGGGGCGAGACGTGGGTAAAGGAATTGAATCGCTTACATCAGCGACGAACGTTGCTGTCATGATTGACAATCCTCAGTTCGGCATGGATCCAGCGACGTGCCTTTCCGCCAATATCAATAACGCCACCGCGTGTGGAGCGCCGCCGAACCAAGCGCTGTTCGCCGACCATGGCGAGGCTATGCGGCAGGCTGCTCAAGCGCACGACGCAACCGTCCTCGACATGACCGACTACCTATGCAGCGACGACTTGTGCCCCGTCGTGATCGGAGATCGTCTCGTCTATCGTGATGCCCACCACATCTCTGCCACATATTCTCGGGCCCTCGCCGATGCGGTCTGGACGCAGATTGAGCCAGCGCTGGGAGCATGATTATAACTGGCTAATCAGCAGAACACGCGCCCGTCGCTACGGGCGAGGTCAGGGACTCGGCCTGCGCGAGCACGGGGGAGAGCTCGGCCATTGAAAGTGCGAAGCCCACGTCGGGCTGGCTCACTGCCTTCGCGAAGATCATTCCGACGACGGCGCCGTCCGCATCGAGGAGCGGGCCGCCCGAATTTCCGTGGTCGACGTCGGCAGCGATCGTCGTGACCGAGCGTGTCGCGCCCGGCTGGCCATAAATGTCGTTGACGCTCATCTCACCCGTCGTGACGACAGCAGCGCTGCGCGAGGCAAAAGGGCCGCCAAACGGGTACCCCTGAAAGAACACCGTCGCGCCGTCGTCGGGCGTCGCGCTGAAGGGCAGCGGCCCCGCACTGAGCCCGTCGACTGCGAGTACCGCGATATCGGCCTCGGCGTCGAAATAGACGACGGATGCTGCGCGCGGCAGTTCGCTGCGCGGCTCGACGACGACGGTGCTGGACCCCGCGACGACGTGAGCGTTGGTCATGACCAGGTCATCGCCGATGACGAACCCGCTCCCTGAACTGCGTGTGCCGCATGAGGGAGCGTTCGCGGTGATCCGAGTGACGGATTCGGACGCGACCTGCAGCGCGGGTGACTGGGTGTCGGCGACGGGAATTTCGACGTCGTCCGGCACCCCGGCGGCATCGAGAACCGAGGGGATGCCGTCGGAGATCACGATCCCGCGAAACTGCGAGATCGCACCGAGCACCGGTGCAGGAGTCGCGTTCTGCAGCGACTTCATCAGAGTCGATGACGCCATCGCCTGTGTGAGAGCGGGGATGCCCAGTGCACTTGTGCTCATGCCGAGCATCAGTGCAACCAGAAGCGTGACGATGCCGCTCACGGCAGCGCCGAGAAGCCGATCGACGGCTCCGAGCTTCAGCTTGCGCACCGGGCCTGCGACGAGCCGCCCGATCCACGAGCCGAGGCTGATGCCGAGACCGACGATGATCACCCCACTCGCGAGGGCCGCGGCGACGTTCCATCCCGCCGCAGGCACGGCGCCTGAGACGACAGGCATGACGAGGAGGGCAATCACGCCACCGACGATCAGCCCGGCGATCGCGCCGATCGTGTGCAGCATTCCGCGCTGCCACCCACCGACGAGCGCGACAAGAAGGGCGACGACCAGAACGACATCGACCACAATGCCAGTGACCACGGGCATCCCCTCACTCAGAGATCAGCGTGCAGAGCCCAGATGGACTCTGCGGCAGACGACCAGCTGAACGAGTGCCCGCGGTCCTGCGAAAGAATAGTGAGCCGCTCGCGCAGCTCGGCATCCTCGACGACACGGCTGACGGCTTCGGCCAGTCGCTCCGGGTGACCGGGACCATCGGCTTCGACGACGAGCCCGCTTCCCCCCGCCGTTTCCAGAAGTGCGCTGTCGTCCGAGTGGATGACCGGGGCCCCGAACGTGAAGGCCTCGACGAGCGGAAGACCGAATCCTTCCCCCACGCTGGGGAAGACGAACGCTGTCGCGCGGGACAAGACCAGAGCGAGGTCGGCATCCGAAAGCTGGCCCAACCCGGCAACGCGCCCTTCAGGCACACCGGCTTCGTCAGCGACGGTTTCGATTGTGAGTTCGCCCCAGCTTTCGGGCCCGATAATCAGCAACGGGATGTCGGGTGCTGACGGTAGCGCCATCGCTGAGATCAGATCGACGATCCCGTGCCGCGGATCAAGGGACCCCTTCGCGATGATGTATTGCGGTGGTAGCCCTAACTCGAGGGCACGCTGCTCAGGAACGACAGGAAGGCGCAGCGAGCTTGGGGCGGCTCCGGCGACCACGCGCACGCGGTCACCGAAGTCAGCGATGTCGTTGAGGCGTTCGGCGACGGCGTGTGTGGGAACGACGATGGCGTCGGCGTGCTTGCGCGCACGTTTTAAGAGCGCCTTTTGTAACGCGATCGTTGTCGGTGTGAATGACTTCGGATGGGTCCAGGGAAGTGTGTCGTGCACGGTGACGGTGGTCTGCGAACCCGCATCGGGGTCGTGTTTAACCAAGGGGGCGAGCAGCGTGGGGGAGTGCACGAGGCCCGTGGCCCACGAGGCGGCTCCGACTCCCATCTGCCAGGCGGCGCTTAATTCGCGACGGCGCAGTGTGGTGGGGGTCAGGCGCGCGAGCCCGCCGAGACGGGTCGTGACCGCCGCGACATCCTCATCGTCGTGAGCTGCCATGACGCCTTCCACATCGCAACCAGAGGGAGCATGTCGGATGAGAGCGCGGGTCAGGTCGCGAGTGTACGAACCCAGGTCCCCCCGTACAGGGGGCACCATATCGTCCACCACTACGCGCATTGTGACCATGCAAGCCCCCTCCGTGTGCCGTGTTGCCGCGAAAACAACTAGACACAGTCTTACTTAAGAGAGGTGGGAAAACCTGAATTGGTTCGGGGCCGATATTGTGAAAGGTGTGGCGTTTGTGAAAGATGTGAATATTATGGGAATCATGTCAACACGCGCCCGAGGTATTGGCCTCCGCACAATTGTGCTGTTTGCGGTCGGAATCATGGCTGCCGCCGTGCTGACAGCAATGCCCATTGCGACCCCGAAAGCTGAAGCGGCGTCGTTCGATGCTGGCCACATCATCGACGATGAGGTCTTCTACGATTCGACGACGATGACCGAGTCGCAGATTCGGTCATTCATCAACAGCAAAGTGCCGAAGTGCCGCTCGGGCTATACCTGTCTCGATGCGTACAAAGAGAACACGACGGCCCGGTCGGCGAACAAGTACTGCAAGGCGATCTCCAGCGGCAAGAACGAGGATGCCGCTCGCATCATCTACAAAGTGTCGCGAGCGTGTGACATCAACCCGCAGGTCATTCTCGTCACTCTGCAAAAAGAACAGGGGCTCCTGACTCACGAATGGCCATCCGAGTGGCGCTACACGATCGCCATGGGCTTCGGCTGCCCCGACGGTGCTGATTGCAACTCAAAGTATTTCGGCTTCCAGAACCAGCTCTATCTCGGTGCGCGGCAGTTCCAGATCTACCGCCTGTACCCGAATGACTTTGGCTACCGCGCCGGCCGTACGAACACGATCAAGTGGCACCCCAACTCCTCGTGCGGGACGAGCCAGGTCCACATCGAGAACCAGGCCACGGCTGGCCTCTACAATTACACGCCGTACCGCCCGAACTCGGCTGCGCTGAAGGCAGGCTACGGCGTCGGAGACTCGTGCTCGTCGTACGGGAACCGCAACTTCTTCCTGTATTTCACCGATTGGTTCGGCAGCACATATAAAGGGCCAGCATTGCACCCGAAGCTGCAAAGCTACTATTCGCAGAATGGCGGAGCCTCAGGACTCCTGGGTAAGCCAGTAAGCTCTGCAAAGACCTACTCTGACGGCGGGGTGGGGCAGAAATTTGAAAAGTATGTTCTTTACCGCACCCCGCAGGGCAAGTACCTGAGGACGACGGGGACCGTGGGAGATCGTCATTGGGCTCTCGGCGGGGGTGGTGGGGTTCTCGGATATCCGAGTGGTAACTACACCAAGCACTCAAACGGCGGCCGGAGCCAGGCCTTCGACAACGGAACGCTTTACTGGATCAGCAAATACGGAACTGAGTACACAACCGGCGTAGTTCGTACAAAGCATGACCAACTCGGTGGTGGCGATGGAGTCTTAGGATTCCCGAAAGGTAAGTACACCGTGGTTGGTGAGGGTCGGTCCCAGGTTTTTGCTTATGGCGGTATCTACTGGTCACCAAGGACAGGTGCACGATTCATTCTTGGTGGAATGGCTAAGACGTTTGAAAAGGCTGGCGGGCCCAACGGAGATCTTGGATTCCCGACGAGTGACTACATCACACACGAGAGCGGTCTGAGATCCCAGAGCTTCCAGTCGGGAAACATGTATTGGATAGCGGATCGTGGCGGCGTGCGCTACATTCTCGGTGGAATGGCTAAGACCTATGAAAGGGCTGGCGGGCCCATGGGGGAGCTTGGTTACCCGACGAGCGATTACATCAAGAATAAGGATGGGTCGCGGTTCCAGAGCTTCGAATCGGGTGCCATGTACTGGGCTCCTGGCAAAGTGGTCAGGTATATGCTCGGCGGTTTTGCCACCGAGTATGCATCCTCTGGAGGACCTGGTGGGGATCTAGGCTATCCGACGAGCGATTACGTCAAGAATAAGGATGGGTCCCGGTTTCAGAGCTTTGAAGTAGGCGATATGTACTGGGCTCCTGGCAAGAAAGTGCGCTACATCCTCGGTGGTATGGCAAAGGAATATGCCGCAGCCGGGGGACCTTCGAGCGAGCTTGGGTACCCGACGAGCGCGTATATGAAACACAAGGATGGTTCTCGTTCCCAGACCTTTGAACATGGAACTATGGAGTGGGCCCCAGGCGGGTCTGTCATCATCTCACTGTCCGAATGACGGTCGTACACCACGTTCTGTGGGGTAAACTCACCACGCGTTGCCCTCCATAAACGAAAGGTCTCGACTTGGTCACTCCGCCGCGGGTCGTTGCGGTCGTTGTCGCTTACAACCGACGAGATCTGTTGGTGGAGGTTCTTTCAGCGCTTTCGAAGCAGACACGTCCCGTAGAGGCGATTGTGGTGGTGAACAACGCATCCACCGATGACACCTCGCAGGTAGTTCGTACCTGGGCCGAAGCAATTACCCTTATTGATCTTGCTGAAAATACTGGGGGGGCCGGGGGCTTTGCTGTTGGAATGGCAGCTGCAGTTACTAGGCACAATCCAGACTGGATCTGGGTGATGGACGATGACACCGTCCCTGAGAGGAATGCGCTCCTCGGGCTGATGAACACGGCTACTGCCTATCAGGGCAAGAACCTCGCGGCTGTCGGATCCCGTGTGGAGTGGACGGACGGTGGCGAACACCCCATGAATACTCCTCGATTCAACCCGTTTGCAACAGCACGTGAGAAGAGAGCCGCTCATACAGTCGAGGCGATGCCGGTGCGATCGCTCTCTTTCGTCTCATCGATGTATCGCGCTGATGTCGTCCGATCAGTCGGATATCCCATTGCTGATTATTTCCTCTGGAACGACGACTTCGAATACAGTACCCGTGTGCTGAAGGGACGGTGTGGCCTCTCGTCGGCCGCAAGCGTGGTCGTGCACAAGACAGCACGTCGCGGATCAACTGACGACGACCCGGGCGCGCGCTTTCGGTTCGAAGTCCGGAATAAAATCTGGCTCTTTCGCTACTCTCAGTCGCTCAGGCCTGGGGAGAAGGTCGTATACGGCGCATCAAGTGTGGCGCGCTGGGCGCGAACCTTTATGCGTTCCGCAGAGAGAAAAGTGCTTCGCGAAGGTTTCACGCAAGGTAGGCGAGAAGCTGAGGAGCGGCCGCCTCGCTCGAATGCCGAAACTCTGAAGGATGCCGGTGTTCCCGAGGACATCTTCGCCGAGCTGCGGCGTGCGGAGTGACGGACATGTCAGCAGATCAGAAATTTTCTTTGCTGCTTCCGGTGTACGGCAATGACGAACCGGACCAGTTTGAACGAGCATTCGCAAGTGCGACGTCGGGTCAGACGTTGCAACCTACGGAAGTAGTGCTTGTTCAAGATGGTCCAATTCCCGACCGTCTTGAGCGTTCCATCGATCATGTGAAGGCTGAATGTCCAATGCCGGTGACGCACATTGTGCTTGAGGAGCGGGGCGGGCTGGCTCAAGCTTTGACGATCGGCCTCGAGCACTGCTCATTCGACATCGTCGCGCGCATGGACGCCGACGATGTGGCGTTGTCAGAGCGGTTCGCGAAGCAGATGACCAAGATGTCCGAAGGCTTTGACCTTGTCGGAACCGGAATGTATGAGTTCGCAGACGACACGAGCGAGGTTTTGGGACGCCGAACACCTCCCATCGGTGCCGATGCGATCGCGAAGTACGCACGATTTCACGACCCGTTCAACCATCCGACTGTGATGTACCGCAAGGCGACAGTGGCCCGTGCAGGCAGCTATGACGATATCGGTCTGATGGAGGACTACTGGTTGTTCGCACGCATGATCCATGCCGGCGCACGGGTGGAGAACCTACCCGACCCGCTCGTGATGTACCGCGTCGGTGACGGTGCCTACGCGCGCCGAGGCGGACGCCGTCAGTTTGAAGCCGAATGGAACCTGCAACGTGCGCTACGCCGCATCGGGTTCACGACCCGAGCCCAGTTCACACGTAACATTGCCGTGCGCGGCATCTATCGGTTCGTTCCCGTTGGATTGAGAAAACTGATGTACCGCCGCATGATTCAACGAGGCTTCTCGGACGTCGGTCCGGAGGCAGCCGAATCGAGTGAGAACTGATCGTGACACGCGCAGCATGAGAGTGAGGGAGAGACTGCGGCCATGACCTGGCTTGAAGCTATCCCGGTAGCGCTACTCGCGGTGCTGATCATCTACATTCCGGGTGGCCTCATCGCAGCTGCAGCTGGCGCTCGGCGCCTTCTCCTTTCTCTGGCTGCACCTGCCGTGACGATTGCCGTTCTGGCCGTGGCTGCAATCGCTTTCGGCTTAGCTGGGGTGCCGTGGACGTTGATCTCGGCTCTGGGTGCGTTCGTCGTCCTCGCCGCGGCGACCTTGGTGATCAGACGCGCGATCACGGGCGCGTGGTTCCCGAAGTCAGTGGTGAGTGTCGTGGGTTTTTCGCCCGCCTTCGTCGCTGGAACTGCGATCGCTGTGGTGATCATCGGCGTGCAGTTGGGGTTCGCAATTGGTGCCCCGGGCAATGTGTCGCAGACGTATGACGCGCCTTTCCACCTCAATGGAGTGCGATACATCATCGACACTGCAAACGGGTCGTCGTTGAATGTGACCGGGCTGATCCTTCCTCCTGGCCGATCGACCTTTTATCCAGCGGCCTGGCACGATCTGGTGTCGGTTGTAGCGATGGCAGCACCGTGGGCTGGTCTCGTCGAGACCGCGAACATCGTCAACGTGGTTGTTGCCGCCCTGGTGTGGCCGGTGGGCGTTCTCGCACTCGTGCGTCTTCTTGTTCCGGCGCGACGTTCTGCGCTCGTAGTTGGCGGGGTCGCGGC
This sequence comes from Microbacterium sp. MPKO10, assembly GCF_026107415.2. Taxonomy (GTDB): domain Bacteria; phylum Actinomycetota; class Actinomycetes; order Actinomycetales; family Microbacteriaceae; genus Paramicrobacterium. The sequence goes on from NZ_JAPCHX010000002.1 coordinate 304,846, forward strand.
CGGAGCTTTTCCAGCATTTCCCTTGGGAATGCTTGACTACGGCGTCTTGTTCTCCTACTTCCTGGCGCTCGCGCTGCTGCCTGCTGGCTTCGCAGTGGGACTGAGCCTGTTTCGACTCGTGAATGGTCGTCGGCTCGGCTCTGTGACGTTGCAGATCTTGAGCTTGGCGTGTGTCGTTGTGGCGATCGGTCTGTCGCAGCCCTCCGTAGTTTTCGGGCTCGGTTTGTTCGGCGTCATCGGACTCGTCGCTGTCGCTGCGAATTGGATACACGCAGCGAAGAGCACAGGTGTGCGAGTGACGCTCGTCATCGGGGTTCTCGTCGTGGTTGCCGGCTATGCGTTGATCTGGCGTCGTATCGGTAGCTTCGGTTACACAGCGCCGTGGAACCGGTACGGGTCAGTTCCGGAAGTGCTGCTCGATACCTTCGGATTCTCTCGCGGTGACCGACCTATCGCCATTGTGGTCGCCGTGTTCATCATCGTGGGACTCGTCGTCGCTCTTCGGCGTCGGCAGTGGTGGTTTGTCGTCATGTGGGCGGCGGCTGCCGGACTCTTCTTTCTCGGTGGGGTACTGCCGGCAGGAGACCTCAGGAATCTCTCGCTTGGAATGTTCTATAAAGATGTTCCCCGGCTCGAGGCGTTCCTCGTCCTACCGGCCCTCGTCCTTGTCGTTGTCGGGGTAGAAGCTGTCTGGCGGTTGCTCGCCCGACGAATGTCGCGGAGTTCTCGGCCCGTGCGATTCGTGACAGCATCCGCGGCACTTGTTGTTCTGATCGCTTCGACGCAGCTCACGGCAATGACGCATGCCGTCGCACACGCGGCAGATGCGTACCGGCTTGACGGTCGCTCACGCATTCTTGATGACGACGAATACGCGCTCATTCAGAGGCTGCGTGACGAGGTCGGAGACGACGCGATCATCGTGGGTAATCCATGGACGGGAACATCCTGGGCGATGGCGCTCGCTGATCGGGAGGTGCTCAATCCCCACTTCAACACCTCGCACGCCGAGCCGAATGTCGTCGTGAACACGGAGCTCAATGAGGCAGGGGACGACCCGAGCGTCTGCGATGCGATCCGTGAGACGGGCGCGCGCTACGTTCTCGACTTCGGCGCTGACCGCTTTAATGGCAGCCGGCTCGACGTCAAGACGTGGATTGGCTTCGAGGGTCTGCTTGATCTTGAGAACTCGGATGCTGTTGAAGAAGTCGACCGCGAGGGTGACAAAGTTCTGTATCGGATCGTGGCCTGTGGGCTCTAGGAGCCGTCGGTCTTCGGGCTCGGGCGCGTCGAGTCGTCACTCGCCTCGACATTGTCGATAGCAGCAGTAGCGAGTGTGATCTGCCGCGCGAGGCGAGTGATACGGCGATTGACCTGAACATTGCGCCGATACGTCGTCGACACAAATACGAGGAAAGCGAGTACAAGAGCGTAGAGAAGAAGGTCGGCACCGCGGCCGACTCCGATCAGGTTTGCAAACCACGTGAGCCAGGTCGGAAAGATGATCGAGAGGATCGCAACGATGACGAAGGCTCCGAGGAACAGTCTTCGGAGCGCAAGATGGCTGTCGCTTCCGGTCGGCCGGGTAAAGAATATGCCGACGGCTATGACCCCGATGACAAGAATAATCTGAATGAGCACGATGCGCCTAACGGACGATGAGGTCGACGAGGATGTTGATCGAGTTCAAAACTGACTGTCCCTTCGCCTTTGAATAGTCGGTGTAAAGCAGCTCGACGGGGTACTCGCGCCACGGGAGTTTTGTGCGCCCTAGTTTCAGGACGATCTCCGTCGCGTGCGCCATACGGTCTTGCACGAGAGCGATCTTCGAGAGCGCGTCGGTGCGGATGACGCGAAGGCCGTTGTGGGCGTCGGTGAGCCTCAGTCCCGTTGTCATGTTGGTCACCCAGACCGCAGTCTTCAGGATGATTCGTTTGAGAACTCCAGGACGTGTGCGCTTATCAAGGAATCGAGAACCGAAGACAATCGCGAGGTCCTCCGAGCGCGCAAGAGCCACCATGCTGACGGCGTCCTCGACGCGATGCTGTCCGTCAGCGTCGAAGGTGACGACGTAGCGGGCGTTCGGCTGTGTCAAAACGTACTCAAAACCAGTCTGAAGCGACGCACCCTGACCGAGGTTCACCGGGTGCCGGAGTACCTTCGCACCCGCTCGACGTGCCACATCCCCCGAACCGTCCGAACTCCCGTCGTCGATACAGACAATCTTGGTGAACTCTTGGTGAAGATCGTGAATCACCGTCTCGATGACACTTTTTTCGTTGAACAGCGGGATCACTACCCACGTATCTCCGGTGCCAACGCGGCTGTTGGCACGGGGTTCGGGTGGCGTCATGGCTCCATTCTGGCAGACCCGCTAGTCTGAGACGCGCCCGGACCGTTCGACGAAAGCGAGAAAACGGTGCAACAAAGACCAAACGTGCGAATTGTCGACTCCGCGGACGTCGCGCAGAGCGCTGAAATCGGCGCAGGCTCGTCGGTCTGGCACCTCGCTCAGGTCCGCGAAGACGCGATGCTGGGGGCAAACTGCGTGATTGGTCGGGGCGCCTACATTGGCACAGGAGTGCGCCTGGGCGACAACTGCAAGATTCAAAACTATGCCCTCGTCTACGAGCCAGCCGACCTTGCTGATGGTGTCTTTATCGGGCCCGCCGCAGTATTGACGAACGACACATACCCGCGTGCAATCAACGCTGATGGCACGCAGAAGTCGGCCGACGATTGGGAAGCTGTCGGCGTGACGCTCAAGCGGGGTGCTTCGGTCGGGGCTCGTGCCGTCTGCGTCGCTCCCGTGACAATTGGTACGTGGGCGACGGTGGCGGCTGGAGCCGTCGTGACGAAAGACGTTCCGGATCACGCTCTTGTTGCCGGCGTTCCTGCTCGGCACATTGGATGGGTCGGCACGTCGGGGCATCCGCTCAGTGAGCGTGACGGATACTGGATGTGCCCAGTCACGGGCGATCGTTATGCTGAAATCGATGGCGAGCTGAAAGAGGTATCAAAATAGTGACGGACGACTTCATCCCCCCGGCGAAGCCGATCATCGGAGACGACGAGAGGGCTGCTGTCGACCGTGTTCTGATGAGCGGGATGGTGGCGCAGGGGCCAGAGGTTGCAGCGTTCGAGACCGAGTTTGCAGAGCATTTCGTGCCTGGCCGCACCGTGGTTGCGGTGAACTCAGGCACGTCAGGATTGCACGTCGGTCTTTTGGCCGCCGGAATCGGTGAGGGTGACGAAGTCATCGTGCCATCCTTCACGTTTGCGGCGACGGGAAACGCTGTCGCGTTGACCGGTGCGACCCCTGTTTTCGTCGATATCGAACCGGATCAGTTCACTCTTGATCCGATCGCTGTCGAGGCCGCGATTACCTCGCGGACAAAGGGCATCATGCCGGTCCATCTATACGGACACCCGGCGCATATGCACGAACTTAGGGGCATCGCAGACAAGCACGGGGTTGCTCTCTTTGAGGACGCCGCGCAAGCTCATGGGGCATCTCTTGACGGGCGCACCGTGGGCAATTTTGGCGCATTCGGCATGTTCAGCCTTTATCCGACGAAGAACATGACCAGCGGCGAAGGCGGCATGATTTCTTTTGACGACGCCGAACTCGTGCGCCGAGCCAAACTGCTGCGCAACCAGGGTATGGAGAAGCAGTACGAGAACGAGCTCGTGGGGTTCAACTATCGAATGACTGATATTCATGCGGCGATTGGTCGCGTCCAGCTGAGCAAGGTTGACGCATGGACGGCAACTCGTCAGCAGAATGCGGCATTCCTCGATGCCAACCTGACTGGAGTGGTCACTCCACCGGTCGCAATCGGAGCCGTACACGTCTATCACCAGTACACCGTGCGCGTTCCTGACGACCGCGACGGCTTCGTCGCGGCACTTCGGAGCGAGCATAACGTGGGTGCGGGTGTCTATTACCCGGTGCCCAACCACCGACTTCCATCGCTGGCGGGATTCGCACAAGGTCTTGAGCTCCCAGAGACAGAGCGCGCAGCAGCGCAGGTCGTCTCGCTTCCCGTCCATCCTTCGCTCACATCGGATGAGCTCGAACGCATCATCACGGCTGTCAACGCTGTCTCGCAGGCTGGAGCATAATGGCTGACGATCTACGCGCAGGTCTTCTCGGAATTGGGATGATGGGGAGGCACCATGCACGCGTACTCCGCGAGATTGACGGGGTTGATCTCGTCGCGATAGCGGATCCCGCCGGAGATCCTCACGGTGTGTCTGGTGACCTAGACGTCCATCCAGATGTTGAGGGGCTCATCGCGGCAGGCATCGACATGGCAGTCGTGGCAGTGCCCACGCGCTTTCATGAGGACGCGGCATTGAAGCTTGCATCAGCGGGTGTGCACACGTTTGTCGAAAAGCCGATTGCCGAGACTGTTGAGGCGGGTCGGCGCATGACTGAGGCATTCGCGCAGGCCGGTTTGGTCGGTGCCGTCGGGCACATTGAGCGATTCAATCCAGCGCTGCAGGAACTGCGTCGCCGTCTGGCCGCTGGCGAATTGGGAAGCGTGTATCAAGTGGCGACACGACGCCAGGGGCCGTTTCCGGCTCGAATCGCTGACGTCGGCGTCGGCAAAGACCTGGCCACACATGACATCGACCTCACTGCATGGGTGACACAGAGCGACTACACCCGGGTGTTTGCCCAGACGGCATTCAAAAGTGGGCGCAAGCACGAAGACATGATCGCGGTCACCGGACGACTTGAGTCGGGCGCGGTTGTAAGTCATCTGGTGAACTGGCTCAGCCCGATGAAAGAGCGCGTCACGGTCGTCACCGGTGAAAAGGGCGCCTTCGTGGCAGACACGGCGACGGGCGATCTCACGTTCTACGCCAACGGAACAATTCCGCTCGAATGGGAGTCCGTGAGCGCATTCCGCGGGGTTTCGGAGGGCGACGTCACCCGGTATGCCTTTGCCAAGCGCGAGCCGCTTCGGGTTGAACACGAAGCATTCCGCGATGCAGTGCTCGGTGAACCAAGCGATATCGTCACGATGCAGCAAGGGCTCCGGGCGCTCGAGGTCGTTGAAGCAACGCTCGAATCGGCGAGGTCGGGTGAAGCAGTCGCTGTGTGACCTATGCGGATCTCACTCGTCACCAGAATATTTTCCCCTGAGCCCGGTGCGGCGTCGTTTCGACTGAGTGCAGTCGCTCAGTCGTGTGCAGAGAAATCACACGCTGTCACTGTGTTCACTTCGACTCCTCCGCCCGGGCTGTCGAGCGACGTTGAGCTCGACGAGCCCGCCGTAACGGTCAGGAGGGCGCGAGTCCTTAGAGATCGTGCCGGTTATGTGCGCGGATACCTGCAGTACATGAGTTTCGACATACCTCTGGTTCTGAGATTGATTGTGTCGCGGCGGGCTGACGTCGTCCTAGTCGAACCACCGCCGACGACCGGGGCCGTCGTACGACTAGTGTGTGCTCTTCGACGAATCCCGTACGCGTACTACGCTGCCGATATCTGGTCTGATGCTTCGCAAACGGCCGGAGCTCCCGGGCTTGTCGTCACATTCGTACGTTGGCTCGAGAGATTCGCAATGCGCGGGGCGCAGCTCGTGCTCTCCGTCAGCGACGGCGTCACACAGCGGCTTCGTGAGCTGGGTGTGACAGCGAACGTCCGAACTGTTGGGAACGGGTCAGATCTCACAGCGTTCTCACCGGAAGGCCCTACTCAACGGATCAGCGCTCCGTATTTCATTTATACAGGTACAGCGTCAGAGGTCCATGGCGCACGAATCTTTGTTGATGCGTTTCGGAAGGTTCGCCGCGATCACCCCGAGGCAGCCCTCGTGTACGTCGGCCAGGGGAGTGACTTTCCCGCGATAACCGAAAGTGCAGAATCAATGGCCGATGGAGCCATTCAAGTGTTGCCTCGTACGAGCCCCGCGGAAATTGCACGCTGGCTCAGAGGAGCGACTGCTGCCCTTGCCTCCGTGAAACCCGGTGTTGGGTACGACTTCGCCTTTCCGACCAAAATGTACGCGGCCACGAGTTGCGGCACGCCCGTGATCTACGCTGGAACGGGCCCGGGCCGGGACTTCATCGATGAGGTTGGCTACGGAATCGCATCCGACTACGATGTCGATTCAGTCGCCGCTGCGATGCGTGACATGCTCGACACAACAACAACCGTCTCTGACAGAGGCCGCGCTGCCGCGTGGGCTCGTGAGAACGTAGATATCACCGCAGTTGCAGCTCGAGTTCGAGGAGCCTTGGAAGCCATCGCCTCTAGCCGCACACGACGCCACCAGCAGAAACCGATATAACAGTGAACGTGCCCGGCAAGAAGCGAATCCTCGTCCTTACGTATACCCCGATAAAGAGCGCCCCGCGTGCTCTGAAGCAGATCAACAAATTCGTCGAGGACTACGACGTCACCACAGCAGGTTTCGGGGAGTCGCCCCACCCTGATGTCGTCGAGCACATTGAGTTCAAACAGCCAGCGCTGAGGCGCGGTCTGCCTGGTTTGTGGGATCGTTTCATCTATCCCTTTACGTTACTCACGCGCCTCTACACGCTGACTTATCGTACGGCGCCGCGGAACAAGATGGCGGCTAAGGCGCTGAAGGGCCGAGAGTGGGATCTCATCATCACTCACGACGTTGCCACCACACCTCTGGCGATGAGCCTTCCCTCCACTCACGGAGTCATCGTTGACCTGCACGAGTACGCTCCGCGGCAAAACGAGCATTCGCGGCTCTGGCGGTTTCTGATCGCACCGTACTTTCGTTGGATTCTGCGCGCCCATGTCGCGCACGCGGCCGGAGTCGGGACCGTCAGCCAGGGCATCGTCGACGAGTATTCCCGCAATTTCGATTTCGTCCCTGAGCTGATAACTAACGCAACCCCCTATCAGGATCTTCCTATCGGCGAGGTGTCTCAGACCATCAAACTGGTACATAGCGGGATCGCGGCTCCAGCCCGCAAGCTGGAGGTCATGATCGAGGCAGTGCGTGACGCAGATGCTGACGTCACGCTCGATCTGTACCTCATGCATAAGATCCCGGAATACTCTGACAAGCTTCGGGCTCTTGCACAAGGGAGCGACAGGATTCGCTTTATGGATCCTGTGCCATACAGCGAACTCGTGCAGACGCTTAATAACTATGACGTGGGAGTGTCTATTATCGCGCCGACGACGTTCAATCTGGCGTGGTGCCTGCCCAACAAATTTTTTGACTACATTCAGGCGCGTCTTGGCATCATCATCGGCCCATCTCCTGAGATGATGCGGATTCTTGACGAGCACAAGCTCGGCGCGGTTGCGGGAGGATTCGAGGTCGCCGAGTTCAAGCGAACACTTGAGTCGATGACCGTCGACGACGTGAAATTGTGGAAGCGAAACTCTGACGCGAATGCTCAGAAACTCTCGGGTGAAGAGCAAGTTGCGATCTGGCAGCAGATGGTGCGCCGCATCCTCGAGGACGACCGATGAAAGCACTCTACGGGCTTTATAGAGATGTCCTGAAAATACTGCCGGGCAACGCCAAGCGGTTCTTGACCGGTTATTCCATCGGACTGGGAATTCTTGCGATTCTGGATGCCGCAGCGCTCGGTGTGCTGGCGATCGTCATCTCACCTTTGATCAGCCAGACAACGATCACGCTCCCCATAGTGGGTGAGGTCGGAGGACCTGGTCTGATCGGTGCCATTGCGCTTGTCTGCGGGCTCATCGTGTTTAAGGGTGTCGGTGCGGTCATCCTTCTGCGAATCGCGACGAAGCGCTTTGCGGTGTACGAGCTCGAATTGGGAACGATGCTGTTTGAGTCCTTCACTGCGCTTCCCTGGACGGAGCGGCTGAAGAAGAACTCCTCCGATATCGTCAGGCTTACGGATGGAAGTGTGGGGGCGATCGTCGCTGGATTCCTGCTTCCAGGGTCGACTGTGCTGGGCGAGACGATGAGTTTTGTCGCCGTTGTTGCCGTCTTGGCCGTGGCACAGCCCGTTGTCGCGATCATCACGCTTGTCTATATGGGCTTCCTCGGTTTTCTGCTGTATATCGTCGTCGCGAAGCGGTCACGGATTGCGGGAAAGACCAACCTCAAATTTACGCTTCGCACGTCGCGTCTCATCACCGAAATGGTTGGTGCGTTGAAAGAGGTGACGCTGCGCAACAAGCTTGGTGAGGTCTCAGACGTGGTGCGCGCGGGCCGAGTTCACAGTTCGCGGGCCCGGGCGAATGTTCAGTTCTACGGACAAGTTCCCCGGTATGTGCTTGAGGCGGGCATTGTTGGCGGATTTGTCCTCGTCGGAATCGCTGGGTTCCTCGGGGGCGGCGTGGAGCAAGCCATGGCAGCCATCGCCATGTTCGGTTTGGCCGGATTCCGTGTCGCACCATCGATCGTCAGGGTCCAGACGATCGTGAACAAGATGACGGCAAACGCTCCCCACGCAGAGCTCGTACTCCGCGAGATCAAGGGCGGTGAGAGCGCTAAACAATCTGTCGCTGAGAAGGACTCGTCTGCGCTCCCTGACTCACCCGAGAAGATTGATCTGCACGATGTCTCGTTCTCGTATTCAGACGACGGAGTGCGTGCCCTCGATTCTGTGCGCTTCACCATTCCCTTTGGCTCCACCGTGGCCTTCGTCGGGTCATCGGGCGCAGGCAAATCGACAATGATCGATCTGGTTCTCGGGCTCATCGTCCCGACGGCCGGCACTGTTTCAATCGACGGGACAAACCTGAACTCGATCAGACGAGCCTGGCGATCACGAGTCGGTTACGTCCCTCAAGATGTCGCACTTTTCGACGCGACGGTCGCACAGAACGTTGCGTTGAGTTGGACCGACGATGTGGACCGGGAGCGTGTTCGCGAGGTATTGCGGCAGGCGCAGCTGCTCGAGACAATCGAGACGCGTCCAGGCGGAATCGACGCCCGAATCGGCGAACGTGGCCTCTCACTTTCCGGCGGGCAACGTCAGCGACTCGGGATCGCTCGGGCACTGTACGGCCGTCCGCTGGTCTTGGTCATGGACGAGGCCACGAGCGCCTTGGATTCCCGCACAGAAGCCGCCGTGTCGCACGCGATTTCCGAACTGCAAGGCGAGGTCACAGTCATCTTGGTCGCGCATCGGCTGTCGACGATCAAGGACGCAGACCAGATCTACTTCCTGCGTGAAGGCAGAGTCGATGCGCAGGGCACATTCTCAGAGCTTGTTCGCGACGTTCCGGATTTCGCCGAGCAGGCTGCGTTGTCCGGAATAGGACAGGTCGGTGACGGCGAGTCAGAGGCGAAGTAGCTTCGACACGATTGCGCGCTCGGTTGTGACATCGGTCTCTGCACTCAAAGCGGACGCCGCCTCGTTCGCATTCTGCTTGAAGGAGGCGATCTCTTCCCGGGTGAGCTGTTTGAGGGTTACGGCCATATCGTCCGCAGTGAAACCGGGCGTGACCGCGCCAAGACTGTACGCGGATATGACGGCGTCTGTTTCGACGGAGGGGCTGAACACAACAGCGAGACGCGCCTGAACGAAATCAAAGAGTTTGTTCGGCAGCATGAGGCGGTGATTAGTCGTTCGCGGGGGAAGGTTGAAGATTCCGACGTCGTATTGATTCAGAACGCGCGGGAGCTCCGCGGGAAGGACCGCGTCATGAAAGCGGATCCGCTCGCTGTCCGCGGCCATCGCGCGAAGCGATTTCCAGTAAGCCCCACCGTCTCTCCCTTGAATGAGATAGAGGTCAAGGCTAAACCGATGGTCCAAGCTCAACGTAGCCGTGATGAGACTCTCGATATCGCGCCCAGGCACGGCCGCGCCACTGTGCACCAGACGAATACGGTCAGGCTCCATCCTCGACGGGGAAAGATCCTCAAAGCCACGAGCATTTCGCACGACCTCGGCAGACGTTCCGAACTGTTGATCGTACAGGCGAGCAATTGACGAATTCACTGTCGTCACGGCATCGGTCAATGGAAGGTATTTCTCGCACACGTGGCGCATGTACGGTGCCACGAGCAGCCTCCACGACAACACGTGAGTACGTTCCTCAGGGGCCCATTCATGCATGTCACCCCAGACTGGGGCTTTCCCCCTCACCGCATGCGCGAGCGGAAGTGCACGTGCCTCATTGGCGACGACAAGGTCGAAGGAGCGTGATCCGATGAGGTCCAGCGCCGCTACTTCAGCGGGGGCGGTCAACTCGGCCCAGCTATGACGTCTGAGCCCCAGCTTGGCCGCGCCCGGAATGGTTTGAGGAAGCGAGGCGCGGTCACGTGGGATCTCGAGGTGGTCGCTCGCGCCGTGCGGCAATGGTCCATAACCAATTGTCGTGACATCGCCAAAATCCTTCAGCACATCGAGCTGTCGAAGTACTCGTGCGTCAGAGCTGAAATCTGAGAACGAAATGGCGAGGATCCGAGGCATGCGGGGCACACTGCAATGGTAATGCTCTGGCTTCCGAGAACCCGAGCCTCCAGAGCCACCATTCATTCATCTCAGTACCCGTAGACTGATGCTCATGCAGATTGCGGTTGTCGCCCTTGGGAAAATCGGTCTACCTCTCGCCGTTCAGTTCGCTGATGCCGGTCACGATGTGATCGGCGTCGACGTCAACCAGAATGTGGTTGATCTTGTGAACAAGGGGGCCGAGCCATTCCCTGGTGAGGCACACTTGCAAGAGAAGCTTTCAGAGCTCGTGCCGGCCGGTCGGCTGAAGGCCACGACAGACTATGCCGAGGCGATTCCGAATGCGGATGCCGTGGTTCTCGTCGTTCCTCTCTTCGTCAACGACGAGACCTGGGACCCAGACTTCGCCTGGATGGATGCTGCAACTACGTCGCTCTCTGAGCACCTCACCAAAGACACACTCGTTTCGTATGAGACGACGTTGCCCGTGGGAACCACGCGCAACCGGTGGAAGCCGATGCTTGAACAGGGCTCAGGGCTCACGGAGGGAACGGACTTCCATCTCGTGTTCTCGCCGGAGCGGGTTCTCACGGGACGCGTTTTTGACGACCTGCGCAAGTACCCCAAGCTGATCGGCGGTCTGTCTGAGGAGGGTGCACGCCGCGCGAAAGAATTCTACGAGGCTGTACTTACGTTCGATGAGCGGCCGGATTTGTCTCGCGAGAACGGTGTCTGGGATCTCGGCACGGCGGAAGCAGCCGAGATGGCCAAGCTTGCCGAGACGACCTATCGCGACGTCAACATCGGCCTGGCCAACCAGTTCGCCGTGTACGCCGACACCGTCGGCGTTGACGTGTACCAGGTGATCGAAGCCTGCAACTCGCAGCCCTACAGCCACATTCACCGCCCGGGGATCGCCGTAGGCGGGCACTGCATCCCGGTCTACCCGCGCCTGTACCTCTCGACAGACCCGAATGCCGACATTGTGCGCCAGGCACGGCTCTTCAATGCATCGATGCCCGGCCGCGTCGTTGACAAGGCAGAAGAAGTGCTTGGCAGCCTCGCCGGGGTCAATGCCGTTGTGCTCGGTGCTTCGTACCGTGGCGGAGTGAAAGAGACAGCGTTCTCCGGGGTCTTCGAGACCGTCAACGCGCTCCGTGGCCGCGGTGCGACCGTCACAGTGCACGACCCGATGTACTCCGATGACGAACTCGCTGCTTTCGGCTGGGACGCCTATCACCTAGGCGACAACGTGGATCTCGCCATCATCCAAGCAGACCACGCCGAGTATAAGACGATGACCGCAACTGACCTTCCGGGCGTGAAGCTCCTGATCGACGGACGCAACACCACCGAGCCTTCGGTGTGGGCGGGAACGCCGCGCCTCGTCATCGGCGGCGGTCAGTGATCATCCCGAACGACATTCACTGAGGGGGTCTTGTGAGCGTTCTCGTTACGGGGGGAGCCGGCTACATCGGCGCCCATATCGTTCGGATGCTGGAAAAGAACGGCGACGTTGTCGTTGTCGACAACTTCAGCACCGGAGACCGCGATCGCATCGGGGACGTTGATGCGTATGAGCTGGATCTGACGGCGCCCTCGGCGGTTGCCGAATTGCGCCATATTCTGTCGAAGCATCGCATCGACGCAGTGATTCACATGGCCGCACTCAAGCAAGTCGCGGAGTCTGTCCAGCATCCGATTCGCTACTATCGCGAGAACATGCAGACGCTCGCTCACATGCTCGAGGCGATGCAGGCGGAAAGCGTGCCGATGCTCGTGTTCTCATCATCCGCCGCCGTGTACGGAAACCCGAAGAACGCGCTTGTCAGCGAAGATGACGAGACGACGCCGGTGAACCCGTACGGTGCGTCGAAGCTGACGGGGGAGTGGCTGGTACGAGATGTTGCCCGGGCGTCGTCGATCCGCGCCGTGAGCTTGCGCTACTTCAACGTGGCGGGAGCGGGTGCCCCTGAACTCGCAGACATGATCCCGGCGAATCTGGTCACGCTCGCTGTGGAAGCACTGGAATCAGGGGATGTTCCGCAGATCTTCGGCGACGATTACGACACGAGAGACGGCACCGGCGTGCGAGATTATGTGCACGTACAGGATCTCGCGGCTGCCCACATTGCCGCGGTCGACTACCTTCGTTCTGCACGTGAGAGCTATTCGGTCTTCAACGTGGGCACGGGCCAGGGTGCCAGCGTGCGTGAGGTCCTGACAGAACTCTCAGCGGTGAGCGGAATGCCGTTCGAACCTCGGGTTGTCGGGCGACGGCCGGGGGATCCGGCATCTGTCGTTGCCGATTCTCATCGAATCGAGTCCAGTTTTGACTGGTCACCGACGCATTCGATCAGGGACATGGTCGAATCGGCGTGGGCCGCGCGAAGCTGCGCCCAAGCTGACTCAGACTAGAGTCATTACTGACGTTTGCACGTGCTACCTAGGAGTATGAACACCCGTGGACTGTGACCTTCTTGTCGTGGGTTCAGGTTTTTTTGGCCTGACCATCGCTGAACGTGCTGCTGAAAGCGGCCGCAAGGTCACGGTTATCGACAGGCGACCGCACATCGGTGGGAACGCGTATAGTGCGCCGGAGCCCGATACCGGCATTGAGGTGCACCAGTATGGAGCCCACCTCTTCCACACGTCGAACCCGTCAGTGTGGGAGTACGTCAATCGGTTCACAACGTTTACGAACTACGTGCACAAGGTCTATTCGACCCACAACGGTGTCGTCTACCCGATGCCCGTCAACCTCGGTACGATCAACCAGTTCTTCCAGGCCGCATATTCGCCGACCGAGGCACGAGAACTTATCGCGGAACAGGCCGGCGAATTCAACGTCAAAGATGCAGCGAACTTTGTCGAGAAGGGGATCGCCTTGGTGGGCCGCCCCCTCTACGAAGCGTTCTTTCGCGATTACACAGCCAAGCAGTGGCAGACAGACCCTGAGGAACTGTCAGCATCAATTGTGAGCCGACTTCCCGTCCGGTACACCTACGATAACCGCTACTTCAGCGATAAATGGGAGGGACTGCCCACCGAGGGGTACACAGCGTGGCTGGAGCGCATGGCAGACCACCCAAACATTGATGTGAAGCTGAACGTTGATTTCTTCGACGAGAGCCAACCATTCAACAAGAAGGACACGGTGGGGCAGATACCGATCGTCTATACGGGCCCTGTCGACAAGTACTTCGACTACGCCGAGGGTGAGCTGTCATGGAGGACTCTCGACTTCGAGCAAGAAGTCCTGCCCGTCGGAGATTTCCAAGGCACTCCAGTGATGAACTATCCCGACATGGACGTCCCCTTCACTCGCATCCATGAGTTCCGGCACTTCCACCCCGAGCGCGACAACTATCCCAATGACAAGACAGTGATCATGCGAGAGTTCTCGCGTTTCGCTGAGCGTGGCGATGAACCCTACTATCCGGTGAACACCTCGTCAGACCGTGAGGGTCTTCTGAAATATCGCGAGCTGCAGGGCGGCGAGCCGGACGTCTATTTCGGCGGCCGGCTGGGTACCTACCAGTACCTCGACATGCACATGGCGATCGGCTCAGCGCTGTCGATGTGGAACAACAAGCTTGCAACGCAGTAGAGTCGCCATCGTGAAAGCAGTGTTGCTGAACAAACGGGGGATGCTCGTACGTCCCGGTATCGGTGCCAGAGAGCTGAATGTCTACTTGGACGGTGAGCATCTCTGGACGGTGTCTCCTGAGTCCGCGACCCGCAGAGCGGGCGTTCTTGTGCCATGGCCCGATGAACTCCTTCGAGTTATGGACGGGCGGAGCCGATTTGAAGTGCGGGACGGCAGCGATACCGTTCTTGATCGTCGCACGCTAGCCTTCGGCACGTCTGATCAGCCGATCGTGCTGAGGGATGCCGATGGGCGAGGCCTTACCGTCAATAAATGGGGAAGACTCACTCACGGCTTCGAACAGCAGACTCGAGAAGACAAAGACCGACTAATTCAGCGAACCGCGGAGGTTCTTCAACAACTTCGCGAGTTCGGATTTGACGCATTCATTGTTGGCGGGACGCTGTTGGGCGCAGTTCGTGACGGCGACGTGCTGCAGCACGACGACGATGCAGACACCGCCTACCTCAGCAAACATTCTCACCCGTCCGACGTCGCCCTGGAAAGCTTTAAACTCCAGCGCGACTTCGAGGCCCTCGGATATTGGATTGTTCGCCACAGCGTCAGCCACTTCCAAGTCATGTTCAAGACTGAGTCTGGGCACATCGACCATTTCGTGGATGTATTCACCGCACTGTTCAAGGACGGCCAGTTCTTCGAGCCGATTCACGTGGATACTGATGAGATCGCCCCAGATGACATTGTTCCCACCACAACGTTGTCGCTTGGAGGCGTCGACCTTGCGGCACCGGCAGACCCGGAGAAATGGCTCGCCGCTTGCTACGGGCCCCACTGGCGAACTCCAGACCCGACGTTTACCTTTGAGACCCCGGAGGACACAGTTCGGCGTTTCCACTTCTGGTTCGGGCGTCAGAGTCTCCATCGACTTTATTGGGACGCCCGGTACCAGAGCATCGCTGAGTTGCGGAGTCCATCTGACGCGGTGAAGCGGTTTGCGGAGCGGCTGCCGCCAGGCGCTCTTGTCCTCGAGGTTGCGTGTGGTGCCGGAGCCGATGCCGCGTATTTGGCGGCACAAGGGCACGAGGTTGTTGCCTTTGATTTCTCGTGGGTTGCAATTGACCGGGCGAGGAAAGCGGCAGAATCAAGACAGGCTCAGGTCGACTATCGCGTCGCGAATCTCTATGACCGCAAGGAGATGCTGTCCCTTGCGATCGA
Source organism: Microbacterium sp. MPKO10 (assembly GCF_026107415.2). Taxonomy (GTDB): domain Bacteria; phylum Actinomycetota; class Actinomycetes; order Actinomycetales; family Microbacteriaceae; genus Paramicrobacterium. Next base: position 320,054 of record NZ_JAPCHX010000002.1, read on the forward strand.
GTTGCGAGCCAGTGAACGACCGATCTATATCTTTATGCGTCATGCGATTGATGGAGTTACAAACTCGGCGCGTATCAATGCCGCGTTGCTCTGCAAATATCTTCTGCGGGCTGATTCTTTCGCGTTTATGACGTCATTTGCATCGCCCGGGCGAGGCTTTGACATGGAGCGCCCGCAGACATGGCACATCCCCCTCAACGCGATGTACAAGACTGCTGCGGAACTCGGCTTGACAGTGCGCATTGATCGTTCGAAGACTGAAACGAGTGGTGAAGGCAAGAGACTGGTCACGGATGCGGTGATTGGGTTGAGAACGGAGAGGTAGTAATGGGTATAAAAAGTAGGCTTCAACAACTTGCGTGGTCAGCTGCACCGGAAGGATTGGTCGCGAGCGAAGAAATCCAGGTTTTGCGCCGTCAAGTTGCCGATCTTCGGCTTGAAGTGGAGCGTTTGAAAAAGGATGTCGACGAGGCCCGTCGCGATAGCTTACGAATAGCCGAGCTCACGGACCTCGTCGTCGAGAAGATCGCTTGAGAGTGTAGTTAAGCAATAGCAAACGCCAGGAGACTTCTTAGTACACTCGCTGAAAATTTTGCACCCGGAGAACCATCTGGGCTCGTTACGGTCTTGAGTTTTCGCGATAAGAGAGAACTCGCAGTACTCTGTAGGTAATGTACAGCCCCAATTTGACTCATCAAAAATCAGGGTGTCGTCATTAAAATCCCTCATTCCCGCCCGCTTGGGCAAGAAGCAGCAAACGTTACCTTCTAACGAACGATCGAACAAGTCTTCCCAACGTATCGGCGATACGGACAACTTTGCGAGAATTGGCTGCGCGCAGCTCCTCACGTAGGGACCGAGATTCCGCGTCAGACTGCCTCTTAGCCACACTCAGCGCATCCCGATCCCGTTTCGCTTGGGCTGCCGACTTCTCCGCACGTATCCGCGCATTACTTTCCACCTGGAGTGATTTAGTCACGACGCTGAACTCGTTATACGCATCGAACTCACAGCGGCTAATCATTGGAACATGATCGAGGTGCAAAGCATCAACCTTCGCGAAGCTCAGTTTTGGGATGTCAGATGGAGCCTTTATTTGTTCGACTAACGTGTCCCACCACCTCGATGATTCCTCTTCACGGGTTTTTTTGATCGCGTCGATATGGCTAACGAACTTCTGACGCTGAAGAGTAAGTTGTTGAGCCATTGAAGCCACTGTTTCGGGTGTTGCACGTTTTGCAGGCAAATGGAGTGCTTGAGTTCCGAAGTTTTGTTGAGCACCATGCATACGCACGAAGGAATAGGGGTCCATCCCAATTGAGATCGTCGGGATCCCGACACGCTGTCCGAGCACAATGGGGTGATAGCGCGTACTAATTGCCATCGTAGCCTTGGCCATGATTGCAAGAGACTGAGTGGCAGAGATGACCGGGAGGGGCCGTAGACGGCCTGAAGTTGAAAGGCTTACCACCTGTTGGTGAGAGAGCTGATCATGCTTCTCGTCGTCCGGGAGCGGGGAACCCGCGTGCGGAATCAACAGTATTTCTTGCCCCATCTGATTTGCGACTGCGTCCAATATCTCTGCCATCTGCTGATAGTAGAAATCTTTAGCCCAAAAGGCGTTAGCAATATGTGGTGACACCGATGCAACCGCATAGCCCTCATCCAAGTCAAGACTAGCCGACCATTGGTGGTCTGCCTCCGTGGCCTTTAAAAGGAAGGCGTCGTCCACCGATCGATATGCCGGCGCTCTTCCCTGGGTGAGGTCGTTGATCAACTCGAACGTGTGATTCTCACGGGCGGCTACCATCTGAGAACCCTCGAGGATCTCGGCGATAATCCCACGATGATCATCATCGATCGAGGGGCCTATGGTTTGGCTCGTAAGGAAAACAGGTTTTCTGGCTTCTTTGGCAATCTTTACGAGGACAGATCGCTCATACACGTGGTAGAGGTATCGAGAGGTGATGTTACCTCCACCCGCAATGAGGACTGCGTCTGCGGCTCTCAGAAGCGAGAGAATCGCATGCGCTGGATCGTTCTCTGGGAGTGAACCGAAGTCATTTTCGATATCTGCCACCAAGGTTCGATATCGATCATCGAGCTTTGTTCGACTCCAACGAGGGCCAAATCCCAATCTGTCAATCGCTTTCACACCGTATCGTTCGCGCGCGGGCCTAGCCTCGGCCGCGATCAAAGTGATGTCCGTCACCCCGCGATCCTGCATCGCTTTTATCGCGGCTTCAGTCATTGCCTCGTCACCGAGGTGGTAGAGTCCAGCCCAACCAACATCGCCGATCATTGCGATCTTGGGGCCTGCGCTGACTTGCGGCATTATGCATCCCCGCGCGAGGCGAAGACAGCATCAACGAGACGTTCAGTAGCATGGCCGTCTTCTAATTCCATGTATCGGGAAACGAACAGTTCACGCTGGGGTTCGAATGTGCGTGCAACGTCATCCGCGTTGCCAATTGACTCGACGAGGTCAGCTGCTGTGCGAACAAACGGGCCGGGCGCAGTCTCCTCGAACGGTACAAAGCTCTCACGGCCTGTGAAGTAGCGCTCGAAATCGGGGACGTAATACAACGATGGCTTTCCCGTAAGCGCGTAGTCGAAACGTAAGGACGAGTAGTCAAGAACACCTATATCCGATGCCAATATGAGGTCATTGATGTCCGGGTAGTCCGTCACGTTGATGATGTCTTCATCAGCGGAGGTACCTTGGCGAGCGTTGAAGGGATGCCCCCGTAGCAAGATAACGTAGCCGCTGCCAAGCGCACGCACGAGCTTTGTGAGGTCGATAAATTCGACCATCGCTGCAGACATATCGTCAGCTGATACATAATCGCGGAAGGTCGGGGCGTAAAGCACGGCTTTCTGACCTGGACGAATTCCGAGACGTTCACGAACCCTATTCCGAACACTATCGGCGTCGGTGGCGAGCAAAGCGTCGTTTCGCGGGTAGCCAATCTCGAGAATGTCCGACTCGATCGATGAGCCAGGGCGGTAGAACTCTTTCAAGAACGGGGTTGCATAGCTAGCAGGGGAAACGAGGTAGTCCCATTCAGACGCGCGTTTGAAGAAAGACTCTTGGCGTTCGGCAGTGAATCCGAGCTTCTGCCACCACTTATACCCGTTCAGTTTAAAAGGATACCCATGGAATGTTTCGATCAGAATCTGGCCTTCTCGCTTGACGTACCAATCAGGCTGGTGGACGTTGACCATGACATAATCTGCAGTCCCGAATGCCTCGTAATAACGCCGAGAATCTTCAAGGACAACTCGTGCACCGTCTGGGACTTCAATGGAATGATCCCTTACAGCCCAAATGAGCTCGAGGGGACTATCGCGACGTTGCAACTCCTTGTGCACGGCGAGTGCCGAATCATTCGCTGCTTCACCATACAAGTTCCGGAACACAATCGACTTTGGTTTTCTCGGTGAGAGCGTGTAGAACCAATCCTTCATTCTCCAACGATTGCCCCCACCGATCTCATCGTCCCGTAGTGGGGGTTCCAAGCTAAGTCCAAGTCGCCCGCCGTGTTCGCGCGATACATTGATCCGAAGCTGATCTGTCTCAAATGATTGGGGCAGGTCGGGCGCGAGCGCATCATGTACATCGAGTGCAACCGAGCCTGACTCCGAATTCTCGAGTTGAAAAATATAGTCGCCACTTGGGAAAGCACGCTGATCGTGACCCCACTTCGCGGCCGAGAGTGGCACATGGATTGACACGCCGTCGGCCGTGAGTACGATCGGGAGATCGAACGTCGTAGAGCCAACGTGGGCAGTTGCTCGAACTGGGTCAAGGCTTGTGCGCGTGCGACGACAATTGATCACGAGCCCGTTCAGGTCATCGAGCCCGACACTGACTACGTTCAGGCAGTTTCGCTTATCTACAAGTGTCAGGCAGCCGCTGGTGAACTCTTGGACCGTATTTCCCCGGGAATCTTCTGAGTTGCGCGTTCTGACCCGCCTGGACCATACGAAGCGCCCATCGGCGTTGATTTCGTTTACATTGGGTAATTGCGGGGAGACATAGACCGTGTGTGGTGTACCGTCCGGCTCGACGACTCTAAGGTCATACGTCACACGTCCGTAACTCGATGCGAGGCTACGAGGCACGTTGATGTTGGCTGTCCACAGTCCTTCAGAAAACTCCAGTTTCTGGACAGAACGGTTGAGGCTGAATCTGTCACCGTCTCGGACCAGCGAGACTTGTGCCAATGGAACTGCACTTCGTAATGCGATATTTGCAGTGCCCCCGTCCAAGCTCGCGTGCTCAGCTGTGACTTTGGGGGTCGAAGTTTTGAAGATTACTGATCTATCAGGTCGTCGAATGGTAACGAGGACTCTACTATCAGCCAGTTCGAGTGCCGTTGATCGTATTGATTTCCAGTCAGTTGTTACGCGCGACCATCGGCGGAGCTCGCCGCACGTTGCGCTCACCTGTATTTCATACTCGCCATCCTGTTCAAAGGCAACATCAGGGATTGTGACGTTGAACAGAGCATCCCGCATATCCGCGTATCGACGTGTGTGCCCCAGAACCGCGCCCTCAACAGTTGTTGTCGTACTTGCGAGGGCACGGCGTTCACCGTTCTTGATATTGACGAGTTCAAATAGCATCGAATCGATATCGTCCGGACGAATCCGGTCCACATACGCGATAACCGTGAGCTCGATTTGATCCGTCGCCGACCTGCTCATTTTTCGAGCGACTGCTCTGAGCATTGTCTCAGTTGGCGAAAGCACGAATGTATTGTCGTCGAGCACTGATTGGAGTTCTTCTCGGAGTGGGAAGCTCCCAAGGATCTGCTGACCGTGGACGACACCAGCGAAGTGATCAGGCTGCCAGCCCTGATGTTCAAGAAATTTCAACGCGAGTTCACGATTTTCTCGGGCAACTAGACCTAGAAGGATCTTTTTCCGGGCGTCCACTAGATCCCACAACTCAGTGTCCGTGACTTGGGAGAGTAAATATTCTATAAACTCTACGAAGATCGGCCACGCCTCGGCATCCATCTGGCGAATGTTGGGGAGAAATTCGCCAAGATTGTTGTTGAGGATCTGGCGCAAACGTTCTTGGCGAACTTCCGAAGTGCTGTATTTCTCCAATGCATCGAGCGAATCTCGCACCGCGATGTGGTGATGTTGAATGTTTCGTGCGGAAGTTACTTGTTGGGTGATAGACGATTGATCGTCTCGCTGGCGCCAATTGATGCTGACACGAGATAGCACGTCGAAGCATTCGGCACGGGCAAAAGCTTCCATAGAGATGGCTTGATCCTCGTAAAGCAGACCCTCCGGGAATGTGAAGTTGCACCTGTCCCAGAAGTCCCGTCTGTATACCTTGCTCCACGCGACTGCATTGACAAGTATGTCGGGAAATTCGGGGAGCGTTGTTGCTTTGCGTTCGGTGCGGTGAGCAGACCTAATCCACGGTGCAGCTGGAGGAAACGAACCTTTGAGTTCGCGCCGGTAAGGCATTACAGCAAAGCTTGACCCGGATTCCTGCAGGATACTCATCGCGTCCTGATAAGCGTGGCGATCGACAAAATCGTCGCTGTCGAGAAAAGCGAGGAACTCGCCGCGAGCATGGGCCACCCCTGCATTTCGTGCCGAGCTTAGCCCGCCGTTCTTCTTCTGTACGACTCGAATCCGAGGGTCTCGCTTGGACCAGCGTAGCGCGATGTCATAGCTTCGGTCTGGAGAGCCGTCATCGACGACGATTACTTCGACTCTGCGGTAGTTTTGCACGCTGAGCGACCGGAGACATTCATCAATGTAACGTTCAACTTCGTACGCGGGGACTACGATGCTCAGCAGACCAGGCACGTACGCACCTTTGTCTCGCGCTAGAAGCGAACGTAGTTTGACTCCAGAAGCCCAACGCCCGAGGTTTCGAACCCTTTCACGGGCCGACAACAACTCTGGACGAGCTAGAAAATCGACTGCGAGATTTCGGAAACTGCCCAATATACGATCCTCAACATCCGTGGCGGCCCTTCAGCTTCCCTGACGGCCGACGTTCTTACGTCCGGATCAGTCTAAACGTGGTCTACGTCTGGGATCTGAAAGAGTCCGCTGAGCAGATACAGTTGAGCGGGCATAGTCCGATTCAGCTTGGAGGCGTGAATAGTCGTGAGGATTCTTGTACGAGCCGGAAAAGCTCCGCACGATGTGGTTAGTCCGGAAGCGTCATTCGCGCGAAACCGTTCGGGAGTATTTGGCGCCAATGTCGGCAATCTTCTGTTCACGAACGCCGTATACCGCGCTATTTACGTTCCAGGCAGCGAGGTCGTTGTCGATTCGCTCGAAACTGAATCTGTTCGAGTCAACGACAAGTACGTCGATAGAATCAATAGCGAATTCGATGTATTTGTCTTGCCGCTCGCCAACGCCTTCCGGACACAATTTCTTCCCTGGCTTGATCGACTTTCCGCAGTGATTGAAAGACTAAAGATTCCGGTAGTCGTTGTTGGTGTTGGGGCTCAGCTCGGGTTGAGTGGGGACTATTCCGGAGTATCTGACAAAACCAATGCGTCAGTCGCTAGATTTATGCGTGCAGTGCTAGATCACTCGGCCTCTGTCGGAGTTAGAGGCGAGATCACGGCTGATTATCTGAATTCTCTCGGCTTCGGGGAAGAGCATGTAGACGTTATTGGGTGTCCCTCAATGTACGACAACGGACGCCAAATGACGGTTGAAAAGAAGACGGTGCCGCCGTCAAAAGGTGCCCGACTGGGGCTGAACGTTACGCCTTCCATCCCCGGTATGGGGAAGAACCTAATGGCAGTTGCAGAGCAGTATCCAAACTCGGTCTACATACCGCAAGAGCACAGAGAACTCGCCTTGCTCTTGTGGGGGCAGAAGGTAGCAGGAAAGCTAGCCCAGGGAGTACCCGGCGATACGTCCCACCCGCTTTACAAACAAGACCGCATTCGATTTTTTCTTGACCCTCAAACGTGGCGCGACTATTTGTCAACATGTGAATTCGCCTTCGGGAACCGGATTCACGGCAACGTCGCAGCTCTTACAGCTGGTACTCCAGCTGTGTTGCTATCGCATGATTCGCGAACTCTCGAACTAGCGCAGTATCACGGTATACCGTACCGTCCTGTACCTTCTGCCGAGGAAGGTATTGACGTTGGTCATTTGTACGCCGATGCAGATTTCACCGAGCTCAATCGAGTGAGCTCGGAGAATTTTGACCGGTATACCGCGTTCCTTGGTAAGAACAACATCTCGAATATATTTGACCACGGGCAGGCCAACTCCGACTACGAGCGCCAGCTGTCGTCAACCTCGTATCCACGGCCGGTCGGGACATTGTATGCGGACGATCGTGAAGCTCTTATCTCCCGTGTGCGCTGGCTTTGGCAAGGAGTCGAGGCGGATCAGGGTCGAAGAGTTGGCGCATATACGCCTCCATTTGCCCCGCGTCCGTCCTCGAGTGCCGATGAACTGGCTGCGTTAAAAGCCGAGGTAAGTCGACTGGAACATAAACTCAATGAGCACGAAGGCACTCTAACGTACCTTCGTCAGCCTGCAGAAAAGCGAGTCATCGAAGGTCTGAGAGTCCGCGCAGGACGGTTTCGACGTCAACACCGCAAGTCACGCTGATTTTCGAGGTTCACTGCCGGCCGTAACCAGAGCAGCGAGATGGCGGTTCAATATTTTGCGCATTCGGGGGCCGATCGGCTTCTCGATCAACACATTGATCAGCCAAGCAATAAGAAGGACTCCGAAGGTTGCCAAACACAAGGCGATCCAGTTTGGCACAGACTGAAGGTTCGTGAGCATCCACCACCCCCAGTGCTCGTGAATAAGATAAAGGGGGTAAGTCATTAGCCCAAGGACTGTCATCCAACGTGCCCGCACTCGATTTAGCCTTGTCAGCGCAAAGGCGCAGATTGCGGAAGCGCCTACGCCAAGGACGAGCGCGATGATGATCGGATTTAAGGCGTCGTCTGTATTTGATTGGGCCCCGAGTCGAGTGCCCCCATTTGTCTGGAAGACTGAAAATACCCAATTAACAGCGAGCGTGGCCCAGAGGACAAAGTTTCGTGGCTGTTTGACGAGCAGGTAGATGATGATCCCCATGCAAAATAGCGGTGCCTGCTCAGGCATGAAGATCATGTCGACAACATCCGAATTCAAACGCTGAAAGATGGCCGCGATCGGTGGCCAGAGCACAGCAACCGCTAATGCAACAGCTCGAGTCAACCCGATTGTGATGAGGCCGAAGACGAGAACGTAAAACCGAAGTTCTGCCCACAGCGTCCAGTAGACGCCATCAACGTGCGGCACGTCAAAGACTTCTTGCAACATCGTCAGGTTGATGAGTGATTGCGCGATTGAGATGTCTTTGCCTGCTGGCCATAGGAATAGGAGCAGGAGAGACGTCAATATGACTCCTGCCCAGTACGCTGGGTAAACTCTGCTTACTCGTGAGGCAATGAATGCTATCGGTTTGCGCCCCTCGGCGCTCAGCAGAATCACAAATCCGCTGATAACAAAGAAGATCTCGACGCCGAGGAAACCGTACTTTGCAACCGGAAATAGCTCAGGAAATACCTGGTCGACAGGTTCGTCCCAAGCATCATTATCACGAGCAACGAAATGGTAAAGCAACACAGCCGCGGCGGCGGCAAATCTCGTGAGATCAATAAGTGCGAATCGTGGTCGTGCCGACTCGGCCGAGGATGAAGCGAGTTGGATAAATGCTTCCTTACAGACGAACGCTGATGACCTGACCGGTCATCGTGGAATCCATGACACGTGTCGAGACTTCAGCCACCGCTTCTGCAGATAAGAGCGTGTTCTCGGGCTCTTTGCCGAAAGCCTGCGTTCTCATGGGCGTGTGAGTGCGTTGCGGATTGACGCAGTTCACGCGCACGTGATCCTCATCCCACTCCTCTGCGAGGGCCTGAGTAAGGTTGACGACGCCTGCCTTAGTTGCCGAATACAAACTGTAGCCCGCCCGCCCACGTGTGTAGGAACTAGACGTGAAAAGCGTCAGTGAACCTTGGGACTCCTTCAAGAAGTCGAAGGCTTCTTGAGCAACGATGGCCGGAGCCGTCAGGTTTGTTCTAATGGTTTTCTTGATTTCCTTCTTCGGCGCGCTCACCAATGGTGCGACCGAAAGCACTCCCGCCGTCAGGATCACGTAGTCAACGGATCCCGCCTCAGCGTGGGCTCGATTCAGCGCCCTGCGCACACTGCTGCGAGACGTCACATCGGTGTCCGTTTCGCTGCGGCTGAAGGCAAATACTCGCGCCCCCAAGTTCTCGGTAAGCTCAGCGATGCTTTTGCCGATTCCATAGCTACCGCCGAAGACCACCACAGACTTGCCTGTGAGAGAGGGAAGGTCCGCCGAGTCGGCCGAGAGGCTCTTCGACTGAAGCTGGAAAAGCTTGTCTGCGATATGAATGTCGATCGGCTCGGTGACCTTCATGTTCTCCGCCGTGCCGTCGACTACGTAGATCTTCACGTCTGGCAGGTAGGTGAAGATCACGCCACAGTCGTCGGTCGCTTTGAAGTTGGGGTCGTCTGCAGCGATCTCATATGCTCGGCGAATCGTTGAAAGCTTGAATGCCTGAGGAGTTTGGCCGCGCCGGAGGACGGACCGATCAGGCATGTCGGAGATGCAGCCATCATCATCAACCTGAATAATCGTGTCTGCCGAACGTATGGCGGTGTCAACGGCGTCATACGTGTCCAGAGCGCTGACACAGTCGTCAAGGATCCTGTCGTCAATGAACGGACGCACAGCGTCGTGGAAGAGCACCTTGCATTCATTATCAGGAAGCGCGGCAAGCGCGAGCTTTGTCGTGTCGTTGCGCGTCTCGCCACCCGGGAGCACACGTGTCAGCTTGCTGAACCGATCATCCTTCCGTAGGTGATCCAGCTCGTGAATTGACTCGGCATTCATCATGATGATGATTTCGTCAATATTCGAGTTGTTCTCAATGGCTTCGAGCGTGTGTTCAACGATTGCTTTCCCGGCAATCTTGATGAGTTGCTTAGGGATGCCAAGTCCGACACGCACGCCGACTCCGCCGGCAAGGATGACTGCGACAGTTCTCATTCTTTCCTCGTTGCTCTCTACGGTCACTTCGCTGTGAACGACTTGTTCCACTCATCAACTGACGTCAATGTCGGCATCACCCGTCGATAGGTCTTGGACAGGGAGTTCCAGTTGCTGCGCAATTGGCGGTGAAGCGAAAAACTTTCTGCCAGCAGGCGCCGGAAAGTCGCTCGGTCACGTTGGAACAAGGACTTTCCGGAGCCATCTGCCGTCGATACAAGTGCGCTGTCATAATGCGGGGTACGGAACCAGGTTGCGTCTCTTTTTGCGAGTTCGACTTGTGGGCGTTTCTGGTTTGCTGTAGCCGGACGGGTGAACCAGTGCCGAAGCGACATCTTGGCTGTGAAGACAGCGAGACTGATGCCTCTCGGCCCGGGACTTGATGAGTGGGGCGGCGGCACGGGAAAGACGGGCTTGCCCTGGTTCGTCGGCGGAATCTCGTCGTCAGTGCGTAGCACCTTCATTTCTGAGAAGGACGCCGCAGCATTACGTAGCACTGAGAGTTGAGTCGGAAGCTGCTGGTGCATGTGGTCGGGACCGCTGAGAAGATCTCTCAGTGCCATGTGGCGAAGAGTTACCGCGTAATACTGCATCGAGAGCAGATGCTTGAGGTCAAGCCGGAAACTATCGAGCAGGAGGTCCCCGCTCTTGGGCCTGCGAGAGTGGAGCAGGCCAGTAACGATGCGGTTGCGTGCGTGGAAGTACGCCTGCCAATCGATGGAGTCATCTTTGTCGAGCCACGACACATGCCACAGCGCGGCTCCCGGCAATGTCACCGTAGGGATGCCCTGTTCCCGAGCACGAAGGCTGTACTCGGCGTCATCCCACTTGATGAATGCGGGCAGTGACAGGCCGATTTCTTGAATGACCTTCTTGGGGATCAGGCAGAACCACCAGCCGTTATAGTCGGCATCCATGCGAGAGTGCATCCATCGTGTCTGCCGAAGGTTTGTGGTGCGGAAGTCATGCGGGAAAAGCTCCCGGTGCTGCGGACGCCAGATAAACGGCTTCTCATCCACGATTTCTGCATATGCGTGGAGAACTGGTCGATTCAGTAGGTCGAACATGTGGCCGCCCACGAGGGTCGGACGCTTGCTATGACGGGCGAACGCGATAGCCCGAAGAATGCTTTCAGGCTCGATCTTGACGTCGTCGTCGAGTAGCACGAGGAAATCGCTGTCATCGCGCTTCAACACCTCGGACATAGAGCGTGAGAAGCCACCTGAGCCACCGAGATTCGCCTGCTCGATGATCTCCAGCTGGTCGCCGAGTGCTTCACTGACGGCGTCGAATCCGGCTTCGTCTGAGACTCTCTGCGTTCCCTGATCGATGATGAATATGCGGTCGATGAGATCAAGGACCTCGGGACTCTGCGCGAGAGCGTCGAGGGTATTCACGCAGTAATCGGGCTTATTGAACGTCGTCGTCCCGAGAGATGCTTTGCCAGACACCTTCTGTTTTGCGTCAGTCATCCACGTTCCGCTCTCGAGTACGAGACCGTCATCGTCCGCCTCAAGCTCAAACCAGTACCAACCCCCATCGCCGAATGTCTTGAGGGCAAGATCGAACGTACTCATCTCATTGCCCGCAACTCGTCGGGACTCGACGCGCTGCTGAGCTCCCTGGGAATTCGATCGGTACACAAGAATTGTGCCCGAACCAGACGTCTTGAGCTCGAGCCGCACATTCTTGACGTTCGTCCAGTGCTGCCAATACGAGGCGGGGAACGCGTTGAAGTAGCTCGCAAACGACACGCGCCGTCCGCCATTAACCCGCGCACTTGTGCGCGACAGCACATTATCAATGTGGGCGTGATTGCTGACCTTCACGTTCTGCCCGTCGATGGTTGTCCAGGTCTCGGGATCAGCGTAGAGAGGAAGGACGTCTGGGTCGCGATCCAGCGGGAAGACGACGTTCTGCAGCGATGTCCACATGCGCGGCGTGTGACTCCTATTCTCGTGGTTGATCTGCCTAATGCCACTGTCGAGCCTAGCTTCCACGATCCATGAAATGCTGGCAGGACTCTGCAACAGGCGGGAATTCAGACAGACAGCGCTATGATTCCAGTTGGCCCCCACCGCTAAACTCGAGAGCACAACGACATTGGCAGACGGATTGACGAACCCTCACCTGAGCGACTTCAGGACCCCCGGTAGGGGTAACGGTATCCTCGATATCTTCACGAAACGATATCTGCTCAAGGTGCTCGTGAAAAAGGACGTCAGCACTAGATATCGGAATTCGATATTTGGTTGGCTCTGGTCGTACGCAAAACCTCTGGCGCAGTTCCTGGTCTACTTCTTAGTTATCGGGATCATCCTGCAGATGGACCGGGGAGTAGATAACTTCCCGGTGTACCTGTTCTCAGGACTCGTTGTCGTCAACCTTTTCAACGAAGCATTCAACAACGCGACGCGTTCAATCGTTGGGAACAAAGCGCTCGTCAGGAAGATTTACCTTCCCCGCGAGCTGTTCCCCGTCTCTACCGTGATCGTCGCATTCGTCCATTTCCTTCCGCAGGTCGTGATCCTGATTCTGGCTGCCCTGCTCTACGGCTGGGTGCCGAGCCTCCTTGGGATCGTCGCGGCACTCGTGGGTATGCTCCTGATCACCTTGTTCTCGACAGGGCTCGGACTGTTGTTCGGAGCCCTGAACGTTGCATATCGGGATGCACAGAACTTCGTTGAGATTATCCGCACTTTCTCAACGTGGAGCGCGCCGGTGCTTTACTCATGGGACATGCTGGCGCATCGTGCTCCAGACTGGCTATTCCATATCTATATGTCGAACCCGCTGACCGCGTCCGTTGAACTCTTCCATTACGCATTTTGGTTCGACACCTCTGATGGAAGCCTCGCGACTCCGCCGCTTCTGCTGATCTACGTCGCCGTGGCGTTTGTTATTGCCATCGCTTCGATCTTCATCGGACAGTTCGTATTCCGTCGCTTTGAGCGCAACTTCGCACAGGACCTGTAAGCGCATGACCATGACAGACACTCGACCGAGCATCATCGTCGACAACGTTCGCAAGACGTTCCTCATTAGGCACAGCCACTCAATGAAGGAAGCTGTGATCGGAAAGATCCGTGGCCGCAAAGTCGGGTCAACTCCTTTCCAAGCACTCGACGAGGTCTCGTTCACGGTCAACGAGGGGGAATCCGTCGCGATCCTTGGCCACAACGGCTCGGGTAAGTCGACAATGCTGAAGCTCATTTCGGGAGTTCTAGAGCCGAACGCCGGACGCATTCTCGTGCGTGGCCGACTTGCCGGACTCATCGAGGTGGGCGCCGGCTTTCACCCCGATCTTTCCGGGCGCGAAAACGTCTACCTGAACGCCGCGATTCTCGGTATGACGGAGAAAGAGACCGACGAGCGGTTTGACGACATCGTTGACTTTTCCGGCATCCGGGAGTTCATTGACCAGGAGGTCAAGCACTACTCATCAGGCATGTTCATGCGCCTCGCCTTCTCCGTGGCGATCCACACGGAACTTGATGTGCTTCTCGTTGATGAGATCCTCTCGGTCGGCGACGCACCTTTCCGCGAAAAATGTAACCAAAAGATTCGCGAGCTCAGCGACGCGGGCAAGACGATGGTGGTCGTGAGCCACAGCGTCGGCACTGTGCGAGAGCTGTGCACGCGAGGGATTGTGTTGCGCAAGGGTAAGAAGATCTTCGACGGGCCCATCGAAGAAGCACTCGAGGTTCACAAAGCGAAGAACAAGTAGATCGTCACGGAATCTGGTCCGGGTGATTCAGTGGCATTGAGGACGGTCCCGCGGGCCGTTTATCGATCCTCTGCCGCCAACTCTGCGATTGCGATGCCTTAGCCGCGCAGATCACGAGCAGGAACCAGCCGGCTCCAGTCAGGATGTGGCTCTCGGCTGACGATCCGGCGAGAAGCGTCACCAGGACGAGCGCGGGCCACGTGTAGATGAGACTCCGGCGGTTCGAGGCGAGGTTCCACGAGCGCAGGAACGCGAACAGGCACAGCACGAGGAAGAGGAAGATCCCGACGAGCCCAACCTGCAGATACACGTCGAGGTACGCATTGAGCGCAGACGCGTGGACGCGGTCAACCTGAATATTTATCAGGATGTACGGGAAGGTGTCATCGCGCCACGAGCCGATCCATCCCCACCCCTCGAGGAAGTTGTCCTTCACCAGGTCCCACGTGGCTCGCCACAGATGGTAGCGCACACCGAACTCGCTGCCGGCATCCAGCATCCGGATGATCAGGTTGCGCGCGATATAGACGGCCACGAACCCGACGAATCCCACCGTGAGCAGGAACGCTTGAATCAGCGTTCGGCGCTCGGCTGACGACTTGCGCAGCCACAGGAGAGCGAGCGTGGCCACCAGCACCACGAGAATCAGGAGCTGGTTGATGGGGGACTGCGAGAGCAGAAGGCACAGCACCGCGAGTGCGATGGATCCGATCGCGAGCGGCCGGTCTACAGAATGCGTGCGCCACTCGATCACGAACGTGATGAGTCCGATCACCGCCATCAGGCCAAGCAAATTGCGGGTGACGAAGATCCCCTGAATGGGCCCGCCGAGAGCAATGTTTCCCTCGATGCTGAGAAACGGGATCGGCACGTCAAAGAAGATGCCGCTGAGCATCTCGAGGCCGATCGAGACGGCGAGAAGCAGGCGCAGCACTCCGCCGACAGCGCGCACGATCTGGATCATGTCGCGCGTCAGCGCAATGGTCATGGCGAGAATGACGACGACGACTTGATAGCCGAGGCCGATGAGCCCCGATGTCGTGTAGTCACTCCAGAACATGCTGAGCGCGCACCAGGCGACGAAGGCGAAGATCGACAGCGGCCACCAGCCCCGCCATTCGATGTAGTGCCGGCGCCCGATGAGGACGACAGCGGCCAGCACGACGAGGGTGCACAACGCGCCGACGACGCCTGGCCAGCCGAGTAGATTACGGATGAGCGGGATCGAAAATGTTGTCCCAATCGCACACAGTGCAAACGCCTGGGCGAAGGGGGCCGAACTCACGAGCTCGTCAAGCCCGCGGGGGACACGCCCGGATGCTCCGCCGGTTCCCGTCATATTGCCCCGTCTGGAACGATCGTGCGCTCACGTTTGGTCTTGAGCGAGAAGAGGACGACGAGCACCCAGCCCGATTCCACAAGGATGCGGCTCTCGGCGAGGCTTTGCACGACGAGCACGACAACGAACAGCAGCGGCAGAAGCGAGAGCGCCGAATACGGTCGGTCGGTGCGCAGGTCGAACCGGGGACGATCGATGCTGGTGAACCACGAGCGCCACAGCAGCGACACGATGATGGCGGCGAAGATGACCACGCCGACGATGCCGAGCTGCAGCCACACATCAAGCCAGGCGTTGTGCGCGTGAAGCTGCACGACGTGATGCCGGACGAGCGGATCGTCGAGGGGGAGTTGCCCGGGTACCCAGGGACTGGAGTATCCCCAGCCGAACCACGGACGCTCGGATGCTCTGTGGATGACGCGCGTCCAGAACTCCGTGCGGCCCGTGAGATCTTCGCTCTTGCCGAGCAGGTCGAGAAGGCGGTCTGAGAACAGGGCGACGGTCGTGACGATCGAGGCCACGATGACGACGCCCACGGCGTACAGCGTCACTCGTCCGCGTGGGTTTGCCCGCCGTGCAACCATCACAGTGAGCCAGACAACGGCCACTACGAGTGCGGCGATGATGATCGTGCTCGAGCGCGTGAGCACGAAGGTGGCAACTGAGAGCACCATCCAAAACCAGCCCCAGCGGCGGCGAACCGAACCGATGGCCAACTGAATGCCGACAGCGATGATCGCGAGAAGGGCGCAGATGCACAGCAGGTTCGAATTGCCGAGGATCCCCTGGATCTTGCCGCCCGAGAACAGTAGGTTGCGTGACCAGTACGCCAGAAGCGGCGGATCATCGCCCACGTAGACGCCGCCCGAGAGCGGCAGCACCATGTCGCGTACGAAGACCGACACCCAGAGCTCGAAGGCGAGCGAGAGGCCGACGACCCATTTGAGGGCGTTGGCGAGCCGTGTCAGCACCTCCTGCCACGTGAACATCAGCGCCACGAACACACCGACCACGGTGCACATGAACGCGCCCAGATACGTGAGGAGTGTCGCGCCTGCGTAAGACGACCAGGTCACCGAGATGAGTGCGTACGCCAGGAAGGCGAGCAGCGCTTTCGGGAGCATCCGTGTCGTGAGACGCGGGCGTGCCCGCACTAGAACGATCAGCGAGATGACCGTGTACAGGCTGACGATGACGACGTAAGCGGGCCAGCCGACAAGATTCCGGATGCCGTCGCCGCCGAACGCCACAAAGAGCCCGAACGTGCCGTGCGCCGCAGTGACCCGAGCCCTGGTGGACAGGGTCGAGGGTGGGGCGACGACGGGCGAGCTCATTCCTACAATCTATCGCGTGCTCCACGGAGAAAGCCGAAGTGTGCGTAGCCGCGTCGCACATGTCACACGGGCTACCTGTTGTAGCGCCCACTCTTCATATCGGTAAGTAGCTTTCTGGCGTAGAGGATCATCGACGCGAAGTACTCTCCGAAGCTTGTGTACGTATCGATGAGTTCGCCTTCGGCGAGCCAGTGAACGATCGGATCCACGCGGCCATTCGTGATCGGCATCACGAAGACGTCAGCCTCGACGGGAGTAGCTGCGATGGGAAGAAGTCGTTCTGCCGGAATGCGGAGATCTTCTTCAAGCACTTCTGGAGCGTACGTAAATGCCTCAAGCGCGGCGTCGCGGTCCGGACCAGAAACCAATGCTGCCGTTCCCATGAGGTTGACACTGTGATGAAAGCATCGCCAGCCGTCAGCGAAGCTGAGGAACGAACGGTGCTCCGAGTCGAGCACGACTCCAAGCGCAGATTCGGTCTGTGCAATGGCTTGCTCTGACGCTGCGACCTCGGGGAAGAAATTCGGGAAAATTCCCTGTGGATCCCACTGGGCAATGTCATTCTTGACTGTATGCATTTCGACGATCAGTGGTCGCCAATCCGTTAGTCCTCCCACACGTCATCGCCTCCATCAGCATCCGAATGAATTGTGCATTGCTCAAATGCTAAGTTCACGGCGGGAAAACCGCATGGGGGAGAAGTGCCCTTTTGCGGTTACACGAAGGCGTTGTGGCCCGTGATCGAGCGCCCCACGATGAGGGAGTTCATCTCGTGCGTTCCCTCATACGAGTAGAGCGCCTCTGCGTCGGCGAAGAAGCGTGCTGCTTCGTAGTCGAGCACGATGCCGTTGCCGCCCATCGCCTCGCGTGCCCACGCCACGGTCTCGCGCATCCGCGCCGTGCAGAAGCCCTTCGCCATCGCCGAGTGCTCATCACGCTGCGTTCCCTCGTCGAGCATCTGCGAGACACGCACGCACATCGCAATCGATGCCGTGATGTTGCTGAGGCAGCGGGCAAGATGATCCTGAATCAGCTGGTGCTGTGCGATCGGCTTGCCGAACTGCTCACGCTCCTTCGCGTACGCGACAGCGGCATCGTAGGCTCCGATGGAGACGCCGATGGACGACCACGCGACCTGAGCGCGGGTGAGCCGCAGCACACGCGCGGTGTCGCGGAACGAGGTAGCCTCTTGCAGGCGCAGGCTCTCTGGAACGCGCACGTTCTCAAGCGTGATGTCCGCGTTGATGACAGAGCGCAGACTGATCTTCCGCTCGATCTTCGTCGCTGAGTAGCCCGGCGTCGATGTCGGGACGATGAATCCCTTCACCTGGCCATCGGCCTCGTCTTTCGCCCAGATGATCGTGATGTCGCTAAACGTGGCATTGCCGATCCAGCGCTTGGCGCCGTTGATGACCCACTCGTCACCCTCACGCCGCGCCGTCGTACGCAGGCCCTTGGCGCTGTCGCTGCCGGACAGCGGTTCCGTCAGCCCAAACGCTCCGATGACCTCACCAGAGGCGAGCTTCGGCAGCCACTCGGCCCGTTGCTCGGCAGAGCCCGTGACGCCGATGGACCCCATCGCGAGGCCTTCCTGCACGCCGATGAACGTCGCCATCGAAGCATCCACTCGAGACATCTCGAGCGCCGCGAAGCCACGGAAGACCGCCGAATTCTCAAACGGGGCTGTCTCGTCAAACGCATACCGTGCGACATCCGTCGCCATGAACTCCGGGACCAGCTGGCTGGGGAACTCGGCGCGCTCCCAATAGTCATTGATTACGGGGCGAACGCTGGTCTCCATGAAGTCACGGATGCGCTGGAGTGCCTGTTTCTCGTGATCGCTGAGCAGCGTGGAGAATCCGTAGAAATCGGCGGTGATGGGTTCGAACGTCATGGGCTGGCTCCCGGTGATGAGTGGCTCTGCGCAGCGGGTGTCGTTGCGGCGGTGCAGTGAGCCTATGCGGGGTGTCGCGCACGTGGGAAACCGTTGGTAGGTTGATGCAAGTGCTCCCTGCCGGGTTCCGGCGTGATTGTGGGGAGGCAACAAGCCCCAGTCGCACGAGACCGGCAGATGTGCCGACCGCGTGCCCTGATAGTGAGGTGCAGAATTGTTCGTTGCCATTGAGAACACGCCGCGTCCCTACGCCTGGGGCTCGCACACGGCGATTGCCGAACTGCAGGGCCGAGAGCCCTCCGGTGAACCAGAAGCCGAGCTGTGGCTCGGTGCCCACCCCGGCTCTCCGTCGCGGATCTTCCCCGGATCGGGTGTTGGATTTCCCGACCTCGCCGAGTGGATCTCTGCCGATCCGGCATCGGCAGGTGTCGCGAGCGGCCGGCTGCCGTTTCTACTGAAGCTGCTGGCCGCGGAGTCCCCGCTCTCGCTGCAGGCGCACCCGTCACCCGAGCAGGCCGAGGCCGGTTATGCCCGCGAGGATGCGGCAGGCATTCCCCTGGACGCCCCGCACCGCAACTACAAGGATGCTTTTCACAAGCCGGAGCTCGTTGTCGCCCTGAGCGAGACCTACGATGCGCTGTGCGGATTCAGGCCGGTCTCTGAGGCGATCACCGACATCGACGCGCTGGTCGCGGTGGCCACGGACGCTGGGCAGGCGCTCGCCGCTGCCGAACTGACCGGGCTGCGTGAACGGCTCGACGGTGACGACGCCGACGTGTTGCGCGACGTAATCGAGTACCTGCTGGGGTCGGACGTGTCGGCGTTGGTGTCGGCTGTCACGGACGTGGCAGCATCCGCCCCTCTCACGCCCGCCGTCGACACTGTGCGTCTGCTCGCCGAGCACTATGCGGGGGACCCCGGCATCGTCGTGTCGCTGTTCATCAACCGGGTCACGCTGAAGCGAGGCGAGGCGCTGTATCTGCCCGCCGGGAACATTCATGCCTACCTGCGCGGCTTCGGCGTGGAGCTGATGGCCGCAAGCGACAACGTGCTGCGCGGAGGGCTGACGCCCAAGCACGTCGATGTTGCCGAGCTGCTCACCGTGCTGAACTTCGACCCCGTTCCGGTGCCGTACCTTCAGCCTGCGTGGGTGAGCGACGGAGTCGACCGGTTCGCCGTCGATGTGCCGGATTTTGAGCTGTACCGCATGGAAGTGCAGGACACCGACGCGACGATGGACCTGGAAAAGGCGGCGATCGCTGTCGTGACCCGTGGCGAGGCGGAACTCACTGGCGGGCAGGGGGCGGCGACGCTGACAGCCGGGCAGGCCGTGTACGTGACCCCGGATGAGTCGGCGCTGTCGGCGACAGGCGACGGCGAGGTGTTTGTCGCGACGTCGCGGGTGTGACGGGCGAGAATCCTCAGTGGAACGGGTTCAACACAGCAAGTTCGGGAACGTCAAAGTCACGCTCGTTCCGCGTGACGACCGTGAGGCCGCGCTGGAGAGCCGTCGCCGCAATAAGGGCATCAGCAAATGGGAGACGATCAGGAACGTTGAGGCCTGCGCACAGCCGCGCCGTCTCGGGATGAACCGGCAGGATTCGGTCGGCGAAAACATCACGGACACCCTCAAGCCATCTGCGATGCCTGGGCGCTCGCTGCCCGTCTTTTCGTTCCTTCATCAGAACTCCGAGCTCGAGCTCATATTCGGTGATAGCGCTGAGAAAGAGATGTTCTTGCTCAATGGAGTCGATCCACGTGAGAACGGCGCGATTTCCCGTCTGAGGCAGACGGGTTTCTGAAATGACGTTGGTGTCGAGAAGAAACATCTCAGAACTCGACGACGTCGCGACCGGTGCTGGTATCGCGAGGGAACTCGATGTCGTCGAGATCGTGGCCATCTGCTGGGGCCAGACGTTCGCTGAGACGCGTGGGATTCGCTCGTGACGTCAATCGCCGGTAATCCTCGATGCGCATCAAGACAAATGCGGGTTCGCCGCGACGCGTCACGATGACGGGCTCGTCCGCAGCACTGCGCTGGGCAGCGGCAACAGACTGGTTGAACTCTCGCGCTGACATGGTGACCATCGTGCCTCCCTCGCCGATGTCGTGATGTTGCTACATCACGTGTAGGGAAATCCGCGCACGACACCGCTGATGTGGATGACGAGTGCAGCCGTGGAAAGATGGACGCATGACGATCACGGCTGCCGCTGACGGCTCTGCACTCGGGAACCCCGGCCCCGCCGGCTGGGCCTGGTACATCAACGACTCTTCGTGGGCGGCGGGCGGATGGCCCCACGGCACCAACAACATGGGTGAGCTCATGGCCGTTCTCGATCTGTTCCGCGCCACGGCTCACGTCGCCGATGAACACCTGCACATCCTCTGCGACAGTCAGTACGCGATCAACTGCATCTCGAAATGGATGCCGGGCTGGAAGCGCAAGGGCTGGCGCAAAGCCGACGGCAAGCCCGTCATGAACGTCGATCTGTTGAAGCAGCTCGACGACGCCATCGCGGGCCGCGACTACTCGTTCGAGTGGGTCAAGGGCCACGCAGGGCACGACATGAACGAGGCAGCGGATGCTCGAGCGCGCGCCGTTGCGACGGCGTATCAGAACGGCACTGAGATCCCGACGGGGCCCGGCTTCGACGGGCGCGGCACAGCGGTTGAGCGCACCACAGAACCCGCTGCCGCGGACGCGCCAGGCGAACCGGACCTCTTCAGCGGTCTCGAAGGATTCGACATCGGCCGGTGATCGTTCGCCCGTCGCGGAACCTCGTTCAGCGGCATCCGATTGTGATTAGCTGAGATCATGACTCACGCGTATGTCCCTTCTATCGAACTGAACGACGGTCACCACATTCCGCAGCTGGGTTTCGGCGTCTTCCGCGTCGACCCCGAGCAGACGGAGCGCATCGTCACTGACGCTCTCGAGGCCGGCTACCGGCACATCGACACGGCTGCGATCTATGGCAACGAGGAGGGCGTCGGTCGCGCGATCGCCGCAAGCGGCATCCCGCGTGACGAACTGTTCATCACGACAAAGCTGTGGAACGACGCTCAGGGTACGCAGTCAGCCTTCGACGCCATCGACACGAGCCTCGAGAAGCTCGGCCTCGACCACGTCGACCTGTACCTGATCCATTGGCCGGACCCGGAGCGCGACCTCTACGCTGAAACGTGGCGCGCTCTGGAACGGATCAAGGCTGACGGCAAGGCGCGTTCGGTCGGCGTCTCGAACTTCCTCCGCCCGCACCTGGAGCGCATCATGGCCGAGAGCAGCACGGTTCCGGCCATCGACCAGATCGAACTGCACCCGGCGCTGCAGTCCCGTGAGCTGACCGAGTTCGCCCGGTCGCAGGGGATCCACATCGAAGCGTGGGGCCCGCTCGGCCAGGGCAAGTACCCGCTGTTTGAGGAGAAGGCCGTTGTCTCGGCGGCCGAGGCACATGGCAAGACTCCGGCACAGGCGGTCATCCGCTGGCACCTGCAGAACGGCACGATCGTGTTCCCGAAGTCGAACAACGCCGCGCGCATCGCCGAGAACTTCGACGTTCTCGACTTCACGCTCACCGCCGACGAGATGGCAGCGATCGACGCGCTCGAGCGCGGCCAGCGAGTCGGCTCCCACCCAGACCCGACACTGCAGTGACGCGAACTGCATCCATCGCCCGGCTGACATAGGCTGGGCGATGTGCGTACGGCGGTGCTCAGCGCTGCCGCGGCCCGTACGACTCGAGGAGAAGCATGACTGATACCAACGATTTCGCCGCCACGTGGGCGGACTGGCACGAGTCGCGGGTTCGCGCCACGTCGTCTCCGCTCGGCCTGGCATCGCTGGTTGCAACACACTGGCTGACGGCGGAGCCGGCAGAGTATGAGGGCGTGCCGGGAACCTGGCAGGCATCCGGCGAGACGATCGTGGGAACAGCTCCGGGCCTGCACGGCAAGACCATCCTGCAAGACGGTCGCCCCGTGGGAACCGTCGAGGGCGCCTCGATCTCACTCGAGACGGGCCAGGACATCGAGTGGGGCGACAAGCGGGTGCGGTACTTCTCGCGCGACGGAGCGCTTGCCCTGCGGCTGATCGATCCGGATGCTGTGACACGCACCAGCATCCGTGATCTCGACGCCTTCGAGCCCGACGAATCATGGGTGGTCACCGGCCAGTTCACGAGTGCTGGCGAGGGCGCCACGCAGAACGTCGAGGCGATTGACGGACACGTGAGCGAAGACGAACTGGCCGGACGCGTTGACGTGACGCTTCCGGGCGGAGAGCACGCGACACTGGCGGTGACGACGGATCCGCGCGGTTTGCGCGCTGTGATCAGCGACGGCACGAGCGGAGCAGAGACCTACCGTTTCCGCTTTCTGCCGATCACCGCTCCGGATGAGCGCGGCGCTGTGACTGTGGACTTCAACCGGGCATACCTTCCGCCGTGCGCGTTCGCCGACCACTATGTCTGCCCGCTCCCGCCCGCCGAGAACCGGCTGACGACGGCAGTGCGTGCCGGAGAGAAGTCGGTCGTCCGCGACTGAGATTCGCTGGCGCGCGTGGCGCGACAGCATCCATTACGTCTTGTGTCAGCGTGAGATGTCGCTCGCGTGCCTCACTGGCGTACTGTCGCAACATGCCTGAACACGACGCAACGACTCTGAAGGTGGTCGCCGTCTCGGGGAGCCTGCACGAGCCCTCGAAGACCACGGCCTTGATTCGCGCAATCGCGGGCGAGGTGGCGCTGCGCGAGACCGTGAACGTTGAGCTGATCGAGCTTGTCGAGATCGGTTCCGGATTCGCGGGTGCGCTGACGCGCGACCAAGTGTCGCCGCAAGCTGAAGCCGCGCTGCGCTCGATTGAGACAGCGGATCTGCTGATCGTGGGAAGCCCTGTCTACCGTGGCTCGTTCACCGGGCTGTTCAAGCACCTGTTCGACTTCGTGGGACAGTACGAGCTGATTGACACTCCGGTGCTGCTGGCCGCCACGGGCGGGGGAGAGAAGCATGCGCTCATTCTGGAGCACCAGTTCCGGCCTCTGTTCGGGTTCTTCCAGGCGTTGACACTGCCGATCGGCGTCTACGCGTCCAACACCGATTTCGCGGGGTATGAACTGACGAGCGAGTCTGTGCAATCACGTGTGGAGCTTGCCGTGCGGCGCGGTCTGCCGTTTGTGCGACAGCGGGGGATTCCTTCTGAGATTCCGGCATCCACCTACGTGGGCACCTGGTAGGCCCCTGGCTCGAGTGTGGTCGCTGTCCGAGTGGCACACTGCCTTGGTGACGGCTGCGCTGTGGTGACGGGCCCGTCGTGCTGACGGGGCTATCTTGCTGACGGGGCTGTCGTGCTCATGACCTGGCTTCGGTTGCGCCGCTTTCTAGGTGATGGCGCCTTCTATGTGACAGCAATTTCTGCGTGACAGCATTGTGTTGGTGGCGAGCATGTTCGGGTATCGGGCCCGCTTTGGTCACGAACGATGGGCTGGTTGGACGATGAGCGTGCGATTCAGACGATGTCGTCCTGCTCCGTCCCCGGAGTCAGTGCGGGCCCGACTCGTGCGGGGATCTTGCGTTTCTTGCCTCCCGAATTTAAGAGTGACTCGGTTGTCTGTTTGGGAAGTTGCGGCCAGCGCGCCATGAGCAGGGCACGCAGGTCGGCGTCGCGCTGGAAGGCCACGGCGTTCCAGATCCACGCGACAATGACGAGAAGCACACCGACGGCGGTCGCAATTGCCGAGATCGACGACGCTGGTGCGAACATTGACGATGCGCCCTCAAACGCTTCGTTATCGGTGACGCTGAGGATCAGCGTTGTTGACCCGGCGACGAGCAGCGCCGCTGCGAGTGCCGTCATCACGCTCGCCAACTGTATGGAGCTGCGCGTTGCGTAGTCGGCGACGAGCGATGCCTTGGTGCGGAGTGAATCAGGGTCAGATGCCGCTTTGAGTAGGGCATGACGTTCAGCCCGGCGCCCTGCGCCCTGAACGATGTGGCCGATGACCATTCCTATGAGCGAGACGGTGGCGCACGCGAGGATGACAAGGAGGGCGAGTGTCAGGAGGGACTCGAATCCAGGGCTCAGATTGATTCGTTCCCCGGCGCCATGAAATTGCGAGCCATTCGGATACAGGACGAACATGATCGCGAAAATCGCGATAATGCTCGCGGCGAAGAGAAATCCTGCATATTTGACGATCTTCGCACCTCGATCAGCGCGAGGGTCGCGTTCGACGCGGGTTGAGTTCGACGTGGTCTTCTCAGATCCTCGCGCCGACGCACGAGCGGCCGCCCACGCTTGCTTCTCATCTTCGGTCGTCCACCATTCGCAGATGATGAGCCGGCGGCGGTGATGCGCTGGATGGAGGACGGCGCTCATGAACCACACAAGGGCACCGAATAGTGCGGCGACTCCGAGCGTGAGGAACCCGATGCTGCTGAAGTCTGAATACCCCTCGGTTGTGGCGACGATGATCATGATGATCGCGAATAATGCGAGCGCGCCCGTCGTGTAGATCGACAGCAGCCACAGCCCGTTGAACCGCTTCTTGATGACGGACTCGACCTGTGCGGGGGAAGGAACCGCTATGCGTGGCTCCTCGGAGCGTGCTGCCTTCACAAGGGCTTTCGACGTCGCGATGTCACGAATGCACATCGCGACAGCGGCGGCGAGCCCGATCGCGTAGGCCAGGAGAAGCATGGGGAATGCAGACATCCGGGTCGCATAGTCGAGGAGGTCCGAGATCGGCTCCCAGTCGTTATATGTCACCCCGAGATTCAGCAAGGCGTTGAAGATGGCGTCTTCTTCGTAGGTGATGCCGACGACCAGGACGAGCAGAAACGTGAAGACGATGCCCACGCCGAACGGGGCCAGAATGCGCAGCGTTGACTGCGCGCCTTCCCCGACCGCGCCGATCGGATACTCGCGCCAGTGCGGTGTCGAAGTGGTCAGGGACTCACCATCGTGTTCCTGGTGCATGTGCAACACGTTACCAATGCGTGCATCGTCGACTGCGGTACCCGCGCCCTCGGTGGAAGGCGCAAAGCCTTCTCGGGTTTCTCTGGCGTGGGTGTTCGGATCATCACCGTAAAGGGAATTGTGTTTCCTTGGGCACGCAAGGCAGATATCTCTCTCGTGTCGATCAGGTCGAGGGTGAGAAGCGATTGAAAATCGCGGTATTGTGCAGGCTCCGAGAGTCCTGATGTGGAGCCCGTTCCAGATCTCGCGCTCAACTCTGCGACGCGTCTTCGGTGTTCCTGGCGAGATCATCGAGGCTCGTCCCGTCAGTTCCGTCAACCAACCGCTGGCCGTCCCATCCACACCTCCGTAATCAGAGTCTTGCAACCATCGGTTGAATCCGTCTTGAGTGCTGAGTCTTCTGTTCGCGAGGCATCACGAGTACGTGATCTATCCACAAAGTTAAGTCGAATATGGCTTCGAAAAAGAGTTATCCACAATGCCATAATTTATCGAACAAATGTCGGTGGTCTGTGCTGAAATTGATGCATGGATGATTACAGAGAGTCCCCTTCGGACCCCGGCGATTGGGTGTCACGAGGTGGGCATGAAGTTGAATATCACGGGCCTCCGTCATCGCTCGAGAGTGCTGCTGAGGCTCAGGCAGAGGGCCGCGAAGCTGGCGGTGACGCTTCTGACGACAACTCCGCTGGGGATGGCGATATGGAGGACAGTGTTGCGGCTGATAACTCCGGTGACGATGAGGCCGCTGACAACGGAATCGGTGACGATGAAGCCGCTAACGATGAAACCAGCGATCATGAAGCCGGTGACGACGGAACAGCAGATGATGGAACCGGTGATGGCGGAACGGCCGACGACAAAACCGGTGACGATGAAACCAGCGATGATGAAACTGGTGACGACGGAACAGCAGATGATGGAACCGGTGATGGCGGAACGGCCGACGACAAAACCGGTGACGATGAAACCAGCGATGATGAAACTGGTGACGACGGAACAGCTGACGACGAAACCGCTGACGACGGCCTTGACGCTGTCGTGTCCGGTCTTCGTTCTCGGCTTGATGCTGTGGTCGATGACTCGCGCCTGATCGCGGCAGCCGAGGCGTCTCGGTTCCGCAACATGTATCTGATGCTTCAAGATGCGCTCGACAACCCCGGTGTTTTCATTCCGAATGCTGACGGGATCACGAGAAAAGAATTGACGGGCGATTCTGAGGGGTGGGTGCGGTCGTCATTGGCTCAAGAGATCGGCGCTGCTTTGGGCATTACGAAGGGACAAGCGGCAGGACTCCTCATGGATGCTGAAGCCCTCTGCGAAACGCTCCCAGAAACGCTGGATGCGTTGGAAGAGGGTGAGATTACGCGGCAGCACACGAATGCGATGCTTCGCCAGGCATCGGGATTGAACGCCGAGGAGACAGCAGCGTTGGAAGACGTGGCGTTGCCGAAAGCCGCCGCCCAGTCTCCGACTCAGTTCGGGCGAGCCGTAGTCAAGATTCGTGAAGGCTTGTTTCCGGACACAATCACGGAGCGCCGTCGCGAGGCGGTGAAGGCACGTCGTACGGAGTGTTATGGAACTCCTGACGGCATGGGCGCTCTCACGGTGCATGCTCCGATCGAGGTCGTGCAGAGCCTGCACAACGCCGCTCGGGCAACAGCACGTGCGTTGAAAGCGGCAGGAGACGATCGGACACTTGCACAGATCGAAGCCGATGCGCTTGTGGATGCGATCATGATCGGATTCACCCAAGACGCCGGACAGAACCCTGGCGTCGATGCTGCAGGGACAGGGGCGAATCGGATCGGCAAGATCCGGCCGAACGTGCATGTCACCGTTCCCGTTCTCACTCTCCTGGGCACATCAGAGGAGCCGGGGCATCTTGATGGGTACGGGCCGATTGCTCCCGATGTTGCGCGGCAACTGGCTGCACAAGCACCAAGTTTTATCCGGTTGTTGACACATCCGGAGACCGGTGCGGTGCTCTCAGTCGGACGAGACAGCTACAAGGTTCCCGCTGATCTGAAGCGCAGTATCCAGTTGAGGGATGAGACGTGCACCGGGATCGGCTGTGATCGGTCTGCTACGACATGTGATCTGGATCACGTGCGGGAATGGCAGAACGGTGGGGAAACCCGTTTGACGAATGTGGCGAGTGAGTGTGAACAGCACCATATGATTCGACACCATACGACCTGGCAGATCCGTATCACCGATGTGGGTGAGGTCGAATGGACCTCACCACTCGGGCTGATGTATCGGGTGCCGAGAACATCTAACGTCCAATTTGCCGAAACGACGGACAGCGAAGAGAACAGCAGTGGGGGAGGTCGCGTGGCAAATACGAACGAGTACGGCAGTGCGCCGTCGTTCTAAACAGAATCCGCGCAGACGGCGTATCGATGTGGGTTCTGTGTCGTAGGCGACGATGAGCGGGATGCGGGATGCGGGATGCGGGATGCGGGGTGCCGGGTGGTGAGCGTTGCAAGCTGCACTCCGAAGGTTGAGCGTTGCAAGCTGCAACGTGCAACGTGCAAGCTGCATGGTGACGTCGACACTGACACTGACACTGACACTGACGTTGACGTTGACGTCGGTCGTTGAACGATGCGGGTGCGACGTCGAATGTCGCACGCTGAGTTCTCGATGCCGTATTTTGAACGCCGTTCGGTTCACATCGAATGCTTCAAGCTGCGCATCGAATGTCGGTACACAGACGCGGCACTGAACTCGACTCTGCGACGGGGTGCCGGGTGTCGCCACGCAGACGTGGCATTGAACTCGGCACCACGATAGAGCCGTCGACCCGGTGAAAACGTACTCGAGTGCAGGTAGAAGTGCACTCGAGCCTGTCGCCATGCCCGAAAACTGTGTGAATAAGTGTCGTGATTGTCTCATCCCGCTTGTGCCAGCAGTCCCTCGATTCTGCCCAGGCTCCTTGACTCTGCTCGGTGCCCCGACTGCACCTGGCGTAGGTCGATGCTGGCCGGCGTACTTCGACCCAGCCTCGGCATCCCGACTCTGCTTTAGCTCGCTGACGCTGCCCAGGCGCCTCAATGCTGCCCGGCGCGCCTCGACGCTGCCCAGGAACCTTGACTCTGCTCGGGAACCTTGACCGTGACCGGGTGCCCTGTGAGTCCGCCCTGGCGCCTCGACTCCGCCCGACGTGCCTCGACTTTGCCCGGAGCCGCGATTCTGCCCGGGCGCCCAATCTCTGCCCGGGCGCCCAGTCTCTGCCCGGCGTACCCGACAGTGCCCAGAATCAACGACAGTTCTTCCAGGACCTTGCACGCAACTAGTGATTCAGAATGAGCGCACATTCAAAGATGTCGGCAAGCTCCTCAGCATCCGCTATCGCGTCATAGTGAGCATCAGCACGCAACTGCACCAGCAGGCCGTCGAGCGCACTACGAACAGTTCGCGCCATAATCGGCGTCGAGAATTGCCGAAACTCGCCACTCTGCTTTCCACGTTCCAGCAGCTCACCGACAGCCGAGAGTTCCTGATCGTTCGCCCGAGACTGCTCGGTATGCTGCAATGATCCATCGTCACTGCGGGAATGGCTGACGATTTCGTGAAGAGCAGCCATATGAGTGGGAAAGTCCTGATAGAACTGTGCGCTGCCGACAATAAACCTTCGGACCGCCAGCAGCGCCGTCGGCTGCGACTGAATCGACACGCTGAGCTGCTCCGTTGCGATGCCGTATACCTCGGCAACGACAGCGTCGAGCAGCTCGCCACGATCAGCAAAGTGGTAGGGAATGACACCTCGACTCACACCCGCACGCTTGGCAATGCGTGAGAGTGAGGCAGCCGCATAGCCGTCTTCGGCAAGCACGTTGATTGCGCACTCGACAAGCTGCGCTCGCCGAGTGCGCTGAATAAACGTCAACGTGGACGTTTCGTCTGCAGTCTGCTCTGTCATGTCAGTCATGTCGCTCTGGAAACCATCATCGCTCATCGGGCCGCACGCACGAGCGCGTATGCGACGCGGAGCCTGACGTGTTGTGAGGGTGAACGTTTCCCGAGCATTTTTATCACCATAGATAAAAAACTATCACCCCTGCTAATTTTTTGCTAACCTGCCCGCATGACTGACCACACACGTACCGATTCACCCGACGAGATCGGCGTCACACAGATCTCTCGCCGCTTCGCGTGGGTCGAGATCCCGACACCGCTTCGCTGGCTCGTCCCTGCCGTGGGCGTCGGCATTGCTCTGCTGATCGCACTGCCGATTGCCATGATGATCGGCAGAGACGGTTTTCTCGCCGACAGCATCCGGGCCAATGATCCGAGCCTCGACCCACGGCACATGGAATTCGCCATCAACGCCTCGATCATCTACGCCGTCGTGCTCCACGCCATTGACGTCGCACTCTCAATCTGGCTGGTAGTGAAGCTGCTGCAGGGACGACAGTGGGCGCGCATCGCACTCTCGGCCTACCTGGTGATTGCGACGCTGTGCAGCCTCTACTCGGCGGCGGCAGGAAGCGCCTACCTGTGGGCGGTGATCCCCGGCGACAGCATCCACGTGATCATGCTCATCCTGCTGTGGGCACCCGCATCCGTTCGTCGTTTCTTCGCGGAACATCGGCGAGGACGCGCTTCCTCTCGAGCCAACGCATGACGCACACGGAAAGGAGCGCGATGGCCGAGCCACGCAGCACGCCACGGCAGAACTCCGGTCTGGGCGGTCAGATCGGCATGATCGTGACCGATCTCGTGGTTCCCGTCGCCGGCTTCTACATCCTTCGCGGGTTCGGCGTCGATCAGATGCTGGCGCTAATCTTCGCGGGATCTCCCACGGTCGTCGCGATCGGCATCCGCTCGATCAGACAGCGAAAGGTCGGTGCACTGGGGCTCTTCGTTCTGATCGTGCTCGCGGGAAGCGTGTTGCTCTCGTTTGTCACGGGAAGCCCGCGCTTTTTGTTAGCGAAGGAAGGCTGGTTCACAGGCGCGATCGGCGTGGCCTTTCTCGTCAGCCTGCGTTTTCGGCGCCCGGTCGCATTCACATTTGCCCGCACGATGATCGAGCCGACACCCATGACGACACGATTGCGCCCCGATCTCTGGGACGAGATCTGGGATGCCGACGCCGCGTTCCGGAGCATCTGGCGCACGGCGACAGTGTTGTGGGGAGTCGGGATGATCGCCGACGCCATCGTTCGCGTGGTGATGGCCTACGCCCTGCCGGTGGACCTCGTTCCGGTGATTGCCGGTGCGCTGTGGGCAGTGACATTCGTCGTGCTGCAGATCGTGCAGCACCGCTACTTCACACGCGTCGGACTGTGGCGACGCGTCTCTGAATACGCCACAGCGCGCACAGACCAGAAGAGCCCCGAATGACACATGAGCCGCTCAACGTCAGGATCGATACCGGGCGCGTCCGGGGCAGACGCACCCGCTGGGCACGTGTCTTCGAGGGAATTCGCTACGCGCAGCCACCGGTCGACGAACTGCGCTGGCATCTGCCGAAACCAGCTGTTGCCTGGTCGGGCACCGTCGACGCGACGCGGCCGGGACCCCTGTGCCCTCAACCGGGACAGCCGCCCGAGCTGACAGACGAGGACTGCCTGTTCGTGAACGTCACGACACCGCTCCCGCACGCACACGAACTGCGACCCGTGATGGTGTGGCTGCATGGCGGCGGATTCACAACGGGAGGCGGGCATCTGTACGATTCGCAGCGACTTGCGAAGCAGGGCGACGTCGTCGTCGTGACGGTCAACTATCGGCTTGGTGTCTTCGGGTACTTCGGACATGATGGTCTGGCAGGCTCGGGAAATTTCGGGTTCGCCGACCAGCTCGAGGCGCTGCGCTGGGTGCAACGCAATGCCGCAGCCTTCGGGGGCGACCCGAGCAACGTCACGGTTTTCGGACAGTCCGCCGGGGCCATGAGCATCGGGGCACTGCTGGCGACCCCGAGTGCGGCGGGCTTGTTCCACAAGGCGATTCTTCAGTCAGGGTCGCCGATGCTGCACTGGGGGCGCGGCGTGATGTTTCCCCGCTCGCCCGAGCACACGCCGTATCTGCCGGTCTCGCAGGTTGCGCAGAGGGGAGCAGGGCTTGCCAAGACGTTGGGAGCCGAGGGAGCGGATGCTGTTGCCGCGCTGCGAGCGATGAGCGCTGACGTGCTTGTCGAGCACACAGCTACGTTCGCAAACTGCCTCGCGTGCGAAACGGAGCTGCTTCCACAGCATCCGTCCGAAGCGATTCGTCATGGCGGCGTGCTTCGCGTTCCGATGATTTCGGGCATCACTCGCGACGAGTCGAGAGCGTTCATCGCGGGAGCACACACAGTGAATCCGATCACCCGCGCAAGGCTGCCCGAACTGCTCGTGAACTCGTTCGGCGACAATGCCCCACGTGTGGCCGATCGCTATGAGTCTGCGGATGACGCGGCAGTCATGACCTGGTCAACGATCACGACTGACGCATCATGGGCGTTTGCGGTGCATCGTGAACACGAACTGCTGTCAGAACGCGCACCGGTCTTCGCCTACGAGTTCGCCGACCGTACGGCCCCCACCTTGGCGGACGACGACGGCGTGCCCGGTCTGCCGTTGGGAGCGACGCACGCGACAGATCTTCCCTACATCTTCGACCTCGGGGGAATCGACATGCTCACTCCAAAGCAAAGGATGCTGTCTGACCTGATGATCGACTACTGGACGTCGTTCGCGCGCAGAGGGGTGCCTCAGTCGCAACGCGGTCCGGGCTGGCAGTCATTCGGCGGCGGGCAGAATGCGTTGGGCTTTGACGATCGTGTGGTGGGGTCCATCGACTTTCGACGACGGCACAACGTTGATTTCTGGGCGAGCTTGCGGGTTTAGTGACGCACAGGGCTTGCGGGGCGAGGCATCTGCGATTGATGCGGGGTCACGTGGTGGGAAACATGTGATGGCGCTTACGCGGTGGGGCGCCCGTGCTGGGCCTCATGCGGCAGGAGCATGCGGCAGGGGCATGTGGCGGGGCCCTGCGGCAGGAGCATGTGACGGGGCCCTGTGGCAGGGCACATGCAGCGGGGCACGTGCAGCGGGGCACCTGCAACGGGGTACAAGCAGCAGGGCACATGCAGCAGGGCACGTTCTGTTCACGAGCAGACGACGGTCGTAGTGTGGGAGCATGGTCAATCGCCTCGCTGGAGCGATGAGCCCGTACCTCAGGTCTCACGCCGAAAACCCCGTTTCCTGGCAGCCATGGAGCGGGGATGCCTTTGCGGAGGCGACAGCTCGTGACGTGCCGGTCTTCATCTCGATCGGCTACGCAACCTGCCACTGGTGCCACGTGATGGCCCGCGAGTCGTTCAGCGATCCGGATGTCGCCACCTACCTGAACGACAACTTCGTCTGCATCAAAGTCGACCGCGAAGAGCATCCCAGCGTCGACGCAAGCTACCTCGCACAGGCCGCCGCCTTCACACAGGGCCTGGGGTGGCCACTGAGCGTCTTCGCGACACCCACGGGCGCGGCATTCCATGCGGGCACGTACTACCCACCCGAGCCAATGGGCGGGCGCCCCTCGTTCCGGCAGGTCCTGGAGGCCGTCGTCAGCGCGTGGACAACACGCCGGGACGTGGCCACAAACACCGCGGCAGCCGTTGCCGATGCAGTGCGCGCGGCGGGAGAGAGCAGTGCTGAGGTTGCTCCGCTGCCCACACATGAGCAGCTGACAGCATCCGTCGGTCGTCTGGAAACAGCCGAAGACGAGCTCTTCGGCGGATTCGGCAGCGCCCCAAAGTTTCCTGTCGCCCCAGTGCTCGGATTTCTGCAGACCTACGGAGCCGACGACCTCGCGACACGAACGCTCACAACAATGGCCCGCTCGCCGCTGCGAGACCGCGACGGCGGGTTCTTCCGCTATGCCACCCAGCGCGACTGGTCAGAGCCACACTATGAGCGGATGCTGTACGACAACGCGCTGCTGCTCGGAGAGTACACGCGGGCGTGGCAATCCGGAGACGAGGATGCTGCGGCGACAGCCACGGGCATCGCCGATTTTCTTCTTGACACCCTGCACCTGGGCTGGGGGTTCGCCAGCGGGCAGGACTCCGAGAGCACGATCGACGGAGTGCGCACCGAGGGCGGGTATTACACAGCGTCGAATCGTGACGCGCTTGAACCGCCGCCCCTCGACAGAAAGGTGCTCACCGGATGGAACGGCCTCGCGATCGAGAACCTGGCCCGGGCCGGCGTCGTTCTGGCCAGGCCCGACTGGGTCGAGGCCGCCCAGACAGTGGCCGATGAGTTGCTGGCCCGCCACGATGACGGTGACGCCCTCGTGCGGGCATCGACGGAGGAGCAGATCTCGACGGCCGTCGCCGCCCTCGAAGACTACGGAATGCTCGCGTGCGGCCTCATCGAAGTGGGTTGCGCGACCGGCGACGGAACGTATCTGGAACGGGCGCGCGACCTGATCGACCGCGTGACGAGCGCCGACGGATTCGTTGAGCCGCAACAGGACGCCGTTCTCGCCGCGAACGGGCTCGCGCTTCTCGACGACCCGAGCGAGGGCGCCTACCCATCCGGTCTGAGCGCCTGTGCTCGAGCGAGCCGGATGCTGTGGCTGCTGACCGGCGACCGCGACCTGCGCGCGCGGGCCGAGGCCGCCATCGCCCCGTTCGTCGAGCAGGCACTGCAGAACCCTGTCGGTTTCGGAGCGCTTCTCGAGGAAGCGTGCCGGCTCGGATCTGCCGCCCGCCAGATCGTCGTCATTGTGCCCGACGGCGCGGACGGCGCGGGCGATGCAGATGGTGCGAACGGCGCGGAGGACGCGGGCGGCGCGGATGGCGCGGACGATGCGGGCAGCGTGGGGAGCGCGGACGGTACGGAGGACGCGGGCGGTGCGGACAGCGCGCAAGCCGCGGAGTCCACCCTGCCGGAACGCGTACGACGGCAGCAGGCTGATGTGGTGTTGATCGTCGCCGAATCGCGTGCGCGTCAGCTGGCAGCATCCGGATTCTCTCTTGCCGAGGACCGACCCGTCATCGAGGGTCTGCCGACACTGTACGTCTGCGACGACTTCACATGCCAGCTGCCTGAGCCGCTGCGCTGACGGCCTGTCGGCTAGTGACGTGTGCGGTTGTTGCTCAGCCGTCTGCCGACGTGCCGCGCTGACGGCCACCCGGCTGCTGCGCTGACGGCCAACCGTTCGCTGAGGTGTGCGGCTGGTGCTCAGCTGATTGCCGATGCGGACTGCAGGCGTTCAGCCGTCTGTCGACGTGCTGCGCTGACGGCCAGCCGTTCGCCGAGGCGTGCGGGTGCTGCTCAGCTGATTGCCGATGCGGACTGCAGGCGTTCAGCCGTCTGTCGACCCGTGCCGAAGTCGTTCAGCACTCAATGACGTTCACCGCGAGACCGCCCTCACTCGTCTCCTTGTACTTAGTCGACATGTCGAGGCCGGTCTGACGCATCGTCTCAATCACAGCATCGAGCGAGACCACGTGAGTGCCATCGCCATTCAACGACAAACGCGCCGCCGTGACCGCCGTCGACGACGCGATGGCATTGCGCTCAATGCACGGCACCTGCACGAGACCCGCGACCGGGTCACACGTGAGGCCCAGATGATGCTCCATTGCGATCTCAGCAGCGTTCTCGACCTGCGCCGGCGTCCCACCGAGAACCGCACACAGCGCCCCGGCCGCCATCGCACACGCAGAACCCACCTCGGCCTGGCAGCCGCCGACAGCACCCGAGATCGACGCATTCGCCTTGAACAACGTCCCGATCGCCGTTGCCGTGAGCAGATACGTACGCATACCCTCCACGCTCGCGCCATCCACAAAGGTCAAGTAGTAACGCCCCACCGCAGGGATGATGCCGGCCGCACCGTTGGTGGGTGCCGTGACGACCCGCCCGCCTGAAGCATTCTCTTCGTTGACCGCAAGCGCGTAGGCGAGCAGCCACTCACCGGGAAGAGAGCGTCCGTTCTCGGCCTCGGTGGTCTCAAGCTTTTCACGCAGCGCCTTGGCACGCTTCGCCACCATGAGGGGCCCGGGAAGCGTTCCGCCTGTCGCCAGACCGTTGTCGATGCAGGCATCCATCACACGCCAGAGCTCGTCGAGCCCGGCGTCCACCTCATCGCTTCCGCGCAGCGATTCCTCATTGCGGCGTGCGATCTGAGCGATATCGGTGTCATGCGCGGCGCAAAGCTCGAGCAGTTCCTCCGCACTGCGATACTGCAGCGGAACCTCGTTCGTTGCCTCGTTATCGTCGTCGCCCTCGCGTTGGATGAACCCGCCGCCGACCGAAAAGTAGGTGTGTTCCATCAGCGGAACCGCGCTGTCAGACCAGGCAGCAAGCGTCAGGGCATTCGGATGCTGGAGGCGCGTACGGGGTTCGAGCGCAACGTCGTCGTGTTCGAAGTCGATACGGTGCTCGCCACCGAGCGCGAGGGCACCTGCTCCGGCGGCAGCATCCCAGGCCCCGCGAACGAGGTCGGGGTCGCAGGTTGTCGGCTCGAGCCCCGCAAGGCCCGCGACAATCGCATCAGGTGTTCCGTGGCCGAGGCCCGTCGCTCCGAGGGAGCCGTAAAGAGCGCATCCAATGCGGCGCACGTGGGGGAGATCGCCAGACTCGCGAAGCCGCCTGACGAAGTCGATGCTTGCCCGCATAGGGCCGACTGTGTGCGAACTCGACGGTCCGATGCCGATCGAGAACAGGTCGAACACTGAAACGTACATGCTCCTCCTTGAACCGCCTCCAGGTTACGTCTCATTCACTGACTCTCGGGCGATCTGCGCGAACTCACGGCGTACACTGCCGGTGTGACCGAGACGTTCGTGAAAGCAGGACCGAACCCACCAGGAGAAGCCGCCGGATTACGGTGGCTGGCCGAAGCGCAGGCGAACGGCGGTGCCCGCATTGCCGAGGTCATCGATGTGACAGATCAACGTCTGGAGATCGAGCACATCGAGGGCGCTCCGCCGAGTTCCGACGGTGCGCGTGCCTTCGGGCGAGCACTTGCACGCACCCACGCGGCAGGAGCCGACTGGTGGGGGTGCCCGCCGGATGGCTGGCAGGGCCCGGCGTGGGTCGGGAACTCACAAACACCACTCGTCGTCGACCGGGACTTGGCTCCGAGAACGTGGGGGCAGTTCTACGCACGGCACCGGATCGAGGATTTTGCGCGACGTCTTCGGCAGAACGGTGTGATCGATGCCGATGATGCGCGGCTCTACGATCGGCTGGCTGCGCGGCTCGACGACGGTGCCTACGATGCGGCACAACCGCAGCTCGTCGCCGAAGCCGGTCACGATGTGGCCCGCGTTCACGGCGACATGTGGTCGGGGAATGTGCTGTACGACGGAGCGTCGTCGGGTGCAGCACTCATCGACCCCATGGCCCACGGCGGCCACGCCGAAACCGACCTGGCGACGTTGTCAGTGTTCGGTTTTCCGTTCCTCGACGATGTGTACGCGGGGTATGACGAAGCGTCGCCGCTCGCCGACGGCTGGCGCGACCGCATCGGCCTGCACCAGCTGGGCATCGTGATCATGCACGCGCACCTCTTCGAAGGCAGCTATGTGACAATGTCGGCGCGGCTCGCCGCGCAGTATGCGTGACGTCGCGTGCGCAGCCGAACGTCAGATGTAGCCTGAGCAGATGCCAGCGATTGTGACCGCGGAGACCGTGTGGATCTGACCACCGCCCTCATCGCCGCCGTTGCGATTTTCATCGGAACAATCCTGCAGCGGTTGTCCGGCACCGGCGTGGGGCTCGTGGTCGCACCGATCCTGACCGTGCTGCTCGGGCCGGTCGCGGGCATCCTCGTGACCAATGCCACAACCGTCGTCTCGGGTCTCCTGATTCTGCTGTCACTGCGCCGCAACATCGAATGGAAACGGTATTTGGGCTTCCTCCCGGGAATCATCGTCGGTGCCATTGCCGCGTCCTTCGTCGTCCGTGCCGCACCCGCCAGCTGGCTGCAGATCCTCATCGGAGCGATCGTTCTTCTCGCTCTCGCGACGACGTTCGGTGTTCCGAATCTGCCCGTGGTTAGAACCCGAGCACTTGGCCCCGTCACCGGTGCCGTCGGTGGGTTCTTCAACACGTGCGCCGGCGTGGCGGCACCAGTCATGGTGATTGATGCCACGCTGACGCGCTGGAACCAGACCTCGTTTGCCGCAACGATGCAGCCCACATTCCTGACGATGGGACTGCTTTCGGTCATCTCGAAGATCAGCCTCGGTGCCACGACGTTGGCGGAGCTACCTCCGCTGTGGACGTTCGGCGTGATCATCGTCATCGTCGTTGCGGGCATCGTCATCGGCAGCATCCTGAGTTCTCGCGTGTCCTCGCGCGCCGCCCGCAACACAGCGATTACCCTCGCCGCGATTGGAGGTGCTGCAGCCCTGATCAGAGGTGTGGTGGCGTTGTGAACCCGATGGCGTCGCCGTCTGCAACCACTGTCGTCAACTCAGCGAAGGAGCTGTCATGTCAACGTCAGAACGTGTGAAATCACCGGGCCAGCTCGATACCGGAATCGAAAAGAAGACAAACAGACGACGATGGACCGGCTTCGCACTCGGTCTCATCCTCGCTATCGTCGTGTTTCTCGCGATGCCCGCCGATCTCGATCATTCTCCAAAAATCACGGCGGCCACGGCCGTGCTCATGGGCGTCTGGTGGATGACCGAGGCGATTCCCATCCCGGCGACGGCGCTTTTGCCCGTACTCATCTTTCCCCTCGCAGCGATGGTCGACTCCAACGGGGATTCCATCGGGTTCGATGATGTCGGAGCCTCCTACGGAAACCACATCATCTTCCTCTTCATGGGGGGATTCCTCATCGCCCTGGCGATGCAGCGCTGGAATCTGCATCGGCGTATCGCATTGCACATTGTGCGCCTCATGGGCGGAAAGTCGCAGCCGATGATCGGCGGTTTCATGATCGCCACCGGATTCATCAGCATGTGGGTGTCGAACACTGCAACCGCCGTCATGATGCTGCCGCTCGGCACATCCGTGCTCGTCCTGGTCTCAGAGCAGATGTCAGACGGGAAGGAGACGGCGGAAGGCCCTGAGAAGGGCGTGGCGAGCAAGGTTCACGATGTGATCCGCACGAATTTCGGGACCGCTCTGATGCTCGGCATCGCATACTCCGCCTCGCTCGGGTCGCTGAGCACTATTATCGGCACGCCGCCCAACACGTTGCTGGTCGGATACCTGGCGAGTAACCACGATATTCACATTGGCTTTGGCCAGTGGATGCTGGTGGGGCTGCCAATCGCCATCGTCTTCACGTTCTTGTGCTGGTTCCTCCTCACGCACGTCCTGTTCAAACCAGAGATCTCGGAGATTCCCGGGGGTCGCGAGCTCGTCGCCAATGAGCTGCGCAAGCTGGGCCCGATGGCGACGGGGGAGAAGCTCGTGCTCACCGTCTTCGCATTGGCCGCCGTGAGTTGGATCTTCATTCCCGTCATCTTCGAGGACCCGCCCATTGACGATGCGGGAATCGCGATCGCGGCCGGGCTTGTGCTCTTCCTCTTCCCCGCGAAGGCCAACCGAGGGGTCAAGCTACTCGACTGGGACTCAGCGGTCGAGCTTCCGTGGGGAGTGCTGCTGCTTTTCGGAGGCGGACTCGCCCTCTCGGCGCAGTTCACGGAGTCGGGGCTGTCGAAGTGGATCGGCACGCAAGCTGAAGCTGTTGGCGTGCTGCCGGTGGTCCTGATCGTGGCCATCATCACGACGCTGATCATCTTCCTCACCGAGCTGACGAGCAACACGGCCACGGCGGCGACGTTCCTGCCCGTCGTCGGCGGTGTCGCTCTCGGCGTGGGCCTCGACCCGCTGCTGCTCACCATCCCGACGGCTCTCGCCGCGTCGTGCGCGTTCATGCTCCCGGTCGCCACACCACCGAACGCTGTCGCCTTCGGTTCCGGGTATGTGACGATCGGCTCCATGATCAAGGGAGGAATCTGGCTGAACCTGATCGGGATCGTTCTCGTGACGGCGACCACAATGACCCTTGCCGTCTGGGTCTTCGGCATCAGCTACTGAGGCCAAGCGCGTGCGGCCGGTGCTGTCACCGGCTGCACGCGCATGTCAGCGGGGGTGCGCGCCTCGTACCCAGACTGCGCGCTCTTCCACGGCAGAAAGATGCTCACACTGTTCGCTCTGTGAGGCGCTGCCGTTGTTCAGCTGGCCCTCCCGCTGTGACACAGTTGCGACATGGCCGCGATCATGCGGTGAAGACGCGTGACCAGACTCGTGTCTATGCCCCAACAGACACCATTACGCGTTCGCGAGCAATCACGCGGACGGTCAACGCAATCGTACGTGTCCGCCCTGGACGGTTTGCGCGGCGCCGCCGTCAGCGGAGTCGTGCTCTTCCATACCGGGTATCTCTCCGGCGGCTTCCTCGGCGTCGACTTGTTTTTCGTGCTCTCCGGTTTTCTCATTACGGGACAGCTCGTGAACGAGGCAGCAGACACTGGTCGTGTTCACCTTGTGCGTTTCTGGGGGCGCCGACTGCGACGGCTCTTTCCCGCGTTAGCGCTCATGATGGGCGTCACGGCTCTGACAGTGTGGGCGCTGGAGCGAGCACGAATCGCACCTTGGCGCAGCGGCCTGGTCAGCACAACGCTATCTGACGGGCTCTGGGCCCAGTTGAACATCATTAACTGGCACTTGATCGCTGAGGATGCAAGCTACTGGGATGCGTTCGGGCAGTCGCGTGTCTTCGAGCATCTCTGGAGTATCGCTGTCGAAGAGCAGTTCTACCTGGTCTGGCCACTCATTATCGGCCTCGTCATCGCGGTCACGGCGTGGGGGCGCCGACACGGGCACGCGCAGTTTGATGTCTCGGTCATCGTCATAGCGGGAGTGTTCTCGGTTGCGTCTTTCATTGTGATGATCGCCGCCGTCGACCCCGCGGATCCCACCCGGGTCTATACGGGAACGGACTCCCGGGCATTTTCTCTCGTGATAGGAGCAGCTGCTGCGACCCTTCCCATCCGTCGGCTCTGCGAACGTGCGGTGACCGCTTATCCGAGAGCAGCGACCGGAGTGATCGGAGCTCTCGGGGTGGCGCTTGCTGCGGCATGGGTCGCAGCGGACGGAATATCGACGCCGGGGCTCTTTACCGGAGGTCTGTTCGTTCACGCAGTCATATGTGCCGCGCTCATCGCGCTTGTTGCCACGGTGACACGGCAGCATGTGACGAACAATGACGGGTCTCAGACTGACGGGGCTCAAAGACTGCCGGTTCCCGTGCGCTTGCTGCAGAATCGTCAGCTGGTGTGGCTCGGAGGAATTTCCTACAGCCTGTATCTGTGGCACTGGCCGGTGATCACGCTGATTCCCGCTCACGGCGACTCAGAGATCGGGATGCTGATGCACACCGCAGTCGTCATTGGAATTTCGCTCGCTGCGGCAGCGGCGTCACGGTACTTCGTGGAAGACCCCATTCGGTTCCGCGCTCGGTGGGCACGCGGACGAGCCGGGCTCGGTGCTCTTCTCGCAGTTTCAGTCCTGCTGCTTCTTTTCTGGGTGGTCGTGCCTCACATGGAGTCAACAGTCATCGACGTCAGCGTGTTGTGACGCGCGGGATTCATTGATTGGCAGTGTCTGCGGTGAGCAGCAGCTTACGGAAGCACTGGGCAGGTGCGCGTCGTGTCAGAACCGACGGTGAAGTGGACGGTCACCGTGGTATCGGGCGATCCGCCCGACTGAATGTGGCTCGCGAGTGCGGTGCAGACGATTTGATCCGTGCCCACATCAGTCGCCTCCGTCGCCGTCAAAGGAACGACGATTGACATCTGATCACCGCTGAGCCGTACTTCGGTGCGGGTGACTGTTGTGGGCGTCAGGGCGGTGGTCAGCCCAGACGAACCTGGGCCCGTCAGCAGGAGCGCGATGGCGTCCTGCACGCTTCCAAGCCGACCGGTATCACGCTGCTGCGCGGTGAGGGTGCCGGAGGAGTCGTAGAAGTACAGCGTCATCCCCGCCGAAACACCGGTTGGTGCAGCCGCACCCTGCTCGACGCCAGAAGGCCCGAGCCCGCATCCTGAGAGCGCGAGCGCGATGCTTCCTATCGCAAGTGCGCTCACGATTCGCTGTCTCATCTGTGATCCTCCTCTGGCGTCTCGCTCGCGTCTGGCTCGCCCAGCGGGAGCCACAGCGTAAACACAGCTCCGCCGCCATCTCGGTTCTCTGCGGTCAGAGTTCCGCCGTGCGCGAGAGCGTTCTCGCGGGCAATGGCCAGCCCGAGACCGCTCCCGTGCGCGCGCGTGCGCGTCGTGTCTGCTTTATAGAATCGCGTGAAGACATGTGCGAGATCGTCCGGCGGAATCCCCGGGCCCGAGTCGATCACGGCCACACTCACACCACCATCGCGCGTTGACATCTCGACGTGCACGGGGGCGCGACCATGCGTGAGGGCGTTCCCGATGAGGTTGGCGAGAATCACATCCAGACGAGCCCGATCTGCGCGCACGGTGACGGAGCGCCCGTTGGCGCTGCGTGCGGGACCTCTGGTGATGCGAACATCATCAGACCAGCCGCGAACGCTGACGCATTCGCGCGCGACCTCGGCGATGTCGACTGTCTCTCTCCGCACCTGCGTGGTTCCCGCGTCGAAGCGAGCGACCTCCATGATGTCTTCGACGAGAGCCACCAGACGCTGTGTCTCGTGAAATGCCAGCTCGGCGGATTCGCGAGCGTCGTCGTCGCTCAGGTCGGCGTGATCCGCGCGCGCGAGCACGTCATGGAGCACCTCGACAGCCGCAGTCAACGTGCTCAACGGAGTGCGGAGCTCATGCGAGACATCGGCGGCGAAACGACGAGAGCCTTCCTCCATCTGCGCCAATGACTCCATTGAGCTCTGAAGCGACTCGGCCATCTCATTGACCGTCCGGGTGAGCTGTGCCAATTCGTCGACTCCTGCCGACTCTGAACGTGCCGTGAGATCCCCAGCGGCGAGGCTCTGCGCCGTCGCGCGAAGACGAGCGATGGGGCGCAAGACGCTTCGCGACGCGAGGATCGCGAGAAGCACGGCCAGTGGGAGGACGAGTGCCGTCGTGACCGCCGCGCCTCGCACAAGAGCATCCACTTGCTGGCCAACGTCGGTGAGATCGTATGCCGCGTACACCTCGATTCCCGAGGGCGCCCGCTCTCCCTCGGGGGACGTGATCATGACCGGTGTGCCGATCACGAGCCAGGAGGTGCCGTCGGCTTCCACTCGCTGCGTCGATACGCGAGCGTCATCGCTGCGCTCCTGCGCCGTGATTGCCGCGCGCAGATCTGAAGGAACCGATTCCCATCCCGATGCGAAGAACCCGCTGCTTGAGGTGTTGCCGTCGAAACCGACAAGAGCGTTCACCCCCACGGCGTTTCTGAGCTGATCGAGCGAGTCTTGGCGCGGGGGATAGCGCACGGACGGGGACACCTGGGTGACGCGACTGATCAGATCTGCCGCTGCGGAGTCGGTATGGGAGCTGATGAGCGATGCTGTGGACTGCTGAACACCAGCCCACGCGGCAGCTGCGGCGCCCAGCACCATGACCGCAACGAACGTCCCGATGAGGCGGCCACGCAGCCCAGACGAGGCGCGGAGTGCTCTCAGCATCCACGAGGGCATCATGCTCGCCTGAACCTATAGCCGAACCCGCGGACGGTCTCGACATACTCGGGTTGTGCGGGGTCGCGCTCGATCTTCGAGCGCAATCTCATCACGCCGTTGTCGACGAGCCGAGAGTCTCCGAGATACCCCTGCTCCCACACCTCTTCGAGCAGCTGTTCACGGCTGAATACCCGACCGGGAACACGCGACAGTGTCAAGAGCAATCGCAATTCGGTGGGAGTGAGGCTCACCGCGTGACCGTCGACGGTGACGGCGAGCGACACCGTATCGATCTGCAGGCCACCGTGTACGCGAACCCCATCGACATCGCTCACCGAACGGCGCAGAACGGCGCGAATGCGAGCGTCCAAGACCGTCGGCTGCACGGGCTTCGTGACGTAGTCGTCAGCGCCCGCCTCGAGCCCGGTGATGATGTCGAAGTCATCACCACGAGCCGTCAGCATGATGATCGGCGTCTGGGCGCGTTCTCGGATTCTGCGGCACACCTCGAACCCGTCGATTCCGGGGAGCATCACATCGAGAATCACGACGTCGACATCGCCCTCGCCAAAGCGCGTCAGCGCGGCCTCACCGTCTTCTGCCGTCTCGACATCGTGGCCGTGTCGCTTGAGAGCGAGTTGCATGCCGCGGCGCACAAACTCGTCGTCCTCAACCAGAAGGGCCACAACCATGCCCACATGCTACGTGCTCGCCCCCGAAACAAGGAGGCCGAGACAGGATCTTGTGACAGGACTGCGACACGGCGAGGGTGGAGCTGCGACATCGGCTTGTGAGAGTCGAACTATGACAAACCCAACGAATAATTCAGATGCAACTTCGCCCTCGAGGCATCGCGTCGCACAGCCGGTTCGTGCTGTCGCTGCGCTCACCACAGCTTTGGCTGCGTTCGCGCTGACCGCCTGCGGAACCAACCCCAACGCGAGCTCCGCGGAAAGCCAGGGCTGGACGGAATCATCGCAGGCCGCCGAGGCAGGCCTCTCGCCCGTGCTTTTTCTTGGTGATTCCGTCGCAGCGGGTCAGGCAGCGGCGCT
This sequence comes from Microbacterium sp. MPKO10, assembly GCF_026107415.2. Taxonomy (GTDB): domain Bacteria; phylum Actinomycetota; class Actinomycetes; order Actinomycetales; family Microbacteriaceae; genus Paramicrobacterium. Next base: position 364,040 of record NZ_JAPCHX010000002.1, read on the forward strand.
GAGGCAGGGCCTGGCAGAGAGCGGCGTGAAGTTCGTCGACGCGACGTCGGTGGGAGGGGGAAACGTTGTGGGCCCCAACGCCGAGAAGCAGTGGGACACCCTTCCAGACCAGCTTGAGGATGCCGACGGCGGGGTCGTGATGTATCAGGTGACGACGTACGACTGGGGGTCTCCGGATGAACAGCGTGACGCCTACCGGCGACTCGCAGAAGCGACGTCGAGGAATGATGCCGACCTGATCTTCATCTCGATGCCGCCGCTGGCGCCCGACGATTTCTACGCGCCCCATATGGATGAGCTCGCGGCGGCGAACGAGCAGGCCAAGAGCGTCGCAGACGATCTCGACGGTGTCGAGTATCTCGATGCCAGCGCCGTCTGGGGTGATGACTTCTCGCGAAAACACGATGGCGCGATCGACCGAAGCGACGACGGCATCCACACGTGTCCGCAGGGAGCCGCGCGCTTCACCAGCTGGGCTCTCGACGAGCTCGCGGCGCTGTATTCGGGATTCACTCCCGCGGAACCTGACGCCTGGGCGAACACGGGCTGGGCAGACAGCGATGTGTTTCATGGCTGCTGATCCACACGGCGGCGGCTCGTGCGAACGGAATCTCGTCCGCACGAGCCGCTGTCACCGGCCGCACGCGCATGTCAGCGCCATGACAGTGCCGTGAAAGTGGAGCGTCGGAGTCTTGTTCCTGATGAAAGGAACACCTATGACATCCACAGAACTCGCCGTCGATGCGACCGGGCTCGTCAAGACCTTCGGCACAAACCGCGCCGTCGACGGCGTCGACCTCGCCGTCCGTGCCGGGAGCATCTACGGAGTTCTCGGCCCCAACGGGGCAGGCAAGACCACAACCATCAGCATGCTCGCCACGCTTCTGAGGCCAGACGGCGGAAGCGCCCGCATCTTCGGGCACGATGTTCAACGCGACGCCGGCATCGTCCGCCAGCTGATCGGCGTGACCGGGCAGTACGCTTCGGTCGACGATTCCCTCAGCGCCATCGAGAACCTCGTGCTCTTCGGCCGGCTCCTCGGCCTGAGCGGCCGTGACGCCAAACGCATAGCGAAGAACCTGCTCGATGAATTCTCACTGAGCGATGCGGCCACCCGCCCGCTGAAGAAGTTCTCGGGCGGAATGCGCCGGCGCCTCGACCTCGCAGCCAGCCTGATCGCCCAGCCGCCGCTCATCTTCCTCGACGAGCCCACGACCGGGCTCGACCCGCGCACCCGCAACCAGATGTGGGACACCATCCGTCGCCTGGTCGCAAACGGCTCCACGGTCATGCTGACCACCCAATACCTCGATGAAGCCGACCAGCTGGCCGACCGCATCGCCGTGATCGACACGGGACGAGTCGTCGCCGAGGGAACGGCGGACCAGCTCAAAGCATCCGTCGGTGCCTCCGCCCTGCAGGTCACGCTGACCGATGCACACGACACGGATGCTGCCGTGCAGACCATGCGCGATGTGCTCGGTTTCCGCGGCAACCCCGCCTTCCGCGGCGATCAGATCAGTGTGCCCATGGCCGATGCCGATCGCGTGACAGACCTGCTGGTCGAACTGCGATCTCGCGGCATCCACCTCGCCGAGATGAGCGTGCAGAAGCCGACGCTCGACGAGGTCTTTCTCTCCATTACCGGCCACGGCGCTGAGCCCGCAGCCGACGAGCTCGAAGGAGCACACGCATGAGCACAGCATCTCTCGATACAGCATCCCGTGGCCCGGCATCCCCGGGCTCCCCGTCAGACAGCGTTCTCGGCAGGCCGCTCACCAACTCGGTCAGCCTGGCCGACACCGTTTCGCACTCTCTCTCGATGGCCAAGCGTGGGCTTCTCAAGATCAAACGCACGCCGGAGCAACTCATCGATGTGACCGTGCAGCCGATCATTTTCACCCTGATGTTCACCTACATCTTCGGCGGCGCGATCTCCGGGGACATTGCGAGCTACCTGCCCGTCATCATCCCCGGCATCCTCGTGCAGACAGTCATCACCACGTCCGTCGTGACGGGAGTTCAACTGCGTGAAGACATGGACAAGGGCGTGTTCGACAGGTTCCGCTCGCTGCCCATCGCCCGCATCGCGCCGCTCGCCGGTGCGCTGCTCGCCGACACCGTGCGCTACACGATCGCCACGACCCTCACATTCGTGATGGGCTTCATCATGGGATGGCGTGCCTCGGGCGGCATCGGCAGCGTCGTGCTCGCGGGCCTCGCGGTCATCGTCTGTGCGTGGGCGATCAGCTGGATCTTCGCCTTCTTCGGCGTCATCGCACGAACAGCATCCAGCGTTCAGGGCATCTCAATGATCATCCTGTTCCCACTGACATTCCTGTCAAACGCCTTCGTTCCGGTCGAGACGATGCCCGACTGGCTGCAGGGCTTCGTGCACGTCAACCCGATTTCGCACCTCGTGACAGCGGTGCGAGAACTGGCCAACAACGGTGTCGTGGGTGCCGACCTCGTGATCTCGCTCATCGGCGCCGCCGTGATCGTTGCCGTGTTCGCCCCGCTGACCGTACGTGCATACATGCGCAAGGCGTAGTCGCGAAGACTGCCCGGGTACATCCCACCGTGCCCGGGCCGGAACGGATGCTGTCACCCCGGCAGCATCCGTTCTACGCTGTGAACGGTACCTGCGCGCGAACATCGCCTCCACGGGTTCGCTCGGCCCGCACGCCGAGCAGACCGCTCAACATCTCAACCTGAAGGGAGACGCGATGGAGACGATCCTCATCATCGCCGTCCTCGGTCTCATCGTGATCGCGGCCGTCACCACGTTTGCGTCGCGGCTCGGCGTCGCCGCTCCGCTTCTGCTCGTCGTGCTCGGCATCGGAATCACGCTGTTCCCGGCCGTTCCCGCGATCGAGATCGACCCCGAATGGATCCTCGCCGGTGTGCTGCCCCCGCTGCTCTATTCGGCGTCGGTGTCCATGCCGTCCGTCGACTTCCGCCGCGAGTTCACGGCGATCGGCGGGCTATCCGTCGCTCTCGTCGTCGTCAGCAGCATCCTGTTGGGCCTGTTCTTCTGGTGGGTCATCCCCGATATTTCTCTCGCCTGGGGCATCGCGCTGGGAGCCGTCGTCAGCCCAACGGATGCTGTCGCCACATCGATCGTCAAGGGGCTCGGCGTCTCACCGCGCATCGTCACAATGCTCGAGGGCGAAAGCCTGCTGAACGACGCGACGGCGCTGGTGATGCTGCGCACCGCAATTGCAGGAGCAGCGGCTGCCGTGTCGTTCTGGGGTGTGCTGGGCGACTTCGTCTATGCGATCCTCGTCGCGACGGCGATCGGTGCCGTCGTCGGCTGGCTGAACCTCGCCGTGCGCTCGCGAATCACCGATGCAACAGTGGGCACGGTGATCTCGTTCGCTGTGCCGTTTATCGCGTCGATTCCGGCCGAGATGCTCGGGGCGTCTGGTCTCGTCGCCGCCGTCGTCGCCGGGCTGGTGACCGGGCGTGGCGCGCTGAAACGCCTGACGCCGTGGCACCGGCTGACCGAGCAGCAGAACTGGCGCACGATCGAGCTGCTGCTCGAAAGCGCTGTCTTCCTGCTGCTCGGACTCGAGCTGATGGGCATCGTGAAAGACGTCATCGCCAGCCATGACGGTGTTCTTCCCGCCGTACTCGTGGCACTCGCGGCGCTCGTTCTCACCGTCGTCGTGCGCAGCGGCTACGTGTCGCTTCTCGTGAACTCACTGCAACGGCGTGCCCGGAGACACGAGCGGATGCGGAAGCGCATCACGATCATCAAAAAGCGGTTCGACGAACGCGACGCCTTCCTCTCGGGAGCGCCGCTGCCCGAAGACTCACCGTTGCGCGGGCTCAGCGCAGGACCCTTCGGCGGCTCCGCTCCGGGCCACAACGAGGAATCCACCGGAGAGGGCACCGCTGGAGAGGGATCTGCCGGAGAGGGCGCCGCCGGAGAGGGCACTGCCGGAGAAGGCGCCCCAAACGACACCGGACCGTTTCTCGCTGGATCAGCCCCTCAGGACGCTGTTTCTCCGATCGGACCCTTCTCACCGGGTCAGCGCCCTCCCTTTCCCGCAGCAGCCGGACGCCCGCCGTTTCCCGGCCGCGAGGGCCAGCCGTTCCTCGGCCGCGAGGGCCAGCCGTTCCCACGACCGACGATGGGAGCACGTGCCGTGCAGCGCATCGAGCGCCTCCGCGCGCGCATCACGCGGATGGTCGCCGATGTCAACTACTTCCTCGAGAGGCCGTTCGGCTGGCGCGAGGGAACCGTCGTCGTGTGGGCCGGTATGCGCGGCGCCGTGACCGTTGCTGCAGCACAGACCTTCCCCGCCGACACGCCGCACCGGTCGACGCTCGTCCTGATCGCATTCCTCGTCGCCGCCGTCTCACTGCTGCTGCAGGGCGGGACGCTGAAATGGGTCATCTCCCGCGTGAAGCCGCGCCCCGAACCGGCCGGTGCCTTAGCCGACGAACGGCGCCGTCTGGCGACCATGCTCGAAGAGACCGCTGAGGCGAAACGCGCGGCGGCTGCCGCTGACGGGGGAGAGGCTGACGAGATGATGATCATCACGGCACAGCGCGATGCCCTGCTGCGCGTGCGTGACGACGGCACGTTCTCGACGGACACGCTCTCGCGCGCGCTGGACGTGCTGGACGCCGAGCAGATCAGCGTCGAGCTGCGCCACGGTCAGTGACGGCTGGCCGCACCGCCACGCTCGGTGACGGCTGGGCGCACCGCCACGCTCGGTGACGGCTGGGCGCACCGCTACGGTCGGTGACGGCTGGGCGCACCGCTACGGTCGGTGACGGCCGATCGCGTTGCCGCGAGGTTGTCAAGCAGCGTGACGATGCGGTCGAGCCGCCCGATCGGGGTGTGGGATGCTGCCCGAGCACGTGCCTCGGCGACAGCATCCGCCCCGCAGGTCGCCTCCGCACGGTCGAGCAGTGTCCGTTCGGCAAGCACAGCGAAGTCGCGCCGGTAGCCCATGCGCTCGGCCAGCAGAATCAGCTCGACCCCGATAGCCGCGGATTCGGCATCGTCAAGGGCGATCGCTCCGATGGCAGCGACTCCCGATCCGACGACGGGCTGATCTGTCGACCAGCCCCGCAGGCGGATCAGCGCGCGGATCCGAGCCGATAGGCGGTCGCCGTCGGCGATGATCGATTCGCGCGGTGCACCGGCGCGCTGCCGCGTCAGTGCACGTGTCGCCATCGCCAGCACGAGCCACGGCGCTGACCGCCCGCCCGTGGTCTCCAGCAGCGCTTGCGCATCGTCGAGCGAGGCGACGGCGTCGCTGTACCGCTCCTCGTGCACAGCGAGCTCGGCGTCCAGGGTCAGGAGGAGCCCCCGCAGTTCGCCCGGAGCGTCGTCGTTGAGTTCGTCCAACATGCTGCGGGCGACGGACGGATCACCCAGTTGAAGCTGCGTCAGCGACAGCATCCACCGGGCCTGCGCTCTGTCGCCGTCTGCGTCGATCTGGGCGAGAGTATCTGCCGCCCTGTGCGCCCAGGGGATGACTTCGCTCGCGCGCCCGTTCTGACTGAGCAGCTGCGCGACTGTCGAGGCGGCCGCGCTCTGCAGCCACGTGTCGCCGAGAGCAATGGCTCGGCTGTAGGCGGCACGACCGTAGGCGACGGCTCGCTCGAACTCGCCGAAGTTCTCGGCTCCGTTCGCGCCGAGAGAGCCCGCGTAGGCTGCCCGCGCATCATCAGCCGAGCGCAGCTGTGCATCGAACCAGGCGAACATGCTCTCCATGCCGTCGTCGGTGTTCGCAGACGGCAGCGATAGCAGCTCGGCGAGGACCAGCGCACGGGAGTCGGTGACGGTGCCGGTACGCACGAGGTGCCGGATGCGCGAGATCGCGAGGTAGGCAACACGGCGCGCTCCGACGAGCGTGAACGTCGCCGCCAGCAGAGCCAGCCCGTGAACGGCGACGTTGGCGATGTGGGGCGAAGTCGGGCGCTTCTCCGTCGCGCTCAGAACGTCAGATCCGAACGCCAGGAACTCTTCGTGCTCGCCCCTGATCGACCAGAACAACGACAAGAGCCCGAACAGTGTGTAGACGACATCGCTATGTGCCCGGGCGATTGCGTGACGCAGCGCCGCGACAAGGTTCTCGCGTTCTGAGATCGCGACGGCGAGGGCGTCAAGCTGACCCGGGCCGAGCAGCCGGTCGAACAGGTCGAGCGCGAGGCCGGTGATCCACTGCTCGTATCGCTCCTCGATGGTGGCGCTCTCAGCGGCCTCGTCGAGGCGCTCGCGCGCGAACTCCCGCACGGTCTCCAGAAGGCGATACCGCACGGTGTCGGCGTCTTCGTGCACCTGAACGAGCGATTGCATCACGAGCGCATCGAGATCATCGACAATGTCTGTGCCGTTCGCGGCCATGTGCGCGGCAGCATCCGCTGTGAACCCGTCGACGAAGAGGGACAGACGCCTCAGTGTCTGCCGCTGTCGGGGCTCCAGCAGTTTCCAGCTCCAGTCGATCACGGCAAACAGCGTGCGATGGCGCGCGGGTGCTGAGCGGTCAACAGTCGTGAGCAGCGCAAAGCGGTCACGGAGTCGACGCTCGATGTCGGTGAGCGACAGGGAGCGTACCCGGGCCGCCGCCAGTTCGATGGCCAGGGGGAGGCCGTCGAGGCTTGCGCAGATGCGGCTGACGGCGTCCAGAGGAAGATCGGCGCCCGGGCGCACAGCGCGGGCACGCTGCAGAAAGAGGGCGACCGCGGGACCGGGCGCGCCGCCCTCCGTGAGGGCGAGGGCGGGCAGAGCCACGACCTGCTCACCTTCGATCGCGAGAGGGGAGCGGCTTGTCGCGAGGATGCGCAATGAAGGAACGGCGCTGAGCAGGTCGTCTGCGAGATCTGCTGCCGCGTCGACGAGGTGCTCGCAGTTGTCGAGAATGAGAAGTGTCTCGTTGTCGGCAAGCGCGGCGATCACCCGCGAGCGCACGTCGGTGCGCACCATGGGGTCGGACATTCGGGCGACCGAGCTGATCGTGCGGATGCCGAGGGTCGTCGTCACCGTGATGAGAACGTCGTCTGGGCTCGTCGCCCCCGCGAGCTCGACGACGACAGTGACGGGCGCAGTCGACCGGCGCGCGACCTCCTGCGCAAGGCTGGTTTTTCCGAGCCCGCCGACTCCGAGGATCGTCGTCAGCCGATGCGTTGCAATGCTGTGCTCGACCTCGTCGATGTCACCGTCGCGCCCGATCAGCGGGCTGCGGCGCGTGCGCACGCCGACCTGCTGCTGCCGCTGCTCGGTGCGCGCCTCACCGCGCAGCAGGCGCGTGTTGAGCGCGACGGCTTCGGTTCCCGGGTCAGTTCCCAGCGCGTCGGCGAGGGATTCGCGCAGCCGGGCGAAGGCGGCGAGGGCCTCAGTGCGTCGTCCTGCGTTCTCGAGCGCGGTCATGAGGCCTACAGCGGCGGGCTCGTCGATCGGGTTCGTCGCGACGAGGTGCTGATAGGCAGTGACGGCTTCTGCCCACTGTTGGCCATCGGCAAGCTGGCGAGCCCGTTGCCGCAGGAACGCGCCGTGCAGCCGGTCGGATTCGCTCCGCAACTCCGTGGCCACCGGCGCCTCACCCAGATCTGCAGCGGCGTCGCCGTGCCAGAGATCATCGCGCCATGCCTCGCCGACCTGCGAGTCGCTGCCTCCGCGAGCGGGTGCATTGACGGCATCCTCGCCCTGAGCCATCGTCCGAGCAGCATCGAGATCTGACGTCACGGTGAGCCGGTACCCGGCGGCGGAACGCTCGATGGCGTCGGAACCGAGCACGGCCCGGGTGCGAGAGACGAGGGTCTGCAGGGACGCCCGCACGTTCTCCGGCAGGTCGTCGCCCCAGACAGCATCCGCGAGCGCATCCGTGCTGAGCGGGTGCGGGCGGGCCAGAGCGAGAGCGGCGATGAGTCGGCGGGGGAGCAGCCCCGTCACCGATGCGTCGTCAACGAGCACCGGACCGAGGACGCGCACGCGCATCGGATCGTCTGTGCTGTCTCCACGCTCGGTCACGTGGCAAGTGTAGTGTCGCCGGACTGTGTAAGCATGGACTCATGACGACGACGCCGTTCGATTGGGATGCCTATTACGAGGCGATGTCGGGGCGCCCGCTGCGCAAGAACCTCGTCGCCGCCCTCGAGCACTGGGGTGATCGGCCGCCCGGGAATGCCGTTGACCTCGGCGCAGGCGACGGTCTCGAGACACGTGAGCTTGCCTCGCGCGGGTGGCAGGTCACGGCGATCGACGGCCATGCCGATCTGAGCACACAGCTGGCCGGGGTGGAAGGCGTCGTGGCACAGCACGCCGATTTCGCGCAGATCACCGAGCTGCCAGCATCCGATCTCGTGGTCGCCGCCTTCTCGTTGCCGTTCTGCCCACCCGCGCATTTCGACCCACTGTGGGGTGCGATCCGCACGTGTCTGCGCCCGGGCGGAATTCTCGCCGTCGAGTTTTTCGGTGTGCGAGATAAGTGGGCCGGAACTCCGGGAATGACCTTCCACACGCACAACGATGTCGAGAGGATGCTGTGGGGGCTTGAGACGCTGCTGCTCGACGAAGACGAGCGCGACGGTCGCGCGTTCGACGGGCCGAAGCACTGGCACGTCTTTCACGTCATCGCCCGATGTCCGGAAGGGGAGCGTCACTCACCCGAACCCTCAACGGACTGAGCAGGCGGTTGACCGAGCGGACGGCGACAGGTGGTCGCGGGCCCGGTAGGTGGGTGCAACGATCAGTAAGTCTGCGGTCTGCGGTCTGCGGGTTGTGGTCTGCGGGTTGCGGCCACCGGTTCAAAATCAGCGGTCAGCAAGCGGTGTGCGATCCGATCAGTATTCTGCGATCAGATCAGCGGTCTGAATCTGCGTTCGCTCAGTCCGCATCAGTGAGGGCGATCTCGTTCGCCATGTCATCGAGAAAGCGAGCGACGATCTGACGCTCGTCGCTCGAAAGTCGTGCCGCGGCGTAGAAGCGCTTTGCCTGCTGGCGGCCGACAGTGTTCAACGCCGCTTCTCGCGTCGTCGGTGTGATCGAGATCGCCAGGGCGCGCCTGTCGTGGGGGTGAGGCTGCCGTGTGATGTGTCCGGCGCGTTCGAGTCGGTCGAGAAGTTTCGTCGTCGACGCCGTCGAGATGGCGAGGTGCGTGGCGATGGCTCCCGGTGTGGCGATCGTGTGACGGTTCTCGGCCACGATCAGGTAGTGCAGGGCGCGCATGTCCGACTGATTGAGCTTCATATACTGCAGAGATGCCTCGGTCAAGCGCTGCTCGGCATCGCGCAGGCGCGCGAGCGAGGCCATGAGGGTGTTGATCTCGCTGACGTCAGCATCCGAGAGGGCAGACCTGTCGACAAGTTCGCTGAACGGATCACTCGCGTCAAGGTCATAGATGCCCGATGACGTTGTCTCAGAATCGTCGCCGGAAACCGTCATGCCGCAAGTCTAGCGGGGCGTGAAGCACACTGAGATTTCTGCATGCTACCGTTATAGCTAGCCTAGCTAGTGAAATCTCGGGGGAAACCGCATGTCCACAAAGCACCCAGCGACGGACGAAAGAGTCGGGTCACACGGTGCCGAGCGTGCGCGTTCTCGCGTGCCGCGCTGGCTCCGGATCGTGCTTCCCGCACTTCTGATCATCGTGTGGCTCGCCGCTGCTTCCGTCGGCGGACCGTACTTCGGCAAGGTCGACGAGGTGTCGTCGAACGACCAGACGGCGTACCTTCCCGAATCCGCTGACGCAACACAGGTGCACGAGCTTCTCGGAGAGTTCAGCGACTCAGACGCGATTCCCGCGATCGTCGTGTTTGCAAGCGACGACGAGCTGACTGATGAGCAGATCGACGCGATCTCCGACAGCATCGAGGATCTCGATGGCACCGCGGGCATCGCCTCAGACATCTCGCCGGCGATTCCCTCCGATGACGATCGCGCCGTCCAGGCATTCGTGCCGATCAACTCAGACGCAGAGGTGGGAGATGTTGTGACGGAAATCGGAGATGCCCTGCGCGCGTCGGCGCCCGACAACGTCTCTGTGCATGTCACGGGGCCAGCCGGATTCTCGGCCGATCTCGTGGAGAGCTTCGCGGGAATCGACGGGCTGCTGCTCGGCGTCGCCCTGCTTGCCGTCTTCATCATTCTGATCCTCGTATACCGCTCGTTCCTTCTGCCGATCGCCGTGCTGTCGACGAGCCTCTTCGCGCTCTGCGTTGCCCTGCTCACCGTCTGGTGGCTCGCGAAGGCGGACGTTCTTCTGCTGAGCGGTCAGACGCAGGGAATTCTCTTCATCCTCGTGATCGGAGCGGCGACGGACTATTCGCTTCTCTACGTCTCGCGCTATCGCGAAGAACTGCGGGTGAGCTCTGACAAATGGGAGGCCACGCTGCGCGCTTTGCGCGGAGCGGTCGAGCCCATTGCAGCATCCGGCGGCACCGTGATCGCGGGGCTGCTCTGCCTGCTTTTGAGCGATCTGAAGTCGAATAGCACGCTGGGCCCCGTCACCGCCATCGGCATTGTGTTTGCCATGCTTGCCGCTCTGACCCTTTTGCCCGCGCTGCTCTTTGCCTTCGGCCGTGCCGCGTTCTGGCCGCGCCGGCCGCGCTACGAGCCCGAGGTCGTGGACGCCGAAAACGGTATGCCCGCACGGGGCCCCTGGGTGCGCGTTGCGCGGCAGGTCACGCGCCACCCTCGACTGATCTGGACAGTGACGAGCGTCGTGCTGCTCGTCGGTGCATTTGGCGTGATGCAGCTGAATGCGTCGGGCGTTCCGCAATCGGACCTCGTGCTGGGTCAATCGGAGGCCCGTGACGGCCAGGCGGTGCTCGGCGAGCACTTTCCCGGCGGATCAGGAAGCCCCGCGCAGATCGTCGTCGACGAGTCGGCTCTGGACGAGGCATCCGACATCCTTCTCGACCACACGGGCATCGACAGTGTTGCCGTGGTGACGGCGGATTCGCCAAGCGGAACGGCCCCCGTCACCGAGGACGGAATCAGCGCGCTCGGACCTCCGGGGACGCCTGTACCCGAACCGACGGTCGTCGACGGTGACGTGATGCTGCAGGCTACCCTTTCGGACGCCGCGGACTCGGATGCTGCCGCCGAGACGGTGAGCGATCTGCGAACCCAACTGGCGGATGCTGTTCCCGGAGCGCTTGTCGGGGGAGTGACAGCGACGGCAATCGACACGAACGATGCGTCGATTCACGACCGCAACCTGATCATTCCCGTCATTCTCGTCGTGATCATGCTGATCCTCATGTTGCTGCTCCGCTCGATCCTTGCGCCGCTGCTGCTCATTGCCACCACCGTTCTGTCGTTCGGGACGGCGCTTGGCATCGCAGCGCTGATGTTCAACCATGTTTTCCAGTTCTCGGGTGCCGACCCCGCTGTTCCCCTTTACGGGTTCGTGTTCCTCGTGGCGTTGGGAATCGACTACAACATCTTCCTCATGACACGTGTGCGCGAAGAGACGATCAAACACGGCACGCGTGACGGCATCGTGCGCGGACTCGCGATCACCGGCGGCGTCATCACGTCTGCCGGCGTGGTTCTCGCCGCGACATTCGCCGCGCTTTCCGTGATCCCCGTGCTCTTCCTCGTGCAGATCGCGTTCATCGTCGCCTTCGGGGTGCTGCTTGATACGTTCATCGTGCGGTCACTGCTTGTTCCCGCACTGACGTACGACATCGGGCGAGCCATCTGGTGGCCGTCGAAGCTTTCGCGACGCGCAGCCGAGAACGGGTTGCTGACACAGCGGTCGCACAAGCACGCGCGGTGAAGCTCATGCTCTGCTCCGTGGCATCGGCGAGGATTCGCGGTGTCACGCGTCGTTGACTTGAGTCTCGAGCCCTGGGCCCTGAGCCCTGGGCCCTGGGCCCTGAGCCGCGGGTCCTGAGCCGCGGGCCCTGGGCTCTGAGTAGTGAGCCGGATGCCCGAGTGACCTGTCTGGCGCGGCGATTCCAAGTCGACCTGGCCGTTGCGCGGCGCCGGGGTCTTAGCCCGTGAGCCCTGAGTTCCACATCGTGCGCGAGCGTTCGATGTTCACCGGGTCGAGGCAGTGTCCTCGACGAGACTGTTGCGCAGTGCCTTCAGGGTCTCATCGTCGAGCCCATGAGCGGCAAAGTATTCGCGAGAGCCGCCATACTCGGCATCGACGTGCGCGAGCGTCGCGTGCATCGCGTCGGCATCGGTACCGCACACCACCATCTCGATCTCCTCGGTCACCTCAATACCCATCTGGCGCACAAGAGCCAGCATCTTCTCACTCCACACACCGGCGAGATTCTCGGCCGAGACGACATAGTCACTGACAATCTCCGAACGATGCACACCGACGGCATCCAGCATGAGTGCCACGGCGACACCCGTACGGTCTTTGCCCGCCGTACAGTGCACGAGCACGCCTCCTGCCGCTCGCAGAGCCACCCACTCGGCGATCCGCGCGAAGCTCTCGCCGGCTTCGGCGACGAGGTCCGTGTACAACTCGGTGAGGGTTGGAACGTGGGTGACGGTGTCGTGAACCGCGCCCTCAAGAAGAGGAAGCGAGATATAGTCGGCCAGTGTCGACTCGTCGAGCATCGGCTGAGTCTGCTCGACTTCGACACGGCTGCGCAGGTCGAAGATCGTCGTGATTCCCGTCTCGCCGAACTGCGTGCGCCCCGCCGGACTCATCGCCATGAGAGCATCCGATCGGAAAAGACGGCCATACCGGATGCTGCCGCCCGCAGCCGTCAGCCCGCCAACGTCCCGAAAATTGCTGAGCCCCTCGGGCGCCGGCACTGCTGACTCTGTCATGAGAACTCCCTTGCGATCACGGCACCTGCCAGGGTAGCGGGTCGCTTCCCCGTGGCGGCATCCGGGTGCTGCATGCGCCTACCGAATGCCTGCGTGGGAGTCAGCACCTATTCGGTGACGAATTACGGGGTGGTCGGCGCGATGAGCTCGCTTCTCTCGTCACGGGTCTGGGCTGTGGGCGCGGCACCGTCAATTCTCCGCGCGATCGCTTGCCGGGACCGTTGCGGTTGGAGCGCCCGCGAGCTCGAGCTGACGCCGCGGCTGCTTCAGCAGTACCAGCGCCACGATGACGATGCCCATCGCGATCCAGCCGGGAGCGCCGAGAATGGTTGAGAATGCCGCGTCGAAGTTCGCCGGAAGCCAGAGGAAGGTCAGCGATGTGACGGAGTTGAGCGCACCGTGGCCGACCGCGGCGGGCCAGATGTTGCCCGTCCAGTAGCGGGCCCACTGCAGCAGCACTCCCACGCAGAGTGTGAACCCGCACATCCAGAGCAGCCCGGTCAGATCCGTGCGGTTGAAGTTGTAGCCGAGCAGGATGATCGGCGCGTGCCACAGCCCCCAGATGACGCCGATGATGCCGGCGGACTTCCAGAAGCCGAGGGGTGCGAGGGCCGACGTGAGGAAGCCGCGCCAACCGAGTTCTTCGCCGAATGCGGACACGGAGCTCATCAGCACCGTGAGGGGCAGCCAGGCGAACGAGGCAGCCATGTACGAGGCGACGGTCATGTCACCGCCGAGCGCGCCTTGCAGGCTTGACGACGACCAATCGGGCGTCGTCCACCCGAGCAGGACGGCGATGAAGAAGGCTCCGAACGCCAGGATGAGAAAGATGATCGGCCACCCGAGAAACAGCACGATGTTGCGCCAGACCGGGCGGAACGGAACGAAACCGAGGTATCGCGCTTTCTTGGCGGGGCGCACCATCGTGAAGGTCACGATGAGCGCGGCGACAGACGGCGTGAGCATCATCGCGCCGATCAGCGGCATCGCCATCGGACTCGACAGCCCATTGCCGAGCCAGAGCGGTAGCATGACGAGCCACGCAAGTCCGCACGCGAGCACCGTGTACACGACGACGGCGGCCCAGGGCACTCGTGCGGCGTGCCCTGCAGAAGATGCCTGTTGAGTCTGCGTTGACGTATCCATACCACCGACGGTACGAAGAACGGATGCTGCAGACATCCGCACGCAGACGGAACTTTGCTCTCCGCCTCACGGGGGAGAAACGCCGACGGCGCCGCCTATCTGCCGGGTGGAGGAGCTTCGAGCTCCAGGCTGCGGCGCGGTTGCCGAAGAAGCGCAAGAATAGCGATTGCGACCCCCATCAGCATCCACCCGGGTAAACCAAGAAGCGTCGATGTCACGACCGATGCCTCGCCCGACGGCCAGAGAAGTGTGTGTGGGATCACGGCGTTCACGGCACCGTGACCGATCGTCGTCGTCCAGATGTTTCCGGTGGCATAGCGTGCCCACTGCAGAATGACCGTGAGGCCGATCGCGAAGACCATCATGAACAGCGCGCCTGCAGCATCCACGCGGTCAAAGTAGTACCCGAGCATGATGAGCGGCGAATACCAGACGCCGGCAATCACACCCGTGAGAAGCGCTGACTGCCAGAAGCCGAGCGGAGCAAGCGCGGAGGCGAGGAAGCCGCGCCAGCCGAGTTCTTGACCGAATGCGGTGAGCGACGAGACGAGCGTTGAGAATGGGAGCCCGGAGAGCAGAACCAACGCGTAGGTGCTTACCGTGATTTGGTCGCCGTACAGGTGGTACATATCGCTCGAGAACCACTCGGTTGTCGTCATGCCGAATTGCACGGCTAAGAAGAAGGCGAGGACGCCGATGACGGCCCAGAACACCGGCCAGATGACGATCAGGACGACACTGCGCCACGCCGGTGTGAACGGAAGGAAGCCGAGGAATCGCGAGGGTCGTGACGGTTTCACCATCGTGAACGTGACGATGAGCGCGGAGACGGCCGGGGTGAACATCATCGCCGCGGTGAGGACGATCGCGAATGGTGACGAGAAGCCGTCGCCCAACCAGAGGGGGAGGAGCGCGAGCCAGGCCAACGCCCACGACAGAAGCGTGAAGATGCCGACAGCTTTCCACGGAACCTGCGTCAGACGCGCTGCAGTGTCCATGTGCGCGACACTAGGGGATCTGCGGGCGGCTCGCCACCGACAGGCCCGATTGCACGTGAATCTGTGAGGGGTGCGCGCTGGCGTCGAGCCCGGATTCCGACGTCATTCGGCTCCAGCGTACGCACCCTGCGTGCGTGCTCCCTCGGCGGGGCCACGTGGTTAGCGCAGACCCTTCTTCGACGAGATCACGCCGGTGTCGAAGCCGAAGAGGTACAGTCCGCGGTGGAAGCGTGCGTGCTCCACCTTGATGCAGCGGTCCATGACGACGGTGAGGCCCTTCGCCTCGGCATCGTAGGCGGCTTCTTCGTTCCAGATGCCCAGCTGCACCCAGATCGTGTCGATTCCCGCTGCCTTCACCTCGTCGACGACCTGAGGAATGTCGCTCGGCTTGCGAAACACGACGGCGATGTCTGGCGTCTCCGGCAGTGAAGCGAGATCGGGATAGGCCTTTTCGCCGAGGATCTCGTCAGCGTTGGGGTTGACGAAGTACAGCGTATAGTCGCTCGACTGCTGCAGGTACGTTCCCACAAAGTAACTCGCGCGCGCCGGGTTCGCCGACGCTCCGACGATCGCGACGGATTTCGCTGCCTTGAGGATGGCCAGGCGCTGCTTGGCGTCGGGGCCCACCCAGGTGCGCTGCGACTTCAGCAGTTTGGCGAGGGGCGAGTCGGCGGGCATCTCGCAGCTCAGCCTGTTCTGCAGGGTGACGATGTCTGTGGCGTCCGGATCGGCCGCTGCGGAGTGCGTCTCGACGTCGCCCTGCGTGGCGTGTGCTTGTTCTGTGTTGTCCTTGGGCGCGCCGACGTCTGCCACGCTGTTCTGCTCTGCCATGATCATGCCTCCACTGCCTGGCTGAGAGCCTGGTCGAGATCGTAGATGATGTCTGCAGCATCCTCGATGCCGACGCTGAGCCTCACGAGACCCGGCTGCACACCAGCATCCTCGAGCTGCTGTTCGGTCAGTTGCGCGTGAGTCGTCGATCCCGGGTGAATGATGAGCGTCTTCGTGTCGCCGATGTTGGCGACGTGGCTTGCAAGGTTGACCGACTCGATGAGGGCCTGGCCCGCCGCACGCCCGCCCTTGATGACGAAGCTGAACACCGAGCTGGGGCCGAGCGGCAGGTACTTCTGGGCACGCTCAAAGTGTGGGTGGCTCTCGAGCCCAGCCCAGTACACGGATTCGATGCGGTCGTCGGCCTCGAGCCAGGCCGCCACCTCGCGGGCATTCTCCACGTGCGCGCTCATGCGGAACGGCAACGTCTCGATGCCCTGCGCCAGCTGCTGCGCGCTCGTTGCCGACAGCGCCGGTCCGATGTCGCGCAACTGCTCGGCGCGCAGACGCGTGAGGAACGCGTATTCGCCAAAGTTTCCCGCCCACTGCAGACCGCCGTATGTGTGCACGGGCTCGTGGAACAACGGAAACTTCTCGCGCGAATATGTGAACCGGCCCGACTCCACGACGAGTCCGCCCATGGTGGTGCCGTGGCCGCCGAGAAACTTCGTCGCCGAGTGCGTCACGATATCGGCGCCCCACTCGATCGGCCGGTTGAGGTACGGAGTCGCGATCGTGGAATCGATGATGAGTGGCACGTCGTGGGCGTGCGCGACGTCGGCGAGACCAGAAATATCGGCAATCTCGCCCGACGGGTTCGCGATGGTCTCGGCGAAGATGGCCTTTGTCTTGTCGGTAATTGCCGCGGCGTAGTCGGCTGGGTCTGTTGAGTGCACGAATGTGGTGTCGACGCCGAACCGGCGCAGCGTGACGTCAAGCTGCGTGATCGAGCCGCCGTAGAGGCTCGACGAGGCGACGATGTGGTCGCCCGCGCCGACGATGCTGGCGAACGTGATGTATTGGGCCGAGAGACCGGATGCTGTCGCGACGGCGCCGAGCCCGCCCTCGAGGCTCGCCACGCGCTCTTCGAGACTCGCGACTGTGGGGTTCGCCAGGCGTGCGTAGATATTGCCGTACTTCTGCAGGGCGAAGCGAGCCGAGGCATCCGCTGAATCGTCGAAGACGAAGGCTGTCGACTGGTAGACGGGGAGCGCTCGGGCGCCGGTCTCGGGGTCGGGGATGTTGCCCGCGTGGATTGCCCGCGTGCGGAAGCCATACTCGCGATCTGCCATGCTTTGAGGCTAGCGGGGCGGATGCCGCGGAGGCGAAGCAGCGCGTAACACTGTTACCGGCTAAGGGCCTCCGTATGGAAGTGTTTTGATCTACGCAATTTGCGCAAAATACGAGTATGCTTTGATCGACATTCAGTGAGACTCAGGCAGTTTCATCGACGCAAACGGCGAGGTATGTGAGGAGCCCTAGAATTGGCGAAGCGCAAAGCAACCCTGAATGATGTTGCTCATGAGGCCGGCGTCTCCGCGTCCACTGTGTCTCGATACTTGAAGGGCGAGCTGAACCTGCGCCCCGACACCGAGCGCAAGATCATTGACGCAATCAGCTCTGAGGGATACGTCCGACCATCCAGTCGAAGCAACTCAGCGCAGAGCGAGTCGTCTGTTGGAACAATTGGCGTTGTGGTGCCCGAGGTTGGGAATGACTACTTCAGTCGCATCGCAGACCAGGTGGTCGCGGCCGCAGAAGCAAATGGGTATTCGGTTCTGATAACAAGTACCTCAAACAATTCGCGTCGTCAGCTTGACTACGTGCGGTTGCTGACAAGCCTGGGCGTCGATGGGCTGGTCTACCTCGGAAACTATGCATCGAACGCGGCTCTAGCGGCCGAAGTAGCGGCAGATTTTCCAGTGGTGGTCGTTGATGAGCAACTAGCGGGAATTCCATCCGTCGATACAGTTCTCGTTGATGATTACGCGGGCGCGTACCAAGCAATCACGTATCTCAGCTCCCTCGGGCACGAGCAAATAGCCTTCGTCGGGGGGCCCGCATGGCTCCATTCGGTTCAGGAGAGAAAACGTGGATGGCGAGATGCGTTGACGCGCTCAGGGGCAGATGCTGATGATCAGCTCATTCTCAACGGCACGTTTAGCGAAGAGTTTGGGGCTGCGTCGCTCTCCCACATCCTGGCGACAGCGAGGAACCCGACAGCCGTATTTGCAGCGAGCGACACGATTGCGCTTGGGTTGATGGCGGCTGCGAGGAGACTTGGAATGTCTATTCCGAAGGATCTGTCGATCGTCGGCTTCGACGACGTACCGGCCGCAAACCTCGTAACGCCGAGACTCACGACCATCCATACACCGGTCGGGCAGATGGCCTCGACTGCCGTCACCATGCTTACGGAACGCCTTGACGGGTCTCGCAGTGCTGCCGCGTCCCGAGTGACCAGCGTCTCGCTCGTTGTTGGGGAGTCTGCGGCGGCACCTCGCCAGCGATCCAGCTGAGTCAAGGCAGCCAAACGTTCGTTAGAGATAACGTTGCGAAAGTATTGCGCAATTAGCGCAAACTTAGTAGCGTGTGATTCACACACGACGCAAAGCAGCGTTGTGGGCGTCTAACGAAGGAGCACAGTGACTGACTTGTCGGTGGCAGATTTTGGCGTAGAGCTTGCGTCGGTCGACAGGCCGAACATCACGTTGCCGAGGGACCTGCCCGAAATTCCAATTGACGTTTACGATTCTCGCCTAGCGGCCGCGATGCAGCGCGCCCAAGATCTCGGAATCGATGCGCTCGTCGTATATGGAGATCGGGAGCATTTCGCCAACACGTCCTACCTGACTGGATTCGACCCACGGTATGAAGAGTCCATTCTTATCTTGGTTCCGGGGCGCAGACCACGATTGCTGGTCGGGAACGAGTCCGTAAATTATGCGAACTCTACTGTTTACCCCACCGAGGTCATCCGCTATTCGAAACTTTCGCTTGTGGGGCAGCCGGATCCGGAAGACCTGGCACTCGCCGACCTCCTAGCGGATGCGGGCCTCGGTTCTCCGTCAATTAAAACTGTCGGAATGGTCGGCTGGAAGTACTTTGAAGGAAACGGGGCAGAGGACTACATCGATTCCCCTCATTACCTCACTCGAGAAGTGGGAGCACTTGTCGAACGCGTGGTCAATGCTTCAGGAATCTTCATTGACCCCGACCGTGGGCTAAGGTTCGACAACGAAGTGGAGCAGATCGCGTACTTCGAGTTCGCCGCAAGTCACGGGTCGCAGGCAATGATCCGGATGCTTGAGGGAATTCGCCCTGGAATGACCGAACTCGAGGCTTCTGGCCTCATGAATCCGATCTTGATGCCCTTCAACTATCACCCGACAATGCTCTCGGGTTATAGCCGAGCTCCTCTGGGCGTCGCGTCGCCGTCAAGTCGTGAGCTTGCGCTCGGCGACCCTGTATCGGCAGGAATTGGATACTGGGGCTCGAACACTGCACGCAGTGGTTTTCTCGCAGCGTCAGAACAAGACTTACCAGCAAATGCCAAAGACTACGTCGAGAAGTTGATAGCGCCGTATTTCGCCACCGCTGCGGCGTGGTACGAGACCGTGCGCATCGGTCTCACTGCCGGTGAACTCTACGAAGTGACAGCATCCCGAATCGGTGATCCTTGGTTTGGCGTATTCCTCAACCCCGGGCACTTCATCCACCTTGACGAGTGGCCGGCCTCGCCCGTGAGGAAGGGGAGCCGAACTGTGCTGCGATCGGGGAATGCGATGCAGCTTGACATCATCCCGGCGACGGGAACGGAATACCACACGGCGCAGATTGAAGATGGCATTGTGCTCGCGGACGAAAACCTCCGCTCGCGTATTCGGGAAGTGTATCCGCAGATGTGGGACAGGGTGCAGGCACGTCGGGCGATGCTGGCTGACATCTTTGGCATTCATATCCACGAAGATGTGCTCCCGCTCTCAAACACAGCCGGCTACCTTCCTCCTTACTGGATGCGCCCCGACTTGGCGATGCGCAAGGTGCGCGCCTGACATCGGACACGCAGCGTAGACAAGGAGGTCTTTAACAGTGAGAATCGCGGTCTGTGGCATCTCGGTCGAATGCAGCACATTTAGCAGCCATGTGACTGAACTCGACGATTTCATCATTAGGCGGGGTGACGAAGCACTCGCCGGGATCGCCACAGACGAGTGGGCGCCGGGAGCTGAGATCTTCGGCATCGTCGTTGCGACTGCGGGCGCAGGAGGTCCGATTAGACAGGACGCCTTTGACAGTCTCGAAGCCGAGATGCTGTCGGGTCTGCGCTCCGCAGGGCACATCGATGGCGTGTGGATGCAGTTCCACGGCGGCATGTCTGTTATCGGTCGCACCGGCGCCGAAGAGCGGCTGGTGCGCAAGGTCCGTGAGATCACTGGCCCGGATACCGTTATCTCGGGATCGTTCGATACGCACGGGAACATGTCTCGCGAGCTCGCTGGTCTCATTGACCTAGCTGCGTTCCACAGGCATGCCCCTCATGTCGACTCGGAGGTCACCCGGGAACGTGCGGTGAAAAATCTCGTGCGCGTTGTCGAACATGGGATGAAGCCCTACAAGGCGTGGGTGGAGGTGCCGATCCTTCTCGCTGGGGAAGCTGCGATGACATCCGTAGAACCTGGGGAATCAGTATTCGGCGCGCAGCTCGAGGTCATACAGCGTTATGGCCTTGTCGACGCCGCGATATGCATAGGCTTCCTCTGGGCGGATGAAGCGAGGAATTCCGCGGCTGTCTTTACGACGTCGTGGGTTGCTCAGGACGCGGCCGCCGCGGCCTCTGAACTTGCGACAGAGTTCTGGCGACGCCGCGCCGAATTTCATATCGACGACAGCAATTCCGGTACATGGGAGGAGGCGCTTGCGCACGTTCGAGCGCGACGAACGAAACCGCTCTACATCTCCGACTCGGGTGACAATGTGACCGCTGGAGCGAGCGGAGACATTACTTACGCACTCTCGCGGACACTGAGCAATCGTGAGCTTGTCGCCTCCGGGGCCCAGATTCTATTTGCAGGTCTTTGGGATCCCGATGCTGTCGCAGCAGCAGTCGCGGCGGGTGAAGGCGGCACAATATTTCGAGCTATCGGTGCCTGGAATGACGCGCGGCATGGTGAACCGGTGCTGGGGCCCTGGCGTGTCGTGCGTATTATTCCCGGGCCCTCTGGCGACGCCGAAGAAGCACTGCTGCGTGGCAAAGGCGTCGACCTTACCGTGCGTACCAGTCGGATGCCATTTGCACATCCAGATGACCCTGCCTTTCCCCCGGACATGTTCGTCGGCCCGGAACCGATCGAGACTGCCGCCTACGACGCCGTCGTCGTGAAAAATGGGTATCTATTTCCGACCCAGCAAGCGAACGCTGGGGATCATTTCATGGCACTCACACCTGGTGGCACTGATCTGGTCATCGGCCGCCTCAACTATTCGCATCGGCGTCGCCCACTCTATCCATGGGAGAGCGACGCAGATGCCCCAAACTCTGTCGAGATCATCCACCCGCTCCACGGCGAGATGGTCGAGGCCGAGATGTCCTTCGCGCCGCCGTCGCCGTGACGGCGCCCCCTCACTAACGGAACGAAATCTGAAGAGAATCGGAGTTGATCTCAATGAGGACGGAATCCACAACACACAATCGCATGCTCAAAGTTGGAGCGGTTGTGGCATCCATAGCGATGCTGATGGCCGCATGCGCCTCGGAAGAACAGGCGAGAGGTAAGCAGAGCGGTGGTGATGCTGAATACTACAAAGCGGCTGTTGCAGAAGCTGAAGCAATTGCAGAAGGAAAGGACCTCAACACATCCTTGGAGATGGTTGGCCTCAACAGCGGAGGCGATGGGCAGGCACTTCAGGAGCTGTATAAAGCCTTCACTGAGGGCACCGGAGTGAAGGTCAAGTACACCGGAGCTCCCGATGTCAACAACATAGTCCAGTCCCGACTGCAGGCAGGCAACCCGCCCGACGTCGCCGACCTATCGCTCGGGATAGGGCTCAGCTACGCGAAGAAGGGAGACACGATCGATCTCACCAGTGCCTTCGGCGACGAACTGAGGGAAAACTTCAGTGAAGAAGCGCTCGACAATACCTCGGTAGACGGAAAAGTATTCGGCGTTTACCAAGGGTTTAACAACTTCATGCTCTGGTACAACCCCGAGACATACACGGGGCCAGAAGATCCCGCATCATGGGAGCAGATCAAGGAGTGGACGTCTGAGCAAGCTGACGAGGGCAACTCGGTCTGGTGCGCGGCACAGAATGCCGGTGCACAAAGTGGTTTTCCCGGCGCGCAGTTCCTCGAGAACATCTTCCTAAAGAAGTATGGCCCCGAACTGTATCGGGAGTGGGGCGAGGGCAAATTGCCGTGGACTAGCCCCGAAGTGAAGGATGCATTCGAGGAGTTCGGCGAGTTGATCGGCAACGACAGCAACGTAGACGGTGGGGTCTCAGGAATTCTCTCAACGCAGATCGCCACCGGTTACAACGGGCTCACGTCCGACCCAGCGACCTGCCAGGCGATACTTTGGGGTGCGTGGGTGCCAGGATATCTGGGTGATTCAGTCCGGCCCGGCGAGAACCTCGACTTTTACCGAGTGCCCGCGACGAATGAGGAATTCTCTGACTACGAGCTGTTCCAATCCTCGGCAAGCGTCGGATTCACAGACAACGACACCACAAAGGCATTCTTGCAGTTCATTTCGTCTACCCCCGCACAAACGTACCTTGCGTCACTTGGACGTTGGCCAGTGGCAAACGAGAATGTGCCGAGCGACGCCTATCCGACGACGATTCTGAAGAAGATCTCGAAGGAGTACTTCGGTTCGGGTGAGACCAAGCCGGCGATCGGCCCCAACGCTTTGGCAGATCCCGAAACACAGAATGCCTATTGGAAGGGCGTCGTCACCTACCTGCAGAACCCCTCTCAACTAGACGGCGTTCTCAAGACGATCCAAGCTGCGTCCGAAGAGTAATCGGGCAAAGACACGGATTTGGACACATGCAGATGATGGAATTTATCGAGAACGTACCGCTTCTGATCATCGTTGGTGCGATCGGGCTGCCCATCGCTGTCTACGCGATTCTCGGTGTCGGGGAGCGGATGCTTACTCTGCTCCCCGGCCCGTTCGCAAAAAGCCTGCGGCCGTGGTTGTGGCTTCTGATACCGCTCGTGCTGATCGCGCTAATTCTTGTGTATCCGCTCCTGAGCACCGTGGTTACGGCCTTCTTTAGCCCGGATTCGTCAACTTACGTCGGGATGGACAACTTCATCTGGTCTTTCACGGGCGAGATGGTCGGAGTCATCGGGAACAACCTTCTCTGGCTTGTCGTGTTCCCGGTTGTCACGCTAGTTCTCGCCCTGCTGGCGGCTGTGTTTTTTGACAAAGTCAAGTACGAGAAATTGGCGATGACACTGATCATTCTGCCCACCGCGATTTCATTCACCGCGGGAGCAGTGATCTGGACCCACATGTATTCATACCAGCCAGCTGGAGCGACGCAAATTGGCACAGTAAATGCTGTTTTGACCACACTTGTGCCGGGCGCAGAGCCCGTCCCCTGGCTTCAGACACCGTTTATCAACAATCTTGCACTCATCGCGGTTGCGGTGTGGCTCTCGCTCGGTATTGCGACGCTGATTCTCTCCGCCGCGGTTAAGAACGTGGCAGGGGAGCTGCTGGAAGCGGCGAGGCTTGATGGAGCAGGAGAACTTCGTGTCTTCTTTTCTGTCACGCTCCGCAGCATCCTGCCAGCTGTTCTTGTCGTCATTACGACCGAGATCATTGCGGCTCTCAAAGTGTTCGACATCGTCTACGTCATGACAAATGGCAACTTGAACACGGACGTGATCGCCAACCGAATGTACAACGAATTGTTCGCCGCGAACGATCTTGGCCATGCGAGCGCAATCGCAGTCATTCTTTTGATCGCAGCCTTGCCTGTCGTGTTCATTAACGTTTTCCAATTCAGAGCGGAGGCGCAGTCATGACTGTTCGAGCACCGATCGCGACAGCTGAGGTGGTGAACGCCAAAAAGATCCCCACGCATATCCGTCGCTCTCATTGGTCGTGGCGTTGGCTTATCCACGTCGTAGTCGTCGTTTTCATCGTCAGCTGGTTTGTGCCAATCCTCGCGCTGCTGGTCTCGTCGCTCAGAACTCAAGATGATACGGCGAGCTCAGGGTGGTGGATGGCCTTCATCGAGCCTCTGTTTACGATCTACAATTACGAGCTCGCACTGGACGGTGCCGGGGTGGTCGGGAGCCTGACGACGTCGCTGGCGATCGCGGTTCCGACTACAGTTCTGACAACTGTGTTATCGACTATCGGTGCATACGCTTTGACCCGAATGCGCTTTGCTGGGAGGGCTGCGCTTTCGCTGCTGCTCGTCTCTTTGTTGGTGACTCCACCGCAAATCACGCTCGTGCCTCTCCTCAAGGTGTACAACGACATTGGGCTGTCTGGCACTGTTCCAGGGATTTGGGTGTATCAGGTTGGCTTTACTGTACCGTTCGGAATTTTTCTGATCCGTGGGTTCATCTCCAGCATCCCAAACGAACTGTTCGAATCGGCGAGCGTCGATGGGGCGAGTCCACTACGCATGTTTCGGTCAGTTGCAATTCCGTTGTCGATGCCTGTGATGGCGTCACTCGCGATCATGCAGTTTCTTTGGTCGTGGAACGACCTGCTCGTGCCATTGATTTTTCTCGGGGGCTCGCAGCTTCCGAATCCGATTACCGTCGAGCTCGCGGGCATGGCACAGCAGATTTCGCAAGGGCAAGGAACCTTACTGGCAACAACCTTCCTATCGGTGGCGGTGCCGCTCATCCTCGTTATCTCACTCCAGCGCTATTTTGTCCGAGGCGTCCTGGGAGGTGCTGTCAAAGGCTAATCCGCGTGAGTAGGGAACGAAGCGTTGCGTGACAGTCGCACTTTCGTCACTGGGCGAGTTCCCACAATGCGGGCAATGCTAATAGACGAACAGCTGTAGCAAAATTACTGAGCAATACTGGTTACTCAAACGTAATTTATCGCGGGAGTACGTGCGCAGGAATTTGAGTTTATTTGGCGTTGGCACGCGGCGTGGGGACCAAGAGCCTTCAACAGCACTCGGACCTGCCGTTCGCCACAAACACCTGAGGCGGCAGGCTCGCGCCACGGGTTCATATGGCGCAAATGCACGAAATATCCGCGGAATCACGCCATCTTTGCCACCTGAACACGGCGGACCCACAGGATCGGCGGCTGGATTCCACATGGTGGAGGATTTCAGAGCGCCAGCGGAAAAACTATAGAGTTGAACAATGACTTCTCGCGGCTCCGAATCAGACGGTGGAGCCTCGACGCCCGCAGACAACAGCGGAGCAGGCTCTGGCGGGTCTCGCAGTTCCGGCAGCGCACAGGGCGGCGGCCCCGTCTCTGGCGGAGGTAGCGGCTCAGCAGAGGGCGGGGGAGCGGCACGTCGCCTGCGGCCCGGGTTCGTCATCATCGGCATCCTGCTCGTCGCATCAAACCTGCGTGCCTCCATCACCGCCGTCGGACCAGTACTCGACCAAGCGCGCGCCGGCGCAGACCTCTCGGCCATCGAAGCATCCGCACTCATCAGCGTCCCACTTCTCGCCTTTGCCGTCTTCTCGCCGATCATGCCGGCCATCGCCGTGAAGCTCGGCCTTGAACGCACCATCGGAGCCTCGCTCATCGTTCTTGCCGCGGGTATCATCGCGCGGTCGGTTCCGGGCGATGGCTTCCTTTGGGCAGGAACGCTGGCGCTCGGTGCCGCGATCGCCGCCATCAATGTGCTGCTGCCGTCTGTGCTCAAGCGTGACTTCCCACGCGAGATCGGCCGGCTGACGGGCGTCTACTCGGCCGTGCAGTCCGCCTTCGCGGCCGTGGCTGCCGGAATCGCCGTTCCGATCGCTGGACTCTCGGACGACGGGTGGCGGCTGGCATACGGTGTCTGGGCGGGTCTGGCACTCATCTCGTTCGCTGTGTTTGCTCCGCAGATGCGCCGGCCGGGTACGGTAACGCTCGAGATGCGTGCCGTGCAGCTGGCCGACGAGCCGCCACGGGGCCGGTCGCCGTGGAAGCAGGCGCTCGCCTGGCAGGTGACGGTGTTCATGGGCCTGCAGTCGACGATCTTCTACGCGGTGATCACCTGGATGCCCGCGATCGAGCACTCCGCCGGCTTCGACGCGTTCACCGCGGGCTGGCATCAGAGCGCATTCCAGGTATTCGGGATCGTCGGCACACTCACAGCAGCCGGGATGCTGCACAAGTGGCAGCGCGACCAACGCATTGTCGTCACGATCTACTCCGTCTCGTCAGCGCTCGGGATCCTCGGCGTCCTGCTGCACCCCGCGTTCGTGCTGCTGTGGCTCGCCATGATCGGCTTCGCCCAGGGCGGTCTCATTGTGCTGTCGCTCGCGCTCTTCGGCCTGCGCACCAGCAATCACCGCGCGGCGGCCGCGCTCTCCGGAATGGCCCAGTCGATTGGCTACCTGCTCGCGGCGATCGGCCCGATCCTGATCGGTGCGATCCATGACGCGACCGGTGCCTGGGAGCTGCCGCTCACCGTCATGTTGGGCGTCGTCGCCGTGCAGTTCGTCTGCGGTGTGCTGGCGAGCCGTCCGCGTGTGCTGACGTAGCACAACCGGACTCAGCTCCCACGGCGTTCCGTGCGCTTGTCAGCACACGCTGTCGACGTCAGGCGTTCTCGCTCGCTGCCTCGGCAAGAACCTCCGCGATGACGTGGCGGGCGTTGGTCGCGAGTGCCAGGTTCGTTGTTTTGTAATACGGGAGCTGCACGAGGGCCTGCGCCAATGCTCGGGCACGCGCTCGCAGCCAGGTCGCCTCATCGACGCCGCTGGCCTCGCGCAGCGTCGGGCGTATGTCGCGAGGCAGCAGGTTCCACGCAACCTGCAGATCGATCGCGGGATCGCCGACGCCGCACCACGAGAAGTCGATCATGCCGTGCAGCCGGCTCTCACGTAGCAGAAGGTTGCCCGGGGCGATATCGCTGTGCACCCAGGTCAGAACCGCCGCGTCGGGCAGCGTCAGCGCGTCATCCCACACCGCTGTCACAGCATCCGCGTCGATCTCATCGCGCAGGGCGTCGATATCGCGCCGCACGTGGGCATCCCGATCGGCGAGAGTGCGGCCCGTCGCGGGTGCTCCGTCCGTGTCGATCGCGCGCATGGCTCGAGTAACGGCGCCGATGTCGCGTGCAAGAGCGTGCGGATGCTGCAGCTCACCGACACGCGGATTCTCGCCGTCCAACCACGTCATAATGAGCCACGGATACGGGTAACCGCGACCGGGAGCGCCCAGCGCAACCGGCTCAGGGACAGCGACGGGCAGATGCGGAGCGAGCTCGGTCAGCCAGCGATGCTCGTGGGCCGGACGATCGTCCATGCCCGGGCGCCGCGGCAGCCGCACCGCGAGGTCAGCGCCAAGCCGGAACATCGCATTGTCCGTGCCCGATGACGACACGGGGGTGACGGGAAGGCCCTGGAAGCGCGGATGCTGGTCAGCGATGAGCTGCGTCACCTGCGCAGCATCTGGGATCACCTCGTCGTCGTGCGTGCGTGGGATCGCGGTCATGCCTTGACGATACAGAATCCGGATGCTGGTCGGCACCGCGTGGCAGCGTGCACAATTTCGGAAAAGTCGTTGGGGTCGCGCGGGGGATCCGCGTGATTGCGGGGATCGACGCCGACGGCTCTGAAAAGCGAAGCGAGATTTCCGAAATACGTGCGCGGCCCGCCTCAGGAGAGGTGCACGGCCCCCAACGCGAGAGCGGCAATGAGCACCCACGACAGCAGTCCGACAGCGAGAGCACGCCATCCGGTGGTGAGCAGCCGCTTGAGGTCGACAGCGGTGCCGAGGCCGAAGAGCGCCATCGCGAGCAAAATGGTCTGCACGACGTCTGCGCCACTCAGAACCGCTTCGGGAAGCGGAACGAACGAACGCAGCAGGATCGCGACAATGAACCCGGCGACGAACAGCGGCACGATCGGAGGACGCTTCGCATCAGGAGCGGTCTCGGCTCGTCGCCGCTCCAGCGCGCCCGTAATGGCGACGATCGGCGCAAGCATCAGCACACGGGTGAGCTTGACGACGAGCGCGATAGCCAGTGCAGAACCACCGGCGATCTGCGCCGTCGCGACAACCTGCCCCACATCGTGAACTCCAGCACCGACCCAGTGCCCGAACTGCTCATCGGAGAGACCGAGCGGCCCCCACAGGGCAGGAAGAACGAAGATCGCGAGGGTTCCGCAGAGCGTGACAAGCGCCACCGGATGTGCCTGCTCACGGCGCTTCGCACCCACGACGCCCGACATGGCACCGATCGCGCTGGCCCCACAGATCGAGAAGCCGGTCGCCATGAGCAGAGGTTCATGGCCAGGCAGCTTGAAGAGCCGCCCGAGACCGTACGTTCCGGCGAAGGTGATCAGAACGATGGCGATCGTCGTGAGCAGTGTCACCCAGCCGAGTCCGGCCACATCGACAAGGCTCAACTTCAACCCGAGCAGCACGATTCCGGCGCGCATGAGCTTCTTCGACGAGAACGCCAGCCCCGGAGCGAAGACGCCGCGGATGAGCGCCTGCGTTCCCGGAAGCTGGGCGAAGATGATCCCCAGCGCGACGCACGCGGTGAGCAGCGGAATTTCCGGCACCCCAGACGAAATGCCCCACGACACCAGCGCGGCCGCCCCGCACGCGGCGATGCCCGGCAGCATCCGGATGCTGTTTTTCAGCGAACCGCCCATCGAGCTCTTCGTCGTGACTGTATCCACGAGCCTCCTCATCTTTGCCCTACGTCAGGCTACGCCGTTGCGGCACGCGGTCAGATCCAGCTCTGCAGCCAATAGTGCAGGCCGACGAACCAGGTCGGCACAGGCGTCGCCGTCCACATCGGGTACCAGAACGCGGTGAGCAGCATACAGAGGACACCGAACACGCCGACAGCCAGGATGACGCTGGTGCGACGGTCTGGCGGCGAATCGGGTCTGCCGAGCAGCAGCCCGATCACGAGGGTGAGCGCCAGCACCAGGTACGGTTCGAACGCGATCGAGTAGAACTGGAAAACCGTGCGGTTGGTGTACAGCAGCCACGGCAGGTAGCCGCCGGCGAAGCCCATCAGGATGAGCCCCGTCGTCCATTCGCGCTTCAGCACGAGCCGCACCAGAAGATACACGGATGCCGCCGCCCCGGCCCACCAGATCAGCGGGTTCGCGATCGATGTGATGTCGACGACGCAATCGCTGGAGCATCCGCCTGTGCCGGCGGGAACGCCGTCGTACCACATGGCGACGGGCCGCAGCATGAGCAGCCACGTCCACGGGTTCGACTGGTACGGGTGCGGCGTCGAGAGGCTGACGTGGAAGTCGTACATCGACTGGTGGTACGCGACGAGACTCTGCACAGCCAGCGGCATCCACGAGAACGCGCCCGCCCAGGCATTGCCGTCAGCCGCGTACTGCCGGTCGTAGCCGCCGTCGGTGACGAACCAGCCCGTCCAGCTCACGACATAGACGACGAGCGCGACGGGAACGAGCAGCAGGAACGTCGCGGGGCCCTGCTTGAGAATCGCCGCGGACGCCCAGAACGGCACACCGGCGCGGCGGCGGTCGAGAGCATCCACGGCCACCAGATACAGCCCGAACGCCGCCAAGAAGTAGAGCCCCGACCATTTCGTCGCGGTGCAGAGGCCGAAGGCCACTCCAGCGGCGACCACCCAGGGTCTGGCCCAAATCGCCGGGCCCCACGTGAGAGGGCGGCCGGATGCTGTGCGGGCAGCGAGAGCGGAGGCCAGGCGTCTTTCATGCCAGCGCCTGTCGAGCAGCACGCACGCGAACCCGCACAGCGCGAAGAACATGACGTAGGTGTCGAGGAGGGCGACGCGGGACATCACGATCGCGTGACCGTCGATGGCGAGGAGGCCTCCGGCGATCACACCGAGCAGCTTCGACTGGAACAGCTGGCGCGCGATCAGCGTGACCAGAAGCACCGCGAGAATGCCGACGACCGCCGTGGAGATGCGCCAGCCCACACTCGAGTCCGCGCCGAAGATCGCCATGCCGAGGCCGATCAGCCACTTCGCCAGGGGCGGGTGCACGACGTACGAGCCGGTGGTGCTGTACTGGTCGGTCTCTCCGTTGGCGAAAGCGGCGTCGGCGTTCTCAGGCCAGGTCGTGGAGTAGCCGTTGTTCCACTGAGACCAGGCGTCTTTCACATAGAACGTCTCGTCGAAGACGAGCGCGTGCGGAGTGCCGAGGTTCCAGAGACGCAGCACGGCGGCGAGCAGTGTGACGAAAACGGGTCCGCCCCAGCTCCAGAGTCGCTGGCGTGCGGGGGTCGACAGCATCCGGTTCCACCAGAGGTCGATGCGCGAGAGCGTGCCTGTCGCGCTGTCGCTGGGTGTGCTGTGGCGTGGAGTGCTGTGGCTTGGTGTGCTGGGACTTGGTGTGCTGGGAATGGCTGCAGTGGGGGCGGGTGCCGTGGCGCCCAATGTCTCGGGAACGCCACGGGAGCCGTGCACGACGGAATCGAACGAATCGTCGTCTGCGGGAGTCTGGCGGCCTGGCACTCTGCCATGCTAACGAGCGATCGGCTGAGAAGATCGGGCGATGGCAGACTTACAGCATGATCATTCTTGCGGCAACGCCCATCGGCAACCTCGGTGACGCCTCACAACGGCTGATCGAAACACTCGGCAGCGCCGAGTTCGTGGCGGCAGAAGACACCAGGTCAACCGTGCGCCTGCTGGCGGGCCTCGGCATCGAGAACCGACCGCACATCGTGGCGCTGCACGACCACAACGAACGCGAAAAATCGGCTGAGCTGGTGGAACGGGCTCGTGACAGCGACATTGTGGTGATGAGCGACGCCGGAATGCCCACCGTGTCTGATCCCGGCTACCACCTGGTGCAAGCGGCCATCGCCGCCGACGTCGATGTGACCGTGATTCCCGGCCCGAGCGCCGTCGTCACCGCCCTCGCGCTGTCCGGCATGCCCACCGATCGGTTCACATTCGAGGGGTTCCTGCCGCGCAAGCCCGCGGATCGCCGTAAGACGCTGCGCGCGCTCGCCGACGAACGACGCACCATGGTCTTCTTCGAATCACCGCAGCGGATTGCGTCAGCACTCGGCGATGTCGCGTCAGAGCTCGGAGATGAGCGTCGCGTCGCTGTGTGTCGTGAGCTGACGAAGCTGTTCGAACAGGTGAAGCGCGGCACGGCGTCAGATGTCGCCGCCTGGGCGGCGGACGGTGTGAAGGGCGAGATCGTCCTCGTGATTCACGGTGCGGACGCAGCATCCTTCTCGCTTGACGACGGTCTCGCTCGGGTGACGGATCGCGTCGCCGCGGGGGAGAGGCTGAAGGATGCCGCTGCCGCGGTCGCCGCCGAGACGGGGCTCGGCAAGCGCGACCTCTACCAGGCAGCCCTTGACGCGCGATAGCGGGCAGCATGCCGCGGGGTCACCGTGCCTGCACCCCCGAAAAGGGGGTCGCGGGGAGTCTTACGTCTGTGCGCAGAATATACAGTTGCGCTTTCTTGCGATCGAAGGGGACGACCTGTGACTGTTGCACCACCAAGAATCCGTGTTGTCAAAGTGCTCAGTCTGGGTCTTGCAGCGGGCGCGCTGGTTGCCTCTCCGGCACTTGTCAGCGCAGAATCTGCTCAGGCAGCTCCCGAGCGAACAGCATGGACTGCGTCCGGCCCTACTGGCACATTCTCGCTTGACTCGGATGGCACCGCAGCACCCGCGCAGTTCTCATACGACATGGATCCCGCCGGTCAGGAACAACTACGCACCTGGTCGATGATGACAACGGCGACTCAAGACAGCACAGTGACCGCTGAGTACGAGTGGGTGGGGAATCACGCGTGGTGCGACGCTGTAACACTCCTTGACCAGGTGATTGACTCCGGCAGCGATCGCACAACGACATCCATCATCGATGAAGGGCCGAATTGTGCGTCTCAGCCTCCCAACGGAAGCTTCACGTACTCCGGCACCGTGACATTCGATGTTTCTGCCGGAGACAGCTACGGCTTTGAACTGAGCGGCCAGAACAGAGATCTCAACAACTTCTTACGAGGCACGCTGCGGATCGGCATCCCCGAGCTTCCAGAATCGCAGACGATCACGTTCCCCGAGATCGCCGATACGCCTCTTGACGCGGGACCTGTTGATCTGCAGGCGACCGCGAGTTCTGAGCTCCCCGTCAGCTATGCCAGCACAACACCGGCAACATGCTCAGTTGACGAAGGCGCCGTCACCCTGCTCGCGGTGGGTACCTGCAGCATTGAAGCGACACAAGATAGTGCTCCATTCGAGTTCGATCCTGCTCCGGCGCAGACACAGTCGTTTGAGATTCTCCCGGTCACGACGCAGTTCAGCGTGGGTGCGACTGGGCAAGCCACGATCGGGGACAGCATTGCCGGATCGGCAACGGTGATACCCGCATCATCGGGGCAGGTGCAGTTCGCCGTCTACAGCGACGAACTCTGCCAGACGGAGCCGGTGTTCACGTCGACCGCTCCGCTCTCCGACGACGGAACTGCGGAGTCGGATGAGTTCATCCCGGAAGACGCGGGAACCCTGTATTGGCTCATCTCTTACGAAGGTGATGTTCCATCGACATCCGTCGAGTCCGCCTGTGGCGACCTTCAGACTGTCGTGACTGCTGCAGAGAACCCGGCGACACCCGCACCGACAGAATCGGCGACCCCGCCCTCTGCAACGCCAGACAACCCGTCGACGGGCGAACAGGACGCCGTCAACGCCGAGTCGGAGCTCCCGAGAACGGGTGCCGAGGGGGCAGGAACCGCCGCCGCACTAGCGTTCGCCCTGCTGGCCTCCGGGCTTGTGCTGCTGATGACACGAGTTTTCGGCCGGGTGCGTGCGCGTCGACGCTGACGCGACGTCGTGAGTGGAAACGCCCCTGCGGGTGCAGGTTGGGCGGGCAAGACACCGATGCGGTTGCCTGCCCGGCCTCGCTCGGGAGGCGGCTGCCGTTCGTCAGTGTTGCCGACGACGCCCCGACGCGAGCGCCAGCCCGGAGTTTCGCAGCCACAGACCGGACCGACTCGTCGGTACCAGAAAGTGAGAACTGACACCGGCAAACCGTTGCAGAGCGCGCAGCCGCCGGCGATGGACGGCCTCGTAGGCGGCAAAGGCGTACGGCTGGTCGTTCGGATGAGCCGCGAGGGCATCAGAGAGCGTCTTCGCCGCCACGATGGCGGTGCTCGACCCCTCACCCAAAAGTGAGATGCAGTTGGCGGCGTCTCCCAGCAATCCGACCCGGCCACGTGACCACGACGGCATGGCGATACGCGTGACCTCGTCGAAATAGACGTCGTCTGATGCACACCACTCGGCGACAGCCTCGTCGGTCTGCCAACCCTGGCCGGAGTACGCCGACGTGACGAGGTGCTTTCGGGCTTCAGCGCTGTGCCTGTCGTATCGTTCTCTGCTGCGGAAGATGAACGCGGCCAGAGGCTCCCCGCCTGCGGGGTGCACAGACAACGAGATGTTCGGCCGGTTGAACATCACGACCTCAGAGGCATCGCCGCCCTCGAGCGTCGTGCGCATCGTCCCGACAAACATGCCGAACGGCCGAGAGAAATCCCCTTCGGGACCGAACACGAGCCGTCGAACGTTGGAGTGCAGCCCGTCGGCACCGAGAACGATGTCGAAACGTCGACGACGTCCCGAGGCGAACCCGACGTCGACGCCACCAGCATACTGAGCGATGTCGGAAATCGAGTCACCGACGATCAGCTCAGCATCGTTCGTTGCTGCCTTCAGAAGCACCGAGGCAAGCGTCGCCCGGGCAACCTCGACCTCCTTCTGCGGGTCCGGCGTCGTTCGCGTGGCAACCGTCGCTCGACGTCTGCCCTGCGCGTCCACGACCACGAGGGTGTCCACTCCCGTTGCGGACCGCTGAATCTCTGGCCACAGCCCCATCTGGTGAACGATCGACGCCGCCTGTCCGCGCACATCGATGGGATTGCCGCTTGAGCGAATCTGCGCGGCCTTCTCAACGATCGTGACATTCCACCCCGAACGGCTGAGCCAGAACGCTGCTGTGGCACCGGCGATCCCGGCCCCAGAGATCAGGACAGACTTTTGCGTCATGGCTGCAACGGAACCGCGTCGGCGACTTCGGGAGGCCACACCACGGCGAAGCGTTCAAGAATCAGCTCGTCGTCTTCGCTGAACGTTGCTCGGCGGGCCGCGCAGACGCGACTGAAGAAGCGCCAGTGCTCGTGCCGCCACGATTCGAGTGTCCGGTCGTCCTCGCCCTCGTCGTACGCGAACTGTGCGTCCACTGCGGCGAACGGTGCCACTCGCAGCTCGACGATGCGGCGAATCGCCCGGGGGATGCCGCTGCCATCGCACGAGATCCAGTGCGAGCCGATGGCAGGGAACTGGTCACCATCGTTGCGGTACTCGGCGGCGTGCGATGACGTCGCGCGCTTCCGGCCATCCAGAATCAGGGCGAGCAGCTCGTCAGCCATCTCGGCCGAGTCGCCGAACTGCTCAGCCTCGTAGATGTCGAACAGCTGGGCGACGCCAGGATTCGCTACGGCATAGTCGCGCCACATGGCACTCGCAGCATCCGCATCGATGGGAGTCATCGGAGTCGTTTCCACGGCTCCGAGCCTAGCCGCGATGCGGGCAGGCGGCGTATCGTGACGCCATGTCGACTTCGCGCACACGATCGTTCATCGCCGGAGTGCTTGTTGCAAACAGCGCACCGCACCTCGCCACCGCTGTCGCTGGCCGGCAGCACCTCACGCCTCTGGGAGGTCGGCGGTCCGGACCCGGCATCAACGC
Organism: Microbacterium sp. MPKO10; assembly: GCF_026107415.2. Classification (GTDB taxonomy): domain Bacteria; phylum Actinomycetota; class Actinomycetes; order Actinomycetales; family Microbacteriaceae; genus Paramicrobacterium. The sequence goes on from NZ_JAPCHX010000002.1 coordinate 398,674, forward strand.
GATTTGGGGTGTACTGAACCTCGCCGGAGGGCTTGCTCTGCTCGCGAGAGGCCGAAGCAAATCGGATGTTCAGCGACGCGCGGGGTCAGCGCGCTGGACCGACGATCTGCCGAGCTTTGAAACGGGCTACCTGGTGTTCGCCGCCTGGATGGCCATCTCCGAACGCCTCATGAAGACGAACCACGACGAGAGGATGGGGCAGCAGCCCGACTCCCGACGTTCGCGACGGTGACAGGCAGGATGCCGCGGCCGCGGTTGCCGCCTCGGCAAGCGCGACCTCTACCAGGCGGCACTCGACGCGCGGTAGCGTGCGATGGGCTCCGTACGCGACGTGGCCTCTGTGCTGCTCGATACTGTGCGTCGAGGGTGCCGCATGTGCACATAATCGGAAATCTCTGGCGACACGCCGGTTAGACAGCGCTTTCCATCGGCGTGTCGCACGAAATTTCCGAATGTAGGCACGAGTCATACGCAGAGCTCGTTGGTCACCTGCCGAGTCGGGCGAGCTGTTCGTCACTGAGCTCGAGGTCCGCCGCCTTCGCCGAGTCGATGATCGACGACGGTCTGCTGGCTCCCGGAATCGGCACGACGACGTCGGCAAGCGAGAGCTCCCACGCCAGCGCAACCTGCTGCGGGCTCACATCGAGCTCAGCAGCCACATCGCCGAACGCCGTGTGGTCTTCCGCCAAGTCGCCCGCCCGGCGAATACCGCCAAGCGGGCTCCACGGCAGAAATGCCAGCCCCAGCTCGGCACACAGATCAAGCTCCGCGCGGCTGTCGGTGTGCGCGGGTGAAAACTGGTTCTGCACCGAGACGAGATCGTCACCCAGGATGCTGTGAGCCTCACGGATCTGATCGGTGTCGGCATTGGAGATACCCGCATGCACGATCACGCCCTCCTGCACCAGGTCTTTCAGCGCGCCAATCGACTCGGCATACGGAACATCCGGGTCAGGGCGGTGGAACTGGTACAGACCGATCGCGTCGACGCCCAGACGCGCGGCTGACTGTTTAGCAGCATCCGTGAGATAAGTCGGCGTCCCTCTGCGCGCCCAGGGGCCCGGATCTGCGTAAATCAGGCCGCCCTTTGTCGCAACGAGGACGGACGACGAATCACCGCCGTAGCTGGAGAGCGCCTCAGCGATGAGCTCTTCATTGTGGCCCTGGGCATCACCGGGGGAGGTGTAGGCGTCGGCGGTGTCGATGAGGGTGACGCCGGCGTCGAGGGCGGCGTGCACGGTGGCGATCGACGTCGCGCGGTCTTTGCGTCCGGGAATCGACATTGGCATGCCGCCGAGGCCGATCGCGCTGACAGAGAAAGATCCGATGCGTCGTTGTCTCATGGTGCGAGCCTACGCCGCAGCATCCGGTTCTTGACCCTGAGCATGGCACGCGTTGTACTGAGGCTGTGGGGTCGAGCGCTGCTGCCCGGTTGCACCACGGTCGTCCGTGACCGCGCCGAACGCGAGGAGGAAAGCATGTCGACAGTGAGCGATTTCATCATTCAGCGGATCCGTGAGTGGGGAGTGTCGCGCGTCTTCGGGTACCCGGGCGACGGAATCGGCGAATTCGACGGGGCTCTCGGCGCAGCTGAGCGCGACGGCGACGGTCTCGAGTACATTCGCCCGACGCACGAGGAGATCTGCGCGCTCATGGCGACCGCGCATGCCAAGTTCACCGGTGAGGTCGGCGTGTGCGTCTCGACGTCGAGCCCCGGCGCCTTCCACATGATGAACGGTCTCTACGACGCGAAGATGGACAACCAGCCCGTCGTCGCCATCGTCGGCCAGCAGGGGCTGAACTCGCTCGGAACAGGCAGTCAGCAGGAGAGCAATCTCGAGCGTGCACTGGCTGACGTCGCCGAATACGTGCAGACCGTCGTGTCTCCCGAACAGGCGCAAGCGGTCATCGACACCGCATTTCGCACTGCCCGCACCCGGCTCGGGCCGACAGCCGTGATCCTGCCGCACGACGTGCAGGGCATGACGATGCCGGATCTGTCGCCGGAGAGCTGGGTGTCGCGCTCAAGCGCTGTCGCCCCGTCGACGCGCGTGGTGCCGCCTGAGACCGACATCGTGCGAGCCGCTGAGGTGATCAACGCGGGATCGAAAGTGACGTTCCTCGTCGGGCACGGAGCGAACGGCGCGACGGACGAGGTGCTTGAAGCGGCGCGGCTCGCGGGAGCCGGCATCATCACGAGCCTGCGCGGCAAACAGGTCGTCCCTGCCGATGTGCCGCATCACACGCAGCAGCTCGGTCTTCTCGGCTCGCTCGCCAGCTACACGCAGATCAAGAACTGCGACACCCTCGTGCTGCTGGGCACGAACTATCCGTATGGGCAGTTCCTGCCGAAGAGCGGCCAGGCTCGCGCCGTGCAGGTGGATCTCAAACCCGAGCACACCGGCGTGCGGTACCCGACCGAGGTTGCCCTGTGGGGTGATGTGAAAGAGACGCTGACGGCGCTCATTCCGCATCTCAACGAGACGACGGATCTCTCGTGGCAGAACTCCGCCGCCGAGGACATGCGCGACTGGGAACGCGAGATGGACGCTCAGGCGAGTGTCCGATATTCGGATGGCGTCAATCCCCGCGGCGTCTTCCACGAGCTCAACAAGCGTCTGCCGGCCGGGGCGATCGTGACAGCGGATGCTGGGACGACAGCCGACTGGTACGGCCACCACATTCGCCTGCAACGCGGTATGACGGGCGACCTGTCCGGGCGCCTCGCCACAATGCTCGCCGCCATGCCCTATGCGGTGGCGGCGAAGTTCGCACATCCGACGCGACCCGTGATCTGCACGATCGGCGACGGCGCGTTCCAGATGCTCGGCATGAACGAGCTGATCACCGTCAAGAAGTACCTGTCGCGGTGGGAGAATCCGCAGTTGATCATCCTCGTCGTGCACAACGACGACCTCGGGCAGGTGTCGTGGGAGATGCGCACCGAAGACGGCAACCCGCTGTGGCGCACGTCGCAAGATGTTGAGTCTGTCGACTATGCGGGGTGGGCCGAGCTGCTGGGCTTCACCGGCATCCGGGTTCACAGTGATGACGATGTCGCCGGTGCCTGGGACCGCGCGTTCGCGACACGCGGCGTCACGCTCATCGACGCATATGTGAGTCGTAACGTGCCGCCGCTCCCGCCGCACATCACGTTCGAGTTCGCGAAGAACACGGGAGAGGCTCTTCTGAAGAACGACCCGTTCGCGTTCGATGTCATCAAGGACTCCGCCGAGGCGATGGTGACGGAGGGCGTGCAGCGTCTCAAGAACAAATTCCGCTCGGACGACGACGAGGATCGCTAGCCTCACCAGCACGAGCCCAGCTGCCGACGGCACGAGCGTGCGTGTGTGGTGCCTGTGACGATCCGTGTCATGTGGGGCGAACCAGCAGGAGTGTCGCTTTAGGATGGAAGCCATGCGCTCAGGCAATTCCTTTTATGTCACGACCCCCATCTTCTATGTGAACGACGCCCCGCACATCGGGCATGCGTACACCGAGGTCGCGGCCGACGTGCTCGCACGCTGGCACCGGCAGGCGGGGGACGACACCTGGATGCTGACGGGCACAGACGAGCACGGTGAGAAGATCCTGCGCACGGCCACCGCCAACGGCGTCAGCCCGAAGGAATGGGCGGACACGCTCGTCGAGAAGAGCTGGCGTCCGCTCCTCGAGACGATCAACGTTGCCAATGACGACTTCATCCGCACGACCGAAGAGCGGCACGAGAGCGCCGTCCAGAAGTTTCTGCAGAAGCTCTACGACGACGGCTACATCTACGCGGGCGAGTACGAGGGGTACTACTGCGTCGGCTGCGAGGAGTACAAGCAGGAGTCCGACCTCGTCGCGGGTACAGGGCCCTACGAGGGGCAGCAGGTCTGCGCCATCCACTCAAAGCCCGTCGAGCTGCTGCAGGAGCGCAACTACTTCTTCCGCATGAGCGAGTTCGCCGACCGTCTGCTCGCGCTGTACAGTGAGCGGCCCGACTTCGTGCAGCCCGAATCGGCGCGCAACGAGGTCACGCAGTTCGTCAGGCAGGGGCTGAGCGACCTCTCGATCTCACGCTCCAGCTTCGACTGGGGCGTCAAGGTTCCGTGGGACGACACACACGTCGTCTACGTCTGGTTCGACGCCCTGCTGAACTACATCACGGCCATCGGCTACGGCGACGACGCGTCAGACCAGCTCGAGCGCCTCTGGCCCGGCGTCCACATCGTGGGCAAAGACATCCTGCGCTTCCACGCCGTGATCTGGCCGGCCATGCTCATGGCTGCCGGCCTCGAGGTGCCGCACCGCGTGTACGGTCACGGGTGGCTGCTCGTCGGCGGCGAGAAGATGTCGAAGTCGAAGCTCACGGGAATCGCGCCCACCGAGATCACCGACACATTCGGTTCCGACGCCTTCCGCTACTACTTCTCGCGCGCCATCGCGTTCGGCCAGGACGGCTCGTTCAGCTGGGAGGACCTCTCGGCGCGCTACCAGTCCGAGCTCGCCAACGGTTTCGGCAACCTCGCATCGCGCGTTCTGGCGATGGTGACGAAGTACTTCGAGGGCGTCGTGCCCGCAGCATCCGAGTATTCAGACGCCGACCTCCATGTGCAGCAGGTGGTGGCGGATGCTGCCAGCGCAGCTGATGCCGCCATCGAGAAGCTCGCGATCCACGACGCTCTCGCTGAGATCTGGACGATCGTCGACCAGCTGAACGGGTACATCACCGAACAGCAGCCCTGGGTGCTCGCCAAGGACGAGAGCACACGTGACCGCCTCGCTACCGTGCTGTACACGGTGACCGAGGGGCTGCGCGCGCTCGCCGTGCTGCTGGCCCCGGTTACGCCGATCGCAACGGCTAAGCTGTGGGCGGCGCTCGGTGTCACCGATGCGCTCGGCGCGCTGGAGGATCAGCCGCTCCGGGACGCGGGACGCTGGGGGCAGCTGCCCGCCGGCACGACGGTGGGTCGTCTCGAAGCGCTCTTCCCGCGCATCGAGACGACAACGGATTGAGGACACAACGCGAAAACGCGAAGCGACGAACGGAGCAGTGATGAGTGGGCGCTCGGCGAAGAAGCACCGTGACCGGAGCTACCCGCCCGTTCCCGAGGAACTCGTCGTTCCCGTCTACGACAATCACACCCACATCGACCCGTCGATCATCGACGACTTCCCGGTCGACGGCGACTCCCTGAGTCCGGCGGAGCAGCTCGATCGGGCCTCAGCTGCTGGCGTGCGCGGCATCGTTCAGGTGGGCACCGACGTTGCGTCGTCGCAGTGGTCTGCGGATGCAGCATCCACCGAACCCCGGATGCTGGCGGCCGTCGCCATCCATCCGAACGAAGCCCCGGTGCTCGATGCCGCGGGTACGCTCGACGACGGACTCGCGCAGATCGCGGAGCTCGCGCGACGCCCGCGGGTGCGCTGCATCGGTGAGACGGGACTCGACTACTACCGCACAGAGGAGGACGGCCGGGGCGCGCAGATCCGCTCGTTCGAGGCGCACATTGAGATCGCCAAGCAGAACGATCTCGCGCTGCAGATCCACGACCGTGACGCGCACGATGATGTCGTCTCCACGCTCAAGCGAGTGGGGGCGCCGGAGCGCACCGTGTTTCACTGCTTCTCGGGAGATACCGAGCTTGCCGAGATCTGCACCGAGAACGGCTGGTACATGTCGTTCGCCGGAACCGCGACGTTCAAAAACGCGAAGAACCTTCGTCGTGCCCTCGACGTCGCGCCGCGTGCGCTCGTGCTGGTCGAGACTGACGCGCCGTTCCTCACCCCGATGCCGTACCGCGGGCGGCCCAACGCCTCGTATCTGCTGCCCCACACCGTGCGCTTCATCGCCGACCACCTGGACACCGATGTGACGATGCTGGCGGCGCAGATCCTCTCGAACACCGAGTACGTGTACGGGCGGTGGGACACCGACCCGGTCGTCGCACCCGGGGATCCCTACGCACCGGGCCCGCAATGAGCGACGTGATGCTTCTCGGTCCTGCTGAGATCCGCGACCTCGCGCAGCTGCTCGGCGTGCAGCCAACCAAGAAGCTCGGTCAGAACTTCGTCGTCGACGCCAACACGGTGCGCAAGATCGTCGCGTCGGCTCACGTGAAGACGGGCGATCGTGTGATCGAGGTGGGGCCCGGCCTCGGCTCGCTCACTCTCGGGCTGCTTGAAGTCGGGGCCGATGTCCTCGCGATCGAGATCGACAAGCGCCTCGCCGAGCAGCTGCCGCGGACCGTCGCGGAGATGGCTCCGGGCGTTGCCCTCGGTGACGGTGCGCCCGACTCGGTATCCGGTGATGTGACCGCTGTGGCATCTGACCCGGTTTCCGACGGTGTGCCTACTGAGGCGTCCAGGCTGGTTTCCGGTGCCGCGGCCGACGCCGAGCCTAGTGGTGTGTCTGGTGGTGCGGCCGGCGCCGAGTCTGGTGGTGTGTCTGGTGGTGTGGTCGATACCGAGCCTGCGGCACGCAGCGAGGCGTCAGCGGGCGCTGCTCTGACGGTGCTGGCCGCAGACGCCATGCGGGTGCGCGACCTCTCCGGCAATCCGACACGGTTGGTCGCCAACCTGCCCTACAACGTCTCCGTCCCCGTGCTGCTGCATCTCATGCAGACAGTGCCGAGCCTTTCCGCCGGAGTCGTGATGGTGCAGGCCGAGGTGGGCTACCGTCTGGCTGCCGACCCCGGCTCGAAGGTCTACGGCAGCCCCAGCGTGAAGGCGGCTTGGTACGGATCGTGGCGCACCGCGGGTACCGTGAGCAGGCAGGTGTTCTGGCCGGTGCCGAACGTTGACAGCGTGCTCGTGGAGTTCGCGCGGCACGACGAACCGTTCGGCACGGAGGCCGAGCGCGAGAGAACCTTCGCCCTCGTGGATGCTGCGTTCGCGCAGCGCCGCAAGATGCTGCGGCAGTCGTTGGGCTCCGTTCTGGGCAGCTCGGCTGACGCATCCGAGGTCCTAGAGCGCGCTGGCGTGGCCCCGACGGGCCGTGGCGAGACGCTCACTGTTCACGACTTCCTGCGGATCGCCCGCGCTGCGTTGTAATTTCTGAGGGTCGCCCGCACTGTGTGGTGAAGATTTGTAGGTCGCCCGCGCTGCGTGATGACGTGCGGGGGCTTGGGCTACGTGACGTTCCTTGCGGGTGCATGCGCTGGGTGGCCTTCTCCGCGAGGGCTCGGGCTGCGTGACGTTTTCTGCGAGGGCTCGGGCTGCGTGACGTTTTCTGCGAGGGCTCGGGCTGCGTGACGTTTTCTGCGAGGGCTCGGGCTGTTCTTGATTGCCGAGGGGTGCCTGCACTGCGTCGTCGTTCGTGCCAGTCGCCCCGCACAAAGTCTCGCTCTGTACACGCGGCGCAGCGAGCGCATCTGGTTCCTTCATTCGGAGATTTGCGGCGACACGCCGTTGAATACACGCGACACGCCGGTTTTGCACGAAAAATTCCGAATTTAGTGCACGCTCGAGTGCTCGCCAGAACGTGATTGAGTGACGTCGGCCCAAGCGGGCGCCGTGTATAGCTGCGACTGTGCCGAGCCACGTCCGCTTCGCCGAGTCTCATCGGAGCAAGCTTTCGTGAGTAGGGCCTGCGTGGAAGCGGGCAGAGGAAGCTCAGCGGGACGAAAGTGGCAGCAGAACATTGAACAGATACCTGCCGGACGGATGCTGGACGAGCGGGCCCGCACCCGGCACACTAGTGGCATGGGGCAGACAGCAGCGCACAGTGACAGCGTCGGAAACGCGGCGCTCGAGCGTGCCACAGGTAAGACCAGAGACGAGTGGAACGCGATTCTCGCCGATGCGGGAGCCCAAGACTGGGACCACCCGACCATCGCCACATGGCTCGTCGAGCAGCACGGCGTTGACGGCTGGTGGGCTCAGGGCATCACCGTCGGCTTCGAGCAGCACATTGGGCGCCGCCAGCCGGGGCAGCGGGCCGATGGCACATTCGAGGCGAACGTCAGCCGCACACTGCCTGTCTCGCGTGACGCCGCGCTGACTGCCATCGTCGACACCGTGACCGAGGCGGCAGGCTGTGAACCAGCATCCGTCAACTCGACGGCAAAGAACGCGAGCGCGCGCTGGAAGCTTCCCGACGGCCGCACCGTCGTCGCGGGCGTCTACCCGTCAGGTGTGAAGACCCGTGTCGCGCTCACCATGCCGAAGCTGGCCTCGGCTGACGAGCTCGCCGACGCGAAAGAGCTGATGCGCGGGTGGCTCCCCGCCGCGGGTGACGTCTCCGGGTAACGCCGCTCCGGGTAAGGCCGCTCCCGGCGCAGTGGGGCAGGTGCCCGGTGGTGCGGCGTGATGACCCCAACCGGGGCAGCATTGTGTCGAAGCGAATGCCGGGCGGCGAGCCACGACGGAGCGTTGAGCGGTGTCGTGGTGGTGCGGTTGTCTGGCTGCTGCGACGACGGCAAAACGAGGTGCCTCGCTGAAAAGCGAAATATGCGCGTCACGCTGGCTCCACTAGGTTGGAGGTATGAGCGATCTGCACGGCGTCCCGCACGTTCACGTTCGCGCCCCGGGCAAGATCAACGTTTACATGAACGTTGGTCGCCGCCGCTCGGACGGCTATCACGACGTCGCCACCGCGTACCAGGCGGTTTCGCTGTTCGAAGACGTTCGGGCGTTCCCCTCTGACACGTTCTCTGTTGCGTTCAACGGCCCGATCGACACGCGTGGCCTGCCGACCGACCGCTCGAATCTTGCGATCAAGGCTGCCCGGATGCTGGCGAAGAAGACCGGCATCACCAGCGGTGTTCACCTGCAGATCGAGAAGAACGTTCCAATTTCGGGCGGAATGGGCGGCGGGTCGGCAGATGCTGCGGCCACACTGCTCGCGTGCGATCACCTGTGGCAGACCGACATCGGCCGCGACGAACTGGTGAAGCTCGCGGCGAAGCTCGGTGCTGACGTTCCGTTCTCGCTCGTGGGCGGTACAGCGATCGGAACCGGTCGCGGCGACAGCCTCAGTCCGGCACTGGCCAAAGGGACGTTCCACTGGGTTCTTGCTCTCGCCGACGAGGGGATGTCGACGCCCGAGGTTTACGGTGAGCTCGACGCACATCGAGCCAAGCATGCCGCTGACATCGCGCCGATCGACGAGACCCCGTCCGTGGACACCGGCGTTTTGCAGGCGATTCGTGCGGGCGACGCGCAACTGCTTGCCGACGTGCTGCACAATGACCTGCAAGTAGCGGCGCTTCACCTGCGACCCGAGCTGACGCGGACACTTGAGGTGGGAGACGACAACGGTGCGCTCGCCGGCATCGTCTCGGGCTCGGGGCCGACAATCGCGCTGCTCGCCTCCAGCGCTGAGGCGGCCATCGATCTGCAGGTGAGCCTTGCGGCATCTGGACTCGCCGTCAAACACGTCACGGGGCCCGTCGCGGGTGCCCGGGTGATGGAGGCGTGACAGCTCGCACGGCCTGGTGAGCGTTCAGCTGAGACTGAAGCCGCCGTCGCTTGTCAGCACCTGCCCGACGACCCAGCTTCCGGCCGAGGTGGACAGCCAGCCGATCAGTTCCGCTGGATCTGATGGTGTTCCGAACCGTCCGAAGGGCGTGGTCGCCAGATAGTCGTCGAGGGCATCGAGCGAACGGTCTGTGGTCTCTGGGTCCATGTATCCGGTGTTGACCGGGCCGGGGTTCACCGTGTTGAGAATGATGCCGAGTTCGAGCAGCTCGGATGCAACGGAGCCGGTGACTCCGGCGAGAGCCGCCTTGCTCGTCGCGTACGCGATTTCGCCCGGCATCGGCCCCTGCACCTGTCCAGACGTCATCCAGAACACGTGACCCTGCGGGCAGTCGTAGGGTTTGCTGCCCGAGAGACGCTCACCGGGGCGTCGTGCCGTCTCGGGCGGCGCGCTCAGGCGACGAGCGAACTCCGCGGTGAGAAGCAGCGTTGACCGAGCATTCACCTCCCAGTACGCGTCAAGCCGGTCGGGCGTCATATCGAGGATGCTGCCGTCATCGCCGCTCTTCGCGTGATTGCAGACGAGAATGTCGACGGAACCGGTGAGGGCGGACGCATGGTCGATGACCGAGGTGATCATCGATGGATCGGCCAGGTCCGCGCCAATGTCGCTGCTGAGCGCCCGATCGGTGAGATGCTCGCGGATCTCGTCTCGCACGGCCTGGAGGTCATCGGCTCCCCAGGGCTGTTCGCGATCATGTTCGCGATGATGGTGCGTGACGATATTCGCCCCGAGCGCTGCCAGCTTGGTAGCAGTGGCAAAACCGATTCCGCGGCGGCGGGAGACCCCGGTCACCAGTGCCGTTCGTCCGCTGAGCGGCAGATCCGTCATGAGCAGTCCCTTCCCACACGTGACACGTCCACAGGCTGATGCTGGGTCATCAGCGCGTCGCGGGAACGAGCCTACGCGACAGCATCCGCGCATGTCGGTCGAGCCCAGCCCGACCCTCTACGCTTGAAGGGATATGGCTCATCTTCTTGGCGGGGAGAACCTGCATCTCGAGTTCCCGACCCGCGTCGTCTTCGATTCCGTCACCGTCGGCCTCAACGAGGGCGATCGCGTCGGCATCGTCGGGCGCAACGGCGATGGTAAGTCGACGCTTCTCGCCCTTCTGGCCGGCCGCCTCGACCCCGACGACGGCCGCGTCACGATGCGTCGCGGCACGACGATCGGCGTCCTCGACCAGCGCGACAGCATTGCCGACGATGCCACCGTCGCCGAGACGATTGTCGGCACCATGGCCGAGCACGAGTGGGCTGGCGATGCACGCATTCGTGACATCATCACGGGCCTGGCACGCGACATCCCCTGGCAGGCTCCAGTCGGATCCCTCTCCGGTGGGCAGCGCCGACGCGTCGCGCTCGCTGCTCTGTTGGCCGGGGACTGGGACGTTTTGTTCCTCGACGAGCCCACAAACCATCTCGATGTCGAGGGCATCGCCTGGCTCGCCGATCACCTGAAGCGGCGATGGGGCGCCTCCAGCGGAGGACTCATCGTCGTCACCCACGACCGGTGGTTCCTCGACGAGGTGTGTACGGCAACGTGGGAAGTGCACGATCGCATCGTCGAGCCCTTCGAAGGTGGTTATGCCGCCTACATCCTGCAGCGTGTGGAACGCGACCGACTGGCGGCCGTTGCCGAGGAGAAGCGGCAGAACATCATGCGGAAGGAGCTCGCTTGGCTGCGTCGCGGCCCGCCCGCACGCACGTCGAAGCCGAAGTTCCGCATCGATGCGGCCAACGAGCTGATCGCGGACGAGCCGCCCGCGCGCGACACGGTCGAGCTCACGCAGCTGGCCACGTCGCGCCTGGGCAAGGACGTCGTCGATCTCATCGATGTGGGCGTCACATATGGCGACCGCACGGTTCTGAATCAGGTGGAGTGGCGCATCGCGCCGGGGGAGCGCACCGGCATCCTCGGCGTCAACGGAGCGGGAAAATCGACGCTTCTCGGGCTGATCACAGGAGAGGTTGAGCCCACAAGTGGCAGTGTCAAACGCGGAAAGACTGTGCGCATCGCGAGCCTCACGCAGCAGCTCGACGAGCTTGACGAGATCGCGCATGAACGTGTGCGCACGGTGATCGGCCGCCTGCGGTCAGGCTACGTCGCCGGAGGTAAAGAGCTGACGCCCGGGCAGCTTCTCGAGCGTCTGGGGTTCTCGAGCGCCCAGCTGTCGACACCGATCAAGGACCTCTCGGGTGGCCAAAAGCGGCGCCTGCAGCTGCTGCTGATCCTGCTGGACGAACCGAACGTGCTGATCCTCGACGAGCCGACGAACGATCTCGACACGGACATGTTGACGGCGATCGAGGACCTTCTCGACTCGTGGCCCGGCACGCTCATCGTCGTCTCGCACGATCGTTATCTCGTCGAGCGCGTCACCGATCAGCAGTACGCCGTCATCGACGGGCATCTGCGGCACCTCCCCGGCGGCGTCGAGGAGTTTCTGCGGTTGCGTGGTCGACAGAAAGCGGATGCCGGTGACGCGACGATCGCGCCCCTGGCAGCATCCGCTCCAGCCAGTTCTGGCCTCAGCGGCGCTGAGAAGCGTGCGGCAGAGAAGGAGCTCTCGGCCGTCGATCGCAAGATCGCGAAGCTGCAGAAGCAGGTTTCCGGAGTGCATCAAGAGCTCGCTGATCACGACCAGAGCGACTATGAGGGGCTCGGTGAGCTGACGGCGCGCCTGCAGGGTCTTGAGTCCGAGGTGAGTGACCTCGAGACGCGATGGCTCGAACTGTCGGAACAGCTGGAATAGCCCGGCGGATGCTGTCGAGCCGAGCACGTGCGGCGAGTCTCGACGTCTCCGAGCGTCGTGCAGTTCGGTGAGGACGACGTCGTTGGATCTGCGTGCCTTTCGGACTGCGGATCGGCCCCGAGGCGATTCCGGAAATGGAGCGATTCGGTTGCTGACGGAGAGCAATTGTTTTTGGAGCTGCCTGGGCTGAGCGCTCACGGAGCAGTACCACGGTACGCATTCCGGGGTACTGAGGAGGACCGTCAGGTCACTACCACAGCGAGATTCGAAGGAGTCATGCTGCTGGATAGCCTCTGGACATGATCGTCTCAGAACACCTCACAAAACGATACGGCGAGAAGATCGCCGTCGAAGACCTCTCCTTCACCGTTCGTCACGGCGCCGTCACAGGATTCCTCGGACCGAACGGCGCCGGAAAGTCCACAACCATGCGCATGCTTGTGGGTCTCGACCACCCCACGAGCGGGACCATCACTCTCGGAGGGAAGGTCTACAGCGAGCTTCCGGACCCATTGCGGCATGTGGGCGTCATGCTTGATGCCCGAGCCGTGCATCCGGCGCGCAGCGCCTATCATCACCTCCTCTCGATCGCTCAGACACAGGGATTCCCGAAACAGAGGGTCAACCACGTCCTGGAAATGGTCGGTCTGTCGTCCGTGGCCCAGAAGCGGACCGGGGGATACTCGCTGGGGATGAGCCAGCGCCTCGGCATCGCCGCTGCCCTGCTCGGAGACCCCGACGTTCTCGTTCTCGATGAACCAGTGAATGGACTGGACCCTGACGGAGTGCTCTGGCTGCGCGAGACCCTGTCCGGGCTCGCGCGGGAGGGCCGGACCGTCTTTCTCTCGTCGCACCTGATGAGCGAACTCTCGCTTATCGCTGAGGACCTGATCGTGATCGGGCAGGGAAAGCTGCTTGCTGCCGGTTCGGTGGACGACATCGTCAGCTCGGTGGCCCCCGACTCTACGCGTGTCGTGTCCAACGACGCGGAAAAGCTCGCCACCGCGCTTCAGGGCACTCACGTGAGTGTGACCTCCACGGGCCGCGAGACCCTCCTTGTGCAGGGACGCAGCGCCCGAGAGATCGGTGCGATTGCGGCGGCGGAACGGATCACCCTGTACGAGCTCGCCACCGAGCGGCTCTCGTTGGAAGAAGCGTTCATGCGGATCACTCGCAACGCCATCGATTACGGCATCAACCAGCAGGAGGTTGCAGCATGACGTCCCACACCGCACTCGCGTCCGCGCCGGCGGGCGCCGACCTCGGGGCCGCCCGAATCAGCGCCGTAGGCATGCTGAAGTCGGAGTGGACGAAGCTCTGGTCTGTCCGCTCACTGTGGATCAGCCTGACCGCCGCCTTCGCTCTCACAATCGGGCTCTGTTCCTACATGATCATCGACGGGCAGATGCTCGGCAGTGACGACGGGGGCGGAAGCATTCCCTTTGGCTGGACAGCCATCTACCCGATCGGCATGCTCATCCTTGTGATCCACGGTGTGCTGACCATCACCAGCGAGTACAGCACCGGCTCCATCCGCACGTCGCTCGTGGCCGCTCCCCGGCGGACCGGGTTGCTGCTGAGCAAGGCTGCGGTCCTGACCGCAGTGACAACGGTTCTCGGTGCCCTCATGTCGGTTCTGCTGTACACGCTTCTGCAGTTCGCCGGCACTGTGCCGTCGGCACGAGGGATGTCGCTGTTCGATCCCGACATGTTCTGGGGCGTCCTCGGCGGAACCCTCGTGCTGCCCTACGGTGCGCTCTTCGGGCTCGCGCTCGGAGGGCTCCTTCGCAACGCGGCTGCCGCGATCGCACTGTACTTCGGAGTCTTTCAGCTGGGCCCGCAGATCTTCCCCGCCTTCTTACCCGACGGGCTCGCTCACCTGGTGGACTACATGCCCCTGGCGGCGATCGATGTTATGCGGGCTGCGGGACTGTCCACTGAACCGTACGGTGTCGGTGTCGCGGTTGTCGTCCTGCTGGCCTGGCTGGTTATGCTCGGCGGTGCCACCTGGTGGCTGCTCAAGCGGCGCGACGTCTGACCCAACTCCGCGAGCGCGAGAGAATGGTCACCATGACTGGACTGCTGCAGCGGGTGCGTGCCTTCGATCGGCAGCATCCGCTGTGGTGGGACCTCGCTGTGGCAATTGCGGTGACCGTCATCGCGCTCATCGCCAACTTGCCCCGTGATCCCGTCGGGGCTGCCTTCGTGGCTGTGGTCGCCATCGGAGTCATGCTGCGACGGCGGAAGCCCGTCCCTGCGCTGCTCACGGTGCTGTCAGCCGTTGTCTTCAGTGCTGTGGTCTCCAGCCTGACGGGTGTTGGTGGTGCCTGGTTGTACCTCACCATGTGGGTGATGCTGTTCAACGTCGGCCTCAGGGTCGGCAGCCGACGCATGTGGGCCTTCGGGGTGATCATCCTCGTCGCCGGGCTCGCGGCCTTCGTCGATCCGGTCAACGGCTTCTCCAGTGATCTGCTCGAACGGATTCGCTCGTCAGTGGGCGTGACGGCGATGTCTGCCGCGTCGTACCTCGTCGGAGTGCAGATCAACATCCGCAGGCAAGCACTCGTCACTCATCGGCGGGAGGCGGCACGAGAAGCCGTGATTGCGGAGCGATCGCGAATTGCACACGAGATGCATGACATCATCGGGCACAACCTGTCGGTGATCACATCACTCGCCAACGGAGGTTCCGTTGCCGTGCGAAACTCACCGCCAGACGCCGAGCATGCGTTTGATGCCATTGGGGAAATCAGCCGATCGTCTGTGCAGGAGGTTCGCCGCATCCTCACGGTTCTCCGGTACGATCAGAGCCCCGACGGCGCATCGTTGACCCCACAGCCCGGGCTCGACGATGTCGCTGCGCTTGTCGACACGGTCAGGGCGACAGGTGTCAATATTGCTCTTGAGCGTTCGGGGGATCTGGAGAGGATTTCACCCGGACGACAGCTCGTCGTCTTTCGAATCGTCCAGGAATCCCTCACCAACGTTCTGCGCCACGGCGGCCCTCGGCCGCACGTGAGCATCAGCATCGCCAGCGTTGTCGCGGAATTGACGGTGATCGTCGAGAACACCGGCACACGCTCCAGGTCGACGCCGAGTGACTCGAGCACTGAGCCGGGGCACGGCATCGTGGGGATGCGCGAGCGCGCCGCAGCCTACGGTGGCACAGTAGACGCGCACGCAACGCCCGTGGGGTGGCGCGTGAGCGCACGAATTCCCGACGATCGAATTGGCAACCGGTGAGCACAGGAACGGAGACCTCGGCAATGGCCATCACAATCCTGATCACAGACGATCAGCCATTGCAGCGCATGGGCATGAGGATGTTCCTTGATGGGCAGCCGGACATCGACGTCGTCGGCGAAGCGGCGAACGGCGACGATGCTGTTCGGCTCGTTGCCGAGCTGCAGCCCGACGTCGTCCTCATGGACATTCGAATGCCCGGCATGGACGGCATCGCCGCAACGCGGAACATTGTGGACAAGAAGTCGGGGACGGCTGGCCCGTGGGTCTTGCTTCTCACGACCTTTGATCTTGATGAGTATGTTCTTGCGGGACTCGAGGCCGGAGCGAGCGGTTTTCTCACCAAGGATGCCGAGCCGGCTGACCTGCTCTCAGCAATTCGCGCCGTAGCGGCCGGTGACGCTGTGATCGCTCCCGCTGCCACACGCCGGCTCATCGACCGGCTGGCAGCGCAGAGCAGGCAGGCTCCGCTGCGGCAGGGGGCTCACGCTCCAACAACGGTGAATCAGCTTTCCGCTCGTGAACGTGAGATTCTCATTGCGATCGGACACGGTCTGACGAACTCCGAGATCGCCGCACGACTGTATCTCGCAGAATCGACAGTGAAGAACTACGTCGGACGAATCTTCACGAAGATCAACGCCCGCGACCGCGTGCAGGCGGTCATCATCGCATACCGCGCCGATCTTGTTCGCGCTGACGACGATCCGGATGCTGTCGAACAGAACCCGTGAGTGCTCGTCACTGCTCGCGCTGGCTCTCGTCGGAGCGACCACTCGTCACCAGTAGACGCGCAGCCGGCGTCCGCCTGACCACACCCTCGGCGGTCGCGAGGATCGCACGCTGCATCTCCGCAGACGCACGAGAGAGCGTGACATCGGCCCGGTGCGCGAGGCTCACCGTTCGCTCGAGCCTGGGCTCCGAGAGACGGGCAGAGCACAGGCTCGGCCGGTCGATGAGCACCATGGCGGGCACGAGCGCCACTCCGAGCCCGCGCTCGACGAGCCGCAACGCCGCGTGCATTTCGACACCGGTGATCACAGGAGAGGGCATGAGGCCAGCGCTGCGAAATGCGGCGTCCGTAGCGGACCGCAGATCGTAGCTCTCGGGGAACACGATGAGCGGCAGCCGGCTCAGGTCCTGCAGGCTGATCACCTCGTTGTTGGTGGGTGCCGGCCGATCGGATGACCACACGACGACAAGCTCCTCGGCCAGCAGTGGCTCCTGCGACAGGCTCACTCCTGCGGTTGTCGGCCCCTCGGACGTCGTGATCATGGCGATGTCGAGCGCCCCGATGGCGAGCTGCTCCTGCAGCATCCGCGAGCCACCCTCGGTGAGCTCAAGATCGATGCCGTCATGCTCGGCGTTGAACGCCGTGAGCACTTCCGCGAGAAGGCTGATGCACAGCGTCGGCGTGGCACCGATGCGCACGCGTCCCCGGCGCAGCCCGCGAAGCTCCGACATGTCGTCGCGCACGGCATCGGCGTCGGCAAGCATGCGTCGGGCCCGAGGAAGCAGTGCTTCCCCGGCCGTCGTCAGCGAGATGTGTCCGCGAGCACGATGAAACAGCTCGGCACCGAGCTCGCTCTCCAGCGTCGAGATCTGCCTGCTGAGCGACGGCTGCGCAAGATGGAGACGCTCGGCGGCTCGCGTGAAGTGGCCGAGTTCGGCGATCTCGACGAAACCGCGCAGCTGCTCCAAATTCATACTCATAGCGTAACGCTATTGATTCGAGTAAAACTATGCATTGGACGTATCACCAGGACGTTTCTAGCGTGGAAGCATGACTGGAAACCTTCCCGAACGTCAGCTGTCGACCAGCGTCCTCATTATCGGAACCGGTGGCTCCGGGCTCCGTGCCGCGATCGAGGTCGCGCAATCCGGAGTCGATGTGCTCGCCGTCGGCAAGAGACCCCGCGATGACGCCCACACTTCGCTCGCCGCCGGCGGTATCAACGCGGCGCTCGGCACGATGGACCCCGACGACTCCTGGCAGCAGCACGCAGCAGACACCATCACCGAAAGCTATCTGCTCGCCAACCCCGAGACTGTCGAAACGGTGACTCGTGGTGCCGAGCGCGGCATCCGCGATCTGGAGAATTGGGGCATGGACTTCGCCCGTGAAGACAACGGGCGCATCTCTCAGCGATTCTTCGGCGCCCACACATTTCGGCGCACTGCGTTCGCCGGAGATTACACCGGGCTGGAAATTCAGCGGACGCTCGTGCGCCGCGCCGAACAGCTCGATGTGCCGATCCTCGACCACGTGTACATCACCCGCATCCTCGTCCGCGACAACGTCGTCTTCGGCGCGTACGGCTTCGACCAAAACACAGGCACGCGCTACCTCATCAACGCCGATGCGGTGATCCTCGCCGCAGGCGGTCACACGCGCATCTGGCGACGCACATCGTCGCGCCGCGACGAGAACACCGGTGACTCCTTCCGTCTCGCCGTCGAAGCAGGAGCTCGCCTACGGGACCCCGAGCTGGTGCAATTCCATCCCTCGGGCATCATCGAGCCGGAAAACGCCGCGGGAACGCTGGTCTCCGAGGCCGCGCGCGGCGAGGGCGGCATCCTCCGCAACGCCCTGGGCGAGCGATTCATGTCGCGCTACGACGCGGAGCGCATGGAACTCTCGACGCGCGACCGCGTGGCGCTCGCCGCCTTCACCGAGATCGCCGAAGGCCGCGGCACAGAGGCAGGCGGCGTGTGGCTTGACGTCTCACACCTGCCGCGCGAAACCATCATGACCCGGCTGCCACGCGTCTACCAGACACTGCTCGACCTGCAGATGCTCGACATCACGACAGATCCGATCGAAATCGCTCCGACCGCCCACTATTCGATGGGCGGCATCTGGGTGCGCTCGCACGACCACAGCACGGACGTCGACGGGCTCTACGCCATCGGCGAGGCATCCAGCGGGTTGCACGGAGCGAACCGGTTGGGCGGCAACTCCCTCATCGAGCTGCTCGTCTACGGGCGCCTCGTTGGTCAGGCTGCGCTCGAACACTCGGCGAGCCTGGGGGAGCAGCGGCGTTCGGCCGCCGCCGTCGCTGAGGCGCGGGCTGAGATTGACGGGATGCTGGCTGCCGACGGACACGAGAACGTCCGAGCGCTGCAGCGGGCCGTGCGCAACACGATGACGGATTACGCGGGTGTCGTGCGCTCAGACGAGGGGCTGCGGGCCGGGCTGGCAGAGCTCGATGCGACCGAGGAGCGTATGAGCCAGGTCGGAATTCATCCGGACATCGCCGGGTTCCAGGATCTCGCCCACGCGTTCGATCTGAGGTCAGCAGCCCTCGCGGCGCGGGCGACGCTGGACGCAGCGTTGGAACGCCGAGAGAGTCGCGGATGCCACAATCGCAGCGATTTTCCCGACGAAGACCCGTCGCTGCAGGTGAATCTCGTATGGTCGCCCGACACCGGCGTGACGCGTGAAGAAATCCCGCCGGTTCCCGACGAGATCGCGGCGCTGATGCGGGATGTCTCCAGTGAGGGAAAGCTGGTGGAGTGACGACGCGACCTCAGAATCCTTCACGAGTGACGCTTCACAGCTACCTGTGGGGTCGGCTGAACTGACTGGGTAATTGCTGCACATCGCCACCTGCTGCACATTGCCACCTGCTGCGCCCGTGAGCGCGGACTGCGCATTCGATGACCCGGAAACGTGGCGGTTGTGTGCTCCGCACGTGGATGGGCTATGCAGATTCGGACGTGAAACCGGCGAGGTAATTGCGTTCGCTGCTGAAGGCTCCCATCGCGCCGCCAGCAGCATTCATCCCCAGCCCGAAGAACGCGACGTCTTCACGCTCGGATGCCCCTCCCGGTGACACATGCGGTCCTCGCGCACGTCACGTGAGCGTTGTGTGAGTGGTTGCTGCCAGAATCCGGCACAGGACACTGACGAACTCTGGAGGGTCACTATGGAAAAAGCACAGGGCCGGATGCTTCGGACGCCCGGTGTGATCATCGCGTTGGTGGCGGTTTTCGCCCTGACGGGCTGCTTCAGCTTTCCCGGGGGAGAAGGGCTTTCTGAGGAGGCCGCGAAGGAAGGAGCCGAGAAGCTGGTCGAGGAGTTCTCAGGCGGAGACTCTGATATTGAGATCGGCGAAGAACTGCCCGACAACTTCCCCGACAGCGTCCCACTCATCGATGCACCGATTGTGTCTGCGTCGTATCTAGATATGGACGATTCCGATGGAACCGCGGTCAGAGGGTGGATTGTGGCGATGACGGCAGACGTCAACTCGGCCGCCGCTGAAGAGGCTCGCCAGCTCTTGTTGGACGCCGGCTTCACAGAGGAGATGTGGAACGAGTCGACGGGAATGACCACCGGAATGTTCTCGAACGACGACTTTGGCGTCACGTTGGGCGTGATCAGTGAGGACGGAACTGTGAGTTATACGGTCATTCCGAAGAAGAACGACGAGTAGACCCGTCGCTGGGGTTACGGGTTCACAACGACCTCGGGAAAAATCATTGTTCGGTGCACGATTCGTGCGGCAATGCCCCGCTCTCCCGGTACTCTCGAGAGACGTGCTTTCCCTCTCGGGCGTCTAAGGAGAACCTCAATGAAGAAGACCAGGGCGATTTCGGGCCTTGCGATCGCGGCTGTCGGCGCGCTCGCGCTCGCTGGATGCAGTAGCGACGATTCGAGCGGCGGCGGTGACGACGGAGGCAAGGAGAAGCTCACCATCGGCATCAGCCAGCTGGTACAGCATCCTGCTCTTGACGCCGCGACCGAAGGGTTCAAACAGACATTCCTCGACGCCGGCTATGTCGAAGGCGACACGATCGAGTTCGACGTGCAGAACGCGAACGGCGAGCAGTCCACCGCCGTCACGATCGCCCAGGGCTTCGCGTCGCAGGATCTCGACATGGTGCTTGCGGTCGCGACACCCGCAGCGCAGGCTGCGGCACAAGCGATCACCGACATCCCTGTGCTGTTCACTGCCGTCACTGACGCCGAATCAGCGGAACTCGTCGATTCGAACGAGGAGCCGGGTGCCAACATCACGGGAACAAGTGATGCTGCGCCGATCGGTGATCAGCTCGACCTGCTCAGCCAGATCGTTCCCGACGCGTCGTCGATCGGCATCGTCTACAGCTCGGGCGAAGTGAACTCTGAGGTGCAGGTGAAGGCCGCTGAAGAGGCCGCGGGCGAACGGGATATGACCGTTGAGACGCAGACCGTCACGACGGCGAACGACATTGCGCAAGCGGTGCAGGCGCTGGGCGATGTCGACGCCATCTATGTGCCCACCGACAACACTGTCGTGTCGGGAATCGCATCGCTCATTCAGGTGGCCGAGAAGAAGCAGATCCCCGTGATCGGCGCTGAGTCTGGGACGGTCGAAGGCGGTGCGATCGCGACTCTGGGTATCGACTACACGGAGCTCGGAAAGCAAACAGGTGAGATGGCGCTGAAGATTCTCACCGAGGACGCTGACCCGGCGACTATGCCCGTCGAGGTCTCAAAGGAATTCACCTACGTTGTGAACCCGGGCGCAGCCGAGCGCATGGGCGTCACCATTCCCGAAGAGATTCTCGACAAGGCAGAGACCGTCGAATAATACGGAGCGCAGGCAAGGTTCACGATGATCGGCGCACTTGAGCTCGGAATCATTTACGGCGTGATGGCGCTGGGGGTGTACCTCACCTTTCGCGTCCTCAACTTCCCCGACCTGACCGTCGACGGGAGCTTCACAACGGGCGCTGCTGTCGCGGCCGCGATGATCACCAACGGACAGAACCCGGTGATCGCTACGCTCGCCGGTGGCGGTGCGGGGTTGATCGCGGGTGCGGTCACTGGCGTGCTGCACACAAAGGGACGCATTGACGGGCTGCTCGCGGGGATCCTGACGATGATTGCCCTGTGGTCGGTCAATCTGCGGATTATGGGCACGGCGAAAGAAGGATCGACCGTCGCGGCGAACCTGCCCCTGCTGCGTGCGGATACCGTGTACACACCGCTGAGGGACGCCGGCCTGTTGAGAACGTGGGCAGGAGTCGCCGTGCTCTTCGTCGCCGTCATGGCGCTGAAACTGATCGTCGACTGGTTCTTGTCGACCAAGCTGGGCCTGGCGATCCAGGCAACGGGCGACAACGGTCCGATGATCCGCAGCTTCGGGGTGTCAACGGACGGCACGACGATTCTGACGCTCGCCGTGTCGAACGGGTTCGTCGCCGCCTGCGGTGCTCTCGTGGCGCAGTATCAAGGGTTTGCCGATATCAGTATGGGCATCGGCCTGATTCTCGTCGGACTGGCATCGGTGATTCTCGGTCAAGCGGTTCTCGGGCAGAGATTCATTTGGGTGTCGACGTTCGCCGTTGTCTTCGGTGCTGTCCTCTACCGTCTCATCATCTTCTACGCCATGCGGGTGGGGCTCGATCCGAACGACATGAAGCTCGTGACCGCGGCACTCGTCGTGCTCGCACTGCTTCTGCCCCGCTGGGGATTCCTCAAACGCATCCCGTCGCTGCGCGGTCGTGGTGGCAAGGTGCCGCCGCGCGATGCCCCTCCCGCCGACGGCCCCGCCCCGTCCGTGGACGAACCGGTGGGAGCCACAGCTGCCACGACGCCGGGCGAAGGGAAGTAATCACCATGCTCGTCATTGATTCACTGTTTAAGACGTTCTTTCCCGGAAGCGTCAACGAACGGCGTGCTCTCGTAGATGTGAGCCTCACGCTTGAGGAGGGCGACTTCGTCACCGTCATCGGCTCGAACGGCGCGGGGAAGTCCACGCTTCTCAACGCAGTCTCGGGCCGGTATACAGCGGATGCTGGAACGATCTCGATCGACAATCGCACGGTGAATCGGCTGAAGGAGCACCGGCGCGCGCGGTACATCGGCCGTGTGTTTCAGGACCCGATGGCGGGAACTGCCCCGAATCTGACAATTGAGCAGAACCTCGCACTCGCTGAGAGGCGTGGGCTGTCGCGCGGTCTGGGACCGTCTCTTGGGGCCAAGCGCCGCGAGCGTTTCCGCACCGAGCTGCGTGCTCTCGAACTCGGCCTCGAAGACCGTCTCTCAGCGAAAGTCGGTCTGCTCTCGGGTGGGCAGCGTCAGGCTCTGTCGCTGCTGATGGCCGGATTCACCAAGCCGCGTATTCTGCTGCTCGACGAGCATACGGCGGCGCTGGATCCGCAGCGTGCCGCCCTCGTCGCCCACCTCACGGAAACCATCGTGGCTCAGGGGCGCCTGACGACGCTCATGGTGACGCACAACATGGAACAGGCACTGGCATTGGGCAACCGCCTCGTGATGATGCACGAAGGTCGGATTGTTTTCGAGGCATCCGCCGACGAGAAGAAGAAGCTAACGGTGCCCCTGCTGCTGGACGAGTTCGCCAAGATCAAGGGCGCAACGTTCGACGATCGCGCTTTGTTGAACTAGCTGATCATTCGAGTCCGTAGCTGCGCCGAGTCAGTGCCTGCACGTCGCGGTCGAGTGAATCGACGCGAGTATCGAGACGCTTGATATCGGAGCGCACAGAGGTAATCCCGGTTTCCATCTCGCCGCGCATGCCCGCCATCTCGCCGCGCAACCCAGAGATCTCGCCGCGCACCTCATGACGGAGCGCCGTGATCTCGCCAAGCACCTTGCCACGCAACCCAGAAATTTCCCCACGGAGAATGCGGATGAACATCGTGGACATCAGCGTGAGAATTCCGAACAGTGTAGCCGCGAAGACGCCGATCAGTGTCCACACCTGGGGTTCGGTCATCTCAAACACACCTCCATTGTCCGTCACGCTCCATAAGAACGCCAGCATCCGTGATGCGTGCAAGCCGGGCGTCCCCGTGCTGTTGGTACCACAGTGTGTCCGCAAGCCTGCGGACGAGAAGTGCCTGCACGGTCACCACTCCTCAGATATGTGCACTCAACAACGGCGAAAGCCTCATGGACGTGATGTCCATGAGGCTTTCGCGGTGTTCAGTGCTCAGTCGAGCGGGCGAATGTTCTCCGCCTGCAGGCCCTTGGGGCCCTGAGCCACGTCGTACTCGACCTGCTGGTTCTCGTTGAGCGTACGGTAGCCGCTCGTTGCGATGGCCGAGTAGTGCGCGAAGACGTCAGACGAGCCGTCGGCGGGTGTGATGAATCCAAAGCCCTTTTCGGCGTTGAACCACTTGACGGTGCCGGTTGCCATTGGTGTTACTCCTTGAGTTTGCGGGCCCCGACTGTCGGGACGCGCGATTGCCGCGTTTCTGTCCGCTCCCTCAAGTGCACTGACCGTCACCCTTCGACAGTCGGTGCGCAAAAAATCACTGCGTACACAACTACTGCGACTCTCAACCTAGTGCAGACAACCTGGTAATACGAGGTCTGTGACCAAACCGACATGAGAAATTCGCGAATCCGCTGCCGATACACAGGTTTCACACTGTTACGACCCCATTTCTCCGCCTCATCCACATCTGCCTATCGTGAGTGCATCCCCCTCAAACGAAGGAACTCGTGTGTCAAAAAAGAAGATTTTCGCCGCCCTCGCGGCGCTCCCGCTGATTGCAACCCTTGCCGCCTGCTCATCGAGCACCTCGGCGGATGAAGCCGCCGAAAAAGGCACAGCAGACAACCCGGTGAAGATCGGCGTCGTCGGTGCGAGCGATCCGTACTGGCAGACCTACACAGAGGCGGCTGCTGACGAGGGAATCACCGTCGAGATCGTCGACTTCGGAGAGTACACGCAGCCGAACCCGGCGCTTGCCGAAGGTGACATCGACATCAATCAGTTCCAGCACATCATCTACCTCGCACAGTACAACGAAGCATCCGGTGATGACCTCACGCCCATCGGCGCGACAGCGATTTACCCGCTTGGGCTCTACTCAACGCAGTACGACTCCGTCGAGGACATTCCTGACGGGGCAGAGGTAGCCGTGCCGAACGACGAGTCGAACCAGGCACGCGGACTCCTCGTCTTGCAGTCGGCCGGCCTCATCGAGCTCAAGGACGGCGGAAGCGTGTTCTCGACGGTCGCTGACGTCGACGAAGCAGCATCCCGTGTCACAGTGACCGCTCTCGAGGCCAGCCTCACGCCGACGTCGCTTCCCGACCTGGCTGCAGCGATCATCAACAATGATTTCATTGAGGATGCCGGGCTGAAGGCCTCGGACGCCATCGCGCAGGACGACCCGGCTGACCCGAACGCCGTTCCGTACATCAATATCTTCGTGACGAAGGCTGAAGACGCCGACAACGAGGTATACAACAAGCTCGTCGACATTTACCACAACAGCCAGGACGTACTTGACGGCGTTCAGGAGACCGCGGGCGGCACAGCCCAGTTCGTCGACACCCCGGCGGATGAACTGCAGGCCTCCCTCGACGACGTTGTTGCGGATATCAAAGCCAACAGCTGATCTTCCCCTCTCCACCAGCGAGGCGGTCCGGCGAGCACTCTGCGCTCGCCGGATCGCTGTGACCAGATAAGGACGCGCATCGTGTCGATCGTCAGCCTCACCGACGTGACGAAGTCCTACCCGGCAACCGATCGTTCCGGCGGGGTCGTTCACGCCATCGACAACGTCAGCCTCGATATCGAGCAGGGTGAGGTGTTCGGGATCATCGGCTATTCCGGCGCCGGCAAATCAACCCTTGTGCGGCTCGTCAATGCGCTCGAGCCGGTGACGAGTGGAACCGTCGAGGTCGATGGCACAGACATCACGCGCCTGAGCGAACGACGGCTGCGCGAGATGCGGCTCGAAGTCGGCATGATCTTTCAGCAGTTCAACCTCTTCTCGTCGAAGACGGTCGCGAAGAACATCGCGTACCCGCTCGTGGTCGCCGGTGTTCCTCGCGCAGAGCGTGTCCGGCGCGTTGCTGAGCTTCTCGACTTCGTCGGCCTCGCCGACAAGGGCCGCAGCTACCCGGACCAGTTGTCGGGTGGGCAGAAGCAGCGAGTCGGCATTGCCCGTGCTCTCGCCTCGAACCCGCGCATCCTTCTCGCCGATGAAGCGACGAGCGCGCTTGACCCCGAGACAACGCACGAGGTTCTCGGTCTGCTCGACCGTGTCAATCGCGAGCTCGGCATCACGATCATCGTCATCACACACGAGATGGACGTCATTCAGTCCATCGCCACGCGCGTGGCCGTCATGGAGAAGGGGCGCATCATTGAGCAGGGAAACGTCTTCGATGTGTTCTCTGACCCACAGCATCCCGCCTCTCGGCGTTTCGTCTCGACGGTGGTCAAGGGAATTCCGGATGCTGCCGAGGTCACCGCGCTCCGCTCGCGCCATACGGGCCGCATCGTGACGTTTTCGTTTCGCGACGGAGACCGCTCGCAAGCCGACGTCTTCGTCGAGCTCGCCCGCGCACAGGTAGGGTTCGAGCTTGTCTATGGTGGCATCAACGACATCAGGGGGCAGGCCTTCGGGCATCTCACCCTCGCCCTGCGTGGTGATGACAGCGCGATCGATGAGGTGCTGCGCACCATCGGCCAGACGATCGCCGTGACGGAGGCTGCCTGATGGAGCAGATCATTGACCTTCTGCCCACGCTTCTCGAGGCGACAGGAGAAACCCTCTACCTCGTCTCGATCAGTCTTGTCTTCGGCGGCGTCGGCGGGCTCATTCTCGGGCTCGCCCTGTACGTCACGCGTCGCGGCGGCATTTACGCGAATCGCAGCGTCTTCACCGTGCTGAACGTCATCGTCAACTTCTTTCGACCCATTCCGTTCATCATCTTCATTCCGGCGATGCAGCCGCTGATTCGTCCGGTGATCGGAACAGGGATCGGCAACAACGCCATGATCATGGCGATCTCGCTCGCCGCGATCTTTGGGATCAGCCGGATCGTCGAGCAGAACCTCGTCACCGTTCCGCATGGCGTGCTCGAAGCCTCACGAGCCTCCGGCGCGAGTCGGTTGCGCACCATCTGGTCGGTCGTGCTTCCCGAAGCTCTCGGCCCGCTGATTCTCGGGTACACGTTCATCTTCGTGGCGATCGTCGAGATGTCGGCGCTCGCCGGGTACCTGGGTGGCGGCGGACTTGGGTCGTTCGCCATCCAATGGGGATTCCGGCAGTTCGAGCCTGTTGTCACCTGGTCTGCCGTTGTCGTGATTGTGATCATCGTGCAGATCGTGCAGTACCTCGGCAACACGTTGGCGCGGAAGGTGCTGCGGCGCTGATCAGAGCGCGTCGAAGCCGAGCAGGAGTCGTCGCAGCAAGGAAGCGAGGATCTGCTGGTCGTCGTCGGACAGAGAGCTCAGCAGCTCGGATTCGGCGTCGACGAGCCGCGTGATCGCGGCATCCACTTGCGCTTGCCCTGTCGCCGTCATGACGACGAGGATGCCGCGCCCGTCGTGCGGATCCGTTCGCCGCTCGACGAGACCGCGCCCGACAAGGCGATCGATACGGTTGGTCATGGTGCCACTGGACACCAAGGTCTGCGTGAGCAGTTGCTTCGGACTCAGCGTGAACGGCTTGCCAGCCCGCCTCAGCGCGGAAAGCACATCGAATTCCCAGGACTCCAGCTTCGAGCGTGTGAAGGCATCGCGCCGCGCATGGTCGAGATGGCGTGAGAGGCGCCCGACGCGAGACAACACCTGAAGGGGCGAGAACGTGAGATCGGGGCGCTCACGTTCCCACGCCGTCACGATACGGTCGACCTCGTCGTGTTGATCTGCCATTCGTCCATTATCTCGTGCAGAAGATCGACGCGACCACTCGAGACATCTGGCAAACTGGGACGTGCGCATTTTCATGATGCGTGGTCCGCCTTGGTGTAATGGCAGCACGACAGCCTTTGGAGCTGTGAAGTCTAGGTTCGAGTCCTGGAGGCGGAGCATGAGCGATAAGAAACTGGCCATCGTCATCCTCGCCGCTGGTCAGGGGACGCGAATGAAGTCCCGGCTGCCGAAGCTGCTCCATCCGATCGCCGGCGCCCCCATGCTCAGCCACGTTCTCGCGACCGCGCAAGCCCTCGACGCCGAGCATGTTGTCACCGTGGTGCGCCATGAGCGTGACCGCATCGCCGAGGTCGTGCAGAACGAGCTCCCTACAAGTCTCATCGTCGACCAGGACGAGATTCCGGGAACAGGGCGCGCGGTCGAGCAGGCCGTCGACGCGCTGCCCGGAGACTTCGATGGCGACGTGCTCGTGGTGAACGGAGACGTGCCGTTGCTGGACGCCGGAACGCTCTCTCAGCTGATCGGCAAGCACCGGTCGGCGCAGGCCGCCGCGACGCTGCTCTCCGCCATCCTCGATGACGCGACCGGGTATGGTCGCGTCATCCGCGAGAAAGACGGCTCACTCGACCGCATCATCGAGCAGAAGGACGCGTCGGCCGCCGAGCTCTCCGTCACCGAGATCAACGCGGGTGTGTACGTTTTCACGGCCGCGCCGCTGCGTCGTGAGCTCCCGAAGCTCACGACGGACAACGCTCAGGCGGAGAAGTACATCACCGACGTGATCGGTGCGCTGAAAGCATCCGGTCAGTTGATCTCCGCCGTCCCGGTTGCAGAGCCCTGGGTTGCTGAGGGCGTCAACGACCGGGTACAGCTGAGCGCGGCAGCGGCTCGGCTGAACGCACTGATCATCAGTGGATGGCAGCGCGAAGGCGTCACCGTGCAAGATCCGTCGTCAACCTGGATCGACATCAAGGCGACGCTCGCCCCCGACGTGACCATCAAGCCGGGCACTCAGATTTTGGGGTCCACAACCGTCGCCAGCGGCGCCGAGGTTGGGCCAGACACCACGCTTGTCGACTGTGAGATCGGCGAGGATGCTGTCGTGAAGCGCACGGATGCAACGCTCGCCGTGATCGGTGCCGGAGCAAGCGTCGGCCCGTTCGCCTACCTGCGCCCCAACACCGTGCTCGACGCCCGTGGAAAGATCGGCACCTTCGTCGAGACCAAGAACTCGCACATCGGCGCAGAGAGCAAGGTGCCGCACCTCTCATACGTCGGCGACGCGACGGTCGGGGAAGGCGCCAACATCGGTGCCGGCACGATCTTCGCCAACTACGACGGCGTCAACAAGCATTCCTCCACGATCGGGTCGCACGTGCGCACCGGATCACACAATGTCTTCGTCGCACCGATCACGATTGGAGACGGAGCCTACACGGGCGCCGGAACCGTGGTGCGCAAAGACGTCCCTGCCGGGGCGCTCGCCATCAACGTGGCGCCTCAGCGGAATATGGACGGCTGGGTGGAAACCAATCGTCCGGACACGGCAGCCGCACATGCAGCAGCAGCAGCCGCGGAAACTGAAGAATAATAGGCTGCAACGTCGCACCGCGACAGAAAGCAGGGGTTGTGTCAGGAATCAAAGCTTCGGGGCAGAAACGGCTCGTCCTCGTCTCAGGACGAGCGCACCCGGAACTCGCAGAGAATATCGCCGGTGAACTCGGCTCAGAGCTGGTCCCGACCGATGCCCGCACTTTCGCAAACGGCGAGATCTACGCGCGGTTCGACGAGAGCGTCCGCGGGTGCGATGCGTTCGTCATTCAATCGCACTCCACGCCGATCAACGAGTGGCTCATGGAGCAGCTCATCATGGTCGACGCGCTGAAGCGTGCCTCGGCCAAGCGCATCACCGTCGTGGCTCCCTTCTACCCGTATGCGCGTCAGGACAAGAAGGGGCGCGGTCGTGAGCCGATTTCGGCACGCCTTGTCGCTGACCTCTTCAAGACCGCGGGTGCTGACCGCATCATGTCCGTCGACCTGCATGCGGCGCAGATTCAGGGGTTCTTCGACGGCCCCGTCGACCACCTCTTCGCCATGCCCGTGCTCCTCGAGTACTTCAAAGAGCGGCTCGACCCCGAGAACCTCACCGTGGTCTCGCCCGACATGGGGCGCGTGCGTGTTGCCGACAACTGGAGCGATAAGCTCGGCGCTCCGCTCGCCATCATCCACAAGCGTCGTGACCCGCTCGTTCCCAACCAGGTTTCGGTGCACGAGATCGTCGGAGATGTGAAGGGTCGGGTGTGCCTGCTCGTCGATGATCTCATCGACACGGGGCGCACCATCGTGAAGGCGGCTGAGGCGCTGAAAGAGAACGGCGCCACCGGCGTCGTCGTCGCGTCGACGCACGCCGTGTTCAGCGACCCGGCACCAGAGATCCTGCAGTCGTCGTCGATCGACAAGGTCGTCGTCACCGACACACTGCCGCTCTCGGATGCGCAGACCTTCGAGAAGCTTGAGGTGCTTTCGATCGCCCCACTGCTGGCTCGTGCCATTCGCGAGGTCTTCGAAGACGGCTCGGTCACGAGTCTCTTCGACGGTGCCGCCTAGCGGCCTGAATCATCACAGCAGGGGTGCCTCCGCGGATCGTCTTCTGCGGGGGCACTTGCGCGTTATCTTCTATTCGAGGTCATGAACGGGGCGAAACGGGCAAGATCAGATCGTCGGCG
Source organism: Microbacterium sp. MPKO10 (assembly GCF_026107415.2). Taxonomy (GTDB): domain Bacteria; phylum Actinomycetota; class Actinomycetes; order Actinomycetales; family Microbacteriaceae; genus Paramicrobacterium. The sequence continues at coordinate 428,503 of NZ_JAPCHX010000002.1, forward strand.
AGCATATCGATATTGTCGACCAGGGTGCGCACGCTGATGTCGTCGCCTGCTTCACGCCGGTGGACGAGTTGGACCTCAAGTGACCATTCGGGCATTCGGAGGGGGAGCGTGACGGCTCGACCGTCGAGAAGCGCGGATCGTGCGGCAAACTCGGGGACGATGCCGACGACGTTCGATGTCTCGACGAGCTCGAGCACGGTCGATGGCAACCCGATGAGATGAACGTTGTTCTGGCCTGTGTGCGGCGTCTCGTCGAACGTGCCGGCGAGCGCGACAGCCTCGGGACCCCATCGGTAGATGGCGACCCCAGATGCTCGAGCGTCGTCCAGTGCTGCGGCATCAGCCTCAGCGAGCGGATGCTGCGCCGAGACAACGGCGCGCATCGGTGAACGGCAGACCTCATGTCCCGTCACACTGGCGGGCAGCGGAGTGTTGATGACCAGCCCCGTGGATGCTGTTCCATCGAGGATGAACTCGATCACCTCTTTGCTGTGTGCCACGCGGCAGTCTCCGGTGATGTTCATCGTTGACCACAGATTGAGGATGCGCGGGTAGACCACCCAGCCAAGACTTGCGGGAACAGCTGCAACCGCTCGTCGTGACTGGTCAGACAGCACGGCGTGATGCGCCTCTTCGAGAATTGTCAGCGTGCGCTGCGCGTATGAGAGAAACGTGCGGCCCTCCGCGGTCAGCTGCGATCCACGCGGTGTCCGGATGAAGAGCTGACAGCCGAGCTTCTCTTCAAGCCGTGTGATCCGTGTGCTTGCAGACGGGGTGGCGATGAGAAGCTTTTGCGCTGCGCGCCCGAAGCTTCCGGAGCGGGCGATCTCGACGAAAACCGAGAGATCGAGGGTCTCCACGTTCTCCATGCGACTTGTGTCCATCGGCATACAGCATCCATTTCTTCCGCGCTCTTAGCCTGTTGCTAACACTGACCTTAGTCAAGTGATGTCTAGTGCACTACCGGTTCGTTTGGAACACTACTGAAGAACCCGTCATCGACAGAGGAGGAAACAATGAAGTTCCCCAAGACCATCAGGCGTGGGGTGCTCGGAGCCGCCGGGGCGTTCTCCGCCATGAGCCTGCTCGCCGCGTGCAATGCCGTCGTGCCCAATCAGGCAGACGCCGCTGACCAGGATTCGAGCTCCTCCAGCTCGTCCGGCCTGCCGGAGCGCATTGTCGACGCGGGGCAGATCGTTATCGCTACGGGTGAGAACACCGTGCCCACTCACTTCCTCAAGGATGGCGAGCTCGTCGGATTCAACATTGACATTGCCGAGGCTCTGGAAGAAGAGCTCGGCGTCACCGTGAAGCTCGTCGTCGTTCCGTTCGACAGCCTCCTTGGTGGAATCGCTGCGGGCCGCTACGACGCCGGTCTGTACAACGTCAGTGATCGGGCTGATCGCCGGGAGGTCGTGGATTTCGTCGACTATGCGAATTCTGGCTCGGTTGTTGTGACGCGCAAGGGAGAAGCGAACGGCATCGGCACCAGCATCGAGTCATTGTGCGGACACACCATCGGGGTGAACGGCGGCGGAAACGAGTTCTCGATACTCGACGATCAGAAGAACACCTGCGCCGATAACGGGAAAGAGCCGTACGCCTTAGAGACGTTTCAAGATGATGGAGCGACGCGACAGGCGCTCCTCAGCGGACGGATTGAAGCCATCGTCGATGGGATGACGGCTACGCCGTACATGGTCTCCCAGCACGAGGACGAGATGGAGCTGATCGGAAAGCTCGAGGGCGACAGCGCGCCACTCGGAATGCCTGTGGCGAAAGATCAGCCGCAGCTCGTGAACGCGCTCATGGCCGCGTGGGAAAGCCTTCTCGAGAGCGGGACCTATAGCGATGTCGCTGAGAAATGGTCTGAAGAGGCGCTCGTCCCCGATGAGATCACGATCAACGACGGGGAGGGGCTATGACTGCCAACGTCGCCGTGCCTTCGCCGACAAAGCGAGACGAATTCGCGCCGCTGCCTCCCATCAAGGCAAAGAGCCGCATCAGCTGGAGCCGGGTTCTGACACTCGTGATCCTGCTCTGGGTCGTGATCGCATTCGTCGTCGGGGCAGCGACAAATGAACGCCTGGACTGGGGCGCCGTCGCCACCTACCTTTTCGACCCGAGAATTCTCGAGGGGCTTCGGACAACGCTTGTCCTTACCGCCGTCTCCATGGCCATTGCCACGGTGCTCGGTGTCGTCCTGGCGCTCATGGCACTCACGAAGGACCCGACACCTCGAGCGTTCGCCCGCACGTACATCACGGTCTTTCGCAGCATCCCTCCAATGGTGCAACTGCTGTTCTGGTATTTCCTCGCCGCGATCCTTCCGACAATCACCATCGGGATTCCCTTTGGACCGGATCTCGTCACGTTCGACACCAACCTGCTGATCACCCAGTTCGCGGCGGCTCTGCTCGGCTTGAGCCTGGGCGAGGCAGCGTTTCTCGCGGAGTATATCCGCGGCGGAATCCTTTCGGTGCCCCGCGGCCAGAGTGAGGCGGCTGCCGCGTGCGGACTCACACCGGCGAAGACGTTCTTCCGGGTGGTGTTCCCACAGGCAATCCGCGTGATCCTGCCGGCCTACGGAAACTCGCTGATCAGCCAAGTGAAGAACACGGCGATGGTCTTCGTCATCGGCGCTGGCGACCTCATGACCGAAGCACAGCTGATCTACTCGCAGAACTTTCAGCAGATACCACTCCTGATCGTCGTGAGCATCTGGTACCTCGTGATCGTCGTCATCCTCACGCAGGTGCAGCGACGAATCGAGAACCACTATTCGCGTGGCTACACCCGACGCACGGAGAAAAGTCCCGCTCGTCGGCAGCCGCTTACCGCTGACTCAGATCGACCCCGCGAGGTGACGTCATGACCGCTACACAGCCCACGCTTGCCGAGACGCGCGACTCGGATCCCATCATTCACGTCCGCGACGTTCACAAGTCGTACGGACAGGTCGAGGCCCTGCGCGGGGTCTCACTCCAGGTCAAGCGAGGAGAAGTCGTTGCCCTGATCGGCCCGTCGGGCTCGGGAAAGAGCACGCTTCTCCGGTGCATCAACCATCTCGAGACTCCCACCGGGGGAGTCGTCCAGGTAGCAGGTCACGTCATGGGATACGCGGAGAAGCGGGGGTATCTGCGCGAATGCAATCAGCGCACCCTCGCGCGTCAGCGTCGATCGACGGGCATGGTCTTTCAGCACTTCGACCTATTCGCTCATCGCACGGCGCTGGAGAATGTCATGGAGGGGCCGACGAGTGGGTTGGGCGAGGCTCGGGGAGCGGCCCGTGCTCGTGCTCACGAGCTTCTGGCGCTGGTGGGGCTGGCTGAGAAAGCCGGAGCGTATCCATCCGAACTGTCGGGAGGGCAGCAGCAGCGCGTCGCAATCGCGCGTGCTCTCTCCACACGGCCCGACGTTCTGCTTCTTGATGAGCCGACGTCCGCGCTCGACCCCGAGCTTGTCGGTGAAGTCCTCGACGTCGTCACAGATCTCGCTCGCCAGGGCGTGACCATGGTGGTTGCAACGCACGAGATCACCTTCGCCGAAGACGTGGCGACGACCGTCTACTTCATGGAGAAGGGATCGGTCGTCGAATCGGGAAGCCCCCGTGAGGTGATTCGGAACCCCGTGGAAGCGCGTACAGCGCAGTTTCTCACCCACATCAGCGCGGCTCGAACGGCAACGACCTGACTCGGCACCGTTTCGGCGGCGCCACGCACGCATCGACACGAGAAAAGGAAGAAATGAAGATCAGCGACTGGACCATTGACGACTCGCGGGCGCGGGGTTGCAAGCGATGGGGAGTGTATCCGTCCTCGACGATCGACCTGACGGTCGCCGAAATGGATTTCCCCGTCGCCGAGCCGATCCAGAATGCGGTACAGGATGCTGTCGGCAGGCAGGCCTTCGGATACCCGATTCCGGACTCCGACAGCACCCTGCCGGCGGTGGCCAGCCAGTGGCTTGGTACACAGGGCGTGTCCGTCCCTCCCCAGCAGGTTCGGCTGATTTCCGACATCATCAAGGGACTCACGAACGCGATCCGGTACTTCACTGCTCCCGGAACTCCTGTCGCTGTGATCACTCCGACGTACAGTCGGTTTCTCGATGCGATCACAGCGGCCGAGAGGCTGATCTACCAGGTGCCCATGACGAGGAAGCCCGATCGCTATGAGCTTGATCTCGACGCCCTCGAGAACGCGTTCAAGAACGGCTCGGGCTCGCTGATCCTGTGCAACCCCGTGAACCCGACAGGGCATGTCTTCACGCGCTCGGAGCTGACGGCGATCAGCGATCTCGCTGAGCGTTATCGGATACGGGTCTTCGCCGATGAGGTGCATGCCCCGATCCGCTATGGTCGAGAGTTCATCCCCTACTCAAGCATTGGATCGCGGGCGGCGGAACACAGCATCACGTTCACAAGCGCCAGCAAAGCGTGGAACATTCCGGGTCTTCGATGCGCGTTCATCGCCTTCACGAATGAGGCCGACAACCGCACGTGGGAGCGGATACCGCGCGCGGCTAAGGGAGGGATCTCGCCCCTGGGGATGGTCGCAACCGAAGCCGCACTGACGTCAGGTGGACCGTGGCTCACCGAGGCGATCGAGGTTCTCCGCGGAAACCGGGACGCCATGGTCACCGCGCTCAGCGAAAACGGGCTAGGTCACATCATGATCCCGCCAGATGCCACCTATCTCGCCTGGCTCGATCTGCGCGAGTTCGAGCTTTCTGACGCTGCAGAGTATCTGCGCGACACGGCAGCTGTTGCCACGACTCCCGGAGGAGAGCACGGAGCTGTGGAGAGCAGCTTCGTACGCGTCAATTTCGCGACACCGCGAGACATCCTTCTTGAGGCCGTCGATCGGATGACATCGGCGCTTCTGGGCACACGTCAACGAGACACGATTCTCGGTGAGTATGAGGTGGCGTCCCACTGACACAGGAGAAAAGCCCCGCGGACCAGATCCGCGGGGCTTTTCCTGTCACTCGATAGTGCTCAGTGCGTGTCTTCGGCATTCACTTCACTGCGGTCACCGGACCACAGCGTGTGGAACGTGCCCTCTTTGTCGACGCGCTTGTAGGTGTGCGCACCGAAGAAGTCGCGCTGGCCCTGCACGAGTGCAGCGGGCAGACGGTCGGCACGCAGCCCGTCGTAATACGACAGCGACGATGAGAACGCAGGCGCCGGGATGCCGGACTGGGCAGCGCCCGCGACGATGCGCCGCCACGAATCCTGCGCCGTCGAGACGATCTCGGTGAAGAATGGTGCGGTGACGAGAGCGACAAGGTCGGGGTTCTCTTCGTACGCCTCCGTGATGCGATTCAGGAAGCGCGCGCGAATGATGCAGCCGCCACGCCAGATCTTCGCGATGTCGCCCTTCTTGATGTCCCATCCGTACTGCTCGGCACCGGCGACGATCTCGTCGAATCCCTGCGAGTACGCGATGATCTTCGATGCGTAGAGCGCTTGCCGCACGTCTTCGATGAATGCGTCAGCATCCTGAACCTGCCACGCACTGGAGGGCCCGGGGAGCGAGGATGCCGCCGCGCGCTGCGCCGGCTTCGACGACAGCGACCGCGCGAACACGGCCTCGGCGATTCCCGAGACGGGGATGCCAAGATCAAGCGCCGTCTGCACGGTCCACGCTCCGGTGCCTTTCGCTCCGGCCTGGTCGAGGATGACGTCGACGAGCGGCTTGTCTGTGGTCGCGTCAACCTGACGGAGCACCTCTGCGGTGATCTCGATGAGGTACGACTCGAGCTCGCCGGTGTTCCACTCGGCGAAGATGTCGGCGATCTCTGCCGGGGTCTTGCCCGTGCCGCGGCGGATGAGGTCGTAAGCCTCGGCGATGAGCTGCATGTCGGCGTATTCGATGCCGTTGTGCACCATCTTGACGAAGTGGCCGGCACCGTCGGTACCGACGTGCGTGACGCAGGGCTCGCCTTCGGCGACGGCGGCAATCGACTTCAGGATCGGGCCGAGCGTTTCCCAGGCTTCGGCCGAGCCGCCGGGCATGATGCTCGGTCCGAGCAGTGCGCCCTCTTCGCCGCCCGAGATGCCAGCGCCGACGAAGTTGATTCCGGTGTCGCGCACAGCCTTCTCACGGCGAATCGTGTCCGTGAACAGGGCGTTGCCGCCGTCGACGATGATGTCGCCGGGCTCGAAGTGCTCGGTGAGCTGGTTGATGACAGCATCCGTGCCCGCACCGGCCTTGACCATGATGATGGCTGTGCGCGGAGTCGACAGCGATGCCACGAAGTCCTCGATCGACTCGGAGGCGATGAACCCGGCGTCCGGGAACTCCTCGACGACGGCGCGGGTCTTCTCGGGCGAGCGGTTGTAGATTGCGACAGTGTTTCCTTCGCGACTTGCCAGGTTGCGCGCGAGATTGGAGCCCATCACCGCCATCCCGATGACGCCGATGTTGGCCTGTGCGGTATCCGCCATGAGATCTCCTCGTTTGTCTGTGGGCGAAAGGGAAAGTCGTATGCGCACGCATGACTGGCAGGTGCACCGGAGTTCTGCAACGCTGGAGATTCCAGGGTCAACGCTAGCAAATGGGGTGTGCAGGGTCGCGCAGATGACGACATGCTCTTCGTTGCGCGAGTGACTGAGGCTGAGCGCGACGGTGTGCGGAGCCCGTGGAGCGCAGTCTCCGGCATACTCAAGCACAGACGTCGCCACTGCGCCGAAGCGGAAGTTCCTTCTCCGTAACTGAGGTGTACCTTTCATTCTGAACCGAAACAAGGAGAGATCCCCGTGAAGATCGACAAGGCCGAGGTCGTTGTCACCAGCCCGGACCGCAACTTCGTCACCCTCAAGCTGACGACCGACGATGGTCTCACCGGCGTGGGCGATGCCACGCTCAACGGCCGTGAGCTTGCCGTCGTTGCCTACCTTAAAGAGCATGTCGTTCCGCTCTTGATCGGGCGGGACGCCTCCAGCATCGAAGACACTTGGCAGTTCCTCTACCGCAGTGGCTACTGGCGCCGCGGCCCCGTCACGATGGCATCCATCGCCGCCGTGGACATGGCACTGTGGGACATCAAGGGTAAAGCAGCTGGCATGCCGGTCTATCAGCTCCTCGGCGGAGCAAGCCGCACCGGGATGATGGCATACGGCCATGCCTCAGGTAAAGAATTGCCCGAGCTCTTCGACTCGATCCGTGAACACCAGGCTCTCGGTTACCGTTCGATCCGCGTACAGACCGGCGTCCCCGGTCTCGAGTCGATCTACGGCATTGCCTCCAACAGAGGTCTTCCCGGCAACGAAGGTGTGCGCTACGACCACGAGCCGGCTCAGCGCGGCGCACTGCCCGCCCAGGAGGATTGGGACACTCGCTCGTACCTGCGCCACGTGCCGACCGTGTTCGAGGCCGTGCGCAACGAATTCGGGCCCGAGCTGCCGCTGCTGCACGACGGCCACCACCGGATGACCCCGTTGCAGGCGGCGAAGCTCGGCAAATCGCTCGAACCGTACGACCTGTTCTGGCTCGAGGACTGCACGCCCGCTGAGAATCAGGAAGCTCTGCGCCTCGTGCGCCAGCACACGACAACGCCCCTCGCGATCGGCGAGATCTTCAACACCGTGTGGGACTTCCAGTCGCTCATCTCAGAGCAGCTCATCGACTACGTGCGGGCAGCATCCACACACTTCGGCGGCATCTCTCCGCTCAAGAAGGTCATGGACTACGCGGCAATGTTCCAGATCAAGTCCGGCTTCCACGGGCCAACGGACATCTCGCCCATCGGGTTTGCTGCTCAGCTGCACGTCGGACTCGCGATCCACAACTATGGCATCCAGGAGTACATGCAGCACGGCGACAAGACGAACGCGGTCTTCCAACAGTCGATGACCTTTGAGGACGGATACCTGCACCCGGGTGACAAGCCAGGGCTCGGGGTGGAATTCGACGTCGACGAGGCCGGAAAGTACCCGTACGCCACCGCTTACCTGCCCTACAACCGCCTCGCCGATGGAACAGTTCATGACTGGTGACCCGTTAAGCTCGAGGGACATGACTTCCACGACGAGCCCGCGGCACACACCCCAGATTGTGGTGATGGGCGTCTCTGGGTCGGGCAAGAGCACAGTTGGCGCGCAGCTCGCCGAGGTGCTTGACGTGCCCTTCATCGACGGGGACGGGCTGCATCCCGAGTCGAACATCGAGAAGATGGCTGCGGGGACACCGCTCACCGATACCGACCGCTGGCCGTGGCTCGCCGAGGTAGGGCGTGTGCTGCGCGATTCGGGGGAGTCGGGGGAGGGCGCCGTCGTCGCTTGCTCGGCACTGCGGCGCGCGTATCGCGATGCGATTCTGGACGCCGCCCCCGATGCCCTGTTCGTGCACCTCACCGGCGACCATGACGTTTTGGCTCGGCGGATGTCGGGCCGCAGCGACCACTTCATGCCGACAACCCTCTTGGACTCGCAGATCGACACCCTCGAACCGCTCGATTCCGACGAACCCGGTATCACCATCGATATCGACCAGTCCGTCGACGGCGTTGTCGAAGCGGCGCGGGCACAGATCGCCCGGGAGATCGCGCACCGCTGATCACCGAACCCGAGTGCCTGTCGACATGTCGCTGGTGGTTCCCTCTACACTCAGTGGCATGAGCGAGAATCCGGATGCTGCCACGAGCAGGCGCGCCTCGACGGGCGCCCCTCCGTGGCAGCGACGTGTCGCGAGCGCCGTCGTGGCGATCGTCGCACGGTTTCTCGGCCTCGGTCTCGTGTACTCCGGTGCAGCGTCCGTACCGAACGGCGGCACGGGCGATGCCCTGTTCGGGACAGCAGACTGGGTGAGCATCACGGCAGGACTCGTGTTGATCGGAATCTCGGCGGCCACGCTTGTCGTCTCGACGATCGGCATGGTGATCGTCGCTTCGGCCGAGATCGTCGTTTCGCTCCTGGCAGTCGTGATTCCGTTCTCGCTCGGCAGCCGCGACATCCACCCGGTGAATTGGCCGCGGGCCGTCTACGCCGTCGTGTTTCCGGACGGCGCCGAGGTCGCTGGCCTCGCGACAGCATCCGGATTTCTGCTCGTTCTGGGCGGAGTCTCTCTCGCGGCAGCACTCGCGCACCGCGGTCGGCGGCGCTCCGGCTCGCGCGTCTCGCAGCTGGGTCGCATCATCGCTATGGGGGCGGCCGTCATCCTCAGCGTTCCCGCAGCGGCATTCGTCTGGGCAGGCGGATATGAGCTGATCGTTGAATATCGCGTGTTCGCCGTGTCAAACGCCCCGATCGGGCCCGTCGTCATGGTCATCGTCGGTGCCGTACTGGGTACAGCGGTGGCGGCAGCTGGCCGTCTCTCGGCGGCGGCGCTCTACGCGCTCGGTCTGTTCTGGGTCATGATGTCGGTGGCGCTCGGTCTGTTCCTCTCATCGGCAACGACCGAAACAGCGTCGATCATCCCCGTGTGGGCGACGACGACAGCCGTGTTCTGGTGTGTGAGCGGATTCGGAGCCGTCCTTGCCGTGTTCCTGTTGGTGGCGGGCGTTGCCATGCGTGTGGTGTCTCGATCGGCCCGGATGCGGCTCGGTGGAGTTTCTGCCGGCGACGAGAAAGTTGCATTGGGAGACGAAACGGGCGACGCCGCGGACGATGCCACAGCCCGTCGCAACGCAGTCGACGACGCAACCCGCGGCGATGCAGACGACGACGCACGCGTTGACGATGAGAGCGGCAGCCCGGGCGAATACTGAGCCTGCGCTGATGCTGTAGACTTGCGGATTGAACTTCGGCGAGGGACACCACGGTGTCCGTTATCGACGCGGTGGATGGGCACAGGCTTGTCCTCACGCTGACATGCGTTCGAGTCGACACCACAATCGTTACCTGGGCCCCGTGCCCAACCGACCAGCCGGCCCCGCCGGCAAGGAGACATCACCATGGCTGATCAGCTCACACTCGACGCCGACGCGCGCGAGTCCTTCGGCAAGGGTGCGGCGCGCAAGCTCCGCGCCGCAGGCAAGATCCCCGCAGTGGTCTACGGCCACGGCGCAGCCCCCCTGCACGTCACGCTTCCCGGCCACGAGACCATGCTTCTGCTGCGCCGCAGCAACGCGCTCATCGAGCTCACCGTCGACGGCAAAAAGCACCTGACACTGGTCAAGGACGTTCAGCGTGACCCGGTGACGCAGATCATCGAGCACGTCGACCTCATCGTCATCAAGAAGGGCGAGCGGGTTGACGTCGAGGTTCCGGTCCACCTCGAGGGCGAGTCCTTCAGCGGAACCATCGTCATGGTTGACGTCACCACCGTGCGCCTCAACGTGGCTGCCACGAACATCCCCGAGAGCCTGACCTTCTCGATCGAAGGGGCCGAAGAAGGCACGCAGGTTCTCGCGGGCGACATCGAGCTGCCCGAGGGCGCCGAACTCGCCGAAGAGGCAGACCTGCTCCTCGCACAGGTCACCGTGCCGAGTGCTCCCACGGAGGAAGAGGAAGAGGCAGCAGAAGAAGCCGCTGCCGAGGCCGACGCTGCCGAGGGCGAGACCGAAGAGTAGTCACCGTCAGTTCCGGGCTCGCAGCTCGCCTTCCCTGGAAGCGCGGGCGCGGGCCCGGATCTGTCTGCGAGGAGGGCAGGAATGGCAGCCGACACTTGGCTCGTCGTGGGACTGGGAAACCCGGGCTCCCACTATGCGAGCACGCGCCACAACATCGGCCAGATGGTCGCTGACGAGCTGGCACGCCGCCTCGGCACTGGCTTCTCGCGGCACAAGGCGCACGCCCTCGTCGCCGAGGGGCGCACGGCTCCCGGCGGGCCCAAGATCGTTGTGGCAAAGAGCATGTCCTACATGAACACGTCGGGCGGTCCTGTCGCCGCCCTCCTGTCGTACTACTCGCTCGACGTCGACAGGCTCATCGTGGTCCACGACGAACTCGACATTCCCTTCGACACGATCAAGCTCAAGACCGGCGGCGGTCACGGCGGACACAACGGCCTGCGCGACATCGGTAAGGCAGCATCCGCCGACTTCACCCGTGTGAGGGTCGGCATCGGTCGGCCCCCGGGCCGTCAGGATGCTGCCGACTACGTGCTGCGCTCGTTCTCTGCCGCCGAGCGCTCCGACCTGCCGTCCGTGATCGCGGATGCTGCCGACGCGGTCATGCTGATCATCGACGACGGCCTTCTGGCGGCCCAGCAGAAGGTGCATGCACCGCGCGCGTGACCCGCGACCCGCTTGCTCCCGCGTAGAATGCTCGAGTGAAACTCCAGGGCCTCAGCCGCATTCTCGCCCACGACTCCAGCTTCTCAACAGCGCTCACGTATTCGGGGCAGAACGCCGATTTCTCCGTCATCGACGGGATGCGTCTGCCCCTGCTCGCGGGGCTCATCGAGCGGCGTCGGGCCGCGGGCCAACCGCCGGCCGTTCTTGTCGTGACGGCAACGGGCCGAGAGTCCGAGAGCGTGCAGCAAGCGCTGCCGAGCTTTCTTCCTGATGCCGAAGTCGTTCCCTTCCCGGCGTGGGAGACACTGCCGCATGAACGTCTGAGCCCTAGCTCCGAGATCGTCGGCCGTCGCATCGACGCCCTCTGGCGCATGGCCGAGTGGACAGGCGAGCGCCCCCTCGTCGTCGTGGCCTCCGTGCGTGCAGCGCTGCAGCCGATCGCGCACGACCTCACAGCCATCGAACCGATCCGGCTGCGTACCGGAAGCCGCGGACACGAGCTGAACGACATCGTCACGCGCCTCGTCGAGCTCGCGTATTCGCGCGTCGACCTGGTGTCACGTCGCGGTGAGTTCGCGGTGCGCGGCGGCATCCTCGACGTCTTTCCCACGACGGCCGACCACCCGGTGCGCATTGAGCTGTTCGGCGATGAGGTCGACCAAATCAAGCCGTTCTCGGTGTCTGACCAGCGCTCCAGCACCGAAGAATACGACGACGTCACACTGCTACCCAGCCGTGAGCTGCTGCTCACCGCGAATGTGAGGCAGCGTGCCACCGAGATGCTGCCCGAGTTTCCCAGTCTCTCGACGATGCTCGAGAAGGTGGCAGCGGGCATCCCGGTCGAAGGAATGGAGTCCCTCGCCCCGGCACTCCTCGACCGCCTCGTCTCGATCGCCCACTATCTGCCCGAGGGCACGGGCGTCGCCGTGCTCTCGCCCGAGCGTGTCGTCGCCCGGTCTCTCAGCCTGTCCGAGACGAACCGGGAGTTCCTCGAGGCGGCGTGGAGCGCGGCGACAGCGGGTGCCGAGGCTCCGATCGACCTCGGTGCGGGCGAGTTCATCTCGCTGAACACGCTGCGCGATGATGTTCTCTTCACACGCCCGGGGGAGCAGAAGGCAGAGAACCCGTGGTGGACGTTCAGTCCGTTCCAGCAGGGCCCGGATGATCTGCTGCCCGAGGAGCTCGAACTCGACGATCTGATGGAGGTTCGCGTCGCCGCGGATTCGGTTCCGAGCTTCCAAGGCAATGTTGATGGTGCCATCGCGCACATCGACGAGCGCCGGAAGGCCGGCTGGTCGATCGTCGTCGCCGCGCAGGGGCAGGGGCTCGTCGAACGCGGCCTCGATGTCTTGTCCGAACGCGGTGTTCCCGCGCGCATCGTCGAAGAGATCCCGGATGCTGCCGAAGCCGGCGTCGTGTATCTGGTGCAGGCTGTCGTTGAGAACGGCTTCGAACTCGCCGACGTCTCGTTCGCTCTGCTTGGCGAGGCCGAGTTCTACGGCCGCTCCGTCGGCTACGACTCGCGTGCGGTGAAGAAACTTGCCACCCGACGCAAGAACGTCGTCGACCCGCTGCAACTGAAGGCGGGAGACCACGTCGTGCACCAGACGCACGGCATCGGGCGCTTCGTGGAGATGACCCGCCGCGAGGTGTCGACGGGCGGGCGCAATGCGGTGAAGACGATGCGCGAGTACCTCGTGCTTGAATACGCGCCGTCGAAGCGCGGCTACCCCGGCGACAAGCTCCTCGTGCCCACCGACCAGCTCGACCTGCTCACCCGCTACGTCGGCGGCGAGGCTCCGCAGCTGTCGAAGATGGGCGGAAGCGACTGGTCGCAGGCGAAGAGCCGTGCGCGCAAGGCCGTGCGGGACATTGCCGTCGAACTGGTCAAGCTCTACGCGGCGCGAATGGCGGCCAAGGGGCACGCTTTCGGCCCGGACACCCCGTGGCAGCGCGAGCTCGAGGACGCCTTCCCGTTTGCGGAGACACCCGACCAGCTCACCACGATCGACGAGGTGAAGCGCGACATGGAGCGCCCGATCCCCATGGACCGTCTGCTGTCGGGGGACGTGGGCTTCGGCAAGACCGAAGTCGCGGTGCGAGCCGCGTTCAAGGCCGTGCAAGACGGCAAACAGGTGGCGATCCTCGTGCCCACGACACTGTTGGTGAAGCAGCACGGTGAGACGTTCCAGGAGCGCTTCGCCGGCTTCCCCGTGCACCTGCGCCAGCTCAGCCGCTTCCAGTCGGACAAAGAGGCGCGCGAAACTCTCGAGGGTCTGGAGCAGGGCACCGTCGACGTTGTGATCGGCACTCACCGGCTGCTCACTTCGAAGGTTGCATTCAAGAACCTCGGTCTCGTCGTCGTCGATGAGGAGCAGCGCTTCGGTGTTGAGCACAAGGATGCTCTCAAGAAGCTCAAGACGAACGTCGACGTTCTCGCGATGAGCGCGACGCCGATTCCGCGAACGCTCGAGATGGCCGTCACCGGCATCCGTGAGATGTCGACGCTCGCGACACCGCCGGAAGAGCGGCATCCGATTCTGAGTTATGTGGGGCCCCGCAACGACAAGCAGATCGCCGCGGCCATTCGTCGTGAGCTGCTGCGCGAGGGCCAGATCTTCTTCGTGCACAACCGGGTCGCCAACATCACCCGCATCGCGAACCAGCTGGCAGAACTCGTGCCCGAAGCGCGCATCGCCGTCGCGCACGGAAAGCTCTCTGAGGCGACGCTCGAGCAGGTCGTCGTCGACTTCTGGGAGCGCAGATTCGACGTTCTCGTCTGCACGACCATCATCGAGACGGGCCTCGACATTCAGAACGCCAACACGATCATCATCGACCGGGCGGACAAGTATGGACTGAGCCAGCTCCACCAGCTGCGCGGCCGTGTCGGGCGCGGGCGTGAACGCGCATACGCGTACTTCCTCTATGACAGCGACAAGCCGCTCTCCGAGACCGCGCAAGACCGCCTCGAGACGATCGCGGCGAACAACGAGCTCGGCAGCGGAATGCAGGTGGCGCTCAAGGATCTCGAGATCCGCGGCGCCGGCAATCTGCTTGGCGGCGAACAGGCCGGGCACATTGCGGGTGTCGGCTTCGACCTGTACCTGCGCATGATCGGCGAAGCTGTCTCCACATTCCGCGGTGATGTCGCTGAAGGGCAGACCGAGCTGCGTCTGGAGATCCCCGTGGACGCGAACCTGCCCGAGGACTACATCGACAGCGAACGGCTGCGCCTCGAGGCCTATCAGAAACTGTCAGCGGCGGCCGCTCCGACGGCGGCAGATGACCAGATCGACCTCGTGATCGATGAACTCGTGGACCGCTACGGCCCGCTGCCCGAGCGTGCATTGAACCTCGTCGCCGTCACGCGGCTCCGGAAGCGGGCGCAGCGCTCCAACCTGTCTGAGGTCATCACGATGGGCACGAACTTGCGCCTCGCGCCGGTGGACCTTCCCGATTCGATTCAGGTGCGGCTCAAGCGGATGTACCCGAAGGCGCGAGAGCTGCGCCAGGCGAACGCCCTCATTGTGCCCATTCCGCAGCCGAACGGCGAATCGTTGTCTGACACCGACCTGATTGCCTGGGTGGAGCAGCTGTTTGACGCGATCTTCCCGGTGAAGGCGAAAGAGCCGGACAGCGCAGCGACGACGTAGATCGGGTCAGCCGATGCGCACGTCGTCGTGTGCCGCAAGCGTTCTCACGGTCTCGGTGATGCGTGAACGCAGCTGGGCGTGTTCCGGGCCGAGTGCGGTCGCCGGGTTGCTCCAGTTCGATGGGTCGTAGTGCCAGACGGGTTTTGGAATAAGGTGTTCGGGCTCCCATTGGTAGCGCGGCCACACGTGGGCGTGAACGAAAGCATCGGTATTGCCCAGGATCTCGAGGTTGATCCGACGAAAATCCGCGTCGATTTCGCGGCAGGACTGCTCAACAGCTGTTGCGAGAAGATCGGCATCGGCGAGAAACTGCACACGCTCCCGCCTTGGCATGTCGGCCAGGGACCGTGCTCGGGGGTCGCGCCCGAGCAAAACGCAATACCCGGGCAGAAACTGTACGTCGCCGATAACGGCGAAACCGCTCGTCAGTTCTGCGATGACTGTCGGGTTCTCGCCCCGGGCTGCTGATCCGATGCGGTCATGACGCCAATCCATGGTGACACCCTACTGCGTGTATCGAACGCGACTCTTTTCACAACGTCAGTTGTTCTTTGGAGATCGAACACGGGCGGGGTCTCGGTATCTGCGTACGTAGCTGGGAGGTACCCTGCTCAAAAGTGAGATGCCACGATCGGCCCCTCGGCAGCGCGGCGGAATCATATGGTCGACGCAATGCTCTGATTGATTGGAGTACTGATGTCGAAGTCGGATCGTGGCAATCGTTTCGGGCAAGAGACGCGTGATGCGTTCGTTGATCTGGTTTTCTCCGGAGCGAATCTGGCTGAGGCCGCGATCGAGCTGGGCACCTCGGTGGCGACAGCGGAAGTTTTCACGGAAGAATGGGGCAATGACCTCGACCTTCACCCTCGCATCGCCGATCTTCGGGCGTCTGGCGGAACGCATCGTACTTGTGCCCTACCTCCGTCGCCTGATCGTCAAGCGAAACACCGAGCTCATCGCCGCGCTGAGCTGATTCGACGCATCGCTGACCCGTCATCCCGTGTGAACGGCGGGGAACCGGTCAATTGTCGCCGCGATTCTCGTAGACATCCGGGATGCCGTTTTCGTCTGCGTCGATCGTCTCCCGTTCAGCGAGGCGACGGTAGTGCCTGTTGCGTGCGCGAAGGACGACCGCGGCGAGCAGAGCGGCAAGAACGGATGCTGTGAAGATGGCGATCTTCGCATGGTCACCGTGCGGGCTGTCGTACCCAAAGCTCAGCTCAGCGACGAGCAGTGACACCGTGAATCCGATGCCCGCCAGCATCCCGACACCGATGACGTCAATCCACGCGAGAGAACCATCGAGCCTGGCCTTTGTGAAACGTGTGAGCAGCCACGTGGTGAGCGTGATTCCGATCGGCTTGCCGACGACGAGACCGGCAAGGATGCCGATCATTACCGTGTCGGTGAGAGCCTCGACAAAACCCTCAGGACCGCCGATCGCAACACCGGCCGCGAAGAACGCGAAGACCGGCACGGCGAACCCGCTGGAGATCGGACGCAGCCGGTGCTCGAGCACCTCGGCAAGACCGCGACCGGCATTCGGGCCACCATGCTTGGCGAGGCGGCGGACAGGTACGGCGAACCCGAGGGCGACGCCCGCGATTGTCGCGTGGATGCCGGAGGCATGGAGCAGCGCCCACGCGACGACGCCGATCGGAAGAAGAATGACCCACGATGCCCATAAGTGACGCCCGAAGAACCGCGGAAACACGTGCGTGAGCGCAGCGTATGCCGCAAGCGGAATGAGCGTGAGCAGCAGCGGCGTGAGCGCAAAGCCCTCGGCGTAGAAGATGGCGATGATGACGATCGCGATGAGGTCGTCGACGACGGCGAGGGTGAGCAGGAAGATGCGCAGCGCGCTGGGCAGGTGAGAGCCGAGGATCGCCAGAACCGCGACGGCGAACGCGATGTCCGTGGCCGTCGGGATCGCCCACCCCTGAAGTGCGCTGGGTGAGGTGGCATTGACGATGACATAGAAGAGAGCAGGAACGGCGACACCGCCAAACGCGGCTGCGACGGGAACCAGCGCGGTTGCAGGGGAGCGGAGATCGCCGATCACGAACTCCTTCTTGAGTTCGAGTCCGGTGAGGAAGAAGAAGATCGCGAGCAGGCCATCTGACGCCCACTGCCCGATCGACAGCTCCAGATGAAGCTCGGGGATGCCAACCGTGATATCGCGCACTGTGAAATAGCTGTCGGCCCAGGGAGAGTTCGCCCACACGATGGCGATGACGGCCGCGCCGACGAGCAGGAGACCGCCCACGGTCTCGGTGCGGAGGATCTCGCCGACCCTCGATACCTCGGCAAAGCTGCCGCGGCTGAGAATTGTTCGGGTGCGTCCTGACGGTGACATACGGCCTTTCGGGGTCGACGACGGGAATTGCCGACCAGACTTCCCGGCGCACCGCTCCCAGTATAGGGAGGTGGCAGGAAAGCGACAGAACCCGATCGAGGCCCGCCCGGAGACGGTGAGGGCCGGAGCCTGTGGAGACCGGAGACAGTGTTGACCAGAGACCGTCAAGGTCAGCACACGTAAAGGCCAGGCCAGGTGGTGTCGGTCGGCTGGGTTGACGGGAGAGTGGCCGCGTGATGCACAGGGCCACCACGTAGTGTTGTACGAACCGGAACCGAACCGCATAAAGGGGGAGCCCATGTCGACGAAGACGACGGATGCCGCCGCTGCCGTGACGCACGTCCGTGGTGCGTTCGAGCGGGGCGTGACGAAGCCCTATGCCTGGCGGCGTGAGCAGCTCGAGGCACTGCGGTCGATGATCCTCGACAACCAGGAGATTCTCGAGCGCGCGCTGTTCCGCGACCTTGGCAAGCACGCGACCGAGGCTCAAACCACAGAAATCGGGTTCGTACTCACCGAGCTGGACCACACGCTGCGACACCTCCGCCGCTGGCTGCGCCCACGGCGCGTCGCCGTTCCGCTGGTGCTGGCACCAGCATCCGCTCGCACCGTGTACGAGCCGCTCGGCACGGCGCTGATCATGGGGCCGTGGAACTATCCGGTGCAGCTGATCCTCGCACCGCTCATCGGGGCGCTCGCCGCGGGCAATGCCGTCGTGCTCAAGCCCAGCGAGCTTGCTCCCGCGACAAGCGAGGTGCTCGCCTCGCTCATTCCCGTGTACCTCGACGAGCGCGCCGTGACGGTTGTGGAAGGCGATGTCTCGGTCGCGAGCGACTTACTCGCTCAGCGCTTCGACCACATCTTCTTCACGGGGAGCACGGCCGTCGGACGGATCGTCGCGAAAGCGGCATCCGAGAACCTGACGCCCGTCACCCTGGAGCTGGGCGGTAAATCACCGACGTTCGTTGATGACACGGTTGACCTTGTCGCTGCCGCACGCCGCCTCGTCTGGGGCAAGCTCATGAACGCGGGACAGACGTGCGTCGCGCCCGACTACGTGCTCACGACGCCACGCACAGCAGACGTGCTGATTCCGCATCTGCGCCGGGCAATCGCCGAGTTCTACGGCGAGGACCCATCGCTCAGCGTCGATTACGGGCGCATCATCACCACGCGACACACAGAGAGGCTGCGTGACCTGCTCGACGGGCACGATCCCGTGATCGGAGGCCGCGTCGACGTCGACGAGCAATACGTTGACCCCACGGTGATCAACGGCGTCGATCCGGATTCGGCGATCATGACCGAGGAGATCTTCGGGCCGATTCTGCCGATCGTGCACGTGGCCGATGCGACGGAGGCCGTGCGTTTCATCAGCGCGCGCGACAAGCCCCTGTCGCTGTACGTGTTCTCTGACGACCCGGCGGTCAGACGGCGCTTTCTGCGCGATACCTCATCCGGAGCCATCGCGTTCGGTGTGCCCGCCGCGCATCTGACGGTTCCGGATCTGCCCTTCGGGGGAGTGGGCGCGAGCGGCATGGGCGCCTACCACGGCGAACTGTCGTTTACGACGTTCAGTCACGCGAAGGCTGTGCTGTCGAAGGGATTGATTCCTGACACGCTCTCGCTCGTGTACCCGCCGTTCACCGAAGGAAAGAGCGCCATAGCCCGGCGCGTCATCGCCCGAACGTCGCCGCTCCTCGGGGGTGACGATGACTGACGCAGAGCCGCAGCGTTCCACGCGCGGCACTGCACTCGGCACGACGGTCGCCCGCACAGGCAGTTCCGAGGTCGACATCGACGGGCACGTGTCGTCTGCTCTGCCCGATTCTCCGCACACGGCGCAGCTTCTCGCCGATATGACCGAGGTGCTCGATCGGTGCGTGTGGAGTCAGTCGATGACACACGAGTCGCTCATCACCTACCTCGTCGAAGAGAGCTACGAGCTCGTCGACGCGATCGAGGAGGGCGACCCGCAGGCGATGCTCGAGGAGCTGGGCGACGTGCTCTGGCAGGTGGTGTTCCACGCGGAGATCGCGGCACGCACCGCGGGCGAGAACTTCTCGTTCGACGACGTTGCCCGTGTCGCCCACGAGAAGGTCGTGCGTCGGCATCCGCATGTCTTCGGTGAGGAGTTTGCACCGACACTTGACGATGTGTTCCGGGTCTGGAGCGCCGCCAAAGCACGTGAGAAGAGCACGCGCACGAGCGCGCTTGACGGCATCCCCGCCCAACTGCCTGCTCTCGCGCTCGCCGACAAGGTGATCGGGCGTGCCACACGGGCCGGTGTTCTCGCGCCGACGTCCGAAGCCGCTGGCGCCGCGTCGATGCCAGGGGCTCCGGATGCTGTCGCGACCGTGAGCCGGGACGCCCGCTCACGCACCGTGGCGGACGCCGCTACAGGAACGGATGCTGATGCGGGCACGGATGCTGTCGCAGGCCAAAGCCCGGATGCTGATGCAAACGAGACCGCGCTCGGCGACCAGCTTCTCGCGATCGTCCGCGACGCCCACGAACGCGGGCTCGACGCCGAACGGGCCCTCCGCTTGGCCGTGCGACGCCTCAGCGCCGAGGTCCGGGAACGCGAACAGGGGTAACCGGCGGACCGTGCCAGAATTGAACGCATGGCCTCCTCAGTGACACCTCCGCGCGGCATGCGCGATTACCTCCCCGCAGACAAGGCAAAACGTGAATACGCGCTCGGTCAGATCCGCGACGTGTACACGCGTTACGGCTTCGATGAGATCGAGACCCCGGTCGTCGAGGACTATGGCCGTCTGCATGGAGGTCTCGGAGGCGACAACGAGAAGCTGACATTCAACGTCCTGAAGCGCGGCCTGAGCGCCGATGACCTGCGCGCCGCCGCCGACTCCGGCGATACCTCAGCCATCGCCGACCTCGGTCTGCGTTTCGATCTCACCGTTCCTCTTGCCCGGTTCTACACGACCCACCGCGGCGAGCTGCCGCCGGTGTTCCGTGCCATTCAGATCGCCCCCGTGTGGCGCGCCGAGCGGCCGCAGAAGGGCCGCTACCGGCAGTTCGTGCAATGCGACATCGACATCTTCGGCGAGCCGGGCCCGCTCGCCGAAGTCGAGCTCATTTCGGCGACTGCTGCTGCTCTACGCGAGCTCGGGATCACCGGCTTTACCTTCCGCCTCAATGACCGGCGCATCCTCACCGGCATGCTCGACGCGTTCGGCTTCGACCCCGCCGAACACCCCGGAGTCTTGATCACAATCGACAAGCTCGACAAGATCGGTGTCTCCGGCGTCATCGCCGAGCTGCGCGATCGTGCGGTGACAGCATCCGCCATCAATGAGCTCGAGGCCTACCTCGCGCGCATCGAGACTGCCGAACGGAACGGGTTCGGCGTCGAGCAGATCCGCGCGCTCCTTCCCGAGGGAGTAGACGAGCACGTCATCGCCGAACTGGCGAGCATCGGTGAGGCCGTGGCGCACTCGTCGGCCGTCGCCGGAGCAGGTGGCGCTGAGGGGTCGAGTGCTGCGCCGCTCGTGCAGTTCGATCCGTTCCTCGTGCGCGGCATGGGGTACTACACCGGCCCGATCTTCGAGATCCACCACCCAGAACTGGGTTACTCTCTCGGCGGAGGCGGGCGCTATGACGGCGTCGTCGGGCGCTTCCTCGGGCAAGACGTTCCCGCATCGGGCGCATCGCTCGGATTCGACCGCATCGTCGACCTCATTGACACGGATGCTGTCACACGCGAAGACGCGCTCGTTCTCGTGCATGAGAAGGGCGCTGACCCGGCTGCGCTCGTCGCTCTCAAGACGCAGCTCGTGGCGCGCGGAACCCGTGTTCGCCTGGAGAAGCGGGTGAAGAATCTCAAGGGTCTGCTCGACCGCGTCACGGCCGCGGGCTTCACACGATTTGCCCTCGTTCCCGCGGACGCGACGGGCATCGAGGACCTGGAGATCAAGCCGCTCGGCTGAGCCGACCGTGAGCTTTGCTCGTGGTGTGGCTAGACTTGGCCGCGGGCCAACGACGTTCCATGCACACACACATTCCGGCATAGAGGAGACATCCCGTGGCATTCATCGAGGCGACAATCGCCCGAGAGATTCTGGATTCCCGTGGCAACCCCACCGTTGAGGTCGAGGTCATTCTCGACGACGGAGAAGTGGGCCGTGCTGCGGTTCCCTCCGGCGCATCAACCGGTGAGTTCGAAGCCTACGAACTGCGCGACGGCGACAAGGACCGCTACCTCGGCAAGGGCGTTCGCACGGCCGTGACCGCGGTTCTCGACGAGCTCGGCCCCGCCATCGAGGGTTTCGACGCCTCAGAGCAGCGCCTCATCGACAACGCACTGCGCGAGGTCGACGGCACAGAGAACAAGAAGCGCGTCGGCGCCAACGCCATCCTCGGTGTGAGCCTCGCTGTTGCACACGCAGCCGCCTCATCGGCTGACCTGCCGCTGTTCCGCTACCTCGGTGGACCCAACGCGCACGTCCTGCCCGTGCCGCTCATGAACATCATCAACGGTGGCGCACACGCGGACACCGGCGTCGACATCCAGGAATTCATGATCCTGCCGATCGGTGCACCGAGCTTCTCGGAGGCTCTGCGCTGGGGTGCCGAGACGTACCACGCCCTCAAGGGCCTGCTGAAGTCGAAGGGCCTCTCGACCGGCCTCGGCGACGAGGGCGGCTTCGCTCCTGACCTCGAGAACAACCGCGCGGCGCTCGACCTGATCGTCGAGGCAATCCAGAAGGCCGGCTTCACGCCGGGCACCGACATTGCGCTGGGCCTCGACGTCGCCTCGAGCGAGTTCTTCGAGAACGGTTCGTACCGCTTCGAGGGCAAGGACCGCACGAGCGAGGAGATGACCGCGTACTACGAGGAACTCGTCGCGAACTACCCGCTCGTCACCATCGAGGACCCACTCGACGAGAACGACTGGGAGGGCTACGCCCACCTCACACCGGCACTCGGAGACAAGGTCCAGATCGTCGGTGACGACCTGTTCGTCACCAACCCGACGCGCCTCGCAGACGGCATCGCCAAGGGCGCCGCCAACTCGCTGCTCGTCAAGGTCAACCAGATCGGCACGCTCACGGAGACGTTCGACGCCGTGTCACTCGCCCAGAACTCCGGATACACGGCGATCCTGTCGCACCGTTCCGGCGAGACCGAAGACACGACGATCGCTGATCTGGCTGTGGCGACGAACTCCGGCCAGATCAAGACCGGTGCGCCTGCACGCTCCGAGCGCGTCGCGAAGTACAATCAGTTGCTGAGAATCGAGGAGGAGCTGGGCGAGGCCGCTGTTTACGCGGGCCGCTCTGCTTTCCCGCGCTTCAGCGCGTAAAACCTCGCGTGACAACGCTCCCGGTGCCGCGCTGAGGCGCAGCGCCGGGAGCGTTTCCCGTTTCACCAGGAGGATGCCATGGCACGACGACCCGCGAACCCGCGTCGTACAGCGTCGCGCCGCAGCCGTGATGACAGCGTGGTGATGGAGCAATCCGAGAAGGGACGCTGGGTCGGCGGCATCCATTTCTCTGGGTTCTCGCTCATGATGATGGTGCTTCTCGTGCTCGGCGTCGTGGTGCTCGCTCCGAACCTGAAGGCGCTCGTCGAGCAACGGCAGCAGATCGCCGACCTCAGACAGCAGGTGGCCGACCAGAAAAGCGACGTCGAGAGCATGCAGCGTGAGCGCGAACGCTGGAACGATCCCACCTATGTGCAGACGCAGGCCAGGGAGCGCTTCTTCTACGTCAGCCCCGGCGAGATCAGCTTCATCGTCATCAATGACCTCGACGAGGCGCTCCTCTCAGATACGTCTGAGCCGATCAGCGACCAGCTCACGACCACGGACGTCGATTGGGCATCGTCGCTGCTGAGCTCGATCATGACATCCGCATTCACCCCGGTGAAGGACGACACGGGCGGCGATGAGCCAGGCTCGACGTCAACACCGAGCCCCACCCCGACCTCGACCGAGAAGAAGTGACAGCGTGACAACCCCACCCTTCACTCCCGTGACGGATGCTGACATCGCACAGGTCTCGGCACAGCTCGGGCGTCCCGCCCGCGACGTCGTCGGCATTGCCGCCCGCTGCGTCTGCGGACGCCCCACCGTGGTGTCCACGCGGCCCCGGCTGTCAGACGGAACGCCGTTCCCGACGTTCTACTATCTCTGCCACCCGGGAGCGACAGCGGCGGCGAGTGCGCTGGAAGCCGAGCACGTCATGGTCGAATACAACGAGATGCTTGCAGAGGACGAGTCGCTTCGCGAAGCCTACGCGGCGGCGCACGAGTCGTACCTCCGAGATCGCGAGAGCATTGCGCACGTCTCAGAGATCGACGGGATTTCGGCAGGAGGAATGCCTACGAGGGTGAAATGCCTGCACGCGTTGCTCGCGCACGCACTGGCCGCGGGTCCCGGAGTGAATCCGATCGGTGACCGTGCGCTCGAGCGCTCACGATGGTCACCAGAGACCTGCACGTGCACAGGTGACGCGTCGACGGGAAAGGGCTGATGAAATACAGGGTGATGAAAAACCAGAAAGGCCTACGCCCCACACTGCTGTGGGTGCGACGCAGCATTGCCGTGCTCGCCGTCGCAGGTGGTTTCCTCAGCGTCGGGGTGGCACCAGCGGCCGCCGCGTCAATTGACCGCAGCGACCAGTACTGGCTCGACAGCGGATACGGCGTTCAGCGTGCCTGGGACGTGACCAAGGGCAAGGGCGCAGTCATCGCGGTCATGGATACGGGGATCAAAAAAGGGCCGAAGGAGTTTTCCGGTGTGATTGGTGGCACCGACGTCTCAGGCGTTGGAAGTTCTGACGGACGCACCCCCCTCGGCGACGACATGGAGAAGAATCACGGCAGCTGGGTGGCCTCACTCGCCGCGGGCCGCGGCGATGGAACAGCAGACGGACTTCTCGGAATCGCACCCGAGGCATCGCTCCTGTCGATCTCTCTCGGCTTCCCCTCGAGCGGCAGCACGGTCTCGTTTGTCGACCAGGTTTCCGAAGGCATCCATTGGGCCGTTGACAACGGCGCTGACGTCATCAACATGTCGTTCACGACAAACACCAAAGAGTGGGACCCTTCCTGGGACGAGGCTTTCCAATATGCGTATGACAACGACGTCGTTGTCGTGGCAGCAGCAGGAAACCGGGGCAGCGGCACGGATGTGATCGGTGCACCGGCGACGATCCCCGGAGTTCTCGTTGTCGGTGGAGTGGACAGGCAAGGCGAGATCAGCGTCAGAGCTTCAACGGACGGCATCACGATCGCGGTCACGGCACCCAGCGAGAAACTCACGGGTGTGAGTGCCGATGGCAGCCATGTGGAATGGGCGGGAACGAGCGGCGCGTCTCCGATCGTCGCGGGAATGGTGGCTCTGCTCCGCGCGAAGTACCCGGACATGAACGTGGATAACATCATCAACCGTCTTATTCAGACCGCGAATCCCTCTGTCAACCAAGGAGACGAGGTTCCCTCGCCTGACTACGGGTATGGATTCGCAAGCATCGGCGCGGCATTGACCGACGACATCGAGCCCGTCGACGCGAACCCCATGGGCAGCCTGGCCGATTGGGTGAAGGTCAACAGGCGCGCGGAAGCAGACGACGTGACACCGCCAGAGGACACATCGACGGTGAAGGCACTGCCCTCGAGGAAAGAAGCGACGGCGAGCGAGTCGCCCCTGCTCCCAACACAGCAGACGTTGCGCTACGTCAGCGTTCCAGCCGCTTTCATTCTGGGCGTGGGGTCCCTCATCGTACTGGGCCTCATCGGGGCCCGGCGCCATTGGGCACGCGTCGAACGTGAACGGTAAACGTGGAGTCCTCCCCATGGGCAAAGCCCACCTCCTCGTGGAAGTATGAGTGATGATGGCGTCGTTTTGCCTAATGGTTTGATGCAGAGGAGTGCTGAGATGACCCAGCGACCACGGATGCGCGATCGCTTACGCGTCAGGGGAGTGATCGGTCGTGCCGTCGCCGTCGTCGCAACGGCGGGAACGCTACTGGTTCTCACCGCGTCGCCCGCCGCGGCGTTCTCAGGAACGCGCGCCGATCAGTACTGGCTCGACAGCGGCTACGGCGTACAAGAGGCCTGGAAGACGACGAAGGGCAAGGGCGCCGTCATCGCCGTCATGGACACCGGAATCGGCAAAGGCCCCAAAGACTTCGCCGGCGTGACAGGCGGCACTGACGTTTCCGGCGTTGGGTCCTCCGACGGTCGCACCCCGCTGGGCAGCGAAGAAGAGAAGAACCACGGCAGCTGGGTTGCCTCGCTTGCGGCCGGTCGTGGTAACGGCTCGGCTGACTCTCCGATCGGAATTGCGCCCGAGGCCACGCTGCTTGCGATCTCCATCGGCTTCCCCTCCAGTGGTGCGACGGTGCCCTTCGTCGATCAGGTCTCTGAAGGCATCCATTGGGCCGTCGACAACGGTGCCGATGTCATCAACATGTCGTTCTCGACGAACACGAAAGAGTGGGACCCCTCGTGGGATGAAGCGTTCAAGTACGCGCACGACAATGACGTGATCATCGTCGCTGCGGCGGGAAACCGAGGAAGCGGAACCGAGATGGTCGGCGCGCCCGCAACGATTCCTGGCGTCCTGACCGTCGCTGGGGTCGACAAATCAGCGAAAGTTAGCCAGGGAGCATCCACCGAAGGCATCACGATCGGCGTCTCCGCTCCCAGTGAGGAGCTGACGGGTGTGTCTGCCGATGGCTCCCTCGTGCAATGGGCAGGCACAAGTGGCGCCTCACCGATTGTTGCGGGAATGGTGGCGCTGCTGCGCTCGGCCTACCCCGACATGGACGCGAACAACATCATCAACCGCCTTATCAAGACCGCGCACCCGACCGAGGGCCAGGGAGACGAGGTTCCGTCTTCCGATTACGGTTACGGCCTCGCGAACATCGGTGACGCGATCGACAAAGACATCGAGAACGTCGACGCGAACCCGATGGGCAGTCTGGAGGAGTGGATCACGGTCAACAGACGTGCCGACGCCGAGAATGTTGAGCCACCCGTCGACAAGACGAAAGTCAAGGCCCTGCCGCCGATCGAGAAGGCAAGCCCCAGTACAAATCCGTTGCTTCCCACCGCGGATACCCTCCGGTACGTGAGCGTTCCTGCAGCCCTCCTTCTCGGCGCTGGTACACTAATAACGCTTGGTGCCATCGGCGCTACCCGGCATGCCAAACGGGTGGCACGCAAGAAGTAGTACGCTCGTTTGCTGTATCTGCGATCCAGTAGGAGATTATTTCACCGTGCCCAAGATTCTCGTCGTCGGCGGAGGTTACGCCGGCTTTTACACCGCATGGAAGCTCGAGAAGCACCTGCGTGCAGGAGAGGCAGAGGTCACCGTCGTTGACCCCCGTCCCTACATGACGTACCAGCCGTTCCTTCCCGAGATCGCGGCCGGCTCGATCGAGCCCCGTCACGCTGTCGTTCCGCTGCGCCGCCACCTCAAACGCACCGAGGTGATCACGGCGAAGGTGACGTACATCAACCACGCCGAGAAGACGGCGACGATCACTCCGGATGTGGGTGAGTCGTATGACTTCGAGTACGACCAGGTCGTCGTGACCGGTGGCGCTGTCTCGCGGACATTCCCAATTCCGGGTCTTGCCGACGAGGGCATCGGGCTCAAGACCGTTGAAGAGGCCGTGGCGATCCGAGACCGCGTGCTCGACAACTTCGCCAAGGCGGCGCACCTGCCTGCCGGGCCTGAGCGCGACCGCCTGCTCACGTTCGTCGTCGTCGGCGGAGGTTTCGCCGGCATCGAGGTATTCGCCGAGCTGCGGTCGTTCGCGAGCGCGCTGCTCAAGTTCTACCCGCAGATCGAATTCGACGACATCAAATTCCACCTGGTGGAGGCCATGGGCCGCATCATGCCCGAGGTGTCACTCAAGACCAGCCACTGGGTGCTCAAGGACCTCGCCAAGCGAGGTGCTCTTGTGCACCTCGACACGCAGTTCTCATCGTGCATCGACGGCAACATCGAGCTGTCGACCGGTGAGAAGTTCGAGTCTGACCTCATCGTGTGGACGGCGGGCGTCATGGCGACGCCACAGATTGTGCGCCACACTGACCTCCCGATCGAAGAGCGCGGGCGTATCATGACGCGTGCTGATCTGCGCGTGGGCACGGACGACGAGCCGATCGAAGGTGCCTGGGCCGCGGGCGATGTGTCGCGCGTTCCTGACCTCACCGGCGGAGGTGTCGGTGGCTACTGCGTGCCGAACGCGCAGCACGCCGTGCGTCAGGGCAAGCTTTTGGCGACGAACGTCATCGCCGTGCTCCGGGGCGAGGAGCCGAAGCAGTACATCCACAAGAACCTTGGTGCCGTTGCCGGTCTTGGCCTCGGAACTGGAGTGTTCCAGTCGGGAAAGATCGCGATCAAGGGCTTCCCCGCCTGGGTTGCGCACCGCGGCTACCACGGTCTGGCAATGCCGACGTGGGAGCGCAAGTTCCGGGTCTTCTGGGGCTGGGTGAACAACTTCTTCCTCGGCCGTGACATCGCCTCGCTGTCTGCCCTGCAGCAGCCGCGCGCCTCGTTCGAAGAGTTCGCCGCGCGGCCGAAGCCTCCGGCACCCGCTGAAGAGAAGCCAGCCGAAGAGAAGTCGACCGAGGTGAAGTCCGCTGACGCGGTCGCCGAGAAGAAGGCCCCGGCGAAGGCTGAAGAGAAGGCTCCGGCGCAGAAGACTCCGGCCAAGAAGCCCGCTGCATCGAAGGCACCCGCATCCTCGTCTTCTGCGAAGAAGCCGGCGACTAAAAAGCCGGCGGCGAAGAAATCAGAGCAGAGCACGAGCGATTCTGTCGCCTAGCAACGCCCGTTTTCACGTGAGGACCTACCCCGAAGGGGCGGGTCCTCACGTGCATGACGGGTCTGCGATTCCCGTAATGTAGGGGAGTGGCCCCTATAGCCCAACCGGCAGAGGCAGGCGACTTAAAATCGCTACAGTCTGGGTTCGAATCCCAGTGGGGGCACCAGAGCGTCGTTGTTCACACCAGTGACGATCCCAGATTTACCTGTCTCGGTTTCGCCTCCTGTTTGGAGGACGAGAGGGGTGGCCGGGGGCCCGGAACTGGACAAAACATCGACGGGGCGCTTGCGGTTCGGCGTCAATGCCATCCTCATCGGTGAGGTGAGTCGAGGAATGCACTTCTCGGGCGAGTTCGCCTCGGTAACCGTGCAAGCGATGGGTGTTGTGCCAGCCCACCCAGCGCGTTTCAGCGAGGTGCTCAGGTGATGGTCGCGCCGCGAGGTTCAGAGGGCAATCTGTTCCCAGAGCGCCTCGGCCCACAAGGCGTGACCGCGTTCATTGGGGTGGAAACGGTCACTGGCAAAGGTACGCAGATACCTGGCAAGGGAGAGGCTCTTGGTTGCGGTGTGGATGTCGGCGATCGAATGACCGCTGGCTTTAGCCGCTGCGCCGATGGCCTCGTTGGCTTTGCGCGCGCGGCCTTCATACGGCCAATGCAGAAAATACGGCACGAGGCCCACGACGAACCCCTCGGGCAGTCGGGTGGTGATGGCCTGCATTGCCTCGGCGAACTCACGGGTGCGGAATAACGGTGCCCAAGCCACGTCGTTTCCACCGATGACGCAGGTGAGCACATCAGGCGTGGCCGTTGTTGAGAGTTGGGGTATCTGTGTGTTCAGAACGTCGTGTGCCCGCGCGCCACTGACCGACAGGTTGACGGTGCGCACAGAGTGCCCCGTCGTCTCCGCGAGACGGTCGGCGATAACGCCGACGTAGCCGCGCTGAGGGTCATCGACCCCGACGCCGACCCCGGCCGAGTCACCGAGTGCCACATAGGTCAACGTCCCTGTCTGCGGGCGAGCCCAGTACGCCAAATGGTTGCGGGCCTGGCCCCTGCTGCGTCGTGCTGCGGGTCCCATACCTGTAGACCATACCCCAGTGGGGTATTAAATAGAACCCGACGAATCGCCGTCGGTAGTGGCACGTGCGAGTTTGAGAACCGCCCAACGAGGCGCACCGGACGCCGTACGACGGCTGGGGTGCGAAAGATTTGCTTCCTCGCGTCGGACGCTGGTCGTAGAATTCCGGAGTGACGGAATTGACGGACGACGAATTCACCCGGCTTTACGGCGAGTGGGCCGGACACACTCCCACCGATGCTGCCGCCTTCTTCGCCGAATACCAGGGAACGTGGTGGGTCGCTGGAGGATGGTCGATCGAAGCCTTCACCGGTGTGACGCGTCCGCACGACGATATCGACATCTCCATGCTGTCGGCAGAGCTCCCTCAGCTGCGCCGGTTTCTTGCCGGTCGGCTCGATGCCTGGATGGCCTCGTCAGGAACGCTGACGCCGCTGCTCGCGGATGACCGACCAGATGCTCCGGCCAACGAACTTCTGCCCGAAGGCGGTTCGCAGCTGTGGACGCGTGCTGACGCAGCATCCGCATGGGAATTCGATATTCTCCTGTCGCCCGGCGATGAGCACACCTGGGTGTACAAGCGCGATCCCACGATGCGGATGCCGATGAGCGATGCCGTGTGGAGCCGCGACGGAGTGCGGTACCTGCGCCCCGAGATCCAGATGCTCTACAAAGCCAGGGGCGACCGGGCCAAGGACCGTGCGGACTTGCGGGCCGTCGTTCCGCTGCTCGAGCCCGCACGCCACTCCTGGCTGATTGACGGGCTCACTCGCGCAGACCCGCAGCACCCGTGGCTGGCCATGCTCGAGCAGCCCTGAGTCGGGAAGGTCCGGGCCAGGGCGCTATAGGCCAGGCTGTCCGCGGCAGAGCGTCCTGCGGCAGGCCGTTCCGAATGGGAGTGCCCTGGGTCAGCTGGCTGCCACCTGCGCGAACTCGAGCGGCTCGGCGAAGAACCGCAGTTCGTGCTCGGCCGACAGCCGGAACGCACGCCACATGCGGTCGCGCGTTGCCGAGTCGGCATCCGCGGCCAGACGCGTCACAATCTCGATCGCGCGCGTGCTCGCGTTGGCGAACGTTGGGTCTTCGTAGGTGCTCAGCCACGGCATGTACGGGGTGTCCGAGGCCGCATTTGGCAGCATCCGGGTTCCGACATCGACGTAGATCCAATAGCAGGGCAGCAGCGCAGCCGCGAGAACGGCATACGAGTCCCGCGCAGCCGTCGCGGCGAGATGGTTCGTGTAGGCGATGGTCGCCGGGGCCTTCGGCGCGGCGTCCACGACCGAAAGATCGCCGAGGAAATGCGCGTGCACGGCCGTCTCACCCGCGAGAGCATTGAGCGCACCGGATGCCCAGAACTCCTGCTCGGCGACTGTTGGAGCCAGCGTGCTGGCCGCCGCGAGCATCCGCGAATAGTCCCGCAGATACAGGGTGTCCTGCACCAGATAATGGCGGAACGCGGCCGGGTCGAGTGTGCCGTCGGTAAGCCCGGTGATGAAGGCGAGGTCGTCAATATCGGCGCGCACATCGGCGATTCCGCTCCACCAGTGCTCGGCGATCTCACCCGCCGTGAGCGGTGCTGCTGCCCGGCGCCGGAGCGTGGCGAAATGATCGACGGGGCCATGGCCCGAGCCGACGTTCAGACGGGATCCATTCCGGATGCTGTCGGCGAGCCACTGCTTCGCCTGCTCCAGCGCGCTGGCCCATTCGCCCGTTTGCGCGTACAGCGTTGCGATCGCCGACGAGAGCGAGCATCCGGTGCCGTGCGTGTTCGTCGTATGGATGCGTGCCGCCGTGAACTCTGCAATGACTCCGGATGCTGACACGAGGGCATCGTGCACGGCGTCGCCGTTCGCGTGCCCGCCCTTCGCGAGCACGAGTGTGTCGTGGTGTTCCGCGACGCGCTGCGCCTGTGCGATCACGTCGGACCAGGCGCGCACGCGGGGTTCACCCGCGAGCACGGCGAGCTCGGGGATGTTGGGGGTGACGAGGTCGGCGTGCCGCAGCATCCGGCCGAGCGCTTCCTCGGCCGACGCGTCCAGCAGCCTGTCGCCGCTTGTTGCGACCATGACCGGGTCGACGACGACAACGGGTGCCTGCGTGCGCTCCAGCCAGCGGTCCACGACCTCGATGTATTCAGCCGTGGCCAGCATCCCGATTTTCACGGCATCGATCTGCACGTCGTCGCTCACCGCATTGAGCTGCTCGGCGAGGAACTCGGGCGGCGGCGTGTGCACCGAGTTCACCCCGCGCGTGTTCTGCGCGACGAGAGCGGTCACCACGGCCATGCCGTAGCCGCCGTGCGCGGCAATCGATTTGAGGTCAGCCTGGATTCCCGCTCCGCCCGACGGATCCGTTCCGGCAATGCTGAGCACCCGAGGAATCACCGCCACATCATGCGGACCGGGGGAGCCCTGACGAACGGTCGCCTCGGGCGGCGTGAGCGTGGCTGACTGTGTTTTCGGCGTACGCGACATTCGCGACATCCCTTCGCTAGTACGAGCTAGATCAGGTTCGACGGGTCTTATCTCAGCCCCGAAGGGCACCCCGTGTCACTGGTGACGGCCACTCTACCCGATGCTCGAGCTGCTTGTGCTCCCACCTGGGTCACGCATCGGCGTAACAGCATTCGATCGCGACGTCGAGCGGAAAGTCGATGGGGAAGTCGCCGAAGAGTCCGCGCCCAGCCGCGGCTGCGGCATCACGAACGGCCTCAGCGACGAGCGATGCCGACTGTTCGGGCGTGTGGATCACGAGCTCGTCGTGCAGAAAATACACGAGATGCGGATGCTGCTCGCCGCTGCCGAGCGGTCGCAGACGGTGGCGCAGCTCGGCCATCCAGCACAGCGCCCACTCGGCGGCCGTGCCCTGCGCGACGAAGTTGCGGGTGAAGCGGCCCCAGTCGCGGGCTGCTCGGCGTGCGGCGCGTTCGTCTGCAGGCGTTGCCGTGACCTGCGCGCCGGCGCGTGTGACAGCGCGCCAGCCCTCTGACGGCTCGGGGGAGCTGCGACCGAGCCACGTCGTCACTTGCTCACCACGTTCACCCGCGCGCGCCGCGGCTTCGACCAGGCCCGTGGCACGTGGATACGCGCGCATGAGGCGCGGCATGAGCCGGGCACTCTCGCCGGTCGTGGCACCGTACAGCGCACCGAGCATGGCGATCTTCGCGTGCTGACGGGTGTCGACGGTTCCCGCGTCGACGAGCCCCTGATACAGATCTGTTCCGTACCCCGCCGCGGCCATAGCAGTGT
The DNA here is from genome assembly GCF_026107415.2 of Microbacterium sp. MPKO10. Taxonomy (GTDB): domain Bacteria; phylum Actinomycetota; class Actinomycetes; order Actinomycetales; family Microbacteriaceae; genus Paramicrobacterium. The sequence goes on from NZ_JAPCHX010000002.1 coordinate 460,834, forward strand.
CGCCAGCCATGGCCGCCACAATACGTGGCTCCAGCTGCGCGGCGTCCGCGATCACGAACGTCCAGCCCTCGTCGGCGACGACAGCGGGCCGGATCTGCGCGGGCAGCTGCAGGGCACCGCCGCCGTCCGTCGCCCAGCGCCCCGTCACCACGCCCGCGACAATGTATTCCGGGCGGAACCGGTCGTCATGAACCCACTCGTCGAGCCAGGCCCAGCCGTTCGCCGTCATCAACCGTGACAGGGACTTGTAGCGCAGAAGCGGCTCGATCACCGGATGCTCGTGGCGCTGCAGTTCCCATTTGCTTGTCGACTCGACGGTGATTCCTGCTGAGCGCAGAGCCCGCAACAGGTCAGCGTGGGAATCCGGATTGAGCCCCGGAGCATCGAGCTCGGTGCGGATGCTGTCAGCCAGCCTTTCGAGCACGGCGGGGCGACCGCCGAACACCGGCCGGGGGCCCAGCGCCTCCGTGAGGAGCCGCTCGTGCACGTTGCGGCGCCACGGCAGACCGTCGTACCGGATCTCGACGGCGATCAGCGCGCCGCACGACTCCGCGGCCAGAAGGCTTCGGAGCCTCGCGGGCCTGGTCGACGCGGCGACGGCAGCGAGCTGGCGCTGCAGCTCAGCGACAGCATCCGGTCTCTCGGACCCGCCCGTCAGCTCAGCGAAGCCCGTCAGGCCATCGTCGCCGCGGGCGGCCTCCCACGCGGCATCCCATTCATCACCCGTCTCGGGGAACACCTCGCCGGAGGGCACAGTCGTCGACCGTCGTAGGATCGTGCGGCAGAGGGCAAGGTCGTGGCTTCGGCTGAGTCGCACACCGCGTTCGACAAGCTGCGGATAGAGTTCAGCGGTGTGGCCGAACACCCAGCGGACGCCTTCCTGATCACGCTGCGCCAGCACAGTCGGCGCCTCGTCCCAGCTGACGTCGACCTCGCCTGCCGCCTGCCCGGTCTCGTCTGCATCGACCAAGCGCAGCCCGGAGATCGTGGGCGAGGGTTCGATGACGACATGCACGTGTCCATTCTGGCGGCACCCGATGACATGCTGCGCCGTGTGAGGATGGAAACATGAAAGAGATCGCCGTCACCGACCTTGCCGCACGAGTCAAGCAGGGCACCGCCACCATCGTCGACGTCCGTGAGCCTGACGAATGGCAGAGCGAGCACGTTGAGGGCGCGGTGCACATTCCGATGTCGCAGTTCATGGAGCGCGAAGGCGAATTGCCGGATGCTGACGAGCTGCACATCATGTGCCACTCGGGCGGCCGCAGCGCGCGCGTCGCGCAGTATCTCGAGCAGAAGGGCATTGACGCTGTCAACGTCGACGGTGGCATCGTCGCGTGGCAGCAGGCCGGGCTTCCGGTCGTCTCGGGCTGACTCTAGGAGTTCGCGAGAAGCGGCTGAACGTAGCGCTTCCACAGCCACACGGAGATGCCCAAGGCCGCGAAGGCGAACACGAGGGCGAGTGCGGCAAGCAGGTTGCCCGTCGCCCGCCAGTTCTCGATGCTCGGGCCCAGCATGACGAAGAGGGCTGTGAGGATTGCGAGAACCGAGGCGAGCCACAGGGGGCGTGACCAGGCGAAGATCGCCCGTCCGCTCAGCCGCCCGAGTGGAACCATCATGATCGCGGATGAGCCGATGCCGACGAGCGCCGTGATGTTCGCCGTCTCGATGAGCAGCTGAGTGAAAAAGCCGCCGCCCTGCGGCACAAGCGCGGCGAGCAGCCAGGCGAGCACGCCGACGACGAAGACACCGCCGATGCGCGTGAGAGCCAGGCGCGCGAGAACCGTGCGGTTTAGCACCGTTGGCACGCGAACCGTCGTGACGAGAGCGAAGAGCAGCGCGGGGTGCAGATCGAAGACCCGTGACGCGAGCACGGCCGCGGCCACGAGGAGCAGCCAGCGGGGGTTGAACTGCACTTCGGTGAAGCCGCATTGCCACACGTGCGACAGGATGCGCGGCACCCACGCGGCCACGGCATTGACGAGGGCAGCCGCGAGAATGGCGGCGATGAGCAGCCTCAAGAACGCGGGTCTGCCGTCGACGGGATTCGCGAAGATCGTGAGTGTTCCGGTGGCGGCGATTCCGATGACGATCATGGCGACGCGGCTCGGTGTGGCGAGCATCGGTGCTCTGTCGAATTCGGCCGCGGAACGGTTGCGCCCGGTGACGGAGATTCCGGATGCTGCGACGCGCCGCCGTGCGAGTGTGCCGGCCAGCATCCTCGCGGGAATCAGAATGAGCGCGACGGTCAGCAGGGCGAGCAGCAGGGCGCGGAGCCACCCGGCGATGGCCTCGGCACCGACGGCGGACGGCAGAGACTCCGTAAAGGGTGTCGCGTGGTTCCACGGACCGGGACCGTTCGGCGGTGCGGCGGGTGGCGGCACTGCTTCGTCTCGTGAGTCGCTGTCGTCGCTCTCAGATGGTTCGGGCTTCTCGTCCTTGGGGGTCGTGGAGTTGCCATCGTCGGGCGAGCTGTTCTCCTCACCCGGTTTGTCTGAGGGAGTCTTCTCTGGCGGATCCGACGGCGACGACGAGGTGCCGAATATTACGGTGATGGCGGGACCGTCGCCGCTGGAGTTTCCGGCGTTATCGTCAGCCTTCGCGACGATCTTTTGCGAGCCCGATGAAGCGATCTCGGCAGCCGTGCACGACCATTGTCTCGAAGAAGACACCTCGACGGTGCACAGTGTCTGCGAGCCCGCGAACACCTTGACGGTTGAGCCAGGCTCACCGGTGCCGGAGATTTTTGCTCCGGATGCTGGCACGTTCGAGCCGTCCGCAGGGGAGGTGATCGTCGGTGCTTGTGGGGCCGTGAGATCGACGGTGATCTTTACAGCGGGACTCTTGTCGGAGTTTCCATCCGCCCATGATGTCGTTTGCGTCGCGGTGGCTGAGATGTTGGAGAATTCACGATCGACGCTGATCGACCATTCGCCCTGAGAACTCGCGGTCGCGGTGTACGAGTGCCCGTCGATCGATACCGTCACATCGGCGTCGGAATACGCCTTGCCTCGAATAACGCCGCCGCTCCCGATCGGACCCTCCGGCTTCTCAATAGTGGGCGGAAAGAGAACGTCAACCTTCGCATCGGCTGCAGTGCCCACGTTCGAGTCGGCAAAGCTGGCGGTGACTTTCTGCTCGGGACCCTCGGATACGTCTACGTCTGTCTCGAACTGGTTGCCGTCAACTTCTACGGATTGTGAGTCCACGGCTGACGCGACGGTGATGGTGGTGCCGTCGGGGACCGAGTCGTCAATCGACCCCACGACGTGAACCGATGAATCCGGCGAGAAATCGTCAACCTCGAGCTTGATAGTGGGCGTCGAGGTCTCGTCATCCGTGTCCTTGTTCGCATCATATGACGGCGGAGGCGTCCCATCATCGGTCTCGGCAGCGAGGGGAGACGACGGCATTGCAGCCGAGGCTGGACTTGCAAGCGCGACGGGGAGTGCCAACGCTGCGACAGCGATCAGTGTGACAGCCAGAAACCGCCATCGACCACGCGATCTCACCGGTACGTCCGGAGAGATGTGCTGTGCTGTGTCTGTGAAAGTCCGCCCCACTTCATCATCCATTCACGGCGATGAGACGGGCGATGTCAAGCGGGCGCGACGCATTATGACGCGCTTCCCAGCCCTACTCCAGCCTGATGCGCGACAAACGTGAGAATACCTCTCTTTGCTCGCCGAGGGAAGGCCGATATCGTGGCAGAGGACGAAAGGCTCTCAATGGCGATTTCCCTAACCGCACAACACGAGCGCATCGGAGTGAACTCGGCACCCTGGCGCTCGCCGGAAGCATATTGGTCCTCGATCGACAGTGCGACAGCTGCTGAAGACCCGCCGTTCGGCGTCCTCCACCTCGACGCGCTTCGCTTCAATGCGCACGACATGATCCGCCGCGCATCGGGCACCCCCATCCGCATCGCCAGCAAGTCAGTGCGCGTCCGCTCGGTTCTGGATGCTGCGCTCGAACTGCCGGGATTTGACGGTGTTCTCGCCTATACACTTCCGGAAGCCCTGTGGCTTGCCGAGACGATCGATGACGTCGTCGTCGGATACCCGACAGCGCACCGTGCGGCCATCTCACGGCTCGCGGAGTCCGAGACTCTCGCGTCACGCGTCACGCTCATGGTTGACAGCGCCGAGCACCTTGACGCGATCGACGCGGTTCTTCCGCCCGAGAAGCGTCAGTCGATCCGGGTGTGCCTCGAGCTCGACGCCTCGTGGGATGCCCCTGCGCCCCTGGGCCGGCTGGGAATGTGGCGCTCGCCGATCCATACGCCCCAGGCCGCGCGTTCCCTGGCGGAGTACATCGTCAGCCGCCCCGGTTTCACGCTCGTTGGCATGATGGCCTACGAGGGGCAGATCGCCGGTGTGCCAGACAAGGCTCCGGGTAAGGCAGCGATGAACGCCGTCGTGGGGTGGGTGAAGACCCGCTCGCGAGCCGAACTCGCCGAACGACGAGCCGAGGCCGTGGCGCTGGTGCGCGAGGTCGCCGATCTTGAGTTCGTGAATGGCGGTGGGACGGGCTCACTCGAGAGCACGTCCAGCGATGACTCTGTGACGGAGATCGCCGCGGGCAGCGGTCTCTTCGCCGGGCACCTCTTCGACGGGTTCGGTGCATTTCAGCCTGCCCCGGCAGCATCCTTCGCTCTCTCTGTCGTGCGCAAGCCACGACGTGACATGGCGACGATCCTCGGCGGCGGCTGGATCGCCTCCGGCCCGCCCGGACCCGAGCGGCTGCCCCAAGCTGTGTGGCCAGAGGGGCTGCGCATGATGCCGCGCGAGATGGCCGGTGAGGTGCAGACTCCCGTCGAGGGCGACGCCGCCGCACGGCTGACCTTGGGGGATCGTGTCTGGTTCCGCCACAACAAATCGGGCGAACTGAGTGAGCGGCTGAACGAGTTCGTCGTCGTTCACGGTGACGAGATCGTCGAACGCGTACCGACATATCGCGGCGAGGGGAAGGCATTCCTATGACGGTGACCGGTGGAACCTGGACGAACTGGGGGCGCACAGAAGAAGCGAAGCCCATTCGTGTCGAGCGCCCGCGCACCGCAAGTGCCGTGCAGCGCGCTGTCGCCGCCGCGGCTGGAAGCGGGATTCCGATCAAGGCGGTCGGTGCGAGCCACAGTTTCAGCGGTATCGCCGCCCCAGCCGGCGTCCTGATCGAACTCGACGACCTGAGCGGGCTGATCGACGTTGACGAGACCCGCGGCTACGCGACGTTCTCTGCGGGGACTCGGCTGCGTGATGTTCCACGCCTTCTCGCACGCCACGGGCTCGCCATGGAGAACCTCGGCGATATCGATAGCCAGTCGCTCGCGGGTGCCATTTCGACGGGGACGCACGGCACGGGCGCGGGGTTTCGCGGCCTTGCCGCTCAGGTAGCTGGGGCGACGCTTGTGACGGGCGCGGGGGAGCTGTTGCATGTCGACTCCGAGAACAACGCCGACCTTCTGCCAGCCGTCGCGCTCGGGCTCGGTGCTCTCGGCATCCTCGTCGATGTAACGCTGCGCTGCGTGCCCGCGTTCGACCTCACCGCCGTCGAAAAGCCCGAACCGCTCGATGCCGTTCTCGAATCGCTGACCGAGCGGGTCGCGGCGGCCGATCACTTTGAGTTCTACTGGTTTCCGCACACCGAGACAGCGCTGACGAAGACAAACACGCGGATGCCGTCGGGTGCCGCCCGCCGCCCGCTCTCTCCCGCCAAACGCTGGATCGACGACACTGTCGTCTCCAACGGGCTCTACCGCGTGACGTGCGGGCTGGGCTCTGCCGTGCCCGCGATCGTCCCGACCGTCAATCGAATGGCCGACAAGCTCACGGGAAACCGAGAGTTCAGCGACGCGTCGCACCGCGTCTTCACGACGAAACGCACGGTGCGCTTTGCCGAGATGGAGTATGCGTTGCCCGCGGACCGGGTCGTCGATGCGCTGCGCGCCGTGAAGAGTCTGATCGACACGTCGGGGTGGAACATCTCGTTTCCGGTCGAAGTGCGCTTCGCAGCATCCGATGACCTGTGGATGTCGACCGCGACGGGGCGGGAGACGGGATACATTGCTGTGCACCGGTATGTGCGAGACGCTCCCGCAGAGTACTTCCGGGCCGTCGAGGAGATCATGCGTGAACGCGACGGGCGCCCGCACTGGGGCAAAATGCACTGGCGCGATGCCGAGAGCCTGCGGAGCACGTATCCGCGATTCGACGACTTCGTTGCGGTGCGTGACCGGCTCGATCCGGCTCGGCTCTTTCGCAATCCGTACCTTGACCGGGTACTCGGATCCTGAGAAACACGCGTGCAACCGGCGTTGGCAGCCGGATTTGACGGTGAATTTCAGCAAGCTGAACGTAGACTAGGCAAACGCGGCTCCGACCGAGTCGCACACAGCACAAAGGGAGTACGCAAAGCATGGAATGGCTCATTCCCGTTCTGATCGTCGTGGCGTTGGTCGTCATCATCGGTATTTACCTGTGGGTGACGTACAACTCGCTCGTGACACTCGGGGTACGCGTCAATGAGGCATGGAGTGACATCACCGTGCAGCTCAAACGTCGTGCCGACCTGATTCCGAACCTCATTGAAGCCGTCAAGGGGTACGCTGCGCACGAGAAGTCGGTGTTCCAGAACGTCACCGAGGCACGTGCGGAAACTCTGAACGCGCAGGGTCCAGCCGAGGCTTCAGCGGCAGAGAACCACATGCAGCAGGCGCTCAAGTCGATCTTTGCGGTCGCCGAGGCTTACCCGCAGCTTCAGGCGAGCAACAACTTTCTGCAGCTGCAGAGCGAGCTCGTCGACACGGAAGACAAGATCCAGGCTTCGCGCCGCTTCTACAACGGCGGCGTTCGCGAGCTGAACACGAAGATCCGCGTGTTCCCGAACAACCTGTTTGCGAAGGGCCTCGGCTTTCAGCTGCGCGAGTTCTTCGAGGTCACCGACAGCGCAGCAATCGCTGAACCGCCACGGATCCAGTTCTAGGCTGCGAGCGGCGGCTCCGGGCTGCCGACGACAGCCTCGTCTTTCCCACTCGTCGCCTGCGTAAGGGTCACTGATGTATCGCGCCATCCGCAAGAACAAGATCAACACCGTGGTGATCATCTTTGTGTTTCTTGTGATCATCGGCGGGCTCGGTGTTCTTGCCGGCTACGTGTACAACAGCTGGACGATCACGATCATCGTTCTGGCCGTGGCGACCGGGTACGCGCTGCTTCAGTACTTCATGGCTTCGTCGCAGGCTCTTGCGATCAGCGGCGGCAAGCAGATCAGCAAGGCAGACAATCCGCGTCTCTATCGCGTCGTTGAGAACCTCAGCATCGCGACGGGAACGCCGATGCCTAAGGTGTACATCATCAATGATCCCGCGCCGAACGCTTTCGCCACAGGCCGGGATCCTGAGCACGCCTCCGTCGCGGCAACGACGGGTCTGCTCGAGATCATGACCGATTCCGAGCTCGAAGGCGTCATGGCGCATGAGCTCGGCCATGTGCGCAACTATGACATTAGGGTCTCGATGATCGTCTTCGGGCTCGTGGTCGCGATCGGCTTTATTGCAGACCTCTTCCTGCGGATGATGTGGTTCGGCGGAGGCCGAGGCGGGAACAATCGCGGTGGGGGAGGGAACCCCATCATCATGATCATCGGCATCGTCGCGATGCTGATTGCGCCCCTAGTTGCGATGCTAGTGCAGCTTGCCATTTCGCGGCAGCGTGAGTACCTCGCGGATGCGACGGGTGCGTTGACCACGCGGCATCCGGATGCTCTCGCGAGCGCACTGCTGAAGCTGGACTCGCACGCGCGGCCGATGAAGCGGCAGAACACGTCGATGGCGCACCTGTGGATCAACGACCCGCAGAAGAAGCCCGGTGTCGCGAAGCGGCTGATGAGCTCGCACCCGCCCATTCCGGATCGCGTGCAGCGCCTCCGCGATATGGGCGGCAGCTTCTAACGACGACCCCTGGGCCGCGCACTCTGGGCCCGGCGCGAGGGGTATCGGCCTGCTGTGAGAGCGTCTCGTCGTTGTCATGGGCTCACTGAGCCGGCCCATTGTTGTGGCTGTTGTTCGTGCTCTGGGGAGCCGAATGTTTCTGCCTATTCTGCTCCGTTAAGAGCATCACTGAGGTGCTCTGCATACTGCTTCTCCGTCCACAGGCATGCGACTTTTGGAGTTATCCACATTGGTGTGTTGATCGGGGGTTTGTGTTGGTGGGAATGTCGGTGGCTGCTGTCACAATGTGTCCATGGTTAACGCAGGTTCGGCACCCGGGTTTGGGTCTTCGGAGGAGCCGGAGAACCATGCCCGGCGGGCGGCTCCGGGTGTGCCTGAGAGCTCAGAGTGTCAGCAGTCTCAGGGGAGCCTGGATGCTGTTGCGTGTGCTGCAGGTGAGCGGCTTCTGGATGCTCTGACTGATCTGCGTGATGTTGATCCGCATGGTCTGAGCTCGGACGGGCTGCTGCATTACGTGGGCCTTCTGGGTACCGCGACCCGGTTCCTCGAGGGTCGTCAGGTCGGCAATGTTGGTGATATTGCCCGACGGTCAGACACGGGCGCGGGGTTGGATGGTCTTGCTGCTCGTCACGGCTCCGCGTCACCGGCGGCACTGTTTGAGAAGGTCACGGGGGTGAAGAACTCCACCGCCCACCGGTACACGAAGCTCGCTCAGCGCACCACTCCGCGGGTCTCGGACACGGGTCTTCCTCTGGAGCCGGTGTTTGCCCAGACCGCCGAAGCACTTGCCGAGGGCACCATCGGTTTGGACGTTGCCGAAGCAATCACCTCCACGCTTGCCCCGGTTCTTCCGCGTGTGGCGCCGGAGCAGATGGACTGGGCCGAAGCCACACTTCTCGGTAACGCGACCGGTGCTGATGGTGAGGTTCCGGTGGCGGCGGATGCGTTGCGGGGTCAGGCGCGCATGTTTTGTGCCGTGTTGGATCCGGATGGTGTGCAACCGTCGGCGAAGGAACTTCATGAGGCCCGGAGTTTGGTGTTTCGTCATCTGGATGATGGGAGTATGCGTCTTACCGGGGTGCTCTCTCCGGAACAGGCAGCACACGTCACCCCGGTGTTTGACGCGTTCATGTCCAAACGCACCAGCCCGGCGTTTATGCAGGCGGATGAACTCGCCGATAAGGAACAGGCACCGGAGAACCGGTCGAGGCCGCAGGAACGTGCGGACGTGTTCACCAGCATTATTGCTGGCACCGGCACACAGGACAGCACCCCGAAACTGCACGGTCGTGCCCCGACGGTGTTGGTGACCGTCAAAGACACCGACCTGGAGAACGGGAACGGTGCGGCATGGTCGCCGGGGACACCGGCAGCGTTGCCCATGAGTTTTGTGAAACAAATGCGGTGCAACGGCAACACGAGACGGGTCACGCTGGATCAGCACGGGGATGTGTTGAACCTGGGAGACACGGAACGGTTTTTCACTGCGAAGCAGCGCCTGGCTCTGGTTGCGCGGGATGGGACCACGTGTGCGGCAGCGGACTGCGACATCCCCGCCTGGTTGTGTGAAGCACACCACATTCAGGGGTGGGACAACGGCGGCCCCACCAACCTCGACAACGGCGTCCTGCTCTGCTGGTTCCACCACCGGTTAGTCGAACACGGCGAATGGGCGATCACCCGCAACCACGACGGCCACCCGAAACTCGTGCCACCAGGCTGGTACGTGAACCGGAAGTATCTCGGCAAACGACACCGGCCAGGCGATCATCCAGGCGACGACCCCGGCGACAATCCCGGCGGCGATGCTCCCGGCGAGAATCCACGCGGCGGCGGCTGCGGCGACGGTCCCGGCGAGACCCCAGGCTGCGGCGACGGTCCCAGCGGCGGTGACCGACCAAGCGGTAGTGACCGGCTCAGCGATGGTGGCAACTCCGAAGGCGGTGGCCATCCAGGCGGTAGTGGCCGTCCCAGAGGCAGTGGCAGCTTCGGAAACGGTGGCAGTTCCGGAAGCGGCGCCGGTTACGGAAGCGATGGCGGTTCCGAACAGAGAGGTAATCCCGAGGACCCAGACAGTCCCGGAGGGCACCCGCCCGATGATGGGCGAGATACCGGGCCGCGCACCTAACGTACGCGGCGGCCCCGACACCTGAGACGCACAAGCAGTACAGCTTGAAGCGCTACTCAACGTGCGCTGCTGCCGCGAGAGTCGTCCCCGGGCAATTGCAGTGATGGTACTTGAGCACCAGACCGCCTGCCTCGGCTGGGGCAGCCGGTGAGAAGGGAGCCATCCGCTACGACGCGTAGATCGCACCGGTGCTGACCGATGACGATCACTGCGGCTGACGAGATGACGAGCGTCTAATGCGTCGGTATACCGCCAGAATCGACGCCCTGCGGGCATGTGAGCGACGGCCGCTGGACATGCGATCCCGGCGGCGGCCCCAACACACACAACCCACGAGAAGACACCCCTGCAGCGCTATTAGGCATGTCCAGGCGCCGAGAGACGAATCGTCTGATCAGTTCGAAGCGTGGCGAAGCGTGACCTAGAGCAGATAGGTAAACCGCCTGAGCTGTTTGAAAGGCCCGTGGAATACCCACACACCTGCCGCTCTCATAGTCTCCGACAGACTCACTGGGCCCGGGTAAAGCTGATCCGCTTTTTCGCATGATGCGCGTTCAAAGCTATTTGGCCACAGAGCTCGATCCCGTCTGCCGGGCCGGTCACCGTGAGACGCACGAAAGCGGGGGCCGGTCCACTGGACCGACCCCCGCTAGACGGTGGTGCTACAGGTAATTCGTGCGGTTTACCAGTACTCGATGACGACCTTGTCGCCGTCAATCGTGATGTCGCCGTAGAACGTCCAGTAAGTGCGGGGCTCAAGGTCGCCCGTTACTTTCTCACCGGAGTAGTCCTTACCGGTAACGGTGTACTTGACCTCGCCGCCCTCGGTCTCGAAGCTGCGCCCAGAATCGTCAACCGTAACTGTGGGGTACTCGACGACCTTACGCTCGACCTTGGTCACTTCGGACATACCGATCACATACGTCACATCCATGTCGCAGTTCTCGTCGACCTCCTTCGAAGTCTCCTTTGCGCACTTGTCGATCATGGCGTTGAGCTGATTCTGAACCTCTTCCGTCAGCGCATCAGTCGGTGCCAGGTTCAACTCGGCCGGCTGGTAGCCCGCCTTGGAGCCTGTGGCAGCAACGACTGTCTGGTCCTCAGCCTCAAACCACTTGCTGTCGGGAGCCCCGATCTTGTAGACGCCGGGGTAAGCCTGAAGCGTGCCCTGTTCACCAAAGTCAACGTTTACCCCGTTGACCGTGGCCTCGGTTCCCTGCGAGATGTAGACGCTGACGTCGACCAGCAAAGGCTTGTCGATCTTCCAATCGTCAAAGAACACGGCCTGCTTGCCCTGGTTGCTGAGCGTCAGCGTACCGTCGTAGGTCGTACCGTCGAGCTTGTAGCTAAAGGCAACGCGTGCACTGTCGCCCTCGGTCGCGGTCTTGGTGACCTTCGGGTCCGAGATGCGCGAGCTCTTCTCCTTGAGGATCTTGTTGTTGAGCAGCGCGGCCTTTTCCTTCTTGACGCCCGTCTTCACCAACGAATTGGCTTCCTTGGCGTTACCCGCGGAGATCGTCGTGAGGTACTTCTCAACAACCGCCTGCGGACCATACGTCGATCCGTTGATGACGTTGATGACGACCGTGGCGATGATCAGGAGGACCACAACAGCACCAGCAATCGAGCTGATGAGGATGATCTTCTTCTTGTTCGGGTTTGGCGCGGCTGGTGCTGCGGCACCGTAGGCACCTGCCGGGTAAGCCCCGCCCTGAGGGGCGTACTGGCCTTGAGGCGTGTACTGCCCCTGCGGCGTGTACTGACCCTGGGGTGAATACTGGCCCTGTGCAGCATACTGGCCCTGCGGTGCCTGCTGCTCCTGCGGTGCCTGCTGCCCCTGCGGAGTGTATTGACCCTGCGGCGTGTACTGGCCCTGCGGCGTGTACTGGCCCTGCGGCTGCTGCGTATTCGCGTCTGGCTGCCCCTGGGGCGTGTACTGACCGCCCTGCGGTGCGTACGATGCCTGGTCGCCCTGCGGTGCGTACGACGCACCCTCGTCGCCCTGGGGCGGCTGGGCGCCGCCTGTGTTGTCTGCCGGGTTGCCCCCCTGAGCGCCCGGTGCGTTTTCGTCCGATGCCATTGTGCGTCACTTCCCCTTCAACATGAATGTGATAACAGTAAAGCTATCAGCGCAGGTGTGTACAGAGCACTGGGGAGAACTGCCCATGCGCCAGTGGGCGTCAGGGCGATTCATGCCGTGGTGCGACGAGGCTCTGCGCCAGAGTGTCGGCCGCGTTTCCCCGTGACCCGACACTGATCGAATCGTGTTCTTGCCACTGTGCGGTGGCGCGCAACACCTGCGAGAGTCTTTCTACCGTATCAGGCGGCGCACCGGACTCTCGCCATGCGGATTGCACACGCAACACGTGTGCCTGTCTGTCGCTCTTCAGATCGACTCGAGCGACGAGGCGATCCCCGATCAGTACCGGGAGAACGTAGTAGCCGTGCACCCGCTTGTGCCGTGGAGTGTAGATCTCAATTCGATATCGAAAGCCGAAAAGACGCTCAGCACGCTGACGTGACCACACAACAGGATCAAAGGGCGAGAGCAGAGCGTCTGCCGTCACGGCTCGCGGCCGCACCAGCCCTGCCGGCATCCATGCATCGAGTTGGCGATCACCCGCACGCCAGCCGTCGACATGGACGCGCGTCAGCACACCAGCATCCTGCAGCTCTCTTATCGCTTGAGCGGTTGCGTTGACGGGAAGGCGATAGTAATCAGCCAAATCGGATGCTGTCGCGACACCGGTCGCGACAGCGGCGCGCCGGACCAGCTCGCGCACGGCATCCTCACGGGGGATCTCCGTGGCTCGCACGTGACTCGGGATGATGTGATCGGCCAGCGCGTACCGGCGCTCGAACGTCGACGTACGGCCCGCGATTGCCACTTCACCCCACCGAAACAGTGTCTCGAGGGCCCGCTTCACCGTCGACCAGTCCCACCAGGTGCCTCGTGACCGACCGACATCCGTCTCCATCTCACGCGCGAGCGAGGGCCCGCGTGCGGCGAGCTCACCCCGCACCCAATCAAGCTCAGCCGTGTGCGCCTTCGCCCACGAGTCGCGTTCAGCGAGGTCGCGCTCGCGCAGCGCACGCATCTTCCAGCCCCAGAGCGGAAGGTCTTCCGTGCGAACGAACGTCGCCTCGTGCGCCCACCACTCGGTGACCCGCTCGGGGCGACTGTGCGTCAGAGCGTCCAGAGCCGACTTGTCGTACGCGCCGAGACGCGCGAAGACCGGAAGATAGTGGCTGCGTTCGAAGACGTTCACCGAGTCGATCTGGAGAACACCCAGAGAATCCAGCACGCGCGAGAACTGGCGCAGGCCGGGGCGGGCAGGGCGGGGCCGCGTGAATCCCTGAGCGGCAAGAGCGATGCGCCGAGCAGCATCCTGAGAAATCGTCTGTGACATCTCGATGACGTTATCAGCGACCTCCGACAGGCGTGTAGTCGCATATTCCGTCCTCGCGCAGCGGGGCATCGTAGACTGTCACGCGTGTCGGAATCACGCAGGCCCCGCTGGTGGGCACGCATGTTCGCCGCCCCTGCGATTGAGCGAGATGCCGTGGAACCGGAGCCGGAACGGCACGTCTCGTCAGACGAGATCGTCGACACGATTCCGCCGGGCATCCGGATCGCTGCCGCGTGGAGCTGGCGGCTCATCCTGATCGCGATCGCCACCGCGATCCTCGTGTTCCTGATCGTCCAGTTGAGATTGATCGTGATTCCGGTCTTCGTGGCCGTGCTGCTGTCGGCGCTTGTGCTCCCGTTCGTGAACTTCCTCGTGGGGCATCGGTGGAACCGGGGGCTCGCCGTCGCGGTCGCCATGATTACAGCGATCGCCGCGGTGGGGGCGCTTGTCTGGCTCGTCGTGTGGCAGGTGGGCGCCCAGGCAGGAGAGGTGCGTACACGCACGGTCGAGTCCATCGAGTCGTTTAAATCGTTCCTGCTCCACTCGCCGCTGCATCTGACCGACAACAAACTCGGCGTGATCTTCGACGATGTCTGGGCGGCGATTCAGGAGGACACCAGCACGTTGCTGTCAGGGGCCCTGTCGATCGGGAGCACGTTTGGGCATCTCGCCGCAGGTATTCTCCTGGCGATGTTCTCGCTGCTGTTCATCCTGATCGACGGCAAGAACATCTGGAAATGGCTGATCCTCTTCGTGCCGCGTCGCGCACGTGCCGCCGTTGACGGTGCTGGACAGGCCGGATGGACCACTCTCGAGAATTACACGCGCACGCAGATCCTCGTCGCCTCGATCGATGCGACAGGTATCGGCCTCGGCGCGTTCTTCCTTGGGCTTCCACTGGCGATCCCCATCGGCGTGCTGGTGTTCCTCGGAGCCTTCGTTCCGATCGTCGGTGCGATCGTCACCGGTGCCGTCGCTGTGTTCATCGCTCTCGTGTATAACGGTCCGATCATCGCCGTCATCATGCTCGGCGTCGTGCTTCTTGTTCAACAGGTCGAAGGGCACATTCTGCAGCCTTTGCTCATGGGCACCGCCGTCAAGGTGCATCCGCTCGGCGTCGTGCTCGTGGTGACGGCGGGTTCGCTTGTCGCGGGCATCCCCGGTGCGCTCTTCGCCGTACCCGTCGCCGCCGTCGTGAACGTTGTCATCGGCTACATCTCGTCCGGAGCGTGGAAAGACCCGGAAGCCACGTACAAGGTCGATACGATCTGGCGCACCGTCCCCGCTGAGGGACGACTGCGTCGAGACACCTCGTCTAGGTAAGAAGGAATCGCGAATGTCGCAGACAATCCCCTCGCTCAGCTCGATCGAGCAAGCGCAGCAGCTGGTATCCCGTGTCGCCCAGCACACGCCGATGGAGAGCTCCCGGTACCTCGCCGAGGTGCTTGGCGAATCGGTGTATCTCAAATGCGAGAACCTTCAGAGAACCGGGTCGTACAAGATCAGGGGAGCGTACAACCGCCTCGCCCAGCTGAGCGATGAGGAGCGCGCCAGGGGAGTGGTGGCCGCATCAGCGGGGAACCACGCGCAGGGTGTCGCTTTTGCCGCACGCGAGCTGGGCATTGCCGCGACGATCTTCATGCCCGTCGGAGTTCCGCTGCCTAAATTACAGGCGACGCGCCGCTATGGTGCAGACGTGGTCCTGCGCGGACACACTGTCACAGAGCCGCTGCAGGCCGCCGCCGAGTATGCCGAGAAGACGGGGGCCGTGCTCATCCCGCCGTTCGATCACATTGACGTGATCACCGGTCAGGGGACGCTGGGGCTTGAGATTCTCGATGACGTCCCGGATGCTGCCACGATCGTCGTTCCGATCGGCGGCGGTGGCCTCATTGCCGGTGTCGCGGCGGCGGCGAAGCAGCGTGCCAAGCGCGAAGGGCGTGAGATCCGCATCGTTGGCGTGCAGTCGCAGAACGCGGCAGCGTATCCACCCTCGCTTGCCGAAGGGCACCCCGTCGACATCGAGATCCAGCCGACGATCGCCGACGGGATCGCCGTCAGCCGACCCGGCGCTCTGAACTTCGATCTCATCCGCGAGCTCGTCGACGATGTCGTGACCGTGACGGAAGATGAGATCGCCAAGGCACTGCTGATGCTCCTCGAGCGGGCGAAGCTCGTCGTCGAGCCGGCTGGGGCTGTGACTGTTGCGGCAATCATCGAGGGCCGGGTCAAGGCCACGGGTCCGACCGTCGCGATCCTGTCGGGTGGCAACATCGATCCGCTCCTCATGCAACGGATCGTCGCCCACGGCCTCTCAGCCGCCGATCGGTACATGACACTGCGCATTCCGCTTCCGGACCGGCCGGGCCAACTGGCGCGCATCGCAGAGATTCTCGCGCACGCCAATGCGAACGTCGTCGAGGTTCTGCACACCCGTCACGGCACCGGAATGCAGATCAGCGAGGTCATGATCGACCTCAGCGTCGAGACGCGGGGTGCCGACCACAAAATGAGCGTCGTTGAAACGCTGCAGGCGGCCGGCTACAACCCCGCGATCGTCGAGGGCTGAAACTGCTGATCGGTGATCTGGAGGATCCAGGTTCGAGAGCTGGAACTCGAGGCTGAGGCTCAGCCGGTGTACGCCTCGACGCCCGTGATCTTCACCGAGATCGACTTGCCGTTGGGTGCCTCGTAGCTCGTTGAGTCGCCGACCTTCATGCCGATGATCGATTCGCCGAGCGGGCTCTGCTCGCTGTAGACATCGAGGTCAGAGTCGCCCGAGATCTCACGGCTGCCGAGAAGGAACTTCTCTTCGCCACCGGCGACGATGGCGCTGATCACTGTTCCCGGCTGGACGGTTCCGTCGGCCTCGGGGGCCTCGCTCACCGTCGCAGTGCGCAGCAGTTCCGTCAGTGTGCGGATCCGTGCCTCCTGCTTGCCCTGTTCATCTTTGGCGGCGTGATATCCACCGTTCTCCTTGAGGTCGCCCTCCTCGCGCGCGGCTTCGATGCGCTTGGCGATCTCGTCGCGCCCGACGGTGGACAGGTGCTCAAGCTCGGCCTGGAGGCGGTCGTAGGCCTCCTGAGTGAGAAACGTGACCTGTGACGCATCAGTCATTGGAAACTTCCTTACATGAACAGGCGCCCCGACGTCCGTCAGGGCGCTGTGAACCAACCCACCTCGTGGGTATCAGAAGATCTTAAGGCAGCCAGCAGCGGTAAATCAAACCAGTGACGGCCAGATCCACGGTCTTCACGGTGTCGGTGAGCTCCCGCGTGCGGGTGTCGGAGGCGGGAAGTTCGACGATCTTCCACCCCACAATCGAGTGATTGTCGTCTTGCGCCTGCAGCGCGCACATCGCATCGGTGCCGGGCTCCACCGAGAGTCGGTATGTGATCTCGACGGAGTGCTCGTCGACGACGGTGTGCGCCACGTCGACAGCATCAACGTTCGCTGCGGGCGTGAGAAGCCCGGCCCAGATCACCCAGGCGCCAAACACCACGGTGATGAACGCACCGAGCGACCACAGCAGCGCCTTCACACGCAGACGCGATCCGCGGGTGTTCCCGTAGCGGGCATCGAGCCGCTGCGACGTCGTGAGATTTCCGTTCGCTGACGTGCTGCCGACAGCATCCGTCGGCTCGTGCCGATCTGACATTCACCCCACCCACACGTCGCAGCGATTACTCTTGTTACTAGGTTATTCGCTCCCACCTGAAAGCAGGCCACGTGACGTATCGTCTCCTCACCGTGCACGCGCATCCGGATGACGAATCTTCGAAGGGATCCGCGACGCTCGCCGCCTATCGGGCGCGCGGCGTCGAGACCATGGTCGTCAGTTGCACGGGAGGCGAGGGCGGCGATCTTCTGAATCCCGCGCTCGCCGACGTCGCGATGATCGAGCGCGACATGGCGGGCTACCGTCGCTTCGAGATGGCCGCCGCGCGTGAGGTTCTCGACACACAGCACCGGTGGCTTGGCTACCACGATTCGGGCATGCCGAACGATGACGGCACAGCGCCAGCGCGCTCGTTCGCCGCGATTCCCCTGCACATTTCCGCCGGTGTTCTCGTGCGGGTGATTCGTGAGTTCCGGCCTCACGTGATGATCACGTACGACGAGAACGGTGGCTACCCGCATCCCGACCACATCCGTTGCCACGAGGTGTCGATGGAGGCTTTCGAGGCGGCGGCCGACCCCGCCCGCTACCCGGATGCTGGTGAGCCGTGGTCCGTGTCAAAGCTGTACTACGACCACATCTTCAACTTCGCCCGCGTCAAGGCGAACTACGACATGCTGTTGGCGACGACGCCCGACGATCCTCTGGCCGAGCGGCTGGGCGAGATGCTGAGCTGGCGTGAAGAGCGCAGCGGCACCGAGGACCGCACGACGACGCACATTCCCTGTGGCGATTTCTTCGAGACACGGGATGCTGCGCTGCGCTCACATGCATCGCAGGTTCCCGCGGACAGCCCGTTCTTCTTCTGGTCGAACGACCTGCAGCGCGCGGCCTGGCCGTATGAGGACTACGAACTGGCGCGCACGCGCCTGGACACGCCCGAGGACGAGCACGACTTCTTCGCGGGAATCGAGGACGACCGGTGATCGCGCACATTTTATGGAGATCAGAGTCGACGCCCACGCCCACGCCGTCGTCCGATCTTGACCCGAACGCCGTGACCCCCGGGGTGATCGGCTTCATTGCGATCTTCGTCGTCGCCGTTCTCGTTGTTCTGCTGATCCTTGACATGGTGCGTCGTGTCCGGCGCGTCAACTACCGGGCGCAGGTCAACGAGCAACTGGATGCCGAAGAACGCGAACACGCTGCGGAAAACGGCGGCTCACAGCATCCGGATCATGCCGGGAACCCGGGGAACGCGGGTGATCCTGGGCAGCGGCATGACGCCGAACCTCGGGACGGCACGGGGGACCACGGCGACGTGGGGCAGCAGAGCGACGCCGAATCTCCGGACGGTGGCACAGACCGCACGCAGGATCGTGATGATCCTCGGGGAACCAACGACTCGGAGTGACGACTCTCAGCCGTAAAGCGGGTGGATCGTGATCAGGAGGATCCCGGTCCAGTGGCAGAGGAATGCCAGCACGGTGCAGACGTGGAAGATCTCGTGGAACCCGAAGTTTTCGGGCCACGGATTGGGGCGCTTGATGCCGTAGACGACGGCACCGCCCGTGTAGAGCAGCCCGCCGGCGATGACGAGCACCATTGTGGCAAAGTTCGCGTGGGCAATGTCGACGATGTACGCGACAGCGGCCCAGCCGAGCGCGAGGTACAGCGGAACGTACAGCCATCGTGGCGCGCTCGTCCAGAAGACGCGGAATCCGATGCCGAGCAGGGCTCCGGCCCAGACGATCACGAGAAGCAGAATTCCCGTGTCGCGCGGCAGTGCAACGGCGGCGATCGGCGTGTACGTGCCGGCGATCAGCAGAAAGATGTTCGCGTGGTCGAGGCGGCGGAAGACCATGCGTGTCTTCGGCTTCCACGGGATGCGGTGGTAGAGCGCCGAGATTCCGAAAAGCAGCAGCGACGTCGTCATGAAAACAGCGCTTGACCACTTCGCTACAGCGCCGTCGGCCAGAGTGATGAGCACGATGCCCGCGGCGAGGGCGACAGGGAAGGTGCCCACGTGGATCCAGCCACGCCATCGGGGCTTCGCCTCGACATGGTGCGCTGCAGCATCCTCGATCAGCGGGATGCGGGGCAGATCAGGTCCCGCTTGGCCGGGGGGCTCGGGGGAAGCGCGACGCGTCATGAATCAAGAGTACGGCAGGCGGCTGTGTGGGGTGTGTCTCGACGTGCACTAACGTATTCGTGTGAGGATCGCGACGGAAACGATGGGGCGCGGGTTGCTGTACAACCTGTACCAGAAGCGACTTCGCCGTGCCTTGAACCCACAGATGATGCCGCATCACGTGGGGATGATCATCGACGGGAATCGCCGCTGGGCCAAGCAGCTCGGCTACACGACAGCGGCACACGGGCATCGAGCCGGTGCCGCCAAGATGCGGGAATTCCTCACCTGGTGCGATGACCTCGGCATCAACGTGGTCACCCTGTATCTGCTGTCTGCCGACAACCTCGCCCACCGCGCGAGCGACGAGATCGACGATCTGCTCGAGATCATCGCTGACCTGGCCGACGACGTGTCGCGATTCCGTGACTGGCGCATCAAGCATGTGGGGAACGCCGACTGCCTTCCGACACGGCTCACCGAGGTTCTCGAAGCCGCCGAGCACCGCACCGAAGGCAAAAAGGGCCTCCACATCAACCTGGCCGTCGGGTACGGGGGCCGTACCGAGATCGTGGATGCGATGCGCCAGATCGTCCGTGAGCACGAACTCGAGGGGCGCAGCCTCGAGGAGCTCGCGAAGATGCTCACGCCGGATATGATCGGCGAGCACCTGTATACGGGAGGACAGCCGGACCCCGACCTGGTGATCCGGACGTCGGGGGAGCAGCGGCTGTCTGACTTCATGCTGTGGCAGAGCGCGCACAGCGAGTTCTACTTCGTTGAGGCGCTGGGCCCGGACCTGCGTGAGGTCGACTTCCTGCGCGCACTGCGTGACTATGTCGGCAGAAGCCGGCGTTTCGGGGGCTGACATGACAACGATTGACGCTTTTCGCGAGACATTCCTCGAGGATCCCGGCTACCTGAACTACGCGTCCATTGGTCCGGTCTCGTCGACAGTGCGCGCCGAGGCACTCGCTGAATACGACAGCCTCTCGCGCATGAGGTTCGGCGCGGGGGAACGCACGACGAGTCACGATGAGCGACTGGCCAGTGCCGTCAGCGCCATGACGGGCCACGATGCCGGAAACGTCATCGCCGTGCCGAGCACGAGCACCGGCCTGCTACGTGTGCTGTTCGGGCTGAACGGACACATCCTGATGTCGCGAGACGAGTTTCCGAGTCTTCCCGTCGCCGCCGTCCGAGCGCAGAGCGCTCTCGACCGGCTGTCGATCACCTGGCTCGACGTCGCCGACGGTCGCGTCACACCACGCGCACTCTCACAGGCGCTGAGCGATGACGTCACGGTCGTCGCCGTGTCACTCGTCGACGCCCGAACCGGATACCGCGCCGACCTCACCCGCATCCGTGAGACCATCGGCGACCGCCTGCTGATCGTCGATGCCATCCAGGGAGCCGGCGTCATCGACGCCGATTACGCGGCAGCCGACGTCGTTGCCACGGGCGGTCAGAAATGGCTGCGCGCCGGGTGGGGGACGGGATTTCTCTCGTTCAGCGACCGGGCACTTGAACGTCTCGACCCGGTGATCTCCGGGTATACGGGTACAGACGAGTACGAGCCGTGGGGGCACGTTCCCTCACCGTCACGCGCGGCCGCGACGGCGTTCACGGAATCGAATCCGGACTTCCTGGCTGAGGCGCTCCTTGCATCCGCGATCGAGGAGGTAAACGCTGTCGGCACCGACGCCATCGAGAATGCGGTACTCGACCGCGCTGACGAAGTCATCGAAATGCTCGACGGCGCCGATCTTCCCCTCGTCTCGTCTCGCACACGGGACGAACAGTCCGGCATTGTCGTCGTCCGGCCAGACGAGGGGCGGTTGGGGCCCTTGGGCGCAGCCTTGCACAACACCGGGCTGACGACGACGTCCCGTCTGGGCACTGTGCGCTTCAGCATCCACGCGGGCACCTCCGATTCGACATTCCGGATGCTGAGACAGGCTCTGTTGGTCTATCGGTCATCGATCGCCTCCTGATGTTCATCGCGCCGACAGCGGCCGTTTCGGCGTGGCGAGGCTGAATTGTCGTCGCCGAGTCGTAGCGTCGGGCATATCAGGTGCATTACCTGATCGAGCCGGCCGGGAGATCGACTCGAACCACGGGCCCGGACGACTCGCCATGTGAGCCGAGCGGATTCGCTCGGGGTTGGAGCCGGACGTGACTGCCAGCGATACCACGCAGATGACACCGTCGACAGAGGGCCATGCGCATTCGCTACCCTCGAGCGATTCCTCGCTTCTTCAGGCCGAACGGACGTACGTGCTCGACACGTCGGTTCTGCTGTCTGATCCACGGGCCATGTTCCGCTTTGCCGAGCACTCTGTGGTGATCCCCGTCGTCGTTGTCGGTGAACTCGAGAAGAAGCGGCATGACCCCGAGATCGGGTATTTCGCCCGTCAGGCTCTGCGGCTGCTCGATGACCTGCGAGTGAAGAACGGGAGGCTCGACTTCGCCGTTCCCGTCGGGGACGGCGGAAGCCTCCGCGTGGAACTCAACCACAGCAACATGACGGTTTTGCCGAGCGGACTGCAGCTGGGGGACAACGACTCGCGGATACTGGCCGTCGCGCAGAACCTGGCCAATGACGGGCTCGCCGTCACCGTCGTGTCGAAGGACCTTCCGATGCGCGTCAAAGCGTCGTCAATCGGGCTCGCGGCCGAAGAGTATCGTGCCGAACTTGCCGTGGATGAGAGCTGGACAGGCCTGGCGCAGGTTCACGTCGGAGCCGACGACATGGCGACGCTGTACGAGACCGAGACGCTGCCGGGCGAACACACTGACGGTCTGCCGGTGAACACCGGTCTGGTCATCCACTCCGAACGCGGATCCGCGCTTGGGCGGATTTCGTCAGACGGCAGCGCCCGGCTGATCAACGGAGACCGTGAGGTTTTCGGTCTGCGTGGCCGCTCGGCCGAGCAGCGCATCGCCATTGACTTGCTTCTCGACCCGAGCGTCGGGATCGTTTCGATGGGAGGGCGAGCCGGAACAGGGAAGTCTGCTCTCGCGCTCTGCGCAGGCCTCGAGGCGGTTCTCGAACGGCAGATGCACCGCCGGATTATGGTATTCCGCCCGCTGTACGCCGTCGGCGGTCAGGAACTCGGATACCTTCCCGGTGACCAGGGCGACAAGATGAACCCCTGGGGCCAGGCCGTCTACGACACGCTCGGCTCGGTCGTTTCGCAGAACGTCGTCGACGAGGTGATTGAGCGCGGACTCATCGAGGTGCTGCCGCTCACGCACATCCGGGGGCGCTCGCTCCACGATGCCTTCGTCATCGTTGACGAAGCGCAATCGCTCGAGCGGAACGTGCTTCTGACGGTTCTCTCACGAATCGGGCAGAACTCACGCGTTGTACTCACCCACGATGTTGCACAGCGCGATAACCTCCGGGTCGGACGGCATGACGGTGTCGCCTCGGTGATCGAGACGCTCAAGGGTCAATCGCTCTTCGGACACGTCACGCTCACGCGATCCGAACGCAGTGCGATCGCGGCGCTCGTGACCGAGCTTCTCGAGGGCACCGAGATCGGCTAGCCCACAGCGCAGCGCGGCTCAGCTGCGTACGGCAGCGGAGTAGGGCACAGCACAGTACCGCTCGGCACCGGGCGGGAGGCACAGGACAGGCTGCACATCCGACCCGCCCTGTGGATAACTTTTACGCGCTCTCGATGCCGATACTAGAGTCCTTGGCATGACCGAGGGCCAGACCGTGCACGCCGTACAACCGGTGGCCCGGTGGATGCCGGTGGCGGCCACGTTCGTCACTCTCATGGCGATGACCGTCCTGGCCGTCGGCTGGAGCTGGCTGTTGCTGGGCCTCGCGGCTGTTGCGCTGGTAACGTGGCCGCTTGTCGTCGCCGACACCACGGAACACCGGCTGCCCAACCGGATCGTGCTTCCCTGCTATCCGGTCGCCATCATCAGCGTCGGGCTTCACACGGTCGTCACGGGAGAATCAACGGTCGTGCCGATTATTGCCGGTGCCGGAGCGGTCGTCTTCTTTGGGCTTATGCACGTGCTGGGCGGCATGGGAATGGGCGACGTCAAACTGGTCGGCATCCTCGGCCTCCTGCTGGGCTCGTTCGGTCTGACGCCCGTCATCGTGGGCTGTGCCGCTGCCTTTCTCTTCGGTGCAATCGCCGGTGCCTGGGCGATGGCGACCCAGCACCGGGCGGCGACACACCGCATCCCCTTCGGCCCGTTCCTGCTCGCGGGTTTCTGGCTAGGCATTGTCGTGCCCGCACTGCCCGCACTGCCCGCCGGGTGGGGCCCATAGACTTGTTGCATGGAACAACGAACTTTAGGACGCACAGGTCGTCCCGTGTCACCCGTCGGCTTGGGCACGTGGCAATTGGGCGGCGACTGGGGCGACGTCTCTGACGCCGATGCGCGTGCCGTTCTCGAGGCGTCAGCTGAGGCCGGCGTCACGTTCTTCGACACCGCTGACGTCTACGGCGACGGACGCAGCGAAAAGTCGATCGGACGCTTCCGCGCGGCGAATCCGGGCACAGAACTCACAATCGCCACGAAGATGGGGCGACGAGCCGATCAGATTCCCGAGAACTACGTGCTCGAGAACTTTCGGGCCTGGACGGATCGTTCGCGCCGCAACCTCGGCATGGACACGCTTGACCTCGTGCAGTTGCACTGCCCGCCGACGGCCGTTTTCCACAGTGACGAGGTGTTCGACGCGCTGGACACACTCGTCGACGACGGTGCGATCGTGCACTACGGCGTCAGCGTCGAGACGTGCGATCAGGCGCTCACCGCAATTGCACGACCGGGCACCGCGACCGTGCAGATCATCATCAACGCCTTCCGCCTCAAGCCGTTCGACGAGGTCGTCCCCGCAGCGCAGACAGCCGGGGTGGGGATCATCGCGCGCGTACCTCTCGCCTCCGGCCTGCTCACGGCGCGCTACACCGAAGACACCGAGTTTGCCACGACAGACCATCGACACTTCAATCGCGCCGGCGAGGCTTTCGACGTGGGCGAGACCTTCTCAGGCGTCGACTACGCGGAGGGGGTGCGCGCGGCAGGGGAGCTTGCGGCGCTCGCTCCAGAACACGCGACACCGGCGCAGGCAGCGATCGCGTGGGTGGCGCAGCAGCCGGGCGTCACGTCGGTGATCCCGGGCGCACGTTCCGTTGAACAGGCACGGGCGAACGCTGCGGCGGGGGAACTCGATGCGCTTCCGGAACGCTACACGGATGCTGTCACTTCGCTCTATGCGTCCCGGTTCAAAGCCTCAGTGCACCCTCGCTGGTGAGACTGCCGCAGCGTCCCAGGCAGGTGAGGCAGGGTTGCGCGCTGCTCCGTACACGGTCAGCCGCGTGTCTGTCACTCGCGTGATCTTCTGCTCTCGGTTCCACGCGGACGTGCGCCAGTGTTGTTCCATGCTCACGGGCGGCCACTTGCTGCGCCTCACCCGTCGGCAGTGCCACATGCGCCGTCATGCAGTGAGGGCGGAGAGCCGAAGCTGCTCCGCCCTCCGCACGTGTTCGCTCAGTTCGGGTGCGTCATCGAGAGCAGGTCAAGAGCAGCATCCAGCTGTTCCTCGGTGATCTCGCCGCGCTCGACGTAGCCCAGGTCGATGACGGCCTCGCGCACAGTGATGCTCTTCGCAACCGAGTGCTTGGCGATCTTCGACCCAGCTTCATAGCCGATGATCTTGTTGAGCGGCGTCACCGTCGAGGGCGACATCCCCGCGAGCTCTGCGGCCCGTTCGGTGTTCGCCTCGAGGTCGTTGATCGTTTTGTCTGCCAGGACGCGTGACGCGTTCGAGAGCAGACGAATCGACTCGAGGAGCGCCGTTCCCATGACCGGGATCTGCACGTTGAGCTCGAATGCTCCGGATGATCCGCCCCAGGCGATGGTCGCATCGTTGCCGATGACCCGTGCGGCCACCATCAGCACGGCTTCGGGGATGACCGGGTTGACCTTCCCCGGCATGATCGACGATCCGGGCTGAAGGTCGGGGATGTGCAGTTCGCCGAGACCCGTGTTGGGGCCGGATCCCATCCACCGAAGGTCGTTGCAGATCTTGGTGAGGCTCACGGCGATCGAGCGCAGCGCACCGGAGCTTTCCACGAGTCCGTCGCGGTTGGCCTGTGCCTCGAAGTGGTCTTCGGCCTCGGTGATCGGCAGCTCTGTCTCGTCCTGCAGCAGCGAGATCACCAGCTGCGGGAATCCGGTGGGTGTGTTGATGCCCGTCCCCGTCGCCGTGCCGCCCAGCGGCACCTCGGCCACACGTGTCAGGGAAGAACGCACCCGCTCAATGCCCAGGCGGATCTGCCGGGCGTAACCACCGAACTCCTGGCCGAGGGTCACGGGCGTCGCATCCATGAGGTGCGTGCGACCGGACTTCACGGCGTCCTTCCACAGCTCGGCCTTCGCCTCGAGGGCGACGGCGAGGTGGTCGAGGGCGGGGACCAGCTCGTCGATGAGCGCGCCAGTCACGGCGATGTGCACGGAGGTGGGGAAGACATCGTTCGACGACTGCGAGCAGTTCACATGGTCGTTCGGGTGAACCGTGCTGCCGTGACGCTGCGTGGCGAGCGTGGCGAGCACTTCGTTCATGTTCATGTTCGATGACGTTCCCGACCCCGTCTGATAGGTGTCGACGGGGAACTGCGCGTCGTGCGCGCCGGAAATCACCTCGTCTGCTGCCGAGGCGATGGCGTCAGCGATGTCGCCGTCGAGCACGCCCAGCTGCTTGTTCGCCAGAGCCGCCGACTTCTTGATGCGCGCCAGCGCGGCGATCTGGGCGCTCTCGAGACCCGATCCTGAGATCGGGAAGTTCTGCACGGCACGCTGCGTCTGCGCGCCGTAGAGCGCGCCTATGGGCACGCGCACTTCGCCCATCGTGTCGTGTTCGATGCGGTACTCGGTGTCGGCCACGGATTCCTCCTCTATGGTCTGCGCATCACTGCGCGGTTGTGTGTTCGGGGATGCCTGTCGCATCACATGTCAATCGTCGGGCAGCTCGGAGATTCCCACCATCGCATCGGCGACGACGCGGCCTTCGGCCAGCTTGTAGTTCGCGCCAACGATTCCGAGCGTGTTCGCGGCCACAGCCTCGCTGATCATCTCGGACCGTTCGAGAATGTCGGTGATGGTCTGGCGGATGTGCAGCCGGCCGGATTCGAAAGGATCAGCCTCTCCCGGGGGAACGGATGCTGACGCGGCAGCCTGGCGGACCGACGGGACGATCTGCTGCACGAGCCCGTCGATCGCCGGTGGCAGCGGAGCGGCATCCGGTTTCAGCGAATTGATCGCAGCGGCGACCGCACCGCAGCCGTCGTGTCCGAGCACGACGAAGAGCGGAACGTTGAGGATGCCCACGGCATACTCCAGCGAGCCGATCGCGGAGTCCGAGACGACCTGCCCGGCATTGCGCACGACGAAGAGGTCGCCCAGGCCCTTGTCGAAGATGATCTCGGCGGCCAGGCGCGAGTCAGAGCAGCCGAACAGTACGACGTCAGGATGCTGGACATCAGCGAGCGACTCGCGGCGCCCGATGTCCTGCCGCGGGTGCCGCGGCTCACCCGCCACGAATCGCGCGTTGCCGCGCATCATCTCAGCCCATGCTTTGCCTGGTCGCTTCTGTGGCATCAGTTGTTTCCTCTCATCGCCTATGCGTTGGCCTTGACCTGCTCGGCGACGGCCTCCGCAACGGTGCGGATGTCATCGTCTGTCGCTGTGCCGTAGATCAGAATGGTGCTGGTGCCAGACTCCGTTGCGAGCGCGTACTCGACGTTGCCCTGATCACTGGGGCCGCTGCCATCCCGGTTGTCGTACACCGTCCACTCAACGCCGTCGATCGTGACGGTGGTGTCCGCAAGCGAGTCGTTCAGTTGCCTGGCCATCCACGTGGCGTCGGCGTCAAAGCCCTGTTTGATGCCGACGAACTCTTCATCCGGTGTGATGAGGCCGATGTACCAGTACGAGATCTGCGGCGCCTCGACCGAGTTCAGCTTGGCCTGATTGCTCGTCCAGCCACTCGGGAGTTCTGGATCGAGGATCACCTCGTCGCGCGCCGACTGGGCATCCTGCGCGGCGGAGTGGAAATCAACGTCGGGAAGCAACGACGTCTCAGAGCGGGGAACGATGAGCACGATCACGAGAACAAGAGCCAGCGTGGCGAGCAGCGAATACACGAGGTTGTTGACGGTCTTGCGCTTGCGGTAATTGCGCGAGTTCTCGTCTTTGCGTGCCGCTGTCTCTTCGGGCGTCTCAGGGCGCCCGAGCTCCGCCACGACGCGAGGCGGCTTGTTCCGTGGGCTCATTCGTCTTCCGCGGACTCAGCCTGGGCGACGCGGGCAGCCTCCAGGCGCTTCTTCGCTCCCAGCAGCCACTCTTCGCACCGCCCGGCAAGAGCCTCACCGCGCTCCCACAATGCCAAGGACTGCTCGAGCGTCGACGCGCCCTGCTCGAGCTCGGCGACCACGCGCACCAGTTCGTCGCGGGCGTCCTCATAGCTCAACGTCGATACATCGGGGGAAGAAGACATGGTTCCATCCTAACCGCGGCGTAGCGCCGTCTTCATCGTTCGGCCGGGCCCTCCGACGTGGCGGCGATCGCGCCATCTGCGAGGGTGAGGGTGAGCGACGTGCCGTGTGGAGCATCGTCCGTCGAGCGGGCGACCCGGCCATCGCTTGTCTGCGCGATGGCATACCCACGATCCAGCGTGCGCTGCGGTGAGAGTGCCCGAACGGATGCTGCCAGCTCGCTCACCCGGTTCTGCTCGCGCTCGAGCTTGCGGTCAACGAGCTCGGCCCCCCGCGCCACATAGCGGGTCAGCTCTTCGGCACGCTGATCGATGATCCAGGTGTGTGAGGCCAGTGCGGGGCGCGAGCGCAGCTGCTCCAACCGGCCGATCTCGTGAGTGATGAGCGTCGTCATGCGCCCGGTGATGCGTGCTCGCGCCTGCTGAATGATGAGCTGCTGCTCTGCGACGTCAGGGACGACGCGTTTGGCAGCATCCGTGGGCGTCGAAGCGCGAAGATCGGCGACATCGTCGAGCAGCGGCCGGTCGGCCTCGTGTCCGATGGCGCTGACGAGCGGTGTGGTGCACGCGGCGGCCGCGCGCACAACGGCCTCGTCAGAAAACCCGAGGAGATTCTGGAAGTCGCCACCGCCGCGCGCGACGATGATCACGTCGACCTCCGGGTCGGCGTCCAGCTCAGCGATCGCCGCGACAACGTCAGCTACCGTGCGCTCACCCTGGACAGCGGCGTGGCGCACGCGGAACTCAACGGCGGGCCACCGCAGCTGCGCGTTGCGCAGGACGTCCTTCTCAGCATCCGAGTCTTTCCCCGTGACCAGTCCCACGCAGTCGGGAAGGAACGGCAGTCTCTTTTTGCGTGCCGGGTCGAAGAGTCCCTCGGACGTAAGCTGGGCGCGCAGGCGCTCCAGGCGCTCGAGGAGGTCGCCGAGGCCGACATGCTTCATCTGCAGAACTTGCACCGTGAGCGTGCCGCCCTTGACCCAGAAGTTGACCTTGACGAGGGCGACGACCCGGTCGCCCTGCTTCAGATCGGCCGGGATTTTCTGCCGGACGGACTGCCAGATCGTGAAGCTGACCGTCGCATCGGCAGAAACGTCCTTGAGCTTGCCGTAGACGTTGCGGCCCGAGACGCCCCACTGGGTGATCTCGCCTTCGATCCAGACCGTGCCGAGCCGCTCGATGTAGTCGTGGAGCTTATGGCCGAGCTCGGCGACCGGCCACGGATTCTCCATCGTCGCGGGTGCGTTCGCCATGTTCTGGGTCCTTCCTCAGTCGCTGCCGCCTAGAATCGGGGGTGTGAGCGATGTGACAATCAACCTTCCGATGCCGAGAGTCCCCGGAGCTACGTCAAAGCTCAAGGATATCCCGGTCGACGGCAGCAAGCGGGTGCTCCTGGCCGCACCGCGGGGGTACTGCGCCGGGGTCGATCGTGCCGTGATCGCCGTTGAGAAGGCTCTTGAACGCTACGGGGCGCCCGTCTACGTGCGCAAGCAGATCGTGCACAACATCCACGTCGTGACCGAACTCGAGACGAAGGGCGCGATCTTCGTCGACGAGGTCGATGAGGTTCCGCCGGGCGCGCACGTCGTCTTCAGCGCCCACGGCGTGTCACCGGCCGTTGTGAATGCGGCATCCGATCGTGGGCTTCAGGCCATCGACGCGACGTGTCCCCTTGTCACCAAGGTGCACAAAGAGGCTGTGCGATTCGCGCGCAACGACTACGAGATTCTGCTGATCGGTCACGACGGTCACGAAGAAGTCGAGGGAACTGCGGGGGAGGCACCCGACCACGTCACGCTCGTGGGCAGCCCGGACGAGGCCGACACGGTTGAGGTGCGCGACCCGGACAAGGTGGTGTGGCTGTCGCAGACGACACTGTCTGTCGACGAGACCATGCAGACCGTCGACCGGCTGCGTGCCCGATTCCCGAACCTGCAGGATCCGCCGAGTGACGACATCTGCTACGCCACCCAGAACCGGCAGGTCGCCATCAAGAAGGTGGCGACGGATGCTGACCTGGTCATCGTCGTCGGATCGGCGAACTCGTCGAACTCGGTGCGGCTCGTTGAGGTGGCGCTTGAGCAGGGCGCACAGGCCGCGCACCGCATCGACTACGCGTACGAACTCCAGCAGGAGTGGTTTGACGGTGTGCGCACCGTCGGAGTGACAAGCGGAGCATCGGTTCCCGAGGTGCTCGTCGACGAGGTTCTGCTCGCGCTCGCCGAGGCGGGCTATGCCGATGTCGAGCAGATCACCACGGCCGAAGAGGATCTCGTGTTCTCTCTGCCGAAAGAGCTTCGCACGACAGTGAATGGAGATCGCGATGCGCGTGCGCTTGGTGGGCGCACCCGCAGCTGACAGCCTATGAGTGACAACGAATCAGACGAACGCCCTCGCCCGGCATACGGCGAGTATGCGAATGAGAAGCGGAAGCGTCCGCAGTTCGGGGAGTATGCGACTCCCGAGCAGCAGCGCGCCGCGATCCGCGTGCCGGCGAGCGATGATAACGAGTCAGTTCCGATCGAGAAGCACGACGACAGCGTCCGCACGGATGACCGGACGCGAAACGAGGGCACACGCCCGGACCACCGTGCCGGCAACGCGGAGCAGGAACCCGACCAGCGTCCCCATCAGTGGCCGAATCACCAGAAGAACCAGCAGGCGGCACCCGCAGACACCGATCCGGTCGCCGAAGCCCGACGCCGGACTGATCGGTTCTCGACGTACATCCTGCTCGGCGTCGGTCTCTTCAGCGTGCTGTCGACGGCGCCGTCACTGCTGCAGCTGCCGAAGATGCTCACTCAGGCGTACGGACAGTTCGGCATGGGGGAGTACACGAACACCGAGCTCGCCACGACGATCGGGTGGGTCATCCTGATCGTCTACGCCGGTCTCTGGGTCGTCGCACTTCTGCTGTCGCTGCGGCGGCTCGCCGCGCGCAAGACCACGTGGTGGGTCCCGTTCGTCATCGGCGTCGTCGCGAACCTGGTCTATCTCATTCTGCTGACGGTCGCGATGGTGAACGACCCGGCCTTCATGCAGTACGTGAACGGCATCGCGCAGGGAACAGCAGGCTGACCGTTGTTTGATCTGCAGGTCAGTTGACCTGATGAGGTGTCGGGGCTGGCCGCCACGCGAACCGCAGACGGAGTCAGACCTGCCTTCTGCATCGCGTCTGTGTGGGTGATCGTGCGGCACGGACGCAGTGAGGCGGTAATTCACAGCCATTCTCTGCAACTCACGTGCCAGCGCGCGGATGCGGGGTGCGGGGACACCCGGTCTGACGAGAGGGCGGAATGCTGTCGCGGCATGCTCCGTTGTCGCTCCGCAACGTGAGAAGACACGATCGGCCCCTGTCGAGGTGCGGCAGAAGGGCCGATCGTGGAGTCTCACCTGTGGTGAGAGATAGAGCCCCAGGCGCCCAGGCCCACACGCATACCGAGGGCAATGCACTAACGACGAGCAGGTGGTCAATCTCGTGTACGTCGCCAATTCGTCTGAACCGCCTTTCGCGACGAATGCGGACCGTATCTGCGTCGAGGGCAGGGGACTCCCCGACACTCGCGAGCTTGGTCAGCGTCATGCGGCCGAGAGACTGTTCGCGAACGACTCGATCACCGAGACCAGTTCGGTCGGAGCCTCCAGGGGGATGAGATGGCCGGTACGCGGAATAACAATCAGCTCGGAGTGCGCAAGGTAGGGCAGCAGATTGCGGCGCAGCACGTCCGTCGGCTCCACCTGGTCGTACTCGCCAGTGACGACCAGGGCAGGAACCGTCGCTTGCGAGGTCTCCGCGCTGATGTCCTGGGCGATGCCGTGGAGCGGCCATTCTGCCGCGGCAGCCGCGGCACTGCTTCGGGAATCTTGCACAATCTGCGTCTTCACAGTGTCAGCGAGGGACGTGGCGGTGAGGACGTTGTCGCGTGCCCATGCAGCGGATTCGTCGCTGTCGTAAGCGTGTGAAAGTCCTTCCTGATGTTCGGGCGTGATCTCATCGGCCGGCCTGGCCGGCGCTGAGCCGACGAGTACGATGCCGCGCAGGCCATTCGGATGCGCCGACGCGACGAGCTGGGCTACCTTGCCACCCATGGAATGTCCCACCAGCATGTAGTCGGCGATCTCGGCATCCGCGATGACATTCAACGTGTCGTTCGTGAGCTGCTGCAGCGAATAGGGACCGGGGAGAGAGCTCGACCTGCCCCATCCTCGGGAGTCAATGGTGAGGATGTCGCGTCCGCCGAGGCCGGTGATGACGGATGCCCAGGTACGAGCCGAGCCACCCCAGTAGTGCACGAAGACCAGTGTTGGTCCGGTTCCGTGCACATGGTCGTACACCGGTAAGTCGTTTGTCATTGATGCGTTCATCGCTGGCTTCCCATCGATTGTTTTTTATGGTCTTGGTGCTTTACAGTCAACAGCGATATTTGCGACGTGGCAGTAGGTCTTGTGGACAAGGAATGGTGAAAACTGGACCAGTGACAACGATTCAACAGATGACCTACCATCCGGTTGACGGATCGTCCGCTCCCCTAGAGATGATGACGTTCGATGCGCTCCGGGCGGCGAACGACGGCGGCACCCAGAGAGCTGACTTTGTCGTCGTTGCTGTCGTTATGGCGGGGCATGGCCTGGTCGACATCGATTTCGCCACCCACGCCCTTTCGGCGCGATCTGTCGTGTGGATCGCGCCCGGCGCAGTTCACCGCTGGTCCGATATCGATGATCTGCGCGGTGAGCTTGTGCTGTTCACACCAACTGCACCAGTCTCATTCGCGACTCGAGAGCGTGCAGTGACGTTCGACGCCGACGCCGCGTGGACGGCAAGTGGCGAGTCGTGGCCATTCATCATCGCGGGTCTTGAGCACCTCCGTGTGGAAGCTTCGTCGCAAGCAGGGGGAGCCGCGGCGGAAATCCCGACGATCCTGCTGTCCGCACTGATCGCCAGGCTCGGACCGTCGGCTCCGTCGAGCAGCCCACGTGACTCTGCGTATCAACTGTTCCGCGCCTCGGTCGAGGAGAACTTTCGCGCGCATCATGACGTCGGCTTCTATGCGCACAGGCTCGGGTATGCAGCGCGGACGCTGTCGCGCGCATGCGTGCGGGCCACAGGGCGTACAGCGAAGGCGGTGATCACGGAGCGTGTCATACTCGAGGCGAAACGCCTGCTCGCGCACGATCGGCTGACAGCAGCGCAATGCGCCGCTGCACTTGGATTCGCCGATGCGTCGGTCTTCTCCGCTTTCTTCCACCGCGAGTGCGGAATCAGACCGGGTCGCTGGCAGGCCCGGACATTCGCGAGTCAGCTGACGTGAGGTGCAGAAACTGGCCGCTGTGGGAACCGCCGACGGATTCAGAACTACCGTCTGTAACGCGTCTGTGTGGGTGATCGTGCGGCACGGACGCGATGAGGCGGTAATTCACAGCCATTCCCTGCAACTCACGTGCCAGCGCGCGGATGCGGGGTGCGGAGACACCCGGTCTGACGAGAGGGCGGAATGCTGTCGCGGCATGCTCCGTTGTCGTTCCGGAAAGTGAGATGACACGATCGGCCCCTGTCGAGGTGCGGCAGAAGGGCCGATCGTGGAGTCTCAGCTGTGGGTGAGGGATGGTGAGGGACGAAGCTGCGTTCCGCGACGTGGTATACACAAAAAACGGCGGATGCTGTCGGGCGAGGCCCGACAGCATCCGCCGTCTGTGAATCCCGAGCGACTCAGATCGTGAGCGAGTTGCCTTTCGAACCGAGGTGGCCCGCCGACTCGACAACGCGAGCGGCCATCGCCGTCTCAGCCACCTTGCCCCAGGCGCGCGGGTCGTACTTCTTCTTGTTGCCGACCTCGCCATCGATCTTGAGAACGCCCTCGTAGTTCTCGAACATGTAACCGGCGATCGACCGCGTGAACGCGTACTGGGTGTCGGTGTCGACGTTCATCTTGATGACGCCGTTGTTCACGGCCTCAGCGATCTCAGCATCCGTCGAACCGGAGCCGCCGTGGAAGACGAGGTCGAGCGGCTTTGCTCCCGTGCCGAACTTCTCGGCGATGCCGGCCTGGATCTCGCCAAGCAGCTCCGGGCGCAGCTTGACGTTGCCCGGCTTGTACACGCCGTGCACGTTGCCGAAGGTGAGCGCCGCGATGTAACGACCGTTCTCTCCGAGCCCGAGGGCCTCGACAGCCTTGGTGACGTCGCCGACCGTCGTGTACAGAGCCTCGTTGGTGCCCTCGTGCTTTACGCCGTCTTCTTCGCCGCCCACGACGCCGATCTCGACCTCGAGGATGGCGTTGATCGCCTTCGTGCGCTTGAGCATGTCTTCGGCGATCTGAATGTTCTCGTCGAGCGGCACGGCCGAGCCG
This sequence comes from Microbacterium sp. MPKO10, assembly GCF_026107415.2. GTDB lineage: Bacteria > Actinomycetota > Actinomycetes > Actinomycetales > Microbacteriaceae > Paramicrobacterium. The sequence continues at coordinate 494,950 of NZ_JAPCHX010000002.1, forward strand.
TCCCACATGTGCGACTGGAAGATTGGGTTGCGACCGGCCTTGACCTCTTCTTCGCTCGCGGCGATGAGCGGCATGACGAAGTCGTCGAGGGCGTTCTTGGGGCAGTGGTCCGTGTGCAGTGCGACCGTGATGGGGTAGTTGTCGGCAATCTCATGAACGAACTTGGCGAAGGCGAGAGCGCCCGACGCTCGGTTCTTGACGGTGTGCCCGGCGAAGTAGTCTGCGCCGCCCGTCGTCACCTGGATGATGCCGTCTGAACCGGCCTCCGTGAGTCCTTGCAGCACTGCGTGAATGGTCTGCGAGCTCGAGACGTTGAACGCCGGGAACGCAAAGCCCTTGGACTTGGCGTTGTCGAGCATCTGTGCGTACTGCTCCGGGGTTGCAATGGGCATGACTTCTCCTAGCGGGGCGTGACTTTGGTTGCCCCCACAGCTTACTGATGCCGCGCAGCACCTCGCACCCCGTGACGCGCTGCGGGATGATGGGCAGATGAACTTCGAGGCGAGCAACCGGGCGCTGCACGACCATTTCCTCCGGATTACAGAGCAGGCTGCCGTCGCAGCATCCGCGTATGTCGGCTCGGGCGACAAGCTCGCTGTCGACGACGCGGCCGTGCAGGCGATGCGCCTGGCTTTTGAAGAGGTCCCGGTGAGCGCGCGGATCGTCGTGGGCGAGGGCGAGAAGGACCGGGCACCGATGCTGTACACGGGGGAAGAGCTGGGAGCCGGTGGACCGGAGGTCGATGTCGCCGTTGACCCCGTCGACGGCACGCGGCTCGCCGCGCAGAACCTCCCGGGCTCCGTCGCTGTCATGACGCTTGCGCCGCGCGGGAGCCTGTTCGACCCCGGGCGCGTCTTCTACATGGAGAAGCTCGTCACCACTGCGGCAGGAGCGACACTTTCGCTCGAACGGTCGCTGACCGAGAACCTGATGATCCTCGCCTCTGAGCTCGGCCGACCGGTCAGCAAGCTCCGGGTGGCGGTGCAGGATCGCCCGCGAAACAGGCGATATCTCACCGAGATTGCGGATGCTGGTGCCGAGCCTGTGCCGTTCGCTGACGGAGACGTCGTGGAGTCGCTGCGCGCGGCCCGTGGCGACGGCATCGACATGCTCATTGGTATCGGAGGAGCGCCCGAGGGGGTGCTGACCTCCGTCCCCGTCGCGGCGCTCGGCGGCCATATGCAGGGGCGCCTGGCTCCGCAGACCGACGGGGAGAAGGCCCAGGCGGATGCTGTCGGCCAACGCTATGGCGACATTCTGCGCCTCGGCGACCTCGCGGCCGAGCCGGGGGTCTTCGTGCTGTCGGCGGTCACTGCCGCTGCTGGACTCGACGGTCCGACGCGCGAGCAGGGCGAGGTCGCCGTGCACAGCCTGGTGATCGACGCGAGCGGCGAGCCGCGGCGCGTCGCCTGGCGGCATCCGGTCACGCGCTGACTCTAGAACGTCGAATGATTCTGGCGCCACTGAAGGATTCTGAATACGCACGGGATTCGGGGCATACGTGACCTGCGCGACACCGTGCACACCCGTGCACAGTTGTTCATGTGGTCATGCCAGAACAGTGACGCGGTTAGGCTGATAGTGGCGTGGACGTCCGGCCAATTCGTTATCACCGCCAAAACAGAGGACATCGTGAGCACAACTGACTCCGCATCCCACTTCCGTCACCCTGACCGCAACCTCGCACTTGAACTGGTGCGCGCCACCGAGGCGGCAGCGATCCGCGCCGTCCCCTTCATCGGTCGCGGTGACAAGAATGCCGCCGATAAAGCAGCCGTCGATGCGATGCGCGCATTTCTGGGCACCGTCAACTTCGACGGCCGCGTCGTGATCGGCGAGGGGGAGAAAGACGAAGCCCCGATGCTGTTCAACGGAGAGGCCGTGGGCAACGGTTCGGGCCCGCACTGCGACATGGCCGTCGACCCGATCGACGGCACGAGCCTCACGGCCGCAGGCCGTCAGAACGCATTGTCCGTCATCGCCGTCTCTGATCGCGGAACGATGCTCGACGCGTCGAGTGTGTTCTACATGGACAAGATCGTCACGGGCGAAGAGGGGATCGGCGTCGTCGATATCCGCAAACCCATTGGCGAGAACCTGCGCGCACTCGCGACAGCCAAGGGCAAGAAGGTCGAAGACCTCACGGTCGCTGTTCTGGATCGTCCTCGCCACGAGCAGCTGATCAACGACATCCGCGCTGCTGGGGCAGGCACGCGACTTATGCTCGACGGTGACGTCGCGGGCGGAATCAACGCCGCGCTGTACGGAACACGCATCGATATGTGCGTCGGCACCGGCGGCAGCCCCGAGGGCATCGTCACGGCCTGTGCGCTCAAAGGCCTGAACGGGTTCATCCAGGGGCGGATGGCGCCGAAAGACGACGACGAGCGTCAGAAGGGCATCGACGCGGGTCTCAAGATGGATTACGTCTACGAGGCAGACGAGCTTGTCAACAGCGACAACACATTCTTCGTGGCGACGGGCGTCACCGACGGTGGTCTCGTGCAGGGCGTGCGTCGCCTCGGCCCGATCATTCGCACGTCAAGTGTTGTGTTGCGGTCGAAGTCGGGCACGATTCGGCGAATCTCAGCCGATCACCTGGCGAAGAAGTGGCTGGACGAAGAGTAGATCTCGCAGGGGTAGATCTCGCCCGTGACCTGTCCTCGCCGGTGACGTGCATGGGATGGCTGCCCACGCAGGACGTCAGGAGCTGCTGACCATTTAGACGTCATCGGATGCTGCCGAGCGACGTTCCTCGAGCGCGGCGGCGTCGAGCTCGGCCACCAGCTCGTCAGCGACCAGCTCGCGCGGTGCCTCTTCGACATCGCCCAACGCCGGGATGAGCCTCGACTCGTCCATCTTGTTGAGCTTGCGCGCCGAGGGCAGAACGGTGCGCTCGAGCGAGCCGACGAAGCGGTTGTAATCGGTGACGGTCGACCGGACCGAACGGCCGAGCTTGTCGATATGCCCGGCCATCGTGCTGAGGCGTGAGTACAGTTCGCGGCTGAGGTCGAACAGCTGCTTCGCCTCGGCGGTGATGAGTTCCTGCTGCCAGCTGAATGCGACGGTTTTGAGCACAGACCAGAGCGTGACCGGCGAGGCAAGGGCGACGCGCTTGCCGAATGCAAACTCCATGAGCGTTGGATCGGCTTCGAGCGCGCTGGAGACCAGCGACTCACTGGGGATGAATGCGATCACCAGCTCTGGGCTTGCGTCGAGGCCGTCCCAGTAGGCCTTGCCGCCGAGGGCGGTGATATGGTCGCGGACCGCCTTGACGTGTGCGGCAAGCAGCTTTTGGCGACGTGCGCCCTCGTCTCCCGTTGCCGTCACGGGGATGGCGCTTGCCTCGAGATACGAGCCCATCGGCACTTTCGAATCGACAGCAATGCTCTTGCCGCCGGGCAGGTGAACGACCATGTCGGGTCGTCCGGCACCGGCGTCCGAGGAAATCGATGTCTGAACGTCGAAGTCGACGCGCTCAATCAGCCCGGCCGCCTCGACGACGCTGCGCAGCTGCGTCTCGCCCCAGACCCCGCGCACCGAGTTGTTGCTGAGGGCCGCTGCGAGCGAATCGGCGGTCTGGCGCAAGTGCTCCTCTGACTGCGCGGCCGTCTTCAGCTGCTGTGAGAGCTCGCCGTGTTGCTTCTGCCGCTGTTCTTCCAGCTCGGTGACCGTGCGCTGCATGTCCTGAAGACTCTGTCGCACGGGTGCGATCGCCTGCAGAAGTGAATTCTCTGCTTTGTCGCGTTCGGCACGCTGCTCGCGCTCACGGGTGAGTTGCGTCACCTGCGTGTTCAACTGTTCGGCCGTGGCCTCCATGCGCGCAAGATCTGCCTGCAGATCTGCGCGGGCGGCTGACTCCTCGGCGCGCACGGCCTGCAGCTGCTGAGCATGGCGTGCCTCAAGAACGGCGGGGTTGGTAGCATCCGCCCCGCTTTTCGCGCGGATCAGGAACACCGCCCAGGCGAGGGCTGCGCCGACAAGGGCACCGATGACGAGACCGATGATGAGGGGGAGCGTTGCGTCCATGCTCACATGTTCTCAGGAGGCACCGACAACGACGGGACGAATGCGCGCCTGTCGCTTCGCACCGGTACGATAGAGCCTCGTGGCTCTCACTATCGGAATCGTCGGACTTCCCAACGTCGGCAAATCAACCCTGTTCAATGCACTGACCAAGAACGAGGTGCTCGCGGCAAACTATCCGTTTGCGACCATCGAGCCGAACGTGGGCGTGGTCAACCTGCCGGACGGACGCCTTGACGTTCTCGCGACAATCTTCGGCAGCGAGCGCATCCTCCCTGCGACAGTGTCGTTCGTCGACATCGCCGGTATCGTGCGCGGCGCGAGCGAGGGCGAGGGGCTTGGCAACAAGTTCTTGGCCAACATCCGTGAGGCAGACGCGATCGCCGAGGTCGTGCGCGGTTTCCACGATGGTGACGTCGTGCATGTCGACGGCAAGATCGACCCGCAGTCTGACATGGAGACCATCAACACCGAGTTGATTCTCGCCGATCTCGAGACGCTCGAGCGCGCGATTGCGCGGTATGAGAAAGAGGCGCGTGGCAAGAAGATCGGGCCGGAGGTGCTCGCTGCGGCAAAAGAGGCGCAGGAGGTTCTGCAGGCGGGAACGCCGCTGTCTGCGGCATCCGTCGATCTCGACCCCATCAAAGAACTCGGGCTCCTCACTGCGAAGCCATTTATCTACGTCTTCAATGTCGACGAGGAGATTTTGACGGATGCTGCCAAGAAGCAGGAGCTTGCCGCGCTTGTCGCTCCGGCCGAGGCTGTCTTCCTCGACGCGAAGATCGAGTCAGAGCTGATCGATCTTGACCCAGAGGATGCCGCCGAGCTGCTGGCCTCCACAGGGCAAGACGAATCGGGGCTCGACCAGCTGGCGCGTGTGGGCTTTGACACGCTGGGATTGCAGACGTATCTGACGGCGGGGCCGAAAGAAGCGCGTGCCTGGACGATCGGCAAGGGCTGGAAGGCGCCGCAGGCGGCTGGGGTCATTCACACCGACTTTGAGAAGGGCTTCATCAAGGCTGAGGTCATCTCGTTCGATGATCTCGTCGAGACCGGTTCGGTCGCCGAGGCGCGCGCCAAGGGTAAGGCCCGCGTGGAGGGCAAGGACTACGTGATGCGCGATGGTGACGTGGTGGAGTGGAGATTTTCAACCTGACATCTGACTCCCCGGCACATTCTGGACTGGGCGCGACCGGGTGTGAGCGACTTTCAACAGCACTCTGGGCGGGGTATGTCGAGGAGATTGACGCCGAGCGAGCTGCGGTCCGTCGTGGGAGTACGGACCAGTTGGTCATGATGGCCGCGTGGTGCGAGGCTCGTTCAGGATGTTGCCCGAGAATGCCCGATGGTGCCCACCGCCGCGATTGCAGCCCCGACGAGCGCGGCCGCCGCGCAGACGAGCAGCGCGCTGTTGACTCCGGATGCCACGTCAACGCCGATCGCCTGCCACACCGCCGAGACAACGGCGACGCCGGCCCCGATGCCGAGGAGATAGAACATGCGCCCGAGGGACCAGGCCGCTTCCTCAGCTCCAGCAGGCGTGTCAGAGGCGACGACCGCTTCGGCGGGCGACTCGACGGCACCGATGCCGGCCCCGACGATCGCCAGCGGAGCGAGGACGAACCACCAGGGCATTCCCGGCGTGACGTGCCCGAGCCAGACGACGCCGGCCGCGGTGCACACGAGTCCGGGCACAAGGAACCATGCGGCGTGGACCCGCCCCGCGTACCTCTCGGCGACCGGGGCAGTGAACAGAGCGCCCAGGACGATGGGCATCAGGAGTAGGCCAGCACTCAACGGCGAGTGCCCGAGGTCGTCCTGGAGGTACCCGGACAAGGGGAAGAACACACCCAGGCTGGCGAACTCCGTGAGCCCCCTGACGACGTTGCCGGCAGCGAAGCGGCGGCGGCGCAGCAGTCGCAGCAACAGCAGCGGACGGCGGCGTCGTGCCCCGGCGACGGCCAGCGCCGCGAGGAGACCGAGCGCGATGACCAAAGCCGCGGCGAGGGCGACGGGACTCGCGTCGAGCCGCGCGCCGTCGATCACGGCGAAGAACAGGGTCGCCGCTGCCGCCGCGGCGATCACGGCCTCAAGTGCGTCGCGCATCAGGACCGAGGACCGGCCTCCCGCAGCCCGAGCAGGCGGAAGCGCCCTCCAGACCGCCGCGGCCGTCACGACCGCGAGCACGACGTCCAGGCCGAACAGCGCGCGCCAGCTCGTCGCCGCCGCCAGCGCTGCGGGCAGGACCGGGCCCAGCGCCGCCGCGAGCAGAGCGGCCAGTGCCTGCGTCTGGGTGGCCTGCTTGGCATCGGGACCAGTGTCGCCTCCGCGCACGAGACGATGCACGGCCGGCTCCACGAGGCCCGCGCCAAGCCCTTGTGCGGCGCGGGCCGCGAGGAGTACCGAGATGGTGGGCGCGAACGCGGCGACGGCCGAGGCCAGGCCGAAGCCGAGAAGTCCGGCCAGCAGCACGCTGCGCGCGTCGAGGATCGCCGTCGCCCGCGCCCCCACGGGGATCGCCGCTGCGGCCACGATGACGAACGCGGCGACGACCCACGTCGACTCCGCGATGCCGGAGCCGAACTCGGCCTGGATAGACGGGAGGAGGATGACAATCCCTGCCAGGTCCAGGACCACGACGAAGGTCGCTGCGGCGAGCAGCAGAGGCCGTGCGGCCGCGCGTCGGCGGGGCCCGTGCCCCTCCGGCTCAACCGGGTTCGCCTCGACCATCACCGGCGGCCCTCCTCGGTGCCCGGCTTCGCCAGACGGCTGAGCGCTGCCGTCGCCCCGGAGACGTCGAGGCGAGGATCGAGCAGGCTGTGCAGCCACAGACCGTCGCCGGCCGCGACGATCGCGGTCGCGACGTCGGCCGCCGTCGACCCAGCGGGGCGGGGGGACGAGCCGCCCTCGACGGCGACGATCTCGGCGACCCGCAGGCGGAGGCGGCCCAGAACGGCGGCTATCCGATCTCGCAGCTGCTCGTCCCGCGAGGCCTCGCGCATCGCCTCGAGCAGCACACCGGCCCGCGCCGAGCCCGCACCGGCTTCGCTCGTCCACGCGAAGAGTTCCTCGACCGACTCCACCGCGGTGAGCTCGGAGTCGGGGAACATCTCCTCGACCGCCGCCGCGGCCGCCTCGACCAGCATCGACTGCTTCCCACGGAAGTGATAACTGACCGCGCCGTGCGGCAGTCCCGCACGCTCGGCGACGGCGCGGGTCGTGACCCTTCCCCACCCCATCTCGGCGATGAGGTCGGCCGCGGCAGCCAACAGCCTGCCTCGCGTCGTCGCGCCGTGCCCCTGCGGGTCTTGTCCAACTGGACTGTCCATACGGACAATTTTAGCGCACAGAGGCACTCGGGCGGGACTGGTCCGGCACAAGGCAAGGTACGAGGCGCACGAAGACCACCATGACGACCAGTTCGACCAGCGTCTGTGTGACCACGACGAGCGGGGCCAGGTCGAACGTCGCGGGAAGGGCGAGGACCAGCGGCAGCACGACGAGAGAATTCCGGGTCGCACCGCTGAACACGACTGCGCGCCTCCCAGGTACGTCCAGCCCGGCGGCCCTGCCGGCCAGCATGCCGACCGGCACCATGACGGCGGCGAAGAGGACGTAGACGGGCAGCGCCAGGAGCAGCGAGCCGATCCTCGCCCCGACTCCCGCGACCTGCGAGGCGACGACGACCGCGAGAGTGGCGACCATGAGCGGCACCATCGAACCCATGACGGCCTCCTCGACCCTCCGCCCGATGCGGGTGCGAGCGGCGGCGAGCTGCGTGAGCGCCGCGGCGACCAGCGGCAGGGCGATGATGAGGATGAACGCCTCGACGAAGGGCCCGAACTCGACGGAGCCGACGAACTCCGAGCCGACGAATAGCCACAGGTACACGGGCAGCAGGAGCATCTGGGCGAGCATGAGCAGCGGGGCCGCGGCCAGGAGCTTCTCCTTGTCGCCGCCAGCGAGTCCTGTGAAGACGATCACGTAGTCGATGCATGGGGTCAGCAGCACGAACAGCACCCCGACGAGGAGCACCTGGTCGTGAGCCACGATCCGCGACAGCAGCCACACGATCGCGGGCACCAGCATGAAGTTCACGACGAGGATCGTCGAGAGGAATCGCCAGTCGCGGAAGGCGTGCCCGATCCTGCCGAAGGGGATGCCGAGGAACGTGGCGTAGAGCAGCAGAGCGAGCACGGGGTGGATCGCCAGCTCGGCGGGGTGGGCGACCGCGGGCCAGGCCAGTCCGACGGCGGCCCCGAGGGCCAGGCCCACGACGTAGAGCGCCACCTGGTGCCGCTCCATCCACTCCACGCTCATCTGCATCTGTTCGCCCTCATCATGTTCAAGGGCGGGAAATCCCGCCTCCAGAAGAACGTTAGACCTTAAACCCAGGTTGAAGGTCAAGCCGGCGAAGCATAGGCTCGAAGCATGAAGATCTCCGAGGTCGCCGAGCGCAGCGGGGTGCCGGCGAGCACCCTGCGCTACTACGAGCGCCTCGGCATCCTCGCCGCGCGCCGGAGCCCGAACGGATACCGCGACTTCGACGAGGGCCATCTCGAACGCCTCGACTTCATCGCCGCGGCCAAGCGGCTCGGCCTCGAGCTGCCCGAGATCCGCCGGCTCCTCGAGCTCGCCGACACGGGAACCTGCACCGGCGTCAAAGCCGCGCTGCAGCCGCTGCTGGCCGAGCAGATCGCCGCCGTCGAGCGGCGGCTGAGGATCCTGACTGAGCTGCAGCAGCAGCTGAGTGCAGCGCAGGCCCACGTCGACGCCTGCCCGGACAGCGACGAGCCCTGCCGGTCGGAGTGCGCGTTCCGGGCCTTCGCGGGGACCGCGGCGGGACTCGACCAGGAGTAGCCAATAGGTCAGCAACTGCTGTATGGTCATTATGTGCTGACCATTGCCTCGCGCGTCGACGTCATGAACCGGCTGGGCCGCGCCATGGCCGACCCGACCCGATCCCGCATCCTGCTCGCCCTGCTCTACGAGCCCGGATACCCGGCGAAGCTCGCCCGCGACCTCGAACTCACCCGCACGAACGTCTCCAACCACCTGTCCTGCCTGCGCGGCTGCGGCATCGTCGTCGCCGAGCCCGAGGGCAGGCAGACCCGCTACGAGATCGCCGACCCGCACATCGCCGTCGCGCTCTCGGCGCTCGTCGACGTCACCCTCGCCGTCGACGAGAGCGTCCCGTGCATGGACCCGCAGTGCTCGGTGCCGGGCTGCTGCGACGCGGGAGTCGTCCGGTGACCGCCGCAGTGCTCACGGACGACCGTCGGGACGTCCTCCGGCGACGGATCCGCATCGTCGTCGCGATCGCGATCACTTGGAACGTCATCGAGTCAGTCGTCGCACTAATCGCCGGCCACGCCGCCTCGTCGGCCGCGCTCATCGGCTTCGGCCTCGACTCCATCGTCGAGGTGCTCTCCGCCGCTGCGGTCGCCTGGCAGTTCGCCGCGCCCGACCCCGAGAAGCGCGAGAAGGTCGCCCTCCGGGTCATCGCACTGTCGTTCTTCGCCCTCGCCGCCTACGTGAGCGTGGACGCGGTTCTCACCCTGCTCGGACTGCGCGAGCCGGAGCACTCGCTGGTCGGCATCGCGATCGCTGCCCTGAGCCTGGCCGTGATGCCGTTCCTGAGCTGGTTCGAGCGCCGCACCGGCCGCGAGCTCGGATCGGCATCCGCGGTGGCGGACTCCAAGCAGACGCTGATCTGCACCTACCTGTCCGCGGCCTTGCTGGCCGGCCTGCTGCTCAACAGCCTGCTCGGCTGGGCGTGGGCCGACTCCGTCGCCGCGCTTGTCATCGCGGTCTTCGCCGTCCGCGAGGGTGTCGAGGCGTGGAAGGGCGACGCCTGCTGCGCCGCGCCAGTCGCCGTCCTCAACGGTGAGCAGGAGGTGGACGCATGCGAGGACGCCTGCTGCGCCGCAGATGCATGCTGATCGAAGGAGGAACGCCCATGACCCACATCGGACCGCTGAACGGACTGCCGATCGCGTGCGCGCTCGGCCCGGATACAGGCGGGGCGCAGGTCGAGAAATGGCGAGCCTTCGACGCCGAGTACGCCCTCGGTGTCGAACGCAGCGATGCCGAGCTCGTTGTCTGCTACGAGAGGACCGACGACTCTGTGCGACGCTTGAGCAAGCTCGTCGCGACCGAGAGCGCCTGCTGCTCGTTCGTCGACTGGGTCGTCGACGACAGTCATGCCGATCTGCGTCTCGTCGTGTCCGGGACGCCGGATCAGCTCGCGGCACTCAACGTCGGCAACGGGTGATACTGGCTGTCGGCGCGGTCGGCGTTGACAGTAGCCCAACCGGCGCTCTCCCAGATGGTCTTCTGTACCGGAACTCGGTGGAGTTCCGGTTTAACGTCTAAAAATATCTTGCGACCGGGTGTGAGCTTGACGTCGAGTTCCGATCCAATATCTGTGGCGGGTCTCGAGGGCTGAATCACCGGTGGCCTCGGGGAGGGGCTTGCCCGGGGTCCTGTAGATGTGCCCTTACGCGTGCAGGTCGCGCTCTTTCCATCGTCTCGATGCCAACAGGGCTGTGCCGAGCGTGACGATGAGTCCGATCATGACCGGAATCGGCTCGATTCGTCCCGCCAGTGCATCGGTGGCGGGCACATAACGGAACGGAGAGATCGGGCCGAGAATGTCGATGCTTCCGACGTACTCAACAGTGATGGCGAGCCCGTATCCGATTGCGACGACGAAGACGGAGATAGCCAGAGCCACGCGCGCGTTCTGAGTGATGGCGGAGATCAGGAAGGCTATGCCGAAGAACGCAAGTTGTGCGAGCAGCATTCCCAACATGCTCAACAGAATCTGCCCGGTGATCTCGCCGTCAGGGTTGGTCGTCACAAGGGCGAGTGCTGCAGTGACTAGTGTGATCGTGATGATGTTGAGCGATGCTGCAAACAGCTTTGCGCTGACGATCTGCGAACGGGCGAACGGCTTCGTGAACAGGAAGTCTGCGGTGCGATCGCGCTCCTCCTTCGCCATGATTGTGGCCCCGAGGATCGCGGCGTGCGCGCAGGCGACGAGTGCGTACCAGGGGTAGAGGGCGGCATAGTAGCCCAGCGGCGTCGTGATGGGCTGTGCATCCAAGCCGAAGATCAGGCGCATGATTCGGGGCATGGCCTCGACGATCTCCCTGAGCTGATCGCCCATGCCGACTACGACAGGGTACTCGGCCGCGCCGATGATGACGAGGAACACCATGACGGCGCTCCAACCGATGAGAGGCTTGCGGTTCGCTCGCATCTCGTGTCGGAAGACTGCGTTCATTGCGATTCCTTTCAACGCGCCGTGGGGACGTCCTTGCGGACGAATATGAAGAACCCGATGACGCCTAGCGCGGCCAACCAACCGACATAGAGAATGACGAACAGTGGGGCATATCCCTGCCCCGAGAGAACGTCGCCGCTGGGGAAGTACTTGTAGGGGGAGAATGCTCGGGCAGCGTTGCTCTGTGCGACGCTCGCGAACATTCCGACGACATACAGCACGAAAGCGATCCCGAGGGCCACAGGGAGCGGCGCGCTCAATCGCGAAACCAAGGTACCGATCGTCATGCCGAGCACAAGAAAGAAGAGCTGGACGAGAGGGAAGACAAGGAAGAGCAGCACGAAGTGGTCGATGGCGAAGTCGTTGCCGATCAACGCAACCAGCGATGCTGCGAGGAAGACCGTCGAGGTGACGAACAGAGCGACCATCGCTGCTGCGCCCTTGGAAAGGTACACACCAGCGCGCGAGATGGGCTTGGTCAGCAGGAAGTCCGCAGTGTTCTGAACGTTCTCCTTGGTGATGATCCCAAGGCCGATACCTGCCCCCTGAACCGCTGCGGGCAGCAGCAGGAAGGCGATGAGAAGCGCGTAGACACCGAGTGAAGTGAAAAAGTACTGAGGATCGACACCGAGCGCTTGCGTAGTCGGATTTCCTTCGAGCAGAGCTTCGAGTTCAGCGCGATCATCGGCATTTCCGGCGATGATCGACTCGAATACCGGATACAGGAACAGGATCGCGATCGCGAAACCCACCGCCCATGCAACGAGGGATCGGCGATACTGGCGGAGTTCAGACAGAAAAACAGTCATGCTCTTCTCACTGGTAGTAGTGCAGGAAAATCTCATCCAGTGACGGTTCGGATATCAGCACGTCCTCTGGGTGCAACCCGTGGACGACATCGAACATCCGTGTAAAGTCGCCGTGATAGATGAAACTTGTCCATGCATCAGCGTGGGACAGGTCGGATACGCCCTCAATATTCAAGGCGTGCTCGGGGATTGGTGTGGTTGTGCGCACGCGCACGTGCTTGAAGCTGCGCTTGCGCAGATCATCGATACTCTGGATCTCCAGAACGCGCCCCTCTTTCAAAATCGCGACCCGATCGCACATCGCCTGCACTTCGCTGAGTACATGCGATGAGAACAAGATCGTGACCCCTCGATTGTTCTCCTCGTCCAGAATCTCGAACAGGGTGCGCTGCATGAGCGGGTCGAGGCCGCTCGTCGGCTCATCGAGGATAAGAAGTCGAGGCGAGTGCAGCAGGGCTGCGACGATGCCGACCTTCTTCTTGTTGCCGAGGGAGAGGTCCCGAATCTTCCGTGTGGTGTCGAGCTTCATACGCGATGCGAGTTCGGCGATTCGATCGCTTGCATCCACACCGTAGAGGCGTGCCGTGTAGGCGAGCAGATCGCGCACACGCATCCCGTCGTAGAAGAACGTCTCAGAGGGTATGTAGCCGACATGTCGGGCGATCTCCGGCGCGTCACGGATGCAGTCCCGCCCGAAGATGCGCGCTGTTCCGGATGTCGGGCGGATGAGAGCAAGCAAGGCGCGAATCGTTGTGGACTTACCGGCACCATTCGGTCCGATGAAGCCGAATATCTCGCTCTCTTCAACCGCAAAGCTCACGTCGTCGATGCCGCGATGTGTGCCGTAGCGCTTGGTCAGGCGATCGATGTCGATCACGGTGGTCATATCTGCTCCGTTTCATCGGCCTTGTAGAGCATCTTTCGGAGAACGGCCAAGTACTCGTCCAGCTCCGTCATGGCCTCCTCCGCGTGCTCCGCATAGGCCTCGAGGTCGTCGCCATACTTGTCGAGGGTCGCGGCGAATCCGCTGGTCACCCACAACAGAATCTGCTGGGCCTTCTGGGGATCGATGTCATCGCGAAAATGTGTCGCATCTGAAGACGTCATGATGTGGCCCAAGAGTGCACCAGCAGAGTCAGGAATATCCGCCGGCATGCCCTCGGGAAGAACCTCGGGCAGCGATATTCGCGCCTTGGCGATGAAGGCATAGACCAAGGGGTGTTCCGCGATCGATTGAATGGCGACACGTGTAACCGCGCGCACGTTCTCGATGAAGTCTCGCGAATCGAGTGTGACGCGCTCATACTCAGCATTCATCACCTCTGCCGAGTGGCGCAGCAGATAGACAAAGAGCCCCTTCTTCGTGCCGAAGTAGTGAAAGATGAGTCCCTTTGAGATGCCTGCTGCCTCGGCTATGGCGTCCGTATTCGCCGTGTGATAGCCGCCAGCGAACTCTCGCAGCGCCGCATCCGTCAACCGCGCACGACGATCGGCGTCCATAGGCGCGAGCTTCCGCGCGAACGAGTCTTGCTCTGAAGTGGTAGCGATGGTGATCTCCGGGTTTGCTAGGATTCGATTGACTTGCTGGTCAGTCGAGTTTATCGAGCGTTGACTAACAAGTCAATGGACAACGTGTTCGTGTTCGATAGAGGGGGTCGCCCGCGGTTAGAAGCTGGAGTGTGGGGGCTCGCGGACGTTCGCCATCGAGGCGGGAAACGGGAAAGATGGTGTCGTGCCGCGGCGGGCTCTGGCCGCGCGGTCGTGTTGGGCTTCGCGGGTCCGACCAGCCTTCAATGCAAGCGACGGAGAGGTTTGCCAACCGCGGCGACGTGGTGGAGTTCCGGTTCTCGAACTGAACCTTTGAAGCTGAATATCTAAGCTGGTCGTTGACCTGGGTCAACAGACCGGGCGCACGATCGACGGTTTCGACCCGCACGCGGAGCGTGCTTGCATCCATCTCCCAGCGCGAGCGAGATTCTGTGTAGAGCATGAGCAGACGTTCGGTCAAGAAGACAGTCGGGTACGTCGTCCTCCAAGGGAAGCTGCTGTGTCCACACATGACGGTTTCCCCGTCGCACGCGGATGCGCTGACCCTCGTTCAGGTATGACTCCTGTTCACGCATGCTGTACTGCGAGCGACTCTCTGCTTCAGGGTTGCACGTGCGGGCGTTATACAGAGGGGACGGTTCGGCGGGAGAACGCCCAAATTGCAATGCTCGTCAGCACGGCCGCGAGTGAGCACACCACCAGAAGCGGCGTGAGTGCGAAGTCCTCAACGGGGAGAGCTGGCATGTGTTGGGTAACGCTCAGTGCGGTGAGCAGTGCGGGCATGCCGAGGACGGCTCCGAAGTATTGGACGATCATGCTGATGGCGAGAGGAATCCACGCGAGTCCTTGCCATTTCGACCACAGCGCGTACAGGGCTCCCGAGAGGGCCAGGATCACGAGGACCTCCGGCAGACGTTGCGCGAGGGCACCGATCATGTCGGGCAGCAGTGACGGATCGGCGTTGGCAGCTGATGAGCCGAGCCCGACGGCGAGCCCAGTCACCATCAGCATGAGAGCGGAAGAGCCAGCAGTGACACCGAGCCACGCGCCGATCCAGGCCGGGCGGCTGGTCGACGTGCCGAGAGCTCCTTCCAGACGACCAGACGCCTCCTCCGAGCGCATGCGACCTATTGACGTCAGCGCGAAGACGCTGACAAGGAATCCCAGCGTCACGGCGATCGTGCTGAGGTAGTTGCGTACAAGGTCTCCCTCGCCGAACAGGCCGTTCGCGCCAGCGACGTCCATCGTCGACGACATCGTGCCCCATACGAGCCCCAGTGCTGCCAAAGCTATGGTCCACCAGAGGAAGGAACCGCGTAGAAGCCTCCAGACGAGGGACACGGGGCCGCGCAGGTTGCGCGACGCACGTGAGGGTCCCGGTCGCGGAGCTGTCATGGCCGCGCCGACGTCTCGCCTCGTGGACAGGGCGAACCCGATCCCTGCGAGCAACGCAGCGGCGGCGAAGGTCAAGATCACGGGCCACCAGGTCGGATCGGTGACAGGACGTGTGAGGTTCGGCCACGCCATCGGCGACAGCCACAGTGTGGGGTTGTCGTTTCCTGAGACAGCCAATGTGCCGCGCAGGAGAGACGAGGCCGCGAGGACAATTCCCGCGATTCCGCCCGCGGTGCGGGTGGTTCCTGCGATCTGTGCCGTGATCGCTGTCACGGCTCCGAAGAACAACCCCGTCGCTGCGGTGGAGATTCCGAACAAGATCGACGCATGGGTGCCGAGGCCGATTGTGAGTCCAGCGAGGGAGAGAAGCGCGGCGAGTATTCCATTGCCGATCGCAGCGATCGAAAGTGCGGATGCGAGCGGGGCATGCCGTCCGATGACGGCACCGCGCATCAGTTCCGCGCGACCTGTCTGTTCCTCGCCGCGTGTGTGGCGCAACACGATGAGGATCGTCATGATCCCCGCAGCGAGAACAAACTCCTGTTGGTACATGAAGAAGTAGCTCTGCAAGCTGCCGCCCTCGGTACCGTAGACCGGACCGGCGAACACGGCGAGCATCGGGCGGATCTCAGCCAAAGCTTCAGGCGCATCGATGAAATCGCTCATTGTCGATTCCAGCGAACCAAAAAAGAGGGGAACGAAGGCGGCTGTCGCGATCGTCCAGATCGGCAAACGCCATCGATCGCGGCGCATGCCGAGGCGGGTCAGCAGGCCGGTGCCGGTCAGAGCATCACGCATTGTTGACCGCCTTGTCATAGTGGCGCAGCATCAGCTCTTCCAGGCTCGGAGGGTTGCTCGTCAGGGAAGCGAGACCGAACGTTCCGAGATGCTCGAGAGCGAGTCCGAGGGCATCGTCCGTCACAAGGAAACGCGCTGCGGTACCGTCCTGCTCGAGGTCGGTGACCCCAGGTATGTCACCAATGCCCGTTGCTTTCCTTTCGGTCGTGGCCGCAATGAACGTGCCTGAGAGATGGCGCAGGTCCGCGAGCGTGCCGGATTCGACGGTGCCTCCCGCGCGCACGATCGTCACGCGGTCGGCGAGACGCTCGACCTCGGCGAGGATATGGCTCGAGAGCAACACAGTGCGACCCTGTTCGCGAACGCGGACCACCTCGTCCTGAAAGATCAGCTCCATAAGGGGGTCGAGGCCACTCGTCGGCTCATCGAGGACGAGAAGCTCAGCGGTTGATGCGAAGGCTGCAACCAGCGCGACTTTCTGCCGATTCCCCGTCGAGTAGGAGCGAGCCATCTTCGAAGGATCAAGATCAAACCTCTCGATGAGCTCATCGCGGCGGGTGGCATCCAGGCCACCGCGCATGCGGCCCAGCAGATCGATGGTCTCGCCTCCTGTCAGAGTGGGCCAGAGCTCGACGTCGCCGGGCACATGCACGACACGCCGATGGAGTTCGACCGCATCGCGCCATGGATCTCCACCCAGCAAGGAGACCCGCCCGGCTTCATGTCGGGCCAGACCCATGAGGATGCGGATCGTCGTGGACTTGCCTGCTCCGTTCGGCCCCAGGAATCCGTGGACCTCGCCCTGGTGGACAGTAAGGTCGAGCCCGTTCAGCGCGCGCTGCGTGCCATAGCTTTTGACGAGGCCGGATGCGTCGATGACAGTGGTCATGATCGTTCTCCAAGGTGTGCATTCTGGGTTTGGCAGGTGTAACCGACGGTGCGAAGCACCCGGTGTAGATACCTCTCGATGTCTTCGACGGGTGTGTCATCAGGTTCGGCGAGTAGATGCATGTTGGTGCAGCTCGTCACCACGGTGTATATGGCGTCGATGTCGCTACCCGCAGGGAACTGACCTGCTGCTGCTGCGCGCGTGAGCGTGGAGTGAAGCAACTCTGCCCGATCGTCGCTGCCTGTCTGCCGGAAACGCGCGTGGAGCTGGGGGTAGTCGTGCACAACCGTCATGACACGGCGCAGCAGCGCCCGACCGCGTGGGTCGGCCATAGCCGCAGCAGTGTCCGCCACCAACTCGTCGACGGTCGGTTTCGAGAGAGCTGGGCCGTCGAGATAGGCCCGAAAGCTCGCCTCGAACGCGCCGACCACGAGATCCTCGCGCGTGGAGTAGCGGCGGTACACAGTTGCCCGCGTCACCCCGGCGCGACGTGCCACGACGTCGACTTTCACCGAGTCAACTCCGCCGTCGAGCAACAGATCGATGGCCGCGCCCAGGATCGCGCTATCAGCCACCGTGCTGCGTGGTCGGCCGGGTTTTGCTTCGTCATTGGCGTCCATGCCGATAACAATACAGTACTGAGCTGTATTTATAAAAGTGGCCTGGAAGTGGCGGCCGGAGCCTTTGAGCTCTCGAGGTAATGGTTGGTACGTGCCGGAACTCGGTGGAGTTTCGTTTTGCGATCTAACTTCTGCTGATGTCTCTGGTGGCTCAGCGCAGACCTTCGACTTACTGTTCGGTGCCGGTGAGAAACAAGCCGACACCACGCCCGTAGGCACCTTCGGGGTCATTGGCTTTGCCGGTCAGTTCTCCGAGGGTGCGTGAGACACGCGAGGCGGTCGGGAACCGGGTCTGGTCGCCGATCGCGGCGGTCAGGGCCGGCCCGATGTTCGACCACCAGTCAGTGTCGTGGTCTTCGCCCGGTTCTCTGGAGCCTTGTGCGGCGAGGGTGGCGCGGGCGGTTCCCTGCACCAACGAGAGCAAGGCGGTGAGGGTGTGCTCCATGTCGATGTCGGTCAGCCCGATTCCGTCTAGGGCGCGCAACTCGGTCTCGTACTTCGTCGAGGATCCTGGTCCGGGGACGGGGCGTCCGGCGGCGAGGTCGGTGATCCAGGGATGGGCTTGGCAACTCGCCCAGTTCGCTTCGGCGATCGCGGTGACGCGTTCCCGCCAGTGCGCGCCCTCGGGGATCGTGACGGCCTCGTAGGTCACGCCCGCGACGTGATCGAGCATGAGCTCGACGAGTTCGGCAGGGCAACTCGCGGGACATATGTCTGGCGAGAGGCCACGTGGAATCTGAGTTCCTGCCAGGCGAGTGTCTGTCAGTCGTCGAAGACTGGCTTCAGGTCCTGCTGAATCTGCTCAAAATTGTTTGGGGAGACTTGCCAGCGCGATCGATCCGAATCCTCATACGTCGTGTCGTAGCTTCCGTCGGTGAGACGGAGCTGGAAGAGAATCTTCACCGGTGGGGTCTGCCCATTCGGGTAGCGATCGGCGACGAAATCAGCAAGAGGTTTCTCAAGACTTGCCGGTTCAGCAGAGATGGGCTTCACCCAGGCATCTTCTGCACCATACGCATAGCCGTAACTCTGCTGATACTCACCGTCGTCATCGAGCCCCAGAACGATGGCGAATGATTCCCAGTCGTCGGGAAGTGCATTGCCTCGTCTCGCTTGGCTGGCGTCGATGGCGGCCACGAATGCGTGCATCAGCGGGACGATGGGGTCTTCAGTCAAGAGCGTTCCTCTCGATCAGTCGAATATTCGGATGCCGTGTGACAGTGTACGAGTCACAGGCCGTTTGCCACAGAGGCCAGCGTTGCCGTCGTCACTCGTCGCGGGGCGGTCTGCGATCGTGATGTGCGGGCCCGAAGCCGTGCCACGGAACCGGACCGACACCACGCAGCATCAACCCCTGCTGACCTATCCAGACATCGAGACGTTCTTTCTCCCCGTTTGCGCGCTGACGCCGCCGAGCGAACACCAGCACGACCACGACACCGGCGAGCAGCAGCGTGACCATGAGGACGCCCGTGATCTGTGTTCCCATCAGCGCAGCGATCACGACGAACACGAGCCCGCCGGCCGCCACGACGGCGACGAGCCAGAGAAGCACGGTGAAGAGGCGGCGGCGCGAGGGCTATCGCGCAACGAGCTCCTGCGTCGACGACTGGAGCAGGACGCCTCGACTCCGGTCGCCGCAACAGTCGCTGCCGATGACTGGAAGCGCTCGGCGGCGGCCTTTGGAGACCTTGGTGATCCCGACGTGATAGATGCCGCTTGGCGGCGACGAGCTGGCTGGTCGACAAGTCGGCATACGTGCACCTGCAGGCGGGCCGGGCGGCGAGCACGGCCGAGTGGAACTCGCGCATCGAGCGTGGGCTGATGCATCTTTCGACGGTGACCCGGCTCGAACTCGGCTTCTCCGCCCGCTCGGGTGAAGTAGGTCGCGAGGCGTTCGGTCTGCCACCGCTGTCGCTCATGCCGGTCGAGCACCTCACGCCCGCGATGGAGGACCGCGCCTTCGCGGTGCAGATGCGCCTTGCCGACCGTGGCCAGCACCGCGCTCCGTCCATCCCGGATCTGCTCATCGCAGCGACCGCGGAGAAGTCCGGGCTGACGGTCCTGGCCGTTGACAAGGACTTCGACCTCATCGCCGAGGTCACCGGTCAGTCCGTGGAGACGCTCGCGCTGGTCTGACTGATCGAGGTCGTGCCGCCAGGGCACGAGATGGCTGTACGTACCGGAACGTGGTGGAGTTCAGATTCAACGTATAGCTCCGCCCGTGGTGACCGCTTTCGGCAATGAGGCGTGACTGCACGTCTCGCAGTTGCTATCATGACTGATAGCACATGAGGAGGTGGTCACTGATGTCATCCATCATCGTTCGCGGTCTCGACGACGCCGTGAAGCAGCAGCTCGCAACGCGGGCGAAAGAGCACGGCCGCTCGATGGAGGCCGAGGTCCGCGACATCTTGACAAGGGTCGCTCAGAGGCCGCACATTGGCATGGCGCTGCTGTCCGCCGCGCAGGGCTTCGGCGGCGTTGAAGATCTGCCGATCCCGGCGCGCGAGGACGTCGCGCAGGCGGTGGACTTCGAGTGATCATCCTCGATACGAACGTCATCTCGGAGATCTTCCGGCCGTCGCCAGAGGCGCGCGTGGTCGATTGGCTCGCGTCGCTCACGGGTGATGTCGCGATCACGTCTGTCACGCTTGCGGAGTTGTTGGCGGGTGTGCGGCGGCTCCCGGAGGGTCGGCGCAAGGAGGCGTTGACAAAGCGAATCGAAGCTGCGCTCGATCCGTATCGAGGCAGTCGCTCAGTGCTGCCGTTCGACGACTTGGCAGCCGACCGCTATGCCGACGTGCTTGTGGCTCGCGAGTCGGCAGGAGCGCCGATCAGCACGGCCGACGCACAGATCGCCGCGATCTGCCTGGCGCATGACGCGACGTGCGCGACGCGCAATGTTACGGACTTCGCGCACACCGACGTCGAGCTGGTCGACCCGTGGAGTGTTCATTGGTGAATCGTCGGTTGATCGACGTCGGCCCGCACGAAGAGCTCGTCTCGAGCGATCTCGGTGGGCTCCGCCAGCTGTTCGATGACGAGTATTGGGCACCCAGCGATGGTGAACGGGGCGTGCCCCCTGGTCCCTCGCACGGTTCGACGAAAGATGGGCATGGCGCGGAGATACGGCCTCGCACCGAAGTCGTTCACGTTCACCGACGGCGAGGAGCACGAGCGCGAGGCTGCTGAACAGGCGCTTTTGCTTCTGCTGAGCCACGGCGCTGTCGCCCGCATTGACGGTGCCGATGACCCGAAGACCGAGTACTGCGCGGTGGAGAACGTCAGGAGGTACTGGTCGTTCGTCATGCGGTTTGTCGAGGACGGCTATGCTGGCCTCGACTATGCAGGGCAGTGGTTCGCCGACCTCGCCGACCTCGCCGAATCGCCTGAAGAGCGGGGTGAACGGTGGGCCGCGGCGGTCTTGATCGAGTACGAAGCGATCGACGAGGTCTGTCGGATCTGGGCCGACTCCGGCATCGTCGACCCGAGCAACCAGTACTACGTCTTCTTCGATACGCACGCTCTGGAGGTGTCTCGAGCCGAACGTGCTGAATAGGTGAAGTTGATCGAGTTCCTCGGACTCGAACGTGTCGAGCCTCCCGCCGATGCTACCGACGGCGAGGTGTGGGTCCGAACCGACCCGCGCATCGACGCTGAGCTCGAGCACTGGTCGTAGACGGGTCCGACTTCCGATGAGCGTTGGTGTTCTCCGGCTGTCCACCTCACCGTGGCCCCCGCGCGTCCTCCGCGAGGACGGACGGCTGCTGGTTCGCATGCCCAAGTATGACGTCATGGGATGCTCGTCCATGAGCACTCGTTCTCGATCTCGCAGAATCACCTCGACGCTCTGCGTAGCAGCGTGCCGCGGCACCTGCTGCTGTGGTGCGCGCTCGAGCAGTTGTGTGAGGAAGCGAGCCGGCGAGTGAGCGACCCAGTATCGATCAAGATGCAGCTCGTGCCCAAGCCGAGCGAGGAGAAGGCCCGCCTGGTGCTTGATGTTGTGCTGCTGGCATCTGAGGGTGAGGTCGAGCGGTACTTCGCCGACGAGGGCGCTTCTACAAGGCGGCTCATCGCTCACGGGGCGGGTCCAGACCTGTTGCGTCAGGGCAAGTTGTTCGCCGCTCGTGGCGAGAGCCCTGACGCGACCTGGGACTGGAAGCTGGTCGAGCAGGAAGACGCCCGCCAGCGCCGCGCGCTTGCAACCAACCGTCGTCGACGACGAGCCTCGCGGCGGTGAGGTAACCCCTCTTCTCGGTGTTGCCGTTTCGTCTGGGAGGGCGGCATCGCGCCGTACGACGATAGCAAGGTGCGTGTGACCTGGCTCCAACGGTGCCGATCACCGAAGTCGAGTCGCATTTCATCGCCGAAATGGGTGCAGGCGCACTCGAGGATGCCTTTCTCCGTGGACAGCCCGACCTCTTCGCGATCGACCGCGCCGACGTGCCGCGCGGTTGACGAGCGACGAGCACGTGCATGCCGCCGCCCTCGGGCGACAACTCTGTGAGAATGTATGTCATGGTTGACACCTCTGGCGAGTCGCGCGCACCCGCATCCAGCCTCTGTGTGACCTTTCGGTTCGACGGCGCGCTGCTCCTTGAGTTGCTCGCGGATTCGCACACCGTCTTGGGCATCGCGGAGAGCAATGTCGAGGATGTGGAAGGTACTGCGACGATTCTGGCTTCCTGGGCGACTGGCGAGAGCTCGGAAGAGCGCTCACGGCGTCTTCCTGATCCGGGCGGTCCTCGCTTCGGCTTGGAGATTCGACGGGACTACTCGCGAGGCTTCACAACCAGTCTCGTCGGAGCGCCGCACGGGGGAATATCAGTAATGAACCACTCTTCCCATGTGCAGCTATTCGAGGAGATGTTCGGGAGTCAAAGACCCACTGACCAGGGTCGCCTCGAAGGTTTCACGAAAAGTATGACGCGTGAGATGGGCCGAGTGTTCCGGCGTCAGCGGGCCAAGGCGCGTCAGCGTCTCGCTGGGGGGTGCGTACCTCGCTGTCCTGAGATACCACCTCGAGCAATTGCGCGGAATGCATTCCGACCAGTCTGCCTATCGCGTGGTCGAGCGCACACTCGTGCCGATCCTCGAGGGGGAGCGTTACCTTCATCTCGCCGAGGACAGCCGTGCGCGCGAGCTCATCGCGGAGATTGATGACTGGTTGAGCGTCCTGTATGGGCAGTACATGGATCTGGAGCGGGGCGGCCAAGTTGGAATACGTCGTGCCCCCGCGCGTTGGTCGTGATTTGGGCACTGCGATGTTCCGCAGGTAACGAAACGCGGCGGAGCATTGACCTAGCCTGTGAGTTTCCCGACAAGCTGGCGGTGTTGGTGGGAGTGCCGCCGACGCGGACCAACGAGATCGTGCACGGCAAGCGCAGGCGGCGCGGAACGGTATCGACGCTTGGAGTCGAGACAGGCTTGCGGTGGCGGGCTGACTGCAAGTTGTTGCGAAAAGGTTGGTCTGTACCGGAACGCGGTGGAGTTCCGCTTTTCAAACTAACGTCTGGTGAGGTCTGACGGGCAACGGCTGCACATCGCCACACTCCACGTCCCCGTCGATCGGGACGTCGAGCCTTCCGAGCGCATCTACGACGGCCTAGTGTTGAGTTAGGCACTCTGTACGCGCGGCGCGAATCCTGCCCGCTGGCACGGCGTTGGTTTGATCGAAGAAGGTCTCTTGTCTACCTCCTGAACCGCTGTGCCTCTCCGAAGCTCGTGGCACTCGCCTACTGCAGCTTCTCAACCCTGCTCAACCGGCCGAGCCATTCGATGAGGAGCTGGGTCTCCGCCCTGCCGAGGACATCTGGTTGTGCTGCAGCGAGCTCGATGGCAGTGGTGAGCGAGTCGTTGGCTCGTGTTCCCTTGCCGGTGATCGCCGAGATAGCGCCTTCACGGACAGTTTGAGACAGGGCAGGATCCGGCGCTGCCAGGATGATCTGGCGCAGGGTGACGCCGATGTTGGTCACTAGGATGTGCGCGGCAGCCTGCTCAGAGGGCACCAGAAGCCTGCCCTGTTCGGCGGCCCGCGCCGTGAGCGCGCGCAGGATCTCGCTGGGACGGGACTGCGCCTCGGGGGAGTGCCCAGGGCGGACCTTCCCGTACATCAGAGTGTAGAACCCGGGGTTGGCCAGACCGAAGGCGACGTGGGCATCCCAGCCGGCACGGATGTCCTGGATGGGATCGCCCGAGGACTCCATCGACGACTTCTCGTTCAGGTAGAGGTCGAACCCGTGCTCGATGACAGCGTCGATCAGCCCTTGCTTGGAGCCGAAGAAGTGGTAGAGCGTCGGCATCTTCACCCCGACTGCGTCGCACACCGCGCGCAGGGAGAACTCCTCGCCGGGGGCGGCGGCGATGAGGTCGGCGGCTGCCGCAATCAGTCGCTCCCGTGTATCGCTTGTCGGTGCTCCTGTCATAGTGCTACGTTAGCGTATGTAGCAGAGTAATACTGTTGCATACCAACGATATGGAGGGCTGTCATGGCCGATCACACGCTCAACGGCAAGAACGTCCTGATCGCGGGCGGCGCGAAGAACCTCGGCGGGCTGGTCGCTCGTCAAGCAGCCGAGGCCGGCGCGAACGTCGCGATCCACTACAACTCCGACTCCAGTCGCGCGGACGCGGAGCAGACGCTGGCCGCCGTCGAAGCGGCTGGAGGCAAGGGCGCGGTGTTTCAGGGGGACCTCACGGTTCCGGCGAACGTGGCCGAACTGTTCGCCGACGCTGAGGCGGCTCTGGGGACGATCGATGTCGCGGTGAACACGGCGGGCAAGGTGCTGCGCAAGCCGATCGTGGAGACCACCGAGGACGAGTACGACTCGATGTTCGACATCAACTCCAAGGCCGCTTACTTCTTCATCCAGGAGGCCGGCAAGAACCTCGCCGACGGCGGCAAGATCATCACCATCGTCACCGCGCTGCTGGCCGCGTTCACCGACGGCTACTCCACCTACGCCGGAGGCAAGTCGCCGGTGGAGCACTTCACTCGCGCCGCGGCCAAGGAGTTCGCCGACCGAGGCATCTCCGTCACCGCGATCGCGCCCGGTCCGATGGACACGCCGTTCTTCTACGGCCAGGAGACCCCGGAGCGGGTCGAGTTCCACAAGTCGCAGGGTATGGGCGGTCAGCTCACGAAGATCGAGGACATCGCCCCGATCGTCCGCTTCCTCGCCTCCGAGGGCTGGTGGATCACCGGCCAGACGATCTTCGCCAACGGCGGCTACACCACCCGCTGAGCTCGACCCTACGAAATAAGGAGCGCCCCATGGCAGCACCCACCATCCCCGAACCCGTGGCCTCGTTCATCACCGCGGTCAACGACCACGACGAACAAGCCTTCCTCGACGCCTTCGCTCCTGACGGGACCGTCGACGACTGGGGCCGCGACTTCACTGGGCGCGAGCAGATCAAAACCTGGAGCGACAAGGAGTTCATCGGTTCGCGCGGCACGCTTGCCGTCGAGGAGGTAGACGCTGCAGGCGAGACGGTCACCGTCGTCGGCGACTGGCGCTCCAACCACGCGAACGGCCGCTCGAAGTTCGTCTTCGACGTCGACGGCGACAAGCTCGCGAAGATGACGATCCGCGAAGGCTGAGAGCCGGCACGAGCGTCTCGAGTGGGCGTCCAGCCAGTTGGACGCCCGCTCGTCGCTGTCGTCTTCGAGGCCCCCGCACCACACATACGAGGTTCACCAACCATGACTACCGTCCCGCTCGCCCGCATCGGGCACCGTCGATCCGAGGTCGGCCCTGTCGAGCTCTTCTTCGACCTGGTCTACGTCTTCGCCATAATCCAGCTCTCGCACCTGCTCATCGAGCATCTCTCTTGGGAGGGTGCAGCCCAGACCATCGTGGTGTTCGCCGCGGTGTGGTGGGGTTGGAACTACACCGCTTGGGCGATGAACTGGCTGGATCCGAGCCGCACCGCGGTGCAGCTGCTCTCCGGGGTGCTCATGCTTGCCGCGCTGGGCATGTCGATCGCCATTCCTAGTGCCTTCGGCGACGGAGCCTGGTTGTTCGTCGGGTGCTATCTATTCATGGGCATCCTTCGTCCGGTCTTCATGATGATCGCCTACCGTGGAAACCAGCTCGCAGCCAACTACCGCATGCTGCTGCTGTGGACCCTCCTGGCCGGCATCTTCTGGGTCCTCGGTGCGGCACTGCCCCTCGAGTGGCGGCTGGGTCTCTGGTTGATCGCGGTGCTCATCGACTACGCGGCCCCGCTGGCCCACTACCGGATCCCCGGTATCGGTGCGGCACCCATGCACCAGTGGGACACCGACGCCGAGCACCTGGCCGAGCGCAACCGTCTCGTCTTCATCATCGCCCTGGGCGAGTCCATCCTGCTCATGGGCGGCAGCATCGTCTCCCACGGGCAGCTCACCCCCGGCCTCGCTCTGAGCTTGATCGTCGGCTTCGCGTCCCTGTTCGTGCTCTGGTGGAACTACTTCGCCCTCGCTGGGCCTGATACCCACGGCGGGGACTCGTCAACTGGGGCTCTCCGATCGGCCTACGCCTATGCGCATGCTTTTATGGTCTTGGGCGCGATCCTCGTCGCCGTCTCCATCGAGCTGCGGCTCTCCCACGACCACCTCACGCCCGCAATCGTTCTCGTGACGGCCGCAGGTCCGCTCGTATACCTGGCAGGGAACCTGCTGTTCCTCCGGTCCCGATTCGGACGCCTCGCACGGTCACGATTCATCGCAGCAGCCGTGCTGGTGGGGATCATGATCGCCGCGATGCTGCTGATCGATCACCTGCCGGTGATTGCGTTGAGCGTCGCTGTACTCTCCGTGACGGCTATTCTCGCCGCCCACACCGCGTACACGACATCGAAACAGTCGGCGCTCGATAACCGGCGATGACCTGGCAACCTCTATCTGAGATCCTTCTGCGCCCGATCGCGGTGCTCAGGAGCGAGCGACGCGCTTTGCTTTTCAACTGCGATCCTCGGTCATAGCTGGCCGACCGCATCGCGGTGAGAATGCTCCTTTGCGTCGCCGGTGGCTATGCGCACCTGGTCTCGGCCGTGCACTGTACGAACGGATCAGAGCAATGCTCTGACCCGCGGGATGATTAGCGCTGGCAACTTGACTACTCATCGTCAGAGGTTGGTTTGTAGCGGAACTCGGTTGAGCTCCGATTTAATGTGAGTCCGAAGCTCCAGAATGTTCGCCGAGGTAGAACGCTGCCGCGTTGTCCCAGAACACGGCCGAGATCTGCTCAGGTGTCAATGCCAATCTGACGTATTCGAAGTCCTCGTCCTGGAACGGGCGACGAGCGCGTGTGGAGGGTAAGTCGGTGCCGACCATGAGCGCAGTCGGGTCAACGTCCATGATCGCTTTTATCGCAGTCGCCGGGTCGAGTTCGATACGGCCGAAGCCAGTGACTTTGACCTTCACACCAGGCTCAACGAGGTGCAGCAAATTCGGCAGGCCGTTCTCGTGCATTCCGAGATGGTCGATGCTTACCTCCGGCAGAGTGGCGATCCGGCGGGAAAGGCTCTCATCGATAGTGCTGGCATCGATGTAGAGCTCGGCGTGCCACCCTGCCAGGGCGTGGACGCGGCGGGCGAGGCGCTCCAGGTCGTCAAGGTCCGCCGAGCCGCCACGCGCGACGTTGAACCGCACAGCGCGGACTCCGGCCTCGTGCAATTCGCGGATATGTTCATCGCTGGCCTCACTGGGGATCTGAGTGACGCCGACATAGGTTGGTCCGAGAGCCTTCAGCGCGTCGATGAGGTAGCCCTGATCGAATGCCTGGAAAGACCCAGATACGACTGCGCCCCCGATGACGCAGAGTCCTTGGATTCGTTCCTGGTAGTCGGCGACGGTGAAGGGTTCTGGCATGAACCCGTTGTTTTCCGCCAGAGGATGGGCGGGGTCGATGATGTGCAGGTGCGAGTCGAAGATTGGTTGGGCCACGTGCGGGCTCCTTCGGTCAGAGGGTTATGCAGTTGTGAAAGTCGTCGTGGTCGACGATGCCGAGTCCGCCGGATTCCGTGATCAGCTTACAGATTCAATTCTTGCCTACGTTCGCAAACTGCGGTGCTGCCATCGTTGTGGGGACAGTATTGCTTTACATGAGTTCTCATCGACGCTGTTGCACAGTACGAATCCCCAACCCCGAGTAGAGCGTTCCTCGATTCGGTAACTTGGAAGTTCATGCATAGCGCGTCGGTGGTGAGCTGAATGCGCGGGTGAAAGCCGCGGTGAACGCTGCTGGGGACGAGTATCCGAGCTGGACGGCCACTTCGGTGACCGTGGAGGACGAAAGCAGTCGCAAGCTGGCAAGCAAACGTGCTCGAGACCGCCAAGCTGCCGGGCTCGTTCCGGTCTGGGCGCGGAACTGTCGATCGAACGTGCGTGCGCTCCTGTTCGTGGCTTTCGCCCATTCCTCGTTCGACACTGCCACCTCAGGTGCGGCGAGATACTGACGGCAGAGGGAGCGAAACGGTTCGTCGTGCGGCAGTGTGATCATTAAGGGCATGGGGGTCAGTTCTCGCAGTTCGCAGAGGGTGAGGTTGATGACCGCGGCGTTGCGATCTGACGTGTTGTAATCCGCGGCGAAGCCGTTCGCCGTGCGGAGGAGCTCTCGAAGCAGGGGGCTGATCTCCGCCACAATGCATCGGGTCGGCCACCATGGCACTGCGTCCGGCTCGATGTACAGGCTCCAAGTCGTGACTTCGTCCATGAGAACCTCATGTGTGGTGCCCGGTGGGATCAGCACGGCTCGGTGTGCGGGCACGGTCCACGATCCGTCGTCGGTATCGACCTGCATGACTCCGCGCGCACCGTACAGCAGTTGAGCGCGGCGGTGAGAGTGTTGGGGGAGAACCTGGCCGGGTGGGTAATCGGTGCCGATCGGCAGCACATCGATCGGTAAGTGATCGACCTCGGACAGATGAACGTTATGCACTTGATCATCATATTGGCTGAAACGCGAAGGAACATGAGCAATAATCGATAGCGTGCCACAGCTGGATTGCGATCAGATGGAGGCATGACGTTCCTGATTCTGTTCATCGTGGGTCTTGCCGTCGGCGTGACCACCGTGCTCTTCGGCTTCGGCGGCGGCTTCGTCACCGTCCCGATCATCCTGCTCGTCGACGCGTCCCGAGGCGATGATGCCGTGCGGATCGCGGTCGCGACATCAGCTCTTGTCATGGTGGTCAATGCTGTCATCGCGACGATCTCCACGAGACAAAAGATTCTGAACCGCCTCCGCGGTCGACGTGCCTTGTTCATACTTCTCGCAATCGGCGGGGTGGCGGGCGCGGGTGCGGCTTTGTTCGTCCCGGACGCGGTGGCCCGTTGGGGATTCGTTGCCTATATCGGGGTCACCATCGTAGACCTTCTGCTCCGACCGGGATTCCTCTCGCGGCGGGCGACCGACGAGCGGTCTGACGGAATCGTTGCTCGCGCACTGCCGGACGCATTTGGGATTCCGGTTGGGGCGATCGCGTCGTTCCTTGGCGTCGGGGGAAGCGTGATGACTGTACCCATGATGCGCCGGTCCGGCATGGAGATGAGCACAGCCACGTCCCTGGCCAACCCTCTGACAATTGCGATTGCTGTGCCAGCGATGGTGGTGGCGTGCGCGTTCGGCGGGGGAGTGGCCTCGGGTGCCGGGCTGGTCGGGACGGTCGACGTGGCATCGGCCCTCGCTCTGTTGGTGGGAGCGGTGCCGGTCATCGTGGTCTTGCGCAGACAGCCCCCGCGGATCCCGGAGGCCGTGCACAGCTGGGCTTACCTGGTGTTGCTCGTCGTCGCCGCGGCCGCTGTCGGGCTGACGGGGTGAACAGCCCCAGCCGGAGAGCGAAGGGGACGATCTGCCGCGGGGTGGTCTGTTTCAACAGCGACTGATGCTTCCGGCGTAGAGGGGTTGCAGTTCGCGCGAGGTCTCGTCGTCATTCGCCCGGAGCGCGTCGGTGTCCTCGTCGAGCGAAATAGATTCCGGGGCAGGTCAGGCCGCGTCGTGCGAGAGCGTGAGGACCTCCGCACCTTCGTCGGTCACAGCTATTGTGTGCTCGCTGTGTGCGCTCCTGCCGCCTGTCGCGCTGCGCAAGGTCCAGCCGTCGGGGTCGGTAATGAGTTGCGCGGTGTCAGCCATGACCCACGGTTCGACCGCGAGCATCAGGCCGGGGCGCAACTTGTAGCCGCGTCCCGGCCGACCGGCGTTGGCGACGTGTGGGTCTTGGTGCATCGTCGTGCCAATCCCGTGGCCGCCGAACTCGAGGTTGATCGAGTAGCCGGCGTCGGCTAACACGGTGCCGATGGCATGGGAGAGGTCACCGATCCGGGCACCCGGCCGGGCGGCCGCGATGCCCGCGGCCAGCGCGCGCTCGGTAGCCTCAATCATCAGCTGGTCCTCGGGCGAGCGGGTCTGCCCGACGACGAAGCTGATGGCGGCGTCCGCGGCGATGCCTCGGAGCTTGACGGCGAGGTCCAGGGTGAGGAGGTCGCCGTCGGACAGCCGGTAGTCGTTGGGCATCCCATGGAGGACGGCGTCGTTGACGGCCGTGCAGATATGGTGTCCGAACGGGCCGCGGCCGAACGAAGGCGCGTAGTCGACGTAGCAGGATTCGGCACCGGCGTCGAGGATCATCTCCTTGGCCCACTGGTCGATGTCAAGCAGGTTGGTGCCGACCTGGGTGCGGGCCTTCACGGCGTTGAGGATGTCACCGACCAAGCGGCCGGTATCACGTGCGCGGTCCAACTGGGTGTGGCTGAGGATCTCGATCATGCCAATAACTATACCGGTCAAATCATCCCGGTATTAGAATCGTAATCATGGTCAGACTTCCGCTCACTCCCGAGGAGATCGAACGCGGGCAGCGCCTCGGTACGCTGCTGCGGCGCGCCCGCGGGGAGCGTTCGATGCTCGATGTCGCCCTCGCCGCCGGCGTATCACCGGAGACGCTGCGCAAGATCGAGACTGGCCGCGTGGCCACTCCGGCGTTCTCCACCATCGCCGCGCTAGCGCAGGTGCTGGATCTCTCCCTCGACGACGTGTGGGCGCAGGTCGCTGTGCCTGCAGAAGGCCTCTCGATCGTCACATAGGCGACCCGTACAGAGAAGAAACGTCGACGCACCTGCGCAGTCGGCTTCGGATCCGCTCGGTCCAACGACTGCGGCCAAGAACGTGGCTGGAGTGGTGGATTCGGTCGAAGGGCGAGGGCTAGATCACGAGGTGCACGGGCTGTCGATGGAGACATTCGAGTCGCGCCGCTCGCGAGCGGTCCGTATCTCAGACTGCCATACGTGTGGAGACGTGGTCGAGTTCAGGTTTATTTTGTCGTGGACGGCCAATGTCACCGGATATCCAGATCCTTGAGTTGATCGGTGATGCTGCGGGGTTTGCGCCCCAGTAGGCGTGAGAGCGTGGAGTCCGAACCTGAGAAATGTCCGCTCCTTGTAGCCTGGAACATCGACAGAGTGAAGCGCGCGGCTGCCTCCGGAACACCGCTGGCCGTCGCATCGGACACCCATGTCTCGTCGTCGACGACGACGCGATCGATCTGACGACCGGTGAGCTCGGACGCGGAGGCGGCAAAGTCCGCGAGGGTGACTGGTTCGAGCAGCGTCAGATCGACCGGGCCTTCGTATGGTTCATCGGCTGTGATGATCGCCGCGGCCGCCTCTGCAGCATCGCGTCGGTCGACCCAGGAGAAAGGGCCGTCGGCGGGCATGGCGATCACACCCGTTTCCTGCCACGCGCCGAGCAGTTGGGCGGGGTCCCCGTAGAAGCCGTTGCGCAACGAGGTCCAGGCGACTCCGGATGCTGATAGGTGCTGTTCAGTGGCGGCGTGGATCGCGAGCGGTGGGTAAGGCGTGTCGAAGGCTGTCCCGTGGGCGCTCGTGTACAAGATCCGTTGAGCCCCCGCGGCGACGGCAGCGTCAATCGCCCTGTGGTGCTGTGCGACGACGTCAGCAGTGAGGTCGCTGGAGGAGACCAGGAGCACTTGTTCAGCGTCAGTGAACGAATGACGCAGAGCCGTCGGGTCGTCGTAGCTCCCTTGCCGTACGCGGACTCCTCGATCGGCCAGGTGCGTCGCATGAGTGGGGTCACGGACGCTGACGCCGACGTGGTGTGGTGGTACCCGCTTGAGGAGGTGGTCGACCGTGGCTCCGTTGAGAATGCCTGTAGCTCCGGTGACGATGATCATCTGAAAGTCCTTTCGAAGGAGACGGCGGCCCGGCGGATGTCTTACGTGGCGGCCGGGCGTGTCACAAATTGACCAGGGTAGTCAGTTTGTCACTGGTCCCACCTTGCATTAACTTGACTGATAGAGTCAAGTAAATCGTCGATTTGGAAGGGTCTGCACCGTGTCCGACTCTCGTGGTGTCCCCACCCTGCGCTCGGATGCCCGCCGAAACGTCGATCGGATACGGCAGGCGGCAATTCAGGTGTTCCGGGAGCAGGGGTTCTCTGCGCCGCTCGAGGAGGTCGCCGCGGTTGCCAATGTGAGCAAGGCGACAATCTTCAATCGGCTCGGCGGAAGGGTCGGACTGATCGATGCCGTCATTGATGACGTGGTCGCGGCGGAGCTGCGGGCTGTCATCGAGCATGCACGATCCGTTGTCGATGTCCGAGAGCGGATCTGCTCCTACATCGGTGCACTCCGGGACCTGCAATATCGACTTCCAGCAGTCAATGACGTCCTTCTGCAGGAGTACCGCGCCTCCGAGCCTCTGCTCGCCCTGTGCCATGCCGGGGCAACTTTTCACGACAGCCTTGTCGCACAAGGGCATGCCGCAGGCGTTCTGGTTCACGAATTTACGGCTGCCGATTTCCAAGCACTCGCCCGAGACAACGCCCTGGCGCTCAAGCACGGTGGCCGGCCGCCCCGCGCTGACTACGATCGCCGAACTGCGTTCGTTGTCGACGGCATTTGTGTATCGATGTGTGCGTTGGCCTGACCTCGTGGGTACACGTAGATGGTCCTACGTGGGGGCGCGTGGTGGAGTTGAGATCTAACGTCTGATCCCGAACCTTCGACCAATCGTCAACTAAGGGTTGACGAACTGGTGTGGTCAACCTTTGGTGGACGCATTGTTCACATCAAGAAGGGCTCACGTAGCTTCACCTGGGGCATCGCGCTACTGTTTGTACCGAGTGCCCTCGGGCTCGCTTCATTGTTTGACCTCGTCCCCCATGTCTGGTGGGTTCAGCTAATCTTCGTGCTCGCCATCATCGGGTGTGTCGGGGTCGGATCGTACCTCGCCTGGTGGGGGAGGCTGCCTCGAGCGGCTCGGAATGAATGGCGTCCCTCGTCGACGCTTCCGGTGAGCGACGAGAAATGAGCCGCCTGTCTGAAGGTCTGCAGCACGTCATGGCGGACCTTGCGCCCGTCGCGGAGCCGACGACGCCGCAGGAGTTTGTGCAGATCGCGGAGGTCGCGAATGACATCGAGCACAGTGCGCGCGAAATGCTACGGGCGAGCGTGCTGGCCGCTCGCGACGCTGGAGCGACATGGGGCGAAATCGGGGCCTCTCTTGGAATCTCGAAGCAGGCTGCGCAGAAGCGGTTTACGGCGGCCAAGGAGCTTCCTGCTGTCGAGCTCGATGCGAACGAGCGTCTTCTCGGCCCCGTCGGGATGGCGGATGAGATCAATGAGCTTAATCTCGCTGGGCGATACGGTTGGCATAGCGTCGGGTTCGGGGTCGCGCACCATCACGTCGTGCACTCAGACACGCAAAGGGAGCAAGCGATCCATGAGCTGACGTGAAACGTCAGCGCGAAGGTTGGTCCTTTCACTTGGGTCGCTTCAATCTATAGAAAGCGCCCATCTTCCGATCGATCGCGTGCGGGGAACTAGATGTCTGCGCTCTTTGCGGGTGCCCCAAGAGATTCTTCAAGTCGGTGCGCGTGGACACCGAGCCGCTGTGCTTCGTGAAGCGTGTCGCGGAGAACGGCGCGGGCCTCTGCAGCATCCGGATCTGTATGTGCAGACAGGCTGACCTGGGCAATGGGGAGATGGGCAGTTGCCCAGGCCATCGCGGCGGCGGTCGGCACGGGGAACCGGAAGGGGAGTAGCGCCCGCCGGTGATGACTGAGGTCGATACCGCGAGCTCGGAGAATCGGCAGTAGTTCACGGGTAGTCAGCAGTGCTTCACGGAGTCCCCGCCGATTTCCGATCAGGCCGGCCAACCCACGATGGTGAACACCTTGTGCGTGCATGCCTGCGTCAGCGACGAAGTGCAGCAAGAGCCAACCACGCATATCCCGTTGACGTCGAATGGTGAAGCCTGCCTGTCGGAAGGCATTCTGGACGGCAGCATGGCGTTGCTTCGATTTCCCGTTGTCGGCCTCGATGATCACCGTGCGAAAGACTGCTCCGTGCAAGATTCCATCGGTTCCGAATCCGCCGCCGGCTTGCGGAAACCCGAACACGACCTGAGCGGGCGGAAGCGGTGCGACCGCTGCGAGGGGTTCCTCCCACATATTGCCCAAAATGAGCACTGTCGCGTTCCCGACGCGCGGGGCCAAGTATGCTGCCGCGGACGCGAGTTGGTGATGGGCAACACTGAGGATGACGAGGTCGAAGCCGTCTTCCTGCTCCACGGACTCACGGATCTTTACGGGGACTGTTCGGCTTATCCGTCGCCCGAGAGGCGAATGACGCGCGTCGATGAGGTCTAGCCGTACCGTTTTTCCGTACTCAGCCGCACGGCCAGGGCGGACATAGAACTCGACATCATGTCCCGCAGATTCCAGGGCCTGCCCGTAGATCGTCGCGATCACGCCGCGGCCGAACATCAATACACGCATGCTTCACCTCGATGCATTAAGTGGAGATTGTCTCCGTTTGATACGATATGGAGATCATCTCCAATTGTCAATGTGAGGGTGCGTGAAACCGAGCGGGGCGATGCGAGCGGATGCTCGTCGTAACAGGGAAGCAATTGTGGCGGCGGCTCGTGCTGCGTTCGATCGTGATGAGCAGTTACGGTTCGATGACTTTGCGGACCGCGCGGGTGTGGGTGTGGGCACTCTTTATCGGCACTTCCCGACGCGTGAGGCCCTAGCCGCCGCCGTCTATCAGGGTGAGGTGATTGCACTCTGCGAGCGGGCGCGCGCCTCAACACGGTCAGCGGGAGAGGCCCTCGAGTCATTTTTGCGAGGTTTCGTGGACTATGTTTTGGCACACGCGGCGCTGGCGCGTGTGCTCGCGGATCTCGTAACTCCCGATGTGCAGGTTACTGGGGGTAGCGAGCTGGAGCGCACGATCGCCGAATTGATGGCTCGAGCTGCCGCTGAGGGTGTGATTCGCGACGATGCGCTCCCCGGTGCGGTGATGATCGTCCTCCACGGGATCGGTTCCAGCATTGATCGTCCCCATTGGCCTAGAGAGTCGCGGGCGGCCATTGAGCTTCTCCTCGACGGGCTCGGCCCGGACCATAGAGATGGCGAGGTCGACAGCTCCAGGACGTCCGGCACGTGATCGCGAAGCCCACGCGTCCGTCGTCCACATCGCTGGCGTGCGCGGGAAGAGTCAGGGTGCGAGATTCGTTTCGATTCCCCCGAGCCATAGTGTCCCTGAGAGTGTCCCTGAGCCATCGCGATGGACGCCGGCGGTGCCCACGTGCTTGGTGCTGACCTCAGGGTCTTCTGGATTAGGTGGTCCGCGGCCATGCCAAGGCCGCGGACGGTGAAATCGGCGTCACCTCCCGCGAATACACGGCGAATGCTCGCGCCGAGACGACCGAATCCTGCCTCTGCCAGGATCCCGAGTAAATCCTGGCGCTCGGCTCACGCCCATCGTCTCGCTCACATCGTCCGGTGAATGACCAGCGCATTGACCAAACGGTCAATGACGGCGTCAAGGTCTCCCGGCCATGGGAATCCCGGCAGACTGCGCCGCAACGTGATTGTTCCGTGGAGAGCAGCCCAGAGGTCGGCCGCGACCGGGCCGGCTGCCGTGCCATCGGGCACGCACTCCGCAATGGTGCTGATCCACAGTGTGCTGGTCTGCTCGCCGGGGAGTCGGCCGTCCCACTCGGGGTGCTTCGCCCCGCGTCCGCTGAAGAGCAGCGCGTACGAACCGGGCTGAGTCTCCGCGTAGGTCACGTATGCGCTGCAGAGCGCGCGGAGTCGATTCCGGGGGCTCTCGGTGGGAGTGCCCGCGCTCTCGAGCGCATCGCGAAGGGCGGAGAATCCTCGCTCGTAGAGGGCCCAGAGAAGATCCTCGCGAGTGGCGAAATGCAGATAGCAGCTTTGCGGCGCGATACCGGCCTGTCGGGCAACACCGCGAAGGGTGACGGCGTTCTCATCACCGTGGTCGCTCAGGACGGCGTGTGCAGCGTCGAGGATTTCCTCGCGCAGTCGGTTGCCCTCTCCGCGCCTGTTTCGGGGACGTTTGCTGGTCATGCAAGCATCCTACCTAGTATAGTGACAAGCGTCACCTTACAGATGTCTAGATAATGGAGAATGTGATGCCCATCACCGTTGAGATCACGAGGATCGCCCACAGTTGTCTGCTCATCACCCTCGGTGACAATGTCTTCCTGACCGATCCGTGGTTCACCGATCGACCGCCGATCTACCAAGCAGGTGAACCGCGAGCCCTGGAGGCCGCGGATTTGCCGAATCTGGATGCTGTGCTCGTGAGCCATGCGCACGGGGATCACTGTGACCTCACGTCGCTCGCGGGAGCAGGTCGACGTGATGCGATGGTAATCGGAGATCCAACCGTGTCGAGCGCGGCAGCGGCAGCGGGGATGGCGTCATTCCACAGCCCCCGGTGGTGGGAGTCCATAGCGGTTGGAGAGACGCGAATCACGGCTGTTCCCGGTCGTCACGGCGTGCCAGAGACGACGTTTGTCCTCAGTCGCGCAGGCACGCACGTCTTCTTCGCGGGCGACAGCATGTACATTCCTGAGCTCGATCGAATCCCGGGGCGAATCGGTCGGATTTCAATTGCGTTGCTGCCCACAAACGGTCTTCGGATCCGGCCGCTTCTCGATCGCAAGGTGGTGATGGATGCTGACGATGCTGCGCGCCTGACCGCGGTGCTGGACCCTGACGTGGTCGTGCCACACCACTACGCTTTTACCAGTGGCCCTCTCGGTGATCGTCTGCTCACGCGCAAAGACCGCGACCCAGAGAACTTCCGGCGCGCGGCGGCGAAGCTCGCGCCGCGTACCGACGTGCGCATACTTCCAACAGGGGCGACTACTCGCGTGATTCCTGCGGAACTCGGATGAGAGGCAGATAGCATGACGGATGCGTACAGCGGCGATCGCGAACGTCGAGCGGGCGTTGCCTTGCGCTCGCTAGGCGTCGTTCCCCTTCCTGACCTCGAGCGAGTTACCGCTGTTGCGGTCGTACCCGTCGACACAGGCTCTGGGGGCATCGTGGGAGTGCAGCTGGAGGACCGTGGGCTCGACATTCCTGGAGGTCACCGGCAGCACGAAGATGCTGACCTTGAAGCGACGGCCCGTCGCGAGTGTTGGGAAGAAGCCAAAATCGAGATCGACGACCTTCGGCTCATTGACGTCATTGAGTCCGATTACTACGGATCAGCTCCTCAACAACTCACGTATATGGTGATCTATGGCGCGGTGATCTCACGGTTGGAGGTATTCTCGCCATCCTCCGAATCACTGGGGCGTGAATTGGCCGATCCGCTGGACTTCCTTGAGCGATACGTGGCTGGTGATCGGGAGATGATGGGGCGCTGGATCGCGACCGCAATCGAGGAATTGTTCGAGTAAACCAGTGACAAGATCCCGGTCACGATGCGCACGTATTGTTCGAGCGGAACCCAGGCGGGGCGCGACAGATTGTCGGCTAGACTGCGCGGACGTCATCGTGCGATTGCGTCGTCGGACCTGCTCCTCATTTTTCTGGTGAGGAGCGTGGCCACCTGGTGGAGTGATTGATTGTCTGAGTCAGGCGAAAACCCCGGCACGGGGAGACAGAGCGGGTCCAAAGCGCCGAGGCCTCGCTCGGGGACCAAAGTTCGGAAGGAGCGCCATTTGCGCGGCTCTCCAGCTCGGCCCACCCCAGCTGCTCGGGAAAGCAATCTGCCGACCGCCGAACCGACTCGACGACCAGCCGGAACAATCACCGTCGACAGTGAACACGCCGGCCGTCGACTGGACAAGTTTCTGCGCTCTCGTCTCAAAGGCGTGCCCGCTGGACTGCTGTTCCGACTTCTGCGACAAGGGCGATTGCGTGTCAACGGACGCAAGGCGCAACAGAGCTATCGCCTGTGCGAGGGCGACATCATTGACGTCCCTGAACTGCAGATTGATTCCGCCGACGTTCCAGCCCCTAAACTCCCGTCGAGGCTGCTCGAGCAAGTGCAGAGTGTCTCACTATACGAAGACCAGAACCTCCTGATCGTCGACAAACCTGCCGGTGTGGCCGTCCATAAAGGAACAGACGTCCCCGCCGGTGTGATTGAAGCATTCCGCCAGCTGAGACCTGATCTGCCGGACCTGGAGCTCAGCCACCGTCTCGACCGCGATACCTCCGGTGTGCTCGCCCTCGTCAAGACTCCGTCCATGCTGAGGTACCTCCACGAATTGCTGCGTGACCGTGAAGACGAGATCGAGCGGCACTACCTGGCCATCGTCGCCGGCAAATGGCCCGCGGCCTCTCGGGTGCTCGAGGCCCCACTGCTGCGCAGGGAAGACCGGGTAGCCGTTGATGCTGGTGGCCAACGGGCCGAGACCCACGTCTCTGTGAAGCAGCGCCTGGGAGAGCGCGCCACCGTCCTCGGAATCCGACTGCTGACCGGACGAAAGCATCAGATCCGCGTCCATCTGCAACATGCGGGACATCCGATTGCCGGCGATGACCGATACGGGGACCAGGCCTTCAACCGCCGCGTTGAGAGTCTTGGCGGCACAGGGCTGTATCTTCACGCCGTCAAGCTGGTCATTCCAACGCCTGACGGCAAGAAGCTTACGGTTACGGCGCCCATGCCCCAGCGATGGAAGCACCTGCTGAACGCGGACCTGTAACCGGCAGCATCCCCATCACCGATGACATGAGTCGAAAAGGGGGAAACCTGTGGGCGTAGTCTGAGCTGTGAGTCCGCCACAACGAGGGAGGCATTGACATGTCTGTCCAGAATGAGCGCTCACCCCGGGAGCCGGTGCCAGCTCCCGATGGGCCTACGGTCCCCGAACTTGAAGAGGACGAGACGATCGCGCCGCGTCCAGAAGAAGAGATCGCCGATGCGCTTCGGGCGGAGCCCGACACCTCCGATCACACCCACGGGCACGGCTGAGACCGAATCCTGAGGCAGGCGCTCGGCTTTCCCGCGACCAGAAGTTTTCGTGCGCGAGCGGTGCGCTGTGCCTATACGGACGCGACGGAGGGGGTTCGCAGACCGCTCAAGGTGTATTCGAAGCGACGTTGGTAGCCGTCTCTGGGCTGCTGATCACAGGCGCGAGCGATGATTCCACGTTCCCAGATGAGCAAGTAGAGATCATCGGGGGTGAGATCGTCCCGGATGCGGCCGGTCGCCTGTGCTTCGCCCAAAAGGCGTCCCGCGAACTCGCTGGCATGCTCGCACAGCGTGGTGAGTGGCTCAGAACCGGGGAGTGCTCGTAGCAGGACATCGTTGGATGCCGGCTCGTCGTATTGCAGGAGCCAGATTTTCCGGAGGTAGCTTTCGAACCTCTCAACCGGGTCAGTGATGGCCTCCACCGATGTCATGATTCCCGAGATGTACTCGGCCACGAGATCTGTGACCACCGCGTCAATCAATCCCTGTCTACCGCCGAATCGGTGGTAGATCGTGCCCTTGCTGACTCCAGCAGCGCGAGCGACTTCGTCCAGTGGTGTGTTGAGGCCGCCCAGACGGAACACATCGAGGGCAGCCTGCCGGATGCCCTCGACGTTGCGTTGCGCATCTGCTCGCAGACGCGAGCGCGTTTCGGTCATCGGGCTGCTCCGGCAGGAACCCCGACGGTCTCGTTCCAGCTCTGTTCCAGTGCTTGGAGGAAGGCCTCGGGGGACTGCGCGCCCGAGACCGCATACTTCCCAGCGAACACGAAGAATGGCACCCCATTGATTCCGAAATCGCGAGCTTGCTTCAGATCCGCTTCAACGGCGTCGGCGAACTCTCCGCTCGCGAGCGCGGCCAGAGCAGCGTCGCGATCAAGCCCGACTTCGGCAGCCAGGTTGCCCAATGTGCCCCGGTCCGCGATGTTGAGGCCCTCCGAGAAGTATGCCTTGAACAGGCGCTGAATCATCTCATGCTGTTTGCCGTGTGCGGCAGCGAAGTGGCTGAGCTGATGTGAGATGCGCGTGTCGACGGTGAGCGCGCGGTCGAAGTGGTACTCCAACCCCACCTCACGCCCACGGGCTGCGAACTGTTCGTTCATCGCAGAGGCCTGATCGACTGTGATGCCGCGCTTGGCGGCGAGCGTTTCATTGAGATTGATCGGCTTCTCGTCGGTCAGCTCTGGCATCAGCAGGAAGCTGTGGTAGCGCAGCTCGACGTGGGCCCGGTGGGGGAACTTCTCTAATGCCTGCGCGAACAGCGCGTCTCCCAGATAGCAGAACGGGCACATCATGTCGCTCCACACGTCGACGACGAGGCGGTCCTCGGTTCGTTCTGCAGTTTCATCGCTCATCAGGAGCACTCTCCGTTTACATCGCATACGCCGTACGCGTCATCCAGTGGGATGAACTCAAACGACGAGGGGGTTGGGTTTGTCTTGTGCTGCGGCGCCTCAGGGGGTGGCTCAGCAGCATCCTTGTTATGGATCACTTCTTTACTTGACTCCATAGTCAAGAAATATACGCTAACTTGAACCATGCGTCAAGATCGCATAGTGGGATCGCCAGCAGAACCCCGGGGCGAGGTGATTTGAGGGCAGGTGACCACACTGAGCATCTCGCAGTAAGGCCATTTACAGCCGGAAGCCGTTGCCAGCTATTGTGTGTTGAAGGCTCTGTCCGAAGGAGACACTCGACGATGACTACTCATCCGGTGACCATACGCCCGGCGGTGGTGGATGACAGCGATTTTCTCCGTCAACATGACTCGCACGTGCATCGCGATGTCCTCATCAAGCTCATCGATGAGGGGCAGATTCTTGTCGCAGTCGACGCAGAATCCGTTTGCGGCTGGCTGCGCTGGAATCTGTTCTGGGACGAAATCCCGTTTATGAACATGCTCTTCGTCGTCGAGCGCTTGAGGGGAGAGGGGCTCGGGACAGCTTTGGTCGCAAAATGGGAAAACTCGCTCAGGTCGCAGGGGTTCACTACTGCGATGACGTCGACCCAGAGCGATGAGCGAGCGCAGACCTTCTATCGCGCGCGTGGGTATCGCGATTGCGGAGTTCTGCTTCAACCGGGTGAGCCCTCGGAGATCTTCATGCGTAAGGACCTCGGATAGGCCCAGCGTCTGGGGAACGTCACTCGGAGAGCGGTGGTCTCCGGTTGCGTTTGGTCTCAGAACGCTGCCGCTTCGCGTCAAGGCGGCGTCGGCGAGAGCCGCGGGTTGGTCGTGTTGCGCGTCTCGGGATCTCAGGAGCAACCGCATCGCGGAGGAGTGCTACGAGGCGTTGCCGTGCCGCCGTGCGATTACGTCGTTGAGAACGATGCTCGGCGGCGCTGATCGTCAGCATGGTGCCGGAGAGCCTCCCGGCGAGGCGCTCGAGAACGCGAGCCCGTTGAACGTCAGAGAGCGCTGTCGTCGAACCGAGATCGAGGCTGAGCTGCACCCGTGAGTCAGCGGTGTTGACGCCCTGTCCGCCCGGGCCGGACGCGTGAGAGAACTGTTCAGTCAGCTCTCCCGCAGGAATCGTGAGTCCGCGGGGCGCACCGGGGCCGGCGGGCACGTGCAGATCGTCCATGCTCCGAGTCTGCCGCATATTGGCGAAGTTGCCGCGAACTCCGTATCTGTGCGGCCAGCTATCGCGTGGACCGAGGAGACTCGACCTGTCCGAATTTTTGTATCGACGGGGATGCTGGCGGCGCCCAGCTCGGAGTCGACGGGACTACTCGCGCAGATTTGTGCTCATCTCATGGGCGTGTGGGCGCGACGCGAGGGGGAAGCGACAAGCGAGCGAGCCAGCTCGGATCAAGGATCGAGACGATGTCGACGAGCCTGCCATCGGCAACGGTGCACGACATCAAGGCGATGGGCTTGCCGCTGGGGCCCCACGCGAGGACACCGGGTTCGCCGTTCACGCTGACGCGACGAACCTCGACCCTGCCGGGGTCGCCACGGCGCACTGCCGCGAGTACTTCATTCGCGCCGATCTTCACGGAGTGGCCGTGCGCCGTGTGACGATGCCACGTCACATCGGGATCGAGCACGCTGAGGAGAGCATCGAAATCGCCCTCGCGTGCTGCCGCGAGAAAGGCCTCAACCACCTCGCGTCTCTGCTGCCGTTCGCCCGTTGGCCGTGGTACCTCCTGCACCTTGCGCCTCGCGCGGCTGGCGAGCATCTTCGCGGCATCCGTCGATCGACCGACGATCGTCCCGACCTCGGCGAATGGCACGGCAAACATGTCGTGAAGGATGAAGGCCAAACGTTCCTCTGGCCGTAGCGATTCAAGAACGACGACCAGGGCGAGGCCAAGTGAATCTGCGGTGACTGCAGCATTCTCGGGGTCCTCAACATCCTCGGCGACGATGGGGTCGCTCTCCCATGTGCCGAGTGCGGACTCGGCGCGGGCAGTGCGGCTGCGCAGCATGTCGATGCATATCCGGCCCACGACTCGTGTGAGCCACCCGCCGAGGTTGTCTATGCCGTCGTTCTCCTGTCTGTCCAACCGGAGCCACGCCTCCTGGACAGCATCTTCAGCGTCAGCTCGTGAGCCGAGTGCCCGCGTAGCCACCGAGAGCAAGCGGGGTCGGTGCATCTCAAATGCTGCGGAAAGACTCTTTTCCTCCATTGCCGTTACCTTTCTACGAAACGATCCGTCACCACTATGACGAGCCCAAACGTGGTTTCGTAACGAAGAGAGGACGTCATTGTGGATATCGCACTGTGGATCATCGCCGGCGCGCTTGCGCTTGCCTTCGGCGCTGGCGGAGTCAGTCAGATTCTGCTCTCCAAGGAACGCTATCGTGCGTTGGCGAGCAGTCAACGTTGGGTTGACGACTTCGGTGAGGGGCATATCAAGGTGATCGGAACGATCAAACTGGTCGGTGTGGTCGGGCTGATTCTGCCCCCAGTCGTCGGGGTTGCTCCGATCCTGTCGCCGCTTGCTGCATGCGGCCTCATGCTCGTCATGGCAGGAGCAGCGACGACACGGTTTCGTCGAAGCGAGTGGGCGCTCATGGCCGGCGACACCGCCTATCTTGCGGCCTTTGCTTTCGTCGCTTGGGGCAGGTTCGCCCTCGTTCCGTTCGTAGCGTGAGGGCAGGCCGCCCCACTGTCCCCGGGCATTTCGCGAACGATAGGCTCGAGGACACGTGGAGCCAACAAGGCCACGAACACAGGTCGCACGTGCCGAGGCATCCCGTGCGGTGACGGTTCCGAGACGACCCGTGAGCCACGCGCTCGGGGCGACGTCACGACAGGAGGGGCAATGGCAGAACGACGGTGCGTCTCACGGTTGACGCGGGCGTCTCTTCTGGCCAGCGGCATCTGCACTCTGATTCTCAGCGCAGCCGAGGTAGTTAATCGTGCTCTGGCGTCTCGGGCTCTGGGTCTCGATCGTGGTGGGCGCACCGTCGTCATTGTTCTCGGGTTCGCAAACCGAAGTGACGTGATCAATCCCGTCAATCAGTGGCGCGTCCGGTCGGGGATTGCGACTGCTGAACGTTATCGGGCAGATGTGGTCGTGTTCTCGGGTGGTGACCCGGCCGGATTCTGCGAGTCCGAGGTGATGGCGGCATACGCTCAGGAGCTCGGCTATCGCGGCCGCGTCGAGATCGAAGGCGAATCACGCACGACTGAAGAGAATCTTCGAAACTCCATGCCGTTCCTGGACGACGCGGACCGGATCGCTATCGTCTCCAATCCGTTCCATGCGTACCGGGCGCGAAAACTGCTCAGGGTGCTCCGTCCTGACCGAGCCTCGATTCTTGTCAGATCCTTCGACGTTCGGTCAGGTCGATGGAGCATCCTGATTCCACTGGGCACGTTGGTTGAGTCCGCTGTGCTGCTGAAAAAGCGACTGGGCGGCCCGCGGTGAGCCTGTCGACTCGCTCGCACTCCAGGTAGGTTGTAGACCACGGTCCTGTCCGAGTTTCCGATCGGGACCGTGCGCATCAGCATCCTACGCGATTCAGCCTGATGGGCATCAGACCACGCTATCCACATCACCGTTCGCCGTCAGAGTTGGAGGTTCCTGGTGAGTGAGAATCCTGCGACGATCGTCTATCCGACCGATTGCGGCAATTCACCGCGTTTGATCATCGTCAGTGAGTTTTCTGCGGCTTGGGCCATGACAAACTCGGATGCTGTTGCAGAGCGACTTGCCGAGGGAGCGTACTGGACGCTGGTCGGCGACGACAAAGGAGGTAGAGGCAACGAGACGGCGATCCCGTGGCTGAACACTGAGCCTGAGTACGTCGAAATTCTTTCGACGGTGACGCACGGAAAGTTCGCCGCGTGCGACGGATACGTCACGCACGGTGCGTCTCGTGTCGACTTCTGTCACGTGCTTCGATTCACCGGTGCCGCGAAGACAGCGAAGATTGCTGAAATCCGGACGTATCTGGTCGAGTCGCGAACCTCGTAGCGCGCAGGCAGGGCAGTCGCGTTCGACGCGAGGTGCCGAATGCGGTCGGCTCGCCCACCAGCATCCGCTGTTCTCAGTGCACGGGAGAAGAACTGTGCTTTTCTCGTTCGGCGGAGTGACGGGACTTTTACGCAGGAGGATCCTCTTCGCGCAATCGAGGTTCGACTCGTCGCGCCGGGCGCAGGCCGGACTTATCGGCGTAGAAGGCGCGGATGCGATCCATGTCCTGAGCGACATCGCCGGTCAGCTCGAACGTGGGACCCAGCCCGGTCGTCATCGTTGTGCGATCGACGAACCCAAGCGTCACGGGCATCCCCGTCTCACGTGCGATTCGGTAGAAGCCTGACTTCCACGTGTCGTGTGCACCCCGCGTACCGTCCGGCGTGACGACAAGGCCAAAGACGTCGCCCGAGCGAACCTGCCTCACAACGTCGGACACGACACGTGCTGGATCAGCGCGGTCCACAGGGATGCCGCCGAGGCGGCGCATGATCGGACCGCGCCAGCCGCTGAAGAGGCTCTTCTTTCCCAACCAGCGCACGTCGATTCCGAGACGCCATGCGATCGCGAGCATCAGAACAAAATCCCAGTTCGACGTATGCGGAGCCCCGACAAGAACCGTGGGCCGCTCAGGCGCAGGTTCGCTCGACAACGTCCACCGGCTCAGACGCCAGAAGGCGCGCGAGAAGAGACGTCGAAGCATGGCTCAACGTTAAAGGACCGAGTATGCGTCTGGCCGCATGCTCGTCTCCTGCGGGTCTGACTCAACCTCGGTAAGGAAGT
Source organism: Microbacterium sp. MPKO10 (assembly GCF_026107415.2). Classification (GTDB taxonomy): domain Bacteria; phylum Actinomycetota; class Actinomycetes; order Actinomycetales; family Microbacteriaceae; genus Paramicrobacterium. The sequence continues at coordinate 539,787 of NZ_JAPCHX010000002.1, forward strand.
CTTCGCCGCGAGAGCCACGCATGATGGCAGCCACGCGTCCGTGATGCGTGACCACGACGTTTCCGTTCGCTCGAACCCGAAGTTCGAACGCGTGCGCGTCTCCGATATGCCTAAGCGATTGTTCCGCATTGCACTGCGCAAGAGCGTGCCTGACTCCGCTCACCTCTGAGGGGCTGTGGGAACGGGCCGGCTGTACATCGAGTGCGCACGGTTGAGAAGATCCGTCACTTCACCCTGCGACAGACCCTCGACTCCCGGGACATAGATGTACCGATGAGCCTTGTTCCAGATCGGCCCCGAAGCCGGGCACAATCGGCCCCGCAGATTCGGAGGCAGCCTCTGATTCACATTGGCAAATCCCGACGGAGACAGCGGCATCACGGCACGTAACACGTACCCGCTGTCGTGTTCCGCGGGAACCAGCGTGCTCTGTGCGGGGTTGAAATCGCGCCAGGGGATTGGGCCGACCCCGCGAAGAGTCAGCCCTTGCGGCTCCAATCGCACCACACTGTGCTCAATCTGCTTGTATCTGCCCTGGCGCCGGTACAAGGTGAACAGCAGCGCCAGCACTCCGGCGAGCATCGCGTAACAGGCGATGATGCCGAAAATCGTGGCTGGAGTGACTGAGACATCGGAAACCAGTGCGGCGATGATGCCGATCGGCCCGACGACGACAAGGACGATCAACACCAGGACGATGAGCGCGAGGAACAGCCATCGCATCGCGCCGGACCAGAGCGCAGGCTTTCCCGGCATCCTGACGCTGCCGGTGGATTGCAACATCGATACGGCCTGGGCATATGTCAACACGGGTTCCATCACCGTCACACTATGACAGTGCGCGTTCGGCGGACAGGGGGAGTGCTGCCCACCCGAAGCTCATGCTTCGGAAGGGGCCACGTGGTGTTCCGCCGAGCCGCTTGCCGTGACGATTGAGCGCTCCGCCCCCTCAGAGGTGCTCGGCAGAGGTGCTCGGCACCGTCGCCTCGAGTGAGCGGATCAGCGATGCGGCGTCGAACGGGCCGACGTGCCGAACGCCGTTGACAAAGAACGTCGGTACAGCCGAGATCTCCATGGCTTCTGCATCGAGAGCGTCATCACGAACCCGTGCGGCCACCTCGGCTGAGCTCAAATCGGCCTCGAACTGATCCAGGTCGAGGCCCAGCTCGTCTGCGCGCCGGAGTATATCGGCGGGCTGCTGGTGCTCCTGATCCGCGAAGAGGCTGCGCATGAACTCGCCGAATTGCCCTTGTCGGTGGGCGGCTTCTGACGCTTCCGCTGCGGCAATCGCGTTCGGGTGATAGCTCGCGAGGGGAGCATGGCGCCACACATAGCGCACATCATCGCCGAGCTCGCGTCGAACTTCGCCCACCGCTCCGGTTGCCTTGAGGCAGAACTCGCACTGGAAATCACCGTACTCGACGAGTGTGTATCGGGCGTTCTCCGGGCCATAGACGTGATCGCGGGTCGGATCGATGGGGCGGGCAAGCCGGTGCCCCGTCTCCGACGTCGGGGACCGCTGTTCGGAGAGCCGGAAGAACAGAGCGGAGAGAGCAAAAGCGATGAGGGATGCTGTCAGCACACCGACGCGTGCGATGTTCTGCAGTTGTGGGTCGGCGATGGCCAGGTCGACGATGAAGAGCGAGATTGTGAAGCCGATGCCCGAGAGCAGGCTGCCCCCGGCGATGCGCCGTCGGGTGAGGCCCGGACCGAGACTTCCGATGTGCAGGCGCGTCATAAGCCAGATCGACCCGAAGATTCCGATGAACTTCCCTGCCACGAGACCGACGACGATACCCCACATGACCGGTGAGCGCACCGCATCGGCGAGAATCTCTCCATTGATCCTCACTCCAGCATTCGCGAGTGCGAAGAGCGGAACGATTGCGTACGCAACGATCGGTGCGTATGCCGCTTGCAGACGCTCATTGATGGAAATTGACTCGCGCAGACTATTCGCCGCGGCGCGTGCGTACTGAGAGTTGGGCGATTGTCTGAACGTCTGCGTCAGGCTGAGCGCATGTTCCACGTCGCGCCGGCTGGGCCGGTAGACGGGAACAAGCAGGGCAATGGCGACCCCGGCGAGTGTGGGATGGACGCCGGAGGCGAGAAAGGCGAGCCAGACGATGACTGCAAGGATGCCGTATGACGCCCCTCTGCCGACGCGCAGGTACCGCGTGAAGAAGATACCGACAAGGCCCACCGCGGCGATTGCCAGAGGGAAGAGCTGGAGGTCCGCTGTATAGACGAGGGCGATGATTGCAAGAGCACCGATGTCATCGACGATGGCCATCGTGAGCAGGAAGACTCGAAGTCGGCCCGGGGCTCTGGGGCCCACAAGTGCGAGCGCTCCCACGAGGAACGCCGTGTCTGTTGAGATAACGACGCCCCAGGCGTCCCCGGCACCTGTCCCGGAAGCGACAGCGATGTAGAGGAGTGCTGGTACGGCGAGTCCGGCAAGCGCCGCCAGCACCGGAACCATGGCTCGAGACCACGTCGTCAGCTCGCCGATCGCGAATTCTCGGCGAACTTCGAGCCCGACCGTGAAGAAGAAGATCGCCATGATCGCATCGTTGACAAATGCGTGGAGTGTGAAGCTCAGCTGAAGATCCTCGACGCCGATGACCAGATGCGTGCCCCACACCTGCTCGTACGAGGCGAACGAGATGTTCGCCCAGACAATCGCGATGACTGTCGCGATCAGCAGGAGAAGCGCGCCGAGTCGGCTTTGCCCCATGGCTTGAATGCGTTCGGCGAGCGGAGCGCGTTTGGGCGGCTGGTTACCGCTCGTCCTGGGGTCGGGAGACCGCGTGATGACGGTCAAGCCGAAGTCAGGATGCTGGGTGACGGGGGAGGACGGTGGGGAAGCATTCATCGGCGGGAGCCTTCCGCTCGTTCGATTAGCGCGAGGAGTGAGTTCCGTGAGTGGTGCACCGGCTGCCGGCGGCGCAGCCGATGCCCATGAGCGCACAGAAGTGTAAAAAGATAGCGCTCGCTGTGGGCGAGTTATTCCCGATTCATCGCAGTGAGTCGTCTTCGATCGTCGACTACTGTCGAGTAATGGGCGCGGAAGAATGGCTGACGGTCTCGCCGCACGAGCGTGCTGAGGCAGCGCGCTTGGAAATTGGCGCACATGTGCTTGTGCGCTGGTGCGGCGATGTTCTGGCCGGACGTATTCACCTCGAGACGTCATCGGTCGAGGAAGACCCCGATCCACGATGGCTCGCCGGCAGGCAATGGGAGAGCTGGGGACCGCCACGAACCTGGCCCGAGCGCGGCCTGGACTACTGGCCGCGCGTGTGGGCGGCACGCACCCTGCTCTATGTCGGCGATGAGGGTGGGCAGCGGGAGATCATTCGCGGACTGTCCGATACCCAGTGGCGAGTCAGAGAAATGTGCGCCACGGTTGTGGCCCGTCACGAAATTGGAGAGGCCGGAGACGACTGTGCACGCATCGTCGAGACGGATGCACACTCGCGTGTGCGCATCGCCGCGCTGCGAGCGCTCGCCGTTGTCGGCGAATCCGAGCACGCACCAGCGGTGATCGAGACGCTCGATGATGTTGAGGTTGGTGCCCGTGCACGCGACACGCTTCGGGCCATGGAGCGACGCCTGGATCGCCCTCTGAACGCGTGACGGTGTTCTACTCCGACGCCGGATTCAGCAATTCTGCTGCGGTGCTTCGATGCTGTTCGTCACCGGTCATCAGCGCGAAAAGTCCGTAGCCGATCGGGCTGGCTGCGAATCTCTCGGAGCAATGATCAGCGAGGCGGGGCCAGACGCGACCGCCGTTTTCGACGTAGGTCCGCACGGTCAGATCAAATGCTTCTGGCGACGCGAACGCCTGCTGGAACGCGAAGTCTTTCGACGGGTCGCCGATTTCGGCAGTCGTCCAATCGAGTACAGCCGTGATGCGTTCGCCGTCGAGGAGCGTGTGCGCGGGGTAGATCTCGCCGTGGGTGAGTACCGACCAGTCCGGCCAGAACGTGTCATCGGCGAGCCAGGCGTGCCATCGTGAGTTCGTCTGCGGCGCAACCTCGAATTCTGCACTCACTGTGTCGATATCGGCGCGCCATTTCTCGCGAACATCGGAGGGGCTGAGGACGTCTATGCCGGTACCGCGCACCTCGGACGGTTCGATGGCATGCAACTCGGCGAGCAGTTCGCCGAGCGACGTTGCGTACACGCTCGATGTGGGATCGTACGACCAGACCGGAGCTCCCGAGTCGTCGAGTGTTAGCCCTGGCATACCGGGAAGAAGAGGATAGGCGATCAGCCGGTCCGAGACGATCTGCCAATCCGGAACACGCACAGACAGGAGTGGTGCGACCGCTCGGAGCAGGCGTCCTTCTACGGTGGCGCGTTCGACAACGTCCGCCCGGCGCGGCATTCGAAGCACCCACCTCGTGCCGTCGGCTGCCTGAGCGATCGCCACGCGGAAGTCCAGTCCGGCTTCGATGATGCTGATCGTCGATGCGTCGATGTCGAGCCCGTGTTCAGCCGCTCGGTCACTGATATCCGCGGCATCCGCGGGCGTCCTCGAAGACATGCGACCAGGCTCTCATACGAGCAGATCTGTTGGGGCACTTTGCGGATCGACAGCGAAACAGAGCGAGTGCGCCGGCGTGAAACTCCGCAGCACGGAAATTTCGATCCAACGACATGGGCGACACGGTGAGACCTGCCACACGCGACGACCCGCGAGTGTGTCCATTGTCAGTGGCTATCTGGGCGTGGAACGCTGTGGAAATCATCACAAGCAATGGGCCACAGCGTAGAAAGGCGCTCGGTCGAGGCGAGAATTGATGAATGGCAGGAACCTTCTTTCGAACGACCGCCGTCGTCCTGGGCATGGGGCTCATCGCTGCGCTGACCGCATGCGGTACCCCATCGGGCGATGAAGGCATTGTCGGCTCAAGCGCATCGCCGTCCGCTCCCGCGTCGACTCCTACGACAACTGAGAATGTGGAAGTCGCTGCACTCGAAACTCGCTACGACGCTCGTATCGGTGTGGTCGCCCGCAACCTCGAAACAGGGGCGCAGATCGCTCATCGTGCCGATGAGCGTTTCGCGTTCGCATCGACGAACAAGACGATGATCGTCCTCGCGATGCTTGATGCGACAGACGACGAGGATCTCGACGCGATCATCCATTACGACGAGGGTGATCTCCTTGAGTACGCTCCGGTGACATCGCAGCATGTCGACACGGGCATGTCGATTCGCGATCTGTGCAAGGCAGCCATCGACATGAGCGACAACACAGCAGCAAATCTGGTGATGGACCAGGTAGGCGGGCCCGCGGCCGTCGAAAGCTACCTGCGCTCGTTGGGAGACGAGACGATATCTGTCGACCGGACTGAGCCCACTCTGAATGACGTACGCCCCGGCGAGACCCACGACACGACGACCCCGGCAGCGATGTCTCTCAACCTCGAACGTGTTGTGCGTCATGACGGCATCGACGTTGATGATTCAGCGCAGCTCAGGGAGTGGATGCAGGGCAATACAACCGGTGACGACAAGATCAGAGCCGGAGTGCCCGACGGGTGGACCGTAGCCGATAAGACCGGGTCCTCGAGTGTCTATGACATCTCAAACGACGTCGCCATCGTAGAGAGCCCCTCCGGTGAACTGTATGTGATCACCGTCTACACCCGTCAGCTCACGGAAGACGGCGTCTCTCCCGACAATCTCATCGCCGAGGTGGCACGAGTCGTGTTCGATGAGCTGGGCTGAGGGGGCATGCCTCATGGACACTCATCGATGAGCACACGTCTCGTACGCAGCGGTCGACCCGTCGCCCCAGGTCACTAGGCTGTTTGCATGGTGGACAAGCGTCACCGGGCAGTCTCGGCGGTTGGCCTCAGCGTGCTCGGCTCGCGGTACCAGCAGAACGACCCCGCCGGAAGACGACTGGGATGAAAGACTGATGCTGCCACGCGGACGCTTCGCGCCTCCAAGCAGCACAGACAACAGGCGCCAGCTGGCGCAGAAGGAGGTTCTCATGGCCGACAAAAAAGTGGTCATCGTCGGCGGACACGGAAAAATCGCCCTGCTCGCGGTGCCAAAGCTGGTCGCAGCGGGATATCGCGTCGAATCGCTCATTAGGAACCCCGATCACGCAGCCGATATCAGGGACGCCGGTGCCGAGCCCGTCGTGCTCGATATCGAAACCGCCGACGTCGGGGCTCTCTCCGGAGCCTTCGCTGACGCAGAAGCTATCGTGTTTTCCGCCGGAGCCGGTGGAGGCAACCCGGACCGCACGCGGGCCGTCGACTTCGAGGCCGCCGTGCGGACGATCACCGCAGCCCAGGGCGTCGGTGTTTCCCGCTACGTGATGGTGTCGTATTCGCGCGCAGCCGTCGACATCGACACGCTCGACCCTGAGAACTCGTTCTACGCGTACGCCAAGGCGAAGCACGATGCTGATGTCGCGGTGCGAGAGTCTGAGCTTGATTACACGATCCTCGGGCCGGGGAGGCTCACTCTCGAGACTGCATCGGGATTGCTCACCGTTGCTGATGAGGCGGGCGAGGGCATTGACCGTGACCTGACTCCGGAACAGAAGGTCACGTCACGTGAGAACGTGGCGGAGGTTATCACGTACGTCATTGCGCAGCATGCCGCTGTGCGTGACACGGTCAACTTCTTCGACGGAGACACCCCGATCACCGACGCGCTCGCCTGAGTCGCGGCGCGGGGCGGCCACGTGCTGACCCCGCGCCCGAGGAATAAATAGCCGCACGATGTGTGTTGGCTATAGGTGGATGCACGGGGAGGACTATGTCGGAGAGAAGTACGATCGAGTCACGGGGCGGCGCAGGCGGAGAGCAGCCTGACCCCGCACGGTGGCGCATTCTTTCGGTGCTTCTCGTCGCGATCTTCATGTCGCTCATCAGCGTCAGCATTGTCAACGTGGCGCTGCCTTCGATTCAGAATGGTCTTGACGCCTCACAATCCGACATTCAGTGGGTGCTGTCTGGGTATGCACTCACCTTCGGAATCGTCCTCGTCGCCGCCGGCCGAGCAGGAGACCTCATGGGCCGCGGCGGGATCTTCATTCTCGGTGTGGCCGTCTTCACGCTGTCGTCGATCGCCGCAGGACTCGCGCCCAACGCGGAGTGGCTGAATATTGCCCGCTTTGTACAGGGCGTCGGTTCGGGGCTGCTGAACCCGCAGGGTGTCGGCATGATTCAGCACTACTTCCGTGGGGCCGAGCGTGGCAAGGCCTTCGGTTATTTCGGAAGCACCGTGGGAGTCTCGGTCGCCATCGGCCCCGTCCTGGGCGGGCTCATCATCAACCTCGGCGGCGCCGATCTTGGGTGGCGGCTCACGTTTCTCGTGAACGTCCCGGTCGGCGTCGTCGCGATCATTCTTGCCCTGATGTGGTTTCCACGACCGCTGATCAGCAGGGGAGCACGACAACCAGTCGATGGCCCGGCACCGGCTCGTCGCAGCCGTTCGATGGACCTGGTGGGGGCATTGCTGCTCGGCTTCGCCGTCCTGTCGCTGCTGTTCCCGTTCGTCGAGACCGAGGTCTCCCCATTCATCTGGCTGCTTCTTCCCGTCGGACTTCTTCTGATCGCCGCCTGGGTAGCGTGGGAGCGTCGATACGCGCGCCTGGGGAACAGCCCGATGGTTGACCTCAAGATCTTTGCGACGCGAAGCTTCGCGAACGGCACGGTCATCGTCACCCTGTACTTTCTCGGCATGACGAGCGTCTGGGTGCTCGTGGCCCTGTACATGCAGCGCGGGCTCGGTCACTCGGCCTTCGAGGCCGGCCTCGTGGGGATTCCATCGGCCATTCTCTCGGCCTTCTCCGCCCACTGGGCAGGCAGCCGGGTGATGCTCTATGGCCGCAAGATGGTCATCAGCGGCCTGCTGATTGCGCTCTTCGGCCTGGCATCAACGATCGCCGTCGTCCTCTTGACTCAGGAGGGCGTGGTCAGCGAGTGGTGGCTTCTGCTGTCACTGGCGTTCATCGGGATTGCCCAGGGCGTCGTGATCAGCCCGAACCAGACGCTCACACTCGCCGATGTTCCGTTGAACTATGCGGGAAGCTCGGGAGCAATCATGCAGACGGGCCAGCGCATTGGAACATCTGTGGGAATCGCTGTTGTCACGGCGGCAGTCTTCGCTTCCCTGTCGTTCACCGAATGGCCCGGTGCGATGGCTATCGGCTTCACGCTCATCGGACTCGTGGTGATCGTCTCACTCGTCTTCGCGCTTGCCGATCAGCGCTATCGCAGGCGGACCGCTTAACGCAACGAGGCGATCGGTGGAGGCAGAGACACACGCCGACGTTGTGGGGCGTCGCCCCATCGTCGGCGCCTGTCGGGTGCCTCCCGCGCCCTGACAACGAGAAACGCCCAGTCACGGGAAACACGGTCGGGCGCGGGGACCGTGATTGCCCTGTGCCGGCGTTGTCGCTTCCGTCTCGAGGGACACCGTGCACACGGATCATTACTCCAATCTGTGCGGATTCACGAACGCTCCGGTGACACGAGGGCGGGGCGCTCGACGGCGGCACTCACAGCTCGCAATGCGAGGGCGTGCGACGGATCGATGACGGGGATGCTGGTGGTCAGCCGCGAGACCAGCACCGAAATCTCTGTGCACGCGGCGATCACTGATGTGACGCCCTGACGCGCAAGGGCATCGAGGATCGACGCGGTGACGTCACGCACGACTCGTCCCGTGTCGCCAGCTTTCACCTGGTAGATCACCTGCATCAGCCGCGCCTGAATCTGCGGCGTTGGCACGACGGCCTCCAGCCCGCGCTCTGATAGAGCCTCTTGATAGAGCCCTGCATCGATCAACGCCTCTGTGGCGAGGAGCCCAACTTTTCCCGTTGACGACGCCTGCTGGGCCTGATCGGCTGCGACATCGATAATGCTGATGAACTGGATGTCGGTGTCGGCGACAGCATCCGGCATGTAGGCATGGACGGTGTTGCACGGCACGACGAGAATCTCGGCTCCGCTTTGCACAAGCTGTTGCACGCCGCGACGCAACCAGGGGAGCGGACTCTCACCTCGTGACGCCAGGGCCCGCGTGCGGTCAGGAGCCGTCGGGTCGGCCCAGATCACGACGCGCAGATGGTCCTGATCGCGCGAGGCCGGCGTTGCTGCGATGAGCTTCGCGTAGAAGTCGGCTGTCGCGGCGGGGCCCATCCCTCCGAGCACACCGACCATGCGCGACGTCGTGTTCGTCTCGCGTGTCATTCGGCGAGGGCCTCGGTCTGGTAGGCGTAGAGGGCGGGGGAGCCGCCCGTGTGCACGAAGAGCACATTCGCGTCTTTCGGGAACGCTCCTTCGCGCACGAGACCGATGAGCCCAGCCGCTGTCTTTCCCGTGTAGACCGGGTCGAGAAGGATGCCCTCCAAGCGAGCGAAGAGCTGAATTGCCTCGGACATCTCTGGCGTGGGGAGCGAGTATCCGGGGCCCACGAAGTCATCGCGGACCGTGACAGCATCAGGCCGGATCTCGTGGATGCCTCCTGCGAGCTTCGATGCGGCGTTTGCGAGCCCATTCAGCTTGGCCTCTTGTGGCTCCTTCGGCGCGCGGACGCTGATGCCGGTGATCGGGATGCCACTCTGAGCACCTTCGAAGCCGGCGACCAAGCCCGCATGTGTTCCCCCGGAGCCGCTCGCGCACACGACGTGGTCGAGTCGGAGTTCCTGTTCAAATGACTGCGCGAGGATCTCATCGGCGCACGCGACATACCCGAGCGCACCGAGAGGGTTCGAGCCACCGCCGGGGACGATGTATGGAGCACCGCCCTCGGCTGTGACAGCATCCGCAGCCTTCTGCATTTCGGCGGCAAGGTCTGTGCCCCCGGGAACGACGGTGATCTGCTCGGCGCCCAGGAGTCGGAAGAGGAAATTATTGCCGCTCGCGCCCGGATCGTATGACCCTTCGACGCGCTCTTCGAGCACGAGGCGGCACGCCAGCCCCTCTTTCACCGCGGCCGCAAGGGTTAGGCGGCAATGGTTCGATTGGACGGCGCCGGTCGTGATGATCGTGTCTGCACCGTGGGAGAGTGCGTCAGCCATGAGGAACTCAAGTTTGCGCGTCTTGTTTCCGCCCGATGTGAGCCCGAGAAGGTCGTCGCGTTTGACGTAAATGTTGGGACCGTCGAGATGCTCGCTGAGACGTGGCAGGTGCTCAATCGGCGTGGGCCCATCAGTGTATCGGCGGCGGGGAAATGTCGCGAGGTGCATGGTGTGTTCCTTCGTGTCGTTGGACGAGGTCAGTGGACGAATATCAGTGAGTGTGGCCAGTGGGTGAGGCGTTCGCGCTCGCTCAGGGCCCGTGCGGGGCAGACGGGGTATCAGCTGAATACCTGCGGTTCCAGCCGGTGAGGATGGAGACGAGGAGCACGACGAGCAGGCTCCACGCGTAGGGGTTGAGGAAGGCTGCGGCGATGCTGGGTGCTGGCAAATCGTGCGCGTTCGCCGCCGCGAGGACAGTGACGAACCAGACGATTACGGCGTTGTGCCACGGCAGCATGTAGAAGACGGTGTTCGCGCTGCAATCCAACAGGTTGGCGGTCCGTGACGGGGTCAGTCTGTGGCCCAGGCCGAGTGGCCGGGCGATCGTTGGACCGACGAGGAGAATGGCGGGGGCGTTCGAACCGAGCGGGATGGTGAAAAGGACGGTGACGGCGACGATCGTGAGCTCTGCACTTCGCACCCCCTTGGCCGCCCGCTTGCGCAGGCCCGCGAGCACCTTCTCCATCAGGCCGCTGTCGCTTAGCAGCTGCGCGAGCGCCAGTATGAACAAGACGAGAATGACCGCGCCCGTCACTCCCGCGATTCCGTCCTCGATGAGTCCGGTGCTCTCGCCGCGTTCGCCCGGGATCGCGAAGACGGCGGCCGGTTGCAGGAGCCCCGTCGGAAGCCCGATCACCATGGCAGCGACGGTTCCCCAGGTCAAGGACGCAATGATGTGGTGACCGCGCACGGCGAGGAAAATCACGAGAGCGAATGGGATGAGCATGAGCAGGCCCAGTGGGCTGGAATTCGCACCCAGTGGATTCTGGGTGACTTCTCCACCACCGCCGAAGATGGCAAAGGCGACGATCGAAATTCCGGCTGCTGTCAACGCCAGCGGGAGGCGCGATTTCACGACGTCACCCATCGCGGCATTTTGGGTGAAGGCCGAGCTGATTGTGGAGTCGGAGACAGGGGCGATGTTGTCGCCGAAAGCGCCGCCGGCGATGATGGCGACGGCAAGCATCGTGGGATCCGCGCCGAGAAACACGCCAGCAGGGTAGAGCACAGGAACCATGGCGACGACCGTGCCGACGCTCGTTCCGGTTCCCGCGGCGAAGATGCACGCGAGAACAAATGCGAGAACGGTGAAGGCTGCTCCGTGCAGTCCGGTGGAGAGGCCCAACCAAAGTAGGCCATCAACGAGGCCCGCGCCCGAGAGCACGGAGCCGAAGATTCCTGCGAAGACAAACGCGGCAATGATCACAGCACCTGTCTTGTCGCTGAGGCCGCGAATGATTGACTCGGCGCATCGCGCGCGCGTGGTCGAGAGAGCCAGCGCCGTTACGATCGCAGCCCAACCGCCAACCCAGAAGCCTGAGATGGTAGCTCGCTCGGTGATGGACAGAACAGCAAGAACGGTGACGAAGACGAGAGCTGGGACGAGGGCCGTCACCGGTCCACCCAGCATGGTCACGCGTTCGTGGGCGGGCGGCCCGACAGCACCCATCGTGTGTCTTGTTTCTGCAGTCATCAGCACTCCTTTATGCTTTAGATCTGATATTTGATTAAATCTAATCAGAGATTAGGCTGCAAAATAAGCTTTGTCAATGAGGGAGAGGCTCCGCCTGTCCGGAGCTGATGGCCTGTGTCAGGCGTGGCACAACGTGGGCATACTGTCGAGACCCAAGAGGGCGGATCTCGGAGAATTGTGGACGCGGGTAGGCTGCGGAACACCGGAGGTGCGAGCGCAGGGCCTGCGAGCACAGGGGGGTCTGGGCGCCTGAGTCTGTGTCAGCGTGCGGAGTTCTGCTCGGTCAGATAGTCAGCCAAAGCATGAGCAGCTTCACGTACGTGACGACGCGTCGCGGACTCGGCGTCCTCGGCCGAGCCGCGCGCAAGGGCGGCAATGATGCTGGCGTGTTCTTCGATGGCGATCTGCACACGGCCGGGGACGCGTGATGAGACGTTGTTGCCGATGCGGACCTGACCGAGCAGATTATCTGCGAGGGAGAGCAAGCGGTGGTTACCGGAGTTCTCCCAGATCGTTCGGTGGAATGTGACGTCGAGATCTCGGTACGTCGCGATGTCTCCCGCCGCGACAGCTTTTCGCTGCTGCTGCAGAAGGCTTTCGAGGCGAGCAATAATGTCGGTGCGCTCATCGAGCTGGGCGACGCGGCGCGAAGCGACGCTGTCGATCACCTCGCGAATCTCATAGATCTCGAGGATGTCCTTGCGTCCGAGTTTGGGGACGAAGTATCCGCGATGCTCGTGGATCTCGAGCAGCCCCTGTCGCTCGAGCGCGGCGAGGGCTGTTCGGATCGGCGTCGGCGAAAGCTTGAGGATCTCGGTGAGGGGCTGCACGGTCACGCGATTGCCGGGCGCGAGCTCACCCGTGAGAATCAGGTCACGGAGGTGCTCGTAGGCGATCTCGACATAGCTGTTACGCCGATCCGTCTGCGTGCTCGCGGTCATGCTGATGAGTCTCCCTCGAATGCGGTACGGGATCGTTCCTTCTGTGATTGTATGAAAAATACAATCACGCCGTCGATCATCGGCGTGTGTCGATCATGCTGCCTCGCTCTCGACGAGCGTCGCGCGCAGGCTATCGGTATCAGCGCCAGCCGCGACAAGTGCTTCGTACCCTGCACCCTCAGTGCGCAGAAGTCCCAGAAGGATGTGGCGGGATTCGATGGTCCTCTCGCCCAGGCGAATCGCTTCGCGCAGCGCGAGCTCGAGAGTCTTCTTTGCATCGTTGCGAAAAGGGATGTGCCGTTTCGATGTGCCCGCATTTCGGAATGCTCCCGCACCGAAGACGGCATCGGCCCGGGCAACAACGTCGTCGACGTCGATCCCGAGTGACAGCAACGCTTCGGAATCGAGTCCAGCCGTTCCCGCGTCGCCGCGTAAGCGGGCGAGTGATGCCTCAGCATCCGGAATTGTCGTGCGAAGGGCCCGAGCCGCCGTATCGCTGCCATCGGCAAGGGCGAGCAGCAGATGCGTCGAATCAATCTGCGGTGCTCGCACCTCTCGAGCGATCGACTGTGCTCGAATGACAACATCACGTGCACTCTGTGTGAACTTTTCAAACATGTTTGCTCTTTCCGTGTTTCTTATGGACCGCCTGCCGTGACACGTCGAGTGCGTCCGCGATCTCCTGCCAGGACATGCCGAGCTCGCGGGCCCGGGTCACGTGGAGCACCTCGAGTCGCTCGGCCAGCTCGCGGAGAGATCGCACCGCGCGTAGTCCGACGCGCGGATCGTTGTCGACGGCCGCATCCAGTGGATCTTCTGTCATGATGTCAACCATAGTTGACGGGCGATCGAACGTCAACTCCAGTTGACAACGTGTGATCCGAACAAGGTTCTGCGCTTACCCAGCTCGGCTCGATCGGCGTGCGATGTGGCACGAAGAATAAAACGGGCGCTACCCTGACAAAGTCCGAAGCGGCCAACAACGCAGTACGGAAGACAACGGGGCGTGGTCGACAGCGTCGAGCACACCGATGACTATGAGCAACGCCGATTCAACTGAAGATCTCATTCAACAACTGAAGAAGAGCGCCAGGCGGCGCAAGCTCGAGAAGGTCCGCGGAACGGACTGGGTGGTGTTCAGCATTGCTGGCGTACTTGCCGTCGCCTTCGTCGTGTGGGGATTCGTCACCCCTGACGGCCTCGGCACGGTGGCAGACGCGGCACTCAACGGGACGATCAAGAACTTCGGCTGGCTGTTCGTGATCGCCGCAACGGTTTTCACCGTGTTCGTGATCGTCGTCGCGGCTAGCCGCTTCGGTGCCATCCCCTTGGGCAAGGACGGTGAGACTCCGCAGTTCAGGACTTCATCATGGATCGCCATGATGTTCGCCACGGGTATGGGCATTGGACTCATCTTTTACGGCGTCGGCGAGCCGCTGTTCTTCTACATGTCGCCGCCTCCCGGCACTGTCGACGGGCAGATTCCCGCTGCGGTGAGCACGGCCATGGGAACGACGATGTTCCACTGGACGCTGTATCCCTGGGGCATGTACGCGATCGTCGGTCTCGGAATGGCCTACGGCACGTACCGGCTGGGGCGGAGTCAGCTGTTCTCGTCAATGTTCACCTCACTCTTCGGCCACAAGGCCGTCAACAGCTGGGGCGGCAAGATCATCAACATCCTCGCGATCATTGCCACGCTCTTCGGCTCGGCATGCTCCCTCGGTCTCGGTGCTCTGCAGATCGGAGGAGGGCTTCAGTCCACCGGCATCATGGAGAACGTGGGCACGGGGCTTCTCGTTCTCATCATCGCGATTCTGACCGCGATGTTTGTCGCCTCAGCCGTGTCCGGTATCGAGCGCGGCATCCAGTGGCTGTCCAACATCAACATGGTGCTTGCGATCCTGCTTGCTGTGATCATCTTCATCGGGGGCCCGACGCTGTTCATTCTCAATGTGATCCCCGACGCGATCGGCGCGTTCATCGGTGATCTTCCGCAGATGGCATCTCGAACGCCGTCCAATGATTCGCCGGCACTGGCTGAGTGGATGTCAACCTGGACCATCTTCTATTGGGCCTGGTGGGTGTCGTGGACGCCCTTCGTGGGCTTGTTCATCGCGCGTATTTCTCGTGGACGCACCGTCCGACAGTTCGTCACGGGTGTGCTGCTCGTTCCGTCTGCGATCTCCGTGATCTGGTTCGCGATCTTCGGCGGCGGTGCGATTGGTCTGCAAGAGCGCGCTGAAGCAGCGGGCGATACCTCGGGCATGCTCGCGAAAATCGTCGATGGAACGCCGAACATCGACTTCGATACGATTCTGTTCGATCTGCTCGCCAAGATGCCTGTGCCCGGCTGGGTCACAGTCATCCTGATGGTGATCGCGGTGATCCTCGTGGCGATTTTCTTCGTGACCGGGGCTGACTCAGCGTCCATCGTGATGGCCGGGCTCTCTGAAAACGGGGCGGAAGAACCGACGAAGAAGCTCACGCTGTTCTGGGGTGTGGCCACGGGTGCTGTTGCCGCCGTCATGCTGTTGGCCGGCGGTGATGACCCGGCCGAAGCGCTCAACGGGCTCAAGAACATCACCATTGTGTCTGCCGTGCCTTTCGTGATCGTCATGCTGTTGCTGTGCGTGGCGCTGTGGAAGGACCTGTCACGAGATCCCCTCGTCTTGCGCGGGCAGCTGGCCAGGCGTGTGCTTGTCGAGAGCGTCGCGAGCGGTGTCGAGAAGCACGAGGGTGTTTTCGGGCTCGCGACCGAGCAGCCAGAGAATGAGGGCAAGCCGAAGCGTCGGTTGTTCGGGCGGAAGCCGTCGGGGCAGGACACACAGGAACAGGATGCTGCCACGAGCACGCCCGCGGAGGCGGACGTGACTCGTGAGGAGCCGACAGATACCAGCAGCCAGGAATGATGCCCGGATATGACAGCCAGGGATGGCGGTCAGGGATAATGGCCAGAGAGGCACCGGGCGGCGCTCATAGGCAATAACGAGGGGCAGCAATGACAGCATCCGTGGTGGGAGTTCACCGCAGCGGCACCCACTCATTCAGCAAGCCGACCGTCGATGAGATCACTCTCGTCGAGGGAATCGGCGTGCAGGGTGATGCGCATGCGGGCACGACAGTGCAGCACCGCTCTCGCGTGAAGAAGAACGCGTCGACTCCGAATATGCGGCAGGTGCACCTGATCCACCGAGAGCTGTTCGATCGGCTCAAGGGTGCCGGATACACGGTGGTGCCCGGGGAGCTGGGAGAGAACATTACGACGAGCGGAGTTGATGTGTTGGCGCTCCCTGTCGGTGCGAGGCTGACGATCGGCGAGGCGGTGATCACGGTGACGGGCCTGCGCAACCCTTGCCACCAGATCAACGACGATCAGCCCGGATTGATGAAGCAGGTTCTCTATACAGGCGAGTCGGGGGACGTGGTGCGGCTGACCGGCGTCATGGGGATCGTGTCACGTGGCGGTGTCGTGCGAGCCGGTGACGAGATTGACGTGACTCTGCCGCCTGAGCCGTACTATCCGCTCACTCCCGTATAGCGGCGGGCTGCGTCGACGCTCATCCCGACCGAAGGGACGCGACGCCTGCTCATTGCCCGGCACGGTGCCTCCGCGCCACGATCACGCTGGTGCGTCTGCCGCGCGCTCTTATGGACTCCGCTTTCGCGTCCAGCATGGGGACTAGCACCCATCCCCATGGATTTGGTCTGTCCACCCGCGCTACCGTCTCAATACAGCAACCAGAGAAGGACGGTGAAAGCAATGCGTACACGCATGGCGGTCACATCAGCGATCGGAATTCTGGCACTCGTACTCACGGGATGCTCGGCGGGCCCAGAAGAGCCAGCGGATGACTCGCAGCAGACCGAAGAGACGTCAGAAGCTCCCGCAGACGAGGCGGAGACAGAAACAGACAACTCGGACGAACAGGCCGGGGACGCGACAGCACCGGGTACGGAGTTGTCGTTGGGGGACACAGCGACTGTTCTCTACCCCGACACCGATGATGGAGAGCAGATGCTTGAGATCACCGTGACCGAGGTCTCTGAGGCTCCCTTGAGCGACTTCGAAGCCGCCGGGGATGACTTCCTCAAGCAGCTGGAAGGCTACACACCGTACTACGTGAGCGTTGAGGCGACGAAGATCGAGCCGTTCGAGGTTGAACTCGACGGGAAAGATCCGATCGACGGCATGTTCGCCTTCGACAGTGACGATAACCGGGCAGCGCCGGTCAACATGATCGGAAACTTTGAGCCCTGCGACAACCAGTACATGGAAGAGGCGAACGATAAGGGTGAGCCGCTGGAGACCTGCATGATCTTCGCGGTTCCCGAGGGATCAGAGCTCGGGTCGGTGGCGTGGGCACCGAACGATACTGAATTCAGCTACCTCGACGGTGACCCGGTCACCTGGAAGCCCTAAGCTCAGATCGCACCAGGTTCTGAACCACAGCGAACTCCCCGAAAGAGCGGCCGCGCGGCCCTTTTTCGGGGAGTTCGTCGTGTCTGGGATGCCGACGAGTCCGCCCGTGGGTGCTGCCGCGTTAACGGAGCAATGGGCCTGGGCCGCTCCCGTCGGTGCAGCCGGCTCGGCCAGATGGGTCAGTAACGGTCAGTCCAACGAGACGGGTCAATAACGGTCACTCCAAACGGTCTCGGAGCGCCCGTGCGGCCCGACCCACGTTGTCAGCGTCGGTGACCGCCCGCACGACGACAATGCGGGATGCTCCAGCGCCGACGACGCGGTCCAGACGTGTTCCGCCCGTAATGCCTCCGATCGCGAACCAGGGTTTGCCGGCGAACTCGGCGGCACGCCGCACTGGGTCCAGCCCGACAGCATCCCGCCCGGGCTTAGTCGGCGTTTCCCAGACCGGTCCGACGCAGAAATAGTCGATCTCGTCGTCGTTCGCCGCCTCCGCCTGACCGATGGAGTGAGTCGATCGGCCGAGAATTACGTCTGGCCCGAGGATCGACCTCGCCTGCTCACTCGACAAGTCGCCCTGCCCCACGTGAAAGACGTCGGCTCCGACGAGTGCCGCGACATCGGCACGGTCATTCACAGCGAACAGCTTTCCGTGCCGTCGGGCAGCGGCCGCCAGCACTTCAAGTGCCTCGATTTCAGCACGCGCCTCAAGAGACTTGTCGCGCAGCTGAATGATATCGACACCATTCGCATACGCGGAGTCGAGAAACTGCGCGAGATCGCCGCGGTCACGCCGCGCATCGGTGCAGACGTAGAGGCGCGCCCGGTCGAGAGCCTCCCGCCGGGCCGTGCGGACGGCATCATCGGTCAACGTCACGGGTCGAAGTTGTGTGGGCATGTGCCTAGAGTAGAGGAAGTTCGCGGGAGCCTTTCGCAAGGCTGAGAGGGCCATGTGCCGACCGCCAGACCTGATGCGGATCATGCCGCCGGAGGGAGAATCAATGCACGCTGTCGTTGTGGGGGCCGGAATCATCGGCCTCACTACAGCATGGCGCCTGTCACAGCGGGGATGGTCGGTGACGATCGTCGACCCGCAGCCGGGCGAGGGAGCAAGCCACGCTGCGGCGGGCATGCTCGCGCCCGCCTCGGAAGTGATCTGGGGGCAGACGCTCCTGTCGCCGCTGATGACGGCGTCGGCTGAGCTGTACCCCGCTTTCGCGGAAGAGCTGGCCACAGCATCCGGATCTGATCTGGGCGTGACAGACGCCGAGACTTTCGTCTGCGCCGCGGATGCTGCCGACATGACGAGTCTGCGTGAGCTCTGCGCGCTGCAGAACGCGCTTGGGCTGCCGGTAGAACTCATTGCCGGCTCGCGGGCGCGCAGCCTCGAGCCGGCGATTGGCCCCGGCGTCAGCGCTGCCGTGCGGATTCCGGGAGACCACGCGATCGATCCTCGCCGTGTCGTTGCTGCGCTCATCAGCGTGCTCGGGGACAACATCGTGCGGTGCCGCGTCGACGCGGTGATTTCAGACGGCACTCAGACGCGCGGGATCGCGCTGGCGAACGGGCAGAACATTCAGGCCGACCAGGTCGTCGTGTGCGCGGGTGTCGGAGCATCCACCATCGAGGGACTACCGGCGCTCGGTGTGCGACCCGTGTGGGGCGACATCATGCGTCTCTCCGCCCCTGAGAGTCTTCGGCCCCTCGTCACCCGAACCATCAGGGCGCTGGTGAACGGGCGCCCGGTGTACCTGGTGCCCCGGCCGGATGGAAGCCTTGTGCTCGGCGCCACCTCGCGGGAGGACGGGCGGGGAGGCCTCAGCGCCGGGGGAGTGCACCGGCTGCTGCACGACATCGAGCGCGTCGTCCCTGGCGCCTTGGAATGCGAGATCACGGATGTGACGGCGCGCGCCCGGCCCGGATCGCCAGACGATATCCCGATCATCGGACGTATCGACGACGGCTGCGTCGTTTCGACCGGGTATTTTCGCCATGGCATCCTGTTGGCCCCTCTCGGCGCGCAGCTGACCGCAGACATCACAACGGGAGACGCGAGTGACGCCGACCTGCCGCGCACCGTCGACCCGCACCGGTTCACCACGGCGACACACGATCCTGCGCCCACGACAGCGCCTGAGTCAGCGCATGAAGGAGTACGACAATGACGCAGAAGATGACAGAGAACACGATCGACATCACCGTGAACGGTGCACACCGCCCCGTCACGGTCGAGAGCACGCTTCTCGAGCTGGTTGCCGATCTCACGGGGAAGAATCTCGTCGCAAGCGGCGACCCGGCCGACGGATCGCGGCTCGGTGTCGCTGCTGCGGTCGATGGAACGGTGATCCCTCGCGGAGGGTGGGCCGCACACGAGCTGTTGCCCGGGCAGACCGTCGATATCGTCACCGCGGTTCAGGGAGGCTGACATGACGTTCAACACCGCAGACACTGCTGCGCCCGCAGCATCCGATTCTCTCGTCATCGACGGGGATGCTCTCACCTCACGGCTCATCATGGGAACGGGCGGCGCGACGTCCCTCACCTCACTCGAAGAGGCACTGATCGCCTCGGGAACGGAGCTCACAACCGTTGCGATCCGGCGGTACGACGCCCAATCGCGCGACTCGGTCTTCGCGATGCTCGACCGCCTCGGCATCCGCGCGCTGCCCAACACCGCGGGGTGCTACACCGCACGCGACGCGGTGCTGACGGCACAGCTGGCGCGGGAGGCGCTCGGTACCTCCTGGATCAAGCTCGAGGTCATCGCCGATGAAGACACGCTTCTTCCCGATCCCGTCGAGCTGTTCACCGCGGCCGAGCAGCTCGTCCTCGACGGCTTCACCGTCTTCGCCTACACGAACGACGACCCTGCGTTGGCCAAGCGCCTCGAAGATGCAGGCGTCGCCGTCGTGATGCCCGCCGGCTCCCCGATCGGAAGCGGTCTGGGGATCCTCAACCCGCACAACATCGCGACGATCATCGAACGTGCGGGCGTGCCCATCGTTCTCGACGCGGGGATCGGCACGGCATCGGATGCTGCGCTCGCCATGGAACTCGGCTGCGATGCCGTCCTTCTGGCCAGCGCCGTCACGCGTGCGCATGACGCGGGAGCGATGGCACGCGCCATGCGCCTCGCCGTTGACGCGGGACGGATGGCACGGGCTGCAGGGCGGATCCCGAAGCGCTCACTCGCGCAGGCGTCCTCGTCATTCGACGGTATGGTGACGCGCCGCCCGTCGGAGGCCGACCTGTGATCGCGCATACGGTGAACGAGCGTTCTGTGAACGACAGCCCTGTGTTCGCGCCGTCGGCAACGCCCGCGGCTGCGGGGGCGCTGCCTCCGCTTGTCGAACCCGGGCCCTCGCTGTCACGTCGCGAGATTGATCGTTATGCACGGCACCTCGCGCTGCCCGATGTCGGCAGCCTCGGTCAGCGGAGACTGCGCCACGCCTCGGTGCTTGTGATCGGAGCGGGCGGGCTCGGAGCACCGATTCTGCACTACCTGGCGGCGGCGGGAATCGGTCACCTCACGGTGATCGATGACGACGTCGTCGAAGCGTCAAATCTGCAGCGTCAGGTGTTGCATCGCGACGAGGACATCGGCCGGCCGAAGGCGGAGTCCGCACACGACGCGCTCGTGCGACTCGACCCAACGATGAGCGTGTCCGCGCTGTGCGAGCGATTGACGCCCGAGAACGCGATTGACCTCTTCACCCGTCACGACCTCGTGCTCGACGGAACCGACAACTTCGCCACGCGCTACCTGTCGAACGATGCCGCCGAGCTGACCGGCACCCCGCTTGTGTGGGGAACGATCTTCCGCTTCGCCGGACAGGTGAGCACCTTCTGGCCCGGACGCGGACCCATGCTGCGCGATCTGTTTCCCGACATCCCCGACGCCGACTCCGTTCCGGACTGCGCTGCCGGCGGTGTGCTTGGGGTGCTGTGCGGCACGGTCGGCTCGGCGATGGCGACGGAAGCTGTCAAGCTCATCTGTGGAATCGGGTCGCCCCTGATCGGCCGGCTTCTGCGTTATGACGCTCTCACATCCGAGTCGTCGACCCTGCGCTTCGCCGAAGACCCGGGGCGGGAGCCCGTCACCAGTCTCGCCGAGGTCGCCGCGGTGTGCTCCGCGGCGAGCACGCGAGCGGATGCTGCTGACGCGCAGCCCGGAGAGATCACCGTTACCGCCCTGGCCGCGTTGTTGACGCGCGCCACCCACATCGAGGAACTGGCTGTTGTGGACGTTCGCGAGAGCTGGGAGCGCGAACTCGCAGCGATTCCCGGGTCTGTGCATGTTCCGCTGGAGCGCGTGCAGTCCGACGGCTGGTCTGCTGTGGCGCGTGCGTGCGGTCCCGTTGAGAAGGTGGTGTTGTACTGCGCGAGCGGCGTGCGGTCGGCGCGGGCGTGTGAGAGGCTCGCGGACGACGTGCCGGCCGCGGTGGCCTTGCACTCGTTGGCCGGAGGAATCGACGCCTGGAATCGAGAGGTGTAGATGCCCCGCTGCGAGAGAGCGCAGCGTCGCCGTCGCCGTGGGGGGAGAGCGCATCCCACGATGCGGCTGGCACCGAGGCTCTGAGGCTCTGAGGCTCTGAGGCACCGAGGCACCGAGGCACCGAGGCACCGAGGGGCGGGTTGCCCGGGGAAACGTGGGTCTCGACAGCATCCGGGCCGTGGCCTAGCGTGGAACACACGCGACGAGGCGCACGGGAATCGCATCGCCGAGCCGACTCGCGACAACGTGAATTGGATGTAGCCATGCCAGAAATCGCACTGTTTCACCATGTTCTCGGGCGTACGGCGGCCCTCGATCAGATCGCGGACCGTCTGCGCGCCTCGGGACACACGGTGCACCAGCCCGACCTCTTCGACGGGCGAACATTCGACTCGATCGACGAGGGAATCGCCTTTGCCCAGACGCTTGACCACGACGAGATCCTTGGGCGGGCGGAAGCCGAGGTCGAGCACCTCCCGGAAGCCATCGTCTATCTCGGGTTCTCGATGGGGTCGGCCATGGCGCAGAACCTGGTGCAGAATCGCCCGGGCGCCCTGGGCGGCATCTTCATGTATGGCTGCGCCGACCCCGCATTGTTCGGCACCTGGCCGGATGATGTGCCCGTGCACATACACGCAATGGACGCTGATCCCTTCTTCGTCGGTGACGATGCCAATGCAGCCCAGGCGTTGGACGCCGCTCACGAGAAGGTAAACCTCTTTCTCTACCGTGGCGATGGCCACCTCTTTCTAGAGGCAGGCAACCCGGACTACGACCAGGATGCTGCCGAGCTGGCTCTCAGCCGGATCGACTCGTTCCTGACTTCTCTGGACATGCACACACGCCTGGACTAGTTCCCGATGGGGGCCGGCTGGGTGATCGCGGGGGCGCGCGCTGAGGGGCGGCGAAGCCTGCACGATCTGCCGCCGCGACACCGATATCGTGGGAGGATGCACGACGCGGAGGCCGAGAGCGCGGTGGCAGCGCTGCGCACACAGGTCGCCGCGATTGCACAGCAACTCACGGATGCCGGGCCCGGCACCGAGCCGCTCGCTGACTACGTAGCACCTCATCGGGTGGCGCTTGTCTTTCGCAAGGACTCGCGGCTCATCGAAACGGCGCGTGTGTGGCGACTCGGTGTTCTGCTCGTCGACACGACCGGCACGCTCTACGCGGCCGGAGAAACAACGCGCGCGGTGGATCCCGGATGGCCCCAACACCAGGCCCAGTCGATGGAAGTCCGCCGAGAATACCGGGCGGCCGCCATGCGCAGTGGCTTCCCGAAAGGAACCACCATCAACATCAACGCGACGCCTATCGACCTGACCGTCGAAGCGCTCACGGGAGCCACCGGGCCGGTATTCCTCGATGACCGCGGTATATTCGTGCGTTGGTCGGCACATGTTGACGATGCGGCAGCGATCGCCATCGATACGTACCTCGCCGAACGCACGGAATTGCTCCTGCATCCACCGGAGGGTGCGTGACATGATGGTCGGCATGCGCGACATAACCGATGTCATAGTCCGGCCTCTTGCAATCAGCGACGAGGCAGAGGCCCACGCGGCTCACCACTCGCTCGCCGCCGATTCCTTCGAATTTCTGCAGGATCGAGTCGATGGCGAAGCGTGGGCCGACTACGTGGCGCGGGTTGCCGCGATCGAACGCGGCGAGCAGCTTGCGCCAGGGCGCGTTCCCGCAGCGTTCCGTGTTGCTGAGATCGACGGTCGCATTGCGGGGCGGGTGTCCGTGCGCTTTGAGCTGACTGACTACCTCGCCGATGTCGGCGGCCATATTGGCTACGGGGTGGTGCCGCGATTTCGTCGCCGGGGTGTCGCCTGCGCGCTCCTGCGTCACGGGCTTGACGCTCTGGCTCACCGGGGTGTGGACCATGCGCTTGTGACGTGTGATGACGACAACATCGCATCACGCGGGGTCATCGAGAAGCTCGGCGGCCACCCGGATCACGGGCGCCCGCGTGCGGTGCGGGACGGCGAAGCCAAACTGCGGTTCTGGGTTCCGACGTCTCACGAGGCCAGCGCCGCGTCATGACCGTGCGCGAAGCGGCGCGCGTCATCCTGCGCGACGAGCAGGGGCGCGTTCTGCTGCTACACGGCAGCGACCCCGAGCATCCCGAACAACCGTCGTGGTGGTTCACTCCCGGTGGCGGGCTCAAACCGCGCGAGACGCCCGAGCAGGCGGCGCGGCGTGAACTCCGTGAGGAGACGGGACTCGACCTCGAGCACGTCGATGGCCCCGTGTACGAGCACGTGCAGTCGTTCTCCTTCGCCGGCCGCGATTACGTGCAGCACGAGCAGTTCTTCACGGCCTCGGCGCACGCGTTCGACATTCAGACGAATGGGTGGACGTCGATCGAGAGACGCAGCCTCAGCGGAGCACGATGGTGGAGCGTCCAGGAGCTCCGCGACTCGCCTGAGACGGTCTACCCGGTGAATCTCGTTGACCTTATCGCGTGACCTTCGGTGAGCGGAAAATCGATCAGACCGGCTTGACGGATCCGCTCTGGACGACAAGCATAGAGCGCATGTCCCACAGCGTCGTCCAGGTCAATTTCATCGTCTCGGACCTCGCGCGCACCCGTGAGTTCTACGCGCATCTCGGCTGGGAGCTGCTCGCGATGGGAGACCGCGCAGCCCGGTTCTCAGGCGATGATCTCGTTGTCGCCTTTCATCTTCCCGAGTTCGCACAGGCGTGGGACAGCGCGTATTGCGGGGCGCGGGGCGGCAGCACCGTCATCGATGTTGACTGCGACGATGCGAGCGAAGTGGACGCGACGTTCGCGTCACTCGTCGATGCCGGGGCGCGAGCACGGCAGCATCCGAACGACACGTTCTTCGGGGCTCGCTACGCCGTTGTCGAAGACCCGGACGGCAACCTTCTCGGGCTGAAAGCGCCTCTCACGTAAGGCAGTACGCACACCGACAGGTGAGAGCGTTCGATCGCGGCGGGGCCATTCCGCCCGCGAGCCCGTTCCGCCCGCGAGGCAGCCCGTCGGTTCACACCGCTCGACCGCTGAGCATGCACCGGGTAAGGGAGGGTCAGCTCTTCTCTTTCGCCGCACGCTTCTGGTCCCGTGCGAGCGCGGCAAGATCGACGTCGACGAGGCGCTTCATGCGGCTCTTGCGCATGCGATCGTAGACGTCGTCCTGGTCGGGCACGAATCCCGGCGGTCCGACACGCTTGCGAACCTCGCGCCCGATGTCCTCCCACGCATCCGTCCGTGCGCGCTCGATGATGCCCGACATCTCGGCATCATCGTCTGCTCGCTCGCGCAGCTTCTCGGCCACCATGCGGTGCACCTGCGGGCGCCGACGATGTGCCTCGTCGTCATCAGGCCCCGGCTTGCGGAAGCCGCGCGCGCGTTCTAAGCGGGATGCTGTCTGGTCGTTCTCTGCCGCGAGTGACAGCACGCGTTGCCGTGCGGATTCGGTGAGCTTCTCGACATCGAAGTTCTCGTCATTGCGAATCGCATTCACGATGAGTGTGTTCTTCACGGCCATCCGCACCGACGAGAGCGCGATGAGGACGCCTTCGTCGACGACCCGCTCAATGGGAGCGAGCGTCGTCGACGCAGGCGGCACATACTTGCCCACATCGCGGGTGCGCCGGCGGCGACGAAGACGAGAGAAGAACGACACCCCTCTATTGTGTCGGCAATGGGGTGGCTTCGGGAACCACGATTCCTGAAATGAGCATGTCGAGCAGGTCGATGCCGTCGGGGGAGAGCACGGACTCGAGATGACCCTGTACTGATGCGATGCGCGTCCCACGCAGGGCATGGACCATGCCGCTCTCGGCATCCTGCGAGATCTCGAGTCCACGTCGAGGCGTCAGGTCGCGCCCTCCGGAGACGGCCGCGAACGTGTTGTAGAAGCCGATCCGCGCGCTCGTGCCGAAGACGTTGATCGCGCGTTGCACACCCTGTCGGGGAGCGGCGAGCGCCTCAACGTCGAGACCAACCATGAGCGACAAGATCTGGTGGCTCAGACACACGGCGAGCATGGGCAGGCCGGACGAGACACGATCACTGATCAGGCGGCGCAATCGCCCGATGCGCTGGTCTGTCGAACGGGGGTCACCGGGACCGGGGCCGAAGACCACCAGATCGTCGTCCGCCGTCGGACCCGCATGTTCCCACCCGACGACGCGCGTGTCGAAGCCGAGATACGTCAGCTGGTGCGCCAGCATCCGGGTGAAGTCATCGCCCGCGTCGACGACGAGAGCTGACAGGCCGCGTCGTGGGCGCGGCTGCTGGGGCTGACGCCAGAACGGCGCGAGATGATGATTGCGTGCGGCAAGCTGCTCGTCAAAGCGCGGGTCATCCGGAAGCGCCCGCTGAGGGGCTCGGCGCGGAAGCACGCCCAGAGCGCTGAGAACTCCAGAGGCCTTCACCCGGGTCTCTGCTACCTCGTTCTCGGGCACCGAATGGCGCACGAGCGTTGCGCCGGCCGACACCGTGACGGTGCCATCATCGTCGAGGTGCGCCGTCCTGATCAGGATGGGCGCGTCGAGATCATACCCGCCTGGCGTCGGCGTGAACCGCGCGAGAACGCCGGAGTAATAGCGTCGCCCAGTCGTCTCGTGCCGCGAGATGACACGGCAGGCGTTTTGCATGGGCGAACCCGTCACGGTCGGCGCGAACATGGTCAGGCGCAGAACGTCTCGGAGGTCGCGTGTTGTCGTGCCCTCGAGAAGAAACTCTGTGTGGGTCAGCCGCGACATCCGTTTGAGGAACGGGCCGCGCATGCGCCCACCGTCCGGGCAGACGGCGCTCATCATCTTGAGCTCCTCGTCGACGACCATGACGAGTTCTTCGCTCTCTTTCACATCCGCGAGAAAATCGAGCATTCCCTCGACGCTTGGTCCGCTTTCCGGATGCCGGTAGGTGCCGCTGATCGGATTCATGCAGACGACGTCGCCGGTGACGCTCACGTGCCGCTCCGGTGTCGCACCCACCAGGGATATCCCGGGGCCGTGCACGGCAAACGTCCAGTAGGCTCCGCGTTCGCTGACGAGCAGTTCCCGCAGCCAGCTGAGGACGGCGTGAGCCGGCTCGTCGGACGCCCGTGCGGTGATGTCGCGGCGGATGACCATGTTCGCACCCTCTCCGCGACCGATCTCGTCGTCGATGACGCGTTGGACGGTGCGGGCATAGGTCTCATCGTCGATGTCGATCGTGACGCCTGACACATCGGCAGGATGCTGCGGCAGCGCAGCGAGCGCGTCATCGACGGCGAGCGTCTCGCTGTCTCTGACGATGAGGCAGCGCAGCGGTGCGCCGTCGTCGTGCGCCGTGAAGCCCCGTTCTGCGACCTGCCGAAATGGCACGAGCGCAACAACTTCTTCGCCAGTCAGCGGAATATCGGCGAGTGACTCGACATCGATGATGGTGCCGATGAGGACGTCGATGCTCGGGGAATCTTCGCGCCGGATGATGGCGAACGGCTGATCACCGGAGGCGAGTCCGGAGAGGAGGCGTGGCTGCGATGGCATGGTGTCGCTTTCTGGTCTGGCCTTTCGCTGTGACCGCCTCGCACATGCGAAACGACCGCCTCGAAAGGCGGTCGTTGGTCGTCGAAACGATGAGGGAACCGCCGTCTAGGCGGTCCACCACTGCAATCTCGTTTCACCGTGCATATGCCGATCGTAGCGCATCAGTCGACGGTTTCCGTCACCTCGGGAACGCGGGCAGGGGTGCGCAGCAGGGCGATGATGGGGCCGAGTGCGGATCTGATCGTCATGACCTTCATCGCGAAATTGCGCAGGTGAGCGAGAACCGAGCTGCGACGGAACATCAGCCCGGCCAGCTGGCGTGAGTTCTTCTGCGCCGTCTCCACGCGCGGTCTCTGCGCGCTCTCGTAGGCCGTGAGGGCCGCTCCAACGTCGGCGCGTGTCGCGTCAGTCAGCGCGCCGCTCAGCACCCACGCCGATTCCATCGCCATGCCCGCGCCGATGCCGGCTGTCGGTAGGAACCCCGCTGCCGCGTCGCCGAGCAGCACCGTGCGCCCGTGTGCCCATTGCCGCGTACGCACGTCGTCGAGCACCCAGTAAAACGGATCCTGAGCGGCGCCGACGGCATCGAGCACGGCGTCCAAGCGTGATGTCGACGATGTCAGGCGAGACCGGATGCTGTCGACGAACGCCGCAGGCCCGACACACGTATCCTCGCGCGGACCGCCGATGAACGCTCCGATCGCCCCGGAGACGGGATAGCTGCCGACGAAGAACCCGTCTCCCCACAGCTCCTCGCCAAGATCAGTGTCTGCGTCGGCATCCGCCCACACGACCCACCCGCCCCAGTTCGTGATCGTCTCGTTCGGCGCGGTTCCGCCGGGGACGAACCTGCGGGTGTGCGAGTGGATGCCGTCGGCAATGATGACGGCATCGAACATGGCCTCAACGTCTCCCTCGGGGGAGTCGAACCGGACGTATGTCGATTCCGTGCCGTCGGTGAGCGCGGTGACGGTGGTGCCGAGGGAAACGGCAGCGCCGTCAGCCGTGAGAACGTCGAGGAGCGCACCGCGACTGAGTCCCCGGTAGTCTCCGTACACGTTCAGCAGGTCGCCGAGCGGATCTTCGCGCAGCGTCTGTCCGCGGTGGTTGAGAACCCGGTAGCGCTCGATATGAGTACTGGCTGCCACGTAGGAATCGCGCACTCCGAGCTCGTCAATGGCCGCGTCGACCATGGGCATGAGCGCAAGCATGTATCCCGCATCCTTGAGAGTTGTCATGCGGTCGATGAGCACTGGATGCAGCCCACGTGACCGCAGAAGCTGGGCCGCCGTCGTGCCGCCGATGCCCGCGCCGACGACCAGCACACGCAGTGGGTCATTCGCGCACGCCTGCAGTTGCTGTGGAAGTGGCACGGGAGTGAACATCGGATCTCCTTTGGACTGAGTAGTCCAAGTGTACGCCCTCTGGACCGATTGGTCCACAGGGCGTAGGATCGCTCTGTGGCCATCACAGAGGAGCGACGAGCGCAGCTTGTGCGAACGGCGGCGCGCGAATTCGCGGGCTCCGGTTACCAGCGAGCGTCACTTAATGCGATCATCCGTGATTGCGGGCTCAGCAAGAGCTCGTTCTACAACATCCTGGATTCCAAGCTCGCGCTCTATGACCTCGTTGTGACGGACATCTCACGGCAGCTCTCGCGTGAGCTTGACCTTCCGGCCCCCGCGACATTCGCAGACGGCGACTTTTGGCAGAAGATCGTCGATGTCATCGTCACGCTCACTCAGGTGCTCACGAACGATGACGTCTACGCCGACCTCGCCCAGATGCTCTATGACACGCAGCCGCCGGACGAACAGAACGAAGCGGCACGCGTGCTTGCGTCTGCGAGTCAGTGGATCAGCGATGTCGTGCGGGCCGGTCGTGAGGCTGGTGCCGTGCGTGATGACCTGCCCATTTCGCTCCAGGGGGAACTCGCGTTCACCATGCTGCGCACGTTTGACGAGTGGAGTGTCAACAACCTCGACACGATTCCGGCCGATCAGCTGACGGCGCTTGTCGATGCGCAGTTGGCTGCCTTGCGGCGGTTGTTCGCACCGGCCTGACGTGACATTCGGGGTTGCTGACCCCGCACCCAGAACACGAGCGGGTCACGCGCACTTAGAACAGGGAACCGTGTGAGTCGATGCCTCGAGGATGCACAATGTGCGGTTCGTCGGTTGGCGGGTGCTCTTTGAGATGCTTCATCGCCTTGTACGGCTGACCCTCGGTCGGTGTCGCGACGGGCAGCCACGACTGGAACGAGGAGAGCTCGTGTCCCGAATCAGGGGCCACTCCCGCGTCTGGGGCCACTCCCGCGTCTGGGGCCACTCCCGCGTCTGGGGTCAGACCCGAATCTGACGACAGTTCGGCATCCGACGCGTGTCCCGTCTGCTGAACCTGTCCTGTCCCGGCAATCAACCCGTCGCCGGACCGCGATGATATCTCGGGATCCTGCCGCCCGGGCAGTTCCGTGCTCAACGTGGATTCATTGTGCCGGCGAACCGGCTCCTCTGCCGTGCTCATATTTCTTACGTTACTCCGCACTCCTGTGTGCGACAAAGACATTCTCAGCACGTCACACAGTGTGCACGAGCGCAATCCGGTTTTTACGCGCGGATCAGTGTTTTTGAGGGAGACGCTTGGGGAGAATGAGGAGTGTTTCTGAGCGATGAACCCTCCGCTGAAGGGTCTGGATGCGCCCTCTCAGAGGAAGGAAGCGGACAAAGCGCGTACGGATGCTGCCACAGCGGCAGCCGCTGCCTCACCGTGCTGGGGTGTGACCTCTGCCGGGAATGTGAAGCGCACGCTTGTCTGGGCCAGCGTCGCCTCGATACCGAGGGCCGTGAGCACGTGGGATGCCTCGTCGCTTCCCGCCGCGCAGGCGGACCCCGATGATGCCGTCACCCCGCGACGTTCCAGTTCGAGAAGAACGGCTTCGCCACTGGTCTCGCGAAAGCAGAACGATGCATGGTTCGGCAGGCGGTCGCTGGTGCTTCCGGTGAGGAACGCGCCCGGGGCATCGGCGAGGACGCTGTCGAGAAACGCGTCCCGCACCGCTGTCGCGCGCGCGACAGCATCCGGTCTCTCGCCCTCGGCCAGCTCGAGCGCCGTGGCCAGGGCGACGGCGAACGCGACGTTCTCGGTTCCCGACCGGCGACCGCGCTCCTGCCCGCCACCGTGAATGATCGGCTCGACAGGTAGGCGCCCGCGGATCGCCGCGACCCCGATTCCCTTGGGCGCACCGACCTTGTGCCCGGCGAGGGTGACGGCATCGGCACCGAGATCATTGAGAGGGAGCCAGCCGGCCGCCTGAACAGCATCCGTGTGAAAGGGAACGCCGTGTTCGTGGGCGACAGCGGAAAGTGTGGGAATGTCGGCCACCGTTCCGATCTCGTTGTTCGCGTAGGCGAGACTCACGAGCGCGGTATCCGGGCGGATCGCGGCGCGGACAGCATCCGGTGTCACCGTTCCATCGGGCGCGACGTCGACGAATGTGACATCGAAGTCGTGGCGGCGCCGCAGGTAGTCGGCGGATTCGAGAACGGCCTCGTGCTCGATGGGGGACGTCACGAGGTGCCGGCCGCGCTCTGACGCCAGGCTGATACCGATGACGGCGAGATTGTCTGCCTCGGTCCCTCCGCTGGTGAATGCGACGTCGCCCGCGCGCATGCCGAGAACTCGGGCGACGCGGGAGCGCGCGTCAGAGAGTGCTGTAGCGGCGCGCTCGCCGTACTCGTGGTGGCTTGACGGGTTTCCGAAGGTGCCGGTGAGAAAGGGCCAGGCCGCTTCGAGCGCCTCCCTGCGCACCGGTGAGGTGGCCGCGGTGTCGAGGTACACGTCAGCTCCCGTCGACAACGACGTCGAGTCCCAGGTCGAGGGACCGGATGCTGTGTGTCAGCGCCCCGGACGAGATCACGTCGACCCCGGTGAGCGCGATGTCGCGCACCGTGTCGAGTCTGACGTTGCCGCTGGCCTCGACGACGGCGCGCCCCGCAACGATCTCGACGCCCGTGCGCAACTCGTCGAGGCTGAAGTTGTCGAGCATGATGATGTCGACGCCGCCCGCGAGAACCGGCTCGATCTGGTCAACGCTGTCGACCTCGACCTCGAGTGCCGTCGTGTGGCCGAGCGACTCGCGCGCTGTTCGGATCGCGTCGGCCACCGAGAGGCCGCGGGCTGCGAGTACCGCGAGGTGGTTGTCTTTCGCCATCACCGCGTCGGAGAGGCTGAACCGATGGTTGCGACCGCCTCCGCACCGCACGGCGTGGCGCTCGAGGGCACGCAGGCCGGGCGTCGTCTTGCGCGTGTCGGTGATGCGGGCCGCGGTGCCCTCAACGGCGTCGACGAGGGCACGGGTGTGTGTGGCTATCGCTGAGAGCCGTTGGCAGAAGTTGAGGCCGATGCGCTCGGCACGGAGAATGGCACGCGCGGGGCCGGTGACGGTGCCCAGCGTTGCCCCGCGATCGAAGCGCTCACCATCGGCAACGTGCAGCGTGGTGTCGGCGGTAGGGTCCGTCAGTCGGAAGGCAGCGGCGAAGACGTCACCGCCGGCGAACACGCCGGGTTCACGGGCGTTGAGCACAGCCGTCGCCGTCGCATCGACGGGGATGAACGCTTCGCTCGTGATGTCGCCCCAGGGGGCATCTTCGTCGAGGGCACGTCTCATGACGCTGTCGATGTGGGCGGTTGTCAGCATGCGAGAGCCTCCTGAGTGAGGGCGTCGACGGTCGTGGAGTGTGCTTGGGCCGGGTCGGTGTTCGGAAAGTCGAGGCGTGCGTGCGCACCGCGTGACTCGGTGCGCGCGAGTGCCTGTCTGGCGATGACTTGGGCGATCAGCAGCAGGTTTCCCGTCTCGATCCCGGTGCGCGTGAGCGGCCCTTGATCCGGGGTGGATTCCCAGGCCTCGAGGCGGTCGAGTGCTGCCGTGAGCGATTCGGCGCTGCGTTCAAGACCAAGAGAATCCCACGCGAGCTGCTGCAGATCGTGGCGATCGACGGTGGGGATCCGGATGGAGCCGATGTGTGCGCTCGAATGGGCGTCTTCTCCAGCATCCCTGCTCGTGGTTGTGTTCGCGCGTGTATCGCTGCCCGCGCCCACGATCCCGTCCGTGCCGGTGCCAGGGGCGCTCTCGGCGCCGGTGCCGCACCCGGTTCCCGTGCACGCACCTCGCGCATAGTCTGTGTCTGTGGCGGCGGTCTCGACGGCTTGAGAGGCTGAAGACGAGAAAACCGGATGCTGTCGCGCGTCGCTCTGCGACAACGCGGCAGCCGCGCGCTCGGCAAACACAGCGCCCTCCAGCAGTGAGTTCGACGCGAGCCTATTGCCGCCGTGCACGCCCGTGTGCGCCGCTTCGCCGACGACGACAAGTCCGTCGACGTTCGTGCGGCCCTCAGCGTCTGTGGCGATGCCGCCCATCCAATAGTGAGCCGCGGGTGTCACGGGGACGGGTTCACGTGTCCAGTCGAATCCGGACTGCCGGACGGCAGCCGTGATGGTGGGAAAGCGTGTCGTGAGGTTGGGTACGCCCGTCGCATCGAGGAGCACAGGGCGAGAACCCTGGGCAGCCATCGTCCGCGCAAGTGCGAGAGCGACGACGCTGCGGGGTGCCAGCTCGGCACGCGGATCGACATCGAGCATGAAGCGGCGGCCCTCACTGTCGAGCAGCACTGCTCCCGCGCCGCGAACGGCCTCCGAGATGAGAAAGCCACTGCCGGCGAGAGCGGTCGGGTGAAACTGATAGAACTCGGCGTCAGTGATGCGCGCGCCGGCGCGAAGCGCAGCGGCGACGCCATCCCCGGTGGCACCGAGCGGGTTTGTCGTTCGCGCATACAGCTGCCCGCAACCACCGGTCGCGATGATCACGGTATCCGCCCGCAACCGGGTCGGCCCGGCAGGGGAGAGGAGGTCGACTCCGACGACGGCGCCGTCTTCGATGACAAGGTCGACAAGCAGAGTGCTGTCGAGGATCGGAATGCGTCGGTCACGCACGCGCTGCGACAGCGTCTGGGCGATCGCGCGGCCCGTGGCGTCACCTCCGGCGTGAACGATGCGCGGGTATGAGTGCGCCGCTTCAAGACCCTTCGCGTAGCCGGTGTCGTCTCTGTCGAAGTCGACGCCCGCCGCGGCGAGGTCTCGGATGCGCTCCGGCCCCTCGGAGCACAGAATGCGCACAGCATCCTCATTGCAGAGTCCCGCGCCCGCTGCGATCGTGTCGGCGATGTGAGCGTCGACAGCGTCGTCATCGAACAGCACGCCGGCGATGCCACCCTGGGCGCGGGCGGTGTTGCCGTCCCCGAGGGCGTCCTTTGTGACGATGGTCACATCATGCTCGGCGTCGGCGCGCAACGCTGCCGTGAGCCCGGCGATGCCGGAGCCCACGACGATCACGTGCGACATTGTCAGGCCTTCGGCTTCGCGGCCAGCATCCGTTCGAGGGCGAGCCGAGCTGGCTCCGCGACATCGTCCGACACCTGAATGCGGTTCTCGACGACGCCGGCGACGAGCTGCTCGAGCACCCACGCGATGTAACCCGGGTGAATGCGGTACATCGTCGAGCAGGGGCACACGATGGGGTCGAGGCAGGAGATGCGGTGTTGCGGATACTCGGCGGCCAAGCGCTGCACCAGGTTGATCTCGGTTCCAATCGCGAACGTCGTGGGCTCGGTGGCACCCGCGATGGCCTTGGTGATGTAGTCGGTCGAGCCGTACTCATCTGCGGCATCGACGACCTCCATCGGACATTCGGGATGCACGATGACGCGGACGTTCGGGTCGTCCCGCCGGGCTTCTTCGATCTGGGCGACGGTGAATCGCTTGTGCACTGAGCAGAAGCCCTGCCAGAGAATCACGCGTGCGTCGTCGAGCTGCTGCTCTGTGTTGCCGCCGAGCGGGCGCGCCGGGTTCCACAGCGGCATCTGCTCAAGGTCGACGCCCATGTGCTTCGCCGTGTTGCGTCCCAGGTGCTGATCGGGAAAGAACAGCACACGCTGCCCGCGCTCGAATGCCCACTCGAGGACGGTCTCGGCGTTTGAGGATGTGCAGACGATGCCGCCGTTGCGTCCGCAGAAGCCCTTGATCGCCGCCGACGAGTTCATGTACGTGACGGGAATCACCGGGACTCGGCCCTCGGCGTCTGGCTCGGTGCCGTAGACCTCGGCGAGCTGCTCCCAGCATTCTTCTACCTGGTCGATCGATGCCATGTCGGCCATGGAACAGCCGGCGGCAAGGTTAGGCAGGATCACGCGTTGGTCTGCGCCCGAGAGCAGATCGGCAGTCTCGGCCATGAAATGCACTCCGCAGAACACGATGGCCTCGGCATCCTGTCGCGCTTTTGCCGCATTCGCGAGCTGAAAGGAATCGCCCACGTAGTCCGCGTATTGAACAACCTCATCGCGCTGATAGAAGTGGCCGAGAACGACGACGCGGTCACCGAGGGTCTGCTTGGCAGCGCGGATCCTGCCGTCGAGCTCGGCATCGCTTGCATCACGGTATTCCTGCGGAAGCTCGCCCTGGCGCGGCGCGGTCGTGGGGATCGTGTCGTCCATGGATGCGCCGGGCCCGTAGCCGGGTGAGGTGTCAACGTCCCACGGCGCGGTCAGCAGGTCAGTCGTGCAGACCGAATCGGGGGAGTCCGCCGTAATGTCGCGGATCGTGAGGTCGACGGATGCTGTTGTCGTCATGACTGTGTCCTTCAGTGTGCGGCCGTCATCGGCCAGTCAAGGGCCCGTTGTCGGCGAGCTCGATGGAGTGGTTGTGGCGGTACAGCCTCGCGGGTCTGTGTCGGCGTCCCGTGCGAAACTCGTCTGTCGCCACAACTTGTCCTGTTGCCTCGATCTGACGGCGGAAGTTCGCGGGGTCGAGCGTGCGCTCGAGGACGACCTCGTGCACTTCGCGTAACTCCGAGAGCGTGAACGTTTCGCCGAGCAGGGCGGCAGCGATGCGGGAGTATTCCATCTTGTTCCGCAGGCGCCACAGAGCGTATTCGATGATCTGGTTGTGGTCGAAAGCGAGGTCCGGAACGTCATCGGCGGGAAACCACCGGACGTTGTCAGACTCGACGCCTGCACTTGCGACATCCGCATGCACGAGTGCCCAGTAGACGATCGACACGGTGCGATCGTCGGGCATCGTCTGGTCATGCGAGCGGTCTGGCCGGCCGAAGGCGTAGAGCTGTTCGAGGTAGCGCGGGGTCAGCTGCGTCGTCTCGTGGAGGTTGCGGCGGGCGGATGCTGCGAGATCCTCGGTGGTTCCGAGGGGGCCGCCGGGCAGTGCCCAGAGTCCCTTGTGGGGTGAACGCACGCGTCTCACGAGAGGCAGCCAGAGAACCGGATGCTGTGACTCGGGGTGCGGGCGCAGGGCGAAGATCACCGTAGAAACGGCCAGCGTGATGGATTCTCCCACGGTCACCTCCTGTTTGAGTCAATATGACCTTTACTTGACAATCATCTTAGTGTCATTTCGACCTGAACGAGAAACTCGTGTGACCGAGGCGACGTAACATTGCCGACAGCTGGGCAGCAATAGCGCCGGTGAGAACGGATATCACGCCTCCTGCAAATTTCGTGCTGAGGTGGCCGTCGCTCACCACCCCAGATCGTCCACGAATGCACATCAACGCCGATCGCGTTGGATTCCACGCCTGCCTGCCGCTCATGATCGAGTTTCAGAAGCCGGCAGGATAAGCTATGCGTGCAACCGAATACTGGGCCGTACGCACGATGCGGGAGAGCTCGACACGTCGAGCACCGAAGGAGCAAGCCTCCCCGCCAATCTCTCAGGTTTCATACCGCATCGATCTGGCCACTCTGAAAAGCGGAGCCTCGGCTCCCGCCCATGGTGAAAGCCGCTCGACAGCGGCGAAGCTCTCAGGCCTACGACAGAGGGGGAGTTCCCACACACCATTGCGCATCACGCGCACGGCGACATTGGAGAGCTCGTGCCCGACAAGAATCAGACCGACTCACACGCGGAGTCCCCGCGTCCCAGCCCGTTGCATGCCACCCACGAAAAACTCGGCGCCACATTCACCGACTTTGCCGGCTGGCAGATGCCGGTCCGCTACTCAAGCGACCTCGCTGAGCACAAGGCAGTGCGCGCTTCCGCCGGAATCTTCGACATCTCTCACATGGCCGAATTCACCGTCACTGGAACAGAAGCGGGAGAGTTTCTCGACGTCGCTCTGGCCGGCCGACTCTCGGCACTCAAAGTCGGACGGGCAAAGTACTCGCTCCTTCTGACAGAGACGGGCGGCGTCATCGACGACGTCATCGTCTACCGCCTGCGCGACGACGAGTACCTGATCATCTCGAATGCGGCAAACAGGGATGCTGCCCGCTCGGCGCTGCAGGATCGGACGCAGGAATTCGACGTCGGCGTGTCAGACGTCAGTGACGACTACGCTCTCATCGCGGTCCAGGGCCCTCACGCTGAGAAGATCCTGTCGTCGACGTCAGGCATCACCGATCTCACCACGCCCTGGGACGAACAGCGATACTTCGCCTGGGCCTCTGCCTCGTTCGATGGTGCCCCGCTTCTGCTCGCCCGCACCGGATACACAGGCGAAGACGGATTCGAACTGCTCGTTCCCGCAGCCAGAGCGACCGCTTTGTGGGCCGCCGTCTCGACAGCCGGCGACCCATACGAGCTTGTTCCCGCCGGCCTCGCCGCCCGCGATTCGCTGCGCCTCGAGGCCGGTATGCCACTGTACGGACACGAACTGTCTCGCGACACGAAACCAGCGCAAGCGGGACTCGGCCGTGTTGTCGTGACGGCGAAAGAGCGGTTCGTGGGCCAGCGGCACGTCGAGCCCGCTGCCGACGCCCGCGTTCTCGTCGGCCTCACCTCTGAAGGGCGTCGCGCCGGTCGCGCCGGTTACCCCGTGATCGCGGGTGACTCCGAGGTGGGCACGGTGACAAGCGGCATCCTGTCTCCGACGCTCGGGCACCCGATCGCGATGGCGTTCGTGGATCCGACGCACTCCGATCCCGGCACCGAACTCGACATCGACGTGCGCGGCAAGCGCATCCCCGCAACAGTGACCACCCTGCCTTTTTACTCACGGAAGAAGTGACAACCATGACCGACACCAGCGCACTGTCCTACACCGACGACCACGAGTGGCTCAAGATCGAAGGATCTTCCGTCACCGTCGGCATCACCGATTACGCCGCCGAGCAGCTGGGCGACGTGGTGTTCGTGGAACTCCCCGAGGTCGGAGACGACGTCGAAGCCGGCACCGTCGTCGGTGAGATAGAGTCGACGAAGTCCGTCGGCGAGCTCTTCGCCCCCGTCACCGGCACCGTCACAGCCGTCAATGACGCCGTTGTCGATGACCCGGCACTCGTCAATTCCAGCCCTTTCGACGATGGATGGATGCTGACGATCGAGGCTCCCGAGCTGCCCGAGGGCCTGCTCGACGCCGACGCTTACGCAAAGCTGGTGAGCGAGTGACGCACATCAGCGGCGATGTATTCGCCGACCGCCATATCGGACTCGACGAGACGGCTCGTCAGCGGATGCTGTCGGCACTGGGCTTTGAGAGCATCGACGACCTGGTCAGCTCGGCGATCCCGCCCGGCATCCGGGTCGACGAGAGCCTCACCAGTCTGATTCCGGATGCTGCAAGCGAGCAGGAGGCCCTCGCAGAGCTTCGTTCCCTTGCGGGCAAGAACACGGTGCGCACCAGCCTGATCGGTCAGGGGTACTACGACACGATCACCCCGGCGGTCATCACGCGCAACGTGCTTGAGGACCCCTCGTGGTACACCGCATACACGCCGTATCAGCCGGAGATCTCACAGGGGCGGCTTGAGGCGCTCATCAACTTCCAGACGATGGTGAGTGACCTCACCGGGCTCGACACCGCGAATGCATCGATGCTCGACGAGGGAACCTCGGTCGTCGAGGGGATGCTGCTGGCCCGCCGTGCGTCCAAATCGAAGTCAAACGTCTTCGTTGTCGACACCGACGCCTTCCCGCAGACACTCGCACTGCTGCGTGCCCGCGCGGCGGCCGTCGGCATCGACCTCGTCGAAGCCGACCTGCGCACGGAAGCAGAGGTGCCAGAGCACTTCGGCATCTTCATGCAGTATCCGGGCGCATCCGGAGAGCTCTGGAACCCGGCATCCGTCATCGAAGCCACGCACGCGCAGAAGGGCATCGCCGTCGTCGCCGCGGATCTGCTTGCCCTGGCGCTTGTCACCTCGCCTGGAGAGCTGGGCGCCGACGTCGCCGTGGGAACCACGCAGCGTTTCGGCGTTCCGATGGGCTTCGGCGGCCCGCACGCCGGGTACATGGCGGTGCGCAAAGGGCTCGAACGCCAGCTGCCCGGCCGTCTCGTGGGCGTCAGCAAGGATGCCGCGGGCCAGCCCGGGTATCGCCTCAGCCTGCAGACGCGAGAGCAGCACATTCGCCGTGAGAAGGCGACGTCGAACATCTGCACGGCGCAGGTCTTGCTTGCGGTCATGGCCGCGATGTACGCCGTCTATCACGGTCCCCGCGGCATTCGCGGCATCGCGCAGTCGGTTCACGCGAAGGCTGTTGTGGCGCAGCGTGCGCTGCTCGAACATGGCGTTCGGGTGTTGACCGAGCACTACTTCGACACGCTCACCATCAGCGTGCGCGACGCGGATGCGGTTGTCGTCCGCGCCTCCGGTGACGGCCTGCTGCTGTATAAGGTCGACGCCAAAACCGTGCGCGTGAGCTTCGATGAGGTGACAGCGCAGGACGACCGGATTATCGCGTCCATTGTCGAGGTGTTCTCCTCTGAATACGGCGACCCTCTCCCGGTCCCCGAGCAGTCGGGAGCCCGACAGGGCACCGAGACGGCCCGCGGCATCGCGCCCACCGGGTTCGTGCAGTACCCGGATGAGCTGACCCGCACGAGCGAGTACCTGACGCACCCGGTCTTCAGCTCGTACCACTCCGAGACCGCGATGATGCGCTACCTGAAGCGTCTCGCCGACCGTGACTACGCGCTCGATCGCGGCATGATCCCGTTGGGCAGCTGCACGATGAAGCTCAACGCGGCAACCGAGATGGATGCTGTCACGTGGCCCGAATTCGCGGGTCTGCACCCGTTCGCTCCGGCCGCCGATGCCGCTGGTTCGCTCGAGCTGATCGCGCAGCTCGAAGGCTGGCTCGCCGACGTCACCGGATACGACACCGTTTCGCTGCAGCCCAACGCCGGAAGCCAGGGCGAGCTCGCCGGTCTTCTCGCGATCACGGGTTACCACCAGGCGAACGGCGACGCGCAGCGGACGGTGTGCCTCATCCCCTCGAGCGCACACGGCACGAATGCAGCATCCGCCGTTCTTGCCGGCATGACCGTCGTTGTCGTCGCGTGCGACGACAACGGCAACGTCGACCTGGAGGATCTGCGGGCAAAGATCGCGACACACGCCGACAAGCTCGCGGCGCTGATGATCACGTACCCGTCAACACACGGCGTGTACGAGCATGACGTCGTGCGCATTACGCAGGCCGTGCACGACGCGGGCGGGCAGGTGTACATCGACGGTGCAAACCTCAACGCTCTGCTCGGCTACGCTCGCTTCGGCGACTTCGGCGGAGACGTCTCGCACCTCAACCTGCATAAGACGTTCTGCATCCCGCACGGCGGAGGTGGCCCCGGCGTCGGCCCCGTCGCAGCCAAGGCCCACCTCGCCCCCTACCTGCCCGGGCATCCGATGGCACAGACCAACGACCACTCGGGCCTGACGCACGACGGCGGGCCGGTGTCTGCTGCGCCGTTCGGCAGCCCGAGCATCCTGCCGATCACGTGGGCGTACATCCGCATGATGGGACTCGAAGGCCTCACTCGCGCCACGCGGGCTGCTGTGCTCAGTGCCAACTACATCGCGGCGCGGCTGCGCGACCATTTCCCGGTGCTGTACACGGGAGACAACGGGCTCGTCGCGCACGAGTGCATCCTCGACCTGCGCCCCCTCACCAAGCAGACAGGCATCACCGTCGACGACGTCGCGAAGCGGCTCATCGACTACGGATTCCACGCGCCGACCATGTCATTTCCCGTCCCGGGCACTCTGATGGTCGAACCGACCGAGAGCGAAGACATCGACGAGCTCGACAGGTTCATCGAGGCGATGATCGGCATCAAAGCCGAGGCGGATGCTGTCGCCGCGGGGGAGTACCCCGCAGACGACAACGTGCTCGTCGGTGCGCCACACACGGCAGAGGCCATCGCGGCTGCCGACTGGCAGCATCCATATTCACGCGAGCAGGCCGTGTATCCGGTGCGCTCGCTGGTGCGCACGAAGTATTGGCCGCCCGTGCGGCGTATTGACCAGGCGTACGGCGACCGCAACCTCATGTGCGCGTGCCCGCCCGTCGAGGCATTCGCCTAAGAGACGTGTGGCCGGCGAAACGTTGTTTCGCCGGCCACGTACGCGGAGTCGAGTCAGTGCTCGACAGCCTTCTCTGCACCATGTCCGGTGAGAGAGCGCACCTCCATCTCTGCGGCGATCCGCGGCTCCTCCGCCGTCTTCGACGTGATTGTGCCGAGCCAGCCGAGAGCGAACCCGAGCGGAATCGAGACGATCCCGGGGTTCTGCAGCGGGAAGATCGCGAAGTTCGCGTCGGCGAACACCGCGGTCTCGGTTCCTGAGAACACGGGAGAGAGAACGATCAGCAGCAGAGCGGACCCGAGACCTCCGTACATGCTCCACAGCGCGCCACGCGTCGTGAAGCGCTTCCAGAACAGCGAGTAGAGGATTGTCGGCAGGTTCGCACTCGCGGCAATGGCAAACGCTAGTGCGACGAGGAATGCGATGTTCTGCCC
Source organism: Microbacterium sp. MPKO10 (assembly GCF_026107415.2). GTDB lineage: Bacteria > Actinomycetota > Actinomycetes > Actinomycetales > Microbacteriaceae > Paramicrobacterium. The sequence continues at coordinate 580,708 of NZ_JAPCHX010000002.1, forward strand.
CTGCACGCCGATGCCGCCGATGATCGCCAGAACCCCGATCACCACGACGGTGATCCGCGCAACGCGGACCTCCTTGCCCTGCGACGTCTTGCCGCGCTTGATCACGTTCGTGTAGATGTCATGCGCGAAGGATGTCGCCGCGGTGATCGTCAGCCCCGCCACGACGGCGAGGATCGTTGCAAACGCCACGGCGGCGATGATGCCGAGCAGCCACGCGCCGCCAAGCTCGAAGGCCAGCATCGGCGCCGCTGAGTTCACACCGCCCGGTGCCGCAAGGATCCGATCGGCGCCCACGAGGGTCACAGCACCGTAGCCGAGCACCAGCGTGAACAGGTAGAACAGCCCGATGAGCCAGATCGCCCAGACGACGCTTCGGCGGGCTTCCTTGGCGGTCGGAACCGTGTAAAAGCGCATCAGCACGTGGGGGAGTCCGGCGGTCCCCAAGACGAGCGCCAGAGCGAGCGAGACGAAATCGAGCTTCGACGTCTCCGTGACGCCGTACTTCATGCCGGGCTCCAGGATCTCCGGACCGGCAACAGCTGCCGCGTTGCCCAGAAGTTCAGAGAGGTTGAAGCCGTTGAGCGCGAGAACCCAGACCGTCATGACGGCGGCTCCGGCGATCAGCAGAGCGCCCTTGATGATCTGCACCCACGTGGTGCCCTTCATTCCACCGATCAGTACGTACAGGATCATGAGGGTGCCGACAACGGCGATCACGATCGACTGGCCGACTTCCTCGTGGATTCCGAGAAGCAGCGAGACCAGACCGCCGGCTCCGGCCATCTGCGCCAACAGGTAGAACAGACATACGGCGAGCGTCGAAAGGGCGGCGGCCATGCGCACGGGACGCTGCTTGAGGCGGAAGCTCAGCACGTCGGCCATCGTGAACTTCCCCGTATTGCGGAGCAGCTCGGCGACGAGCAGCAGGGCGACGAGCCAGGCCACGAGGAACCCGATGGAGTACAGGAAACCGTCGTACCCGTTCACCGCGATAGCGCCGCAGATTCCGAGGAAGGACGCTGCCGAGAGATAGTCGCCCGCGATTGCCGTGCCGTTCTGGCCGCCGGAGAATGACCGCCCGCCTGCGTAGTAGTCGGCCGCTGTCTTGTTGTTGCGGCTGGCACGCAGCACAACGATGAGCGTGATGGCGACGAATGCGGCGAAGATGCCGATATTGAGAAGGGGCTCACCAATGGTTTCGGTGTCTGCTGCTGCTCGTACGAGAACACTCATGAGTGCGCCTCCTCGTGCTCGCCGGAGTCCGCGCCCTCGATGTCAGAGCGGATGCTCGTCGCCAGGGGATCGAGCTTCCGGTTGGCGTAGCTGACGTACCACATGGTGATCCCGAACGTCGTTACGAACTGCGCGAGCCCGAGGATGACTCCCATGTTGATATGGCCAATCACGGGTGTCGACATGAAGTCGTGCGCGTAGTCGGCGAGAAGTACGTACGCGAAATACCAGACGAGAAAGGCGACGGCGAGGGGAAAGGCGAAGCTGCGATGACGTGACCGCAGCGTCCTGAATTCTTCGGATGCCTGAATTGCCTGGTAATCGATCGTCGCCTGCGTATCGCGTGGCGGGTCGGTTGCTGGAACCATGATCCTCCTTGATCATGTGCACCCGTTTGTCGGGCGGCACAACAATGTGTCGTCCACGGAGACTATCGAACCCCCCGTTCGGGGGGAAGACCCAATTTCGAGATCGATCAGATCAGAACACACCAGGAAAAAGTGCCACGGCGATCGGGTATCCAATGAACGAGACGAGATCGAGCAGGAAATGCGCGACGACGAGCGGGGCTACACGACCGAAGCGCGTGTACATCCAGCCGAAGACGATACCCATTGCAACGTTCCCGACGAACGGCCCGAACCCCTGATACAGGTGATAGCTGCCACGCAGCACTGCGGCAGCGCCGATGATCACCCAACGATTCCAGCCCAGCTGCCTCAACCGAGTGAAGAGATATCCGATCACGATCACCTCCTCGACGAGCGCCGCGCGCAACGCCGAGAGCACGAGAACGGGGATGCTCCACCAGTAGTCACCGAGTCCGGATGCCTGGACGGCCACAGTCACGCCCAAGAGACGCCCCGCCGCATACAGGGCGATTCCGGGGATTCCGATCGCCGCGAAGAGTGCAACACCCCAGCCGATGTCCCGGCCGGGACGGCTCACGTCGAGCCCGACGCGTGCGAACGCGGATGCCTGTGGCCGCCACAGCAGATAGAGGGCGAGCGCGACGGGGGCGACGCCGAGGGCGATCCCGACGATCTGGTACGTGAGGTCGACCCATTCGTCGGTGCTCTGCGACGTGTTGAGCGCCGCTGACTGGTCGGCGAGTGCTGCCTCGGCAGCGACCCGCCTGATGATCGTGAGGACCGAATAGATGGCGGATGCTCCCACAGAGAGCGCGAGAACGATAACGATCTCCCACCACAGCTGCGAGCGAGTCTGGTCGGGAGAATCCAGTGAGGGAGTGGTCATTCCGTAAGCGTCCATCCAGGGTCGTGGGCTGGCGCCAGTGTAGCGTTTTCAGCAGGGAGGACGAATGCGACGACACCGTTCGATTGCAGCATGCGCGATGCTGATCGCTGCCGCCATCAGCGTCTCTGGGTGCGCTCCAACCGGGCCGGACAGCGCGTCGTCAGTCACGATCGGAACGACTGATCGATTTTCGTCATACAACACCACGACGTCGGCGGGATCAGCATCCGGAAACGCCGACGTGACGGCGATGACACTGTCGAATTTCACAGCGTACGACGAGAGCCTCGAAATCGTCGAGGATCCCTCATTCGGCAGCATTCGAAAGATCAACGACGACCCTCTCGTCGTGCAGTACTCACTCAGCGACTCGGCGTCGTGGTCAGACGGAACGCCCGTCGACGTCGCCGATCTGCTCCTCGACTGGGCGGCGCACTCCGGAGCGCTCAACACGGAGGGCTTCGACCCGGCCGATTACCACTCAGCGCTCTCAGACGACAGCTCGGCGAGTCTTCCGGATGACACGGTGTACTTCGACTCCGGGACGAGACCGGACTCAGGGCTCGGGCGCGCTCCTGGCCTCCCGCAGATCAGCGATGACGGCCGATCGATGACCATCACGTACGACGAGCCGATCACCGACTGGCGCATCGCGCTCCCCGCGCCGCTTCCCGCTCACGTCGTCGCGCAGAGCGCGCTCGGCGCCGAATCCGCCGAGGCAGGAAAGAGCGCGATCGTCGACGCCATCACGAACGACGACACGGCTGCGCTCTCACGGGTGTCGTCATTCTGGAACACCGGCTTCGCCCTCGACAACGTCGAGTCGCCCGAGGACGTATATCTGTCGAGTGGTCCGTATGTCATCGACTCGATCGACGCGGAGACCGGCGTCACGCTGTCGGCGAATCCGCAGTACGACGGCGATCGCACTCCCTCGATCGCGGCCGTCACGATGCGGTATCTCGACGGACCCGCCGACGAAGTCACCGCGCTCGAGAACGGCGATGTCGATGTGATCTCACCGCAGGCGACGCCCGACGTCGCCGATCAGCTGGGGGACGTGGGTGGAATCACCACGCTGACGGGCGTCGTGGCGAGCTTTGAGCATATCGATCTGCAGTTCGGATCGTCAGCACACGACACATTCGATGACCCACTCGTGCGCGAGGCCTTTCTCATGACGCTTCCCCGTGACGCCATCGTCGACGATCTCATTCGCCCCATCGTCGGCTCGCGCGCGACAACGCGGGACTCGTTTGTCTTCACGCCGGGAGAGCCCGGGGCTGATGTCTCGAGTGAGGGAACCGCTTTCGAGCAGGTGGACATCTCGGGTGCGAAAGCGCTCCTCGCTGAGGCGGGGGTGTCGGAGCCCGAGGTGTGCATTCTCTATGCGGCGAACAATCCACGTCGTGCCGCGGAGTTCTCTCTCATTCAGGCGTCAGCGGGCAAAGCGGGATTCCGTGTGTCCGACTGCGGAACAGAGAAGTGGCGCGACCTTCTCGGTGTGCCGGGAAAATACGATGCCGCGATCTTCGCGTGGGAGTCATCGAGCGTCGGTGTCGTCGACTCCGAGAGCCGGTACGCGACAGGTGCGCGCAATAACCTCAACGGCTACTCCAACGACACCGTCGACGAGCTTTACGCGCGGCTCGCCACGACGGCGGATGCTGCTGAACGCATCGAGCTTCTCAGCGACGTCGATGAGCAGCTGAGCTCCGACTTCTACGGGGCTCCGCTGTACCAGTTCCCCTCCATCACGGCATTCGATCCTGACCGGGTAGCGGGCGTTGAACCGCGCGTGATCGCGCCGCAGCTCACGTGGAATATCTGGGAGTGGCAGACGCCGTGACCTGGCGGTGAGCGACCACTGGCCCGCATGGGCGGGCATGATGCGCTGGAAGTCATTTGGAGATGACACACCGGCCGATTCGGACACGAGCGTGCTCTCGGCCAGCTTGCCACGGGAGCATGGAGGTCATTCGCGTGAGGTCCGTTTCCGAACGAAACATCTTCGGGCACTCCCGCCAGACAAGCAACGAACCTGCATGAGACACAAAATTCTTTCAAATTCATGGAAGAGGGGTAACATTCCCGTCGGTGCGCGTTGTGCGCACCTGTCTGTAGCGCCTAGTGTCGTGCTCGTACCTTGCGGCAGTGCGGCCAAAATGCGCTGCGGCATTCACCCTGCACAGGAGGAAACGTGAGAAATACGACGTCGCGGATGCGTCGCCTGCTCACCGCTACAGCGGTGGCCAGCGTCGCAGCGCTCGCGCTCGCCGGCTGCTCAAATGGCGGCGGCGAAGGCGGAGGATCGAGCGATGACGCTGCGATCATCACAGTTAACAGCACTGAGCCCCAGAAACCACTCATTCCTACCAATACGAATGAAGTCGGTGGCGGCAAGATTCTTGACTCCATCTTCGCCGGGCTGATTTACTACGATGTCGACGGTGCCGTGCACAATGAGGTTGCCAAATCGATTGAGACCGACGACAGCGTTGTGTGGGACATCACGCTCAATGAGGGCTGGACATTTACAAACGGCGAAGAGGTTACGTCAAAATCGTTCGTTGACGCCTGGAACTACGGTGCTCTTCTCAGTAACGAGCAGCTGTCGTCCTACTTCTTCGAAGACATCGAGGGCTTCAGCTGGGAAGAAGACAGTGAGCTCACCGGACTGAAGATTATCGACGACTACCATTTCACTGTGACTCTGAGTCACCCGGCGTCTGACTTCGGTCAGAGGCTCGGCTACTCGGCGTTCTATCCGCTTCCGTCCGTGGCATTCGACGATATGAAGGCGTTCGGCGAGAACCCGATCGGCAACGGTGTCTACAAGCTCGCAGGCGACGATGCATGGCAGCACGACGTCAAAATCGACCTTGTGAAGAATGAGGATTATAAGGGCGATCGGGAGGCACAAAACGGCGGCATCACCATGAAGTTCTATGCGAACATGGACGCAGCCTACGCGGACCTGCTGTCGGATCAACTGGATGTGCTCGATGAGATTCCAGCCTCATCATTCGGAACCTACGAGAGCGACCTCGGGGACCGCGCCGTCAACCAGCCGTCGGCAGTCTTCGAGTCATTTACGATCGGCCAGTTCCTCGATCACTTTAAGGGTGAAGAGGGCAAACTTCGTCGACAGGCACTGTCGATGTCGATCAATCGCGATGAGATCACCGACGTGATCTTCGAGGGCACGCGCACGCCAGCTAGCGACTTCACGTCGCCGACGATCGATGGCTGGAGTGACTCGCTCGACGGCGCCGAGGTTCTCGAGTTCAACGAGAAGAAGGCGCAGGAACTCTGGGCACAGGCCGATGAGATCAGCCCGTGGGAAGGCACCTTCAAGATTGCGTACAACGCCGACGACAACCACCAGGCGTGGGTTGACGCTGTGTGCAACAGCATCTCGAATGTTCTGGGCATCGACGCTGCTGGCGACGCCTACCCGACGTTCTCTGAGATGCGCACGAAGATCACCGATCGCGAGATCACGACAGCGCACCGCAGCGGGTGGCAGGCCGACTACCCCGGCCTTTACAACTTCCTCGGTCCGCTCTATGGCACGGGGGCCGGGTCTAATGACGGTGACTATTCGAGCGAAGAGTTCGACTCGCTGATCAAGGAAGGCATCAGCTCAACTGATCCAGAGGTCGCAAACGAGAAGTTCCAGGAAGCACAGGAAGTTCTTCTGGAGGACCTTCCTGCGATCCCGCTCTGGTATGAGAACGTCGTCGCCGGGTACTCGACTCTCGTCGACAACGTCGAGTTCGGCTGGAACTCCGTTCCGCTCTACTACCAGATCACCAAGAAGGCATAACACCACCTGACAACGTGTGGGGTGGCGCAGCACGGTCTGCGCCACCCCACACGCAAGCCGACTACGACAAATCCTTCGAAACGGCAGTTAAAAACCAATGACCCTACAGCGAACGGCAGAGTGAGCGCAGCATGCTCAGATACATCCTGTTGCGAATCCTTCAAGCCGTCCCCGTGTTTTTCGGAACGACGTTCCTCATCTACTTCATGGTCTTCGCGATGCCCGGGGATCCCATCCTGGCAATGTTCGGCGACAAGACCCCGAATCCCGCAGTGCTTGAGGCTCTCAGAGCTCAATACAACTTAGATAAGCCGTTCATCGTGCAGTACCTGCTGTACATCGGTGACATCTTCCAGGGCAACTTTGGCATCAGCTATTCTGGGCGCGAGGTCTCTGAGATCCTCGTCAGGACGTTCCCCGTCACGCTCAAGCTCGCTGTCATGGCTGTTGTACTTGAGCTGATTCTCTCGATATCGATCGGCCTTTTCAGCGGCATCCGCAAAGGGAAGTTCTTCGACAACGCGATGCTCATCATCAGCCTCGTGCTGATGTCTCTGCCGATCTTTGTCATCGCTTTTCTTGCGCAGTTCTTTGTGGCAATTCAATGGGGGTGGGCGAGCCCGACTGTCGGAGGAAACACAGCGTGGTGGAACATGCTGCTTCCCGCGATCGTGCTGGCGTTGAGCCTGTACGCAACGAGCATGCGCCTGATGCGGGGATCGACAGTGGAGACGCTCGGCAACGACTTCGTGCGTACGGCATATTCCAAGGGCCTCGGCCGCAGGCGGGTGATTCCCGTGCACGTGCTGCGTAACTCGCTCATTCCTGTCGTCACGAACTCGGCGACGAACTTCGGCATTCTGATCGTCGGGGCTACCGTGACTGAGGGGATCTTCAACGTTCCCGGCGTCGGGAACACGCTCTTCCAGGCGATCGTGCGCGGGGAGCGTCCGACCGTCGTATCATTCGTCACCGTTCTCGTGATCTTCTATGTATTTCTCAACATTCTCGTAGACCTTCTCTACGCGGTGCTCGACCCGAGGATTCGCTATGTCTAAGCAAATACCGCACTTCGTCGCTCCCGTCGACTCGACTCCCGTCGCCGAGGTCGACTCCGTGAAGCTTGGCGATAAGCCGGGCAGTCTCTGGCGAGACGCCTGGCGCTCTATGCGCCGACGTCCGCTCTTCTACGCCTCAGCCGTGATCGCCCTCGTCTTCATCGTGATGGCGGTGTTTCCAACACTGTTCACCCAGGTGTCTCCGACACAGGGATGCTCGCTGCAGTACAGCAATGCGGGGCCGCAGGGCGATCACATTCTCGGCTTCACGCGACAAGGTTGTGACATCTGGGCGCGCATTGTTTGGGGAGCGCAGACCTCGCTTGCCGTCGGAATCATCTCGACGGTGCTGGGCAGCTTCCTCGGAGTGCTCTTCGGCATCTTCGCCGGGTTCTACGGCGGCTGGATCGATTCTGTACTCTCGCGGGTCGGCGACATCTTCTTCTCGATTCCTTACATTCTGGCCGCAGTCGTCGTGATGTCTGTGCTCTCCGAGCACCGAAATGTCTGGACGATTTCCCTGGCGATCGGCGGTTTCGCGTGGGCATCTGTCGCGCGCATCCTTCGCTCGGAAGTTCTGCGCGTGAAAAACCAGGATTACGTGATGGCGGCGATCGCTCTGGGACGTTCGCGTTTCACCACGATGATGTCGCATGTGCTGCCTAACTCGCTCATGCCGGTCATCGTCGTGACAACACTGAACCTCGGACTTGCCATGGTCGGTGAGGCGACACTGTCGTTCCTCGGTGTGGGCATGGACGCGTCTGTCATGTCATGGGGCAACGACATCAGTGATGCCCAGACGACGCTGCGGACCGCCCCAATGGCACTGATCTACCCGTCGATCGCTCTGACCGTCGCTGTGCTGGCATTCATCATGCTGGGCGAAGTCCTGCGCGACGCCCTCGACCCGAAAGCGAGGACGCGATGACCGCCTCAGAACCCCTCCTCAGCATCCGCGATCTCACGATCGGATTTTCGACGCAGAACGGCTTCGCTGAGGCCCTTCACGGAGTGTCATTCGACGTGATGCCCGGTGAGACCGTCGCGATTGTCGGCGAATCCGGGTCGGGGAAGTCCACGACCGCCCACGGCATCATCAATCTGCTTCCCGAGAACGGGAAAGTCACGGGCGGGGAGGTGCTCTTCGAAGGATGCGACCTCGTGAAGCTGTCGAGGAACGAGATCGAGAGCGTTCGCGGGCGTGAAATCGGCTTCGTTCCCCAGGATCCGATGTCAAACCTCAATCCGGTGTGGTCGATCGGCTTCCAAGTGAAGGAGACGATCCGGGCAAACGGCATCGCGACGTCGAAGCGCGACGTCGAGAAGCACGCGATCGATGTTCTCAAGCAGGCCGGTCTCGATGATGCCGAACGGCGGCTCGGTCAGTTCCCGCACCAGTTCTCCGGCGGAATGCGTCAGCGCGTGCTCATCGGCATGGGGCTTTCCGCCACTCCGAAGCTGCTGATCGCCGACGAGCCCACGTCAGCACTTGACGTGACCGTACAGCGGGTGATTCTCGATAACCTCGCCGAACTCACCATGCTGAACAACACGGCAGTGCTCTTCATCACCCACGATCTCGGTCTTGCGGCCGAGCGTGCCGAAAAGCTCATCGTGATGTACAAGGGCAACATCGTTGAAGCGGGAGACAGCCGCGAGATTCTGCAGAATCCGCAGCATCCGTACACCAGGCGACTCGTCGCCGCGGCGCCCAGCCTGGCTTCACAGCGTATTCAGGCTGCCGTTGAGCACAAGACCGTGGACGAGCCCGGTGGCGAGTTCGACCTCGCGCTCGCGGCCGAAGAACGAGTACACGAGATTGACGCCGAGAAACACGACAGCACCCCGGTCATCGAGGTGACGAACCTAACGAAGACATTCAAGATTCGACGGGGAAACTTCAGATCCGAGAACTTCACGGCGGTGAACAACGTCAGCTTCTCCGTCGCGAAGGGCACGACGACGGCGCTCGTGGGGGAGTCCGGCTCGGGCAAGTCGACGATCGCGAAGATGGCACTCGGCCTCGAATCGATTACGAGCGGAAGCATCTCGATCGAGGGCGCCGACCTCGCGTCAATGAAACGTTCGGGGTTGATGACACTGCGCCGCCGGATGCAGCCGGTGTTCCAAGACCCGTACGGCTCACTCGACCCAATGCGGAATATTGGCGACATCATTGGTGAACCACTGCGGGTACACAAGTTCGGAACGGCCTCAGAACGCTCTCAGCGCGTACGCGAGCTGCTCGACCAGGTGGCATTGCCTCAGGAGCTTTTCAACCGGTACCCGAACGAGTTGTCGGGCGGCCAGCGCCAGCGCATCGCCATTGCACGTGCTCTCGCGCTCAAGCCAGACATCGTGGTTCTTGACGAGGCGGTCTCGGCACTTGACGTCTTGGTGCAGGCGCAGATTCTTCAGCTGCTCGCCGAGCTGCAGTCTGAGCTGGGGCTCACGTATCTGTTCATTACGCACGACCTCGCCGTCGTGCGTGTGATCGCCGATAACGTCGTCGTCATGCAGAAGGGTGAGATCGTCGAGACAGGGCCGACAGACGAGGTGTTCGGCAACCCCCGCGAGGCGTACACCCAGAATCTGCTCGATGCGATTCCGGGTGCGAACATCGAACTCGCTGTGTGACTGATTCCGCGTCCGGACTCTCTTTCCGGCGCCGTGCCAGGGACCATCAGAGAATGAGGGATGCTGCGACAGCGGCGATGATCGCCACAGCAACGATGGCCAACCCGCGGACGTGAACGCGATGCGAGATCGTTTCGTCCGGGGCACTGTGGCCTTCCCAGTCGCGCCGGATCGCTTCGATCTCGTCGCTGAGGTCCGTTGACTGTGCCGCACGCATCCCCATCGGCCGGCTCGGCACAGAGAACAGGGTGATGACGTTGCCCTCGGTGGTCTCGACGAGCAAGAGTCGTCGCGTGCGAATAACCTCGACCTTGCTCCACGGGATCACCCAGGTGGTGAAGGGACCGACGCAGGTGAGACCTGAGTGATCGGCGGTCAGCCGGGGGAGTGCCAGGCACAGAGCGAGGGGAGCAACGATGGCGATTGACCAGAGGACCGTCAGCAGGGCGATTCCCCAGAAGCCGCGCACCGCGGCATCCACGGTGAGAAAAGCGGCGAGAATCGCGACGACGATGACGAGGCCGATGCTGAACGATGATCGATACGTGACTGAGCGTTGCGGCATCCGACCAGGTTATCGCGCTCGCCGCCCTGTGCGCTGTGAGAGGCGTCTCGCCGTGCGGCGTGGCATCTTCTCTTTCTTGCCGTAAAGGGGAAGCGCTGCCACAGGGTCGGCAGCGGACTGTGCACGAGGCTTCCGCCAGAGTGTGCGCAGTGAGCACACGCGAAAGCGGGGCCGGTGGTTTATCCACCGGCCCCGCCTTTCTCAGTGCGAGACGTGCCTACTTCTCCCAGCCCACGTTCTCAACGGGTGTGACGCCGAAGAGGTCGAGGCCCACATAGGGCTCGGGGGTCAGGTTGGCAAGGCCCTCGGTTGCTGCGGTGATCGTCGGACCGTTGTAGAGCGGGAAGATTCCCCAGGTCTCAGACATGATCTCTGATTCCATCTCCATGGCCTTCTTGGTCTGCTCCTCGGAATCCGTGATCGACTCAAGGTCCTCGTGGATCTTGGTGTCGATCTCTTCGGTTCCGGTCGCCGACAGGTTCAGGCCGCTGTCTGAGCAGTACATCTGGCAGAACCAGGCGGCACCGAACGGGTCAGACGAGGTGAAGCGCAGCGACATGATGTCCCAGTTCTTCGATGTATAGTCCGTCGAGAAGTCCTGAGGCGAACGGACGTCAATGTTGATCTCGAAGCCGATCTCCTTCATCGACTGCTGGATCGACTGCGCGAGTGCCTTCTGCGTCGGGTCGTCGCTGAAGATCGGGTAGGTGACCGACAGCTCAACGCCGTCCTTTGCACGCACACCGTCATCGTTCAGCTCCCAGCCGGCCTCGTCGAGGATCTTGTTCGCCTCGTCGGGGTTGTACTCCCAGCCAGCATCCACAACAGAGTTGGTGAAGTGCGGCTGGAACGAGTACAGAATGAACGAGCCGCCCGGCTCCTCTTCGTAGCCGAGACCGTTCCACGCGATCTTCATCTGCTGCTCGACGTTGAGGCCCATGTAGAAGGCCTTGCGAACCTCAAGATCCTTGAACTGCGGCTTCTCAGAATCGACCTCGAGGAGGGTGTTCGCCGTCTGCTGGGCGCGGTAGATCTCGATGCCGTCCATGTCCTGCACCTGCTCGAGGCGGTCCTTCGTGGCGACGCCGACTGTGTCGATCTCGCCGTTCTTGAACGCGTTGATCGATGCCGAAGCGTCAAGGCCGCGGAAGGTCACCTCGTCGAGAAGAGGCTCATTGCCCCACCAGTTCTCGTTCGGAACAAACGAGACAACCTGCCCCTTGGAGTCGAACTTGTCGATCTTGTACGGGCCAGCGCCCCACTCAGCGTGCGGCTCTTCGATGAAGCCTTCGTTGAAGATCTCCGGCGTGTTGACGTGCGGGTTGAGAATTCCGGTGAGGAAGACCATCTGCGGCCAGGCGAACTCGCCGTCGAACGTCACGACGACGTCCTTTTCGGTCTCGCCCTGCTCTACCGACTTGATCTCCTTATAGCCGTCCGTCGCGTTGGGTGCGTAGCCCTCTTCGGAGGAACGGTTGGCGATCCACGTCGTCTCGAACGCCGTCCAGTCGATCGGCGAACCGTCGTTCCACACGGCATCTTCATTGATTGTGCCGTTGATGACGGTGTTGCCGCCCTCTTCACCGATCTCCCACGAGTCGAGGTACGAGGGGTTGGGGTGAGGGGTGCCGTCTGGGTCCATCAGGAAGACCTGCGGTGTGTACCACGAGGCAAGACGCGTCGTATCTGCGCTCGCGTCGCCGTGGAAGGGGTTCATCTGGGGCGTGATCTCGTTGATCGCGAAAGTGACGTCCCCACCCTTCTTGAGGTTCTCGCGAGGCTGCGGATTGTAGTCCGCCTGCGAGGTCTCGACCTTCTTCTCGTTGCCTCCGGTGTTGTCTCCACCGGTGTCGCCCGACGCACAACCGCTCATGACGAGTGCGAGGGCGCCGCTGACGGCAGCGATGCTCATCAGCTTCTGGTGCCTTTTCATGGTGCTCCTTTGTTGCCTTTCGGCTCTTTCAGGGTTGAGTGCAGACTATATCCAGTTAGGGGTCATAAACTGCAGACCCTGCTGAAATCGCGAAAATGTGTCGTAACTGTTATCGCCAGTGGCAGGCGTTGACGTGCACACCTTCGGTGCCTGTTAGCTGTGGCTGCTCAGTTTCGCATCGGCGCTGACCCTCGGGGGTGAGCGTTTGATACAGCGGGCACCGAGAGACGAAGGCACAGCCTTCGCGCCACTCAGTGGGGCTGGGAAGGTCGCCCTCGAGGACGATGCGTTCGCGGGTGCGCTCGATGTCGGGATCGGGAACGGGAATCGCAGAGAGCAGAGCCTGCGTGTACGGATGCTGTGGGTTCTCGAAGACCTCGTCGACGTCACCGTGCTCCACGAATGCGCCGAGGTACATCACAGCGACACGATCGGCAATATGCCGCACGACCGAGAGATCATGCGCGACGAACAGGTACGACAGTCCGAGCTTTCCCTTGAGCTCGTCGAGCAGATTGATCACACCGGCCTGGATCGAAACGTCAAGCGCGGAGACCGGCTCATCGAGGACGACAACCTGCGGATTCGTCGCGAGAGCACGGGCAATGCCGATGCGCTGGCGCTGACCACCCGAGAACGCGGACGGGAAGCGGGCGCTGTGCGATGGATCGAGCCCGACGAGGTCCATGAGCTCATCGACCCGGGCATCGGATTCCGCTCGCGAGCGTCCGATGGCGCGCAAAGGCTCGGCAATCACATCCGCAACGGTCATGCGCGGATCGAGAGCGCCCATCGGGTCCTGGAACACGATTTGAATGTCGCGACGCAGCTCGCGCTCCTGCCGGCCACCGCGGATCTCGGAGACCTTCGTACCGCCGATCGTGATCTCGCCCTGTGACTGCTTGACGAGATCCATGATCTGCAGAAGTGTCGTCGTCTTGCCGCATCCGGACTCACCGACGATGGCCATCGTCTCGCCCTTGCGGATGTCGAACGAGATTCCGCGCACGGCGTGCACGTCACCGACGCGTCGCTTGAGGAACGAGCCCTTGAGGAGGGGGAACGTCTTCGTGAGATTCTCGACCTCGAGTGTGACGTCGCGCTTCTCGCGCGGAACGCGATCGAGTGCGCTTTCCGGGATCGACGGTGCGGGGTATACGGGCTCTCCGTCGATCAGACCGTCGTCGTCGATCTCGTCCGCGCGAATGCAGGCGACCTTGTGACGGTCTTCGGCTTCGGTGTTTGCCGGACGCAGCGGTGGCTCGCCGTTGACGCAGGCATCGACAGCGATAGGGCAACGCGGAGCGAACGGACATGCGTCCGGAAGGTTGACAAGCAGCGGCGGATTTCCCTTGATCGGGATCAACGGCTGCTTCTCGCGCTTGTCGACGCGCGGGATAGCCCCGAGAAGACCGATCGAATACGGCATCCGTGTGCGGTGGAACAGTTCGCCGACGGGAGCCTGTTCGACGGGCTTTCCCGCATACATGACGAGAACATCGTCAGCGGTCTTCGCGACGACGCCCATGTCGTGCGTGATCATGACGACGGCGGCACCCGTCTCACGCTGTGCTGTGCCGATGAGGTCGAGAATTTGCGCCTGAATCGTGACGTCAAGTGCCGTTGTCGGCTCGTCGGCGATGATGAGTTTCGGGTTATTCGCCATCGCCATAGCGATGACGACACGCTGACGCATGCCCCCGGAGAATTCGTGCGGGAACGACTTCATCCGACGCTCGGGCGTCGGGATCCCCACGAGCTTCAGCAGCTCGATTCCGCGCTCCCACGCCTCGCGCTGAGACTTCTTCTGGTGCGTGACCAGTGCCTCGACGATCTGGTCTCCCACGGTGAACACCGGGGTGAGCGCCGCGAGCGGGTCCTGGAAGATCATCGCGATCTCATTGCCACGAATGGTGGAGAGCTGCTTGTCCGTTTGGCCGAGAAGTTCCTGGCCGTCGAATGAGATGGATCCGGTGACCTTGGCGTTGTCGTCGAGAAGACCCATGATCGCCATCGACGTGACCGACTTTCCGGAGCCGGACTCACCGACGATGCCGAGAGTGCGGCCCGGCTCGAGATCGAATGTGACACCGCGCACGGCGTTGACGACTCCGGATTCGGACGGGAAGCTGACCTGCAGGTCGCGAACGGAGAGAAGCGGGGCGGTCATGCTTGTCCTCCTGCCGCCGAGGTGGGATCAAGAGCATCACGCAGACCGTCGGCGACGAGCGCCATCGAGACGGTTAAGAGGGTGAGAGCCCCGGCGGGGAAATAGAAGAGCCACGGTGCGCTCGTGATCGTGTTCGCGCCGTAGCCGATCAGCGATCCCAGCGAAACATCGGGGATCTTCACACCGAACCCGAGGAATGACAGCCCGGTCTCGGCCATGACGGCCGTGACGACGCCGAGAGCGAAGTTGATGACGAGTAGCGAGCCGATGTTCGGAATCAGATGGCGCATGACAATCTTCATTCCGGGAACGCCCATGTAACGTGCGGCATTGACATATTCGCTCTCTCGAAGGGGAAGAGCCATTGTCCAGATCACACGGGCGGGGAAGAACCAGCCTGTCAGGATCAGAATCAGCGAGATCACTCGCCAGTCGCCACCGGCATCGTTTGAGATCAGTGCAAGGATCAGGAATGTTGGGATCACCATGAGGAAGTGAATCACCAGCAGAATGCCGCGCTCGATAAGCCCGCCGAAGTACGCGGCCGCAGTTCCCACGATCGCCGACAGGATCGTCGTGCCGACGGACACCGAGACGGCGATCATGAGCGAGCGCTGCAGACCGATGGCGACCTGTGCGAACGTATCGTTTCCCGCGCTTGTCGTCCCGAACCAGTGCTCGCTCGAGGGTGGGCTGCTGAGGTTGAGGAAGTCGAGCTCGATGTGATCGTACTTTGCGAAGAAGGGTGCGATGACCGAGAACAGTACGAGAAGGATGAAGATGAAGATTCCGGCAACGGCGGGCCGGTTGCGGACGAACCGACGGGTGTAGAGGCTCCACAGTGACATGCGCTTGCGTGGAATGCGCGCTGCTGTCGTGTCTGGGCCGACCGGCGGCTGAATCTGGTCAGTGGACATGTCAGCTCACTCTCACTCTCGGGTCGAGTGCAACGATGGCGATGTCGGAAAGGATCGCTCCGACCGCCGTCAACACGGCGCCGAACGCCGCAATTGCGACAACGCCGTGCACATCGTTCTTGCCGATGGTGTCGAGAAAGTACCGCCCCATGCCGTTCCAGCCGAAAATTCGCTCCGTCAGGATGGCCCCGGTGAAGATCGTGGGAATCGTGAAGGCAACCTGGGTGGCAACCGGAATGAGCGACGTGCGCAGGGCGTGCTTGCGGATTGCCTGTTGCTTGGTCAAGCCCTTCGCTCTAGCGGTTCTGACGTAATCGGCGTTGATGTTGTCGAGAAGCAGTGTGCGCTGCAGCAGGTGGTACTGGGCGTAGCCCACAAGGACAAGAGCGAGAGTGGGAAGCGTCAGATGCTGAAGGGCGTCGAGGACGATGGGGAAGAAACCTGTGACATCTTGGCTGTGCGAACCGGTGACGAAGAAGACACGAGCGCCGACGAGGTCGTTGAAACCAATCGCCAGAAGCACAATGCCGAGCGCTGCCACCACGATGTTGATGTTCATCGTGACGACTGACGTTGCCTGGCCGATCCGGTCTGCGAGCTTGTACTGCCGGGACGCCGTGTAGACACCGAGCGCGATTCCGAGGATCGCCGTGATGATCGTTGCACCCAGGACGAGCTCGGCACTGATCCACATGCGGTAGGCGACCTGAGAATTCACCGACTCGCCGACGGCACTGACACCCCAGTCCCAGTGGAAGATGATGTCGCTGAACCAGCCCCACCAGCGCTGAACGAGAGGAACAGTGTCGCTGAGGTTGCGGGGTTCCAGGAGCTGGGTGACCTCGTCTCGCGAGAGAGGAGGACGGCGCCCAATGTAGTTGCTACGGGGATCGAGGAAGGCCCACGCAAGGAAGTACGTGACATTCGTCGCTACCACGATCATCAGCAACCAGCCCATAAAGCGGCGGAGCAGGTACTTGATCAAGTTGGTGTTCTTTCTCTCTAACAGGCGCCGTTTTCGGCGACCGACACAACGCTGGGTCGAACTGTTATTCACTCTCCCGGAATGCTCACGAATGAGCAACCCGGGATCCCTGTCGTGTTTGGCGAGGCCCCCGGCGAACATTGGTCGATGTGCGTAGGGAGCCGCTTCGACCTCGACACATTATCACTGAATTCTTTTGCCTACGCATCGGACTCGCGTCATTCAGACCTGCCTGTGCGGATTGTGAATGTGAGCTTTGCGCGGAGCGAGCAAGCGGTGAATGCACGGCGGTCCGACCCGGTGTTCCGCATCGTCGCTACCACGTTCTAGGCGGTCCGCTCAGCCTCTGCCGAGTTGAGGGAGTAGAATGAACCGTTGGGTTTCCAGAATCCACCGAATTTTCCATCAGCGCCCACCGGCGCAGGCACCCGCCCGCCGGACCTCACGTCGACACCGTCGCACGGCGCACGAACCGCACACTCTGCAGGACAGGACACAGCCATGGCAATCGCCACGCGTGAAACCCTCCGCAACGTCGCCATCGTTGCGCACGTTGACCACGGCAAGACAACACTCGTCGACGCCATGCTCCGTCAAACCCACTCGTTCTCTGACCACGAGCACGTCGAAGACCGCGCCATGGACTCCAACGAACTCGAGCGAGAAAAGGGAATCACGATTCTCGCGAAGAACACGGCGATCTCATACAACGGTGAGCACGCCGCCCACGGTCCCGTGACGATCAACGTGATCGACACCCCGGGGCACGCCGACTTCGGGGGAGAGGTCGAGCGAGGCCTGTCGATGGTCGACGGCGTCGTTTTACTTGTCGACGCGAGCGAGGGGCCTCTGCCTCAGACGCGCTTCGTGCTGCGCAAGGCGCTCGAAGCTCAGCTTCCCGTGATCCTCCTCGTGAACAAGACCGATCGCGGCGACGCGCGCATCGACGCCGTCGTCGCCGAGAGCCAGGACCTCCTTCTCGGCTTGGCAAGCGACATCGCCGACGACGTCCCCGACCTCGATATCGATGCCATTCTCGACGTCCCCGTCGTCTACGCCTCGGGCAAGGCAGGTCGGGCCTCTCTGACAAAGCCCGACGACGGCACGCTGCCCGACAGCGAGAACCTCGAGCCGCTGTTCGAAGCGATCCTCGAGCACATCCCCGCACCGACATATGACGACGAGCACCCGCTGCAGGCGCACGTCACCAACCTGGACGCCTCGCCCTTCCTCGGGCGTCTCGCATTGCTTCGCATCTTCCAGGGCACCATCACCAAGGGGCAGACGGTGGCCTGGGTGCGTCGCGACGGCTCGGTCTCGAACGTGCGCATCACCGAGCTCATGATGACGAAGGCCCTCGATCGTTTTCCTGCCGAAAGCGCGGGGCCCGGCGACATCGTTGCCGTCGCGGGGTTCCCCGACATCATGATCGGTGAGACCCTGTGCGACCCCGACGATGTCCGCCCGCTGCCGACGATTCACATCGACGACCCGGCAATCTCAATGACGATCGGCACCAACACGTCGCCGCTTATGGGTAAGGTCAAAGGCCACAAGCTGACGGCGCGCATGGTGAAGGACCGCCTTGACCGCGAGCTCGTCGGCAACGTGTCGCTCAAGGTTCTGGACATCGGACGCCCGGACGCGTGGGAGGTTCAGGGTCGCGGAGAACTCGCTCTCGCGATCCTCGTCGAGCAGATGCGCCGCGAGGGGTATGAGCTGACCGTCGGCAAGCCCCAGGTCGTCACACGCACGGTCGACGGCAAGATCCATGAGCCTTACGAAGAACTCACGATCGACACGCCGGAGGAGCACCTCGGCGCGATCACGCAGCTTCTCGCCGCACGCAAGGGTCGCATGGAGGGCATGACGAACCACGGGACCGGTTGGATCCGCATGCAGTTCATCGTCCCGAGTCGCGGACTCATCGGCTTCCGCTCCGAGTTCATGACGACCACGCGCGGAACCGGCATCGCCAACACGTTCTCGCACGGGTACGACGAGTGGGCGGGAACCATCGCGACCCGCAGCAACGGCTCAATCGTCGCCGACCGTACCGGCGTTGTCACGCCGTTCGCGATCATCAACCTCCAAGAGCGCATGACGTTCTTCGTCAACCCGACGGAAGAGGTGTACGAGGGCATGGTCATCGGCGAGAATTCCCGCGCCGATGACATGGACGTCAACATCACCAAAGAGAAGAAACTGACGAACATGCGCTCGTCGACGGCCGATTCGTTCGAGTCGATGACGCCATCACGGCAGCTGTCGCTCGAGGAGTGCCTGGAGTTCGCCCGCGAGGACGAATGCGTGGAAGTCACGCCCGATGCCGTGCGCATTCGCAAGGTGATCCTCGACGCCCACGAGCGCGGCCGCGCAACGGCCCGACTCAAGCGCCAGGACGCCTGAGTTTCGGCTGAGCTTTCGGGTTCGACTCAGCATCCCGCGGTTACCCTGGTCGGGTGAGTCTTCGCCGCCGCGTCCGCGTATCCCTGATTGCTCTCGCCGTCCTCGCCCTCCCGGCACTGACTGGTTGCAGCTTCGTTGAGCAGACGATGAACCAAACGGTTCAGGATGCTGTCCGCGAAGCCACGGGCGGTGACGTTGAGCTGTCCGAGGGCGTTCCCGAGGGCTTCCCGACAGACGCTGTCCCGCTCATCGACGGTTCTGTGCGCGGGGCGACGCAGACGAAGGACGAGACCACGCATTGGGTGGTTCTCGTCAGCGGCGACGTGTCGGCCGATGAGGCAGAGCAGGCGCTGACAGATGCCGGCTTCGCCGTCGATGACGAAGTGTCGACGGCTGATCTCGGAAGTGTCATGACCCTGTCAAGCGACGAGTACGACGTCACCGTGGTGGGCGCGTCTGACAGCGTTCTGTACACGGTCACGACACGGAGCTGATGTGTCGTCCGCGCGCAGCGCAGCGCAGCGGTCTGCGCTCAGGCAGGGCCTCGCCGTCGGCGCCGCGACCGCGGCGTACGGTGTGTCGTTTGGCGCCCTCGCCGTCGCGTCGGGCCTCGACATCTGGCAGACCTGCGTCCTGAGCCTGCTCATGTTCACCGGGGGCTCGCAGTTCGCCCTCGTCGGCGTACTCGCCTCGGGCGGAGCATCGGCCGGCGGGGCGGCGATCGCCAGTGCGGCGCTCCTCGGTGTGCGCAACACCGCGTACGGCATCCGCATGAAGCCGATCGTTGGCGGCGGATTTCTCCGAACCGTGGCGGCCGCCTGGGTAACGATCGACGAATCGACGGCCGTCTCGCTCGCGCAGTCCGAGCCCCGGGCCCGCAGAACAGGATTCTGGGTGACCGGCATCGCTGTGTTCATCGGCTGGAACCTCACAACGCTGATCGGGGCGCTCATCGGCGACGTGCTGGGCGACACGCGGATGTACGGTCTCGACGCCGCGGCGGCAGCGGCATTCCTCGGCCTGCTCTGGCCCCGACTGACCCGACTGCAACCGGTCGCCGTGGCGTGTGGAGCGGCGATTCTCGCTGGCATCCTCACCCCGGCTCTCGCCCCGGGGCTCCCGGTGATTCTCGCGGCCATCGTCGCGATTCTGGTCGGCGTCTTCAATTGGTTCTCGCACACGCGTGACGATGCGCCCGGGCAGGCTCACGGGCAGGAGGGCGAACGATGACACTCTGGCACATCGTGCTCGCAGCATCCATCATCTGTGCGGCCCTCAAGCTCGCGGGCTACTCGATTCCCCCGCGGGTGTTAGAGAAGCCGTCGGTCTCTCGCGTCGCCGACCTCATGACCGTTGCCATGCTCGCGGCGCTGATCACCGTGCAGACGCTCGGCGAGGGTCAGGCCATCGTCATCGACGCGCGTCTTCCCGCCCTCGGCGTCGCTGCCGTGCTTCTCGCATTACGCACCCCGTTTCTCGTCGTCGTGGTGGCGGCAGCCGTCGTCGCGGCGCTCCTGCGCCTCGCGGGGATGCCGTGATGCGCGACGCACCGCACAGCTCGGGCCGCTACGATTCTCAGGTGAGCACAGAACCGCAGTGGGAGATTCCCGACAACGCCGAGACCCCGGATGCCGCGATGCGCGACGAGCCGAGCACGGCCTCCCGCATCATCACCGCCGTCATCACACTGGTGCTTGGCGTTGTCTATGGCACCGTCGGAACGGTCGCACATACGTTGAGCGTGTCGCCCTTCGGCTTCCCTCTGCCGTACGGGCTGGTGCTCGGCCTGCTCGGCGTTCTCGCGCTGCTGGTCGGCCTTCGCCTCGTGATCGCCGAGCGCCTGCCGTCTGTTGCCGCGGGAATCGGCGTCGTCGGGATCGTCGCCCTGTTCTCGTTCTCGAGTCCCGGAGGCTCCGTGCTGATCACCCAGGGCATCGTGGGGCTCGTGTGGCTATTCGGCGTGCCGCTTCTCGCCGCCGGCGTTCTCGCCTGGCCGCGCCTTCCCGAGCGCAGCTCTCGCCGGGGTTCCGCGGCGTAGACTGGCAGAACCCAGCGAGAAGGAGTTCCACCACAGTGACATATGTGATCGCTCTTCCGTGCGTCGACGTGAAAGACCGTGCGTGCGTCGATGAGTGCCCTGTCGACTGCATTTACGAGGGGGATCGGATGCTCTACATCCACCCCGATGAATGCGTCGACTGCGGTGCCTGCGAGCCGGTGTGCCCCGTCGAGGCGATTTACTACGAAGACGACCTTCCCGACGAATGGTCCGACTACTACACGGCGAACGTCGCATTCTTTGACGAGATCGGTTCGCCCGGCGGTGCGGCGAAGGTCGGCGTGATCCACCACGATCACCCCGTCGTCGCTGCCCTTCCTCCGCAAGTCACCGAGTGACGCTCGCGTGACTCGATCCCTGCCCGACTACCCCTGGGACACCCTCGTTCCGTTCCGGGAGAAAGCCGCCCAGCATCCGGACGGCGTCGTTGATCTCTCCATCGGGTCTCCCGTGGACCCGACGCCGCCGATCGTGCGTGAGGCACTGACCGCCGCGACTGATGCGCATGCCTACCCGACGACAGTGGGGACCCTCGAGCTGCGTCAGGCCATCGTCGATTGGTATGCACGGCGCCGGAACGTGCCCGATCTTGAGCATCGCAACGTTCTGCCCACGATCGGCTCGAAAGAGCTCGTCGCGCTGCTGCCGTTCCTTCTCGGTCTCGGGCCCGGCGACGTGGTCGTGCACCCCACTGCCGCGTATCCGAGTTACGCAATCGGTGCAGAGCTGTGCGGGGCACACGCGTGCGCGTCGGACGATCCGGATGCTTGGCCGGACGGCACGCGGCTGATCTGGCTGAACTCGCCGGGCAACCCCGACGGACGCGTCCACGACATCGACGCCCTCCGCCGGGCCGTTGCCCGTGCCCGTCAGCTGGACGCCGTGATCGTGAACGACGAATGCTACGCGGAGCTCGGCTGGGAAGAGCCCTGGGCCGACGCACCGACGCCGTGCATTCTCGATCCGCGTGTGACGGGTGGCGATCGCCGCGGCATCCTCTCGATCTACTCGCTCAGCAAGCAGTCGAACATGGCGGGCTACCGGGCGGCCTTCGCGGCAGGCTGCGGGGGAGTGATCGCGTCTCTGACGAACGTGCGCAAGCATGCGGGACTGATGGTGCCCGCGCCACTGCAGCATGCCATGACCGTCGCGCTGAGTGACGACGCGCACGTTGCAGCCCAGAAGCAGCTGTACCGCAGGCGCCGCGACGTGCTCGTGCCCGCCCTCACTGCGGCGGGATTCCGCATCGAGCACAGCGAGGCCGGCCTCTACCTCTGGGTCACCGAGGGGCGCGACGCCTGGCAGAGCATCGATCGTCTCGCCTCGCTCGGCATCATCGGTGGCCCCGGACATTTTTATGGCGAGCACTACCCGGAATTCGTGCGACTGTCGCTCACAGCGGCAGATGAACGCGTGGATGCGGGGGCTGCACGGCTGCGTGCCGCAGCATCCGGTGGAGAAACCCTCTAAGACGCACCGTGAACCATTGTCGATTGTGACAGAAGCCCTCCGGCGCGATTAGGCTGTAGGAGGGTGCTGCGCGCCGCCATCATGTGTGCGCTGGGATCCTTCACACAAGACGTGACTGATAGGTACAGAGGAGGCGCCGTGGGCGACGTCGGACAGCAGACGGGTGACGAGGCACGCAAGGCGACGCTGGCGTTTCCGGGCGGCACGGCAGAATTGCCGCTGCTCGAGGCAACGAGCGGGGCATCGAGTCTCGACGTCTCGGCACTGACGAAGCAATCGGGCCTCACAACACTCGACTACGGGTTTGTGAACACCGCGTCGACGACGTCGCGGATCACATACATTGACGGCGACCAGGGGATCCTCCGATACCGCGGTTACCCGATCGATCAGCTCGCGTCGAACTCGACGTACCTCGAGGTCGCGTGGCTGCTGATCCATGGCGAGCTGCCCACGGCCGACGAGCTCGCTGACTTCGACGACCGCGTGCGTCGCCACACGCTGCTGCACGAGGACCTCAAGCACTTCTTCTCGGCGCTGCCGCACACCGCGCACCCGATGTCTGTGCTGTCGAGCGCGCTGAGCGCGCTGTCCACGTACTACGAGAACGGACTCGACCCGAAGGACCCGGAGCACGTCGAGATGACGACGATCCGGCTTCTCGCGAAGCTGCCCGTCATCGCCGCCTACGCGCACAAGAAATCGCAGGGGCAGGCGTTCCTGTACCCCGACAACAACCTGAGCTTTGTCGACAACTTCTTGCGTCTCAACTTCGGCAACATGGCTGAGGAATACCAGGTGAACCCGGTGCTCTCGCAGGCACTTGAGCGCCTCTTGATTCTGCACGAGGACCACGAGCAGAACGCCTCGACGTCAACGGTGCGCCTCGTCGGGTCAACGGGCGCCAACCTTTACGCGTCGATCTCTGCCGGGATCAACGCGCTCTCGGGCCCGCTGCACGGTGGTGCCAACGAGGCTGTGCTCGAAATGCTGGGGCAGATCCAGGAGTCGGGTGAGGGCGTGCGCCGCTTCGTCGAGCGGGTGAAGAACAAGGAAGACGGCGTGAAGCTCATGGGCTTCGGACACCGCGTCTACAAGAATTACGACCCGCGGGCGCGCATCGTCAAGGAATCGGCGAACGCCGTTCTCGACTCGCTCGGGATCACGGACCCCCTGCTCGACCTGGCGCAGGAACTCGAGCAGATTGCCCTGGAGGACGACTACTTCAAGGAGCGACGCCTGTACCCGAACGTCGACTTCTACACCGGCGTCATCTACAAGGCGATGGGCTTCCCCACCCGCATGTTCACCGTGCTGTTCGCGATCGGCCGCCTGCCTGGCTGGATCGCGCACTGGCGCGAGATGAGCCTCGATCCGCAGACGAAGATCGGCCGCCCGCAGCAGCTGTACATCGGTGAGGGCGAGCGGCAGTACCCGCAGCGCTGAGCCCGCAGTGGTTCCCGTGCGGCAGAGGCGAGCCCGCAGCGCTGAGCCTGAAGCGGTTCCCGCAGCGCTGAGACCGGGGCGGATTTCGCGGCGGTGAGGGCGGTGGCAGTTCCTGCAATGCTGAGTCCACGGTGGTTCTCATGGTGCTGAGCGCGCAGGAGCAACTGGGGCCATAGCGTTTCCTGCACAGTAGCGGCGACGACGGCTGCTCGTCGTCGCTGGTCGGCGTTTGCCCTCGTGTGGGGCACCTGTTCCAGGGCGGCTGCGCGTGTGAGACCCCACGATCGGCCCCTCATTCCTCGAGAATTGGGGCCGATCGTGGCATCTCACTTCTGCGGGGGCTTCAGCGTGAGCGTGTGCTCGGCAGCATCCGCCCTGGCCTCGCTCGTGTACGCCCAGGGGAGCGTCTCGTGCGCAGCCCAGAGTGGTGCCTGATCGACGTAGTTCGGGTGGAAGGCATGCCCCGATGCTCCCGTGAGATTGATCCACGTGGACGCGTCGAAATCAGACAGATCAATGACCTGACGCATCGAGGGCACCCAGTTGACCTCATAGCCGACCGCCGCATCCCACCCATTGGCGTTCACCACGCTGGACCCGCCCCCAACGCTGTACGGGCCGCGATTGAAGAGCTTCTCGACGAGATCGATTCCGGATTCGCCGAGACTCGCATTACGGATCGTGAGCGTATGGATATCGCCCCAGCTCCACTCGGCGGGATCCTCGCCCATGAGATCGACGGCTTCAGCCCACGCGGAGTCCATCGCGCGGGCCAGCGCCTCGTCTCGGGACGCTACATCGTCGTCCGTCCACCACGCCGAGTGGTCGAGCGGGAGAAGGTTCGTCACGACCTGGAACCACCGCGCGCTTCCCTGCGGCGCCTGCGATTCCGGAAGCTTGGGCGCGAAAGACTCCTGCAGAAGGTTCTTCCAGACGATGTTGAAGTACGCCGATGCGGCGCTGTCGGCGTCATCGTTGAAGTCCCAATCTTCGAGCAGGTTCCGTGCACGAAGCGTGTGCTCGCTCGGCGTCGCCTCGAGAAGATACGGGACGAGCTCTTCGGCAATCGCGTTGTGGTTGTCGGCCTGAATGCTCGACATGTCGTCCGCCGTGATCGGCGTTCCCTCGTCGATCAGCCCCGTGAGGCGTTCGGTGATCTGCTCCGCCCGGTACCCGGCGTCCCAGTCCGCCGTGATGAACTCAGGGTAGTCGGGCCCGACGGCAGCGTTGTTCGCCGTGACGATGTACCCCTGCGGAGGGTTGTATGTTCTCGGCAGATCATCGAAGTCGACGTATCCGCTCCAGGAGTTCTCGCTCGTCCACCCCGGCAGCGGCGTCGTCCCGTCGCCTGTCGTGCGCACGGGGACTCGACCGGGAGCCTGGTAGCCGATGTTCCCCTCCGTGTCGGCATAGATGAGATTCTGGCTGGGAACATCGAAGAGTCGCGCGGCGTCCCGGAAGGAATCCCAATCGGTCGCCGAGTTCATGGCGAAGACCGCACGAGCCGTGTTGCCCGGCGTCAGTGCCGTCCATTGCAGCGAGACACCGAGGCTCTCACCCTCGACAGTCTCGATGTTCTGCGAGGCGTCATTGGCGATGGCCGTGTAATCACCCGTGAGGCCGCTCACAAGCGGCCCGCGCTTCGTGGAGCGGATCGTGATCTCGACGTCATCCCCACCGGCGACTGTGATGGTCTCGGTGTGCACGTCGAGCGGAACATCCTTGCCGTCGAGACGGTACGTTCCCTCCTGCGTGTCGAGCTTCTCGATGAACAGGTCTGCGACGTCGGGGCCGAGATTCGTGAATCCCCACGCGATGCTCTGGTTATGGCCGATGACGACGCCGGGAAGGCCCGAGAACGTGTACCCGGCGACGTCGAACGGGCAGTCCTCCGAGACCGTGGAACAGTGCAGTCCCATCTGGTACCAGACGGACGGCATCACAGGGCCGAGGTGTGGGTCATTGGCGAGGAGCGGCTCGCCCGTCGCCGTGTGCTCGCCCGAGACCACCCAGGAGTTCGAGCCGATGTCGCTGCCGGCCTCTCCGAGGAGCGTCGGCATGCCGTGCAGAAGATCAGAGAGCTTCTCGAGCTGAGGAGCGACGGCGCTCAACATCGACGGGTCGGCCGCAGCATCCGGAGTCGTGTCGGCGTCGTCAGGCAGAGCCTGCGTGCTGGGCTCCGACACGATCGTGGGGTGCGTGTCGTATGGGTAGGGCGGAAACAGCTTGGCGATCTGCCGTGAGCTCAACGTTGTCGAGAGCACGGCCCTGTCGATCTCCTGCTCGAGATTCGAGCGAAGATCCCAGGCCATGGCCTTGAGCCAGGCGACACTGTCTGCAGGCGACCACGGTTCGGGGGAGTACTCGGGGTTCTGGAACCCCAGGACGGCGTATTCGAGCGAGGCGTCGGCACCCGAGTGCGTGTTGAGGTACGCGTTGACGCCGTCAGAGTACGCCTCGTAATAGGCACGTGACGTGTCGTCGAGCTCCGCTACCTCCTGCTCGGCGACATCGCGCCAGCCGAGCGTCCGGATGAAGGTGTCTGTGCCGACCTGAGCTTCACCGAACATCTCGCTGAGCCTGCCGGAGGTCACGTGGCGACGAAAGTCCATCTCCCAGAAGCGATCCTGCGCCTGGACGAAGCCCTGAGCGAGGAAGAGGTCGTGGGCAGAATCGGCGGTGATCTGGGGGATGCCGTGGGCATCGCGGGTGACCGTCACCTCGTGCTCGAGGCCCGGAATATCGATCGTTCCCTCCGTCGTCGGGAACGAGCGCTGTACGGTCCAGAACGCCAGGCCGGCACCGACGAGCCCGATGACGAGGAGAGCGACGACGATCCAGAGGACGACACGGCCGATGCGCCGTGAGAGAGAGTGAGCCACGTTGCTCCTTCGAGTGTGCCGGCGCGATGCGCTCAGGGTGGGTCAGACGTGCAGAGCTTCGTTGAGGACAGGGCCCGAACCAGGGCGCGGAAGAACTTCCACGGCACCCGAGACGGAATTGCGCCGGAACAGCAGACCGGGGACGTCACTCAGTTCGACGGCCTTCACCGAGCGGCTCTCCGCCGAAGCCGGGTCGATGACCGTCACTTTCGTGCCCGCTGTCACATAGAGACCGGCTTCGACGACCGAATCGTCGCCGATCGAGATGCCGATGCCGGAATTGGCGCCGAGCAGTGCGCGCTCGCCGATCGTGATCCGCTGTGAGCCGCCACCCGATAGTGTCCCCATGATCGAGGCGCCGCCGCCGATGTCGCTGCCGTCACCGACGATGACCCCCTGAGACACACGCCCCTCGACCATGGACGCGCCGAGGGTCCCCGCGTTGTAGTTGACGAAGCCCTCGTGCATCACCGTCGTGCCGGGTGCGAGGTGCGCGCCGAGCCGTACACGTGACGCGTCGCCGATGCGCACACGTTCGGGGAGCACATAGTCGGTGAGGCGCGGGAACTTATCGAGGCTCACTGCGTGGATGCCCTGGCGCAGCAGCGCGGGACGCATGCGCTCGAAATCGCTCGGCAGCACCGGGCCAGCGTTCGTCCACGCCACGATCGGCAGATGCGCGAAGATCCCCTCGAGCGAGATCATATTGGGGCGCACGAGCAGGTGCGAGAGCAAGTGGAGGCGCAGATACGCGTCTGAGGTGCTGGTGACGGACCCCGTAAGATCGGCCTCGACAGTGACGATATCGACGGTGACGGCTCGGCGCGGGTCGGGCACAGCGAGTTGCTCGATGTCTGCCGGCGCAATCCACTTCTCGCGTCCCGCCGGGATCGGCCCTAGCTGAGGGGAGGGGAACCAGGTGTCAAGAACGGTTCCATCGCTGGCAACGGTTGCGAGACCGTAACCCCAGGCCTTCGTGTGCGGTTCGTGAGAAGTGCTGGTCATAGTCACCAGGTTACCCAACGCCAGCACCGTGCGACGCCGGTGCACGCAGCACTGCGCCTCTAGACTGGAGCAATGCCTCGCCCTGCCCTCGACCCGCGCGCATCGTCCACCGAGCTGACGCGGGCGCTGTGCGATATACCCTCCGAATCCGGCGATGAAACGCAGATCGCGGATGCTGTCGAAGCAGCCGTCCGGTCGGCCGCCCATCTCGAGGTCATCCGGGACGGCGATACCGTGATCGCCCGCACGAATCTGGGGAGAGCTCAGCGTGTCGTCATTGCCGGACACCTCGATACCGTGCCGATTAAGGACAACGTGCCGACGCGGTTCGAGACGCGCGAGGGGCGAGAGTACCTGTGGGGGCGCGGCACCGTCGATATGAAGGCGGGCGTCGCCGTCCAACTGAAGCTTGCCGTCGAGCTTGACGAGCCCGAGGTCGACGTGACGTGGATCTGGTACGACCACGAAGAGGTGGCGGCAGAGCTCAACAGTCTGGGTCGTATCGCGCGCACTCGGCCCGAGCTGCTCGCGGGGGACTTCGCGATTCTCGGTGAGCCGACGAGCGCGCAGGTGGAAGGAGGCTGCAACGGAAGTCTTCGTGTCGAGGTACGGGCCTTCGGGACCCGTGCTCACTCGGGACGGTCGTGGGTCGGCGAAAACGCCATCCATAAGCTGGCGCCCGCTCTGGCGGCGCTCGCCGCGTATGAGCCGGAGACCATCGACGTCGACGGCCTCGCGTATCGCGAGGGCCTCAACGCCGTCGGGATCACGGGCGGCATCGCCGGAAATGTGATCCCGGACGAGGGCATGATCCACGTCAACTACCGCTTCGCGCCGGACAAGACACTCGACGAGGCGTTGGCACACGTGCACTCGGTTTTCGACGGATACGAGATCACCGTCGTGGATCGAGCCGAGTCGGCACGGCCAGGTCTCGATGCTCCGCTCGCCCAGCATTTTCTTCACGCGGTCGGGGGAGAGGCGAAGCCCAAGTACGGATGGACCGACGTCGCACGCTTCTCGGCACTCGGTGTGCCCGCCGTCAATTACGGGCCGGGCGATGCGCTGAAGGCACACGCCGACGACGAATGCTGTGCGACTGACGAGATTATCGCGTGCGAGCAGGGGCTTCGGCGCTGGCTTCTCGGCGGGTGAGCCGCCGGTGATCACATCGCCGCTCGTCGCCCGATGGGCTCGCTTTCCCGACTGGGGCCGCGTGCTGCTGATTTACGGGGCCGCTCGCGTGGTCACTACGCTGATGATGCTGTGGTTCGCCTCGAATCAGCGTGCAAATGCGTGGACGGGTGACGCGCCAGGCTACGCGGCGTTCGCCTCGATTTGGGACGGACGCTGGTACCAGATCGTCGCGTTCTCGGGCTATCCGAGTGAGCTTCCCCTCACGGACGACGGCCACGTGGGCGAGAACGCGTGGGCCTTCATGCCCGTGTATCCGGGACTCGTGCGCATCATCATGGGGATCACCCAGCTTCCCTGGGAGATCGCGGCTCTCGCCGTCTCTGTGCCGTGTGGTTTCGCGGCCGCCGTGGTGTTCTTCCGGCTGATGCGCGAGGTGCTCGATCGCCAAACGGCGCTCTTCGCCGTCGTGCTGTTCTCTGTCGCGCCCGTCTCGCCGATCCTGCAGGTGGCGTATGCAGAATCGTTGTATCTCCTACTGCTGGGCCTCGCCCTTCTGTTGGTGATGAAGCACCGCTACCTCACGGCGATCCCGATCATTGCGGTAATGGCGCTCACGCGACCGAGTGGTCTCGCGTTCGCGCTGTTCCTTTTACTGCACCTCGTGCATCGCATCTGGACGCGCTCACAGCATCCATTCTCGCTCTCAGCGTTCGTCCGCCTGTGCGTCACGGGCTTGGTGAGTGCCGTCATGGGGGTGGCGTGGCTGCTGATCGCCTGGGCGGTGACCGGCTCGATGTCCGCGTACACCGATACCGAGTTGGCGTGGCGGTCGTCGTACGTCGGCTACGGACCGCTCGTGCCGTTCGAGCCGTGGATCTCCGGAGCGAACTGGTGGGCGCACCGCTGGTTCGGCGCCGACATCGGCCTTGTCGTGCTGG
The DNA here is from genome assembly GCF_026107415.2 of Microbacterium sp. MPKO10. Classification (GTDB taxonomy): domain Bacteria; phylum Actinomycetota; class Actinomycetes; order Actinomycetales; family Microbacteriaceae; genus Paramicrobacterium. The sequence continues at coordinate 610,641 of NZ_JAPCHX010000002.1, forward strand.
TGCCGCTGCTCGTCCTCGTCGTCATCAGCTTGCTGAGCAGGCCCGCGCGCCGGCTCGGGGTGACGCTGAGGCTCTGGGTCGTCTCATATCTGGTGTACCTGCTGGCCGTATTCTTCCCACAATCCAGCACATTCCGACTGCTCGCTCCCGCCTTCCCGTTCGCCGGGGCATTTGCCGTGCCGCGCTCGCGCACGTACCGAATCGTTGCCGTCGCCGTGAGTCTCGTGCTGCAGTGGGCATGGCTGTCTGCGTGCTGGAAGGTGAGCGGATATGACTGGACGCCGCCGTAATATCCGTCACGATGACGGAGGGATTGGCACGGATTCCGAATTCACGGGATAATAGGGTCACACTGCACGAAAGGGGAGCCGAATGGCAGCAATGAAGCCGAGGACCGGAGATGGGCCTATGGAGGCTGTAAAGGAAGGTCGGCTGATCATTGTCCGTGTGCCGTTGGAAGGGGGCGGACGACTCGTCGTATCTGTGAACGACGATGAAGCCAAAGAGCTCCACGATGCCCTGGCGGGTGTCGTCGCCGGCTGACACCGGCAGGCAACGTCACGGGCGCGCGATCGATGAAGGATCGCGCGCCCGTGGCGTTTTTCTGGAATGAGGTGTGCTGGGTACGGCGAATCAGCCGAGCTTCACCAGCTGGAGCAGGCCGTCGCCGACCGGGCTGAGCGCGCTGACGACGGCGGCGGAGGTTGCGACCTCCTGAATGACCGAGCGGAGAGCACTCGTCACGTCATCGCGCTGAGCAGGATCTGCGACGCGCCCTCTGTTGAGTGCGTGCGGAACGAGGACGGTCCCACCGGTCCGGGCAAGCCGGAGCGCGTGCTCGACGTTCTCGATCACATCGGACGGGTCAGCGTCGACGAGCACGAGATCGTAGGAGTCTTCGTTCATGCGCGGCAGAACATCGCGGGCCTTTCCCGTGATGAGGCGTGTGCGTGCCGAGCCGATCCCGGCGTCGGAGAATGCGCTTCGCGCGGCACCGAGGTGCTCGGACTCCGAATCGATCGTCGTCAGGATGCTGCGAGGCTGCGCCGACAGCATCCACAGCCCTGAGACTCCGCACCCGGTTCCGATTTCCATGATGTTTCGGGCGGAGCTCGCTGCCGCGATCACGGCGAGCTGAGCGCCGGTTGCCGGAGACACGGGTGCGACACCGAGCTCAAGCGACTGAGCTCGTGCTGCCCGGACAGCCTCGGACTCGTCGACGGCATCATCGACGTACTTCCAGTTCGACTCTTGTGTGGACACGGCGGCTCCTGAATCTGCTCGAATGCCAGTGTATGCGGCTGTCGGGGTGCTCGCTGTGAGGCGCGACACGGTAGTCTGAATTGGTGTTCGGTTTGACGGCAGACAAGATCCTCATCATCGCTGTCATTGCCGTGTTCCTGCTCGGTCCCGAGCGCGTGCCCATGTACGCGGCAAAACTCGCGCAGCTGGTCAAGAACGTGCGCAATATGGCGAGGGACGCTAAGTCGCGCATGAAAGATGAGATGGGCGAGGACTTCGACGATGTCGATTGGCAGAAGCTTGACCCACGGCAGTACGACCCGCGCCGGATCATTCGTGAGGCGCTTCTCGAAGATGACGACTCACCGCAGTCGGTGATCGCTCCGGCGACGAAAGAGCCGAATCCCGAGTCACGGCAGCAGCTGCTCGAGGCGGGCAAAGAGGTGATGGACCCTCCCTTTGACCCGGAGGCGACCTAATCACCGGCCGGTTTGCCGGAGTGCGACGGTGTCGGTCGTGAAGGCGACGGATCCGTGGCGCGGGCACGCGCGTGAAACTCCCGCGTACCGTCGTGTGCTGTTCGGGCTGTTCCTCGCCGGCGTCGCCACGTTCGCTCAGCTCTACTCTCCACAGGCTGTTCTTCCGCTCATCGCCCATGATCTCGCCGTCAGCGAGGCAACGAGTGCGCTTGTCGTGTCTGCAGCGACCCTTGGTCTTGCGTGCGGCGTGCTTCCCTGGTCGCTCGTCGCCGACCGTGTGGGGCGGGTGCGCGCCATGATCGTTGCCGTATGCGGGGCGACAGCCGTTGGCTTTGCCGTGCCGTTCGCGCCGAACCTTGAGCTCATGCTCGCCGGCCGCGTCGTCGAAGGTCTTCTCATCGCGGGCGTTCCCGCCGTGGCGGTCGCCTACCTCACGGAGGAGGTCACCCGGGAGCACTCGGCCCGGGCCGCGGGCACGTATATCGCGGGGACCACGATCGGCGGGTTGAGCGGGCGGATCATCGCCGGGCCCATCGCCGCGGTCACGACGTGGCAGATCGGTGTCATCGTCGTTGCTGTTCTGTGCGCCGTGTGTGCCGTCGGCTTCGCGCTGATCGTACCCATCCCACGCGGCTTCGTGCCCCTGCGCCTGCGCACCCAGAAGGGTCCACCTGCCCACGAACGCATCCGTGCGGCGCTGCGATCGCCACAGCTTCTCGCTCTGTACGCGCAGGCATTTCTACTGATGGGCGGGTTCGTGGCCGTCTATAACTTTCTCGCGTTCCGGCTCATGGCGGAACCCTTCTTCGTCGCTCCCGCACTCGTCAGCTTCATCTTCGTCGCGTACCTCGCGGGAACCTGGTCGTCGGGGCGGGCCGGTGCGCTCGCGGCGCGCTTTGGTCGTCTCCCCGTGCTTGTGAGCAGCATCAGCGTCATGATCGTCGGCGTCGCCGCCACACTGAGCACCGTGCTCGTCGTTGTGCTCGCCGGGCTCGTGGTGATGACAGCGGGCTTCTTCGCCGCCCACGCGATCGCGTCCGGCTGGACAGGAGCTGCCGCGACAGTGGGGCGCGCGCAGGCCTCATCGCTGTACAACCTGGCCTACTACGGCGGTTCGAGCGTGTTCGGCTGGCTGGGCGGCGTCTTTCTCGCCTCCGATGGCTGGTTCGGCACGGCGCTCATGGTGATCGCACTGGCCGGCATCGCGGTTGTCGTCGCCCTGACGCTACTGAGGAGCTCGCAGGCACGGCGGTCTGCCAGCGGATAGGATCGCTCCATGGCACCGAGGTCTGCGAGGTCAGCGCCGCGCGAGCGATGGACGGAGTTCGACGCAGTGCGGGGGCGCGCCGTCGCGACAGCATCCGGGACCGTTCTGGAGATCGGTGCGGGGACGGGCGGCAACTTCGAGGACTTCGCTCGGGGAATCACCTGGATCGGGCTGGAACCGCACGCCCCGTCACGCGCGACGCTGCAGCAAAAGGCCCGAGCTCAGGGGCACCTGCGCGACGTGCTCGCCGCGCGAAGCGAGAGGATTCCGCTCGAGGCGAGGAGCGTCGACAGCGTTGTGGGAACATTCGTGATGTGCTCGGTCGACGACGTCGCCGCGACACTCGCAGAATGCCGACGCGTTCTGGCTCCCGGCGGTCGTCTCGTGCTCGTCGACCACCTCGCAGCGGCGCCGGGAACGGGTACGCGCAGACTGCAGAATCTGATCACACCTCTCTCGCGTCGGATCGACAAGGGCTGTCGCTACAACCGCGAGATCACAGACGAGATCACGGCAGCGGGCTTTTCGGAGGTCACGGCAGACTGGCATCGCGTGGCGGTCTTCCCCGGCGTGGCGATCCCCTGCGCCGTGCACACGGCCCGCGCCTGACAGGTCAGCGCGGGGAGAGCCCGAGCTTGCGCCCTGCCAGACCTCTGCCCTTGCGAACGAGGGCATCTGCTGCCTGCTCGATGGCGCGGCTGGCGGGGTCAGCGTCGTCTGAGAGCACGATCGGATGCCCCGTGTCACCGCCATCGCGCAAGGCGATGCTGAGTGGCACGGAGGCGAGGAGCGGAACGGGGGAGTCCTCTCCCTCGGACAGCCGCCGTGCCACCTCGGCGCCGCCGCCTGACCCAAAGATGTCGAGGACGCTGCCGTCCGCCTGAGGAAGTCCCGCCATATTCTCGATCACGCCCACGACGGACTGCCCCGTCTGCCGCGCCACCCGTCCGGACCTCTCGGCAACGTCGGCGGCCGCGGGTTGCGGGGTCGTGACGACGACGACCTCGGCATGGGGGAGCAGCTGTCCGACTGAGATCGCGATGTCACCGGTGCCGGGTGGCAGGTCGAGCAGCAGCACGTCGAGGTCGCCGAAGTAGACGTCGGTGAGGAACTGCCCGAGCGTCCGGTGCAACATGGGGCCGCGCCATGCGACGGCTGTCTGGGTGTCATCGACGAACATGCCGATCGAGATCACCTTCACACCGTGAGCGATGGGCGGCAGAATCATGTCGCCCACCCGTGTCGGCGTCACGATGAGGGGTTCGCCCTCCTCATCGACGGCGCCGGGCACGAGTCCGAGCAGACCGGGGATTGAAAACCCGTGCACATCGGCGTCGACGAGGCCGACGGTCAGGCCGCGCCGAGCGAGAGAGACGGCGAGATTCGCGGTGATCGTCGACTTGCCGACGCCGCCCTTGCCGCTCGTGATTGTGATGACGCGGGTCATCGAATCGGGTGTGAACGGCATTTCACGCTTTGCCCCGCGCAGGCGCTCGATCAGCGCGGTGCGCTCGGCCGGCGTCATCACGCCGACATCGATGCTCACCTGTTCAACCCCGGGCACGGCTTCGGCCGTGCGGCGCACATCGTTCTCGATCGCGCTGGCGGCCGGGCATCCCACGATCGTCAGGGCGATCGCGATCGAGACGGAGCCCGAGCCGTTCGAGTCCACCGAGCGCACCATATCCAGCTCGGTGATGGGCTTGCGGATCTCCGGATCGATGACGCGGCTCAGTGCACGGCGCACCGATTCGGCCAGATCGTCAGGAGTCTCGAGTGACATCGATATCGGTTGTCTCCTTCTTCTCGTCGAGCTCATCGAGCAGCGCACGAAGCTCTTGTCTGATGAAGTCTTTCGAGGCCATATCGCGCATCGCGAGCCTCAGGGCAACGACTTCGCGTGCGAGGTATTCAGTGTCGGCCAGGTTCCGCTCCGAGCGCTGTCTGTCCTGCTCGATCTGCACTCGGTCACGGTCGTCTTGCCGATTCTGCGCGAGCAGGATCAGCGGTGCCGCGTAGGACGCCTGCAGCGAGAGCATCAGAGTGAGTGCGGTGAAGCCGAGGGCGACCGAATCAAAGCGGATGCTGGTGGGCCCCCACGTGTTCCACACCATCCACGTGACGCAGAACACCGTGAGGGCGAGCAGGAACGTAGGAGTGCCCATCGCCCGCGCCACCCATTCGGTGAAACGACCGAATCTGTCGCGATCGGTGACTTTGCGCGCGAACAGCGGCGTGCGCACTCCGCGGGGTGCGTCGAGTCGCTTGTCGTCTTTGGGGGATCTAGCCATTCGACGACCTCCTCACGGTTTCTTCCCTCACGGGCTCGTCATCGTCGTGACTGCGCCAATCATCGGGCAGCAGATAGTCGAGAATGTCGTCAACGGTCACCACCCCGACAAGCCTGTCGGCGTCATCGACGACCGGAACGGACACCAGATCGTAGCTGGCGAGAATGCGTGTCACCTCAGCGGCAGACGCCTGAGCGCTCACTGGCTCGATGCTCTGGTCGAGGATCGCACCGAGCCTCTCATGCGGTGGGTGTCGCAGCATCCGCTGATAGTGCACCATGCCGAGGAGCCGGCCCGTCGGCGGTTCGTACGGAGGAAGGGTGATACAGACGGCCGCGCCGAGCGCCGGCGGCAGATCGGCCCTGCGAATCAGCGCGAGGCCCTCGGCGACGGATGAGTCGGCAGACAGGATCACGGGCTCCGTCGTCATGAGGCCGCCCGCGGTGTCCGGCTCGTACTCGAGCAGCATCCGCACGTCGTCGGCCTCTTCCGGCTCCATCAGCCCGAGCAGCTGCTCCTGGCGGTCATCGGGAAGCTGGGCGACGAGGTCGGCGGCGTCGTCCGGCTGCATCTGGTCGAGAACGGATGCTGCCCGCTCATCGTCGAGCTGCAGCAGCAGAGACACCTGATCATCCGTCTGCATCTCTTCGAGCGCATCGGCGAGCCTGTCATCAGGCAGTTCGGCCGCGACCTCGAGGATGCGCTCCTGCGGCAGCTCGAGCACGGTGCTGGCGAGGTCGGCGGGCTTGAGATCGCTGAGGCTGGCCACCAGATGTTCGGCCGACTGCGCCTCGGTCGAAATCCGCTCGCGGATCTCGCGCCACGTGGCGAACGCCGTGGGCCCTTTGGCGAAGGGGGAGGCCGATGTCTTCGGCCGGCGCACGAAGTACTGGCTGACGTTCCAATCGCCCTGCCGCTTCTCATCGATCGCGACGTCCTCAATGGTCGCCTCGCCTGAGCCGTCGGCAAAATCGACCTTCCGGCCGAGGATCTCTGCGATCACGCGGATCTCTCCGCCTCGCTGTTCGAAACGGCGCAGGTTGATCAGCCCTGTCGTGATGACCTGGCCCGGCGCGATCGACGTCACCCGGCCGATCGGAACGAACACACGCCGTTTTCCGGGGATCTCGACGATCAGCCCGACGACGCGCGGCGGATCGTTCGTGCGGTTGACGACAAGAGCATCACGAACCTTGCCGACCCGGTCACCTGCTGGGTCGAACACTGTACAACCCGCGAGGCGGGCGACGAAGACTCTCGTGGTACTCACACCACTAACTTAGACTCCTCGCGACAGCTCTGCTCGCATCGCACACGTGCCCGGTCGAACGTGGGACAATGGCAGTGTGAGTTATCAACAGTCGTCGGGACGAGGGCGGATGTCCGTTCAGGGCATTCCGCAGGGAGACACCGTCGCATCGTACGATTCGTATCCCGAGGCGCAGCGCGCCGTCGACAAGCTCGCCGCCGCCGAATTCCCCGTCAAGAAGGTGTCGATCATCGGCAACGGCCTGACGAGCGTCGAGCGCATCACGGGCAAGCTGAGCTACGGGCGGGCCGCTGCCAACGGGGCACTGAGCGGTGCCTGGCTCGGGCTGTTCTTCGGGTTGCTGCTCATTCTCATCAACCCGCAGTCCGATCTCGTCTTCGTCGGCGCTGCGGTGCTGATCGGCGCGGGCTTCGGCATGTGCTTCACGATGTTCAACTACGCGATCAACCGCAAGCGGCGCGACTTCAGCTCCGTTGCGCAGATCGTCGCGAGCTCGTACTCGGTGATCGTCGAGCCCGAGCTGGCGAACAAGGCACGGCACGAGCTGGGCGTCGAACAGCCGCCGCTCTGACCCGTAGGGTCTGAGCCCGGGTTCCCCGCGCCACAACGCCGGTCAGCCCAGGGCGCTGCTGCTGGACTGACACATGCTGCTCGACCGACAAAGGCTGCCCTGCTGAGAGCCTGCTTGATTGACGCGTGCGCTGACTGACGACTGCTGTCAGGGAGCGTGCGAACAGCGACGGGAGGTTGCCCGCAACAGCATCCGCCCATTCGTGCTGACGGTTCCGCCCGTGACGGTTGACCCGGGCGACACGTCGACGGGTACCGGCTCACCCGTCATCATGCTG
>NZ_JAPCHX010000003.1 GCF_026107415.2 Microbacterium sp. MPKO10
CGGATGCTGTCGGGCGCGCAGCCCGACAGCATCCGCCGTCTCTGCTTAGTTCGCGGTCTGACGCGCGATCCACGCCTCGACCTCGTCGGCCGTGCGCGGAATCGCCGCTGACAGGTTGACGGCGCCGTCGCTGGTGACGAGGATGTCGTCTTCGATGCGCACGCCGATGCCGCGCAACTCCTCGGGGACGGTGAGGTCGTCTGGCTGGAAGTACAGCCCCGGCTCGATGGTGAAGACCATGCCCTCTGACACCTCGCCATCGTGGTACATCTCGCGGCGAGCCTGCGCGCAGTCGTGCACGTCAAGACCGAGGTGGTGGCTCGTCCCGTGCACCATGTACCGACGGTGGAACTGGTTCTCTGGGCGCAGCGACTCCTCGGCGGACACGGGGAGCAGGCCCCACTCTGCCGTCTTCTCGGCGATGACGCGCATGGCCTCAGCGTGCACGTCACGGAAGATGATGCCAGGGCGCACGATGGCGAAGGCAGCATCCGCCGCCTCGCGCACGGCCTCGTAGACGCGGCGCTGCACGGGGGAGAAGGTACCGTTCACGGGAAGCGTGCGCGTGATATCTGCCGTGTACAGGCTGTCGAGCTCGACGCCGGCGTCCATCAGCATGAGATCTCCGGGAACGACAGGGCCGTCATTGCGCGTCCAGTGCAGGCGGCATGCGTGCGGGCCAGCTGCCGCGATCGTGTCGTAGCCAACCGCATTGCCGTCGAGCCGCGCCCGCGTGTAGAAGACACCCTCGACGGCGCGCTCGCCGCGCGGCTCGCGGATGATCCGGGGGAAGTCCGCGATGACGTCGTCGAAGCCGCGCTGCGTGGCATGCACTGCTGACTGCAGCTCGGTGATCTCGTACTCGTCTTTGACAAGGCGCAGCTCAGACAGGAACGAGGCAAGCTCGCTGTCCTCGAGCGTCACGTCGTCGTCTGTCGGCGCGAATTCATCGATGTGCGCCGTCGCGATGTCGAGGTCAGACGCCACCTGGGCGAGCGACGGGCGCGGACCGATCCAGAACTCGCCGATCGCCGGGTTCGCATAGAACTCGCTCGAGCTGCGGTCGGCGCGCTCACGGAAGTACAGAGTCGTGTCGTGGCCGGATGCTGTCGGCTCGAAGACCAGCACCGAATCCGGTTCAGAATCTGAGCCCCACCCGGTCAGATGTGAGAAGGCGGAGTGCGCGCGGAACGGGAAATCACAGTCGTTCGAGCGGACCGCGAGCGAACCGGCTTTCACGACGAGTCGTGTTCCGGGAAAACGCGCGGAGACCCGGTCACGGCGTCGGCGAGCGAACGCGGCGGCTGCTCTGGCCGGGGGAAGCTGGTCGTCGCGGTCGGCCCACTGCGAGCCGATGTAGTCCTGGAAAGCGGTGCTCGACGGCGTCGTCGACCGATTCGCTGTCCCCGTGACCTCGTCGCTTGTGGCGGTTGTCTGTGTGGAGGGTGAGGTGGAGGTATCCATACCTGCCATTGTCTCACCGCTCGCTGAGCGACGGGCGGGTATCGCGTTGCCGTGGTCCGGCTGACCGCACGTGATGCTCTCCGGCGACGTGAGCCTCGCCGTACGAACATTCGCGCGGGTGGAGCTGCGCAGATCGCGGACGCCGACCCGTCTGGGGCGCCAGCTGCGTTCAGGAGTCGGCCCGCGGGTGGAGTTGCGCGATGATCGGGCGGTGGTCGCTTCCAGACCCATCGAGCTCCGTGACGACGCGGAACCCCGAGACCGTCCACGCATTCGTGGCCATGACGTGGTCGATCGGCGTCCCCAGCAGGGCGGGCCAGGCCGTGGACCACGTTCCGACGGCCCCGGAGCCGGCCTGGGACGCGGCGTCTGAACAGCGTCCGAGGGTGCCGTCGCCTTCGCCGAGCCCTGCCATGTGATCGACCGTGGCGTTGAAGTCTCCCGCCATGATCACGTTGTCCGTCGCACACTGCGCGGCGATCCATGAGAGATCGGCGCGCCAATTGTCCATCTGCGACGATGTGGGAGCCACAGCGTGCACGGCGACGATGCGCGGGCCGTCCCCGTTCACCGGATCGAGCACGACGGAGGGCAGCACCGCAGTGTTCTGCGCACGGTCGGCGTTCGTCGACACCTGATGGTAGTCACCGAGGTCAGGGCTCACGAGAACCGTTGTCGACCGCGCTTTGGCCACGTCGTCGAACGCGACGGTGTGCACCCACATCGGGTGGCCGGCCTCGCGCATCGCGACGGCGATGTCGATGCCCGCCTGCTTCGTCGTCTCGGGAAGCGTGACGATATCGGCGTCCGCGTCGGCGGCGAGCTGCGCAATCATGTCGGCGCCGGGTTCATCGCCGAGCGTGTTCCAGCTCAGCACCGTGACGTCCTCGTCGCTGGTCTCCACCGTCGTATTGGTGTCGAGACCACGCAGGGACACGATCACGGCGTTAGTGGCGGCGAAGAGCAGAAACAGTAGGGCCAGGGAACCGGCGAATCCCCGCAACGGCTTCGCAAGACACAGGACGAGAAAAGCGATGGCGGCGGCCACGGCCCCAAGCCCGATCACGGTTCTCAGCGCGACGGCCTGGGCGATGACCCAGGTGGTCTCCAAGCCGGCGAGCTGCGGCCAGGCGAGAATGACGAGACCGACAAGGGCCGCAAGGGTGATGAGCGCGCCGAGAAACCTCCACATGGCGGGCCACATTACCGAGTCTCTTCTGAGAGATTCCCCGGCGCTGACCATAGGATGCGGGTATGACCTTTGTGCTGCGCGGGCCCGCTGATCTTCACACGCACTCGGCGGTCTCCGACGGCACGCAGAGCCCCCGCGAGCTTGTCTCCGCCGCCGCACGTGCGGGAATCGCGACGCTCGCGCTCACCGATCATGACTCGACGGCGGGCTGGGAGGAAGCGAGCAGCGCGGCGCGTGAGACCGGCATCGCCCTGATTCCGGGCATGGAGCTCAGCACACGACATGGTCACCGTAGCGTCCATCTGCTGGCCTACCTCGTCGACCCGGATAACCGCGCGCTGCTCGACGAGACAGCGCGCATCAGAGAGTCACGCCTCACACGTGCCGAGCGCATCGTCGAGAACCTGTCCGCCGACTTCCTGATCTCGTGGGACGACGTGCGTGATCAGGCGCAGCCCGGCGCGACGATCGGCCGTCCGCACATCGCCGACGCGCTCGTCGCGCGCGGAATCGTCACCGACCGGTCGGCGGCGTTCGACGGCATCCTGCACCCCTCGCGCGGATACGTGTTTCCGCATTACGCCCCTGATCCGGTGACTGCCGTCGCTCTGGTGCGCGCTGCCGGGGGAGTGCCCGTCCTTGCGCACCCGGCGACCACCGGTCGAAGCGGGATGCTGAGTGAGACATCGATTCGCGCGCTCGTGGACGCGGGACTGTTTGGTCTGGAGATCGAGCACCGCGAGAACACGCCGGAGGGCAAGGCGACGCTGCGGGCGTACGCACGCCGCTACGGGCTCGTCTCGACAGGCTCTAGCGACTATCACGGGGCGGGAAAGCCCAACGCGCTCGCTGAGAACACGACGGATCCGGAGGTTGTGGCGCAGATCGTCGACGCGGCGACGGGCTGGTCGCCCGTTCGGGCCTGACAGGAACGGGTGCAGTTCCGCTTTACTCGGTCGGAGTGGATGCCGTACGACGACGGCGACGCCGGCGGCGAGGCCCGCTGTTGCCGTCCTTGTGCTCGGGGCCGTGGCCGTCGTGGACGCCAGCGGCTTCAGTCGACGCCGATTCTGAGCGGGGCTTCTGCGCGCGCTCGCCATCCGGCCTCGCGTCAGTGCGTCGGCGCGTGCGGTTGCGCTTGCGCGGCTCAGAGCGCGAGGTGCGCTCGCTCGGCGCGATCTCTGGGCGCTTTGCGATCACTCGACCCTTCGTCCCCTCGGGAATGTCGAGATCCGTGTAGAGATGCGGGCTGGACGAGTACGTCTCAACTGGCTCTGGCTGGTTCAGCTCGAGGGCACGGTTGATGAGCGTCCACTTGTGCATGTCTGCCCAGTCGACGAAGGTGACGGCGATGCCGGTCTTGCCCGCGCGTCCCGTGCGTCCCGCACGGTGCAGGTACGTTTCGTGGTCGTCGGGGATCGTGTGATTGATCACGTGCGTGACATCATTGACGTCGATGCCGCGAGCCGCGACGTCCGTGGCGATCATGATGTCTTTCTTGCCGGCCTTGAACGCCGTCATGGCGCGCTCACGCTGCTCCTGGTTGAGGTCGCCGTGCACGGCAACTGCGGGGAATCCGCGATCTCTCAGCTCTTCGACGAGCTTCGCCGCTGCGCGCTTCGTGCGCATGAAGATGATGGTCTTGCCGCGTCCCTCAGCCTGCAGAATACGGGCGATGGTCTCATCCTTGTCGAGCGCGTGCGCGCGGTAGACGAGGTGCTTGATGTTCGCCTGCGTGATCCCCTCGTCTGGCGCGGCCGCGCGAATGTGAATCGGCCGGGTCATGAAGCGGCGGGCGAGCGCGACGATCGGTGCGGGCATCGTGGCCGAGAACAGCATCGTGTGCCGTGTCGTGGGGGCCATGGAGAACAGCTTCTCGATATCGGCGAGGAAGCCCAGGTCGAGCATCTTGTCTGCCTCATCGAGAACCATCTCGCGGACGCCGGACAGCGAGAGGACCCGCTTGTTCATGAGGTCGATGAGGCGACCGGGCGTGCCGACGACGACCTGCGCGCCGTTCTTCAGCTGCTCGATCTGCCCGTCGTAGGACTTGCCGCCGTAGATGAGTGCGACCTCGACGTCGCGATTCACGGCTGCTGCCTCAAGGTCCGCGGCCACCTGCGTCGCCAGTTCGCGTGTCGGGACGACGATGAGTGCCTTCACGCCGTGTTCCGGCTGCGTGCCGATGCGCTGCAGAAGAGGGAGGCCGAAGCCGAGCGTCTTACCCGTTCCGGTCTTGGCCTGACCGATGATGTCCTGCCCCGTGAGCGCGAGCGGAATCGTCTGCTCCTGAATGGGGAAGGGATCGAGGATGTTCTTGCGTGCGAGAGCGTCGGCCATGTCATTGTCGACGCCGAGTTCTGAAAATGTCACGAGGTGATGTATGCCTTGTCCGTGCTGAAAATGGTCTACGCCTGTCTTCATTCACGTCCGGCGTAGTGAGCCGATCCGATGCCGTGCCCACACCGAGCTTAGCCCAGTGAGCATCACGTAAGCTGGGCGGGTGCAATTCAGGTTCAGGAGACGACGCTCCCCAGGGGAACTTCCGCGGCTGCGCGGTCGCGGAGAATCGGCGGCCATCCGAGTCGAGTTCACCGACCTCCACCCCGACACGAGCACATACCTCGGGCAGTCGGCGTACCTGCAGCTGAGCGTGTTCGAGATGCTCTCGACGCTCAGCGCAGCCATGGATGACCTGGTCTTCTCACCTGGCGTCGCCCAAGCGGCAGCCGTCGCGCTGCGCAAGCACACGGCGCTGACCGATGAGATTCGCCGCAGGGAAGAGGACCCGGCGACCGCGATGGCGCAGCCGAAGGACGCCGTGCAGGTATTCCGCTCGCAGACCGAGGGTGGCTCCCTCGAGCAGCGCGTGCTGTCCGTCTACGTGACAGCCGGGCTTCTGGACGACCTGTTTCTTGGTCTCGCATCGAGCCTGCCGCCCGACACATCACGGCGCATCACGGCGATCCTCGCCGAAGACAACAGGCGTGATGTGCTTCGCCAGTATCTGCAGGCGCAGATTCAAGCCGACCCTGGAATCTCCTCGGTGCTGGCCCTGTGGGGCAGGCGGCTTGTCGGTGACACGCTGCTTCTCGCCCATACCGTCGTGCCCGACGAGAATGGGGCGTCAGACGAGCGCGTCGAGCCGGTGTTCACCGAGCTGATCGCGGCGCATACGCGGCGCATGGACGCTCTGGGCCTCACGGCGTAGTTGATCGCCTCACGGAATGACTGCAGCCACACGGTCGGGCAGCCTGTCCCGTACCGACCCAGTATCGACGTATCGACCGGGCAGTAACCCTGCCAACCGAGAGGATAGCCTCCGCAACGTGGGCGGAGGGCTCCCACTTCTGCGGAAGTGACTAGGCGCCGAGCGCCGTCAGCATGGCAGCATCCCGTGAATTGCGGACGGCGCCGATCAGAAGGTCGAGGCCGACAGAGATGACGACGCTCGCGGCAATCGAGACCACCCAGATCCAGCCGCCGTCCCACGCCCAGCCGAGCCAGGTCAGTCCGAGCCAGACCACCGCTGACGCGATCGTCCCAATGGCGGGAACGAGCATGCTTCCATGCTGCGTGCGCCACGGCAGGGCATAGCGGGCGGCAAGTCCGGCAGCGACGCCGAAGAGCATGACGAAGAGCAGTTCCATGCTGAAAGCCTATGCGACGAAGCCGACGCGGCGTGACTCTTCGTTGCCGAGCTCGACGTACGCGACGCCCTCGGTGGGGATCACAAAGACATTGCCCTTATCGTCGGCGAGTTCGAAGAACGGTGCTTTGTCGCTGAGCGCGGTGCCGATCGTCTTCTTGACGTCGTCGATCGCCGCGTCAGTCGAGAAGTTGATCTCGCGGGGGCTGTTGGTGATGCCGATGCGGATGTCCACGTGTGTGTCCCTTTCCTCTTGCTCTATGCCCACACTACGGCACGGCGCGGGCGCCGGGAGAGCCGTCGATACCGCCATCAGCGAACACGTCGGCACACCTGCCGTGTCGGTGCCGGGCTGTAGCGTATTCGATGTGACCCAGACGACGTTCGCCCCGGCCTCAGACGAGGGAATGACGCCGGATGCGCTCGAACTCGACGTTGCTCAGAAAGCCGTCGTCGAGGCGCCGGATGGCATGCACGTGGCGGTCACTGGGGCGCCCGGAACGGGAAAGACGACTACGCTCGTTGAGCTGCTCGCCAATCGGGTGCAGAACCGCGGCTATGATCCTGATGCGGTGCTCGCTCTCGTGCCCTCGCGACTCGCTGCAAACCGTCTGCGCGACAGGCTCGCTCTGCGCATCGGCCTGCCGACGAGTGGCCCCCTGGCGCGCACCGTGAACAGTGCCGCATTCCAGATCGTCCAATCGGCGACGCCGACGGGAACGGAACAGGTGAGACTGCTTACCGGAGCGGAGCAGGACCACATTCTCGCCGAGATCCTCGCCGGGCACGTGCTCGATCGCTCAGGGCCGACGTGGCCCGACGCACTCGGCCCCGATGTGCGGGCTCTGCAGGGCTTCCGCACCGAGCTGCGTGAGCTGATGATGCGCTGCGTCGAGAACGGCACAAGCACCGACGAGCTTCGGCGTCTCGCCAGGGCACACGAGCGCCCGGAGTGGTCGGCCGCAGCCGACGTCATCGACGAGTACGGCATTATCGTCGACAGCTACGCCACCGCCTTCCGTGACTCGTCTGAGCTGCTCGCCGAGGCCGTGCAGCGCCTCTCTGAGGGAGCAGACATCGACAGGCTGCGTCTTGTCGCCGTCGACGATCTTCAGGAGTTCGGGCCCGGCGCTCTGCGCCTGCTGCGCGCTCTGGCGGCGCGCGGCGTCGACATCGTCGCCTTCGGGGACCCTGATGTTGCGGTGTCGACATTCCGCGGCTCTGATGTCGGCGCCATCGGCCAGTTGGGCTCCCGGATCGGCGCGCCGGCGACCGAGCACACGCTCACCACCGCGTATCGGGGCGGGCGCAGCATCCGGGCGCTTGTCAGCTCGGTCTCGCAGCGCATCGGCGTTGCGGGAGGAATCGAGCACCGGCGCGCTGATGCCACGGCCGACGACCCGCGTGGCGAGCCGCCGATCGTGCGGATCGAAGCCACGTCTCCCGCCGCCGAGTACCGGCAGATCGCGCGCGTGCTGCGTGAACATCATCTGTTCCGTGACGTTCCCTGGTCGCGCATGTCGGTGATCGTGCGCTCGGGGGCACTGGTTCCGGCCGTCTCGAAGGCGCTTGCGCTCGCCGAGGTGCCGACGAAGACCCCCGTCGGGTCGTTGAGCATTCGAGATGCCTTGGCGTCGCGGCAACTGCTCGATGCCGCCGCGCTGGCGACCGGCACCATTGAGCCGACGATCGAGCTCGTCGAATCTCTGATGACCGGTCCGGTAGGCGGCCTCGACACCGTGGCACTGCGCCGCCTCAAGCGCGAGCTGCGTCACGAAGATATCGCCGGAGGCGGCACATCGACGCCCGGGGAGTTACTCGTCGACGCGGTCGGGCACCCCAACGGCTTCGCATCGATCGACAGCGCGTCGGCCAGGCGAGCGGGGCGCTTCGCCGCATCCCTCGCCCGCGCTCGAGAGACGGCGGCCGTCGGCGGAAGCATCGAGGAAGTGCTCTGGTCGCTCTGGTCGGGAAGCGGACTTGCCGACAGCTGGGGTTCGGCAGCACTTGGAACGGGACTTGCCGCTGACGAGGCGAACCGCAACCTGGATGCTGTCATGGCGCTGTTTACGGCGGCGAAGCGGTACGTGGAGCGCAATCCGGAGGATCCCGCACAGGGGTTCCTGACCGAGGTGTTCTCTGCTGAGGTTCCCGAAGACTCCCTGACGCCTCAGGCATCGACGGATGCTGTCTGGGTCGGCACCCCGAACTCGGTGATCGGCACCGAGACGGACGTCGTCGTCGTCGCCCATCTGCAAGACGGTGCGTGGCCCAACCCGCAGCTTCGCGGTTCGCTGCTGTATCCGCAGCTGCTGAGTGCCGTCCTCGCGGGACTTCCCGTCGAGACGCTTGACGCTCGAGCCGACGTGCTGGCCGACGAGCTGCGCATGTTCGCGCTCTCGGTCTCGCGTGCGGCTGCCCAGGTCGTCGTGAGCGCCACCGTCAGCGATGACGAGCAGCCGAGCGTGTTCTTCCGGTTCCCCGCGATCGCGCAGGCACCCGTGCGCGATGCTGCCGAGGGGCAGCATCCGTTCACCCTGCGCGGCATCACGGGGCAGCTGCGGCGGATTGCAACGCACGGGGCGCGACCGGGTGACCGTGGGCAGGC
The DNA here is from genome assembly GCF_026107415.2 of Microbacterium sp. MPKO10. Classification (GTDB taxonomy): domain Bacteria; phylum Actinomycetota; class Actinomycetes; order Actinomycetales; family Microbacteriaceae; genus Paramicrobacterium. The sequence goes on from NZ_JAPCHX010000003.1 coordinate 8,914, forward strand.
AGCATCCGCACTCGCACGGCTGGCCGGGCAGGGAGTCGATGGAGCCGATCCCGCCGACTGGTACGGAATGGCCGAGCCCTCCACGACGGAGCCACTCGTCGACCTCACGGATCCCGATGCGCACGTGCGGGTCTCACCCTCGAAGCTCGAGACGTTCGAGAAGTCTCCGCTCGTGTGGTTCATCGACTCGATGGCGGCGCGTCCGTCAGGCGTCATCGCCGGTATGGGCACGGTGATCCACTCGGCCATGGAGAACGCGGGGACGCTGCCGGCGGAGGAACAGACGGACGACCGCCTCAGCGCCGAGTCGCTGTGGGCCGACGTCGACAGGCGCTGGGCCGAGCTGCGTTTCGATGCTCCCTGGATTGCCGGGGCGCAGAAGAGGAAAGCGCGGGAGCTCGTCGCTGCGCTCTCCGAGTATCTTCTCGACGCCAAGCGCTCGGGTTCGACGGTGATCAGCGCCGAGGGGCGCTTCGAGCTGCAGATCGGGCAGGTGACTCTCAGCGGGATCATCGACCGGGTAGAGAAGCTGCCGGACGGCCGCGTCAGGATCGTCGACCTCAAAACCGGGCGCTCTCGCCCGTCCGCGGCCGAGATCCCCGAGAATGCCCAGCTCAGCGCGTATCAACTGGCGCTCGGGCAGGGTGCGATCGAGGGTGCAGACGGCGCAGAGAACGGGGGAGCGGCATTGCTGTTCGTCTCGGACGGAGTGAAAGGGCGTTCGTATCGCCTGATGGTGCAGGAGCCCTCAGACGATGCAGCGCGAAGCGCCTTCATTGAGCGGCTCGCCGCAGCGGGAGAGGGAATGGCCGCCGCCACGTTCCCCGGCGCCGTCGACCTCGGTGAACGCGACCCCGCCTCCGGGTTCGCGTACCGCATCCATCTGATTGAGGCGGTGTCGGAATGAGCGGAATCAGCGCGCGTGAGATCGCGACGAGACTCGGCCTGCCGAACCCGACGGACGAGCAGGTGGCCGTCATCGAGGCGCCGCTGGAGCCGGCGCTCGTCGTCGCGGGAGCCGGCAGCGGCAAGACCGAGACGATGGCGAATCGCATCGTGTGGCTTCTGGCGAACGAGCACATCACCGTGTCGCAGGTGCTGGGGCTCACATTCACCCGCAAGGCCGCCGGCGAACTCGCGACGCGCGTGCGCGAGCGAATCTCGCAGCTGCACGGAGACGAAGACGCCGGAGACGTTCTCGAGACCCCCACCGTGTCGACGTACAACGCTTTCGCCGCTGCGCTTTTCCGCGAATACGGTCGACTCATTGGCCGGGAGCCAGATGTGACAGTGATCAGCGCAGCATCCGCGTGGTCTCTGGCCCGCGAGATCATCGTCACGAGCGACGACGAGAGACTCGCTGACATCGACAAGAGCGTCGACGACATCACCTCGGCCGTCGTGCGCGTCGCCCATGCGCTGAGCGACAATGACGTCACCGAGCGCATTGGCGAGATTGATCACCTGGCCGATGAATTCACAACGCTCGCGGAACTGCCGATCAACGATGACACGAGCCGCAAGCGCGTGCCAGATAAGACGCTCATGACGGCCTGCGGAGACGTTGCTGCCCTGCCCGTCCTGCTGGAGCATGCGCATCGCTTCCACGAGCAGAAGCGTGTCCGCGGGTTTATCGAGTTCAGCGACCAGGTGGCGCTCGCCCTGCGCATTACGCGCACGATCGACCGGGTGGCAGAGGAGTACCGGGACCGATTCCGGATCGTGATCCTCGACGAGTACCAGGACACGTCGGTCGCGCAGACAGAGCTGCTCTCTCGCCTCTTCGCCGGTCACGGAGTGATGGCAGTCGGCGATCCGAACCAGTCGATTTACGGCTGGCGCGGCGCCAGCGCCTCGAATCTGGCCCGGTTCGGCGCCGACTTCGCCGGTACGCGCGCCTACTCGCTGTCGACGAGCTGGCGCAACGCGGAATCCATCCTCGATGCGGCGAACACGCTCGTCTCCGCATTGCCGACATTGCCGGACACTCCCGTGAAACGGCTGTCGCCCTCGCCCGAGGCGCCGGCAGGAACCGTCGAGATCCGGTATCCGGAGACCATCGACGATGAGGCGAACGATGTGGCCGCGTGGCTCGAGGAGCAGCTGCGTGAAGCGGGAACCTCGGCTGCTCTTCTCTGCCGTTCGCTGAAGACCGTCCGCCCGTTCACCGAGGCGCTGGAGCGTCGCGGCGTTCCCTATCACGTGCTCGGCCTGGCAGGGCTTCTCGAGCAGCCCGTCGTCGTCGACCTCATCTGTGCTCTGCGGGTGCTCGACGATCCGACGGCCGGTTCCGAGCTGATCAGACTCCTCACGGGCGCTCGGTGGCGGGTCGGCACCAGGGACATCGCCGGTCTTCGGCAGACGGCGCGCTGGCTCGCTGACCGTGATCTGCACCAGCAGCGCGTTCCGGAGGAGACACGGCAACTGCTTCGGGAGTCCGTCGCCGATGACGACAGCGCGTCCCTCGTCGACGCTCTCGATTTTCTGGTGACCGCGCCGGACGATCATCGCGCACTTGAGGCGATCAGCGAGGCGGGCCGCTCCCGGATGCGCTCGTGCGGCACGATGATCGCCCGACTGCGCAGGCGGTCGGGGCTGGCCTTGAACGATCTCGTCAGCCTTGTCGTTCAAGAACTGCGCCTCGACATCGAGGTTGCGGCGAACGCGGCGAATCCTCTGGGACGCTCCAGCCTCGAGGCGTTCTCTGACCAGATCGCCGCGTACCTCAGCGTTGACGAGCGAGGTGCGCTCGGCCCGTTTCTCTCCTGGCTGGCCGAGGCGGAGAAGCTCGAAAACCTCAGCCCACGCACCGAAGATCCCGAGCCGGGAACCGTGCAGATCCTGACCATCCACGGTGCAAAGGGGCTGGAATGGGACAGCGTGGCCGTGCCCCGTCTCGTCGCGGGCGAACTGCCCGCTCAGCCGCGCAGCAAACGCGGCTGGACGGCCTTCGGCGAGCTGCCGTACGCGTTCCGCGGCGATCGGTTCGACCTGCCGGACCTTGCCTGGCGCGGTGCCGCCAACCAGCAGGACTTCGTGCGCGCCAACGCTGAGTTCGGCGCGGCCATCGAACGTCAGCACGCCGACGAGCAGCGTCGTCTCGCGTACGTCGCCGTGACGCGTGCCCGCGGAGCCCTTCTGGCTAGCGGCTCGTTCTGGGCGACGCAGAAGAAGCCACGGCCGCCGGGGGAGTTCCTTGCCGACATCCACCGTGCCGTGCCGTCTGCGATCGACGAACTGCCCGAGGCATCGCAGCTGGACGAGAACCCTCTTGCGATCGACGTCGAGCCCCTGCCGTGGCCGCGCGACCCGCTGGGTGCTCGGCGCGCACTGGTCTTGCACGCGGCACAGGCGGTGCGGGATGCCGACGCGGACGCCGCGACACCGTGGGACGACGAGATCAGCCTGCTGCTGGCCGAACGCGATCGTGCGCGGAACGCCGAGGCGGCCATCGCCCTGCCACAGCGTGTTCCCGCCTCGCGGTTCAAAGACTTCGTGACAGATCCGGATGCTGTCGCGACAGCGCTGCGCCGGCCAATGCCGGAGAAGCCCTACCGGCAGACACGCCTCGGGACGCTGTTCCACAGCTGGGTGGAGGAGCGCTCCGGCCTCTACGGCGGCGCGGAGACCCTGGACTCCGACCTCTTCGATATTGACGACGGCGAGGCGGGCACACTCGCTCCGGCCGAGCAGGCCGAGCTGGAGGAACTCGAGACCCTCAAGCGCACCTTCGAAGCATCACAATGGGCGAACGCGCAGCCCATCGACGTCGAGCGTGAGATCAATTTCGTGCTCGCCGACCGCATCATCATCTGCAAGCTCGACGCCGTGTATCGGACGGCTACGGGGTTTCAGATCGTCGACTGGAAGACAGGCAAGCCGCCGCGCACACCGGAAGAGCACGATGACCGACAGCTGCAGCTCGCGCTGTATCGAGCGGCTTACGCGCAGGCCGAGGGCATTGACCCGAGCACGATCGATGCTGTGCTCTACTATGTCGCCGATGATCTCATCATCAGACCCGATCACGTGTCGTCAGAGGACGAACTCCGATCGCGCTGGGAATCGTCGTTCTCACGAAGCTGAGAAACGTCGATAGGGCCGGTCTCCTGATCATCGGGGGACGCCGGCTCATCAGCATCCTCTGCCTCGGCGGTCTCGCCTGAGGTTCGGGCAAGCTCGCGTTCGAACTCCTCAGGATCGAAACTGTCGGTGTCCATCGAGATCGCCGATGACCCGGCGGATGCTGGTGCCTCGGGCGTGTTCTTCAGCATCTCCTGCACGTCGGCAACCGTCATCACGGGCCCAGGCGATGACGAAATCGGGGACATCAGGTTACCCAGGACGCTGTCGACGAGCCCGTCCAACATGGCAACGGCATCGTCGATGATCGCCTGATCATGCAGATCACGCCCATGCAAAAGCCAGCGGGCAAGCTCAAGTTCCGCATAAAGCATCGAGCGCTGCCTGATCATGGCGTCCGGGGTACGTGTGCTCGCGGCGACATAGGCCGCGAAGACGCTCTCAGCCGCTTCACCCGCGGCTGAGAGCCAGTGCAGATCGCGGGCAGGATCGGCAACGCGCAGCGATCCCCAGCCAATCATTCCCGTCACAATCGGACCGGCCGAGTGGTCGGTAATGAGGAAAGAATCGGCGGCGATCGAGCCGCCGATGACAGTGGGCTGGAATCGCCACAGTGCGTCATCTGCCGCGGCATCTGCCCACCGCTTGCGCACGGCGGCAGGCAGCAGTTTCGTTGACGCCGCACGCTCGATGATGTTGCGCGCTTCGGACCGGCTGTCGGAGGCACTCTGCACGGGAAGCCCGGCTTCTGCGACGAACGAGCCCGGAAGGGCATGGAGGGCAGCGAGTGCACCACCCATCGAGCTGGCGACGCCATCGCCCGCGGGAATCGCGTCGGCATCGACCTGATAGCCGGGAAGGTAGTCGTAGACGACGGCGCGTGTGTCTCCCGTGGGCGCCTGACCGAGCACGCGATGAACGTCGAAGGGGAGTCTGCTGCGGATACCGTCGCTCATCGCCTGCAGCACGAGAAGCTCCCGCGCCTGATCGGTCTCGGCCTGCTGGTTCGTCGGAATGCGCACGACGAAGCGCGTGTCGTCATCGGCAAGCAGCAGAGCCGAATCGTAGGAGCCGGTCTCACGGTGACCGAGCTCACCGCTGCCCACGAATGTCGTACCGGGAAGGGCCGACGTCGCGACCGCCGCTAGAGTGAGAGGAGACCTGGCCATGGCATCTAGGTTAGGTCGTGAACCCCGTCATGGCCCGTGCGCCACGCCCGTCCACACGTGAGGAGATGCGATGACCGCTTTGGGCCGACTGCCGCTGTCGCGCACAGGATTCGACCGTGACGGCAATGCGCGAGTCCGGCCCGGCTATCTCGAGACCATTCTCTCCGACCCGCGAACGCGAGCTGTTCACGTGCGCGGGCGAGACGTGGCACTTGATGGCGGGCATCTGGCACTTCGGCCGCTCGCCGAGGTCGAGAACGCACAGCACGCCGTGTTCCTCGGCACGTCAACGGCGGCGGAGCGCGGCATCGACGCGGGAACGCCCCTCGTTGCCGTCCCCGACGAGTCCGCGGCCACATGGGCGCCGCTGCGAGAGGTTGCCGCGGCACTGAGTGATCGCGACGCCGGGCTCGCGACAGCGGCTGTCGCGGTGATCGGTTGGCATGCAGCATCCGGATTCTGTTCACGCTGCGGAGAACGCACGATTATCGAGCACTCCGGCTGGATGCGTCGTTGCCCGCGCTGCGAGACCGAGCACTTTCCCCGCACCGATCCTGCCGTGATCGTGCGGGTCACGGATGCTCGTGACCGCATCCTGCTCGGCTCGAACGCCGCCTGGGAATCCGGGCGATACTCGCTGTTCGCCGGCTTTGTCGAGGCGGGCGAATCGTTGGAGGCCGCCGTCGTGCGCGAGGTTTTCGAGGAGGCAGGCGTTCGTGTCGCCGAACCGCGATACCTGGGGTCGCAGCCATGGCCGTTTCCGCGCTCGCTCATGCTCGGGTATGCGGCACAGATCGATGCCGATCAGCAGGCCGACCACACGCAGGCGGACGGCGAGGAGATTCTCGATGTGCGCTGGTTCACACGTGAGGAACTCGCTGATCCCGACAGTGGAATTCGGTTGCCGGGACGATCGTCGATTGCCCACGCGATCATCGAGCAGTGGTTGGTGGCTGAATGACCTCGAGTCTGCTTGACGGGCTCGATGACGACCAGCGCGTCGTCGCCGAGACCCTGCGCGGCCCCGTCTGCGTTCTGGCCGGTGCGGGGACGGGAAAGACCCGGGCAATTACACATCGCATCGCGCACGGCGTCGCCTCGGGAACCTATGCGTCGAATCGCGTGCTCGCGCTGACGTTCACCAATAGGGCGGCGGCCGAGCTGCGGGGGCGACTGCGCCAATTGGGCGCGGGGAACGTGCCGGCGCGGACTTTCCACTCGGCGGCCCTGAGTCAGCTGGGCTATTTCTGGCCTCAGGTGGTGGGCGGTGACATGCCGCGACTCATCGAGAGCAAAGGCCGGATCCTTGGCCACGCAGCAGAGAAGCTCTCGCTGCGGATCGACACGGCGACGCTGCGCGATCTCGCGGCTGAAATCGAGTGGCGAAAGGTGTCTGGTCGCAGCATCGAGCAGTACGCCGCGGCGAACCGTCCCCTGCCGGGGTCGCTCGATCTCGAGCAGACCGTCGACATGCTTCAGGCCTACGAAGACCTCAAAGACGAACGACGGCAGCTTGACTTCGAGGACGTGCTGCTGTCGTGCGCGGGCATGCTTGAGCAGGAGCCCCGGGTCGCCCTGCAGGTGCGCGAGCAGTACCGGTTCTTCGTCGTCGACGAGTATCAGGACGTGTCGCCGCTCCAGCAGCAGCTTCTCGACCTGTGGCTGGGCGATCGGCGCGAGCTCTGCGTGGTCGGCGATGCCAGCCAGACGATCTTCTCGTTCGCGGGCGCCAGCTCATCGTTCCTCCTCGGCTTCGCGTCGCGGTACGCGGGGGCACAGATCGTGCGGCTCGAACGCAACTACCGCTCGACACCTCCGATCGTCACGACGGCGAATCGTCTTATGCGCGACCGGCCTGGTGCATTGACTCTTCGGGCTGCCGGTTCCCACGACGACGAGGCGCCGATTGACCCCGATCTCGTCCGTTATCCCCACGACATGGCCGAGGCGCGTGGGATCGCGCAGTCGATTCTGTCGCGCATTGAGGCGGGAGCCCGGGCCGAGAGCATCGCCGTGCTGTATCGCGTCAACGCTCAATCGGCCGCGCTCGAGACCGCGCTGAGCGATGTCGGCGTGAGCTATCACGTCCGGGGATCCACCCGGTTCTTCGACAGGCCCGAGGTGAAACGCGCCGTGCTGGCACTGCGAGGAGCATCCGTCTCCGTCGCGGGGGAGCCGCTGTTCAAATCCGTGAGCGATGTGCTGCGCTCGCTGGGCTGGAGCCAGACTCCGCCCGAAGGCGAGGGCGCCGTTCGAGCATCCTGGGAATCGCTCAATGCGATCATGGGGCTCGTCGACCAGGCTCCGAAGGGGACGACGTTCCGCGCGTTCACAGACGAGTTGCTGGAACGGCAGGAAGCGCAGCACGAACCGACAATGCAGGCTGTCACGCTCGCGACCCTGCACTCGGCGAAAGGACTCGAATGGGACGAGGTGTACCTCCTGGGACTCTCTGAGGGTCTCGTCCCGATCAGCTATGCGCGGTCATTCGATCAGATCGACGAAGAGCGACGGCTGCTGTATGTCGGCATCACGAGAGCCAGACGGCGGCTGACCCTCACGTGGTCGGAATCCGGCCAGCGTCGGACGAGAGAGCGGTCGCGTTTTCTTCAAGAGATCGGCACCCGCACTCCGGATGCGGCCGGTGCACGACAACGCGCTGCGGGGCAGTCGGCGAGACAGTGATGCTCACGGCACGAGACGAGCGGCGCCCCTTGCGCTCGAACTCATGCAGCATCCTCGTAGCGACCGATGCGAGATCCTGAGCGAAATCTCCGCGATCCAGCAACGACGTCACGCCGAACAGCTGAGTCTCGATCGCCGTCCACGCGGGGTCATGGTCGGCTCGCTCGCGGTCGAGGCAATGCAGACAGGGGCCCTCACCGCCCAGCACGAACGGTCCCACGCGAGCTTCAGCGTCGGAGATCACGACGGGAAGATGGGGAATGTCGCGACTGAGCCAGCGCACGGACTGCGCCGGGTCGATGACGAAGTGCGCGACGATCACGGTGACGTCGGGCATCTCACCGTCAGGGATCGGCTCGACGGCGCGGGCGATCGCCTCAGCCGTTTCACCGCGGCCTTCGATGAGCACGCGCAGCGGCCGAGGCGCCGGCTGCGGTACGCGCAGAGCCGGCGCGAGCAGGTCAAGGAAGTCGTCGACATCGGTGGCGGTCAGCCCCTGATGTTCGGCCAGCACATCGAGCGCGTGACGGGGAACTCCGCGCCGTACCGCGTACAGCAGATGCTCGTGCGCGGGGGTGAGCTCAGCGACAACGCGCACATCGTCGACACCGAGTTGCACTGTCGTCGGCGTGCGCCACACGAGCGGATGCCGAGGATCGAGCTGAATGACCATGCTCGATATCGTGCCTCAAACCCGGCAGGTCCGGTCGAGGTTATCCACAGCCGTGCGGTCAAGGCACAGCGGGCGGGTCCTCTCGGGGGCTGTCGTCGTCCGACTCGCTCGGGTCACGCTGCGCATCGGCGGCCTCGTCCGATTCGCGCTCAGAGCGCAGGAGGTCTTCGAGAGCAACGTCGAATTCGTCGGGTTCGGGAGCTTCGCCGCGCTCGGCGGCTTCAAGACGCGCCACAAGTGCGGCCGGGTCGTCGATATCGGCCGAGGTCGGCACGAGATCCGGATGCTGCCAGAGAGAGTCGCGGGTAGACGCGCCGACGGCATCCGTCACCTTTGTCCACATCGCCGCAGCCTCACGGAGGCGCCGCGGCCGAAGCTCAAGCCCGACGAGTGTCGCGAATGCCTGCTCCGCCGGGCCGCCGGTTGCCCGACGTCGACGCACGGTTTCAGCGACAGATCCCGCTTTCGGCAGGCGAACCGTCGCCTCGGCAGTGACGACATCCACCCAGCCCTCAATGAGCGCCAGCGTCGTCTCCAGACGTTCAAGCGCTGCCAGCTGCTGGTCGGTCTTCGGCGGAATGAGCGAGCCGTTCGTCATGGCCTCGCGCAGTTCCTCGGGGTTCGACGGGTCGAAACCAGAGGCGAGTTCTTCGATGGCTTCCGTGTCGATGTGGATTCCGCGCGCGAACGCCGTGATCGACGAGATGAGGTGCAGACGCAGCCACCGGGCATGCCGGAAAAGCCGTGCGTGCGCGAGTTCTCGGACAGCAAGGTAGAGCTGCACTTGGTCGAGGGGAATGTCGAGACCCTCGCTGAACGCAGCCACATTCTGCGGCACGAGGGCCGCTTCGTCTTCGAGGAGGGGAATGCCGACATCGCCGCCGGATACCACCTCGGTCGACAGCTGCCCGACCACCTGGCCCAACTGCATCGCGAACATGGTGCCGCCGACGCCCTTGATCATGCGCGTGGCCTGGCCGATCATCTCCTGCATCTGCTCGGGCGCCTGCTCTTTGAGAACAGTCGTCAAGGCGTCGGAAATACTCGTCGCCACCGGCTCCGCCAGCTGTGTCCACAGAGGCATCGTCGCTTTGGACCATTCAGCGCGGCTCATGGTGCGCGGCGTGCTCGTCAGAGACGCGAACGACGTCACGTCGGCAAGCCAGAGCTCGGCGACATGGAATGCCTGGGCGAACTGCTCTCGCTCTGCCGGCGTGATGTTCTGCGCATCGTTCCGGCCAATCTGCACGGCCTGCTCCAGGGAGACATCCCAGTTGATGCCGCCCTCAGCGCTCTGCTGCTGCATGGCGCGTTGGAACTGCATCATCATGGCCTGCAGAGACGCGGGATCGCTCGGCAGCCCGGCGGCACCCGCGAGCTTGCTCGGATCGACTCCGGCATTACCCGAGAGGATCTCTCGGATCATGTCCTGAAAGTCGTCTTCGGGGTTCTTGTCCTCGTCTGGCACTTCAGCCACCTTTCAGCGAGAGACGGTGTTGTCGCTCTACGCTAGTGCCTGAAGCTTGAGGTTAGTCGTGGCCGCCGATGCTCTGCGTCCGCCCGTCGCGAACATCGTGGAGAAGGGACCAGTGTGACGCTGCACGGCGACGACGACATCGAGGCGAATGAGCCCGGACTTTTCCCACCTCCGGGTGGCCCTGATCGGCCCCGTCCCACACGAAAGACCGTGTTTGGCTGGTTCAGCCTCGCCGCGTCATTCGTCATTCTCGGCGTTCTCGCACTGGCTCCCGCGCCATATGTGATTCAGCAGCCCGGACCCGTCTTCAACGTGCTCGGCGAGACCGAGGGCGATGAGTCTGTGCCGCTCATCTCGATTGACGGGACCGAGACGTACGACGTGGGTAAGACCCTTGACATGCTGACGGTGAGCGTCGTCGGCAACCCGGAGCAGTCCCCGAACTGGTTCCAGATCGGCAAGGCCTGGTTCGATCGCAGTGAGGCCGTCGTTCCGATGTCGCTGTATTTTCCCGACGGAACCACGGCGGAAGAGCGCGATGAGCAGACGCAGGTCATGATGGTGAATTCGCAGCAGGATGCTGTCGCAGCGGCGCTGACAGAGCTCGACATCGATTTCACCTCGACGCTCATCGTCGGTGACATCGTCGAGGGCACTCCAGCCGACGGCGTGCTGAACGTTGGCGACGAGATCATCGAAGCAGATGGGGTCGGCGTCGATGATGTCACGGAGCTTCGCGACATCATCGCCGACCACGAGGCGGACGGGCCGATGTCGATCACAGTCATGCGCGACGGAGAGAAGATCGACGCCGAGGTGACCCCGACCGAGGTTGAATACACAGACGGCTCATCCGCCTTCGTCATCGGCGTCCAGACGACAGAGACCTACGAGTTCCCGTTCGATGTGTCGATCAAGCTCGATGACGTGGGCGGTCCGAGTGCCGGCATGATGTTCGCTCTGGGGATCATCGACAAGCTCACTCCCGGCCCGCTGGCCGGGGATGCCGCCGTTGCCGGAACCGGCACGATCGATGCCGAGGGAGATGTCGGGCCGATCGGCGGCATCAGACAGAAGCTGTACGGCGCTCGCCAAGCGGGGGCCGAGTACTTCCTCGCCCCGGCCGACAACTGTGACGAAGTGGTTGGTCATGTGCCCGACGGTCTCGACGTCTTCAAGGTAGCGACACTCGAGGACTCGCTCTCAGCGCTCGAGACGTTGAGCACCGGGGGTGACATTTCCTCACTTCCGTCGTGTTCGCCATGAGCATTGCCCTGCACAGGCAAAGCAAGGCAATTATCCGTAGGATTGTCAGTTAAACCCCGACACTGAAAAGGCCTATCGATGTCATCTGCCACGGCACGTTCCTCGAATGCCGGTCGAAAGAAGCGCGCACCACTCGCAATCACCCTCATCTCCGTCGGTGTGCTCGTCGTGCTGTTCTTCATCTTCTCGAGCTTCTATTCCGATTTCCTCTGGTTCCAGCAGCTCGGCTACACCCAGGTTCTGACGACACAGTGGATCGCCACGATCGTCATGTTCGTGATCGGATTCATCGCGATGGCGGTGCCGGTGTGGGGGGCTCTGCAGCTGGCCTATCGGCTGCGACCGGTGTACGCGAAGCTGAATTCGCAGCTCGACCGCTACCAAGAGCTCATCGAGCCGCTGCGCCGCCTCGGGATGTGGGGAATCCCGGCGCTTCTGGGGCTTTTCGCCGGATTCTCTGCCGCGACGAGCTGGCAGACGGTGCTGATGTGGCTTAACGCCACGCCGACGGGAAAAACCGATCCGCAGTTCGGCCTCGACGTGTCGTTCTACCTGTTCCAGCTCCCGTTCTACCGTGAGGTGCTCGCGTTCGCGTCGGCTGTCGTGCTTCTCGCGCTCATCTGCACGATTGCCGTGACCTTTTTGTACGGATCGATCCAGCTCATGGGCCGCGAGCTGCGTATTTCGAAAGCAGCGCGCATTCAGATCGCCGTCCTCGCGGGCGTCTATCTGGTCATCCAGGCCGTCAGCGTCTGGGTTGACCAGTATCTGACTCTGACCGAGACCGGCACCCTGATCACGGGAGCGAGCTACACCGATGTGCACGCGACGATCCCAACACGGGCCATCCTGGCCGGCATCGCGCTCTTTGTCGCCATCCTCTTCTTTGTGACCGCGTTCATCGGCCGTTGGCGCCTGCCCATCGTCGGGACCGCGCTTCTGCTCGTTTCTGCTCTGCTGATCGGCACCGCCTATCCGTGGGTGATCCAGCGCTTCCAGGTCGAGCCGAACGAGCGTGCTCTCGAACAGCCGTACATCGAGCGCAACATCGACATGACGCGTGACGCATTCGGCGTCTCCGACGTCAAGGAGGTCGAGTACGACGCGACAACGGATGCCGAGCCCGGGGCTCTGCGCTCGGACGCCGAGACGACAGCATCCATTCGCATCATCGACCCAGACTTGATCAGCGCAACCGTGACGCAGCTCGAGCGGTTCAAGACCTACTACAAGTTCCAGGAAGAGCTTGACGTCGACAGGTACACGATCGACGGTGAAGTACAGGATGCCGTTGTCGCGGTGCGCGAGATGAACCAATCTGGTGTGAAAGACGACCTGAGCTGGTTCAACAGCAGCCTTGTCTACACGCACGGCTACGGGCTGGTCGCCGCCTACGGCAACCAGCGCTCCAGCGACGGCGAGCCGGTGTTCATGCAGTCGGGCATCCCCTCGACGGGTGTGCTCGGTGATTTCGAGCCCCGCGTTTACTTCGGCGAGGATTCGCCCACCTACTCAATCGTCGGCGGTTCGACAGGCGGCAAGGACGTCGAGCTCGACTATCCGTCTGGCGAATCAGGCGAGACGTACACGACGTTTGACGGCGACGGCGGGCCGAAGCTCGACAATGTCTTCAACAAGCTCGTGTATGCGCTGAAGTTCCAGTCAGAGCAGATCTTCCTCTCGGACAACGTCACGGAGGACTCGCAGATTCTCTACGATCGCGACCCGCGCCAGCGCGTGCAGAAGGTGGCACCGTACCTGACGCTCGACTCCGACGTGTACCCGAGCGTCGTCGACGGACGAATTGTCTGGATCGTCGACGGATATACGACGTCGAACTCGTTCCCGTATTCGAAGACGACGAGCCTCAGCTCGGCGATCTCGAATGAGGACGGCAATCAGTCGTTCCTGCTCGATGACATCAACTACATGCGCAACTCGGTGAAGGCCACCGTCGATGCGTATGACGGTTCGGTCACCCTGTACGCATGGGATGATAAGGACCCGATCCTTCAGACGTGGCAGAAGATCTTCCCCTCGACGGTGAAGCCGATCTCTGAGATGGACGGCGATCTCCTGTCGCACGTGCGCTACCCCGAAGACCTCTTCAAGGTTCAGCGTGACGTCCTCCAGCGGTACCACGTGACGGATCCGAGCAAGTGGTACTCCGACTCAGATCTGTGGAAGACTCCGGCAGATCCGCAGGAGCAGGAGGGCAACAGCACACTTCAGCCGCCGTATTACCTCTCGATGCAGATGCCGGGTGACGATCACCCGTCGTACTCGTTGTACACGACGTTCATCCCGGGCGGTGGCGGCGCATCGAGTGTGCTCGCTGGATATCTGTCGGCGAACTCGAACGCGGGGAGTAAGGCGGGAACCGTTTCTGACAGCTACGGAACGCTCACCCTGCTGAGACTGCCGAAGGATACGACGGTTCCCGGTCCGGGGCAGGTGCAGAACTCGTTCAACTCGGATACCGAGGTCTCCAACCTCATCAATATTCTGAAACGTGGCCAGACCGAGGTGCTCAACGGCAACCTGCTCACGCTGCCCGTGGGTGGCGGTCTGCTCTACGTGCAGCCCGTCTACGTGAAGTCGACGGGTGAGACGAGCTATCCGCTGCTGCAGAAGGTGCTTGTCGCGTTCGGAGATAAGATCGCCTTCAAGGACACGCTCGACGAGGCGCTCGACGAGCTGTTCGGCGGCGATTCCGGTGCGGAAGCCGGTGACCAGGCAGCTGCAGACGGCAAGGACGACACTGAGACTCCGCCTGCCGACGACTCGGGTGATGAGTCGGGTGGCGACGAGTCAGGCGACAGCGAGACGCCGCCGGCGGACTCCGATCTCGCTGCTGCTCTCGAGGCCGCAAAGCAGGCAATGGCCGACAAGCAGGCAGCGATGGAGGCCGGTGATTGGGCAGCATACGGTGAGGCTGACGACCGCCTCAACGAAGCCATCCAGAAGGCTCTGGAGCTGCTCAACGGCTAACGGGTGACTCGGGCTGAAAAGCCTGCTCCGGATGCTGCCGGCCGACGCACTGCGTCGGCCGGCAGCATCCGTTTTCTGTCGTGTTTTCGCGGCGGCCGCCTCGATTTGGGGGAGTGCTTGGCCTCTGGTAGAGTCATTTCTTGTGCCGCGGGGTGGAGCAGTTCGGTAGCTCGCTGGGCTCATAACCCAGAGGTCGTAGGTTCAAATCCTGCCCCCGCAACCAAAAGCAGAATGCCCGGTCTCATGGAGACCGGGCATTTTGCATGTGGTCGAGCCTGTTCGGTGGCCGTTGCCCAGGTGTACCGTGGCTGGCATGAGCACACGTGACATTCTGAGCGATGCGGCGGCGAGGCCCCTGGCCGCGGCCGAGGGACTGCGTCCGGTACTTGATCGAGAAACGCTGAACGGCCATCCGGGCGGTCACGACAATTCGATTGCCTGGCTTCTCTGGCACACGGGGCGTGAAATCGATGCGCAGCTGGCCGGTCTCACTGGCGAATCCCAGATCTGGGAGACCGGAGAGTATGCACGTCGGACGGGGCTCGGCGATGCCGGCGGCCAGGTGGGGTACGGCCACACACCCGAGCAGGCTCGTGCCATTCGTGTGGATGACGCGGATGCTCTCTACGACTACCTCACGGAGGCGACAGACGCTCTGATCAACTACGTGAATACTCTGGGAGACGTCGAGCTTGACGAGGTCATCGATGAGAACTGGACCCCACCGGTGACGAGAGGCGCCCGGCTGGTCAGCATCATCGGCGACGCGCTGCAGCACGTGGGGCAGGCGGCCTACGCGGCAGGGTCGCTGAAGAACATAGCCGGGTGAAGACGCTCACACTCGTCACAAAGCGAGAGTGTCTCCACCCGGCGATGAGGTGGGGAACCACTCGATGCGGTCAATCAGGGGGTACCCGCTGCCTGGAGGAGGCGAGCCGTGTACGGATTGAGCTCGATCGGTGAGTCGTCCCCCACGATGACCGTGCCGCCGAGGTAGGCGAGCCGACCGCCGACCACATAATTAGGTTCGAGAGCGAAGCTCATGCCGGGAACGAGTTCCATATCGCCAGCCAGAGTCGGATGCGTGCTCTCTCTCGGGTAGACATCGGCACCGGGGATATGACTGTTTGCATACGAGGGGAAGCCACCCAACGCGATCGTCGGATTGAGACCATGAATTGACGGGCCGAACTCCCAACCGTCGCCTGCATTGAGCGGGACGCGCATCGCCTCGACGACCTCGCCGAATGTGCGGCCAGGGCGCAGCGTTCGTAGGCATTCGTCGTACGCGGCACGGGCGACGGCGGCAGCGCGTTGAAGATCCTCATGCGGCTTGCCGATCGTGATCGTCACCTGGTGCTGCGTGTGGTGCCCACCGGCGTTGCTGAAGACTTCGGCCGAGACGATGTCCCCGTCGCGCAGAATGCGCGGGGCTTGCGGGCGATATGACCACGAGGGGAGTCCGCGCGAGAGCGGATGTGCTCCCGACCAGAGGTGCATGGCGGCCGGCGTCGTCCCATGCCGATATCCCGCTGCCATACCTGCCGCATACACATCGCTCTCCGGGACACCGGCCGTCGCGGCGTCGACCATCGCCCGAGCCATCGCATCTCCGATCTCTGCTGATCTGCGCACGACGTCGATCTGCTCCTGGCCCATGGGCATAATGTGCCGTGAGAACGCGGGAGCGACAGGCGTGAACGTGATGTGGGGGAGCGCCGTGAGGATGCTGTCCCAGAGACGATAGGGCATGATCCCCTCCGGATGCCACGGGGGCGCCGGCTCCAGGCCGATGACCCCGACTGAGCTGCGCTCCAGGCCCAAACCGGTCAGAGTGTCGATGATCGAACGCGAGTCGCGCGATGCTCGAACATTCTCCGGTGGAAACCAGACGGCTTCGCCACGTCGCCGGGATTCGAGATGGTCTTTCGCGAACATTTCCATCGGGAACAGGCAGATCGGATCACCGTCACGGGGGACAATGACCGTTGTACCTGCGCGCGCGTTCGTCAACCACGTGTCGAATGCGAAGGGCGCGGGACCAGCATCCTCGTGCTCACCGTAGACGAGCAGCGCGTCAAGTCCCTCGCGCGTCATAAATGCTCGCGCACGTGCCCACCGGCGGTCACGCTCGGTCATCGAAAAGGTCGGGAGGTCAGGAGTAGTCATGTTGTCTCTTTCTGTCGTTACCACGGCAGCACACCGTCGCGGTCGCGGTACTCACCGGTGGGCCCTGGTGATGTGGTGGCGAGTGAGACGATTGCGTCTGTCCCCTCTGTCACGGATTGCGTTCCTTGATGGCCGTTGAGGTCAGTTGCCGTGAAACCTGGGTCGGCGAGATTGAAGCGAATGCCGGGTATCGAGCGGGCGTACTGGGTCGTGATCATGTTGAGCGCCGCCTTCGACATTGGATAGATCAGATGCGGGTAGGTCGATTCCTTTCTTAGCGGGTCGTTCGTGATGGTCTGCGAACCGGCGCCGCTCGAGACCATCACGACGCGTGGGTCGCGTGCAGATTTCAGCAGTGGAAGGAACGCGTGGGTGACGCGAACCGGGCCAAGCACATTGACTCGAAGCACGGGAATGAGATGCTGCGGGAGAGTTTCTGCCGGATCGATGATTTCTCCGGTGATGCCTGCATTGTTGATGAGTACGTCGAGCTGATGCTCCCTCTTGCTGAGGGTTTCTGCGGCTTCTGCCACAGATCGGTCGGAGGTCACGTCGAGCGTGATGAAGCGGATGTCTGAGCCATCGGCAGCGAGTTGTTCAGCTGCAGCACGGCCACGCGACTCGTCGCGGGCGCCGAGGTAGACGCGCCAGCCGAGTTCGCCAAGGCGGCGCGCGGTCTCGCGGCCCAGCCCTTTATTGGCACCGGTGATCAAGACGGTTGTGGATTCTGGATTAGTGCGCGGTTCTTCCATATCTCGACTCTGTTCCGAGACTGAGCACACATACAGGCGCGGATGAGCCTGGGAGTCTCGGTCCCAGGATGTTCTGCGCGAAAAGGAGGAGAATTGACGGATGGAACGTCGTGAACTTGCCCGCATTCTGAAGGCGGCCAGAGCACGGCTCACTCCCGAAGACGTCGGTCTGCGTTCTGGGCCGAGGCGTCGCGTCGTCGGGCTGCGGCGAGAGGAAGTCGCCCAGATCGCAGGAGTGAGCGTTGACTATGTCGTGCGCCTCGAGCAGGCGCGGGGATCACACCCGTCAACGCAGGTCCTGAGCGCCCTCACACGGGCGCTCAAACTCGAAGACGATGAGCGAGACCAGGTGTTTCGCCTTGCGGACAGCGCGCCTCCACCGGCGGGCAGGATCACGATGACGATCCGAGAGAGCATTCTGAGGCTGCTCAGCCGGCTGAACGACCTGCCGGCACTTGTCATTTCTGCGAAAGGTGACGTGCTGGCGCAGAACGCGATGGCAGTTGAGCTGCTCGGCGATGCCAATCGCTTTCCCGAGGGCCAGCGGAATATTTTCTGGCAGCGGTTTCTCGGTGAGAGCGATCAACGCGTGGGAGCGGGCCCACACGAAGACGCGTTGACAACGCAGCAGGCCGTCGGTTTGCTCCGCAGCGCGCTCTCTCGGTTTCCGCATGATCCTGGCCTGCGAGAGCTGATTGATGAGCTCCTTGCGGGAAGCGAAGCGTTCTGGACTCGGTGGGAGGACGGGACATCGACCGTGCGCCGTTCCATGTACAAGACCGTGCGCCACCCCGAGCACGGCACACTCGTCTTGGATTGCGACACACTCGTGGTCCCCGACGCGGAGCAGTCGATGATCGTCTTCTCTGCCGCAGACGGATCGTTCGAGGCGGAAGCTCTCGCCGGCATCCGTGCAACTGCGACAGTTTCTGCGCGGGTCCCGAGCGTGTGAGCCAGCCAAAAGGCACACGGCGCACGGTGACCGTCGAGTGCTGCCGAGGTCATTCCAAACCGAGCCGCCGTCTCACTGCGCCCCACTCGTGTGAGACGTGAGTGCCGTGAGACCCAATCGGCACTACCCCTGAGAGCCGGTGAACCATAGGCTGGCGGTATGACACTGCATGAGCCTCTCGGCGTGGCCGTCGCCCAGTTCGCGCCGACTCCCGATGTTGACGCCAACCTGGCGACGATCCGCTCGTTCTCGGTCCGCGCGGCAGAGCGCGGAGCATCCATTGTGGTGTTTCCCGAGTACTCGAGCTATTTCGTCAACCCTATGGATGACTCGTTCGCGCGTCACGCTCAGAGCCTTGATGGGCCGTTCGTCCGCACGCTTGAAGCGCTCGCCGGCGAGCTCGGGGTGCACATCGTTGCGGGGCTAGTCGAGTCCACAGACGACCCGCGCCGCTTCTCGAACACCGCGGTCGCTGTTGGCCCCGAGGAAGAGACCGTCGCCGTCTACCGCAAGCAGCATCTGTACGATGCATTCGGGCAGAAAGAGAGCGATTGGGTCGTCGCGGGCGAACTCGACGAGCCCCAGACCTTCGAGGTGGGCGGGCTCATGGTCGGCATGCAGACCTGCTACGACCTCCGGTTCCCCGAGGTCACACGTCGAATCGTGGATGCTGGCGCCGAGGTCGTTCTCGTGCCCGCCGAGTGGGTACGCGGCCCGCTCAAGGAGCACCACTGGCGGACGCTGCTGACGGCCCGCGCGATCGAGAACACCGTGTATGTGGCCGGTGCTGATCATCCGCCGTCGATCGGGGCGGGAAACAGCATGGTTGTTGACCCTTCGGGAGTGCCGCTCGCAACGCTCGGAACCCAGTCCGACGTCGCTGTCGCGTTTGTGTCGCGTGCCGTGCTGACCGAGACGCGGGCGGTGAATCCCTCGCTGCAGCTTCGCCGGTACGGGATCGTCCCGACGACGGGCGAGTGACAGGGCGTCAGCGAGACAGCGCGGCGAGCTGATGGGCCGCCCGCTGGAGCAGGTCGGCATGCTTGCAGAATGCAAAGCGAACGAGGGTGCGATACGCGTCTTTGTGCTGCGACGACGCGAATGCCGAGACCGGAACGGCGATCACACCGGCACGCTCGGGCAGCACGCGACAGAACTCGATGGCATCATCGAAGCCAAGCGGCGCGACGTCGGCGACGGTGAAGTAGGTTCCGGCTGACTGCGCGATCGCGAATCCCGCTGCGGTGAGCCCGTCGTTCAGGAGCAGGCGCCGACGGTCGAGGTCCTCGGCAAGACCGGCGAAGAACGCGTCGTCGCTGCGCAGCCCTGCCGCGATTGCGGGTTGAAACGGTGCGCCATTCGAGTAGCTCAGATACTGCTTCACCGTGAGTATTCTGCTCACAAGATCAGCGGATGCTGTCAGCCAGCCAATCTTCCACCCCGTCGTGCTGAAGGTTTTACCGCCGGACGAGATCGTGACCGTGCGCTCCGCAGCGACCGGCTGTGCGGCAATGGGAGTGTGCCGTGCGCCGAACGTGAGGTGCTCGTACACCTCATCGGTCACGATGATCGCGTCGTGCTTCTCGGCGAGCTCGGCGATGATCGCGAGAGTGTCGGAATCAAACACGGTCCCCGTCGGATTGTGCGGGGTGTTCACCAGGATGATGCGCGTGCGATCCGTGACCGCACGAGTGAGCGCATCGTGATCGGGCTGGAAGTCCGGCCAGAGGAGCGGAACTGTTGTGTGGATACCACCTGCGAGGGCGATCAGCGCCCCATAGGCGTCATAGTACGGCTCGAAGGTCAGCACTTCGTCTCCCGGCTCGACGAGCGCCAGAATCGTCGCAGCGAGAGCCTCCGTCGCTCCCGCCGTGACCAGGACGTCAGTGACGGGATCGACGGTGAGATTGTAAAAGCGTGCCTGATGCTCGCTGATGGCGTGCCGCAGATCAGGAATCCCCCGTCCGGGCGGGTACTGATTGGCGCCGGAGGCGATCGCGTCCCGCGCCACCTCAAGCACATGCGCCGGCCCGTCCTGATCCGGAAACCCCTGCCCCAGGTTGATCGCTCCGGTCTGGGCGGCGAGAGCCGTCATCTCGGCGAAAATCGTCTCCGCGAGTGTGCCGTCGTCCGCGAGCAGACCGGCTCCGGCCGCTGCTTTCTGCCATCCACCGTGATCACGCATGCCCCCAGGGTATCCGCCCGGTCGTTCCTGCGCGGATTCGTGTCGTCTGGCAGGGAGTACTCCGATTCGGCAGGTTGGCAGTCACTTTTCGGAGAACGGTCAGTCGCCTGTATTAGCCTGCCGATAGCACTCTCACAGAGTGGTCGCAGATTCGACATAGCTCCGTCATAGGCGCAGCACGCGGGATCGATAGCTTCGGGTCACACACTGGTGATGTCTGGAAGGAACTCAGCATGAACGACAACGATTCCACCACCCCTACGGGCCCCGGGCCCGACGAGGCCGGGCGTCACAACGGCACACCGCACGATCAGAGTGCTTCGCAGGACCACAAGGCTACCGAGGGCCAGGGCCTCCCGGCGGGCCAGGGCGCACCTCAGCGCAACCACACGCACGGGGAATGGCAGGGCACCACGCTGAACTCGCAGCAAGGCACCCCGCACGGCGAGCAGGCAGTTCCACGCGCCGAGGACAGCCGAACGGCCGATGCCAGTGCTCCGGGCGCCGGGTTCGATGCCGCCCAGCTCCCTCCGAAGCCTGATCTGCCGCACGCCTGGTCCGCACCCGCGCCAGCGTACGCGCAGCCCACGGCTCAGCAGCACGCTCCGTATGGCGCGGGCGCGCCCAACGCATTTGGGATTCCCCAGCAGCCGCCAGCATTCGACCAGCAGCCTCCATACCCCGGCGGCACCGGTGATCACGAAGGCAGTCCGCACGGAGCCCATCGGGCGCCAGGTGCGCCTGAGAAGCCGGTGAAAAGGAAGAAGACGGGAACGCGGATGCTCGTCGCAGGCCTCGTGATTGGGGCGCTCGTCGGTGGCGCATCGGGAGCGGGCACGTTCTCGATCATCGACAGCGCGCAGCAGGGCAACGAAGTGACGAATTCGTCCCCGAACTCGTCTGTGACGATCAACAACAACAAAGAGGTCACCGAGACGACGGCCATCGCGGCCAAGGCGGCTCCCAGCGTCGTCACGATCGCGGTGCGCGGAACACAGACGGCGGGCAGCGGATCAGGCATCGTCCTCAGCAAGGACGGCTACATCCTGACGAACAACCATGTCGTCACGCTCGACGGCGAGTCGTCGCATCCGGATATTCAGGTGACCGATGACGCCGGAAACATTTATACAGCGAAGGTGGTGGGCACAGACCCCGTATACGACCTCGCCGTGATCAAGCTCGAGGGCGCGTCGGACATGACGCCGATGACGTTCGGCGATTCATCGAACGTCAACGTCGGTGACGCGGCGGTCGCGATCGGTGCTCCGCTTGGCTTGAGCGGCACGGTCACCGACGGCATCATCAGCGCTCTGAACCGCAGCATCACCGTTGCGTCGTCCGCCGTTCCGGAAGATCCGGACAATGGCTCAGACAAGGACGCCCCGTTCGAGTTCGGTCAGCCGGACGAGAAAAAGGGTTCATCGAACGGCGGATATGTCTCTCTCGCTGTGATTCAGACAGATGCTGCGATCAATCCCGGAAACTCCGGGGGAGCACTCGTTGATGACAACGGTGAGCTGATCGGCGTCAACGTTGCGATCGCCAGCGCGGGGTCGAGTTCCGAGGAAGGTTCACAGTCGGGCAGTATCGGCGTCGGGTTTGCCATCCCGGCAAACATCGCGAAGCGCATTGCCGACGAGATCATCGAGAACGGCACGGCCACACACGGGCTCCTTGGAGCGGCGGTGACGAGCGCAGTGAGTGATCCGAATGCGAAGGTCGCCGGCGCGCTGATCAAAGACATCACCGGGGGAGGAGCGGCAGATGAAGCTGGACTCCGTGCGGGAGACGTCGTGACCAAGTACGGCGACATCACCATCAGCAATGACACCGACCTCGTCGCCCAAGTCAAGGCGAGCGCCGCAGGTAGTGACGTCGTGATCACATACGTGCGAAACGGTAAGACGTATACCGCCGATGTGACCCTCGGAAAGCTGGCCGAGTAACCGTCGATCGAAGACGCCCATGCTCGCTGAGCATGGGCGTCTTCGCTGTATCTGAGCCGCTGCTGATAAGCTCAGTCCGGTCCAACTTCGAGTGGAGAACATGGGAACATCAGCGTCAGAGATGCCCTCGTCGGGCATTCTGCCTGGCGTGTCGTACGTCATGCCCGTGCTGAACGACGTCACTCATGTGCGGGCGGCCGTTGACAGCCTTCTCGGTCAGGACTATCAGGGGCAGTTCGACGTTGCTATCGCCGTAGGACCCTCCATCGACGGCACGAACGAGCTCGTTGAGTCGTTGTCCCGTGCGGACTCACGCGTGCGCGTGGTCGAGAATCCGGTGGGATCCACTCCGGCAGGGCTCAACATCGCGATCCGCGCGACGGAGCACCCCATCATCGTGCGCGTGGACGCGCACTCCGTGCTTCCGCCCGAATACACACGCATCGCCGTGGAGACGATGTTGCGCACCGGTGCGGGGAACGTCGGCGGAATCATGGATGCACAGGGGACAACGCCCTTCGAGGAAGCCGTGGCTGCCGCGTACGGCTCTCGTGTCGGACTGGGCGGTACTCCGCATCACGTCGGCGGGAATGAGGGTCCCGCAGACACCGTGTACCTCGGCGTGTTCCGTCGTGAGGTGCTGCAACAAGTCGGACTCTTCGACGAACGCATCAAACGCGGTCAGGACTGGGAGCTCAACAGGCGAATTCGGCAGAACGGGCACACCGTCTGGTTCACGCCGGAGCTGCGCGTCGTCTACCGGCCGCGACCGACTCTGTCGCGACTGGCGCGCCAGTTCTTCTCCACGGGTATGTGGCGCGGCGAACTCAGCAGGCGCTTCCCCGTGCGCGGCACGCTGCGGTACTTCATCCCGCCGCTCATGGTGATCGGCGTCGCATTGGGATCGCTCCTCGGAATCGCCGGAATCGTACAGGGAAGTCTCGGCGCCTTCCCGTGGCTTCTGTTCGCGTTCGTCGTACCCGTCATCTACCTGCTCACGATCGTGGGAGCGTCCGTCGTGCTCCCCGGTGTTCGCTCTCTTGCGGTGCGCCGCTGGCTCATTGTGGTGCTTCCGTGCATACACTTCTGTTGGGGAGTGGGATTCATCCCCGGCTTCCTCCTGCTCGCCAGCAACATCGCCGCCCAGAAGTATGAGAAGGGTGGGGACACCCGTGTCACTCCCGAATGACGAACGCCCCCGTCGTCCACGGACGATCGCCGAGCTGCGCGCCGTTGCCCAGCCGGACGAAGTTCGTTCCCGCAAGAACGCCGAGCACTGGACAGCATCCCTCTACCTGCGGAACCTGTCGCCATACGTGACGTGGCTGCTGCTGCGCACACCGATCAGCGCGAACGGCGTCACGGGGCTCATGATCCTGAGTGGCTGGGCTGTCGCAGCATCCCTGCTCATTCCCGGGTTCGGAGGGGCCGCTCTCGCACTCGTGATGTGCCAGGTGCAGATGCTCGTCGACTGCTGCGATGGCGAGGTCGCACGGTGGCGCAAGACGTCCTCACCGGCCGGAGCATTTCTGGATGCTGTCGGACACTATACGACCGAGGCGCTGATCCCGATCGCACTCGCCATCCGCGCCGCAGGCTACCCGTTCACGCCCGACGGCGACTATCTCTGGACGACTCTCGGCCTGGCGCTCTCGCTCGTTCTCGTGATGAACAAGGCGCTCAACGACATGGTGCGCGTGGCGCGCGCCAACTTCGGAGCCCCCAAACTGACGTACTCTGACGACGAGATGGCTCCGTCAGGGGGAATTCTCGCGCGCCTTCGGCGCCTGGCGAAGGTGGTCCCGCTGCACCGAATCTTCCACTCGGTGGAGATGACGATGGTGATTTTTGCGGCATCCGTTGTCGGACTGTTCATCGGGGACCAGCTTGCGATGCGCTCGGTCCTGGTGATCTTGCTCGTCGTCGCCGTACTCACTCTCATCGGTCATTTCCTCGCGATCATGGCGTCCAAGCGTGTCCGCAGCTGAGCCACCCGGTCCGCGCGTCGGGGTGGTCGTCCTGACCCAGGGCACACGCTCGCACGAGCTTGCCGAGGGAATCCGCTCCGTTCAGGCGCAGAGACACGTCACGACCGACATCGTCGTGGTGGGCAACGGCTGGCAACCATCCGGGCTTCCCGAGGACGTGCGTGGCCTCGGCCTCGATGAGAACCTCGGAATTCCTGCGGGGCGCAATCGCGGTGCCGCCGTCGTATCGGGCGAATACATCTTCTTTCTCGATGATGATGCGACGCTGCCGAGCGAGACGTTCCTGGCGGACGCTATTGCGCTGATGGTTGCCGATCCCAAGATCGGGCTCGTCCAGCCCCGGCTGGAAGACGCGACGGACGGTAGCGCACCGCGCCGTTGGATTCCGCGCATTCGCAAGGGGGACCGGACGCGGTCGAGCAATATTTTTTCGTGCCTCGAAGCAGTCATCGTTATGCCCCGAGCGGTCTTCGATGCGTGCGGGGGCTGGGGAGACGCGTACTTCTACGCTCATGAAGGGATCGAACTCGCCTGGCGGGTGTGGGATCAGGGTAAGAGAGCATGGTACGCGGGCGAGCTTGTCGCCAATCATCCGTACGTCCACCCCACGCGCCACGAAGACTACTATCGGCTCAATGCGCGTAATCGGGTGTGGCTCGCACGGCGCAACCTCCCGTTCGTGCTTCAGCCGATCTACGTGGCGGCATGGACGGGCATCACGCTTCTGCGGTGGTGGCGCACCCCCTCCGTGCTCGCAATCTGGTTCTCCGGCTGGCGCGACGGCTGGCGCGATGACCCGGGCCCCCGGTCGCGGATGCGGTGGCGCACCGTGTTCCGCATGGCCCGAGCAGGACGCCCACCGGTCATCTGATGTGCTCCAAGCTAAACGTTATCTGGTGTCGATACGGTGAAGCACGATGAACATGATCGGTGACACCCGCAAAGCTTTGCAGCTGGGTAAAAAACTCGTCGATAACCGTCGGGCGCATATGCTCCTGCGGCAGAAGGTGCGCTCTCAGCCGCCGCTGCAGCCGGAGCGGTTCAAGATTGCCGTGTACTTCGCAGACGAAGCTGTGAATATGTACCAGATCCGCCAGTGGTACCAGCCACTCATCGAACTGGCGAAGACCTGGCCGGTGCTCATCCTGAGCAGGGGCTCGACAGCAGCTATCCAGCTCTTCGACGAATCGCCTCTGCCCGTGACGTATGTGCGCACCGTCGCCGATCTTGAGAAGACCGTGGCGAGGCAAGACATCCGCATCGTCTTCTACGTGAATCAGAACGCCAAGAACTTCCAGATGTTCCGATACGGACAGCGTTGGCACGTGTTCATCAATCACGGCGAGAGCGACAAGATGTACATGACGACGAACCAGTTCAAGGCGTACGACTACAGCCTGATCGCCGGTGACGCCGCACGGTCACGGCTTGAGCGTGTGCTGTGGGACTACGACTTCGACAAGCGCGCCATTCCCATCGGGCGACCTCAGGCCGATCATTTCTCTGGGGATCTTCCCTACACCCCGGACGATCGTATCGTCGTGCTGTATGCGCCGACGTGGGAGGGCGACCGTGCCGCCGCGGCTTACGGCTCCATCGCGAGCCACGGCGTCGGTCTCGTGCGTGCTCTGCTGGCGACGGGACGCCACCGCGTGATCTATCGCCCACATCCACGATCGGGCGTCGTGAACAATCTGTACGGACAGGCTAATCGCGAGATCATCGGCATGCTGGCCGCCGCGAACAAGTCGGATCCGTCTGCACAGCACGTGTATGACGACGGGTCTGAGATTGGGTGGCAGATCGCCGCGGCCGATGTCGCGATCACCGATATTTCGGCCATGATCTACGATCGTCTGGCGACGGGGAAGCCCCTTCTCGTCACCCGACCCGTCAGCAAACGAGCGAAGATCGACGACGGAGGCTACCTGTCCGCGTGTGAATGGCTCGAGATGGACGACGTTGCCGAGATCACCGAGCAGATTGATCGTGTGCTTCACGACCCGGAAACCGTTGAGCGCATTGCCTCCTGGGCGCAGTACTACTTCGGTGACACCCGACCCGGGCGCGCAACCGAGCGGTTCCACGCCGCAGTGAAGCACCTCATGGCTGAATGGGACGTTCACGCTCGTCTGCACGAGCCCGAGATGTCACAGGGCCTCGCGGAATCACCGCACTGACACGCGGAACGGGCGTTCGTGACGCTTTTCAGCGCTCCACCATCTCGAATTCCGAGGGGACAAGCATGAGCGGTGCGGGCGTGAAGGCGCTCCGCGAGCCGCGGACGACCTCTCGCCCGGCGATGTGGTTACCCACTCCGCCGATGACGGCCCCAACGCCGAAAGGCACGACCTTGCCGATCATCGTGGTTCCCTTCGTCGTCGCGAATCTCTTGAGGAATCGTTTGGTGAGCTCATCGGCGACGGGGCGAACGGCTGACTGTGGCAGATTCGACGTGATCAACTCACCCCAGAACGCCGAGCGTGGCCTGGCCGTTTTGAGGATCTCCCCGGAAAATTGTCGCAGAAGATCCTTGCCTGCACCGCCGAGCATCATGGTGACGACAAGGGCACGCGCACGATCGGGATCGGTGACCGGCAGCCCGTGAACCTCGGCAACCGATTGCGCGAAGAGAGCCGAAGATTCGAGAAACCCCACAGTTTCCGCGCCCGCTATCGCCAGTGCGGCACCGGTCCCGACAGCGGGAATCGCCGCAGTCGTGCCGACAGCGGCTCCGCCAGCTGTCACGGCCGTCAGATAGCGCCGCTCCAGCACTCGGAGCAGCTGGATCCCCGTCAGCGTCGGGTTTCGTCGGCGGATCCCACGCAGGTGAGCAACGACGACCGGACGCTGCACTGAAAGCACCTTGTCGAGCGCAGATGCCCATGCGGGGAGCGCAGACAACGTCTCGTTCTCCTGACCCGAAATCGTCGCGGGTGAGACGATCTCGGGCATCGGCAGTGGTTTGCGTGTCGCCATGTCGCCTCCTGGATGTGTTGTCGACAGTGTTTCGCGTCGATCTGGGTGCGACCTGCGAATCAGCTGTTGTGATCGGCGTTGTATTTGTCGAGAACGTCATCGATCGTCGAATCGAGAACGAGGGAGCCCTTATCCAGGTACAGCCCACGTGTGCAGAAGCGCCGCAGGTCACGCTCGTTGTGCGAGACAAAGAACAGTGTCCGTCCACCCGCGAGCATTTCGTCAATGCGCCTGTAGCACTTCTCTCGGAATGCTTTGTCACCGACGGCGAGAACCTCGTCCACCAGCATGATCGGTTCATCAAGCTGCGCGATGACGGCGAACGCGATGCGCACTTTCATCCCGCTGGACAGATGCTTGTACGGGGTGTCGACGAAATCAGGGATCTCGGCGAAGTCGATGATCTCGTCGAACCGGGCCTCAATCTCGTGTCGGCTCATGCCGTGCAGGCCGGCGGTGAGGTAGACGTTGTCACGAACGGTCAGATCGTTGACAAAACCACCCGTGATCTCAATGAGCGGGGCGACGCCTTCCGAGACTGTCACCGAACCCTCGTCGGGCAGGAGGACGCCAGCGACGAGCTTGAGGAGCGTGGACTTGCCTTGACCGTTCCGGCCGACCACGCCGATCGCGTCTCCACGCTTCACCTCGAACGAGACGTCCCGCAGCGCCCAGAATTCCCCGGGGCGTGACCGACGCTGTTTGCCGGCGAAGAGGTCCTTGAAATTGCGGCGCCCTCGTCGATTTCGACGAAACCGCACGCCAAGGCTGTCGACCGAGATCACGGATGCTGTCATCACAGCTCCTTCAGAACGCTGCGTTCGGAGCGGCGGAAGAGAGCCGCGCCGAGGGCAAGGAGGACGAGGGAGACCAGCGCTGAAGTTCCGACGGCGAACCAATTCAGCTGATCGGGGAAGAAGGCTGACCGATAGATTCCCATGATGCCCGCCAGCGGGTTGAACGAGGCGAGTGGCTGAATGCTGTCGGGCAGGTCTGAGAGCCCATAGATGATGGGTGACGCGTAGAACATGAATCGCAGAATGAGTTTTGTTGCGCGCTCCAGGTCGCGAAAGAACACCACGGCGGGCGCGATGATCAGCCCGAGCGCCATGACGAGAATTGCCTGCAACAGGATGCCGAGGGGGAAGAGAAGCGCGTACCACGAGAGCGGGGCGTTGTAGATGAGGGCGAAGATTGCGAGAACGGGGATCGCCGCGATGAATTCGATGCCCTTGGAGAGAACGAGCCTGTTGACCCAGATGCTGCGCGGAATGGATGTTGAGCGTACAAGCTTCGCGTCTTTGAGGAACGCCCGCGTGCTGTCAGAGACGGTGCCCGTGAACCACATCCACGGCAGTAGCCCTGCTAGAAGAAAGACGATGTAGGGCTGCTCGCCGACGCGGTCGCCCCTGTCGAAGACGACGGTGAACACGAACCAGTAGATCCCAGCCATGACGAGCGGGTCAATAATCGACCAGACATAGCCGAGGGCGCTTGTCGAGTAGCGCACCCGAAGGTCACGCTTCGTCAGCAGCCATAACGCACTGCGGTAACGGGCTGCCCCCGTTCGTTTACGGCCGGGACTTGCTGCTGATGTCACAGGCTCCAACATAATGCCAAAAAGATGCCGAC
Organism: Microbacterium sp. MPKO10; assembly: GCF_026107415.2. Taxonomy (GTDB): domain Bacteria; phylum Actinomycetota; class Actinomycetes; order Actinomycetales; family Microbacteriaceae; genus Paramicrobacterium. Next base: position 37,864 of record NZ_JAPCHX010000003.1, read on the forward strand.
ACGTGCATCACACGTGCCGGCATCGAAAGCGGAACCTCAGACGAAGAGATTTGCCTGCTCAAGATCTTCGGCAAAATCGACCTCAACAGCGTACAGATCCGAGATGTCCATCGGCTCGACGAGGACGCTGTCGTTCGCGATGGCAAGCTCAAGACCCCGCTCGAAGTAGTCCTGGTCATCCACGCGCTGCAGCTGCCTGATGAACTTCACCTTGTCTGCGCGCGAGATGTAGTTGATCCCGACTGCCTCGCCCAGAGCTCCGTTCTTGATCGTCTTCGAGAGCTCCTTGATGTAGCCTTCGGCGCTTGTCGTGTACTTGACCTCTTCGTCAGAGACCCTCGACGTGTTGACCGTCACGAATGACTGGTCGCGGGCCACGAGTTCGGAGGCGCGCTCGAGAATCGATGGGTCGAAGACCACATCGCCGTTCATCCACAGGACGCCACCCGCGGAGGACGCCTTGAGCGCGCGAAGGAGGCTCTTTGACGTGTTCGTCTGGTCGTACTGCTCGTTGTAGACGAAGTTCGCGTCTGGGAAAGCCTCGATGATGTGCTCAAGCTTGTACCCGACAACGATCGATACCTTGACGTTCTTGCCGAAGGCGTGGTGGATGTTGTCGAACTGCTGCTGCATGATGGTCCGACCATCGTTCAGCTCAGTCAGTGGTTTGGGGAGAGAGCGCCCGAGCCGGCTGCCCATCCCCGCAGCTAGAATGACGACCTGTGTGGTCATGGTGGCTCCTCACGTTGCGATATGAGCCGAACTGCCGCGGGAATTTCCCCGGCCGTTACGTTCTCTTGGCTCATCGGTAAATGCTGTGACACCCCTTTATGCCAGTTTTCACGTTAGCGGACGACCCTGGCGAAAAAATCGAGGTGGTGTGCTTGTTGCGGATTCGTAACAACACACTCGGTGTTCTCTCAGGCAGTAATCCATCGAAATAGTCCTCTCGGATGAGGTGCTTGTCAGGTCGACTTGGTAGATTTCATGGGTGACTTCTGCGCCTTCGCCATTGCCCGATGAGACGCCGTCCGCGAATTCTGCAGAGAAGAATGCAGAGTCCGATGAGACGGCGTCCTTGACCGCGTCGCAGGACAACGAGGAGACGGACCAGGACGCCACGCGTTCGGAGAGGAACCTCGACGATCACGGTGAGAGTTCCACGGGCGCTACCAGCAGCCGGTCGACGGTCGCCGAAGCTCCGGTGAAGCGAGCTCCTGTCTCGGGCACGTCGTCCTCCGGGGGCGCCGCAGCTCCGCGTGGGGCGAAGAAATCGCCTCACTCCGGTGGGCGGAAAGCCTCACCGAGTTCGACCCGACCGACGACGAGCACATCGTCCACGTCGGCATCTCAGAAGACGTCGGCGAAGAGGCCCTCCGCACCGTCGAAGGTGACAGGCGACGGGGCATCGAATCCCGAAACGAGCTCGACTGCATCGGCGGGCACCTCTTCTGAGCGTGACGCGGGCGCGAGTATTTCGGGCGCAAAGTCCGGCGTGAAGAAGGCTGCCTCGGCACAGGGGGCTGTAGCGAAGAGCAGCGCGACGAAGGGTGCAGCGCCGAAGGGCAGTGCGGCGAAGAGCACCGCAGCGAAGAGTACCGCGACGAAGGGTGCAGCGCCGAAGAGCCCCGCAGCAAAGAGCACGGCGACGAAGGGCAGCGCGACGAACGGCGCAGCACCGAAGGGCAGCGCGGCGAAGAGTACCGCGACGAAGAGTGCCGCGGCAAAGAACACGGCGACGAAGAGTGCCGCGGCAAAGAACACGGCGACGAAGAGTGCCGCGGCAAAGAACACGGCGACGAAGAGTGCCGCGGCAAAGAGCACGACGGCGAAAAGCACGACGAGCAAGAGCACAACCAGCAAGGGCACGGCGCGCAAGAGCACGACAGCCAAAGGCGCTGCGGGAAAGAAAGCGGAGACTCCGAGTTCCGCTCAAACGTCGGTAGCACCGAAGGCAACGAAGACGAAGGCCCCGACATCTGCGGCCCCGGCGAAGACGACGGCATCAAAGAAGACAACGCCGAAGAAGGCAACACCCGCGACAGCGAAGACCACGAAGCCTGCGGCTTCAACGCAAACCTCAGCATCCTTAGATGACGAGTCGTCAGCGAATGCGCCAACAAACGCGGCCCAGACGTCGGCGCCGAAACAGGACAGCCACGCAGGCACACCCGAGACGAAACCCACCACGGCACAACGGACAGCGGCATCAGCCACAGAAACGGCGGCCGAACCCGACAAGCAGCAGGCCACCGATTCCTCGGCAGCGGCGAACACCGCCACAACAGCTGAGACAGCGGCTGCCGCTGCGGCATCCCCCAACGAAACTCGCGAGGATTCGGAGGAGCCGGTCGCTGCGCGCGACACGCTGGGTTCGCCGGATGACATCACCGCAGATTTTCCAGCGGCTGACGCACCACAACCGAGCGGCACAGATAACGCGGGAACTCCCGATACGCCAGAAGACCAGGCCAATGCCCGTCAGAAGCCCACAGGTTCCCCCACGAGAACATCGGATTCGCAGGCAGCCTCTGATCAGAAGTCCGCTGCGGTTCCGCACCTTGCGGCATCCTCGGTTGTTGCTGACGCTGCGCGTGCCGCTGCACAGCGCTCTGCGGCCGAACAGGTGAAAGCACCTCGCGAAGTGACGGATCCCGACGATGACTCGACGCCGATGGTTGTCGACGGCGATTTCCCAGACGGTGATTCCGCCGAACTCACCAGTTCACATGGCGTTGACACGAACGATGAGCCGAACCCAGTGAAGACGTGGCTCCGTGCCACATGGTCGCGAACACGACAGGGCATCGCCAGCCAGCGTGAGAAGCTCGCCGTCCGGGCAGCGGAACGGGCCAGCGCACGCGACGCGGCGAAGGAAGCACGCGCAACGGAAGCTGCGGAGAAGCGCGCGCGTGCCGAGGAAGAGGCTCGGCAGGGCCCGACTCCTTCTGACACGAACGCGCCATCAGAGGCACAGGGGGCCGTCACTCTGAGCGGGGTGAGCAAGAGCTTCGGAGACACCGTTGCTGTGGCATCCGTCGATCTCGACATCCCCTCGGGATCTTTCTATGGAATCGTCGGGCCCAACGGGGCAGGAAAGACCACAACTCTGTCGATGATCACAGGCCTTCTCCGTCCTGACTCCGGCACTATTACGGTGGGCGGGACAAACGTGTGGGATGACCCGGCGACGTCGAAGCGCATGATGGGAACGCTGCCCGACCGGATGCGACTGTTCGACCGGCTGACCGGTGCGCAGCTCCTCTATTATTCGGGAGTGCTTCGCGGCCTCGACAACGTGACAGTTCGTGCCCGTGTGAAGAGCCTGACGCGCGCATTCGGGCTCGAGGATGCTGTCGGGCGATTGGTCTCCGATTACTCCGCGGGCATGTCGAAGAAGATCGCTCTTGCCTGCGCCCTGATCCACTCACCGCGCGTTCTCGTGCTCGACGAGCCGTTTGAATCCGTCGACCCGGTTTCGGCGGCGAGCATCACGGAGATTCTGCAGAAGTACGTCGAGAATGGCGGAACCGTCATCCTCTCGAGCCACGGCATGGATTTCATCGAGCGCGTCTGCGACAACGTGGCGATCATCGTTGGCGGTGAGCTGCTGGCACAAGGCACGATCGACGACGTCCGCGATGGCGGCACCCTGGAAGAGCGCTTCATCTCACTTGTCGGTGGACGCAAGGCGACGGAGGACCTTGAATGGTTGCACAGCTTCTCCGACTGAGGCTGGAGCTCGCGTTCGGACCGCTTCGAGCACGCCCGGGGCGCATCATCGGCTGGGTGCTGCTCGTCGCCGTCGTCGCAGCCGCGACATGGGCGCTCGCGAACGGTCTCGTCGGGTTGACGACGGCCGGCGCGGCGAATGTTCGAGATCTTCTCGTCGTCACCGGGTCGTTCGTGGTTCTCGGGTTTCTTCTCGTGCCGTCGATGCTCGGCGTGACGGATCCCATGGATCCGCGGACGTTCGCCCCTTATGGCATCCGCAGCGCGGTGCTCGCACCGGGGACGCTGCTTGCCAGCCTGTTGAGCCTGCCCAGCTTGGTTGTGGTCGTGCTCTGCGCAACGACAGTCGTGACGTGGAGTCGATCGCCGTTCGCCACCGTGATCGCCGTCATCAGTGCTGTCCTCGCCATCGCAACCTGCGTTGTGGCCGGGCGTATTGCCGAGCACATCGCAAGTGGAGCTCTGGTGACCCGCAAATCGCGCGAACTGCGCGTCGTCTTCCTGCTGCTGACGCTCGTTCTCATCGCGCCCGCGATCATCTTCGCCCTCGGCATCGACTGGAGTGCCGGCTCGGGAATGAGCGAGTTCAGCCGCGCCGCCGAGGTCGTCAGCTGGACACCCTTCGGCGCGGTGTGGGCTGCCCCCGGCGCGGCAGCGCTCGGCCACACGGCCGCGGCGTGGGGAAAGCTCGCCGTCGCTGCGGGGACCGTCGCCGTGCTGTATCTCCTCTGGTGGGCGCTCGTCGCACGAGCATTGCGCACACCTCCGCGTGTGATCCCCGAAGGCGGCTTCGGCAGTCTCGGATGGTTCGATGTCATGCCGGCGAAAGCAACGAGCGCGATCGCTGCGCGCAGCCTAAGCTATTGGGGGCGGGACGCGCGCTATATCGTGTCCATTCTGATCATCCCGATCTTGCCTTTCCTGCTCATACCGCCCCTGCTCATCGCCGGTGTTCCCGCGGAGCCGCTCGCGCTCCTGCCGTTGCCGTTCATGTCGCTCTTTCTCGGATGGTCCCTGCACAACGACCTTGCGTTCGATGCGAGCGCCGTTTGGCTGCATGTGGCGTCGGGCGTGAGAGGATACGCCGACCGGCTCGGGCGCACCGGCCCCACACTGCTCATCGGCGTGCCCATTGTCGTAATCGGCTCGATGATCTCTATCGCCTTCTACGGCGACTGGTCAGTTCTACCCAGCATGTTCGGTGTGTCAGCCTGCCTCCTCCTCTGCGGGCTGGGCGTGTCGAGTTACGTGTCGACAGTGTTCCCGTACCCGGCCGCAGCGCCAGGAGACAGCGCGTTTCAGCAGCCACAGTTCAGCGGATCGCGCGGCGGCGTCAGCCAGACACTTGGCCTGGCCATCCCCGTGATCCTGGCAGTCCCAACGCTCTATTTCGCGTGGCAGGGGCTCAACGGCGTCGAGGGTGCAACCATGCTGTCGCTCCTTGTCGGCCTCGGCAGCGGGGTTCTCGTCTTCGCCCTCGGCATCTGGCTCGGTGGTCGCGCTTTCGACCGCCGCGGCCCGGAGATCATCGAGTTCGTTACCTCCCACTGACCGATCCACTCGAACGGTCTAGAATGTGACTATGAACGTTCAGGTGCGCACAGAGGACCCTCTGTCGACGGGAGGCTCGACCTCCGTGCTCGACCGTGAGCTCGAAGAGCTCATCGAGAAAGAGACGATCGATCCCGGCGACCACGAGCGGTTCTCACACTATGTGAAGAAAGATAAGATCCTCGAGTCCGCGATGACGGGCAAGCCCGTGCGGGCACTCTGCGGGAAGAAGTGGACTCCCGGTCGTGACCCCGAGAAGTTCCCGGTCTGCCCGGAGTGCAAGAAGGTATACGAGCGGCTCCGCGACAAGTAGCGACGGAGAATCGTCACTCGACGAACGTCGTCGGCAGAGCCGGATCACCGCGGCCCAGCCGAAACGCATCGGCGGGAAGCTCAGCACGAACATCCGCATGGTGTGCACGCGCGGCGTGAGTGCCGTCTGAGCCGATGTGTTGCTGATTGATCTCACCCGCTGCGATCAGCGGATGGAGAAGCGGGCGCTCGGTGGCCGGAATCGCCTGGGCGTCCTCCGGCCCGAGGCCGAGATACACCTTCTCCTGCCGGGCAATGCCGTTCTCGTCGCGCACGCGCGTGGCGAACTTGCGCCCGCCGACTGATCGTTTCCCCGCCGACGCCTTTGCGACAGGTACCCACGAGCCGCCGTCACCCTGCCGGGCGACGAGCTTGTACACGAGCCCCGCGGCGGGCGATCCGGAACCGGTGACGAGAGACGTTCCGACACCATAGGAATCGACCGGGGCGGATTGAAGCGTCGCGATCGCATACTCGTCAAGATCGCTCGTGACCGTGATCTTCGTCGCGTGCGCCCCGAGGCGATCCAGCTGACGGCGCACGTCGACGACGAGTGTCGGCAGATCGCCGGAATCGAGCCTGATCGCTCCCAGATCCGGGCCAGCCACGCGAATCGCGGTCTCGACGCCCTGAGCAATGTCATAGGTGTCGACAAGCAGTGTCGTTCCCGTTCCGGACGACGCGATCTGCGCCCGGAACGCCTCCTCCTCGTTCTCGTGGAGCAGCGTGAACGCGTGAGCGGCCGTGCCCATCGTCGGGATTCCCCACGTGCGCCCGGCTTCGAGATTGCTCGTCGCGTCGAAGCCTGCGATGTATGCGGCGCGGGCCGCGGCGATGGCGGCATCCTCATGCGTGCGCCGCGAACCCATCTCGGCGAGCGGACGACCCGATGCGGCGGTCACCATGCGAGTTGCGGCAGCTGCCACCGCCGAGTCGTAATTCAGGATGCTGAGAATCAGCGTCTCGAGAAGCACACCCTCGCCGAACGAGGACTCGACAATGAGGATCGGTGACTCCGGGAAATATGCTTCACCGTCTGCGTACCCCCAGACATCGCCCGTGAACCGGTAATCGGCCAGCCATTCGATCGTCGATGGATTCACGATCTCATGGGAGGAGAGCCACTCCAGTTCGGCATCGTCGAAGCGGAAATCGCGGATGCGTTCAAGAACACGCCCGATCCCCGCGACGACGCCATAACGACGAGCGCCGGGAAGGCGGCGCCCAAAGGCCTCGAACATGCACGGCGTGTCGGCCGTTCCGCGAGCGATCGCCGCCTCAAGCATGGTGAGCTCGTAGCGGTCTGTGCGCAATGCCGTCGACGTGTCCACGCCTCAAGCCTAATGGCGAGGCCGCTAGGCTTGAGGTGTGACTGATGCACCGATTGGGATATTCGACTCGGGGGTCGGCGGGCTGACCGTCGCACGGGCGATCCAAGACCAGCTTCCCAACGAATCGGTGCTCTACGTCGGCGACACGGCACATTCGCCGTACGGGCCCAAACCCATCGCTGACGTCCGGCGATTCGCACTCGATGTGCTCGACGATCTCGTCGCGCAAGGAGTGAAAATGATCGTCATCGCCTGCAACACGGCATCATCGGCGATGCTGCGGGATGCTCGTGAGCGATACTCCGTGCCCGTGATCGAAGTGATCCAACCTGCCGTGCGCACGGCGGTGACGACGACGCGCAATCACCGAGTCGGGGTCATCGGCACCGAGGGCACGATCAATTCCCGTGCGTACCACGACGCCTTTGCCGCAGCTCCGGACCTCGAGATCGTCGCGCGGGCGTGCCCGAGATTCGTGGAATTCGTGGAGGCCGGCGTCACGACGGGCGCTGAGGTGCTTGACGTCGCCGAGGACTACCTGAGCCCGCTGCGCCGCGCGGGAATCGACACGCTCGTGCTCGGATGCACCCACTATCCGTTCCTCAGGGGCGTGATCTCGTATGTCATGGGCCCGGAGGTCACTTTGGTCTCGAGTGATACCGAGACCGCGAACGACGTGTACCGTACGCTCATCGACCGGGGGATCGCCCGGACAGCATCCGCGCCGCCGGCGCATCATTACGAAGCCACGGGGCAAAGCGCCGACGAGTTCCTCGAACTCGCGCACCGACTGATTGGGCACGAGATCTCGTCTGTCAATCTTGTGCAGACGGGCGCAATCGACCTTGCCTCACTGCACGCAGCACTCAAAGAAGGAGACCATACGTGACAACACGCAAAGACGGACGCACTCCCGATCAGCTTCGGCCAATCACGATCGAGCGCGGCTGGAGCGAGCAGGCCGAAGGCTCGGCGCTGATCTCGTTCGGCAAGACGAAGGTGCTCTGCACCGCGTCGTTCACTCCCGGCGTGCCGCGCTGGCTGAGCGGCAAGGGCAAAGGCTGGGTGACCGCGGAATATGCGATGTTGCCGCGCGCGACCAATGAGCGCTCAAGCCGCGAATCCGTCAAAGGAAAGATCGGCGGCCGCACGCACGAGATCTCGCGCCTGATCGGACGCAGCCTGCGCGCCGTCGTCGACATGAAGGCGTTGGGGGAGAACACAATCGTGATCGACTGCGACGTGCTGCAGGCCGATGGCGGAACGCGCACTGCCGCGATCACCGGTGCATACGTCGCACTCGTCGATGCGATGGAATGGGCGCGCGGCAAAGGGCACATTGGCAAGAACTCAGTGCCCCTCATCGACAGCGTGTCTGCGGTCTCCGTCGGGATCATCGACGGCGAGCCGATGCTCGACCTTCCATACGTCGAGGACGTGCGAGCGGAGACAGACATGAACGTCGTCGTCACCGGGCGCGGGCTCTTCGTCGAAGTGCAGGGCACCGCAGAGGGTGCACCGTTTGATCGCGGTGAGTTGGACGCTCTTCTCGACCTGGCGACCGCTGGGGCGCAGGAACTCAGCGGGTTCCAGCGCGAAGCCCTCGAGCGCGCATGACACTCGATGTCGTGCTCGCGAGCCACAACGCGCACAAGATCACGGAATTTCAGAAGATTCTCGGTCGCGACGTCCCCGACATCGCCATCGAACCTTACGACGGACCGGAACCTATAGAAGACGGCGTGAGCTTCGATGAGAACGCGCTGATCAAGGCCCGGGCCGCGGCGGCTCACACTGGACGGATCGCCCTCGCCGATGACAGCGGCATCAGTGTCGACATCATGGGCGGAGCACCGGGGATCTTCTCGGCGCGGTGGTCGGGTACGCGGAAGGATGACGAGAACCGGCGGCTGCTGCTCGCGCAGCTCGCGGACATCGGCGATGCGCATCGTGCTGCAACATTCCACTGCGCAATCGCCATCGTCGATCCGAAAAGCGGGTTGGAGCAGGTCGCCCGGGGGGAGTGGCCGGGGCGCGTAGCCCACCACGAGAGCGGCGATCACGGCTTCGGCTATGACCCGATCTTCGTCCCGGAGGGATACACGGTCAGTTCCGCTGAACTCGCCCCGGACGAGAAGAACGAGATCTCGCACCGGGCTCGTGCCTTCCGCGCTGCCGTGCCGATTCTTCAGGCACTGTGAACCGCTTCGCGTCGGGCGCGGATTGGTAATGAGAATGGCCATCATTCCTATCTGCGAGACACGCTGGAGAACCGCGAGCGAACCTGCCTAACGTGGAGGCATGGCCCACGATCACTCTCACGGAACGACGAACCGGAAACGGCTCATCGTCGTCATCGTTTTGGTCTCGGCAACGCTGGTTGCCGAGGTGGTCGGAGGCATATTCACCGGCTCGCTTGCCCTGCTCGCGGACGCGGGACACATGTTCTCCGACCTCACCGGGCTCATCATCGCGCTGATCGCGATCGGCATCGCCGCTCGTCCGGCCACGGATCGGCACACCTGGGGCTTCCAGAGGACCGAGGTTCTCGCTGCTCTTCTCAACGGACTGATCCTCACTGTCGTCGCGGTCACCGTCGCCCTGGAAGGGATTCAGCGGCTCATCGAGCCTGACCCCGGCCAAGTCGATGGGCTGCCTGTACTCCTTGTCGCGCTCGTCGGACTCGTCGTCAATGCGATCTCGCTGGCGCTCCTGCGAGACGGCGCGCAGCGATCGATCAACATGAAGGGCGCCTACCTCGAGGTCTTCGGCGACCTTCTCGGGTCTGTCCTCGTCGCAGGCGCAGCGATCGTGATCATGACGACGGGCTTCGTCGAAGCTGATGCGATCGCGTCGCTGCTCATCGCCGCCGGCATCCTTCCCCGTGCCGGGATCCTGCTGCGTGACGTGTGGCGGGTCCTCAATGAGTCCACACCGGTGGGCACTGACGTCGAGTTGATCCGCGATCACGTGCGGGCGGCGCCGGGTGTCATCGACGTCCACGATGTTCATGTGTGGTCGATCACGTCGGGAGCGTCGGTGTTCTCGGCCCACGTCATTGTGACGCAGGAAGTGTTTGCGCAGGGGCGCGTCGCCGGTCTTCTCGATGAGCTCGGCTCGTGCCTTGCCGAGCACTTCGACGTCGAGCATTCGACATTCCAGCTCGAGCCCGCCACCCGCACAGTGAGTGAAGACACCACGCACGCGTGACGCAGCGGTGTCAGCGCCGAGGCTTGTCGACCATGCACTGGTCCTGCTGAGACTCGGCTGCCGCTGCAGCATCCGGATGAGTCTCTCGGCGAGTCGCGAGTGCGTTCTTTGCCTTGCGCCGGGCCGACAGATAGTGCCAGACGGAGGGCACGACCGTCAGCACAACAGCCGCCACAAGGATCAGGTCGATGTAGTCGCGCACAAAATCGGCGATGGGCGGAACATAACTCAGGAAGTATCCGGCGAACACAATGCCGCCGCTCCAGATCATCGCGCCGATGAAGTTGTACAGGCTGTACCGGCGGTAGTCCATGTGGGCGACACCCGCCGCGACGGGAGCGAACGTGCGCACCACCGGTACGAAGCGGGCGGCGACCACCGCGAAGGGGCCGAAACGTTCGAAGAACGCATTGGTGCGATTCACGTTCTCGGCGCTGAATAGGCCAGATTCTTTGCGCTCGAATACCTTCGGCCCGCCGCGGTTGCCGATCAGATAGCCGACCTCACCGCCGAGGAATGCGGCAGCGCCGATGAACAGGGCGACCCACCACACATCGAAGCCGAGTCCGGGGGTGAATGACAGCAGCCCGGCCATCAGCAGGAGCGTGTCGCCGGGGAGGAGGAATCCGACGAGAAGACCGGTTTCAGCAAAGACGATGAGGCACACGACAAGCACCGCCCATGGACCCGCGGTCGTGATGATCAGCTCAGGATCGAGCCACGGGATGAGACCGGCGTGCATCATCAGGTGTGCTCCCTACGGATGGGGTTCGACAGGGCGATAGCCCGCGTGCGGAAGGTGGGACTTGAACCCACACGCTCGAAAGCACAGGAACCTAAATCCTGCGTGTCTGCCAATTTCACCACTCCCGCGTACGACCCAGTTTATTGACTTTCTCTTGTACACAGACTGTGAGATCCCTCCGATCATCCGGGCCCGCGCGAGACTGTGGATAACTTTCACGTCGGTCTCGCGTTTTCGGCATGATGGCGGCATGACGACGAGCGCAGTGGACATCATCGCTGAGGCTGTCCGCGAGCGCGTACGACGTGAGGGAACCGACCTCGCGAACCACGCTGAGCTCACCGAACGCTACGTCTCGGACGAGCTGCGACGCTACTCTGAACAGGCACTTGCCGGAACCGGGCAGCTGATCGACGATGAGCGGGCCGCCGCACGTCAGATCATCGCGACACTGACGGGGCTCGGTCCGCTGCAGGCGTTTCTTGACGATCCAGAGATCGAAGAGATCTGGATTAACAGCCCCACGCGCGTCTTCGTGGCCCGAGGAGGAGACCCCGAGCTCACCGATGTCATGCTGACCGAAACCGGCGTTCGAGACCTCGTCGAGCGGATGCTGCAGGCCACGGGAAGGCGCGTTGATGTCAGCTCGCCCTTCGTTGACGCCTCCCTCGACGATGGGTCTCGTCTTCACGTCGTGATTCCGGATGTGACGCGTCGGCACATGGCCGTGAACATTCGCAAATTCACGCATCGCATTCGCACACTCGAGGATCTCGTTGCCCGGGAGGCCCTGTCTGAGGAGGCCTCGGAGTTCCTGTCGACAAGCGTGCGCGCCGGCTGCAACATCCTGGTGTCGGGTGCGACGCAGGCAGGCAAGACGACGCTGCTCGGCGCGCTGCTGAACGCGGTGTCGCAGTCAGAGCGCATCATCACGGTTGAAGAGACCTTCGAGCTCGACGTCACAGCGGCGGATGCTGTCGGCCTGCAGTGTCGCCAGCCGAGCCTCGAGGGAACGGGAGAGATCACACTGCGCCGCCTCATCAAGGAATCGCTCCGCATGCGCCCCGACAGGATCGTCGTGGGTGAGGTACGCGAGGCAGAGAGCCTCGATCTGCTCATCGCTCTGAATTCCGGTGTTCCGGGCGCGTGCACCGTGCACGCCAACTCGGCGACGGACGCGCTGCGAAAACTCTGCCTGCTCCCTCTCCTCGCCGGGGCGAACATCGACAGCGCCTTCGTCGTGCCGACAGTGGCCTCGTGTGTCGATCTCGTCGTCCACTGCGCTCGCGATGCCGCGGGCGTGCGACGGATCGTCGAAATCGCGGCTCCAACGGGACGTTCGCACGACGGGCAGCTCGAGGCAACGACGATCTACCGGCGGACGGCACACGGTCTTGGCGCGACCGGAGCCATCCCTGAACAGACCGACAAATATGTGGCGGCGGGAATCGACGTCGCCGAGCTCGTGACTAGGGGAGCATCATGATCGCTCTGGGGCTCGGCCTAATCCTGGGCATGGGCGGGGCGCTCATCGTGATCGCCGCGGCATTTCCCGATACCGTTCTTGTACGCCCAAGCACAGGCGAGCACGCTCTCGGGCACGAGCTGCGGTCGCGTCTGTCTCTTGCCGGCCTGAATTCTGTGCCCGTGCCGGTCTTCTTTGTGGTGTCGATTCTGCTCGGCGCGCTGGCCGGCGGTGCCGTTCAGGCGTGGTTCGGCATCATCATCCTGACGGTCTTGGCCGGTACGGTCGGGCTTCTCGCTCCGGTCACCATCGTGACGTGGCGGGCACGGGCGACGCGGCGAGCACATCGGATGCTGTGGCCGGACGTCGTCGATCATCTGGTCTCGTCTATTCGCGCAGGAACCGCCCTTCCCGATGCACTCGCTCAGCTTGCCGAAGCCGGTCCGGAGTCACTCCGAGGGTCTTTCCGCTCCTTCGCGCATGACTACCGCACCTCCGCGTCTTTCACTGGTGCGCTTGATCGTCTCAAGCAAGATCTCGGAGACCCCGTTGCCGACCGCATCATCGAGACGCTGAAGATGGCGCGCGAGGTCGGAGGCACAGAGCTTCCGGGAGTGCTCCGCAGCCTCTCGGCAGCTATTCGCGAAGACTCGGGGATCCGCTCCGAGGTCGATGCCCGGCAATCGTGGGTGCGCAACGCCGCCAAGCTCGGGGTCGCGGCGCCCTGGCTGATTCTGTTCCTTCTCGCCTCCCGGCCCGAGGCCGCGGCCGCCTATAATTCGCCGATCGGAGTCACGGTAATCGTCGCCGGCGCCGTGGTGTCTGTGGTTGCGTATCGATTCATGCTCGCGCTCGGTCGCCTTCCCGAAGAGCGGAGGTGGTTCCGGTGACCGGTCTTGCCGTCGTACTCGGCTGCATGCTCGGAGTGGGGCTCTGGTCCGTCGCGGCCGTTGTTCCTCGTGTGGGCGCGCGTCGACTGTCGGAGAGGATCGCACCGTACCTGCTCGACGTTTCTGAGGAGGCACGGCAGCTGACGGAGCGACGGGTCTCGGACCCTCTTCCCGTGCTCGGGCGGTTGCTCTCACCCGTGGTCGGCCGCGCGGTGCGCGCGCTTTCTGCGCTTCTGGGCGGCAACGTGTCTGTCGAGAAGTGGTTGGCCCAGGCTGGGTGGTCTTTGAACGTGCAGCAGTTCCGCGTGCGCCAAGTGCTGCTGGGAGGAGCCGGAATTGTCGCCGGTTCAGCACTCGGCGTTGTCTTTGCTCAGAACGGTCGTCCGATGGCAGGCGTCGCCATGCCATTCGCGGTTGCCGCTGCAGCCGTCGTCGGATGCGACGTGTACCTGCGTCGTCGCGCAGCATCCCGTGTCACCCGCATCAGTGAGGAGGTCCCGACGGTTCTGGAGTTCCTCAGCCTGTCGCTCTCTGCCGGGGAGGGCATCGTCGATGCTCTGCGGCGGATCGCGCGAATCGGATCGGGGGAGTTGAGCGTTGAGGTGAGGCTCACTCTCGTCGACATATCGGCGGGCGTCCCGGTCGCCGTCGCCCTGACTCGCTGCGCGGCACGGGTCGGCTCCCCATCGCTCACGCGCGCCGTGGAACAGATGCGTGCGGCGATGGAACACGGATCTCCGATCGCCCAGGTGCTGAGGGCTCAGGCGCAGGACGCCCGCGACGATCTCAAACGATCGCTTCTCGAAGCAGCCGGGCGCAAGGAAGTCGCGATGCTTGTACCGCTTGTGCTGCTGATTCTGCCGCTGTCCATCGCCTTCGCCCTCTTGCCGGGCATTTTTGTTCTGCGCGCCGGATTCTAACATCGATGACCATCGGAGAAAGTGAGAGGAAAAATGAAGACGCTGAGACGTCGGCTGCTCGACGTGCCTGACCTGGCAGATGACACGGGCGATGTTCCCGGGTGGGTGTTGATCACGCTCATGACAGCTGGGCTCGTGATCCTGATCTGGGGGCTTGCCGGCCCCGCGCTGAGTGCGATCTTCGAGCAGGCCATCGCCAAGGTCACAGGAATGTGACGTGGGGCTTCGCCAACGGCTGTGCGCCGACGACGGGTCCGCCGTCGCTGAGTTCTCGCTCGTCGCTGGTCTGCTCACACTGCTGACGGTGAGCGTGATCCAGCTGGGACTGGCGTTGCTGGTGCGCAATACGGTGCTGGATGCTGCCGCCGAAGGAGCCCGCACGGCGGCGTTGGCCGACTCGACACTGTCAGACGGCGCTGCCCTCACGCGGGAGCTCATCTCAACGGCGATCGGACCCGACTACGTGGGAGACATTGCCGTCTCATACGAGACCTGGAACGGCCAGCCCTGCGCTGAAGTGACGGTGACGACGACACTCCCGGTGATCGGGCTGATCGGCATTGACAGCGGTTTGGAGGTATCAGGGCATGCGGCTCGCGAAACGCTTGACTGATCCCCTGACCGAGGATCGCGGCTCGGCATCGCTCGAGTTCATCACGGCCGGCTTGATCCTTCTGGTTCCATTGGTCTATTTGGTCATCGCCCTCTCACAGATTCAGGGAGGATCCCTTGCCGTCACAGGGGCAGCCAAACAGGCGGCGCGCGTCTTCGTACTCGCCGACGACCCGAGTGTTGCGCTGACGCGCGTCGAGACGGCAGTGCGAGTCAGCCTCGCCGACTTCGGTGTGGACGCAGACGAGGCTCACGTCACGGTGACATGCGCCGATGGGTCTGGAGCAGAATGCCTGAGGCGCGGCGAAGTCGTGACCGTGACAGTGACCGCGGCGGTCGCCCTCCCGCTCGTCCCTGACGTCCTCGATGTTCGCCAAGCCGCGAGCGTTCCCGTTGAGGCGCATGCAGTTCAGAAAGTCTCGCGCTTCTGGGGCACGCCATGAAGCGCGCGACGGGGCGCAACGACGACGGCTCGACACTGATACTGACGATCTTCTACGGGGCGCTGTCTCTTCTGCTCATCCTGATCGTCGCTGCCGCGACGTCTCTGTATCTGGAGCGCAAGCAGCTCGTCAGCGTCGCTGATGCCGCGGCACTCGTCGGGGCTGAGGCCTTCTCCCTGTCTGACGTGCGCGCAGACGACGGCGCTCCCGCGCTGACACTGGACCCCGCCGACGTGGACCGGGCAGTGACGGCGTTTCTCGATGACCCCGCGTTTGCCGATCAGGACGACCTGACACTCGTCAGAGCAACGAGCAGAGACGGGGTGAGCGCAACGGTCACGGTGTCGAGCCAGTGGCAGCCGCCCGTCCTCACCCTGTTCGTTCCCGAGGGAATCCGCGTCGAGGTGACGAGTGTCGCGCGGTCAGTTTTCGAGTGACGGTCAATCTTCGAGAGAGGGGCGTCGCGGGGGCCGGCTGATGTAGCGGGGGAGCGACGTCGCCATCACGACGGCTCCGACAACGGCGAGACCACTGAGGGAGCCAGCGGCAACGGCGATCGATGCGAGTCCCGTGACACCGGCGATGACGAGAGGGCTCGTTGCCGCGCCAGCATCCGTCACGAACCTCCACGCGCCAAGGAACGGCGCCGGATTCCGAGGGCCGGCGAGGTCAGCACCCAAGGTCATCAGGATGCCGCTGCTAATCCCATTCGCGACAGCGAGAAGACCCGCCGCCACGCACATCCATACGACAGCCGATGGGACATCGTGTGTGAAGGCAAGCAGTGCCAAGCCCGCGCCGAGGCCGATGATCGGCGGCAGAGCTCCCCAGAGCCGACCGTACGTGTCCATGATGTGCCCGCTGACGTAAAAAAGTGCGAAGTCGACGGCGCCGGCAATGCCGATGATCAACGCCGTCGAGGCCTCGTCGACGCCGAGGCTCACCGCCCAGAGCGGGATAATCACGGTGCGTGCCGAGCGGAGCGCAGAGAGGATCGCGGCCCCGACTCCGACCGTCCCGAGCACCCGGCGATTGGCACCGATCGTCGCGATGATTCCCGTCGGCGGAACAGCGACCTCTGATGTGGTCGTCCTGACCGAGACACGGTGCGCCCGTGCGACCTTCTCTGGATCGGGAAGGACGAGGAGCACGATCGCTGCACTCAGGCAGAACACCACCATCGTCCAGTACACGCCCGCCATCCCGCCCGTGAGATGGATGATCGGTGCCGACAGCAGGGGGCCGATAAAGTGGCCGCCCCGGAACACGCCGCCGAGGAGCGAGAGAGAGCGGGCGCGAAATCTGATCGGAACATACGTCGTCATAAACGCGTGCCGGGCGAGGGCGAACACCGCGGTAGCAAGGCCAAGGACGAAGACTCCGATGCCCAGCACGAACGGGGTTGGGGCGAGCATGATTGCGACGGCCGATACGAGGGCGAGAGCGACGGCCGCGATCATCGCCGTGCGCTCGCCGATGCGGCTCACGAGAATGCCGCTCGGAATGTCCCCGACCAGCTCGCCGATTTTGAGCATCGCCGCGATGGCTCCGGCGATGGCGATGGTGGCGCCCAAGCTGGAGGCGGCCGCCGGGATCAGGGGGATGAGTGCCCCCTCGCCGATGCCGAAAAGCAGGGTCGGGAGGTAGACGGCGGCGGCGACAGTGCGCAGAGAGAACCCGGAATCGTCGTCGGCCATAACGAGTCCAGCCTAGTCACGGGCGGCTCAGCCAGTGGCCCTGTAGTGTGGGGAGACGATGCTAGACCTTGATATGAGCGCGGAGATCGACGCGCTGCGCGCGACCTTTGCCGATATTCGCACGGTGCTTGATGTCGACAAACTGACCGACGACATCGAGCGGCTGAGTGCCGAGGCATCGGCGCCGGGTCTGTGGGACGACACGGAGCGCGCCCAGCAGGTAACGAGCCGGTTGAGCCATGCACAGGCGGACCTCGCCCGGGTGAAGAGCGTCGAACAACGGATCGACGACCTCGAAGTGCTCGTCGAACTCGCCAACGAAGCGGGAGACGAGGAATCGGCGGACGAGGCGCGCACCGAACTCACGGGTCTTCAGCGCACGATCGCGGATCTCGAGATTCAGACGATGCTGAACGGCGAGTACGACGCACGACCCGCAGTGGTCACGATTCGGGCTGGGGCCGGCGGGGTGGATGCCGCTGACTTTGCCGACATGCTGCTGCGCATGTATCTGCGCTGGGCGGAGCATCACGGGTACGCGGCAAAGGTCCTCGACACAAGTTACGCCGAAGAGGCCGGCATCAAATCGGCGACGTTCGAAGTGGATGCGCCGTACGCGTTCGGCAAGCTGTCCATCGAAGCAGGCACGCACCGGCTCGTGCGGATGAGCCCTTTCAACTCGGCGGGCAAGCGGCAGACCAGCTTCGCGGCCGTCGAGGTGATCCCGCTCATGGAAGAGGCGACGGAGATCGAGATTCCCGACACGGACATCCGCATCGATGTCTTTCGGTCTTCCGGACCTGGCGGTCAGTCTGTGAACACAACGGACTCGGCCGTGCGAATTACGCACGTTCCCTCGGGAATCGTCGTATCGATGCAGAACGAGAAGAGCCAGATTCAGAACCGTGCGGCCGCCATGCGCGTTCTGCAGTCACGGCTCCTCCTGATGCAGCGCGAGCAGGAAGCAGCGAAGAAGAAGGAGCTGGCGGGCAGCATCACGGCGAGCTGGGGCGATCAGATGCGCTCCTACGTTTTGGCGCCGTACCAGATGGTGAAAGACCTGCGAACCGAATTCGAGGTCAACAACCCCAGCAACGTGTTTGACGGCGATCTCGACGGATTCATCGCGGCGGGTATCCGCTGGCGATCGATGAAAGACGCTTAAAACGCTGAATGCCGGACGCTGGGGTGAGTCGCTCCGCCGGTTGGCGTGCCGCCTGCTTAGGCTCTAAAGAGTCATGATTCGATTCGACACGGTCACCAAGAAATACCCGGGCAACCCGCGGCCGGCGCTCAACGGCGTCGACCTCGAGGTGCAGCGGGGCGAGTTCGTGTTCCTCGTGGGAGCCTCGGGGTCGGGAAAATCGAGCTGCCTGCAGCTGATTCTCAAAGAGCAGGGTCCGACACGCGGCACCGTGCACGTTCTTGGACACGATCTCGTATCGATCTCGAACCGCAAGGTTCCGTACTTCCGTCGTAACCTCGGTGTGGTCTTTCAGGACTTCCGACTCCTCACGACGAAGACTGTGTTTCAGAATGTCGCGTTTTCGCTGCAGGTGATCGGCAAATCGCGCGGCTTCGTGCAGGAGGCCGTCCCTGACGTCCTCAAACTCGTCGGCCTCGACGGCAAGGGCGGTCGCATGCCGCACGAACTCTCGGGAGGTGAGCAGCAGCGCGTCGCCATTGCCCGTGCCGTCGTCAATAAGCCGCAGATCCTCCTCGCCGACGAGCCGACGGGAAACTTGGACCCGGCGACGAGCGCCGGAATCATGCAGCTGCTTGAACGGATCAACGGCAACGGCACGACAGTCGTCATGGCGACGCACGAGGCAGCCATCGTCGACAGGATGCGCCGACGCGTCGTTGAGCTCGTGGACGGACGCGTCGTTCGCGACGAGACGAAGGGCGGCTACGGCGACACCGCGTCGATCATCGATATCACACCGCTGCCCGAGCGCGGCGAGCAGGCCGAGAAGGCGAAAGCAGAGGCAGAGGAAGCCGCGTCGACGCCGGATACTCATTCGGTCGCTGTTCCCGTGACCGTCGAATCGGTACCGGATGCTGCGCCCGCGGTGCCCGAAGACGCGGACGACACGGCGACGGACGCCGACACGTCAGAGCACTTGTCCCTCGCCGAGCGCCTCGGATTGCGCTCCAACTCCGATCGTGGCGATGACGAGCAGAATGTAGGACCGACCACATGAGGCTGAATCTCGTCCTGTCGGAGGCGCTCAACGGGCTGCGCCGCAATGCGTCGATGGTGATCTCGGTGATCCTCGTCACGTTCATCTCGCTCACCTTCGTGGGGGCGGCGGCTCTCATGCAGATGCAGATCGGCCAGATGAAGAACTACTGGTACGACCGTGCGCAGGTCGCGATCTACATGTGTACCGAGACGGATGCTGCCGTCGACGCGGCGTGTGCAGGCGGTGCGGCGACCCAGGAGCAGCTTGATGCTGTGAAGGCGCAGCTGGAAGACGAGACGCTGTCGCGATACATCCAGGAGTATTACTTCGAGGACCACGAACAGGCATATGAGAACTTCTCAAAGCAGTTCGAGGGCAACGAGATGACGGAGCTCGTGACACCGGAACAGTTCAATCAGACGTACTGGGTGAACTTGAAGGACCCGTCGCAGTCAGCGGTCCTCATCGAAGCGTTCTCGGACACCCCGGGCGTCGAGTCGGTGACGGATCAGCGTCAATACCTCGACCAGATCTTCAGCGTCCTCAACATCGCCAGCTACTCCGCCATCGGCATCGCCGGACTGATGCTGGTCGCGGCAGTTCTGCTCATTGCGACGACGATCCGGCTCTCCGCCTTCTCCCGCCGCAAGGAGATCGGGATCATGCGGCTAGTCGGAGCCTCGAATAGGTTTATTCAAACGCCGTTTATCCTCGAGGGCGTCTTCTCAGCGGTGATCGGGTCGATCCTTGCCGGTGGAGCCGTCGTCGCGCTCGTGCACTTCTTCGTTCAGGGATATCTCGCCCCGCGATTGCTGTTCATCAGTTTCGTCGACGTCGGTGATTCCTTCCTGGTCGTGCCGCTGTTGATCGTGATCGGAATCCTGCTGGCCGCGCTGAGCGCCAATTTCGCAATCAAGCGCTATCTCAAGATTTAGGCGCCACGGCTGATAGACTTGTGGGCTGCCTGCGCGAGCTTCGCGCGCAGCATCCCATGATCATTTGTGACGCATCGATGGAGTAGACCGTGCCGAAGGAACAAGGCGAGAGGGTTGTGGCCACCAACCGCAAGGCGCGGCACGACTACCTCATCGAGGACACCTATGAGGCCGGCCTCGTGCTGTGGGGAACCGAGGTGAAGGCCCTGCGCGAGGGGCGTGCCTCGCTCGTCGACGGCTATGCGTACATCGACAAGGGAGAGGCCTGGCTCGATGCCGTGCACATTCCGGAGTACATTCAGGGCACGTGGACGAACCACTCGCCGCGGCGCAAGCGCAAGCTTCTGCTGCACCGTCAGCAGATCACACGCATCAGCCACAAGATCGCTCCTGGTGGATACACGCTTGTTCCCCTGAAGATCTACTTCTCTGACGGTCGCGCCAAGGTCGAGATCGCTGTCGCCAAGGGTAAACGCGAGTTCGACAAACGTCAGGCGCTCCGAGAGCGGCAGGACAAGCGTGAGGCCGAAAGAGCCATGGCGACGCGCAACCGGCTGGGGGAGTGAACTCCTTCGGCCGCGGGGAATGAACCGGGGTATCGGCGTGTTATTCTCTAGTACTGCATCCAGTGGATGCCTGTCCGGTGAGAGCCGGGATTGACAAGTGAACAGCGTGTGATGATGGTCCGCTCGAACGAGCGCGCATGGGGATGATCGGTTTCGACACTGCCTGTGAGCCCACGAGAAGCGGGCCGAGGATCCGGGGTTATCTCGTTAACGCTCCCTGGAAACCAATAAGTGCCAACTCAAAGCGCACTGACTTCGCCCTCGCTGCCTAAGCGAGCCCGATAGTCCGTCAGACCGTGGGTGTTCCCGACACGGATCCTGGCGTCATTAAGGGGACTTGCTGCGTATTGATGTCTGAGCGATGCGCGGGACTTTTACTCAGGCTGGGCCCGTCAACCGCGATGCCTGTGGCAGAGGTTGGGGCCGAGTAGAACGCGACACAGGCTACGCCCGTAGAAGGCGTGGAATCTCAGCAGTGGACGGGGGTTCAATTCCCCCCATCTCCACCATCGACCATCGTCACACGCTGTCACTGTCAGAGATGAGGGTCGTCCGCGGGGCGGCCCTCATGTCGTTGATGGCGATGAATGCGTGCGCGCGATATGCGTCACGATTGCGTCATGCAACACGCCGTTCGTCGCCAGCGAGCTGCGCTCGGCGATACTGTTCGCCCCGTCGATAGCGGTGAAGCGACCGCCGGCCTCTTCGACGATGACCGCGAAGGGCGCGATGTCGTACTCCTTGACGTCGAACTCGGCGACCACGTCGATCAGCCCCTCGGCGAGCAGGCCATAGGACCACATGTCTCCGAACGCGCGGTCGCGCCACACGTCGCGCGACAGGTCGATGAGGGAGTCAAGGTACCCGGCTTCGTCCCACTGGGCGATGCTCTGGAAGCTCAGCGAGGCGTTTTCAATCGCATCGACGGATGACACGGTGAGGCGTCGCGGTTCGCCGCCGTTCTCGCTCAGCCACGCGCCTGTACCGCGC
Organism: Microbacterium sp. MPKO10; assembly: GCF_026107415.2. Classification (GTDB taxonomy): domain Bacteria; phylum Actinomycetota; class Actinomycetes; order Actinomycetales; family Microbacteriaceae; genus Paramicrobacterium. The sequence goes on from NZ_JAPCHX010000003.1 coordinate 59,449, forward strand.
GCCGCCCACCAGCGCTTTCCGAAGGCGGGTGCGCTGGCGACTCCGACGACAGGCACGCCGTCGATGGCGAGGGCGAGAAGCGTCGCCCAATTGGGCACCCCGCGTAGAAAGTTGGCTGTGCCATCGATGGGGTCGATGATCCATTGCCGCCGGCTGTCGCCCTCGGTGCCGTATTCTTCGCCCAGGATGCCGTCATCGGGGCGTTCGCGGGCAAGAACGTCGCGGAGGGCGTGCTCGACGGCGAGGTCGGCATCGGTGACGTGCGTGTGGTCCGGCTTTGTCGAAATCGTGAGATCGGCCGTGCGGAATCGCGAGGCGGAGATCGCGTCAGCGGTGTCCGCGAGTGAGAGGGCAAGAGCGAGGTCGTCTGAGTACGAAGCAGTCACGCTGTCAAGCCTACTGGGCGCGACACTGGTCCAGCGGAGGACCGGATTCGGCTGATTTACGTGGCCGGGCACGGGGCACATGCTCGATTGGCGCAAGCCCCAGAAGTGATGCTAATGTTGACCCTCGGTTCGGGGTTTATTCTGAACCAGACACTAGGCACCTCTAGCTCAATCGGCAGAGCAACTGACTCTTAATCAGTGGGTTCCGGGTTCAAGTCCCGGGGGGTGCACGCGTAAAAGCCCGATCAGGTACACAATCTGATCGGGCTTCTTTTCGTTAAACGGTGCTTGAAATGCCCAAACTCTCCATTTACTCTCCCTTTTCAAAAAGACTCTGAAGCACCGCCGTCACGTCCGGCCCCTCTGACAAACGCTCGATGTAATGCTTCTTCGTGATCGCATCCGACGAGTGCCCCAGCTGACTCATTGCCGCCTCGGTTCCCATCTCCCTATCGAGCACCGTCGCGACGGCCTTGCGGAACGCACGCGGCGTCAATCCCTCGTACTCCGAATCCTTCAGGGCAGCACGCCATTGCCGGCGCATGTTGTTCTGCCACCGCAGCGTCCCCGTTGACGACGGAAACACCCATGACGTGTACGAGTCCACGCGACGTCGCAAAAGCATCTCTACGGCGAATGGGGCGAGCTTGAGGCCACGCTTCGAGGTGTCCGACTTCGGGTGATCCTGCACCATCAGTTTGCCGTCATCGCCCGTGATCACTGTGCCTCGAATGTCCACGGTCGGGGGAGTCTTGTCGAAGTCAATATGTTGCCACTCGAGTGCGAGCACTTCGGCTGTGCGTGCACCTGTCGCAACGTACATGTCGAGCAGATCGGTCATGTCGGTGTTGCGCACTGCGCCGCGTCCGTCCTTGCCTGTGTCGTAGGCGTGCATGAGCTCACGCACGGCGACAATCACGTCACGGTCAGGTGCAACAACATGCGTTTTCTTAGTGCGGATCGGTGCGGAGTCCCTGGCGGGGTTCGAGTCCATTACTCCGTGTCGAATCGCGAGCTTGAAAATATGCGAGAGTACGACACGGCAATTCTTCGCACGTCCGTCACCGCGGCTCTTGGCGACGGCCTTGATAAACCGGTCGATCCTCGGTGTTGTTGCCTCGCGTAGCCGGATCTCACCGACGCCTTTGTCGATGACCTTGTGGAGCACGTCTCGGTAGCTGCGCAATGTCCCCATTGCGGGATCGGTGGTTTCGTATTCTTCCAGCCATAGCTTGCCGACTTGGCTGATCGTTGAGTCGCGTGTGAGGGCTTCCAGGGATGGGGCGAGCCGGTCCTTCATCGCGGTCACGAGGTTGCGTTCGGCCTCCGCGCCGGACTTGCCGATACGTTGCATCTTCCGGGTGACTCCGTCGCTGTCGCGGTAGTTCGCAATCGCTGCATGTTTTCCAGGTGCGAGTTCGACGCGGCGGATCTTGCCCCATGTCTCAAGGACCAACGGTGGCCGTGCCATGGTGTGCCCCCTTCTGGGTGTGCTGTGGGGTGGACGAAGTCAGTGGGCGGGCGTACATTCGAACATAGATTCGAAAGGGTGATTTGATCGATGGTGATCCAGACGGTTGCAGAACTATGGGACGAGGCGAGGCGATACGGTGTTAGTCCCGCTGACCTGTTGCCATACGTGCAGTGGCGTCGGTGATGATTTCCTGTGGGGTTGTGCCGATGACCTCGCACACGCGGTAGAGAACCGGCATGGGGATCGGACGGACGCCGTCGAGGTAGCGGATCAGCGTCGATCTGTCGATGGGCGTCTCTTTCGCGACTTGCGCGATTGACTTGCGGTTGAACGCAGCCGCGGCACGAAGGAGCCCCCCTACGAGCGTGTTGAACCGTTCGGCCTCTTTTGTAGTCATATGGCTAAAGATAGCACACGAGCGGCTACAAAGTGTAGCCAAATAGGCACGCGTGTCGGCTTGACAGTAGCCAAGCGGCTACATACTGTTTAGGTATGGCTACAGATCACATCACCGCAGAGCAGGCAGACAAGGTTGCCGCAGCAGTAGAGCGGGCAGGCATGAGCCGTACAAAGCTCGCTGACCTCACCGGAATTCCCTACACGACGCTCGGACGCAAGATCAACGGGCACACCAGCTTCACCGCTGTAGAAATCTACGACATCGCGATTGCGCTCAACACTGCACCTGCAGCGCTGATGCCTCAGGTGCTGCTCTCAACTGCACGGAGCGCGGCCTGATGGCTGAGGTGTTCACAACAAAGCGTGCCGCCGAGTATTGCGGCCTTGCCGAGCAGACTCTCCGGAATCTTCTTCATGACGGACACGGGCCGGTCAGGTACAAGCAGGGACGCAAGAACGCGTTCTTCGCATCCGATCTCGACAAGTGGCTCGAGGGCCGCATCGCTCCCTTGGAGCGTGCAGCATGATCGCCACAGTCATTGGCTGGGCAATGGTTCTCGGCGCAGTGGTCTTGTTCGGTGGTCTGCTTACTGCTCCGTTTTGGGCGCGGTCGGTTGAGCCGGCGGATGATGCGCCCTGGTACGACCCGGACTTTGACCCTGATCGCATCCGTGACATTCGTTTGGACGACTGGGATGAACCGAACCCGCTAGACGACTAACACCCATTTTTCTTAGGCCTTGTGACGGTCAAGCGTCACTTGGTCGCTGGTTTGGCGTACCTGAAAACGCCCGTTTCAAGTGTGACGCGGTCATCCTGCCGCTATCAGCACAGCTTGGACCAACTACATAGAGAGCAACGTCCAGTCCCGGAGCGTATGACCAAGACCGGGGAACGGGAGAGCGAAGCCGCCCATTGGAGACGGCTGGGAGTTGCTGTGGTGCAGGGTAGCCAGTTCTTGGTCCTGCATGGGCGTGATGGAGAGTTCAAAGGCTGCGCTTTGTGCGTGTGAGTCCAATTCTGAAGCGCCGTATAGAGGTAGCGCCGGGTTAGCCGGTGAGCGCCAAGTCGTAGAAGCCCATCTATCGCAGTCTTGCGCGGGGGCCGTCACCGTCATGTGTGGCGGACGAGTCGCAGGGAAACGGGCTGGCGAGGTGAGCGTAAAGGCGTCGTGGAGAGTTCGAAGCTCTCCCACCTCACTAGGCGGTTGGTGCCACCGATCTTATTCGGCGGACAAGTCCACGAGCCGTCACCTTGTAAATAACTGACCCCCGCTGTCCTGGCCGACGGCGGGGGTCTTTAGCTGATTGGAGATACCAGCATGACTGATACTACGTGGCCGTACCCAACAACACCTGAACCGAAACGATCGTCTGCACCGCTCGCATGGGTGCTCGTCAGCATCCTCGCTGTCGGCGGCACGGCTGCCGGGATGGTGCAGTTCTCGATGGTGCAGGAACGTGACCAGCGCATCGAGAACCTCGGTGGCGTCATCAATGACCTCAACTACCAGCTAGAGCAGTGCAACGAGCAAGCGACGGCGTACAAAGACGCGAACATCGCGTTCACCGAGTCAGTCTCCGACTACCTCAGCGCTTTTCCTTTCGGCGAGCTCGACCTCACTGAGGCAACCCGCCATGTCGAGGACGCGAACGCATTTGAGTGTGTGTCATGAACCCGATGATCTGGGGCGAGGATTCCCCTCGAGCTCGTGTCACGGACCCGATCACGTCGCAGGTCGCGGCTGATCGCTCGGCGGTGACGTTGACGCCGTTGCGGAAGGCGGTTCTTGCGCTGATGTTCGTGCAGGGCAACGCGATGAAGGGTTCGGACATCAACTGGGCCTACGCGAAGCATCAACCGGCGCATGAGGAGCGGGGGTGGCCTCGTTGTCATTGGGATTCCCCACGCAAGAGAGCAGGGGAATTGGCCGCTGACGGGTTCCTCGTGATCGTGGGCCGGTCTGAGGGGGAGAGCGTGTATGCGCTTCCGGAGTTGAGGGAAGTATGAACGACCAGAGCAATCCTGACTGGGCTGACAATCTCGTGTCGATGCCGGGTGATGATCCGAAGACGGAACCCATCACCCTGCCGACGCGTGGGGCAGACAAGAACAAGGCCACACAGTTAGCTGTGGTCGGTCTGTTGCTTATCGGCGTGATCATCATCACCGTCATTTGGGCGGTCGGGTCATGAGAGCAACAGCGTTGCTGATCGTGTGCGCACTTGTTTGCACGGCGATCGCAGGGGTTCGGGGCGAGTGGGACGGTGTGTCTCTTCTCGCCCTCATTTTTATGGGCGGTGCGTTGATCGTCGCCTCCGTTGAGAAAGGCAATGAGAAACGATGACGTTCACACTGTTGGAACCACTCGAGCAGGACAGTCCCGAATGGCATGAGCAGCGCACCCATTCGCTTGGTGCATCCGAAGTTGCGGCGGTACTGGGGCTCAGCCCGTGGCAGACACCGCTTTCAGTGTGGCGGACGAAGCAAGGCATCCCGAACGAGATACCGGAAGATCTGGCGTTCTTCGGGCATCAGCTTGAGGAGCCGATCGCTAACTGGATCTCGTGGAAGCATCCCGAGGTTGGGCAGATCGATGTCGGGTTCGGTGCCCGGTCGGTTGAGCATCCATGGTTGACGGCGACGCCTGACAGGTCGGTTGGATCACTCGACACGGTGGGCCGCACCGACGACGGGGCGATGATCTACACGGCACAACCGAATTTCCGTTGCATCGAGTTGAAGACTTCCAGTGCCTACAGCAAGGACAAATGGGCGGATGGTGTACCCGACTACTACAGGGTGCAGGTCATCGTTCAGATGGGTGTCACCGGGGCTCGGAAAGCTCACCTCGCGGTGCTGCACGGCGGCAACTCCCCGGAACTGTACGACGTCGAATGGGACGCCGACGTATGGGAGCAGATCGTCAGACTCACCGACGAGTGGTGGCAAACATATGTTGTTGGTGGTGTGCAACCGGAACCGTCAACAATGGTCGAGCTTGAGGAGTCCAAGCAGAACACGGGCAACATGATCGACGGCGACGAACGGTTGCTGACGGCCTGGTATCTCGATGGTCTGGAACGGTCAGCGTATAAGGAAGCTGACGAGCAGATCGACGCTGTGAAACGTGCCTACAAGGAGTTGATGGCGAAGACCGGGGCGGACGGGCTCACCTATCAGGGCACCCCGTTGTACACGTTTAAGCGGACGAAGGATCGCCTGTCGTTCGACATGAAGGCGTTCGAGCAGGATCACCCGGACCTGGTGCAGCAGTACACGCGCACCGTTCCCGGCTCGCTGAGGTTTCTGCGTAAGAGCGTTGCCGAGTTCGAAGAGACACCGCCCGCCGAATGGGAACCGGGCAAGAAAGTTGTCGACGTGCTTGCTGAGTACGACGACCTCACGATTTGGAGGAATGGCAAGTGACGGATCTCAGTCAGAAGATCGCTACCAAAGCGGTCGAGCAGAAGAAGAACCCGACGATCGCAGATCATCTGAAGGCGTACGAGCCGGAGTTTCAGCGGGCGCTCGGTGAGTCGATGGATGCGGCAAAGTTCGCGCAGGACGCGTTGACTGCGATCAAGGCGACGCCGGCGCTTGGGCAGGCTGATGCACGATCGCTGTTCGGCGCATTGTTCCTCGCGGCGCAGCTGAAGCTTCCGGTCGGGGGCCCGTTGGCACAATTCCATTTGACGCCTCGCAAGGTGGGTGGCCAGCAGGTTGTTGTCCCTATCGTGGGATTTTCTGGCTATATCCAACTGGCGATGAACACGGGCCTGTACTCGAAGGTCTCCGCGTTCCTTGTGCACGAGAACGACTACTTCACCACCGGGGCGAACTCGGAGCGTGGCGAGTTCTACGACTTCAAACGTGCAACCGGTGACCGTGGGGAAACGTCCGGCGTTATTGCGTACGCGAAGGTCAAAGGGCTGGACGAATCGCAGTGGGTGTACGTGGATGCGGAAACGATGCGCACGAAGCACCGCCCGAAGTACTGGGAGAAAACGCCATGGAACGACTCAGAGGGCGAAATGTTCAAGAAGACGGGCATCAGGGTTCTGCAGAAGTATCTTCCGAAGTCGGCAGAGGCGGCACCGCTCGCTCAGGCTGCTGCGGCAGATCAGGCGGTGGTGAAGAAGCTCGACAATGTTCCCGAGTTGCAGGTCGAGCACGACGATGATGAACCGGAAACGATCGTCGCCCCCGAGGTAAAGGACAAACCGTGATGCTGCATGTGAAGTTCGATCAAGACGGCGCTCCCATCGGTATCGATTGGGAGCGTTTCGTTTCCGAGTACCTCGTGAAAGAGGAACCGGCATGACACTCAACGAACAGGTACAGACCGACGCGGGTCTTTTCGAGACGACGTTCACGTTCGACTGGGTGAAACCGCCGTTGTCTCTCAACTATCGGCTGCACCGTATGGCGGAGGCGAAGATCGTCAAGGATCTTCGGTCGCTGATGCACGCGAAGGCGAGACACGTGCCGGAGTTGGAACGCATCGAGGTGCGCCTTGTGTGGTTCGTGAAAGACCGGCGACGTCGCGACGACGAGAACCCAGTCGCCACACTCAAAGCCCTCTGCGATGGCTTGGTCGATGCCGAGGTTGTCCCTGACGACACCCGCGAGTTCATGGTCAAGCACATGCCGGAGATCCGGTACGAGAAGGGCTGCGTTCCGCATTTCGAGTTCACGCTGAAGGAGCTCGCATGACCGCGCATGACTGCCCGTGGGTTGGTGATTGTCAGTGTGCCCGTGACGCTATGCCGTGCTCGTGTGGACACCGGAACGTGTCTCACGGGTCAACGGTCAAGCAAACGTTTGTCGGCCTTGGAATGGGCGGCTGCGGGCTGTGCGGATGCAGAAACTTTGAGGTGTCGTCATGACCGACACAGCATTATTCGACATTGAGCCGGTGGAGCTGTGGTTCCAGGGCGTGCCCGATAAGTGCCGCGACTGTCACAAGCCGTGCAAGGCACCTGTGGCCGGTGGGTGTGACCGGCGAGGCCATTTCATTCTGTGCCAGCGATGCCTTGATGCTGCGCGTGAGAAAGCGAGGGCTGCCTGATGGGTAGTTGGTTTGAGGCTCCGTGTCCGCGTTGCGGGATTGTCCGTGAGGTGATGCCGGAGAAGAAGGGGAAGGTGTGCCGGGATTGCAAAGCAGTGCTCAACCCTGCCGAAAGGGAACTATGGGCAGCGTGAAGTATTCAAAGCGCATTCGCTATGAGCTCTCGCCAATCGCTGCCGCTTTTTTTACCGGGGCCGTTCACCTCGGATGTCCTCCATTCGGAAGACCCACTATGCAATGTCACAAGTGGGGTCGCTTTGCCAGGCCGGAAATGTCCCCAGAGCATCCACTTGTTTCGTCCGTCGGTCGCAAGCGTGTACTGCGTTCCCGCGTCCCAAAAAGATTCCCTCCCGGTTTCAGGGGGCTGCTCAATGTCGTACAAGGACTGCTGGCCGTGGTTGTGCACTTAACAACGCTATCCGGGCAGGTGGCATGATGGCCGCCCCCAAAACAGGGGTGGGTATCCACTCAGCAGGGAGGTCGTCATGGGCACCGTGATTCCAAAACGAGTCCGAGCAATCGTGCTCGAGCGTTCAGAGGGCCAGTGCGAGAGATGTTTCTCGGCTGGCCCTCTCGAGTTGCATCACCGGAAGTTCCGGAGCCGTGGTGGGAAACACACCGTCGAGAACCTCGTCGCGTTATGCGGATGGGGGAACCACACCGGTTGTCATGGCAAAGCGCACGCAAACGGCGACGGTGGGTGGTCGGTGCACTCGTGGGACAACGAGCTCTACATTCCCGTGCGTGATGACCGAGGCGTGCTGTGGATGCTCGGCAAAGACGGGCGAAAACACGAAATCACAGAACCACCGTTCTGAAAGAGAGGAGGTACCAAATGAGAATCAGATCGATCAAACCGGAGTTCTGGCGGTCGGATGATGTGAACGAAATGTCGATCGAGGATCGGCTTCTGTTCATCGGTCTCTGGTCATACGTCGACGACAACGGCGTCGGCATCGACCGAGTGTCCGATGTTTGCGCAGACCTGTTCGCTCATGACCTTTCAGTGAGCCCTCACGACACGCTCATGAGGGTTAAAGCAGGGTTGAACAGGCTTCACACGCAAGGCGTTATCAGCCGTTACGAGGTCGGGGCGAAGCGATTCCTTCACATTGCGAACTGGTCGAAGCACCAGAGGATCAACCGGCCTTCACCGGGGCGATACCCCTTGCCGGACAAGGGAACGGCGATTCAAAATGAGTCGATCACTGAGTCCTCACTGAGCGCTCATGAGTCCTCACTTCCCGGAGCAGGGGAACAGGGGAGCAGGGGAACAGAGGAACAGGGGAGTAAAGAACTTGCTCACCTGACGGCGAGCGTGTCATTCGAGGACTTCTGGTCTGTCTGGCAGAAGCGAGTCGCAAAGGCCGACGCTGAGAAGGCGTGGACGAAAGCGATCAAGAAGTCAGACCCGCAAGTCATCGTCGATGCGGCACACGCGTTGTGGTCGTCACCGTACCTGCCGGAAAGACAGTTCATCCCGTACCCGGCGTCATGGCTGAACGGTGAACGGTGGAACGACCCGCTACCTGAACCGCCAGAGCAGAAGAACCGTCCGTCACGGGATCAGGCGAACATGGCGTTCGTCGCACAGTTGGGCGTACAGAAGGGAATCGGATCATGAACCTGCAGGAAGCAGGGAAGCTGTTGCTGGTCGCGTCCGGGTTCGATCGTAGGGAAGTGTCGGAGCTCAACGCGACGGCATGGCATACGGCACTCGGGAAGCATTCTTATGACGAGTGCGAGCAGGCGGTAATTGCGCATTTCACGGACGCTGCGACACGTCATGAGTATTTGACGGTCGGGCATGTGCTCGATCGTGTGGAAGCTCAGGGGCGAATGAGTAAACGGGCTGTGGAGGCTGACGTGAGGTCTGCGAAGGCTCGAGGTTTGATCGACCGGTCGTACCCGGCACGTGAACCGTTGCCGGTGGATGTGGCGCGGAGGCTTGCTGAGGCTCGCCGGCGCGACATGGAGCAGGTGCAGGAGTTGGAGTCATGAGGGTGACGGTCGATATTCCGGACAGGGAGTGGTGGCGCATCGCCTCGGTTGCTGACCTTCGGGGTCAGAAGGTGGACGAGATGGTTGCGCAGATCGCGTTGGGTCTTGCCCATCCGGACCCTGTGCGGCGTTTGCATGCTGTCGGGATGACGGATGCGCAGATCGCGTCCGAGACGGGTTTGCTTCTGGGCACGATCGCGGCGCGACGTCGGAAGCTTGGGCTGCCGCCCAACAAGAAAAGATCAACGATTCGAAAGAGAGATGCAGCATGAGTAAGGCAACGACAACGGTTGAGGGTTTCGCGGCGGAACCGCGTATGGGGCAGACGCAGTCCGGCAAGGATGTGTTGACGGTTTCTGTGGGGCACACACCTCGTCGGAAGAACCAGCAGTCGGGTGAGTTCGAGGATGCTGGGCCGACGACATGGTTCGAGGCGGCGTTCTGGGAGCAGGATGCGCACGCGGTCGCAGGTGTTGTGTCGAAGGGCACGCTGGTGACGGTGACGGGTCAGCCTGAGTTGGAGGTGTTCACTCGCAATGATGGGAATCCGGGGGCGAAGGTGAAGCTGAAGTTCGCCACGCTCGGGGTTGTGCCGAGGGCTGAGCGTGCAGGGCAGGTGAACGGTGCTGGGTATGGGTCAGCACCTGCCGCCACCAATGCTGAGGCGTCTACGGGCGGCTGGTCGGACGAAGCGCCGTTTTAGCCATGGCGTATGAAGGTAAACCGCGAACCGACGAAGAGTTGGAGCGGTACATCAACAGTCAGGGGTCACGGGAAACCGTGGCCCTTTCTCATTCGTGTGCGCAATGCCGCACACCTTACGGGCGTAGCAGTGTGCCATGCCCAAACGACCTGAAAAGGGTGAAGCAATGACAAAAGGATTCGTAGCCAGCAACGGTTGGCATTTCGATGAAGACGGCACCTTGTACGACGCAAACGGTGACCTCGATGCATTTCCGGAGTCGGTGGCAAAGCTGGAACTGGCCTTCACTGAGCGCCGCGACGCCGAGCTTGGCCGGTGGCGCGACACTGTGGAGCCGCACATTGTTTGCTACTCGCGAGGACGGGACTACGTGCGCGTGACCTCCGAGAGGTCGGGTGAGTACTGGGAGTTCAAGCGGGGCAAGGTTGTCGCTGCATCGACCGCCGAATGTGCCGCTGAGCGCTACTTCCAGGCGCACTCCATCCGCAAGCCGCTGCCGACAGCCGAGGGTTTCTATGTGAACCGGTCGCTGTTCGTCCAGCAGGTGGCAACCGCGAGCATTCTCGTTCACTTCGAGGACGGCGGTTGGGGGTTCGAGGATGACCTGGGTTCGGATGCGACGGACATAGCCCAAGAATGGCACGACGCCGGTCAGCTTGTGCGTCTTGCACCGGTCGAAAGCGAGGTAGGCGAATGAGCAACAGTCCGGAATCACTGGAGATTGAGTACGAGATTCGGAAGGCGGTAGGTCTGTGACTGACGCATCCGAGAGCATCGACCTGGACACAAATATGGGCGAGAAGGTTCTAGATGCACTGAACGAAGGAGACAAGCGATGAGCACGAACGATGAGCTGATCGCGGCCGTCAAGGAGCACCTGGCGCACAACGTGTGGGATGACGAGATTTTCGTTCTTGCCGACCAGCTTGTGACAGCGCTCGAACAGGTAACCGCTGAGCGTGACGAGCTTCTCTCGGCGGAAGAGATGGCCGCTGAAGACCGAGGCAAGCTGATCGAGGATCTTCGAGCGAGCAAGAAGGAGCGGAACTCCCTGAGCCGCCTTCGAGAGCAGATGAGCTTTCGGCTCCGGTACGTCGAGGGGAAGCTCCGGGAGGCCGAGGCTGAGCGCGACGCATTGGCCGCTGTCGTGGAGCAGGTGCGCGACACTCTGGAGCATTACGACAGGCAGAAGGCGGATGTTGCACCTATTGACATTCTCGACATGCTCCCCGCCCCGTCTGTCGCGCTTGACCGCGTCAAGGCCGAAGCACTGAGGGAGGCGGCTCGCAGGTTCCGGTTCTACAAGGACTACGGTTACCGGGCTGTCGTCATGCTCGCTACAGAGAACTTTCTGAACGAGCGCGCTGACCGCATCGAGAAAGGCGAGGGCAATGACCAGTGAGTATGTGCCGACGACGGAGCAGGTGCGTGACGCGCACGCAGAGATGCGTTACCTGTCCAGCTACGGCCTCACGGGACGAGATGAAGCCAACGAGCTATTCGACCGATGGCTTGCCCAGGTTAGCGCTGAGGCACGCCGGGACGCACTACGGGAGGCTGCGGACGAGCGCGACCGGTACGCAGGTGACGCCGACGTTGTAAGCCGTTGGCTGCGCGCTCTCGCAGACAAGGAGCAGCCGTGACTCTCCGCATCGTGCCTGTCTCGTTCGCTGATGCGGCAGAGTTCGTGCGCGCGCACCATCGGCATCATGACGCGCCGGTCGGCCACAAGTTCAGTCTCGGTGTGGCTGACGGCGACAAGCTGGTCGGTGTTGCGATCGTGAGCCGCCCAGTGTCTCGTGTCCTTGCCGCTGAGGGAAACACACTCGAAGTGACACGTTCAGCGACGGACGGAACACGAAACGCGAACAGCATGCTCTACGCGGCTGCACGCAAGGCCGCGTTCGCGATGGGCTACGACCGGCTCATCACTTACACGCAGGACGGCGAGGGCGGTGCGAGCCTCAAGGCAGCTGGGTTTCGCGTGTTGGCTCAACGTCCTGCCAGAAAGGGGTGGTCGGTTCCCTCGCGTCCTCGCGTGAGCCGGAACACGGATAACGTGGCGCGCACTCTTTGGGAGTCCGCCGCAGACAAGGAGACACCATGAGCTTCATGCGCACGACCGCGGGCAACCTGTACTGCGACGGATGCATAATCGACGGCGCAAACACCGGATGCGATATCTCGTACTGTATCGACGCGGCAGACGACCAAGACCACAAAACAGGAGATATTGGGAGAGCTGAGGCATGACGCGTTGGCTCCCGTTCTTCTGCAAGCACGCGCACACGCGGTGTGTACATGGCGACGAGATCATTGCTCGCAACTTCCGTCGCGTCGCCTGCCTCGACTGTGAGCGCTCGCTGGCTGGGCCGCTTCCGAAGTTCTGCTACTCCACCGGCGAGAATCACCCCGGCACAGAATCGAATGATTCCGGGGGCAAATAATGCGCCCCGTGATTACAACCACTCTGCACGGCTGGTGTCTAACCAACCAGCACACCGACTGTGTGCACACCATCACCGGGCATTCGTGCGGGTGCAACTGCCACAAAGGAGAAACACCATGAGAGTGCGCGCATTCATTGTGGGGGTCGTAGCTGTTGCTACGGCCCTCATTCTTTTTCACATGTACGCCCCAAAGGTCTCGTACTGGATATTCACGAGAGGGGACAGGCAGTGAGCATTCTCGACACGTTGGACGAGCTCACGAAAGAGCGCAAAGACCACATCGTGCCCAAGAACGATGACGGCACGTTGGGCAAAGCGCAAAAGATCACAGTGAAACCGCTGATCGTGCAAATCCGGGAAGCGACGTATTCATCGTCAAACGCGAAGTCGGGGAGTGCAGCGCAACCGTCAACAAGATCGGTGCTCGACTTCGACGCCCTCACGATCTACGCGAACATCACATCGTGGATCAGAGCATGGTGCGTGCTCATCGAGTTGGAAACGCACAACGACCCCGTGTCTGACCTGCGGCGCTGGTACATGTACTGGTCGAGTCTCAACCCCGACGACAACGAGACCAGCGAACGGCACTCAAAGATGCGGGAATGGGTGCGACAGATCAAAGACCACCTAGACCCGCCGAAGGAATACACCCCCAAATATCCTTGCCCCGTCTGCGGTCACAGCGAATGGGGCGACATGATCAACGGGGGCGGGTTGTGGCCGGTGAAAGTGACCTACAGGCTCACAGAGGAAGGGTCACGGTACGACGACCGTGCACTGTGCCGGCGTTGCCAGATCGTTTGGGATGGTGCGGATGCGGTGGCCGAACTGGGAGAGGAAATGGTGGAACGACACGCGGAAGGTGGAAGTTGTTAACCCCCACCGATCTGGGGTAACATTGGTATTGCCTACCTACAATTGTCTAAATTTCAGGGTAGGCATTCGACTTTAAACAAGAATGGCGGTCATCCTCACGGGTGGCCGCTTTTTTTGTGCCCAAAACCTGCCGCCGCCCAATACCTAGAACAGGTCGATCCCGTCACGCTGGTGTCCACCCCGGCAAGCACGGACGCAGACCTACAGGCGGCGGCACCTATTGGCGTAGCTCAACTGGAAGAGCGCCGGTCTCCAAAACCGGAGGTTGTGGGTTCGAGTCCCGCCGCCTTTGCACATGAAAGACCTGCCAGCGGGTTGTGCCGCGCTGAGACCCTGCCTGTGGTCGAGAGCAGGAAACAGGCCGGTCGCAGAGCCTCATGGTGCTCGTGCGGCCACGGGCGGGCGACATAGAACCACAGGTGCAGACGTGCACGGTCACTACTTGCCCGCCCACACAAGCACGGAGGTAGCATGACCGCGCTCGGTATCGTCCTCGCACATCTCGTCGGTGACTACCTGATCCAGTCGCACTGGATGGCAACACGCAAAACCGAGGCATGGGGGCCAGCTATTGCACACGGGGTTACGTACACAATCCCGTACATGCTGGTCACGCAATCGCCTGCAGCACTCGCGGTCATTGCGGTCACTCACATCGTCATTGACCGGTATCGGCTCGCGAAGCATCTTATGTGGCTAAAGAACCAACTTGACCCGACGCCCTCGCGCCCGACATGGGCAGAAGCGAAGACCAACGCTGGGTACAGCGCAAGCACACCGCCGTGGATGGCGACATGGCTAATGATCATCGCTGACAACACTCTGCACCTGCTGATCAACACGGGCGCGGTCATCTGGTTGTAGAAGCGGGAGGCAATTTTGAGCACAAAGCAGTGCGCATGTGGGGCACTCATGGAGAAACGCGGCGCATACGTCATCTGCTCCCATTGTGACGAAGGCAACTGCCCAGACCGCTGCCCCCGATGCATCAAATACAACGCCGGCACCGCTAGGAAGCTGAGTCAACGATGAACGACCCCATCGACATCCTCGTCAACGTCCCAGACGGCCCAGACGCAGAAGCACGAGCAATCGAAGCGATCCAGGCCGAAGCCGACAACCAAGGCTGCACCATCGTCTCCGAACCCTCATTCCAATCCCACGCCTACATCAAACACGACGACACATGGGTGAAAGTCGCACGATACGCCGCAAGAGGCGAACAATGAACGACCCACACCTCGACCCCATCGTCGCCACCTGGGACACCAGGACGTTAGAAGACGTCAGGGTCGCACTACAGAGCATCCCAGCACTCGAGTACCAGTGCGAGTACTGCGGATCGAACTACTCCAGTGCCACCGCAGCATGGGCATGTGAAGACGACTGCTTAGACATGAGGCCACGAGACTAACCCCGGAGGGAAGCGATGGCGACTCAACTGCATAACGCAAACGGAAGCCGCAGACGCGCCCTCGTCAAGCGAGTACTCGCAGAAGAACACACCTGCGCCCTATGCGACCGCCCCCTCGACAAGACACTCACATTCACCCCCGGGGCCCACGGCAAGAAATGCCCCGGACCCCCATGCGCCGGATGCATACCCGACCCCCTCCGGGTAGAAGTCGATGAAGACATCCCCCGGTCACGAGGCGGCTCACCATACGACCGATCCAACTGCCACGCAATGTGCAGACGGTGCAACCAATGGAAGTCAACGATGACACTCGCCGAAGCACGCGAGAAGCTACACGGCGACCCAACAGCGCTACACACACCAACGCAAGCATCACCAATCTGGTGAACAAACACGCGAACACGCGAACTACACGCTGAAACGCGCTGTAAGACGATCTAAGGCACAAAGAAGCGATACGACGTACGCCCCTAGATGCGGTCAAAGAAACGCGTCAAACGCGCTCACCGAGCCGGACAACCACGACCAGGGCACCCACCCCCGCCCCCAGGCGCACAGGCCCACCCCGCGGTCAGTGCCTATTTATCCGTAACGTTTTTCCACACCACCCAAGGGGGTTCTGATGGCTTCTGCTCGTAAGAATCTGCGTGCTGTGGGTCCGAACGATAAGCCGGTTGCGAAGTTGTCGGTATCTCAGGCTGCGGCCACCGGTGATCATCGTTCTTTGTTGGTGGCGATGCGTGAGCGTATTGCGGCGACGGTTTCGAATCCGGATTGTCCGCCTCGTGACTTGGCGGCGTTGACGCGCCGGTTGCAGGACATTGCGAAGGAGATCGAGCAGATCGATCTGCGTGCGAAGGAGGACGGTGCTGATGCCGCCGACGTTGCAGCAGACGAAGAATGGGACGCCTCGGCTCTCTGAGCAGGCTAAGCATCTTTCGGTTCCTGCCGACATCACTTCGACGGGTTGGCCCGCCGTTCGGAAGACTTGCATTGACAAGCTCGGTGCTGAGTTCGACCCGTGGCAGGACGGCGCTGGTCGTGTGATTCTGTCCAAGCGTCTCGACGGCAACCTTGCGGTGATGATCGATGGCGTTGGCATGTCTTTGCCGCGTCAGGTCGGTAAGACGCATTTGATCGGTTACATGGTGTTCGCGCTGTGCGTGAATAATCCTGGCCTGTTGGTGATTTGGACTGCGCATCATTCGGCTACTTCGAGTGAGACGTTTCTCGCGATGCAGGGGATGGCGCAGCGTGCGAAGGTTGCCCCCCATATCGCACAGGTGTTCAAAGGTTCGGGCGACGAAGAGGTTCGTTTCGTCAACGGGTCACGCATCTTGTTTGGTGCTCGCGAACGTGGGTTCGGTCGAGGCATCCCTGGTGTCGATGTTCTGATTTTCGATGAGGCTCAGATCCTGTCCGATAAGGCGATGTCGAACATGCTCGCCACGATGAACACTTCGCAGTTCGGGTTGCAGCTTTACATTGGTACGCCGCCGAAGCCCGAGGATAACAGCGAGACGTTCAAGCGAATGCGGCGTGAGGCGCTCGCCGGCACGCTGGTTGATGGGGCCTGGATTGAGTTCGGTGCTGACCCGGATGCTGATAGTGAGAGCCGCCAGCAGTGGCGCAAGGCGAATCCGTCGTTTCCGAAGCGTACGCCGGTTCAGTCGATGCAGCGGTTGAAGCGGAAACTTACACCTAGCGACTGGCGGCGTGAGGGCCTTGGCATCTGGGACGACGACCAAGAAGGTTCCCGCGCGATATCTGCTGAGACGTGGCGGGCACTCGAGGGTGAGCCAGCGGCTGATGGGTTCCCGTCGTATGCGGTGGCGTTCTCGAAGGACGGCATGCGTATGTCGGTCGGTGGCGGATTCAAGTCTCCGAGCTCGGGTGTTGTGCATATCGAGTTGATCGATGACCCGTATGTGGGTGCTGTGGAGGGTGGCCTGTCGCCGTTGGTGAAGTGGTTCACGGAACGCAACGAGGCTGCCACTCCGCGTTGGCGTCGTGCTGGCGCGATTGTGCTTTCTGGTTCGGCTGGCGCGGGGGTGTTGAAGCAGATGCTTGTGCAGGCTGGCGTGAATGAGAAGCGGGTCATTGTGGCGAATACATCTCAGTATTTGCAGGCGTGCGAGATGACTCGTAATGCGGCTGAGGAGAGATCGCTGACGCATAAGCCGGATGGGCAGGTTGCGCTTGATGATTCTGTCGCTGTGTGTGACCGGGATAAGCGTGGCGGCTGGAGGGCAACTGTCCCTGGTGGGGATGAGACGCCCATTGAGGCTGTGAGTTTGGCCCTGTGGGGTGCGAAGACGACGAGGCGGAAACCGAAGGGTGACCGTGAGGAGCGGAAGGCGAAGATTCTATGAGTGTATTTGGCACGCCTCCCGTGGATCTTGGTGCAGACTCGGATCTTCTTGGTGATCTGATCGAGGTGTGGGAGCAGAAGCGTCCTCGGAATATTCGCCGGTCTGTTTATTACGACGGCGAAGCAACGCTCAAGGATTTTGGTATTTCGTTGCCTCCTCAGATGAGGGGGATCGGTGCGGCTCTTGGGTGGGTTGGCAAAGGGGTCCATGCGGTCACGGATCGGTCACGGTTCGAGGGATTCGTGAGTTCTGGCGATTCTGATGATCCGTTCGATCTGCAGTCTTTGATGTGGGATAACCGGTTCAAGATTGAGTTTCCTGCTGCGACTGTTTCGTCTGCGGTGCATGGTTGCTCATTTATCACAGTGACTGAGGGTGACACGGCGTCGGGGGAACCTGACGTGTTGATGCTCGCTCGTGCGGCTGAGGACTCGGCGGCGATCTGGGATAAGCGCAAGCGTGCGCTGAAGGCTTTCCTCTCGGTCGTTGAGGTTGACGATTCGGGTAAGCCGTCAGAGATGGTCATGTATACGCCTGGGTCGGTGTACAGCATGGTGAAGACGGGCAATAAATGGGTTGTCGATGAACGAGTTAACCGTCTCGGTGTGGTGAGTGTTGCACCGTTGGTGCATAAGTTCGAGTTGCGTCGTCCGTTGGGTCATTCGCGGATTACTCGTGCGGCGATGTATTACGCTGATGCGGCTTTGCGGACTGTGGTTCGTGCTGAGGTGTCGGCGGAGTTCTACTCAGCACCGGAGTACTACTTGTTCGGTGCGGACGTGTCGTCGTTCATCGGTGACGATAAGTGGACGGCGTTGATGGGTCGCATCAAGGCTTTGGACGTTGAGGACGGTGACGATAAGCCGGATCTTCACCGGTTCACGGGGGCTTCCCCTCAGCCACATACGGACCAGTTGCGTATGTGGGCGTCGCAGTTCGCGGATGATCAGGATCTTGAAGTCAAGTTCGCTGATTCGTCTAACCCGTCTTCGGCGGATGCGATTTTTGCGGCGAAGGAAACGCTGATCACGACGACTCGTGACGCGAATGAGCTCTGGGGGCATGGCGCGGTTGAGGCGATGCAGATGGCTGTTCGTCTGCGAGGCAAGCTCGACGCAGTGCCTGACGAGATGAAATCTTTGTCTGCACAGTTCACTGATCCGGCGATTGTGTCGCCGTCTGCGCGTGCGGATGCGTTCTCGAAGCTGTCGGCGAACATTGACGGTTTCGGGGCGTCTGAGGTTGGCATGGAGTATGCCGGTCTGACGCGTGAGCAGATTATTCGGTTCCAGGCGGAGCAGCGCCGCGTTCAGGCATTGCAACTGGTGCAGGGTCTTGGTGTCGCGGCTGGTTCCGCGTTGAATGATCCGGCGATGGGATCGGGGGTTGCTGGTGAGGTTAGCGACGATCGATCAGCACAGGGCTGAGACTAACGCTGTAGCTGCGTTGGCGCAGAACGATATCGGTTCGTATGCGCAGTCGATTGCGGATGAAGATCCGGCGAAGGTGGCGGGGCAACTGCGGGAGGCGACTCCTGCGGTTGTTGCCACTTACGGGGATGTTGCGGCGACGTCGGGTGCTTTGTTCTATGAGAACAATCGTCCGAAGCCTGGGTATAACGCGAGGCTAGCCACACCGTCTATCGGTGAGGCGTTGACGGGTGAGCTTGGGTGGGCGTTGGTGCCGTTGTTCAAGCCTGATGTGTTTCTCGACCCGGCGTCTGAAATGTTGGGCCGGGTGATGGGCGTGACGCAGAAGTTCGTGGCCCAGTACGACCGAGACACCCTGTCGTTGAACTCGTCATTGGATTCTCTGTCGTTGGGGGTGCGCAGGTACGCGCGAGCTGATGCTTGCACGTTCTGCGCCTACCTAACGTCGATTGACGCGACTGTTCATGCTGACACTGACTGGCACAACCATTGCCATTGCGTGTCAGTGCCGTGGTGGGAGGACAACCCGCTGCCAACTAATCCGAAGATGGACGAATGGTCTGACGCAGCGCAGAAGGCGGAGAAGGAACTTATGCGGTTGCGTGCTGAGACTCCGCGTAACGGAATGAAGCGGAAACAGTATTTCGCTCAGCATCCGGAGTTGGCGCTGAACCGGAAGAACATTCTTCGCATCATGCGTCGAGAGCTCGGGCTTTCGCACTAATTCTTGGCCATCCTGCGGGGTGGCCTTTTCGGTATCCGCGGTTCGCCGTGGTGTTACAGCCCACCTTCCGGTGGGTTTCATGTGCCCCGCATGGGGCTTGATTTCTACTGGAGGGCCGCATGGCTGACGACACCCCGCACGGGGAGAGTAACGAGAAGCCTGCCGAGGGGCAGGCGCAGGTTCCTGAGCAGAAGGAGACCGACTGGAAGGCCGAGGCCAGAAAGTGGGAGACCCGGGCGAAAGAGAACTTGAGCGCCGCAAAGGCGAACGAGGACGCCGCAAAGCGTCTTGCAGAGATTGAAGAGTCGCAGAAGACCGAGGCAGAGAGAGCTGCTGAACGACTTGCTGCCGCTGAGAAGCGTGCGGCTGAGCTTGAAGCGAAGGCTACTCGCGCTGAAGTTGCCGCGGCGAAGGGCGTTCCTACCGATCTGCTGAAGGGCAGCACGAAGGAAGAGCTCGAGAAGTACGCGGACGAACTCATCAAGTTCAAAGGGGACAGCGGCAGTCGGCTGCA
This sequence comes from Microbacterium sp. MPKO10, assembly GCF_026107415.2. GTDB lineage: Bacteria > Actinomycetota > Actinomycetes > Actinomycetales > Microbacteriaceae > Paramicrobacterium. The sequence continues at coordinate 79,269 of NZ_JAPCHX010000003.1, forward strand.
TGTTCCCAACGAAGGCAAAACGCCCAAGAACGGGCGTCCCGGTAACTCGTCGTGGTCTGAGGTTCTTCAGAGCATGGACGCGCAACGGGGATAACAGACCAAGGAGTAAATAATGGCAACACTGGTTAGCGGGGATCTTCATTTCCCTACTGATGTAGCTGACGGCATCGTCGAGAAGGCGAAGACCGGGTCTACGATCGCTGCCCTTTCTGGGCAGGAACCTCAGCGTTTCGGCAATGTCGACATCATCACGTTCGATGATGACCTGACTGCTGAGTTCGTCGAGGAGTCTGGCGCGAAGAGTTCGGACGACGCCAAGCCGGCGTTTGTGACGGCTGTGCCTCACAAGGCTGTCGTGCAGATGCGCACCTCTGACGAGTTCAAGTGGGCGGATGAGGATTACCGACTCGGTATTCTCAACCGTTATGCGGACAAGTGCTCGCTTGCGCTTGCTCGTGCGCTGGACCTCGGCCTTTACTACCGGATCAACCCGCGTACAGGCAACGAGGTAACGTCGTGGACGAACTACCTGAACACGACTACGAAGCGAGTCGAGATTGGCGATAACGCTGACATCGACTTCGAGACGGCCGCTGGGCTTGTCATCGGTGCCGGTTACGGCGTGAACGGTGTCGCGTTCGACCCGCAGTATGCGTGGACGCTCTCGACTGCACGCTACAGTGACGGGCGTAAGAAGTACCCGGAGCTCGGCCTTGGCTCGGGCATCTCGAACTTCGAGGGCATCAACGCGGCTGTTTCGACAACCGTGTCGGGCAAGCCCACGGATGGCAGTTCCGCCGATAACGACGTGCGTGGCATCCTCGGGAACTTCCAGTCGGGTATCCGTTGGGGTGTCCAGCGGCAGTTCCCGTTCCGTGTCCTCGAGTACGGTGACCCGGACAACACTGGTCGTGATCTTGCTGGCCACAACGAGGTTCTGCTTCGTGCGGAGATCGTTTACGGCTGGTACGTGTTCGCGGACCAGTTCGCGGTTATCGAGAACGCGGGCGAGTAATGGGACAGGCGACTAAGCAGGTTCGGCTTGTCTCACTCGGGGAACCTGTAAAGAATCAGGCCTTCGAGCCGGTCGCCTTCTTTGACGAGAACGGTGACCCGGTCGAGATCGGCGGCGGTGGCGCGCAGGGCCCGAAGGGCGACAAGGGTGATCAGGGTCCGAAAGGTGACAAGGGCGACCCTGGCACGGATGGTGCGGACGGCGCTGACGGCTTCGGTACGGAGGCCCAGTACAACGACATCATCTCTCGACTGGAAGCTCTCGAAGCTGCGGCTGAGGGCTGATGCTTCGTCTCAGGAACCGGACGAACGGTGTGGTCGTGAACGTCGATGATGTCACGGCTGCCCGTCTCGGTGAGGGGTGGGAGGACGCGAGTTCTTCCACCCCGGAGGCGACTCCGGAGAAGCCGAAGCGTGGCCGTCCCAAGAAGGACACCAGCAAGCCAGAGTAGGGGGTTGCCATGTCATGGACTGAACCCGATGACGTTGTTGACTCGTGGATAGGTGCGAACGTTCCGGACGATGACGATCTGATTCAGAAGTGGATAGATCGTGCGGAACGTGAGATTCGTTTTCGCGTTCCCGATTTACAGGCCAGGATCGATGCGGAAGCCGAGTTAGAGCCGCCTGTGACGGATTTGCTGGAAACAGCTAAGGATGTCGTGGTGGCGATGGTCACGCGAGTGTTCCGGAACCCTGAGGGGATCCGGCAGACGAACACGACGACGGGCCCGTTTACTGAGTCGCGCACTTATGGCGGTGATGTTCCGGGTGGTCTTGGTGTCACTGATGACGAGCTGGCGAAGTTGCAGGGTGCTCGTGGTGGGGCGTTTGAGATTGATCTGATGCCCGCCAGGGTTCCATCGTGGGGGTTCCCGTGGAGGCTGTGACGCGTGTCCGCATGGTTGACACTGGTGAGGTTGATCGTGGTGGGAAGCCGGTCAAGACGAGGGTGGAGTCGACGCATTATGCGTATGGTGTTGCCCCTGTTGTGACTGGGGATGTGCAGGGTGCAGAAAATGTCGTTTCTGAGACGGGCTGCACCTTGTACTTCCGTCCACCTAACGTGGTTGATGTTCTCCCTGAGGATCGATTCGTTGTTCGTGGGGTTGAGTATCTCGCGGATGGTCCCGATGCTTTGTGGGTGCATCCTGACGAGGTGACTCGCGGGTGTGTTGTGAAGCTCACACGGGGGGAGTACGTCGATGGCTAAGTCGAAGGTGAAGCTGAATACTTTGGCCTGGGGTCAGGAGGTTATGGCGTCGGCTGAGATGCAGTCGTATCTGTCTTCTCTTGGCGGGGCTGTTGCAGCACGTGTTGAGGGTGGCAGCGTCTCGGTGTCGTCTTCGCGGACAGTTGCGTTCCCTGGGCGGCGCTCTCGTGCAATCGTGTCGTCGTCTAAGTCGTTAGCGGACGAGGCTGAAACGGGCGCTCTATTGTCTGCTTTGAAGTCTTCCCTTCCGCAGGCGACGGCGTCTAATAACAAAGTGAAGCGTGCACGGAACAAGCGGGCGAAGGGCAGGAAGAAATGACTGTCATCTTTAGCTCGCTGACCGGAGCAGTAATTCCGAAATTGGATGCGATGCTCAAGGCGCGCCCGGAATCGTATGCGTCTGGTGTGACGGTGGCTGATGCTGTGGTTGCGAAGAAGAAACGCATTGTCACTGTTGTGCAGGGGCCCGGTTCTGGAAGCTACAACACTCTCGATGATTCAATGCTTCGCGTGAATGTGCGCGCTGATGACGAGTATGACGCTGAGGATCTCACGTTGCTTGTCAGGGCTTTGTTTGAGGGGCCTCTTGTTGATGGTGATCCGATCACCTATTCGACGGTGAACGCGGGGCCGGTCCCGGTTCCGAATGACACAGATTTGTTCCAGTGGTACTTCGTCGTTGACGTTGGCCGGCGCGGGCGCGAGCTCGTGTAACTGAAAAGGAAGTTGAGGCATCCCTGCGGGGATGCCTTTTTTGTTGCCCGGTTTCGGGCGGAGAGAAGGCAATTATGGCTACAGGGACGCTCGATTCGAGCAACGTCCGCGTTGCTGTGACGGGAGCCTGGTATAAGGCACCGTCTGACACGGAAGCACCTGAGGCGGCGGATGAATCCCTGCCCGCTGACTGGGTGAATCTTGGTTACCTGTCTGAGGACGGGACAACTCGCACCACGGATCGGTCCAATGAGGACATCAAGGCGTGGCAGAACGGTGCGCTGGTTCGCACGGTTGTGACTGACGCTTCGGTTTCGTACCAGTTCACCCTCATCGAGACAACGAAGGCAACGGTTGAGCTCTACACGGGCGCGACAGTTGATGAAGACGGCACGTACGACGTTGACCCGTCCAAGACGGGTGGGCGTCAGTCGTTCATCTTCGATGTGATCGACGGCGACCATGTGGTTCGTATCTACATTCCGGACGGCGAAGTCACCGAGGTTGGTGACCAGACGTTCGCTGGTGGTGACGCTGTCGGTTACGACATCACGATCAAGGCTTACGCGTCGGCGGTGATCGATGGGAACACTGAGCGTGTTTTCCGTCCGGCTCTCGCGACCGCTGGTGGTGGCGGCGAGTGATTGACCGGGCCGGGTGTGACTTGCGTGAGCGCGCCCGGCCCTTCTTGTTTACTCACGCTGACAACTCGCGCTAGGAGACTTTGAAATGACCATTGAGATCACCCCGAAGAATAAGCGGGGACCGCTGAAGATCAAGTATCTCGGCAAGCTGTACACGCTTCCCGGTCGCATTCCGACTGAGATCATCACTTCGAAGGATTCCGTACCGCGCCCTAAGGTGATGGCGGGTTCTCAGAAGGCCTCGTACGAAGAAGAGGTAGGCGTGGCCGTGATTGCTGCGTTCTATGAGCGTGTGATCCCTGAGAACTTCAAAGAGGTTCTTGATATGGAGGACATCGGGCAGGTGTTCCAAGCGTGGCAGGAGCATGTGGGCCTGGGAAAATCTGGGGCCTCCGCGAGTTAGCGCAGGGGCACGAATCCGAGTTCGTGTATGCGTTGCGCTCGGGCGGTTTCACGGTTGATGATGCGTGTTTGAACCCTGAGGAAGCATACGCGTATGTGCAGGTTGTTGCGGGTGATCCTGCGTCACCGTTGCATGCGGCTATTCACGGATGGGATTACCCGTTGTCGCGTGAGGGCATGTTCTTGCTTGACCTGATTGATATCACGGGTCGTGCTAATGCGGGGAAGAAGTGGAAGTCGTTGCCGAGGCCGTGGCCTAAGTCTCGAGGGCAGCGGTTTGGTGTGACTGCGTTGCCGAGGGATGAGGCTGTGGCGCTTCTGGCGGCTAACGCGGGTCGTTAGCGGGTGAACACGGGCACTGCTACAGGGTTGTCCTTTTTGTCGGTGCTGATGGCCCAGTGGCGGAGTACCCAGCCGACGGATGTGATGTCTGCGATGGCGAGTCCCCAACCACCTGTTTTGTTGGTCGGGTCGAGGGCCATGGGTGATGCCAGCAACGTTGGCGTGTATGCGCCGTCACCGTTGTCCCATGCCTTTTTGGCGTTGGTGTAGATGGTCTTGTTCTGCATGTTCTGTTTCAGGCTCATGCATCCAATCATGGCCGCTGGTGAGCGATTTCAGAAACCCCTAGTTGGGGGTGAGGGGCGGTAGAGATGGCTTCTGTTGGTCAGGCGTATGTGGAGATTGTCCCTACGTCTAAGGGTGCGACGAAGCAGATCGAAAGGCAGATTGACGGCGAGAAGGCTGGCAAGACTGTCGGCAGCAGGGTTATGGCTGGCGTCAAGAAGGCGGCGAAGATTGGGGCGGTTGCGGCGGCGGCTGCTGTGGCTGTCATAGGTACAGCATCGTTCAGGGCAGCTGCCGGTATCGAGACGGCGCAGAAGACGCTCACTGGGCTGTATGGCGACGCTGGCGAGGCCAAGAAGGCGATGGCTGGCCTGCGTGATGTTGCCAAGGATTCTCCCATTGATTATCAGGCGTACCTCAAGGGTGGTGAGGCTCTTGCTTATCTTGGGTTGAAGTCTGAGGACGCGACCGGTGTGTTGCAGACGATGGGTAAGGCCATTGTTGGTTTCGGCGGCGGTGCTGAGGAAATGAACCGCGCGAATGATGCTCTGACGCGTATGTCGTCAGAGGGCAAGGTCACCCGTGACACGCTCTCGCAACTGTCGAACACAGGTGTGCCGATCTTCGATTCGCTGGCTGAGTCTTTGGGTGTTTCTAACTCTGAGCTGGGCGACATGATTACTAAGGGTCAGGTCGGCCTTGACGATGTGGTTGGTGCGTTGTCTAACCCGAATCTTGATGCGATGCAAAAGGCCATCGCGGCGGGTGATGGTGCGGCGGAGTCGTTCGGCAACGTGTGGCTGAAGGTGAAGGACAACATCATTACGGCGCTGGGGTCGTTCATGGTTCCGTTGATGGAGAAGTTGGCACCCGTCCTTGACACGGCGGGTGCTGCTGTCTCTGACTTCATCTCTGGCATGCAGTCTGGCGAGGGTTCGGGTGGCAAGTTCGTTGATGTTCTGAAGACGATCTGGGATGTCGTTTCTAACGTGTTCGGGTTCATCCGGGACAACATTGGTGTGATTTCGAAGCTTGCGATCGCGGTCGGCATCATCGTTGGTGTCATCAAGACGTGGGCGATCGTTCAGGGCATCTTGAACGCGGTTATGCTCGCGTCGCCTATTACTTGGATAGTTCTCGCTATCGGGGTTCTGATCGCGGCGATCGTGCTTCTGATCATGAACTGGGACGAGGTTGTTTCGTTCGTCTCCGACGTTTGGGGCGGCTTCATCGACTGGATAACCGGCCTACTCGAAGGATTCGCCGACTGGTGGTCTGGAATCTGGGACGGCATCGTTGAGGTCTTCGCGAACATCTGGAACGGCATTGGCGAGTTCTTCCAGAACTTCTGGGTCGGCCTGCAGGTGATCTTCCAGGCGGGTGTGCTGGCGTTCCAGTTGATCTGGGAGACAGTGCTTGGTGTTATCGAGGCGGTGTGGAATGCGGTCTGGGGTGGCATCAAGAGCTTCTTCGTGGGCATTTGGAACTTCATTGTCGCGTTCGTGACGACGTACATCAATATTGTGATGACGATCATTACCACGGTTGTGAATGTGATCAAGAATGTTTGGTCTGCCGTGTGGGGTGGTATCAAGTCGTTCTTCACGACGATCTGGTCGGGCATTGTCGCCGGGGTGAAGCTGTACATCAACACGGTGAAGACGATTATCACGACGGTGATCAACACGGTGAAGAGTATTTGGTCGTCCGTGTGGGGCGGCATTTCGTCGTTCTTCTCGGGGATCTGGAACGGCATTGTGTCGACGGTTCAGAAGTTCGGGGGCATCTTCAAGTCTGTGTTCGGTGGCATAAAAGGGTTCGTGAAGTCTGCGTTCTCCGGTGTTGTTGGTGTGGTGAAGGCTCCGATCAACGGCATTATCGGTCTGATCAATGGTGCGATTGGTGCGCTGAATAATCTGTCGGTGACGATCCCTGATTGGGTGCCCATTGTGGGCGGTCAGACGTGGGGGCTCAGCCTGCCGAAGATTCCGCAGTTGGCGTCTGGCGCGATCATTGGTGCGTCTAACGGTGGCTCGCTGGTGAACGTGGGTGAGGGCCGGTATGACGAGGCTGTGGTGCCGTTGGGTGGGCCACAGTTCGAACGTCTCGCGGATGCTCTTGTTTCGCGTGGTGCTGGGTCTCAGGTGACGCAGTACATCACTACTCAGCAGGATGATCCGGCTGTTCAGGCTCGTGTGTGGGCTCGTGAGGCTTCGAGGGGGTTGGCGACAGTATGACAACGATCGTGCTTGGTGGTGTTGTGCTGCCGCCTTTCCCAGAAGCCCGCGAAGGTGGCCCGTGGTTCAACGAGTTGGTCGGCTGGTACGACCTGTCTGAGGACAAGGTGTCGGTGGATGAACGCCCGCAGGGGCACGGGAGTTTTCCTGTGTCGGCTTCGTGGCGTTCGTCACTTGCCGTGTCTTTTCATGTTGCTGTGGCGTATGAGTCGGAGCGGGACATGCTTGTGCAGTTGGAACGTCTCGCATCTATCGGTGTGGATGGTCCTGTGCCGATGGTGGTGTCTGATGCTGTGAGGTCCACTCAACGTCTTGTGACGGTGCGTGCAACTCCGGTGAAGGATCATCATGGGCACCTTGTTGGTGAGATGGACTTTGATTGTTTGGCACGGGACCCCCGCCGATATTCGGTGAATGATCAGTGGGTTTCTGGGTCACCGTTGAAACCGTCTGGCGGTCTTGTGTGGCCTGTGGTTTGGCCGGCGGTGTGGGCTGGCGAGCAGGGTTCTGATGGTCGGATCACGTTGACGAATGAGGGGACGAAATTGTCGTCGCCTCGGTATCGGGTGTATGGCGGGTATGACGGTTTCACGTTGACGAATGTTGGTACTCAGCAGCGTGTGGGGTTCCATTGGACCGTGCCGTCTGGCTCGTTTGTGGAGCTTGATTTTGCGACTCGCACGGCCACGTTGGATGGGCAGGCGGACGTTACTCGCTATTTGACGAATCGTGAATGGTGGGATGTTTCCCCTGGTCGGTCGGTGACGGCTCAGCTTGAGGTCGACGGTGCCTATCTTGACCCGTGGTTTGCGGGAATGGTTAGGAGTGCGTGGTGACTCGTTACTTCATTTTCGAGACGTTGACTGGTGAGGTTCTGCGGGAGATTGAACCGTCGTCTGCGTCGTGGTCGTCTCGGCTGAACGAACCGGAAACGGTGAATGTTGATTTGCCTTTGAACGGTCCTGATGGTTCTGATGTTGAGCGTGAGCGTGTTGCTCGTGAGCGTGCGGAGTTGATCGCTGGGGCGGTCGCTTCTGGTGACGCGATTTTCTCTGACGTTGCGCCGGCACAGTCGGTTGTGACGAATCTGTTTCCGAACCCGTCGTTCGAGACGGCTAACGGCGATGGTGTGGCCGGGGTTACTGGTGGTGTGCAGTCGTCGGAGTGGTCGTCAACGGGTGACTATTCGTTGGGCCTTGTGGCTCCCGCAGCTTACGCTTTCTTGCCACCCGGCATTGAGGTCGGATCTACGATCACGGTTCTTGCTCGTGCGCGTTTCGCGGGACAGGTGCTTTCGGCGGACGGCACGACCCCAGTGGTCGCAATACACGATGGTGCGGTTGTTCGCGCCACCGCAACTGCTGCACGCCTCGTCTACCTTTACGGCGTCATGAACGAGGACCAGACACAGATCGTCAGTGACGGCTGGTGGGATGATCTGCTGATCGTTGAAGGCGAGTACGACGGCGACTACTTCGACGGGAACACAACCACGGGTGATGCCGTGTACCGGTGGACAGGGGAACCTGGGGCGTCCACATCGGAAGCGATCAGCCCAGTCTTGGACGGGAAAGTGTGGGTGACACCTGGTGGTATCCCGCACACGTGGGACGGCAACGGATGGGTAGAAGCAGTCCCCGCCCCGGAGTCTCCCAAGCGTGTTCTTGAGGGTTGGCGCAACTATTTGACGCCGTGGAAACACTCACTCATGGTCGAGGAATCAGGCCGTCTTTATGGTGGCCCGATTCAACCCCACGACTACGAACCGGGTGCGCCGGTGAAGGTGACGGCTCGGGGGATCAGAGCCTATTTCAAGAAGCGGAACATTCTCCCACCGTCCGCTATATCGGTTCCCCTCGTGCTGTCTGACGGGTCACCGAACGAAACGTTGGACACGAACTTGAGCGGCCTTGATCTTGGATCGATCGGCCGCTTTCTTGTTGAGCAGGCATGCCAGTGGGATGGTGCAGGGTTGCCTATCGTGTTCGAGGAACCTCGCACAGGTGTCAGGGTGCGCGAGTACAAGGCGGTCGAGCTCAAGGACGTTGACGAAGCCCTTGGGCAGCTGTCGGAAGTGTTGAACGGGCCCGACTTCGATTTTCGGTTGCGTTGGGTTGATGACTCCCGCGTTGAGTGGGTGATGGTGTCCGGCACCGAAGAGAAACCGCACCTGTCGTCGACGGCACCGGACGACCCACATATTGTGTGGGATCTGTCCGCGTCCGAGTCGGTGGGGCGTGGTCCGTCGATTCAGGTGAACCCGTCCGAGATGGGTTCCCTGGCATGGTCGTCTGCTGGGCGTGGTGACGATTCGGTGATCATCGCTAGGCAGTACGACCCACTGTTGGTGGAGCGTGGCATGCCGTTGATGGAAATTGTGGACACGTCACACACGAACGTGGTTGTGCAGGAAACACTGGACGATTACGCGAAAGAGGCGTTGAGGACGGGGAAGCAACCGTCCGAGTTCTGGAAATTCAGTGTGTCACTCGGTGACGCGCCGTACCTGCGGGACTACCGGGTGGGCGACTACTGCATGGTGCAGATCAGTGGTGACCCGTACATCCCGGACGGCGACTACATCAGGCGCATTGTCGAGATTATCGGTGACCAAGACGGACTGTGGGCTGACATCACGTGCGGGGAAACGTTCGGGAGGATCTAACATGGCTGACCCTCTACCCCCGGTATCGGATAACCGGGCGTTCGCGGAACAGATCGCAGCGTTGGATGCACGCCTGACCACTCTTGAAGCACCGACAGGCACACAGCGCACACAGGTTGTTGCTGGTTTGAAAGCAGCAGTTGAAGCGATCCCCGTAACACAGGTGATCGGTAACGCGGCGACGGGCGGGGCAATGCCCCGTTCGTCATCGTGGCAGACAATCACATCAGCCACGGCAACCGTTCCCGAAGGAAAGTCACGTGTGTCAATCGACTGCATGGGCATGTCCGCGTTCCGCATGAACTCCCCAGGCGGCGCGTGGACGCCGCCGCAGTTGTTCGCACGCGTGATCGTGCAGGGGCAAGTGCAAGCGCAGGTCCTATCCACCGACGCATATTACTTTTCATCGCAAACGTACTTGCTGTTCCAAGCGGTGACAGGTGGATTCTTCGACGGGCCAGTGAACCCCGGCGACACGGTACAAGTTCTCTACCAGATGAAACGCGAAGTGAACATGGACGCTTTCCCCGGATATGCGGACAACTACGCACAGATCGCCTCGAACGTCACATTCTCGGGGGTGATCTGAGTGGACCCCATGCCACCACGTGCCGGCATGGGCACACTGGTTGACGCGTTGCGGGACATCAAATATCGGATCGACTCGCAGGCGGCACCTTCCGGGACACAGTATGCGCAGGCGGTGAAGCGTCTGGGTGAGCTGATCGACGCAATACCTGTTGGTGTTGCTGTTGGTGAGAATCGGTCAGGTTTCACCGTGGCGGCGAATACGTCTTGGAACCGGTACGGGTACGCGGCGGTGACGGTGCCGGAAGGCAAAACCGAGTGTGCCGTGTTTGCGCGGGCGAATGCTTCCGTGAACTCAGAGAACATGTACCGGTACACGGTGTTGCAGGGCCGCATCCTTATTGATGGGCAAGCAGGCAGATCGTTCGATTGCTCGTACATGCTGGGTGCCGCATCGAACTCACCGATCAATTACAAAACCTCTGGTTTTGCGACGCGCACTTTCACGGTCGAACCCGGGCAGGTGATCCCAGTTGAGTTCCAAATGCGCCGCAACGATTCGAGTTTGCCGATGCCTACCGATTCCCGGAACGCGTCTGTGTTGAACGTCAAAGCAGTTTTCACTTAGGAGCAGAGAATGACTCTTCGTAATAGTTTCCCCACCGATCTTCCGGCTGGTTTGCCGGTTCTGGATACCCGTCTGGCCTTGGCGACATTGATCGCACGGGACACTGATGGTGTGCCGCGTGTGGGTGTGGTGCCTGACAGTCTTGACCCGATTGTGTCGGGCCGGTCAACCATGTCGTATTCGGTGCGTGACCATCGTGCTGTCACGTCCCGCACCGGAACGGGTGTCGAGTACCTGGCGAACGATGGTGCAACAGTTGTGAACACGACGCCGGCACCGTCAGCGAACGCACGCTACGACATCATTTACGAGCGTGCACGGTTCGCCCTGAACGGTGACGGTGACTCGACCCCCGAAATCGACGTGGTGCAGGGCACTGCGGCGTTGAACCCGACACGCCCCGGAATCCCCGCCGGCGCTGTCGCGATCGCGGAAGCGTATGTGCCTTCTGGTGTGTCGTCTACAACATCGTCAGGTGTGGTGATCACTCAAGTGCACCCGTGGACGGCTGCAGCTGGTGGCACTGTTGTTGTGCGGTCGCAGGCTGAGCTCGACACATGGACACCGGCCGATGGGGCGCACGCGTACAACCTTGCCGATAGTGGAGATTACGTGCGGAGAGCCGGAGCGTGGGACCCGGTTCGCAAGGCCCAGCCATGGACGAACATCCAATACCCCAGCTATGCGCAACAAGGGCCGCTTAGCTTTGCACTTGGATACATGCTCGAACCTGGCTTCCTGAACCTGCGCGGCTCGTATCAGCGAACCTCCGGCTCACCGGTCTCCGCAGGTGAGCAACTGTTTCAACTCCCATCATCTGTGGCTAATCAGATGACAAATCGGCAGACGTTCATTGTCGGCGGGCAGGGTAACGCGTCCCTTTTCTGCGAGTATGACGCGGCCAACAACTGGGTGAAGGCGCGCGGTGATATTTCCGGGTCGGCTACTTGGGTCGTATTCGATAACGTCCGTCTCGCGCTGGGCGGCTAGCCCTGAGCCTGTCTGCAACGTTTGACCCCGTCTAGTGCGGGGCTTTTTTAATTGAAGGAGGCCCTTATGGGAGCCACAACGACCCGCGACGGTAAACGCGTCGCGGTCGGCACAGCAGCAGCGTTCGACAAGCTCGCTGCCGCATTCAAGAAACGGTTCGGGCTGACACTCCACGTCCGCTCGGGACTGCGCACCTGGCAGGAACAGTACGACCTGTGGGTCAAATACAAGTACCACGGCGGCACGTACGCCCTGCACCCATCAGCAGCGCAGGCATACCACTACGAGGGCAACCCACACGGCGGCAAATCGCTCGACGTGTACGACAGCGGCTCCGACAACGGAGTCACCGTCGCAGGGAACGCCCGATCCAACTGGCTCCGCGCCAACGCATCCAAATACGGGTTCACAGCACGCGGCTACCAATTCGGTGAGCCCTGGCATATCGAGCTCGCTTCGAACCCATACGCAACACCATCGTTCTCAGGAGGACAAATCATGGCCGATGCAAAAGACATCTGGTACTTCCCCGTACACCGTGACGGTAAAGAGGTTCGGGCGATCCAAGAACTCGCGGACATCAAGACCATCGCACTTGACCTACAGTTGCGACTCGCAACCCCAGTCACACGTGGCGGGAAGAAAGTCAGTGTCCGTCAGGACAACGCCGACACGAACACGTTCGCACGCGAAATCCTGGCCGAGGTCAAGAACATCAGCAAACGCCTCGCCGCTGTCGAGAAAAAGCTGAAGTAGTCCGCCATGTCCCGTATCAAACGGCTCTGGCTGTCGATCCGGGAGCCGCGGAAGATCAAGGCGATCTACTTCGTCTACTACGCGATCGCTGCAGGGACGGGGTTGGCCACGCTATTGTGGCCACCCCGCTCCATCGAAGGAGCACTGGGCGCATTCCTGACGACGCTCTGGGCCGCATTCATCCTCGGCGGAGGCATCGCATCCTGCGTGGCCGTTTTCCCCGGAAGATGGTGGCTCGAACGCGCTGGCATCTACGCGATCCTCGGCGGCATCCTCATCTACGAAGGCACCGTCATGTTCCTACAGTTCACAGAAACCGGGAATCGACTCACCCAGTTCGGGGTGCTGTTGCTAGCGACCGGCCTGTTCATTGTCCGACTGATCCCAATATCGAGGTACAGCTTCGAGCCGCGACCGAGCTGGGGGTAGCGCATGGAGGCTCAAGACTGGGCAACGATCATCTCCACGATCCTCATTGTTCTCGGCGCACGCGACGGTATACCCCGGTTCGGCAAATGGCTGACGGGCGCGTCGAAGCGTCGCAGGTCAGAGGTTGATCGGATGGCGAAAGAGCGCGACGTGGAGCGCACTCGAGTGCGCATTCTTCGAGAGGCGCTCAGCTACCACCGACGACTGCTGTTTGAAGCACCGTGCGTACCTCGCACAGATATCCCCGACTACCCAGAATTACCAAAGGAGTAACGCATGAAGACAATTCAGAAGTACGCGAAGTTCATCGTCGCAATCCTCGGTGCCGCTGTCACAGCCGGTGCTGGACTGATCCCTGACGACACTCTCAACTGGATCGCGTTCGTCGCGGCGATCCTGACCGCTGTCGGTGTGTACGCGGTGCCGAACAAGACGCCTGAAGCTGGCGAACACGCCTGACCTATTTAAACACTTTGCCCCGTGGCTGACTTATCGAGTCGGCCACGGGGCCTTTCGTCTTTTAGCGACGAGTAATCCTTCGCGCGACAGTTCCGAGCTTGTCAGCAGCACGAACTGCCTTGCGGCTCACAGCTGCCTCTAGCTTCTTCTCGAGATCTTTGACTGTCGTCGTCAATGTTGAGGACTGCTTCGCCAGCCGATCCCGTTCTTCCCAGGCCGCGCGCCGGTCTTGGAAGAACCACTTGGACCACACCTTCTCTTGACCGAATCGATCGAACACAGGGGTGACGTGCTCCACCTCGACCGACCAGTCTCCGGCCGGTTCGAGCTCTGGCACAGCTTGCATGTTCTCAACCATCGGCCAAGTTCTGGTTTTGATCGCATCCGCGATCGCATCCCACCATCCTGACTGGTACGCATGTCGACTTTCGGCGATGGGACCGATATGGGTCTCGTATGCCTCGCGACGTTCCGCCATCTCGACAAAAGCTTCAGAAGCGACATGCCACGACGTCGCCGGCACAACGTACCGTTTCAGACCAACATTGCCCATCGAACCGCGCATACGCACCGAGGAATAATATGACAGCGAAATTGAGCCGGTAGGGACGGCCGCGGCTGGTGCGAACACAGTGGGGTGGTAGCGCGTTGAGATGGACAGGATCGCACGTTCCGTGAGGGCAACGACTTGACGCGCTGTTGGCATCTCAAGAGACTTGAGGCGTCCAGTGGTCGATGCTTCGGCAATCGCATCATTCAACAGCTGGTCGCCTTTGCGCGCGCTTGTATCGAGCGAGCCATTGTGCGGGGCAAGAGCGACGTCGGCGTCAAGCTTTGCCGCGAGCTCGTCCAGCGTGCGGGTGACACTGGCAATGTATTCTTCCTCGGTGAGTCCCGTGTCGCCTTGATGCGATGTGAAACTTCCGACAATGAACTTCGGGCTGAGGCCGAGATCGCTGACGTATTTCTCATCGGCGGGGAGGGCCCGGAGCATCATGGCGTCGTCCATCGTCTGGACGACTCGTCCCGGCGTCCCGCCTAGGTCAATGGCCAGCTGATACGAGACAGGCTCACGTGCGCCGAAACATTCCGCGTAGTCGATGATCTCAGCTACCAACTCCTTGTCGCGGGGCCGCAGCATCGGGCCGATTGTCTGGCTTGACACGAACAAGGGCTTGCTGTGCGCTTCCGCGAGCCGTTTGAATGCCAGCCGCTCGTACAGGTGGTAGGCGTGCTCGGAGTTCATGTTGCCACCGCCGGCGATGATCACCGCATCAGCCTTTCGGACTGCTTTGTGAAGATCGCTGTCGCCAGAAGCCATTTCCCCAGTGACTCGGTCTAGTTCTCTCTCGAGCTTCTCTCTTGACCACTTCGAGGAGAACCCGAATCGTGCAACGGCAGGGCGATTGTAGAACTTCTCTGCCACGTGGGGTTGGGCTGCAACAAGTGTGACCTGTTCAGCCCCACGCTCCTGCAACAGGTCAATCGCTGCTTCTGTCATTGCCTCGTCGCCGAGGTGGTAAAGGTACTGCCAACCGATATCGCCGAGGACGACGCAATTCATTTATACGGGGTGCTTTCTTATGTGGGGCTTATTCTTCGTCATATCCGTCCGGGTAGCGACTATTGGGGAATAGTCGTTCTGCAAGGGTGCGGATGGTTGAACGCAACAGGTCGGGATCGTCCTTGGGCGTTTCGCGCGCCGGAGTGCCACCGTTTCCTGAGTTGCTCATTCGAAATAGTCTTTGCGAAAACAAGGGTGCCCACAATCCCAACTTCGGGGGTCATGGGCCAAAACTGCAAGGGGTTCACATAGCGGCGCTAAAGAGAGACACTGAACGTATTCGACAAAAGGGGGAACCAATGTTCGGCCTCATCATCACACTGCTGATCATCTGGGTTGTACTGGCGATACTCGGGTTCGTGATCAAAGGCCTGTTCTGGCTCGCAATTATCGGAATCGTACTCTTCGTCGCCACAGTCATCTGGGAATTCATCCGCCGATCGATGGCGAAGAAAAACGCCTCATAGTCTTCGTTACTTCAACTGCGCCCCTGCAACTGGCTCACGTCAGAGGCAGGGGCGCTCTCGTTGTTGGCGCATCTCGGCCCGTCACGGGGCACCAAGTTTTGTCGCCCGGTGGCCGAGCCCGAGCGCTGCTTGCCGCACAGCATCAACAAGGTCGATCAGTGAAAGGTCATCCTCGGTGATAGCCCAGGGGAAGCCATTACCGAGGTACGCCATCTGCTCCACCGTGAGCCTGTAGAGCACACGGTCGGCCTTCATTTCGAGTTCCCATTTTCGGGTGTCATGGGTCATTCTCTACCTCTATGCTCCCGGAATTAGGGAATCCGGGAAGCTGATAATAACTCCGGCCATGAACATTCACATGTACCCAATTCAGGGGGACAGATGACAGAAGTGCAACGATCCGTGAGCGCGTCTACGATTCTCCGGTATGGTGCGGACGAGCCCATGCCCCTAGCAAGGTTCCCTTCCCGTTTCGGGGTCGACACGGGAAGGGAATCGGGTGCATTCAAACGCTCGGTGGCGGCTTCTGCGGTGTTGCAGGTGGCATCTCTCGTATTGTCGATCCACCGGTTGCGAGCCACGCCGGGGGAAGCTTTGACATCTCCCAGTGCTGCACGTTCCTGACCGCTTCATCAAGCGAACCCCAATACCCGATCAGACGCCGCTGGTCGGGGTGTGGTGAGTAGGTGACGGCACGGAAGTACACGTCATGCTTGGGACCAAGGTGCAACATCTTGACGACGGCAGCCGGGTAGTCCTTGCGTACGGACTTGATCACCCACTCGACAGGGGCAGCTGCAGGGTGTTGCACAGGAAAATGATACGACGCGCCGCCGACAGCGTCCCCCAAAACTAGGGGCAGATAACGACTGGTTGAACCGCGTGAATGTTGCAATTATGCGTCAAGTGCAAATTGGCAAGACTTCCGACACGGAATATTGCTCAGCCCATCTGCGTCTACCATGAGTAGACTGTGGATAGTTCAGTGGATAACTTGTGGACTGCTTGTGGAATTGGAAGGGTGATCATGGCTACCGCGCACGATGTTGCTAACTACATCCTTCACGAGTTGGGGCCGATGTCGGCCATGAAGCTCCAGAAACTCGTCTATTACTCACAGGCATGGCATCTCGTTTGGGACGAGGAGCCGCTCTTTGACGATGAGATCGAAGCTTGGGCGAATGGTCCGGTCGTGTACTCGCTGTATCGCGAGCATCGTGGGATGTTCGTCGTAAAGGAATGGCCAAAGGGCAGGCGTAAGAACCTCACCAAGAGTGAAGCAGGATCAATCGATGCTGTGCTCAGTACCTACGGCGGGCTGACGGCGCAACAGCTCAGCACCATGACTCACCGTGAAGACCCGTGGCAGAATGCGCGCAAAGGGATTCGTGACGGCGAACGTAGCGATGCAGAGATCTCGGTTGGGGCGATGCACGAGTATTATCACGGTCTGAACCAACGCTAGTGGGGCGACGCAAGAATAAAAGGAAGACGCTTTCGAAGGACAAGGTTGCGCCCGACGGTGGATGGCCAGGAAAAGGCACGCCAGTAATTACCCCTGTAAGCCACGGCAAGAATCCTGTCACTCTCGACATCGACCAAGAAGAAGTACTTTCACGTCGGCTTGTCTGGCGCTTCAGTGATGTCGATCGTGACGGAGAGTGGGACCCGGCTGCCGTCAGCCCGAAGCAGATGGCTGATCTACTTGCGAAGATGGCGAACTACGAGTCGATGAAATTGCGAGAGATTTTTGCGTCAGGCTCGCAGCATGGAAAGAAGTATGTCGTTGACGAAATGCCTCCAAAAGTAAAGAAGCGTCTAGTAGATATTGAACGGGACGACGAGACGGAGCTCGTACGCCTGAGGTGCGGATCTAAGCCGCGACTCTATGGATTTCTCAGGGAGCACATATTTCACATTCTTTGGTGGGACGCCGAGCATAAGGTGTATCCCTCAAAAAAGAAGCACACATGACTCAAATTTCGAACGGGTCAACCGTTCACTCGAATATATGCAGTTGCGCGTTTAGTCGGCCCCTAGCCAGTGCCGGTTCTAACGCGTAGTGTCAGGAACATAACGGTTCGTGCACCATGCCGCGGCTATCTAGCCGTGTAGGGTTTGCTCAACCGAGACAGTACCCGTCTCTCGGGGCGTCTCAAACACACATCTCCAGAATGTGTGGCCGGCGGTAGGGCTTGGGGGTCCTACCGCTTCAATTTGTGTCGGTCGACTTGGATGTATCCTCAACAGTTTCTTTGGGCCCGTCCCACTCGACCACAGCGACGAGGTTCGTTCCAGGAAGGACTGAGCTCGTGTACGGCGTCATCGTGACGATGCGCACGGGCGGATACTCGGTGAGTGTGTTTCGTAGCAGAGCGATCGCTCCTGCGTCCACGCCACCCAGTGCATAGACCGAAACGATATCCTGGCCGATGCGTCGCAATAGATCGACATGCCGGTCCTTGGCCGAGTACACGTCCGACCACTTCACACCGGTCCACCATCGCCAATACTCGCTGTCGTAAACTCTCCATTCTGCTCCCGCCGGGACTTCGGGCAGAGAATTGACGCGGGGAGTTTCGACCCACGTCCGACCGTCCCAAAACCATGTATTGCCGGTATCGTCCGTGTAGGTGTCAGGAAAGTCCGTCATGCGATGACCTTACCCCGGCGTCTACATCGAGGCGCTATCCTCCCCCCAAAAAAACGGGTCGAACGTCCACCCAACACCGTGCACTGGGCACACGTAAGCTACCTGGAGTCGGTCATCTCCTTTGAAGCTCTCGGGCTCCATCGGGTTGCCGCATTCAGGGCACTCTGGGGCTGATGGTAGTCCGTGCTCGTCAACGTCGTTGTCCATGGGGCGAGAGTTTACGCCGCCTCGTGGAGGAGATCAGCCCCTGTCTCGTATCGCGTACCACCGATGCGCGATCGAGCTATACCTCGTGACCTCATCGTGGTCTCGACCCAGCTCTTCCGCGAGCTTGTATGCTCGCCACCACATGCGCCCAAATTGGCCAGCCTGTGCTGGAGTTGCGGGGCCATCGGCGGGCGCAATTTGCGGGAACCCTTCTGGCGTCTTAGCCCGCCTCCGTCCTGGAGCCGGGAGACCAGCTTGACGACGGGCCATGTTCAGCCATGAATGTTTAGCCGCTAGTGCGTTGTCCCTGGCCCGTTGTATTTCCTCAGCGTAGACAAGTCGCGAGACTGCCACCAGAGCAATTCCTGGCGGGGGAGGTGCGTCAACTTGAGCGACTATCGCGGACGTTAAACGGCCGTCACCGCCTGGGACCATGACCCACAGTCCGACCCGCGGTGGCCAGTCGAGATCCCAGGTGAACGCATAGCCATGATCAGGGTTAGGCGGGGAGTCAACTGTGAGGTCGCGGTAATTAGCGACTATGACGCGGGGCCTGGGCTTGCGAGAGAACCAATTCATAACGGATTTCAGCTTGCAGCTACAGGTAAGGTCCCCATGCGTCCAGCTTCGACTCGAGTGTTGAGTAGAGCATGTTTAGACTTCCGAGCTCAGCATCGCATTCGTCAGACTCGATTGGTGCTTCCTGGTCGCCGCATACACTGGCGAGGTCAACTGCGCCAATTTCAGTGAGTACTTGAGATGTCTCTCTGACAATGGTGTCCATGCTGCTGGGGACATCCATGTCTTCCCAATCGCGAACGACAGTCTGGGCGTTCATGACGAGGGTCTGCTCGTTTAGATAGCAGGTCATGGCTTCTAAGTCGCCGGTAACGTCGTCGCCACCAAAGCTCCAGATGTACCGGCAGTCTGCGGCGCTATCTATCGTCTCGCGCCAATTAGACTCGTATTCAGCCAATACTGAAGCTACCTGGCTTTCGGTAGCTTCACTATTTGTGGGCGCGGGTGTGGACGACTGCGTCGCAACGCCTGACGCTGCCTCGGTTCCTCCTGAGCACCCGTAGAGTCCGAGCGCGAGCAAAAAAATTGGGATCAGGGTGCGACGCATGGTTATGACGCTAGCGTTCAGCACCACTTAGAGAATCCCCCAGTTAGGGTGAGGGGTCGCTTTTGGTCTCCATTTACTCGCCTTTTTGCCGACATTTCATCGCGTACTTTGCTGTACCCCTGAAATATCTATCCCAGGTCAGACCACTAAAGTATGCCAGATTATAGCCAGCATCTATACAGTGGGTTCCGGGTTCAAGTCCCGGGGGGTGCACCACAACACGAACGACGCGAGTCCCTGGCGCTCTCCGCATTAGGAACTCGCGTCGTTTCGTCTCGGTACGTGAGACCGTGCCGCTCTATGCGGCAGCGGGCACGGCAGCTTGCACGAGGTGCCGTGCATAGGCGGGAACCGTGAAAAACGGCAGGAATTCCTCGCCAAGCACGAGATCGCGCAGGAGGTCCGCGGCCTCGGTGTAATGATCACCTGCGCGGCGCGGGAGCGTGGCCAGCACATGGTCGATGCACCACTCCACGCGCTCACGCACAATCGGGATGCCGTCATCCGTGAGAGCACCCTGGTGGATCCAGTGCCAGAGCTGCGAGCGCGAGATCTCGGCGGTCGCAGCATCCTCCATCATGTCGTCGATCGCCGCGGCTCCGACACCGGAGAGCCAGCTCTCGATATAGCGGAGGGCTGCTGACACGTTCTGCGTGATTCCGGACGCCGTCAGCGCACCTCCCGGAACATCGAAGGTGAGGAGGTCCTCCGCCGAGACCCGGACATCGTCGCGCAGCCTGTGCAGCTGGTGGGGCCGGCCATTGAGGACCGCATCGAACTCCTGCCGGGCAACTTCCACAAGCGTGGGATGCGCGACCCAGGTTCCATCGAATCCGGCAGCCGCCTCGCGGCGTTTGTCATCGGCCGTCTGGTCGAGCGCCGTCGCCGTCACGTCCGGCTTGCGCCCGTTCGGGATGAACGCGCTCATCCCGCCAATCGCGTGGGCTCCCCGTCGATGGCACGTGGCGACGAGAAGGTCGGTGTACGCACGCATGAACGGAGCTGTCATACGCACGTCCGCGCGGTCCGGGAGAAGGTGGCACCGCCCGCGATTGCGGAAGTTCTTGATGATGCTGAACAGGTAATCCCAGCGTCCTGCGTTGAGTCCGGCACAGTGGTCGCGAAGCTCGAACAGGATCTCCTCCATCTCGAAGGCCGCGGTGATTGTCTCGATGAGGACCGTTGCACGGATCGTTCCGTGTGGAATAGCGAGCGTCTCTTCGCTGAAGCAGAAGATCTCGTCCCACAATCGCGCCCCGTGGCGGCTCTCGAGCTTGGGGAGGTAGAAGTACGGACCACGACCGCGGGCGATGAGTTCGTGAGCGTTGTGAAAGAGATAAAGCCCGACGTCAACGAGGGAGGCCGACACGGGGGAGACGGCTCCGGTCGGGGTCGTGTAGCGCAGGTGCTTCTCTCTGAGGTGCCAGCCGCGGGGCCGGAACACGATCGTGGGAGTCACCTCTCCGATGCTGTACTGCTTTCCCCGCTCGTCGGTGAAGTCGATGCGGTGCCGAATCGCGTCAGCCAATGTGATCTGGCCCCCGACGATGTTCGACCAGGTCGGGCTGAGAGCGTCCTCGTGGTCGGCGAGCCAGACCTGGGCTCCGGAATTGAGGGCATTCACCGTCATCTTCCTGTCTGTGGGCCCTGTGATCTCAACCCGACGGTCGTGAAGTCCCGGTCCTGCCCCGGCAACCCGCCAGGTCGGGTCATTCCTGATGCCAGCGGTCTCGGGAAGAAAGTCGGGCATGCTGCCCGCGTCGATGCACGCTAGCCGCTCGACGTTCGCGCGCAGCAGCTCGTGCCTGCCGACGGCAAAGCGGTCATGCAGCGCCGTGAGAAAGCTCAGTGCCGCCGGCGTGAGTACCTCATCGAAGCCCGCTTCCATCGGCCCGGTGATCGTGATCCGGTTGTCATATTCGATCGTCATGATGCATCCTCGTTCCCTGATCAGATGAATTGCTCGGACTCCGTTGATCCGGCCAGCGCCAAAGTGGCGCTTGACGGGTTCAACGCAGTGGATACGCGGTCGAAATAGCCGGTGCCGACCTCCGCCTGATGCTTGGTCGCCGTGTAGCCGCGGGACTCGGCGGCGAATTCGGCCTCCTGCAGGTCGACGTACGCTGACATCTGCCTGTCGCGGTAGTCGAGAGCCAGCTCGAACATTCCATGGTTGAGCGAGTGGAAGCCGGCAAGCGTGATGAATTGGAACGCGTAGCCCATTGCCGCCAGCTCCCGTTGAAACGCGGCGATCGTGTCGTCGTCGAGGTGCCGCCTCCAGTTGAAGCTGGGGGAGCAGTTGTATGCAAGCTTCTGGTCGGGGAATTCAGCATGGATGCTCTCGGCGAATCGTCGCGCGAGCTCCAGATCCGGTTCGCTGGACTCGACCCACAGCAGGTCAGCGTACGGAGCGTACGCGTGCCCGCGCGCAATGACCGGATCGATGCCGTTCTGCACCTCGTAGAATCCGTCCGCCGTGCGGGTTCCCGTGAGAAATCTCCGGTCTCGCTCATCGACGTCGCTCGTGAGGAGCGTGGCGGCGAGAGCATCCGTCCGGGCGATGATGATCGAGGGGACCCCAGCGACGTCCGCGGCGAGGCGTGCCGCGTTGAGGGTCCGGATGTGCTGCCCCGTCGGGATGAGAACCTTGCCGCCCATATGGCCGCACTTCTTCTCGCTGGCAAGCTGGTCTTCCCAGTGCACTCCCGCGGCTCCGGCGCCGATCATGGCGTGCATGAGCTCGTAGGCGTTGAGCGGACCGCCGAAGCCGGCTTCGGCATCGGCGACAACGGGAGCCATCCAGTCGCGCGTCGTGCCGCCGGTCTCCGCGTATTCGATTTGAGCCGACCTCAGCAGGGCATTGTTGATGCGTCGGACGACGGCGGGCACCGAGTTGGCGGGATACAGGCTCTGATCGGGGTAGGTCTGCCCCGCAAGGTTGGCGTCGGCGGCAACCTGCCAGCCGGAGAGGTAGATGGCCTCGAGCCCGGCTCGCACCTGCTGCACAGCCTGATTGCCTGTCAGAGCCCCGAGGGCAGAGACCCAGGATGCTTGATCCTCACTGTTGCGCTCGATCAACTCCCAGAGCCGCTGCGCGCCGCGATCCGCGAGCGTCGCCTGTTCGCGTACGGGACCGCGGAGAGCGATGACGTCTTCGGCCGAGTAATCGCGTTGTACGTTCTGCCACCGGGGATTGATGTCCCACTCAGTCTGCAACTCCACGGTCGTCTGCGTCTGCTGTCCGGGTCGCTGGCTGATGTCGTTCATCGTTCGCTCCTTCTCGTCGTGTGAATGCCGATATCTCGAGTGTGGCGTGCATGAATAGCCTTTTTCCGGTCAAAAGGAAGAGAAGAATATGAATATTTCTGTTGCATAGAATGACTAGCAATGTCAGGCTGGGCAGATGACGACAGAATTGCGCCCGGCTGACGGCACCGAGGGAGACGTCGATTCGCTCACGATCGGACGCCGCATCAGAGCGTTGCGTCTTGACCGGGGTATGACCGTCGAGGCGCTGGGCAGCGCCATCGGCCGGGCAGCCTCGCAGATCTCTGTGATCGAGAACGGCAAACGCGAGCTGAAGCTCGTGGAACTGCGCAACCTGGCTCGGGCACTCGGAACCTCACTGGACGGACTGCTGCAGCCAGAGCCGCTGTCACGGCGGGATTCCCTGGAGATCGCCCTCGAGCGTGCGCAGAGAGGTCCGCTGTACCAGTCACTTGATCTGCCGGCCCTGCCCATTCGCAAGGGGTTAAGCGATGCGGCGATTGAGACGATTCTGCGTCTTCACGGCGAGCTCGAGCAGCTGCACACGCAGCGCGCGGCCACGCCGGAAGAGGCACGGCGGGCGAACACTGAGCTTCGGGCGGAACAGCGCAAACGTAACAACTACTACGAAGAGCTCGAGCGCACAGCGGCCGAGCTGCTCACGGCGATCGGGCACAACGGTGGGCCGTTGTCCCAGCGCGCGACGGCCGAACTGTCTGCGCATCTTGGCTTCACCCTGCACTATGTTGCCGATCTTCCCATCACGACACGGAGCATCACCGACCACCGCAATCACCGCATTTATCTGCCGCTCAAGCAGACCGGAACCGATCCGCGATCCGCGCTTCTGCAGGCAATTGCTGCCTACGTTCTGGGCCAGCCCGAACCCCACGATTACGGCGACCTGCTGCGTCAGCGCGTGGAGACGAACTACCTGGCGGGCGCGCTGCTCGTCCCGGAGGCGAGCGCCGTCGATTTCCTCTCGCGTGCGAAGGCCGCGCGCGAGCTCTCGGTCGAAGATCTGCGGGACCATTTCGCCGTCGGCTACGAGACGGCGGCGCACCGATTCACGAACCTCGTCACGCGCCACCTGGACATTCCGGTCCATTTCCTGAAGGTGCACTCCAGTGGCGTCATCTCGAAGGCGTACCAGAACGACGACGTCCAGTTCCCGACCGACCCCCTCGGATCGGTCGAGGGCCAACGTGTGTGCCGCTGGTGGAGTGCGCGTCAGGTGTTCGACGTCGAAGACCGGCTCAGCCCGTACCAGCAGTTCACCGACAAACCCGTGGGGACCTACTGGTGCACGTCCAGCATCCAGTCGACGCCGAATGGTGATTTCTCGGTCAGTGTCGGCACGCAGTTCGCCCACGTGCGCTGGTTCCGGGGCCGTGACACTAAGCGCCGCCTGACGTCGCGTTGCCCCGACCCGTCGTGCTGCCGTGAGCCCGATGCCGGCGTCTCTCGGTACTGGAGCGGACAGGCCCTGCCCAGCGCGCGCCTCAACTCCTCGCTGCTCGCTGCGATGCCAGACGGGTCGACGAGCGGAATCGACAAGGTCGAGGTCTACGAGTTCCTCGATCGCCACGCGAGTGCGCATACGGGGAGCTCGAGCCACGGAGCGTAGGGGAAGGAGCCGGGGCGCTTTGCCCGCCCCGCAACCGAGAGTATCGTCGCCTCTATGACGACCCCGACCACACTCATTCTCCTTGGAGGCAGCGGCGATCTCAGCGCGCGACTGCTCATGCCCGCCCTCGGCCAGCTCATCTCGGAGCGTCCGGAGGTTCGCGTCCGCCTGATCGGGGTCGGTGCCGAGCCGCTGTCGGCGGAAGAGTGGCGTGAACGCGTGAGGGAGTCGTTCGACGCGGCGAAGGCCTCGGGTGAGAGCGTTGATGCGCTCCTGTCCGAGACGACGTACACCTCGGCCGATGTCACAGACGCGGATGCTCTCGCGGAACTGCTCGACGGCGTGGAAGGAGCACCGGCTCTCTACTTTGCCTTGCCACCACGCGTCACCGAGAAGGCGTGCGCAGCCTTGGAATCCGTTTCTCTCCCCGCAGGCACGGTGCTGGCGATGGAGAAGCCGTTCGGGGTGGATGCCGAGTCGGCTCGTCGCCTCACACAGCAACTGCTGCGGCTCGTGCCTGAGGATCAGATACATCGCGTTGACCACTTCCTGGGGCGATCGACGGTGCTCAACCTCCTGGGGCTGCGCTTTGCGAACCGCGTGTTCGAGCCGCTCTGGAACCGTGATCACATCGACAGCGTCTCGATCATCTACGACGAGCAGCTCGGCCTCGAGGGGCGTGCGGGCTACTACGACAACGCTGGCGCCCTCGTCGATATGATCCAGAGCCACCTGCTGCAGGTTCTCTCGATCTTCGCGATGGAACCACCGCATTCAACCGATGCTGTCGACCTCCGCGACGCGAAGACGACAGTGCTTCGCGCCACCCACGTGCGCAACGACGACCCGGTCGGTTCGAGTCACCGTGCGCGGTACACCCGGGGGACCGTGGCGGGGCGCGAGTTTCCCTCGTATGCGGACGAGGACGGTGTTGATCCGACACGGAAGACCGAGACGCTGGCCCAGGTGACGTTCGACATCGATAACTGGCGATGGTCGGGGGTCCCGTTCACTCTGCGGTCGGGAAAAGCAGTCGGGGCGCGCCGTCGCGAGATCATCGTGCACTTCAAACCGGCGCCGCACGTTCCGCTCGGCCTGGTTGGCGGGCGTGAGCCCGATGTGCTCCGCATTGCGCTCGGACCCGACGAAATGTCACTCGAGATCAATGTGAACGGTCCGGGCGACCCGTGGGATCTCGAGCGTGTCGCACTGACGACGACGTTCGGTGACGGGCAGCTTCAGGCGTACGGGGAGGTTCTCGAGAGCCTGCTCACGGGGGACCCGTCACTGTCCGTTCGCGGCGACGCAGCCGAACAGATGTGGCGCATCGTCCAGCCGGTTCTCGACGCCTGGCGCGCGGACGAGGTGCCTCTTGAGGAGTACGAGACGGGATCGGGCGGGCCAGTGGACTGGCCGGAGCTGTAAACGCTCAGGCCCCGCGGGCCTCACTCGCCGTCGTTGGAGCAGGCGAGACGAGGTCGGGGTCGACGTGATCAGGATCGTGGTGCTGGGGATCTGCCCAGGTCGCGATCGTCGTGAGCTCGAGAGCAACTTGGCTCTGCGCGTCGTCGCGGGGAACGGGCCGCATCATGTCCCGAAGGTCTTTCTCGCGCATGCTGGGTGCCTTTTCCTCTGCAGCCTGGGTCGCGACCTCGGGGGCAGACGCAACCTCCGCCACGGTGTCTGGCGCCGTTGAGGCTGACCCCGGCGAACCGAGGACGCTTGAGACGATGTCCTTGGCCAGCAAGATTGTCGACATCGAAGAGAAGATGCCGTCATCTGGAACGCTGTCGGGGTCACGGCGTACGAGCGACCAGGTTCCGTCGGCCCCCATGAACTCCTCAAGCCGGGCATGAACGGCGTCGAAAACCTGCTCTTCGGACAGCCGAGCCGGCAGATCACTCTGAGGATCAGGGATCGCCGGAGGTGCGGGCTGTGCCTTGCGGTGGCGACGGCGTAATCCGAACATGATCACTTCTTCCAGGATTGACTCCAGACGTGAGTTCAGTCTCACGCATGTGCGCCCGGAATTACGCGGGACACGCCGACGTGACACCCCTTCGGGGGGGGGGGGGCAGATCAGGATGCTGGCGGAGACGTCAAAAACTCAAGGTCACCTTGCGCGCCTTGGCCGCCTTCTTCTCGGCCTTCTTCTGAGTCTTGTCCGGCTTGTCAGCATCCGGATCGATCTCGCCGTTCGCGATCTGCCTCTCGGTCTCTGCCTCTTGCGCGACGACCCCGAACGCCAGTGCCACCGAACTCAGCCAGCCGAGCCACAGCAGGGCGAGTCGCCAGTCGCGCTTGCTGTTGCGAGTGGCTTGGAAGAGACTCCAGCCACCGAAAATTGACCCGAGCACCCCGGTGTTGAGGAGGTATTTGCGCATTCGCATCCCTTTCTGCCACGGTCTGTCGTGCTGATCAGCCTAAGCCTACGGCTCTGCAGAGCTGCAATCGAGCACATTCCGCTGACACGCGGCAGGGTTTGTCGCAGGTTCCCGGGGCCGTGTGGAGTGCCCGCTGGTAGTCTGATGACGCGCCCGAGAGCGCAACGGGAAAGGGGACGCATCGTGGGTTCGAGTTCTCGAAAGTCTGCCGGGTTCGATTTTGTCGTCGTGGCAAACCGCCTTCCAGTGGACTCCGTCACCGGCCCGGATGGTTCTCACATGTGGCGCCTCTCGCCTGGCGGACTCGTGACCGCCCTCGAACCGGTGATGCGCGGTGTCGACGGTGCATGGATCGGATGGCCCGGAGCGGCGAATACCGAGATCGATCCCTTCGAGCACGACGGCATCAAGATGGAGCCCGTCGCCCTCAGCGACCTCGACGTCGAGTACTACTACGAGGGGTTCTCGAACGACACGCTCTGGCCCTTGTACCACGACGTGATCGCGCAGCCGACGTATCACCGTGAATGGTGGGATGCGTACCGCACGGTCAACCAGCGTTTCGCCGATCGCGCGATCTCGATCGCTGCACACGGGGCAACGGTCTGGGTGCAGGATTATCAGCTCCAGCTGGTTCCCGGGATGCTGCGTCAGGCGCGCCCCGACCTCACGATCGGCTTCTTCAATCACATTCCGTTTCCGGCCTACGGGCTCTTCGCGCAGCTGCCGTGGCGCAAGCAGATCGTGCGGGGGCTTCTCGGCGCCGACGTCATCGGCTTTCAGCGTGCGGCAGACGCGAGCAATTTTTCCCGCGCTGTGCGGCGGCTTTTCGGCTTCGAGACGAAGGGAACCCGAATCTGGGTTCCCGAGGACTCGTCTCAGGACGAGGTCGCCGGGTCGCCCCCCTCGCGTAAAGGATTGCCCGTGCGACGCGTCGTCGCCCGTCATTTCCCCATCTCCATCGATTCGGCAGCCTATGCGCGGCTTGCCGAGAAGCCCTCGGTCATCGCCCGGGCGAAGCAGATTCGTGAGGACCTCGGGAACCCCCGGACGATCATGCTCGGCGTCGACAGACTCGACTATACGAAAGGGATCAGGCACCGTCTGAAGGCCTACGGCGAGTTGCTGCGTGAGAACCGCATCGACGTTGAGTCCACGACGCTGATCCAGGTGGCCAGCCCCAGCCGCGAACGCGTCGGCACATATATTGCGCTTCGCGACCAGATCGAGCGCACGGTCGGGCGCATCAACGGAGACTTCGGCACGATCGGGCACTCGGCCGTGGTCTACATGCACCACGGGTATCCGCGAGAAGAGATGGTGGCGCTCTATCTCGCATCGGACATCATGCTCGTCACATCGCTGCGAGACGGTATGAACCTCGTCGCGAAAGAGTACGTGGCTGTCCGAGCCGACAACGACGGCATCCTGATCCTCAGCGAGTTCACGGGAGCCGCTGACGACCTCAAGCAGGCGCTGCAGATCAACCCGCACGACATCGACGGTGTGAAAGACACGATGATTCGTGCGATCGAGATGTCCACGGCGGAACGCAGGCGGCGCATGCGAGCGCTGCGCCGCCGTGTTCTCGACAACGACGTGGCCAAATGGTCGGCGGCGTTCCTCGACGAGCTCAAACACAACTCGACAGCACGAAGCACGGCAGCAGACGGAGGTGCATCATGACCGGCGACACTTGTGGTTTCGATGGAGTACCCGGATCCCTTATCGCGGCGCTCCGCCACCTCGCAACGACGCCCCAGCTCACCGTTGCTCTCGATTTCGACGGCGTGCTCGCCCCGCTCGTCGACCGGCCAGGCGAGGCGCGCGGAGACGACCGGAGCCTGCGCGCGATCAGCGATCTCGTGGCGTTGTCGGGAACCACGGTCGTCCTCGTGTCCGGCCGTTCCCTAGACAGCCTGCGCGCCGTCAGTGGGTCGCCTGACAAGGTGCTGCTCGTCGGGTCCCACGGCGCCGAGTACGACCTGGGTGAGGGAAACGCGGGCATCTCGATCACGAACGAAGAGAAGCGCGCGCTGACCGAGCTGAGACGTGCTATGCACGATGTGCTGGAGCGGCATCCGAACGCCCGTCTGGAAGACAAGCCCGCCGGATGTGCCCTGCACACCAGAGGGCTCGCCCCGGATGCTGCCCACGCAGCGCAGCGCGACGCATCACGTACCGTGGGGCAGCGCGTTCCCGGAGTGACGCATCGCGCGGGAAAGGACGTCCTCGAGTTCTCGGTCGTCTCCGCAACGAAGGGCGACGCCATGCAGCGGCTGCGCCTGCACACGAGCGCGACGGCGATGCTCTACGCGGGCGACGATGTGACGGACGAAGACGCGTTCGCCGCACTCGAAATCGGAGATGTGTCCGTCAAGGTCGGGGAGGGGGCGACCGTCGCCGACCACCGCGTGCATGGAACGGTGGAAGTCTCGCAGATGCTGCGCGTGCTCGCGGCAGATCGGCGCAACCACCTGCTCGGTGCATAACGCGCGAGTTTGACGCACGGCATAGACTCAGAACATGTCAGAGTTCGACCTGAAACCACGCAGCCGAGTCGTCACAGACGGCATCGAAGCCACCACCAGCCGCGGTATGCTGCGCGCTGTCGGCATGGGGGACGAAGACTGGGACAAACCCCAGATCGGCATTGCGTCGTCATGGAATGAAATCACTCCGTGCAACCTGTCGCTTGATCGACTCGCGCAGGGTGCAAAAGAGGGGGTCCACTCTGGCGGCGGTTACCCGCTGCAGTTCGGAACCGTGTCGGTGTCTGACGGGATCTCCATGGGGCACGAGGGCATGCACTTCTCCCTCGTTTCTCGCGAGGTCATCGCCGACTCGGTCGAGACCGTCGTCATGGCCGAACGGCTCGACGGAACGGTGCTGCTTGCCGGCTGCGACAAATCGCTGCCCGGGATGCTGATGGCGGCCGCGCGCCTCGATCTTGCCTCGGTCTTCCTCTACGCCGGGTCGATCGCTCCGGGGTGGGTCAAGCTCTCCGACGGCACGGAGAAAGATGTTACGATCATCGACTCGTTCGAGGGCGTCGGTGCCTGCAAGGCCGGAACGATGAGCGAAGAGGACCTCAAGCGTATCGAGTGCGCCATTGCGCCGGGCGAAGGAGCCTGCGGCGGCATGTACACGGCGAACACGATGGCCTCGGTCGCCGAAGCACTCGGTATGAGCCTTCCGGGCTCTGCCGCTCCGCCGTCGGCCGACCGCCGACGCGATTACTTTGCGCACCGCTCGGGCGAAGCCGTCGTCGGCATGCTCCAGAAGGGCATCACCGCACGGGACATCCTGACAAAAAAGGCATTCGAGAACGCCATCGCTGTCGCCATGGCATTCGGCGGATCGACGAATGTGATTCTCCACCTGCTCGCCATTGCGAACGAGGCGGAGGTTGACCTCACCATCGACGACTTCAACCGCATCGGCGACACGGTGCCGCACATCGGTGACCTCAAGCCCTTCGGCCAGTATGTGATGAACGATGTCGACAGGCATGGGGGAGTCCCGGTCGTCATGAAAGCGCTTCTCGATGCCGGGCTCATCCACGGCGACTGCCTCACTGTCACCGGAAAGACTGTCGCTGAGAACCTCGCAGAGATCAGTCCGCCACCGCTTGACGGCACCGTGCTCCACACGCTCGACAACCCGATCCACCCGACGGGCGGACTGACAGTTCTCAAGGGGACGATGGCTCCGGGGGGAGCTGTCGTCAAGACCGCGGGCTTCGACTTCGAGGTGTTCGAGGGCCCCGCACGTGTGTTCGAGAGAGAACGCGCAGCTATGGACGCCCTGACCGAGGGAAAGATCTCAGCCGGCGACGTCATCATTATCCGGTACGAAGGCCCCAAGGGAGGCCCGGGAATGCGAGAGATGCTCGCCATTACGGGCGCGATCAAGGGCGCGGGCCTGGGAAAAGATGTATTACTATTGACAGACGGACGATTCTCAGGCGGCACAACCGGCCTGTGCATCGGCCATATAGCTCCCGAAGCGGTGGACGCTGGTCCCATCGCCTTCGTGCGCGATGGTGATCTGATACGGGTCGATATCGCAGCTCGCACACTCGATCTACTGGTCGACGATGCAGAGCTCGCCGCCCGCCGTGAAGGCTGGGCGCCGCTTCCTCCCCGCTACACCCGCGGCGTTCTCGCAAAATACTCCAAGCTCGTACGCTCTGCGTCAGAGGGCGCCGTCACGGGGTAGACACTTCTTTCTGCCGTCGAATCTTCAAGGACACACATCGTTATGCCACGAGACCCACAACCGACTCCGCCCACTCCGACCCCGACCCCATCACCGTCGCTCGGCTCGCAGCCCGAACAGCTCACGGGGGCTGAAGCCGTCGTTCGCACGCTCGAGCTTCTGGGCGTCGACGACATCTTCGGCCTGCCGGGAGGGACGATCCTTCCCGTCTACGACCCGCTGATGGACTCGACGAAGCTGCGGCACATTCTGGTCCGCCACGAGCAGGGGGCCGGGCACGCCGCACAGGGGTATGCGTCGGCCAGCGGGCGTGTCGGGGTCTGCATCGCGACGTCCGGGCCGGGAGCGACCAACCTTGTGACGGCCATCGCCGACGCGCACATGGACTCGGTGCCGATGCTCGCGATCACCGGTCAGGTGTTCTCGACACTCATGGGGACCGACGCGTTCCAGGAGGCCGACATCGTGGGAATCACGATGCCGATCACCAAGCACTCGTTCCTCGTCCGGCGTGCAGCCGATATTCCCTCGGCGATCGCGTCGGCCTACCACATCGCATCTACGGGACGACCCGGCCCCGTGCTCGTGGACATCACGAAAGATGCGCAGCAGGAGCTCGCGCCGTTCTCCTGGCCGCCGAAGATCGACTTGCCGGGCTACCGGCCCGTGACTAAGGCGCACGGCAAGCAGATCCAAGCGGCGGCGCAGATGCTTGTCGATGCCAAGAAGCCTGTCTTCTACGTCGGAGGCGGAGTCGTCCGTGCCCGGGCCGCCGAGGAGCTTCGCGCGCTCGCCGACGCGACGGGCGCTCCGATCGTGACAACGCTGATGGCCCGCGGAGCCTTCCCCGACTCTCACGAGCAGAATCTGGGAATGCCGGGAATGCACGGGACGGTTCCCGCCGTCCTCGCGCTGCAGGACTCAGACCTCATCGTGTCGCTCGGAGCACGCTTCGACGATCGTGTGACAGGAAAGACAAGCGAGTTCGCGCCCAACGCCAAGATCGTTCACGTCGACGTCGACCCCGCGGAGATCTCGAAGATCCGCATGGCCGACGTTCCCATCGTCGGCGATGCCAAAGACGTCATCGTCGATCTCACGTCCGCCTTCGCACAGGCAAACCGTGCGGGTGACGCCGATTACGCTGAATGGTGGCGTTACCTCGACGGCCTGCGCGAGCAGTTCCCACTGGGATACGCGCCGACCACGGACGGACTGCTGTCGCCGCAGCAGATCATTAAACGCATCGGCGAGCTCACCGGTCCCGAGGGCGTTTACGTGGCCGGCGTCGGCCAGCACCAGATGTGGGCGGCGCAGTTCATCGCCTATGAGCGTCCGAACGCCTGGCTGAACTCCGGAGGCGCGGGCACCATGGGGTACTCCGTGCCCGCAGCGATGGGGGCAAAGGTCGCCGAGCCAGATCGACCGGTCTGGTCGATCGACGGCGACGGATGCTTCCAGATGACGAACCAAGAGCTCGCGACGTGCACGATCAACAAGATTCCCATCAAGGTGGCGATCATCAATAATTCGTCACTGGGCATGGTCAAACAGTGGCAGACGCTCTTCTACGACGGACGCTACTCGAACACCGAGCTCGACACCGGCCACGATTCAGTGCATGTGCCCGATTTCGTGAAGCTTGCTGACGCATACGGGTGTCTCGGCATCCGCGTGACGAAGGAGGAAGAGATCGATGACGCGATCAAGCTCGCCCTCGAGACGAACGATCGCCCTGTCGTCATTGACTTTGTCGTCAGCAAGGACGCCATGGTGTGGCCCATGGTGCCCCAGGGCGTGAGCAACAGC
The DNA here is from genome assembly GCF_026107415.2 of Microbacterium sp. MPKO10. Classification (GTDB taxonomy): domain Bacteria; phylum Actinomycetota; class Actinomycetes; order Actinomycetales; family Microbacteriaceae; genus Paramicrobacterium. Next base: position 111,840 of record NZ_JAPCHX010000003.1, read on the forward strand.
TACGTGCAATACGCCCGAGACCACAGCCCAGCGTTTGATGAGGAGGCCTGAAAATGACGACCCATGTTCTGAGTCTTCTCGTCGAAGACAAACCAGGTCTGCTGACACGCGTTGCCGGGCTCTTCGCTCGCCGCGGATTCAACATCGAGTCTCTCGCCGTCGGAGCGAGCGAGGTCGACGGGCTCTCGCGCATCACGGTTGTCGTTGACGTCGAGTCGCAGCCGCTTGAGCAGGTTACGAAGCAGCTCAACAAGCTTGTCAACGTCATCAAGATTGTCGAGCTCGATCCCGCGCAGTCTGTGCAGCGAGAGCATCTGCTGATCAAGGTGAAGGTCGACAACGTCACGCGCTCGCAAGTGCTTGAGGCCGTCAATCTCTTCCGTGCCCGCGTCGTCGACGTGGCGACCGACGCGCTCGTCATCGAGGTGACGGGTGATTCGGGGAAGACGAATGCGCTCCTACGCGTCCTTGAGCCGTTCGGCATCAAGGAGCTTGCGCAGTCGGGACTGCTCGCCATCGGACGCGGACCGAAATCCATTACGGAACGCGTCTTCAAGAACTGACCAAGGCGAGGGGCTGCGTCTGCAGGCTCCGCCGTCACGAATGTCGAATAAATAAGGAGAACTCATACTGTGACTGAGATTGTCTACGATCAGGACGCCGACCTGTCGATTGTTCAGGGGAAGAAAGTTGCCGTCGTCGGCTACGGCTCGCAGGGTCACGCGCACGCACTCAACCTGCGAGACTCCGGCGTCGAGGTCGTCATCGGCCTCAAGGATGGCTCGAAGTCGATCGCGAAGGCCGAAGAGCAGGGCTTCACAGTGAAGACCGTGGCCGAGGCATCCGCCTGGGCTGACGTGATCGTCATCCTGGCTCCCGACCAGTACCAGCGGACGATCTACGCTGAGTCGATTAAGGACCAGCTGACCGACGGCAAAGCACTCGTCTTCGGCCACGGGTTCAACATCCGCTACGGCTACATCGAGGCACCAGACGGCGTTGATGTCGTAATGGTCGCGCCCAAGGGCCCGGGCCACACCGTACGCCGTGAGTTCGAGGCGGGACGCGGCGTTCCGGTGATCGTCGCCGTCGAGAAGGATGCGTCGGGAAGCGCCTGGGATCTTGCATGGTCCTACGCCAAGGGCATCGGCGGCCTCCGCGCCGGCGGTATCAAGACCACGTTCACCGAGGAGACCGAGACCGACCTGTTCGGCGAGCAGAGCGTGCTGTGCGGCGGTATGTCCCAGCTGGTGCAGTACGGCTTCGAGACGCTCACCGAAGCGGGATACCAGCCGCAGATCGCCTACTTCGAGGTGCTGCACGAGCTCAAGCTCATCGTGGACCTCATGTGGGAGGGCGGCATCGCCAAGCAGCGGTGGAGCATCTCCGACACGGCCGAGTACGGTGACTATGTCTCTGGCCCGCGGGTGATCGACCCGCACGTCAAGGAGAACATGAAGGCCGTGCTGGCCGACATCCAGGACGGCTCTTTCGCGAAGCGCTTCATCGACGACCAGGACAACGGCCAGAAGGAATTCCTCGAACTGCGCAAGAAGGGCGAGGAGCACCCCATCGAGGCGACCGGACGCGAACTGCGCAAGCTCTTCGCATGGAACGCATCGAGCGATGACGACTACACGGACGGTTCTGTCGCCCGATAGTCAGTCACATCACCGTCAACGGCCCCGTCGCTTTCGCGGCGGGGCCGTTCCGTCATTCCGTGGGCGTCTATTCCTGGCGGTTGGCGCTCACGAGGATTCCGCGTTGAGTCAGCAGCCCGCCCACGGCTTGGTCGACCTCGGCGAAGACATCATTCGCGCGCGACACACCGATGACGCCTCCCATGGCGCCTGATCCGGTCTCGCGCATCAGACGTGCCAAGAGTTGGCCATTGTGGTCATAGAAGTACAGCAAGAAGGTGAACCGCTGCTTCTTTCCCGCGAGCGCGCCCAGCCACATGGTGGCCTTCTTGCTTCCCCGCGCAACGACCCATCTGCCGCTCGGTTCAACCTCGACACCGAACCCCTGCGACGCCAGCGCCTCCTGAATCACTGCCTTCGCCTGCTCCGGGTCGCCGGAGATGATGTAGTCAATTGTGGTAGCCACGTGGCTGTCCTTTCGTCGAGCTGTGTCGGTCGTTAGCGTACTGTCGTCGGCGCAGACGGGGAATGGGCAGGCCTCCCCGTGCGACCCTTCCGAGTCGGCACGGGTACTCTGGAGCCATGAGCCGCGACGGTGACGAAGACCCTCTCAGCTGGGCCGGAGACGACGACCCCACGCTGCAGCCTGGCGATGACGTCAAATCTACGACGCCCAAGCCGCCGCCCGCGTCGCCGACGAGTGCCGACGACGGCCCGTCCCGTGACCAGGCCCAGCCCCGGTCGGCGATGCTCATCGCTCTGGGCATCTTCGGCGGCATCTACCTGCTCTACACGGTTGGGTGGGCGCTCAACATCGGTCGCGACACCTACACGGTCGCCTCGCCGATCGATCAGGTGATGTACACCGCAGGGCTGTGGCTCGCCACGGCCGCCGCGCCCCTCTGGTTCGCCGCTGCTCTCTGGTTTACACGCGGCCACGCAAAGTCCCGGATTATCTGGCTCGTGCTCGGCGCACTCGTGCTGATCCCCTGGCCATTCGTGATCGGAGGCCTGTGATGACGGACTCGACCCCGGCACGCGAACGGTACCGCCAATGGCCGGCGCTCGCCCTCGGCATCCTCTTCGGGCTCTTCTACGCTTACGACCTCTGGGAGGCCGTCGGCAACATCCTCACGCTTGCTGGCGTCGCCTCACAGCTCGGCATCGCCCTGACGGGCGCCGCCTGGGCGATCCTGGTCGTCAGCGTCGTCCTGCCCATCGCGATCTTCGTCGTGGCGATCCTGCTCGGGCGCTCACGTGGGTACCTGGCTCAAGCGCTGTTCTACGTCTGCGGACTCGCGGTGTCTGCGGCCACCTATCTGAGCCTCGTCTCGGCGATCAGCTTCGCATAACGTCACAATAATCCTGCGTCCACTAAACTACTGACGCATCTTCGTCTCACCGCTGCGGCGTCGATCTCTCATCCGCCGAACCCGTAAGGATATGCCTGTGTCACAACCGGTCGTGCTGATCGCCGAAGAACTCTCACCCGCAACAGTCGATGCTCTTGGGCCCGACTTCGAGATCAGAAAGGTCGATGGCACCGATCGCCCGTCGCTCTTCGACGCGCTCGCTGATGCCGATGCCGTTCTCATTCGCTCGGCGACGAAGATGGATGCCGAGGCGCTCTCGCATGCACCGAAGCTCAAAGTCATTGCACGGGCTGGCGTCGGTCTCGACAACGTTGACATCGCGGCAGCCACGGAAGCCGGAACCATGGTCGTGAACGCACCGACCTCGAACATCATCTCGGCGGCCGAGCTCACCGTCGGCCATATCCTCAGCCTCGCGCGTCACATTCCCGCGGCAAACGACTCACTGTCTGGCGGCGCCTGGAAGCGTTCGTCGTACACGGGTGTCGAACTGTACGAGAAGACTGTCGGCATCATCGGCCTCGGCCGCATCGGCGCCCTGATCACGGCTCGTCTTCAGGCCTTCGGCGTTTCCGTGATCGCGTACGACCCGTACGTCACCAGCGCGCGCGCTCAGCAGCTCGGCGTGCAGCTCGTCACACTCGATGAGCTCCTCGAGCAGTCCGATTTCGTCACGATTCACATGCCGAAGACGCCGGAGACCACCGGCATGATCGGCACTGCCGAGTTCGCGAAGATGAAGTCGAGCGCGTTCATCATCAACGTCGCCCGCGGCGGGCTGATCGATGAGGACGCACTCTTCGAAGCTCTGTCAGCGCGCACGATCGCGGGTGCGGCCATCGACGTGTTCGTCTCAGAGCCGCCCACCGATTCGAAGCTTCTGACCCTTGACAACATCGTCGTCACTCCGCACCTTGGCGCGTCGACAGGAGAGGCACAGGAGAAGGCCGGAGTGTCGGTGGCGAAGTCCGTCCGCCTTGCCCTCGACGGCGAGCTCGTGCCCGACGCTGTGAACGTCGCCGGCGGAGTGATCGACCCGTATGTCCGCCCGGGGATCCCGCTCGTCGAGAAACTCGGCCAGGTCTTCTCCGGCATCACCCACTCGCCGCTCACCAGCGTCGACATCGAGGTGCACGGCGAACTCAACGACTACGACGTGAGCGTGTACAAGCTCGCGGCGCTCAAGGGGATCTTCACCAACATCGTCAGCGAGAGCGTGTCGTACGTCAACGCGCCGCTTTTGGCTGAACAGCGTGGCATCGAGGTGCGCCAGATCACGGATGCTGTCAGCGAGGAGTACCGCAACGTCATTACGATTCGCGGCGCTTTGAGCGACGGCTCGCAGATCTCGGTTTCGGGAACCCTCACGGGAACCAAGCAGACCGAGAAGATCGTGAACATCAACGGTTACGACGTCGAGGTTCCCATCGAGAATCATCACGTCGTGATCCTCTACACCGATCGGCCGGGCATCGTCGCCGTCTATGGCCAGCAGCTCGGCGAGGCCGATGTCAACATCGCGAACATGCAGATTGCTCGGCACGAGGCGGGCGGCCAGGCACTCAGCGTGCTCACGATCGACTCGCCGGCTCCTGATGGTGTGCTCGATCGAATTGCCGAGGCGACAGCGGCGACGCTCGTGCGCGAGATCGACATCACCAACTGACGGGCATCCCGGCCGGAGAACGGTCACGGCCAGACAGCGGGCGGCGGGCTCCACGTCACGAGCACGAACCCTGCCGGGGGTGAGCTCGTCTACCCAAACTCCACGGTCACCGTGAACGTCTCCCTCGGCCCGAAACCCGAAAAGCTGCCATCGCTGGCCGCCGTGTCGTTCGA